>NZ_KV908323.1:4584-440938 GCF_001999765.1 Sinomonas mesophila | reverse complement strand
CCAGCTCGCCGCCATCGCCGACGCCGCCGCCAAGAATGACGCCGAGGTCTGGGTCATGGCCCCTATGATCGCCACCCCCGACGAGGCCGCCCACTTCACCCGCCTCGCCCGCGAGGCCGGCCTCGCCACCGCCGGGGTCATGGTCGAGGTCCCCTCCGCCGCGCTCACCGCCGGGCACATCCTCGCCAACGCCGACTTCGCCTCCCTCGGCACCAACGACCTCACCCAGTACGCCATGGCCGCCGACCGCATGCTCGGCCCCCTCGCCACCCTCAACGACCCCTGGCAGCCCGCCGTCCTGCACCTGATCAAGGCCACCTGCGACGGCGCCGCCCAAGCCGCCCAGGCCAGCGCCGAGAACCCCGACGGCCGGCCCAAGCCCGTCGGCGTCTGCGGCGAGGCCGCCGCCGACCCGGCCCTCGCCGCCGTCCTCGTCGGCCTCGGCGTCACCACCCTCTCCATGTCCCCCCGCGCCCTCCCCGCCGTCAACGCCGTCCTCAAGACCATCACCCTCCCCCAGGCCCAGAACCTCGCCACCCTCGCCCTCCAAGCCCCCACCGCCGCCGACGCCCGCACCACAGTCCGCGCCCACCTCCCCCTCCTCGACACCCTCGGGCTGTAATCTGCGGCACAGCCCGGCCCGAGCACCTGTAGCCTGACTCCAATCCCTTTTCCTGACGACAAGGAGCAACCCATGGCAGAACGCACCGCAACGATCGGCTCCCGCGTGGGCCTGCACGCCCGGCCCGCGGCGATCTTCGCCGAGGCGGCCGGAGAGGCCGGCCTCGAGGTGACCATTGCCAAGCTCGGCGAGCCGGCCGACGAGGCCATGGACGCCTCGAGCATCCTGTCCCTCATGAGCCTCGGCGCGGAGTTCGGCGAGCAGGTCGTGCTGCGCGCCGATGGCCCCGGCGCGGACGAGGCCCTCGCGAGGCTCGTGACGATCCTCGAGACAGACCACGACGCCGAGTAGGACCGCGAACACAGCAAGGCCCGCCCGATCCGGGCAGACGCGTCGAGGCCCCCGCCCGGATCGGGCGGGGGCCTCGCGCGTCCCTGGGAGTCGAACGCGGGCGCGGAATGAGCTCCCTTTAGATCACAAAAAGGTAACGGTCTTGCCCGAGCCGCCACGCGCCCGGGCGGGCCGGAAGCGGGAGCGCAGGGCCGCCGTCGTGCGCGACCCGATCCGCGCGGGCATGGGGATGCGCCAGACGGACGATGGCGCCGTGACGCGCCCGCCGGCAGCGCGGCAGGGGCCCGGAGTGTGATCCGAGCCACGCCAATAACCGAGAGTGCCAACTCAAATCCCGGAACCCGTCGACTAGACTTGATGGCCATGTCACCAGACCGCAGTCAGATGACCGCCCCCTCACCGACCCGGCGCGTCGTGTTCCGCAAGCGCCGCCTCAGGGTCGATGACGTCAATGTCGTCGACCAGCCCATGCTCAAGAAGGCCATCGGCGGAACCATCGTCGGCAACACGATGGAGTGGTTCGACGTCGGCGTCTTCGGCTACCTCATCACCACGATGGGGCCGGTGTTCCTGCCCGAGGCCGACCCGTCCGTCCAGACCCTGTTCCTGCTCGGGACCTTCGCCGCGACCTTCATCGCGCGGCCTGCCGGCGGCGTGTTCTTCGGCTGGCTCGGCGACAAGATCGGCCGCCAGCGTGTGCTCGCGGCGACGCTCATCATGATGGCCGCCTCGACGTTCGCGCTCGGGCTCCTGCCCGGCTACGCGCAGATCGGCGTGTGGGCCGCGGTGCTGCTCGTGGCGATCAAGCTCGTCCAGGGCTTCTCGACCGGCGGCGAGTACGCCGGCGCCACGACCTTCGTGAGCGAGTACGCGGCGGACAAGCGCCGCGGCTTCCTCGCGAGCTTCCTCGACATGGGCTCCTACCTGGGCTTCGCGCTCGGCGCGGCCCTCGTCTCGGTCCTGCAGCTCACGCTCGGCCAGGAGGCCATGGAGGCCTACGGCTGGCGCATCCCGTTCCTCATCGCCGGCCCGCTCGGCCTGGTCGCGATCTGGTTCCGCCTCAAGATCGAGGAGAGCCCCACGTTCCAGGCCGCGCTCGACGCGCAGGAACAGGCCGGCAAGGAGCTCGCCGCGAACGACGAGGCCGCCGCGAAGGGCCCGATCGGGATCGTGCGCAGCTACTGGCGCGAGCTCCTCGTCGCGATGGTCCTCGTGGCCGCCGCGAACACGGTCGGCTACGCCCTGACCTCGTACATGCCGACGTACCTGACGGTCTCGAAGGGCTACGACGAGGTCCACGGCACCCTCCTCACCATCCCGGTCCTCGTCGTCATGAGCCTCTGCATCCCGCTCACGGGCAAGCTCTCCGACCGGATCGGCCGCCGGCCCGTGCTGTGGATCGGTGCCGTCAGCACGATCGTGCTGGCCGTCCCAGCGTTCGCACTCATCGGCATCGGCTCCGTGGCCGCGACCGTCGCCGGCCTCGCGCTCGTCGCGTTCCCCGTGACGTTCTACGTGGCGAACCTCGCCTCGGCCCTGCCGGCGCAGTTCCCGACCGCGAGCCGCTACGGCGCGATGGGCATCGCGTACAACGTGGCCGTTGCCGTGTTCGGCGGCACGACGCCGTTCATCATCGACGCGCTCATCCAGGCCACGGGCGACGACATGGCTCCGGCCTACTACCTCATGGGCACCTCGGTGGTGGGCGCCGCCGCGATCTGGTTCCTGCGCGAGTCGGCACAGCGCCCGCTCCCGGGCTCGCTGCCGAGCGTGGACACCCCGGCCGAGGCCGCCGAGGTCGTCGCGGCCCAGGACGAGGACCCGCGCATCGACCTCACGCACATGCCGCTGCCCGAGGTGCCGCTGGCCGTGACGGACGATGGCGACGAACTGCAGCTGGCGCTCGACCACCCGGCCGCCGTCGAGGCCGCCGAGCGCGAGGGCGTGGACCTTCAGGCGACTGCACTGGAAGCGCAGGCCTGCGGAAAGGAGCCCATCGCCTCGGGGCCGGTCTCGGGCCAGACGCCGGTCGTAGCGGGGGTTGGCGCCGCACTGTAGCCGCCTCGCCCGCACCACACGGAGCCCGCCTCCGCCTGAGATGGCGGAGGCGGGCTCCGTGTGTTCAGCTGGTTCGGCGCCTACGGTTTCAGCTCCTCGGTGAGCACCTCGTAGTCCTCCACCGAGAGGATATCCATATGCTGTTGCGCCGCCGTCTCGGCGCGAAGGGCGTTCGCAGCCTCCTTGCTGCCGTCCAGGGCCTCCTTGTCCTCCCACAGCGAGAGGGACAGCGACGTGCCGCCGTCGGAGAGCACGTAGTAGAGGCCCCTGCATCCCGGGAGCGCGAGCACGCGCTGGACCGTCTCCTCCGAGGGCTGCCCGGTGCTTCCAGCCTCGGGCCTGTACGTGCTGACTCTCATGAACATTGCTCTCTCCTCCGGGTCCCAGCGGCGCCGCGCCGGATAGCTGTGGAGGCAGTCCGCCTCCCTACCCAGTAGGGACCGGAACGCTCTGCGCGACAAGGAACGGCGCAGAGGAAACTTGGCGCAGAGGAATCTGCCTAGGCTGGCCCCATGACTCCCGCGAGCCCTCTTCGTCTCAGCATCGCCATCCTCGACGACTACCAGGGCGTGGCCCGCGAGCTCGCGGACTGGTCCGGGCTCGAGGCCGCCGGCGCCGAGGTCACGGTCTTCCGCGAGCACCTCGGGCACGACGACGCCGCCGTCGCCGCGGCGCTCGAGCCGTTCGACGCCGTCGTGGCCATGCGCGAGCGCACGCCCCTGCGCGCGGAGCGGCTCGCGCTCCTGCCGAACCTCAGGCTCATCGTCTCGACGGGCCGCCGCAATGCCTCGATCGACCTCGCCGCCGCCGCGGAGCGCGGCATCACGGTCTGCCACACGGGCTACCTCCCCTCCCCCGCCGCCGAGCACACGTGGGCGCTCATCCACGCAGCAACTCGGCGGCTCGACGCCGAGCTGGGCGGCGGCGGGGCCGGGTGGACGGACGACGGCGGGTGGCAGACGACCCTGGGCCGCGGCCTCGAGGGGAGGCGGCTCGGCGTCGTGGGACTCGGGAACCTCGGCTCGCGCGTGGCCCGGGTCGGGCTCGCGTTCGGGATGGACGTCGTCGCGTGGAGCCAGAACCTCACCGACGAGCGCGCGGCCGAGGTGGGGGTGCGGCGCGTGGAGAAGGAGGAGCTGTTCGCGACGTCGGACATCGTGACCCTGCACCTCGTCCTGTCGGCGCGGTCCCGGGGCATCGTGGGGGCCGAGGACCTCGCGCTCCTGAAGCACGACGCGATCCTCGTCAACAGTTCCCGAGGGCCCCTCGTCGACGAGGCCGCGCTGCTCGAGGAACTGACCGCGGGCCGGATCGGCTGCGCGGCGCTGGACGTGTACGACGTCGAGCCCCTCCCCGCGGGCCACCCCCTCCGCACGGCGCCGCGCACGATCCTCACTCCGCACATCGGCTACGTCACGCGGGAGCAGTACGAGGTCTTCTACCGCGACGCCGTCGAGGACATCGAGGCCTGGGCGGCCGGCTCGCCGATCCGGGTCATGGAGCCGCGTCCGAGCTAGCCCGGACGAAGTAGCAGGCTGGGGTTCACTCGCCCATCGGCCGGCGGGCCGGGTGGCCGAGGACCCGGTCCGGGAGCACCTTCGAGACGAGCACGGCGGCCTTGTACCGCCACGACGGGACGGACACGCTCCGCCCCGCGAGGCTGTCCTTGAGCCCGTCCCGGACGACGCTCTCGGCGCTCAGCCACGACCAGCGCGGGAGCCAGCGCGTCTCCATGCCCATGCGGTGATGGAACTCGGTGCGCGTCAGGCCCGGACACAGCGCCGTGACGCTCACCCCTGAGCGGCGGTAGTGCGCGTTGGCCCAGCGGCTGAACGCCACGACCCACGCCTTCGCCGCCGAGTATGTCCCGCGGGGCATGAACGCGGCGACCGAGGCGACGTTGATGATCCGCCCCTCGCCGCGCGCGAGCATCCCGGGAAGCACGGCGTGGCACAGGCTCATGACCGCCTCGACGTGCAGGCGCAGGTGGGCGACCTCCTCCGCCAATGGGTTGTGGTGGAAGTCGTGCAGGAGGCCGTGGCCGGCGTTGTTGACGAGGATGCTGACGGGCCGGCTCGGGTCCTGGGCGCGCACGACGGCGGCGGCGAGCCCCGCGGGGTCCGTCAGGTCAGCGCTGAGCACCTCGACCTCGATTCCGTGCCGGGACACGAGGTCCCGGGCGGCCGAGTCGAGCCGGTCGCGGTGGCGGGCCACGAGCACGAGGTCGTGACCCTGAGCCGCGAGCTGGCGGGCGAACTCCGCCCCGATGCCGGAGCTCGCGCCGGTGATGAGCGCCGTCGTCATGCGACCCAGCCTAGCGACTCGCCAGGAGGCGGCAGCCCCGGCGGCTTCCCGCAATTGTCGGGCTGAGCAGGGTGCCGAGCCTCGTCACCCTGCTCAACCCAACAATTCCGCCGGTGAGGTGGGGTGGGGTGGGGTGGGGTGGGCTGGGCAGGCCTCAGCCGCGCAGCGTCGCGAGGACGTCCCCCGCGACCCGGCCCGCCGCCGTCGACCACTCCCGGAGCAGCCCGGCGAGGTCCTCACCGTCCGCCTGCCGCCCCGCCACGCCCCCCGCCACGGAGGCGAGGACGGCGGTGCGCAGCTCGGTATTGACGTTGACCTTGCCGACGCGGAACGACGCGGCGCGGGCCAGGTCCGCGGCCGGGATGCCCGAGGCGCCGTGCAGCACGAGCGGCACCGGGGACTCCTGCGCGATCCGGCCCAGGACGTCCCACCGGATCTGCGGCTCGCCCCGGTACCGGCCGTGCACATTGCCGATCGCGACGGCGAGCAGCTGCGCGCCCGAGCGCTCGACGAAGCCGCGCACCTCGTCGGGGTCGGTGAGGCCCGCGGCCTCTTGCGCGAAGGCCTTGTCCTCGTCCCCCGCGAGGCCGCCGAGCTCCGCCTCGAGGACCACGTCCGGGCCCACGATCGCCCGCACGTGCCGGACGAACGCGACGTTGTCCTCGAGCGGCAGGGCCGAGCCGTCGGCGAGCACCGCGTCCGCCCCGGCCGCGACGGCGTCGGCGATCACGGCGGCGTCCGCGGCGTGGTCGAGCTGGACGCACACGGGCACGGACGCGCCGTCGGCCAGCGTGCGCAGCGCGGCGATGAGCCGCAGCCCCGCCCGGGTCGCGGCGGTCTTGGGCGCCACGTTGAGCACGACGCCGAGCCCCGCCTCCTCGGCGGCAGTCTCGGCTGCCTCGACAACAGCAGTGGCCGTGGCGAAGTCGTAGCACGTGAACGCCGGGACGGCCCCGCCCCCGAGGAGCGAGGCCGCCACGACGTCGTCGAGACGAGAGCGCATCAGTGCCCGAGCCCGCCGACGAGGATCCAGGCGACGTACGTGAGCAGGAAGCCCGCGACGCCGAGGATCGTGGTGAGGACGGTCCACGTCTTGAGCCCGTCCGCGACCGTGATGCCGTAGTACCGAACCACGACCCAGAAGCCGGCGTCGGTCACGTGGCTCAGGCCGAGGGAGCCGAAGCCGATCGCGATGACGATGACGGCGATCTGCGCGGGAGTGTAGCCGCCGGCCTGGACCGCTGCGGTGAGCAGGCCCGTCGTCGTCACGATGGCGACGGTCGCGGAGCCCTGGGCGGCGCGGAGGGCGAGGGAGATGATGAAGCCGAGGAGGATGATCGGCAGTCCGAGCCCGTCGAGGGTCGAGGACAGGGCCGCGCCGATGCCGCTCACGCGCAGCACCTCGCCAAACACGCCGCCGGCGGCGACGATCAGGAGGATCGAGGCGATCGGGGGCAGGGACTCCTCGAAGATCTCGCCGGTCTCCCGGAGGGACCAGCCGCGGCGCACCGCGAGCGTGAAGAACGCGAGGCCGACGGCGACGAGCAGGGCGAAGAAGGGGTTGCCGACGAAGGAGGCGACGCCGTAGAGCGGATCGGTCTTCGGGATCGTGAGCGTGCCGATCGTGCCGACCATGATCTGCACGATGGGGGCGGCGATGAGCGCGACGATGAGGCCGGGCTTCGGCGGGGCGACAACCTTGGTCTTCGTGGCGACACCGCCAGCGGAGCCGGCGGAGCCATGGTGCACGGCCTCGTCCTCGGTCTCGCCGTACTCGTCGAGCTGCGCCTTGACCGAGGGCAGGAGCTCCATCTCGCGGCGGTTCATGATGCGCCCCACCCAGTAGGACAGGAAGCCGAGGGGCACGCAGATGGCAAGCGAGATCATCGTGATGAGGCCGATGTCCGCGCCGAGGACGCCGGCGCCGGCCACGATGCCCGGGTGCGGCGGGACGGCGACGTGGATCGCGAGCATGATGCCGGCCATGGGCAGGCCGAACTTGATCGGGTGCACGTTCAGGAGCTTGGAGAACGCATAGACGATCGGCACGAGGACGATGATGCCGACCTCGAAGAACACGGGGATCGCGACCAGGAAGCCCACGAGGGTGAGCGAGACGGCGACGCGGGTGCGCCCGAACCGCTCGACGAAGTGGTCCGCGAGCGACTGCACGCCGCCCGAGACCTCGATCATCCGGCCCAGCACGGCGCCGAGCGCGATGAGCAGGGCGACCTTGCCCATCGTTCCGCCGACGCCCGTGGACACGACCGTGAAGATGTCCTTGAGCGGGATCTGCGCGGCCACGGCGACGGCGATGCTCACGGTGAGCAGCGCGACGAACGCCTGGATCTTGAAGCGGATGATCATGACGAGCAGCACGGCGACGCCGAGCGCGGCGATGGTGAGCAGCAGCGGGGTGCCGAGCTCGACGGCGGGCTTGATCGGCGGGGTCTCGGCGAGCGGGACCGCCGCCGCGATGCCGAGGGTGGTCAGGGGGTTCACGTCTCTAGTCTCCTTCGACTGGGAGCCGGGTGCGAGCCGGCGGAGGTGGGGGGTTGGGATGGGGGGAAGCGGGGATGGGGGGACGAGCGGTGGAGCCGGGACTCAGGCCGTGCGCTTGGCGGGCGCGACGACCTTGATGACGGCGGAGTCGTCCGCGGCGGCGAGGCCCTGGGCCTGGCCGATGAGGTAGAGCTGCTCCGCGGCGGCGGCGACGGGCGCGGCGAGGCCCACGGAGCGCGCGGCCTTGCCGACGATCCCCATGTCCTTGACGAAGATGTCGAGGCGCGAGAGCACCTCGGCGCCGTCCTCGGTGTAGGCCTCGAGCATGCGCGGGCCGCGGTTGGAGAGCATGAAGGAGCCCGCCGCGCCGGCGCCGAGCGCCTCGAGGGTCTTGGCCGTGTCGAGCCCGAGCGCGTCGGCGAGCGCGAGCGCCTCGGCGGCCGCGGCGATGTGCACGCCGCACAGGAGCTGGTTGACCGTCTTGAGGGCCTGGCCGTCGCCGGGCTTGTCGCCGACGACGGTCAGGGTCGAGGCGAGCAGCTCGAGGACGGGTCGGGCCCTCTCGTAGTCCGACGGCGTCGCGCCGACGACGATGAGCAGGTCGCCCTCGCCGGCGCGCACCGGGCCGCCGGAGAGCGGCGCGTCGACGAGGCCGACGCCGAGCTCGGCCAGGCGCGCGGCGGTCGCGGGGATCGCGTCGGTGCCGACGGTGCTCGTGAGGATCACGACGGCGCCCGGGGCGAGCGAGGCGGCGACGCCGTTCTCGCCGAAGAGGACCTCGTCGAGCTGCTCGCCGTTGCGCACCGCCAGCAGGAGGGCGTCCGCGCCCTGGACGGCCTCGCGGGCCGAGCCGAAGGTCGCGATGCCCGCGGCGGCGGCGAGGTCGAGGCGGGCCTGGGCGATGTCGAAGCCGTGGACCGTGAGGCCGGTCGAGAGGCGCGTGGCCATGGGCAGGCCCATAGCACCGAGGCCGAGGACGGCGACGGTGTGGGTCTGAGTCTGGGTATGGGTGGTGGCGGACACGGCAGAAATGTCGGACACGGGTGTTCTCCTATGAACGGGGCGGGGGATTCAGGGAGGTCAGGGGGATCAGAACGTGGAGCTGAGGGTCCGGGTGACGGCGGCGAGCGACTCGTCGTCGCCCACGTTGCCCGCGAAGACGATGTACGGGATGCCGCGCGCGGGGCCGTCGACCGGCTCCCACAGCGAGACGATGCCCGGCAGCATGGGCCCGCGCACGATCGCGCGGCGGATCTCGAGGCCGTGCGCGGCCACGTCCGAGGACGTGATGCCGCCCTTGGCGATGACGAAGCGCGGCGGCGTGGTCGTGAGGACGGAGTTGACCACGCGCACGACGGCGGCGCTGACCGTGCGCGCGATCTCGAGGCTCGCGGCCGGGTCGTCGGTCTTGACGAGGCGGCGGCTCGTGTGGACGATCACGTCCCCGTCCGCGAGCGCCCGCACGACGGCGGCGACGGTCGCCTCGAGGTGCGCCTCGGCGCGGGACGGGTCGAGGAGCTGGTCGACGTCGATCTCGACCGTGTGCGCGGAGGCGTGCTGCTCGGTGAGGCGGTCGAGCTGGCGGGTCGTGAGGCCCACGTGCGAGCCGACGACGATGAGTCCGCCGGCGGCGAGGTCCTCGCGCAGGGCCCCGGCGCCGCCGCCAGAGGCTTGGCCGCCGTAGATCTCCTCGGCCGTGAGCGGCGCCCGGACCTCCTGGCCGATGCGGCCGCGCACGAACGGCGGGCCCACGCGGTACAGGAGGGACTTGCCGCGGCGCTCGGCCTCCTCGAGGCCGAGTGCGAGGGCGCGTATGTCGCTCTCCCCCACGATGTCGGCGACGATCGGGGTCCCGTCCGTGGCGGGGGCGATCGCGTCGGCGATGGCCTCGGCGCCCGCGCGGATGATGCCGAGGTCCAGGACGATCACGTGGTCGGCCCGGAAGCGGCCGCCGGACTTCTCCTCGACGTACGCGGGGAGGAAGGAGGTCGAGAAGCCGAAGGTCGCGTCGCGGGCGAACTCGGTCTCGCTGACGGGGGTGAGGCCGGGCTGGGAGCCGGGCCCCGCCGTCGTGCGCATGTAGTGCTCGCCGCCGATGGTGACACGGCCGGCGTCGGGGAAGGCGGGCACCATGACGACGCCGTCGACCCCGGCGCCACCGTTCAGTTCAGACACAGTGCTCGCGATGACGTCCGTCTCGAGCGGGAAGTGGCCGCGGAGGGTCGAGTCGCTGCGGCTCACGAAGGCCAGCGGCGTGCCGCTCTCGCGGGCGGCCTCGAGCGCGGCGGCGACGACCTGGCGGTTGCGCTCCGCGGCCTCGGCGGGATCGAGGCTGCGCGTGTTGGTCAGGACGTAGACGGCCGAGGGGCGGGCGCCGCCGATGCGGGAGGCGAAGGCCCAGCGGAAGTCCTCGACCTCCCAGCGGGTGAGCACGGGCAGGTCGGCGACGGACTGCGTGCCGGTGGGGTCGTCGTCGAGCACGACGAGGACGCGGCCCGAGGCGGCGACGGCCGCGGCGACGTTCGCGGCCGGGATCTGGCGCTCGGACGGGTAGGCGGCGAGGGCTTCGGCTTCCAGGAGCATGGGCGACACTTCCTTGTGCGGGCAGATCGGCGGCTGCGGGTGAGCTAGTAAGATGTCAGACATCTAATATCTGCACTCAGAGTGACATAGAACGCGTTTCCGCGCAAGAGGCCCGTAGACTGGCGGCAGCCGGGGCCGGGTTGGACCCGGCGGACCGCAGCGAGCGGCCGCGCGCGCGGCGGAAGGGGTTGGAGACGCGGTGGCACGGAAGTCCCTCGTGGCCGAGGTCGCGGAGGAGCTCCTCGACCGGATCGTGGCCGGAGAGTTCCCTCCCGGGTCCGTCGTGCCCGGCGAGCTCGAGCTCTCGTCGCGGCACGAGGTGAGCCGCATGACCGTGCGCGAGGCCGTCAAGACCCTCGCGGCGCAGAACATCCTGCGCGTCGAGCGCGGCCGCGGCACGTATGTCAACCCCATCAACCGCTGGAGCTCCCTGCACGCCGTCCTCCGCGCGACGAGCGAGGGCACCGACGGCGCCTCGGCCGCCGTCCAGCTCATCGAGCTGCGCCGCATGCTCGAGACGGGGGCGTGCGAGCTTGCCGCCGCGCGCATCTCGGACACCGACCTCGCGGCCCTCGACGTCTTCGTCTCGAGGATGCGCGCCGCGCACGACGCCAAGGACCTCGAGGCGTTCGTCGAAGCGGATCTCGCGTTCCACGACGTCATCCTGCACGCCTCCGAGAACGCCTTCGTCGCCGTCCTCTTCGAGCCGCTGAGTCGGGTGCTGGCCCAGCGCCGGGCCGAGACGTCGGCGGTGCCGGAGATCCAGGAGCACGCCATCGCGATGCACGCGGGCATCGCCGAGGCGCTGCGCAGCCGCGACCCCCAGGCCGCGCGCGGGGCGATGGACGCGCACATGCAGCAGACCCTCGACGACCTGAGGACCTATGTCCTCGAGGCCTGAGTGCCCCCTGGCCTGAACCCGAGCCGGCCCTTCAACCCAGAAGACCCCCGGGAGTCGCCTCCCGGGGGGTCACTGAGGATCGCGTGCGCTAGGAGAGCGTCGCGGTGTCGATGACGAAGCGGTAGCGGACGTCGGAGGCGAGGACGCGCTCGTACGCGTCGTTGATCTTCTCGGCCGGGATGACCTCGATCTCCGCGCCGATCCCGTGCTCGGCGCAGAAGTCGAGCATCTCCTGCGTCTCGCGGATGCCGCCGATCATGGAGCCGGCGAAGGTCTTGCGGCCGGGGATGAGCGAGAAGACCTGCAGCGAGAGCGGCTCGGCCGGAGCGCCGACGTTGACCATCGCGCCGTCGACCGCGAGCAGGGACAGGTAGGCGTTGAGGTCGATCTGGGCGCTGACCGTGTTCAGGATCAGGTCGAACGTTCCGGCGAGCTGCTCGAACGTCGTCGGATCGCTCGTCGCGTAGTAGTGCTCGGCGCCCAGGCGCAGCCCGTCCTCCTGCTTCTTGAGGGACTGCGAGAGGACGGTGACCTCGGCGCCCATCGCGGCGGCGATCTTGACCGCCATGTGGCCGAGTCCCCCGAGGCCCACGACGGCGACCTTCTTGCCCGGGGCCGCACCCCAGTGGTTCAGCGGCGAGTACGTCGTGATGCCGGCGCACAGCAGGGGCGCGGCGACGTCGAGCTCGAGCGCGTCGGGGATCGTCACGACGAAGTCCTCCGCGACGACGACGTGGCTCGAGTAGCCGCCCTGGGTGATGGTGCCGTCGCGGTCCACGGCGCCATAGGTGCCAGTCATGCCCTTGAGGCAGTACTGCTCCTCGCCGCGGCGGCAGCTCGCGCACTCGCGGCAGGAGTTGACCATGCAACCGACGCCGACGCGGTCGCCGACGGCATGCTTAGTCACCTGCGGGCCGATCTCGGTGACGACGCCGGCGATCTCGTGGCCGGGAACGAGCGGGTAGGACGCCGGGCCCCAGTCGCCGCGGACGGTGTGGATGTCGGAGTGGCAGATGCCGGCGTACTTGATCTCAATCAGCACGTCGTGGGCGCCGAGCTCGCGGCGCTGGATCGTCATCGGCGCGAGCGGCTCGGTCGCGGACGTGGCGGCATAGGCGTGGGCGGTGAGCATGCTTCTCCTGGTCTTGATCTGCCCGGATCTCGGGCGGGACACCCTTCCATCCAAGCGCATCCGCCTCAGAGGCAGGGAGATCCTGCCGAACCGGGGTCTGGCAGTACCCCCCTCACGGGCCGGGGGACGAGACGGCCAAGAGGGGCCGCTCACTCCTTGCACAGCGCAGGCGGCAGAGCTACGTTGGCGCTGGCTCCACAGCAGCCGGCCCCTCCAAAGAGGCACTCTGGGACCGTGTCGCCGCTGGGAGCTTGACATATGGAGCTCTGACGCGAGGAGGCGGCCACCATGCCGGAGAAGAGCTGGTCGGTGAACATCGTCATCGACGAATACGAAAGCCAGACGCGGGCCACGGCCACGTTGTCGGCCGAGGGCCGCGCGGGGTGGGAGGGGGTCGGCCTCGCCCGACTCAATCCGGCGGACAGGGACATCCCGGCGATCGGCGACGAGCTGGCGGCGGCCCGTGCCCTAGCGGATTTGGCGCATCAGCTGATCGAGACCACCGCGGCCGACATCGAGAAGTCGACCCACAATCCGGCGCACCTCGAGGCCTAGCGTCAGCTACGACCCATCCCTCCAGAGGTAGCGGCGCTCGGGGCGGCCGACGCCGCCGTAGCGCAGCTGCACCTGGACCAGGCCCTCCTCGCTGAGGTACTCCAGATACCGGCGGGCGCTCACCCGTGACGTGCCCAGCTGCTCGGCGGCCTCGGTCGCCGAGACGTCCCCGGGCGCCTCGCGCAGCATCGTCTTCACGAGCTGGAGGGTCTCGGGGCTGCAGCCCTTGGGCAGCGGCCGGGAGGGCCGCCTGATGCCGAAGACCTCGTTGACGTCGTCCTGCCCCGCCTCGCCCTCGGACTCGGCGAGGGAGTGGTACGTGCGCCGGTAGTGCTCCAGCCGCTCCTTGAGGTCGTCCCCCGAGAAGGGCTTCATGAGGTAGTGCACGATCCCCCCGCGCAGGGCCCGGCGCACGGTGTCCACCTCGCGTGCGGCGCTGATGACGAGCGCGTCGAGGTCCGGCTGGGCCTCGCGCAGCCGCTGCAGGAGGTCCAGGCCGCTGATGTCCGGCAGGTGGATGTCCAGGAGCACGAGGTCCGGGGTGAGCCGCCGCGCCTCCTCGAGCGCCTCCGCGCCGGTGTGGGCGACGCCGACGACGGCGAAGCCCGGGGTCTGGCGCACAAAGCCGGCGTGGACCTTGGCGACCATGAAGTCATCCTCGACGATGAGGATCCTGATCATGAGGCGGTGCTCCACTTTCGCTGAAGTCGGGCCGTGAACACGGCCCCACCGTCATTGTGCACGTCCACCTCGCCGCCGCGGCGCAGGCAGACGAGCCGGGTGAGGGCCAGCCCGAAGCCCCGCCCGCCGTCGTTCGCCGAAGCCTTGGTGCTGAAGCCCTGCCGGAAGATCTCCTCGAGCCGGTCCACCTGGACCCCGGGCCCGGAGTCGCGCACGGTCACCCGGATCTCGCCGCCGCGCTCGGCCAGGCCCACGGCGACCTCCGCGCGCGGGAGCCCGGAGACGGCGTCGATCGCGTTGTCCACGAGGTTGCCGACGACCGTGGTGAGGTCGCGGGACAGCGCGTCGTCGTCCGCCCGCCCCAGATGGGATCCTTCGTCGAGGCTCAGGGCGACGCCGCGCTCGGCGGCGAGGCTGGCCTTTGCGATGAGCAGCGCGGAGACCGCGGGGTCCTCGACCTTGCTCGTGACGTCGTCGTAGAGCTGGGTCCGGCTCAGGCTCACGCCGTCGACGAACTTCACGACGTCGTCGTACTCGCCCAGCTGGATCAGCCCCGAGATCGTGTGCAGCTGGTTGGCGAACTCGTGGGTCTGCGCGCGCAGGGTGTCCGTGGTCGTGCGGGTGGCGCCGAGCTCCTTCTCGAGCGTGGACAGCTCGGTGCGGTCGCGCAGCGTCGTGACCGAGCCGATCACGCGGCCCCGGGAGCGCATGGGCCGCCGGTTGGCGACGACGACGCGCTCGCCGACGAGCACGAGGCGGTCCGGCTCGGCCTGGTCCGTCATGAGGACCTCATGCAGGGCCGGCTCCACGCGGAGCTCATCGAGGCTGCGCCCCACGCAGTCCGCGGGCAGGTCCAGGAGGTCGCGCGCGGCGTCGTTCGCGACGGTGACCCGCTGCTGCGGGTCCAGTGCGATGACCCCCTCCTTGACGCCGTGCAGGATCGCCTCCCGGTGCTCCACGAGGTTCACGATCTCGTCCGGCTCCATGCCGAGCGTCTGCCGCTTGACCCGCCACGAGAGCAGGAGGGAGCCCGCGGCGCCGAGGGCGAGCGAGACGCCGAGGTAGGTCAGCAGGTTCGGGGTCGCGGCGACCAGCCGCTCCCAGGCGGAGGGGTAGGAGCGGCCGACGGCGGCGATGCCCGCCATCCGCCCGGCGTCGTCGAGCACCGGCGCGTGGGCCACCAGATACTCGGCGCCGCCCATGACGACGACACCCGTCCACGCCCGCTCCTGCCGGATCGCGCTCTCGCCGACCTCGAGCGGGGCTCCGATCTGATCCGGGTCCGAAGAGGTCACAACCGTCAGGTCCGGCTTCGCGAGGGCCGCGATGCTCGATCCGGAGACGCCCCGGACGGACTCCGTCGCGGCGGGGAGCGCCGCGCCCAGGCGAGGCTCGGCCTCGGGCATCAGCGAGCGGACCACTGGCAGCGCGGCCAGCGACTCGGCGGCGGAGAGGACGCGGCGGCCCTCCTCGCGCTGGAACGCCTGGGCGGACTGGGTGAGCGAGATGGCGACGACGCCGACCAGCACCGCGAGCACGATCAGCAGCTGCAGCACGAGGTACTGCCCGGCCAAGGACAGCCTCAGCCCGTGGGGGCCGCGCTGCCCTCCGCTGTGCGTGCTCACGCCCATCCCTTCTCTCGTGTCCTGTCCATTATCGAGCGGCACGCGGTATCGAGCGGTGCGGCGCGGTCGGGGCGTGCACTCAATGAACACAACGTCCTTTGCGAACACAAGAGTGACCCGCGTCACGCTCGTCGCTACCGTGAAATCACGCTCGCACCCAACTTTTGAGACGAGGACAGCAACGATGCTTCGCAAGAATTTCAAGGCCCTCCGCCTGGCCGCCGCCGCCGTCGGCCTGGCCCTCGCCGCGACTGGCTGCGGCGTCACCGGCGGGGGAGGCGGGGGCGGGACCACCACCACCGCGGACCAGCCGCTGACCGGGCTCCGGATCATGGTCCCCAACACCGCAGGCGGCGGCTACGACACCACGGCCCGCACCGCCGCGAAGGTCATGGAGGAGACCAAGGTCGCCAAGGGCATCGAGGTGTTCAACCTCGCTGGCGCTGGCGGCACCGTGGGCCTGGCCCGCACGGTCAACGAGAAGGGCAACGGCGACCTCGCGATGCTCATGGGCCTGGGCGTCGTGGGCGCTAGCTATACCAACAAGTCCGAGGCCAAGCTGACCCAGACGACGCCGCTGGCCCGCCTCATCGAGGAGCCCGGCGCCATCATGGTCTCCAAGGACTCGCCGTACAAGACCATCACCGAGCTCGTCGACGCGTGGACGAAGGACCCGTCCAAGGTCGCCGTCGGCGGCGGCTCCTCCCCGGGCGGCCCCGACCACCTCCTGCCGATGCAGCTCGCTCAGGCCGTCGGCCTGGATCCGAAGCAGGTCAACTACGTGGCGTTCGACGGCGGCGGTGACCTGCTCCCGGCGATCCTCGGCAACAAGCTCGGCTTTGCCGCCTCGGGCGCCGGCGAGTACATGGACCAGATCGCCTCCGGCGAGGTCCGCGTGCTGGCCACGAGCGGGGACGAGCGGCTCGAGGGCGTGGATGCCCCGACGCTCAAGGAGTCCAACATCGATCTGGTCTTCACCAACTGGCGCGGCATCGTGGCGCCGCCGGAGGTCTCCGACGCCGACCGCGACCGGATCGTGGCCGCACTGACGAAGATGCACGGCACGCAGGAGTGGAAGGACGCGCTGGCCAAGAACGGCTGGAGCGACGCCTTCGCCACCGGCGACGAGTTCGCGTCCTTCCTCAAGGACCAGGACCAGCGCGTCGCGGACGTGCTGACGAAGCTCGGCCTGGCATGACCACCATCGCCTCCCGGCTCAAGGGCCGCGCCGAGCTGGGCTTCGCCGCCCTGCTCGGCGCGGTCGGGGCCGCCGTCCTGATCGATGCCTCCCGTCTGGCCGTCCCGTACTCGCAGTCGGACCCGGTGGGCCCGAAGACGGTCCCGTTCATCGTCGGCGGCCTGCTCGTGGTCTGCGCGGTGCTGCTCGTGGTGGACGTCCTGCGCGGCGGCCGCGGCGAGGCCGAGGGCGGCGAGGACGTGGACCTCACGCACCCGACCGACTGGCGGACGGTCCTGCCGCTCCTCGCGGCCTTCGTGCTCAACATCCTCATCATCGACATCGCGGGCTGGGTGATCTCCGGGGCCCTGCTGTTCTACGGCAGTGTCTGGGCCCTCGGCAGCCGCCGCTACGTGCGGGACGTGATCATCTCCGTGGCGCTGTCCCTGGCCACCTTCTACGGCTTCTACCTCGGCCTCGGCATCAGGCTCCCGGCCGGCTTCCTCACGGGGGTGCTCTGAATGGACACTCTGAACCTGCTCATGCAGGGCTTCGCCACCGCGGCGACGCCGATGAACCTCCTCTACGCCTTCCTCGGCGTGCTGCTCGGCACCGCCGTCGGCGTGCTGCCGGGCATCGGCCCCGCCATGGCCGTGGCCCTGCTGCTGCCCCTGACCTACGGCCTCGAGCCGACGAGCGCCTTCATCATGTTCGCCGGCATCTACTACGGCGGCATGTACGGCGGCTCCACCACCTCGATCCTGCTCAACACCCCCGGCGAGTCCGCCACCGTGATCACGGCCATCGAGGGCCACAGGATGGCCAAGGCCGGGCGGGCGGCCCAGGCCCTCGCGACGGCAGCCATCGGCTCCTTCGTCGCGGGCACGATCGGCACCGCCCTGCTCGTGGCCTTCGCCCCGCCCGTGGTGGACTTCGCCGTGAGCCTCGGCCCGTCCAGCTATCTGGCCATCATGGTGCTGGCCTTCATCGCCGTCACCGCGATCCTCGGCTCCTCGAAGCTCCGCGGCTTCGCCTCCCTCGGACTCGGCCTGGCCATCGGCCTCGTCGGCATCGACCCGGTGACCGGGCAGCAGCGGCTCGTCTTCGGCCAGCCCCTGCTGGCCGACGGTCTCGACGTCATCGTCGTCGCCGTGGCGATCTTCGCCGTCGGCGAGGCGCTCTGGATCGCCGCGCACCTGCGCCGGAACCCGCTCTCCACGATCCCCGTGGGACGGCCGTGGATGGGCAAGCAGGACTGGAAGCGCTCCTGGAAGCCGTGGCTGCGCGGCACCGCCTACGGCTTCCCCTTCGGGGCCCTGCCCGCCGGCGGCGCCGAGGTCCCGACGTTCCTCTCCTACGTGACCGAGAAGAGGCTCTCCAAGCACAAGGAGGAGTTCGGCCACGGCGCGATCGAGGGCGTGGCCGGGCCCGAGGCGGCGAACAACGCCTCGGCCGCAGGGACCCTGACCCCGATGCTGGCCCTCGGCCTGCCAACCAACGCGACCGCCGCCGTCATGCTCGCCGCGTTCACGCAGTACGGCATCCAGCCCGGACCGCTGCTGTTCGACAACGAGCCGGATCTCGTGTGGGCGCTCATCGCGAGCCTGTTCATCGGCAACACCCTGCTCCTGCTGATCAACCTGCCGCTCGCGCCGCTGTGGGCCAAGCTGCTGCAGATCCCGCGGCCGTACCTGTACGCCGGGATCCTGTTCTTCGCAACGCTCGGCGCCTACGCCGTGAACCTGCAGGCATTCGACCTCGCGATCCTGCTGGTCCTCGGGCTGCTGGGCTTCGCGATGCGGCGCTTCGGCCTGCCGATCCTGCCGCTCGTCATCGGCCTCATCCTCGGCCCGCGTGCCGAGGGCCAGCTCCGCAAGGCGCTGCAGCTCTCCGGCGGCGACGTCGCCGGGCTCTGGAGCGAGCCGATCGCGATCGGCGTGTACATCGCCGTCGCCGCGCTGCTCGCCCTGCCGCTGGTGCTGGCGCTGGTGCGACGCCGCCGGCCCCAGGCCGCAGCCGCCCTCGCCGCGGCCGAAGGCCCGACGGCGGCTGCAGCCGCCGTCGCGGAGGAGCCGGCCACGGACCGGGCCGCCGCTAGGGACCGGGCCGCCGCTACGGACCAGGCCGCCGCTCCGGACCAGGCCGCCGCTCCGGACCGGGCCGCCGCTCCGGCGCCCGAGGAGCGCCAGCCCCACCACAAGGACAGCCACAGCCACGAGAAGGAGTCACTGTGAGCATCGTCGTCGGCTACATCCCCACCCCCGAGGGCGAGGCGGCCTTCGAGCGGGCCATCGCCGAGGCCTCGAAGGCTGCCGCGAAGCTCGTCGTCGTCAATTCCTCCCGCGGGGATGCCGTCGTCGACCAGCGCTTCGCCCAGGAGGAGCAGATCGCCGCACTCCAGAGCCGGCTGGACGCCGCCGAGGTGGAGCACGTCCTCCTGCAGCCGCTGCGCGGACATGACGCCGCGGAGGAGGTGCTGGACGCCGCCGAGTCGCATGGCGCGGAGCTGATCGTCATCGGTCTGCGGAAGCGCAGTCCAGTGGGCAAGCTGATCATGGGCAGCACGGCCCAGCGGATCCTCCTCGAGGCCCGCTGCCCGGTGCTCGCGGTGAAGGCCGGCTGAGGGACGAGACGACAGGGCCCTGTCCCGTGGCACAACCACGGGACAGGGCCCTGTCGTCTCAGGTGCGGGCCTCCACGCGCGGCCGCGTCCCGAGGGCCGCGGCCGCGTCGAGGTCGTCGTCCTGAACGGTGCGGGCCGGAAGGCCGACGCCGGCGAGCAGCCCCGCGGTGACGCGCGCCTGAGCGGGACTCGCCTCCAGGATCACGGTCCCTCCCGGGGCCAGCCACTCCCCCGCCCCAGCGGCGACCCGTCGGTGCAGGGCGAGGCCGTCGTCGCCGCCGTCGAGGGCGGCGAGCGGCTCGTGGTTGCGCGCCTCGGGCGGCATCAGGGCCACCGCCACCGTGGGGACGTAGGGAGCATTCGCGACAAGGACGTCGACGCGCCCGCGCAGCGAGCCTGGGAGCGCTGCGAACACGTCCCCGATGTGGACGCGCCCCGAGCATGGGGCCAGGTTGTGGCGCGCGTACGCGGCCGCGACCGGGTCGATGTCCGCAGCGTGCAACTCGCAGGCGCGGCCCCGGGCCGCGAGCTCCGCGGCGACGGCCGCCCCGATGGCCCCCGAGCCGCAGAAGAGGTCGACGATGACGGCTGGACGGACGGCGGGAGCGTCACGCCCGGCCGCCTGTCCCACGAGCTCCACGGCGAGCCGCACGAGCAGCCGGCTGCGCTGCCGCGGCACGAAGACCCCGGCGCCGACGGCGATGCGCAGGCCCGCAAACTCGGCCCAGCCCAGGACGTGCTCGAGGGGCTCCCCGGAGCACCGCCGGCGCACGAACTCCTCGAGGTCGGCCGGGGTCCGCGCGGCCTCCAGAACGAGCCGCGCTTCGTCCTCGGCGAAGACGCATCCGGCCGCGCGGAGGCGGGCCACGACGGCTTCCGCAGGAGGCAGCCCGGCGCACCGCCCGGGTTCTGGCCAAGCATTCACCACGGGGATAGTCTGCCAGCACGGTCCGGCCGACGGCCGGGCGACGGCCGCCCCGGCGGCTCCCGCACGACTGCACAGGAGGAACCATGGCAGGGCACACCTACAGCGTCTCGGAGATCGTCGGAACCAGCCCGGACGGCGTCGACGACGCAGTCAGGAACGCCATCGCAGCAGCAGCCCAGACGGTCCGCCACCTCGACTGGTTCGAAGTACAGTCGATCCGCGGGCACCTCGAGGACGGCGCCGTGGCCGACTGGCAGGTGACCGTCAAGCTCGGCTTCCGCCTCGAGCGGTAGGCACGAAGCCTCGCGAGGACATGGCTCCGGCACGCCGCCGCCCGGCTCTTGGACTGAGCAGGGCGGCGGCGGTCCTCTGCATGGTCCAGTTCGTGGGTGTGCTCGGCGTGTCGATCGGGATCACCCCGATACCGGCCATGCTGGAGAGCGTTGGCGCGGGCCCCGCCATGGAGGGGCCCCTCGCAACGGCCTACGCCATGTTCTTCGGAGGGCTCCTCGTCCTGGGCGCCCGTCTGGGCCGAATGTTCGGCCCCCGGAAGGTGCTCCTCGCGGGCCTGGCCGGCTTCGGGGTCGGGAGCGCGGCCGGTGGGCTCTCGCTTGAAGCGTGGCATCTCGTGACGGCCCGGGCTCTGCAGGGCGCATGCGCGGCCATCTCGGTCCCGGTAGCCCTCGGTCTCCTCCTCGCCGTCTCCCCGGACGAGCGCTCGCGCAATCAGGCACTCGCGCTGTGGGGAGCCGCCGGGGCTGTGGCTGGCTCCGGCGGGTTCTTTGTCGGTGGCGTGCTGACCGACCTCTGGGACTGGCGGTCCGTGTTCTGGCTGAACCTCCCCATGGCTGTCCTGCTGATCGTCGGGGTGCTGACGTGGATCGCGGCCAACAGAGCCGGTGAACCCGGCGTCTCGCTCGACGTCGTCGGGGCGTCCCTGCTGACGGGCTCGGTCATGGCGGTGGTGGCGGGAGCGGCGCTGGTCGAGCAGGAGGGCTCGGGCCCGTGGGGCACCGTCATCATGGGCCTTGGCGTCCTGGGCGGCCTCGCTCTCGCGGGCTGGAGCCGGCGTGCCAGGGAGCCCATCCTGCCTGCGGCCGCCATCCGCAACCGCCGGCTCGCGCTGGGGTCTGCAGGGTCGTTCATCAACACGGCCGCTACCTCCTCGACGAGCGTTCTGCTGACCCTCCACCTCCAGCAGCAGTCAGGCCTTTCCGCGTTCGGCACCGGGCTCCTCCTGCTGAGTGTGAGCGGCGGGGCAGTGGCCGGCTCCGCGGCGGCATCCGTGGTGATCGCGCGCTCCTCCCGCCGTGCGGCCGTCCTGAGTGGTCTCACCCTGATCGCTGCCGCCAACCTCGCCGCCGCCGTCGCCGTGGAGACAGTCGCCGTGGAGACAGTCGCCGTGGAGACCGTGGCCGTGGAGACCGTGGCCGGGATCGTCGCGGCTCTGGCGGCCCTCGGAGCGGGCCTCGGGCTCTCATCCGTCGGCTGCATCAATCTGGGCACCGACGTCCCGGAGGCGCACACCTCCACCGCGACGGGCGTCCTGAACACTGGCGCCCAGCTGGGCACTGCCATCGGTGTGGCGGCTCTTGTCCTTGTCGCTGCCCCCGAGCGGTATGGCACGTGGTCCGGGACGACTGTCGCCCTCGTCGCCGGCGGCACCGCCGCCCTGCTCACGGCGGCCGCCATGGCCAGGCCGCTCAGGCGGGCGGAGCAGCCGGCTTGAGGCCCGAGTGCCGCAAGGTCAGAAGGGTGGGGGTGGGTCGGTGTGGGGGTAGGTCAGGTGCTTTCGGCCGGAGGGTGCGGTCCATTCGAGGGTGCCTGCGGGTAGGGAATGACCGGTCTGCTGCTCCGGTGCGGGCCCGGTCTGCGGCGCCGGTTCCGGCGTCTGGGCGGTCTGGGCGGTCTGGGCGGTCTGGGCCGCCTGGGCTGTCTGGCCGATGTGGCGGACTTTCCAGTAGCCGAGGGTTTTGATTCGGTGGTGTTCGCGGCAGAGGAGGGCGAGGTTGTCCACGCTGGTGTCGCCGCAGTTGGCCCAGGAGTGGGTGTGGTCGGCCTCGGTGGCGGCTGCGGGTTTGTCGCAGCCGGGGAATCGGCAGGTGGCGTCCCGCAGGGCGAGGAAGCGGCGCATGGCCGCGGTCGGGGCGTACCGGACGCGGCCGATGGCCAGCGGGGCCCCCGTGATGGGGTGGACGGTGAGGCGGGTCCAGGTCGCGGTCTCGGAGGCCAGGAGGCGGGCCGCGGCGGGGTCGATGGGGCCGTAGCCGAGGATCTCCCCCGGTGTGTCGCTCGTGCCGGCCAGGGTGGCGGCGGGGACGGTGACGACGAGCTCCATCCGCACCCCGCCCGCGGGCGCGGAGGGTCCTGCCAGCAGACCGCCTGTGCCGGTGAGCAGGTCGGTGAGGATGTCGGCGCGGAGCTGGTTGACGGTGCGGGCCTCGTCGGGTGCCTGGAGGCCGCGGGCGATGGCGTTGAGCCTCGTGTCGATGAGCGCCCCGGTTTCGAGGGGGATGAGGGCGGTGAGGTGGCACATGCCGTCGCCGCAGGGGTCGACATCGACGCGCCGGTCGGCCATGGCCCTGGCCCTGCGCTTGGCGAGGGGCGCCTCGGCGTAGTCCTCGGCGAGGCGGCGCAGCCTCCGGCCGAGGGCGCCTGGGGTGGGGGTGCGGTCGGGGTCCTCGGGGGCGGCGACGGCCGCGGCCGCGGCAGCGAACTCGGCCAGCTTGGCCGTGGGGATGGGGGTGGCGGCGTCGAGGATGACCGCGGCCCGGCGGCGGGTCATCCGCCCGGCTCGCATGGCGGCCAGGACGGGGGCCATGGACGGATGGGTGAGGGCCAGGGCCTCTTCGACCATGGCCCTGGCGGTGCGCTGGGGGAGCCTGAGCAGCGCGGCGGTCTCGGACGCGGCGAGGGCGGGGGCGTCGAGGCGGGCCTCGGGGGCCTCGCTGGAGGAGCCCTCGGCGCGGGTGAGCGCGGCGAGCAGGACGGCCCTGTCCGCGTCGATCCTGGCCTGCTCGGCCTCGAGGGCCTCGAGCGCGCCCAGGGCCTCCGCGGCGCGCTCGAGCCGGATCAGCGCCATCGCCGCCCCGGGCGAGGGCAGCCCGGCGGACGGATCGCCTGAGTCTGACTGGCCGCCTGCGGCTGACGGGCCGTCGGGGTCGCCGGGCTCCTGGCAGGGACGGGAGGGCGGCGAGGGCGGGCAGGTGTGCCCGCAGGCGCAGCCGCCGCCCGCCGTCGTCGTCCCCACCCTGGGGAGAGGGTCGAACAGCGCCGGGTCGAACCGCGGCGCCTCGAGCCACCTGACCTTCCCGGCGGCAATGTCGGCGAAGTCCTCCGGGCTCATCGGATCCACGAGCCCGAGCTCCTCGAAGTCCCGGTCATCGACCCAGTCCTCCGTGCACGGATCCTCGGGGAACTCCTCGCCTTCATGCGGGTCGCCGACAGGCCGCGGCGCGTACCGGTCCCCGAACTCGTGTTCCCCTTGCTCCCCCGCCATGGATTCACCATCGCACAGGGCTCCGACAATTCTCGGCGGGGTGGAACCGGCGCGGTGACGCGGCGAGGTGAACCGGCGAGGACTGAACCGGCTTCGTGCATTCAGCGGGCCTCGCCCGCCGCAAAGGGGGAGGCTGCCCCGTTCCCCTCGGGGCGCCTCCCCCTCCCCCATCGTCCGTGGACCGCCCCAGCGGTGCGAGTCAGGGCTCCACGGAGTTCATGGGCGTGCTCTAGGCACGCCGTCTGCCGGCCACGTTCGGGCTCTCCGGCGCTGACGTCGACTCGGACGACGACGGGTGGGCCGTCTCGCTCGTGCCTGCGCTGCTGGTCGTGGTCGGCTCGGTCCCACCCGGCGTCGGCCCAGTCCCGGCCGTGCTGGCGGTCCCACCCGACGGCGACGTCTGGCCGGGGTCGGTGCTCGTCTCGGTTGTCGTAGTGGTGGTCTGGCCCGATGCCGTCTGGCCCGACGACGTGGTCTGACTCGACGCCGTCTGGCCCGGCGCCGTCTGGCCCGGCGCCGTCTGGCTCGGCGCCGCCGTCTGCGTGGGCGTCGCCTCGGCCGGCTGCTCCGCGCCCGTGCCTGCGAACTGAACGTCGTCGGTCCGGTAGCGCAGCGAGCCCACGGAGACGGCGACCGTGCCCGGGGCGCCCCATCCGACGACGCCGGTGCGGCCGTCGGCGAGCGGCGAATGGAACTGGAACGAGCCGAGCACCTGCCCGTCCAGGACTACGGTCACGATCGTCGCCTTGACGGTCAGGGCCAGCGTGTAGTCCGCGCCGGCCACGAGGGACCGGGCGAACGCGCGGTCGACGACGACGCCGGCCCGGGAGGAAACGTGGCCCACGACAACGCGCTGCCCAGTCAGGTCGAGGGCCACGAACTTGAAGTCGGACGTGCCGTACCAGTCGACGACGACGCCCGTGAGCCCGACCGCGCGCAGCACGAGCTCGAGGTCGAGGTACGCGAGGGGGTCGAGCGCCTCGGCACCGAAGGAGAGCATCGACAGCGCGAGCCCGGACGCCGCCGTCGTGCCCTCGTAGCGCCCGGTTCCGGCCCCGGTGACCGCCCACGTCCCGGCCGCCGGCGTGAGGCCTCGGGCCGTGCCGTCCTCGAAGTCCACGGCCATATCGAGCGTGATGGCGGGGGCGATGACGGTGAGTGCGATGTTGTCGAACCAGCCCCGGGCCTGCTGCGAGCCGAAGCCCACGAGGCCGCGGTTGAGCGCCACGGAGTCACCGCCGAGGATCCGCGGGGCGAAGGTGTGGCTCAGGGCGTGCCGGCCGTCGATCGTGGCCGTCACGACGAGGCCATTCACGACGACGCCGAGCGCGTAGTACTTGCCGGCGGTGACGGAGCCCGGCACGACGCCCTGCACGTCGTAGTGCCAGCCGGCGGCGTCCCGGTGACCGACGACCATCTTGTTGATCGACTCGTCGACGCCCGCGAACTTGAAGTCGAACGGCCCGAAGTAGTCGAAGACCACGAACGCGTTCGCCTTCCAGCCCGAAGTGGGCTTGTCCATCGAGATCTTCGCGGTCAGCTCGTAGTACACGCTGCGATAGACGTCCGAGTACCAGACGGCGACGGCGTCTCCCGCGCTGTCCGCGGCGGTCACCTGGAGCACGCCCTGCTGGACGGTGAAGGCGCCCGAGTCGGTCGCGAAGCCCTGGAGCGTGCCGTCGTTGAAGTCGGCCCCGCGCAGCGTGTCCCGCCGCCCGCCGGGGATGTTGCCGGCCTGCGGATCGGTGGGCCCTCCGGTCTGGGTCTGCCAGTGGCCGTGGTCGTGCTGGGTGATGAGGCCGAGCTCGCCCATCGGCTCGCCGCGGCGCGCCTGCTCGGTACCCTCGTCCGACCAGCGGGTCGGGTCGGCGCCCTGGCTCGCGCCGAGCGCGTAGAGGAACTCGGGCAGTTGCGGCTCGACCTGGCGGGACACCGTCGCGATGCCGAACGGCGCGAACGGCACGAGGTACGTGTTGAACTCGCCGACCCAGTCGATGAGCCGGTCCCCGCCCGTGTTGCCGATGAGGATGTCGAGCCCGGCGCCGCCGAACACGCGGTCCTGGAAGGTCGAGTTCACGCCGTCGGGGACGTCGTTGAGGCCGCCGTTGCTGCCCAGGTCGTCGTCCGCCTGCGAGAGGTCGTTGCCCCACCCGGCCCACAGCGTGTCCTTGCCGGTGCCGCCCACGAGCCAGTCGTTGCCGAGGTCGCCGAACACCGCGTCGTCGCCATCCGTGGGCTGGTCCGTGGTCGTCTGCGTGCACTTGCCCTGATGGTCGACGGCGATGCACGCCGTGGTCCAGTTGCCGTCGGTCACGTCGTTATTGAGGAAGAACGGGCGGGCCCACGGGGCCGCGCCGGCCTTCCACACGGTGCCGTCGGCGTTGAAGAGGATGGCCCGGCGCGGGTCGTACTCGTCGTAGAGGGCGAACTCGCCGAGGCGCAGCTCGTTGTGGTTGTTCGCGTGCCACGGGTTGGTGTCCGCGCCGAAGTGCAGCACGTCCCCGGGGTTCCAGGGGTGCCAGAAGTCGAGGTACTCGAGGCCGATGACATTGCCCAGTGAATCGAAGTGCTGCGCATACCCGGCACCCAGCGCTTCGGCGCCGGACACCGCGTCGTCGCCCGCCCCGCCGTGGATCCAGTCCGAGCCGAGGCCGCCGAAGATGATGTCGTCCGAGTTGTTGGCATCGAACGTCGGGTGGTTGGCCACGTGGTGCTGGGACTGGTTGGTGTCCGGGCCGAGGTTGTAGACCGTGAGGTCCACGGCCTTGGCGAGCGCCCCGGCGACGTTGATCGTCGCCGTCTGGACCTGGCCCGGCGTGTAGATGAACTCGTTCAGGACATCGCCCTGGCTCGTCTTCGTGTCCGGGTCCACGGTGCGGAACCGGTAGACGCCGTAGAGCGGCTCGGCGTACTCGGTGCACGGGGCCGAGGAGGCGGCCGAGCAGCCGGCGTTGCGGGAGGTGAAGATCCGGCCGTCGTCGCCGAGGATGCCGTCGGCTCCCGTGCCGCCGGAGATCCAATCGTTGCCCCAGCCACCGATGAGGTCGTCGTCCTGCGCGTCGCCGTACAGCGCGTCGTGGTCGGCGCCGGTGTAGGCCGTGTCGTCGCCGGTCTCGCCGTGGACCTCGTCCCGGCCGCCGATCTGCGTGTACTTCCACGCGCCCGAGGAGGTGTTCAGGACCGAGGAGCACGTGGGCTGCGTCGCGGAGCCGTTGCAGTCCGCGCCAACCGGGAGGCCGAAGTTCTCGGGCCTGTAGTCCGGGCCGCCTGGCGTGTAGTCGAGCAGGTGCACCCCGCGGACCACGATCTTGAGGCTCGGGCTGTAGCCGAAGGCCGGCGAGTCGTAGACGAAGGTGACGTAGTTCGCGGAGGCCTGGGCCGCCGTCGTGCGCCCGGTGCCGATCGCTGTGATGCTGTTGATGCCATCCACACTGCTGACACCTACGATCCGGATGATCCGCCCGTTGTCGCCCACGATCGTGTCCGCGTCCCGCGCGTGCATCGCGGACGACGGCGTGCCGTCGCCGAGGGTGCCCCCGGCCATTCCGGGGACGCTCGGCACGCCGGAGACCTGGTTGCCGATGCCGGTCTGGACGCCGGCGCCGCCGAAGAGGAGGTCCGCGCCGCGGTCGTCGCCGGGCAGGTAGGCGAGGGCCGGGAAGGCGACGCCGTCGGGGCGCAGGGCCGGCGTCGTGAGCGAGAAGAAGTCGCTGCTGCCGCCCACGATGTCGTCCTGGCCGAGGCCGCCGAGGACGACGTCGTTGCCCGCGTTGCCCTCGAGGTAGTCCTCGCCGTCCGTGGCCGCCTCGGCCGAGCCGAGCGCGAAGAGGACGCCGGTGTAGTCGCAGACCATCGCGCCCGGGGCGCCGACGCAGCCGGATGGCTGGCGGGAGGCGCCGACGTGGTAGGCGGCCGTGCCGCCCGACCGCGGCGAGTCGTCGACCCAGCGGCGGAACGCGGGGTCGATGCCGCCGTCGCCCTGGATCACGTCGTTGCCGAGCTGGCCGAGGACGACGTCGTGCGCCTGCCCGCCCGCGAGGTAATCGTTGCCGAAGCTGCCCGCGCCGGCGGTGCCCTCGTCGAACGCGACCGTGTGGAACAGGTCCGTCACGTCGTACTCGGCCCACCACGGGGCGCCGTCCGGGTCGCGGTAGGCGCGCGGGGTGCCGTCCGTCAGGAGCAGGCCCGAGTCGTTCTCCGTGCCCGTGATGCCGCACGCCGTCCGGTCGGAGCGCGAGTACAGGAGCGTGCCGCACAGCGTCTGGAAGTGCGGGCTCGTCCAATCGCCGATCGTCCGGGCCAGCGTGACGCTGTCGCCGAAGACCATGTCGTCGGCCTCGTCGCCGTCGGCCATATCGTGCCCGGCGCCGCCCACGAGGAGGTCCTGGCCGAGGCCGCCGAAGATCACGTCGTCGTCGCCCGTCTGCAGGCTGACCGACTCGATGCGCCGCCACGTGTCGCCCAGGTCGGCAGCGCCCCCAGTGACAGCGCTGCCCCAGCGCGTCGTCTGGATCTTCTGCGGGAGCGGGCTCGGGGTGTTGGTGTCCGCGACGTGCTGGACGACGGCGCCGTGGTCGCCGAAGACGACGTCCTCGAACGCGGTCTCGGGGCCGGTGTAGTCCACAGGCAGCGGGCCGTAGCCGGGACCGCCCGCGCCCTCGCCGAAGAGCAGGTCCCGCCCTGCCACGAGCAGGTCGTCCACGACGGCGGTCACCCCGCCGACGACGGGCGGCAGCGTCGTGCCGTTGTTGAGGTAGCCGGCGCCCGTGATCGTGGGCCGCATGGCCTGGTTGACGGTCGCGATCTGCAGCGCGCGGGTCAGGACGTCGACGTTGACGCCCGAGTCGCCGTAGACCTGGTCGGTGCCGCGGCCGCCGCGGAGCTCGTCGTCGCCCGAGCCGCCCGCGAGGAAGTCGCCGGTCTGGGAGCCGATGAGGACGTCGTCGCCGCGGCCGCCGTAGGCCGTGATGCCGACGGTCGGGAGCTGCCAACCCTGCAGGTTTGCGGGCAGGTCGGCGAAGAGGCCCGAGGCGTCGATGACGTCGTTGCCGTGGTGGTCGAACGGGTTCGCGAGCCCGAAGACCCATTCGTCGTCCTCGTTCTGCGCGTCCGGAATGGCCGTGAACGGATCGAACGGCTTGAGGCCGAACTCCATGCCGAGCGCGTCGCCCGGGCGGCCCGAGTACCAGACGCCGTCCTGGGACGTGTCGCCGTAGACGACGAGCGGCGAGCCGGGCCCGGCGGTGTGCGCGCCGTCGCACGTGACGGGGTCGTCCTCCGCGCCGTCGCCGTCGGCGTCGATCCGGTACAGCAAGGAGCCGCGGTTGCAGACCGTGATGATGTCCCCGCCGATCGCGGTGCCGCCGTCGCGTGCCTCATCGAGGCCGGTCACCGTGAACGTCGGCGCGTGCCACACGGCGATGCCGTCGGCGTCGAGGGTCACGGTCGGGGCGAGCGCGGCGTTGGCGAGGAACATCTCGGAGCGGTCCGCCGAGAAGCCCGCGATCGTGAACGGCCCGGCGAGGCCCGAGATGCGGACCTGCATGCTTTCGAGGAAGTCGGCGGAGAACGCGCCGGACGTGAGCTTCAGAGACGAGGTTCCAGCAGAAGGCTGCGTGCGGACCTGCATCGGGGCCGTCACCGTGGCCACGTACGGGACGGCGACGTGCACGTCGGTCGGGACGGTGCCCGTGACGGCGGTGAGCGGGCCGGAGAGGATGACGACGGCGCCCTCGCCGCAGTGCGGGAACGGGTCAGCGAACGGGCACGCGGCGTCGGCGAAGCCCAGGATCATGCGGGTGAAGGACTCGCCCGCGAGCTGGACGTGCTGGTAGGTGCCGTAGGGTGCGCCGGCCACATAGCCCGAGCCGGGCAGGACGTCGGTCACGGCCCACGGGCGGCCGTCGAGCCGCGTGAGCACGAGGCCCGCTCCTGGGTACTGCGCGGCCTGGGCCGGGGTGGGCTGCGAGCGCTGCATCTCGAAGGCGTTCTGCAGCGGGGCGTTGCCGCCGCCGTGGACGGTCGTCAGGCCGCCGTGCGGGCCCGGGACGAAGGCGGTGTACGTCCCCGAGAGGACGGTGTCCGGTTGGCTTGGATCGCCCACGGCGTCGCCGCGGCGGAGTGTGAGCGTCAGGCCGTCGGCGGAGATCTCCATGATCCGCCACCGGCCGACGAGTTCCGGGACGCCGGCAGCCCCGAGCCGCTCGAGCATGAGCAGCTGGCCGACCACGAAGCCGTCCGCGGCCCACGAGCCCGAGGCCCGGGTGAGCGTCCCGCCGTCGACCGTCCCGGCAGCGTTGGTGAGGTTCGCCGTGAAGGTGAGCTGCCCGGTGAACGTCACGGGGGTGTCGAGGCCGACGACGGTGCGCAGCGCGGTGCCGGCCGTCGCCGTGCCGGACAGCAGCGCGAGGTACATGACGGTGCTGTCGGTCGTGTCAGACGGGTCGTCGTCGCCGAAGCCCACGACCTTCCAGGCGCCTGACATCGCTGTGTTCTGATCTTCGATCCTCACGGGCTGCCCCACGAGGAAGCCCTGCGCCTTCCAGTCGAAGGGCGCGGGCCGCGAGAGCCGGTGCGTCGAGCCGAACTCGCCCGCCGAGGCAGCGAGGACCACCGTGCCGGTGAGCTTGACGGCATCGTCCGGCTGGAGCGTGCCCTGGATGTCGAGCCGGTCGTTGCCCGAGCCGAGGAAGAGGTTGAGGACCTCGACCGTGCTCCGCCCGCCGTCGGTCGTGTACGCGCCGTCGACGACGGCGACCGAACCGAAGCTGATGCCGCCCGGGAAGACCTGCGGCTCGCCGAACGTCTCGCCCTGCGCCCCGCCGTAGGAGGCGCCGAAGTCGAGGTCGCCTGCCATGCCCAGCCCGCGCAGGGTCGTGGAGGTCATGGCGCCGCGGGTGTGGGCCTGCGAGCCGTCGCCGTAGATGTTCAGCACGTCGATCTGCTTCGCCTCGGGCGCCTGCGCGCCGATCGCGAAGAGCGGGCCATCCTGCTCGCCGGGGAGCTTGAGCCCGAGCTGGAGGCTGCGGTCGGCGCCAGAGACGCCGCCCTCGACGGCGAGCGGGCCGCGAAGGCGCGTGAGCAGGTGCTGGCTCACGGGGAACTGCTTGACGCCCTGGCGCACGATCGGCTGGTAGTAGCCGAGGTCCGCGCGGAGCACGACCTGCTGGTCCCGGAACCATGCGTTCGGTTCGGCGTCGACGTCGCTGAACGTGGCCCGGGCGGCGATCCGCACCACGGTGTACGGCCCGGCGCCGAGAGCCGCGAGGCTGTCGTAGGAGGTGGGGCGGAACTCGAGCTGCTCGTCGTGGCCGGCATTCGTGCCGCGGATGTTCTGGATCTTGACCCGCACGCACACGCTCGCCGCGTCGCAGATCTGGACCCACTGGCCCTCGAGGAAGCCGTCGGCGAGCCAGCCCGAGCCGTCGGCGCGGGTCAGGCGGTAGTGCGCCAACCCGTCGTCGCCCGTCACAATGCCGAACGACGCCGCGCCGTCCCACAGCCCCGAGCGGGTGAGGACGTTGATCGAGGTGCCAGAGACAACACCGCCACAGCCCGCCCCCAGCACGGGCGTGACGGTGAAGGATTGTCCGTCGAGGGCCACCGTGAGGACGGTGTAGACGCCGGCGGGGCAGGCCGCGAAGCGCAGCCGCTGCCCGGGCGCGACGCCCTCCTCGAGGAAGCTTCCGAGGTCGGAGCCGTTGGCGCGGGTCACGGTGGAGCCCCCGAAGGAGAGGCTGCCGAGGAACACGCGGGACGGGAGGTCGCCGCCGATCACGGCGTAGTCGGCGGGGGTCACGAGTTGCAGGACGCCGCCCACGATGATCCCGTAGACGTCCACGAGGCCGTCCGGCGTGACCACCACGTTGACGGGCGCCGTAGGCCGAGTCGTGAGTCGCAGCCAGTAGCCGTCGGTCTGGTTCGGGTAGGTGCCCGGGACGGTGCAGGCCGCGTCGCCGCACTGGACGACGACGGTGTCCACGCCGGTCGGGATCGTCACGACCCCGGCGGTCTCGTCGTCGTACACCAGGACGTCGGTGCGCTGGACGCCCGAGCGGAGGTTCGGGAAGCGGTACGCCGAGGTCGGGTTCGCCTGGCCCCACGTGATGACGGCCGTGGTCGGGTCGCCCGGGTCGGAGTTCGGGCGGGCCGTGAGCCGGAGCAGGACGGGGACGTCCCAGTTCGTGCCGTCGAACGTGAGCAGGTAGTGGGTGCCGTCTGCGTCGACGACCTGGGTCCAGCGGCCAGCCGGGAGCGGGCTCACGAGGGCCAGTTGGAGCAGGACCTGCGAGGCGGCGTCCATGGTGATCTTGACGGTCACGGTCGCGGCGCCCGGGTCCTTCGCGAGCTGGACGAGCAGGTCGTCCTGCCGCTGCGTGGTCCCAGAGCCGTCGACGGGGGTGCCCTCGATCACGAGCGAGCGGTCGTCGAGGACGCGGCCCGCCGTCGAGTTGTTGGGCGCGCCGACGCCGGGCTCGATCTGGGTCACATACACGCCCGGGGTGTCGTTGTCGTAGACGCGGACGTTGACCTGGCGGACGGCCGCACCGTGGAACGCGGCGTCCGCGATCCGGTTGGCGGCGATGACGGTGTGCTGGACGACGACGGTGCGGTCGCCCTCCGAGCGCGGGTCGTCGACGGCCCACACATAGACCCGCTGCGGGATGTTCCACGTGCCGGGCAGGAAGGTGAGGACTACGGCGCGTCCCTCCTCGTCGACGACCGTGCCGTTGACGACCTTGTGGCGCTGGAACTCGGAGAGCTCGTCGCACTGGGCATCCGTGGCGCCGACGCACAGCCAGACCGTGTCCGCCTCGCCGTCGGTGAGGCCGAAGCCGGCCGGGTTCGCGAACGCGTCGTCGGCCTCCTCCTGCGGCGAGCGTGCGGCGGAGACAGTCACGTAGACGGCGGCGGTCGGGGCGTGGCTCAGCTCGACCGTGTACCAGTCGACCCGCGTGATGGGGCCCGCCGTCGTGCCCTCGCGGACGCTCGTCGAGGTGCCGGTCTCGCGGATCACGACGACGCCCGTCTCCGGCGTCGCGAGGTTGTACGGGACGCCGTCGACGACGATGCCGTCGTAGCGCGGGTCGGTGCTCGTGACGATGTGGTCGACGGCGCCGGAGAGGCCCTCGAGCTCGCGCGTGACAATGTCCGCGGTGACGTCCCCGGCGACCGAGATCGCGTCGGAGCCGAGGCCGCCGATGACCCGGTACGCGACGCCGAAGGCCGTGGAGAGGACGAAGAACTGGTCGTCGCCCTCGAGGCCGTCGACCTCGACGATCTCGATGGTCGTGTAGCTGACGTTGAGCCCGGCCCCGAAGATGCCCTGGTCGGTGATCGCGAAGTCGTCGGCGAATTCGGTGCCGACCACGACGAGCTTGTCGAAGCCCGTGCCGCCGTCCACGTTGACGGGCGCGTTGACGTTGTACTGGACCTCGTCCTCGCCGCCGCCGGCGCGGATGTCGAGCGGGCGGGCCACCGAGAAGCCCAGCCCGATGACGGGGACGGCGACGCCGTTCGCGTCGAGCGGGATGACGTCGTCGGCCCACATCGTGTAGTCGAGGTCCACGTTCGAGCCGGGGGCGTGGGTGAAGGTCGTGTGCGCGTCGGCGTTGTTGCAGACGCCGTCGCCGTTCCTGTCGTAGCGCACGTAGCCGTTGGCGAGGCTGCACTGGCCGAACGGGACCGTCGTCGGGAACGCGCCCGTGACCGGGTCGCCCGCGAAGGTCACGTCCGAGAGGCCGCAGCCGGCGACGTTGTCCGCGTCCGTGTCGCAGACCGCGGCGATCGCGAAGGCGCGGACCACGAAGAGGTCGTTGTCGTCGTCGCCGTTGAGCTGGAGCTCGGCCTGGTTCGAGTAGACCGTGAACCGGTCGTTGCCCGTGCCGCCCGTCGCGAGCAGCGGTGCGTGGGTGCCGGGGCTGAGCCAGCCGCGCGTCGTCGGGACGAGGGCCGGGAAGGTGTCGGTCGGAAGCAGCCCACCGCCGTCGGGCGCGTTCTCACTGTCGCGTTGGGTCCCGAAGATCTGTCCGATCTGGAACGTGTCGTTGCCCGCGCCGCCGTCGAGCGTGATCGTCGTCGTCGTGTCGTCGGAGGAGAAGGCGTCATTGCCGCCGAGGCCGAAGACCGTGAGCCGGCCGTTGAGCGCGGCGTCGTACGTGATCCGCTGGACCATCCAGGACGGCTCGTTCCCGGCGACCCGGTCGCGGTAGGCGCCGATCCCGCCGTCGGCCGCGCCGCTGCCGGCGAGGAGAGCCACGAAGGCGGGCCGGTCCGCAGCCTCGGTCGGGGACGTGCACGTGCCCGGGACGCCCGCCGCGAGGCCGAACGGGCCCTCGTTGTCGATGCAGGTCAGGGCGCGGAGCAGGAAGATGTCGTCCGTGGCCCGGTTGACGCCCGGCGCGGAGGAGCCGCTGTAGGCCGGGTCGGCGTTGTCGTGGCCGTAGACGGCGGCCTCGTCGACGCCGTTGGACGCGTGGCCCGTGTCGAGGATCTGGATGACGTAGTTGCGGATGCTGCCGTGGGAGCCGTTCGTGTAGACCGCGTAGTAGTCCGTCTCGCCCTGGCCATCGAGGGTCAGGGTGTGGCCCGCGCCGGTGCCGGCGCCGATCGTTCCGCTCGACTGCAGACCAGTCGGCGACGTCACCACGTCCATGGACTGCAGGTACCAGACGGTGAACCGGTCCTCGCCGTCGGCGGCCATCGTGTTCGGGGCGAGGGCCGCGGCGCCGTGCACCGTGGTCTTCGAGCCGAGGAAGAGGTAGCCCGCGCTGCCCCACGTGGTCTTCGTGCCGGGCTGGGTGAGGTCGAGGCCTGACGGGTCGCCGAGGTCGAACGTGTCGACGTCGGCGTTGCCCCAGATGTTGGTCTGGCGCGTGGGGACGGGGTTGGCCGCGCTCGGCGTGCACGTGCCCAGGGGCTCGTCGCCGGGGCCGCCCGCAGTCACGACGCAGTCGGCGATGATGCGCCCGCGCAGGATCATGCTCGTGCCGAACTCGGGATCCGGGACCGCGAGGGTGCCGCCGGTGTCGGCGTTGCCGTGGTCGCCGCGGAGGTCGATCGCGCGGTCGGCGAGGATCTGGGAGTTCGCGTGGAGGGCCACGTCGTCGCCGACCCGGAGCTCGACGCTGCCGCTCTCGGCGAAGACCGTGCCGTGCGGGACGGCGCGCGGGGCGTCGGCGTCGGTGTTCGGTCCCCGCGTCGCGGACTCGGCGAAGCGCGCCGCGCCGTCCTCGACGAGGTAGAAATCCTCGTCGGTGGCCGCGGTCTCGCGGACCGTCAGCCGGATGTCGCCGGCGAGCGAGTGCGCCAGGACCAAGCGCAGGTACGCGTCCGTCTCCGTGAGCCAGATGCCGCCCGCCGCCTCGAGGCCGACGTCGTCGCCCTCGGCGGAGAGGGCCGGGTCCGAGGTTCCCGTGGTCGGGTGGTTGCCGCAGTTGAGGAAGGCGCACTCGAACGGGGGCGCGCGGTTGGAGTCGATCGTGACGTCCTTGGATTGGAGGCCGATCGATCCGCCGTTGGCGTCGAGGTCGATGCTCTGCCCGCGGACGTTGTCGCCGTCGTCGGCGCGCGCGTTGAGCACGGAGCCCGAGACGGTCCTCAGGCCCACGTTGCCGGTTGTCAGGGCCTCGTTCCCGGCCGTGAAGACCTCGAAGAGCGGAAGGTCGCCCGTGAGCTCGTCGAGGTAGACGCCCAGGGTGATCGCGTCGTCGGCGGCCGTGTCGTAGGCGCGGAGCACGCCGTCGGACGCGCTGTCCCAGCTCGGGTCGAGGACGGCCGTGTTGATCTCGAGCCAGTCGCCCACGAGGCCGATGCCGCCGAGACCCCCCGCCGTTCCAGCCGTCAGGGTGACGTTGACGCCCGTGACGTCGATGGTCGGGCAGCCGTCCGCGTCGAGGATCCGCTGCGGCGAGTACAGCGTGACGTCGCCGTTCGTCGAATGGATGTGGCCCACGAGCATGTCGCCGACGAGCTCGGTCGCCGTGATGTTCCCGTTCGTCCGCAGGAAGATCTGCGGGACGTTGGCCGCCATGCCCGGGTCGTCCACGGGGCTCGAGCTCGGGCTGCCGCCCGTCCACGCGACGTCGGTGTTGACGACGAAGTGGACGGTCGTGTCGGGGACGTCGGCGGTGACGGCGTGGCCCGCGCTGTCGATCTGCGTCGTGAGGCACGTCTTGGGCTCCTCGCCGCCCGTGGTCACATGGCAGATGTCGATGTCGTCGCCCGCTCGGACGGCCGCGACAGCGTACGTCGACTCAATCTCCTGCGCGGCGGTCGTGCCGAGGGCGCGCAGGATGTGCGCGAGGTCGGGGTCGGATCCGTCGGGCCGGAAGTGGGTCTCGTACTGGCCCGAACCGGTGCCGCAGCCACCGCCGCACGGGAACAGCGGACCGCTGTCTGTCAGGGCCGGGCTGTACTGGTTGAGGTACGTGTACCCGTAGTACGGGGTCCCCGGGTCGTACATGTTCACGGTCACGAGCGTGAGCGCCGAGGTCTCGTTCCCGGACTTGCTGTCGTTGACGACGACGTCGACGTCGTCTCCGGCGTTGATGCGCTCGATCGGCACCGTGATCGCGTTGCCGAGGGCCTCGTCGGTGCGGCGGAACACGGTCAGGTCCAGGACGGCGTCGCGACCGGCGTCGACGGTGAGCTGGACCTCGTAGAGGCACGGCGCCGCCGGCAGGCCGAGGCCCTCGCAGAACTCAGGGTCCGGATGGATGAACTTCACGAGCTCGACCGCGATCGGGTTCCGCTCGGGGTCGGGGTTCGCGTGCGTCGGGCTCTGGTGGCCGATGTCGCCGTGCGGCGCCTCGAGGTCCAGGATGTTGGTCCGAATCAGCTCATTCCCGCTGCCGGAGAGGATGTCCCCGCTCGCGTTCGTGATCTCCGTGCGGCCGAGGGGGTTCTCGATGTAGTCGTCGATCCGGAGGAAGGGGTTCCGCACCGGGCACGTGAACGCGCAGGTGTTGCGGATCTGGATCCACGTCGGCGGGAACCGGTACTCGATGTCGCCGTCGAAGGACGGCGCCGGGGCGGTCGGGTCCAGGCTCGGGGCGTTGACGCCGGTGCCGGGCGGGATCGTGTCGACGCGGATGTCGATCGTCGGCGCATTCAGCGTGTTCACGGCATCGATGATGTTCGTGACCATATTCAGGTTCGAGGCGTTCAGGAGCTTGACGTAGTCCCAGGTCTGCTGGAACTCAAAGAGGCCTCCGCGACCCCAGATGCGACCGGACGGCCCGGAGACGGCGGGCGCGCTGAGGTCGTTCGCGAGGAAACGGGCCTGCGCGCCGTGGTCGTAGATGATGTCGTCCACGTAGAACGTGGTTCCCGTGAGCTGGCCCTGGGTGTGCGTTCCCGTGAGCGGGTTGTCCTCGAAGCACCCGAAGGTCATGGCCGCGTTCGCGCAGACCTTGACGTTGACGATCTTGGTGATGGTGCCGCTCGCGTCGACCTCGAGCCAGGGGTTGGGCTCGCCGAGCATGATGACCCGGACCTCCCAGAAGATGTCCCGCAGGAGCCCGGAATTGCTGCCGACCTCGTCACCGCCGTTGCCGAAGTCGAGGAAGCCTCCGTCGGTGTCGGCGTGACGCCGGATCCGGTCGGCCTGGTCATTCACCGCGACCGTGAGGTCCGACGTCGTGATGACCGCGCCGTGGAGGCCCACCACCTTGGCCGTGAGCGACGGGTTCACCCTCGCGTACGAGTCCGTCTCCCCGCCGCCGCAGTCGCACTCGGCGAAGGCGTCGGCGTTGAGGTCGATGTGCCGCCATTCGCCGACGACGGCGGTGTCCACCTGGCCGTTGATGCTCGCCGAGGCGCCGAGGAAGGCCTGGGCGAGGCCCTCGACGGTGATCTCGGAATCGGCGTCGGAGTCGGCGCCGAGGGCGATCGCGTAGGTGTAGGTGTGCGCATAGGCCTTGAGCGGATCGACGAACGCTGCGATCCGGACGTGGCGGCCCGTGACTCCGCCCGTGACCTCGGTGAGCGTGTCCGCCGTGTCGGCGCCCTGGCCCACGAGGACCTTGGCCTTCGTCTCCGCCGAGGCACCGAGGCCGCCGACGTCGGCGATCGAGTCCGCGAACCCGTCGACGGCGGTGTGGGACTCGATGGTCGCACGGTCGCCGGCCACGAAGGTGCCGGCCGCGACCGTCTGGGTCGTGTAGCCGGCCCGGGCGATGGTCGCGCCGAACGAGCCCCCGACGAAGCCGCCCTGCTGCGTCGAGGCGAGCACCTTGGGCTTGAGGTCGCTGTTGGCCGAGACGAGCAGGTCGTCTGTGGCGGATACCGTGGCACCGGCGGAGACGGACAGGGTGTTGGTGACGAAGACCGCGGCCCTGGCATCAGAGTCGCCGATGCTGATGGCGCCGCCGCCGGCGTTGCCGGCGATGCCCTTGCTCGCCGCGTACGCGTGGGTCGTGATCGTGACGTCGTCGCCGGCGATCTGGGCGGCAGCGCCGACCGTGAGCTCGACCGTCACGGTCGTGGTGGCGTCCGCCGAGGCCGTCGCGACGTTGATCGCGCCGCCGCCACCGCCGGCCGCGGTGGCCGTGACGACGCCGTCGCCCGTGCTGCCGGCCCCGCTCGGGCCGCCGATGCCCTCGAGCCTCTGGGTCCCCGTACCGGAAGTCAGCTGGAGGATGAAGCGCTGCACCCCCGTTCCGGCGCCGGTGAGGTTGAGGCCCTCGGCCCGGAAGATGTGCGGGTAGCCGCCGCCGTCAGTGATGGCGATGGCGGGACCGCCCGGCGTGTGGGAGAGCTTGAAGGTCGCCCCGGTGGACTCGACGACGTAGTAGCCGCGGCCGGTGTCGAGGAGGCCGATCTCGGCATCGCTCGAGCGCGTGAGCGTGTGGCGGACGGCGGCGTAGTCGGGCGTCGTGTTCGGCGTGAGGCTGATCGCGACGACCGCGGCGCTGCCCGCGGCGCCGTCGTCGTCCGCCCCTGGACCGCTCTCCGGCGTGCTGTCGCAGACGCCGTCCCCGCCGACCGAGATCCCGCGAGCGCGGCAGTAGGTCGATGCGAGCCGGACGTTCTGGCCGTCCACGCGGATCACGTAGTAGGTGCCGCCGCTGGTCAGGCCCCCGATGGCCTTGGCCGCATCCGCCGCCACGTAGGTGACGCGCGCCCCGCTCACGAGGCCGGAGTCGTCGAGGTTGCCGTCGCCGTCCGCGTCGCGGCCGATGAAGATGACATTGTTGTCCACCGGGTCGCACGGGAGCGGCGTGCAGTTCGCGACGTCGACGAAGCGGCTCGTGAAGACCCCGACGGGCGGGGGCGCGTGGTACGTGACGTAGGTGCCGTTCGCGAGGCTGCCCGGGAGCGTGTGGTTGACGCCGTCGACGGCGCTGCCGCTCACGACCACCTCGGGCGGGTTGGTCACATCGATCGCGGTGGACTGCAGCTTGAGGCGGGTCGCGTCGATCTTGTAGACCTTGTAGGTCCCGGGCGCCAGGCCCCCGATAGCCGCATCGATCGGCTGGTACACGATGAGGTCGCCGGTCTCGAAGTGGTGCGAGCGGCCGAAGTCGATGATGTCCGTGACGGGATCGACGGTGACGGACGGGTCCGCGAACGTGACCTCGAGGCCGAGCTGCAGGGTGTTGGCACCGGTGACGATGACGTTGATGCTGCGGCCAGCGAGATTCGAGGCGATGGCCGTCCCGCCGCCGGGCGAGTAGGCGACGAGCTGGCCCGTGTAGGCGTTGTGGACGAGCGTGAACGTGATCGTGTTGCCGGACACCGTGGAGGCGTCGAAGGAGCCGTCGCTCGCCGGTGGCGCCGGCTGGTTGTTCGTCGCGTTGATCGTGACGGCGCCGCCGAGGCTCGTGATGCGCGCCCCGCCGGTGACGAGCATCTTCACGGTCGCGTCCATCGAGGCGGTCGCACCGTAGAAGTTGAGGTTGAGCACTCCTCCATTGGTGCTCTCCGTGGTCGCGTCCGCGTCGTTCAGGCTCAGGGCCTGGGCCGTGATGTCCCCAGAGGCGATGATGACCGAAGCCGCACCGCCCAGCGTGGCCTGGACCGTGGGCGTCCCCTGGGCGGACGAGTTCGAATCGGCGATGGACAGGACCCCGCCGCCGGCGTTGTCCATGCCGGCCCACGCGGTGTCGTCGGCCTTGGCGAGGACGACGAGGGCTGCGGCGCCGCTCGTGCTCGTCACGCCGTCGAACACCCGGACGTGGCCGAGGAGGTTCGCCTCCGTCGTCCCGTCCGCCTCCGCCGTCGGGTCCGCGTCGGGAGCCGCGCTCACGAGGCCGCCCTGGGTGCGGGTGAAGGACGAGTAGGCGTAGTTGCCGGACAGGGCGCGCAGCGCCACCGTGCCCGACGGCGCCGCGAGCGTCGCGCCGGCCTCGACGGTCGCATAGACGGCCGCCTTGGCCTGGGCAAGCATCGTGACGTCGCTGATGGCCAGGACGAAGGAGATCGTGAGGGTCTTGGCCGCGGCCTCGACGACGTTGGCCTCGAGGAATGCGGTGCCGTCGTAGTTGTGGTGGGCCAGGACCGAGGCGCTGCCCGCCGTGCTGTGCGCGCGGCCCGTCCCGCTCACGGTGGCCCGGGTCTCGGTCGAGTCGACGGCCGTGACGCTGCCCGCCACTGCCGCCACGAAGCCGGCGATCTGGACCGACCTGTACGTGGCCGTGACGGCGATCCTCGAGTCGGCCAGGACGGTGACGTCCCCGACGGCGACGAGGACGCCGCCGACCCGGCTCGAGGTCGTCGCGGTGGCCTTGGCGTCGAGGTCCGCCACGGAGACGCCGGCGCCGATGCCGCCGCCCGCCGCGCGGCCCTGGATCCGCGGGTTCGCGCTGAGCCGGCTCACGACGTCGGCCTTCGCGATCGTCCCGGAGGTGCCGTCGAAGAATGCCTCGACCGTGCCGCCCGAGGTCACGGTGCCCTCAACGACGCCGATGCCGGCGAGGAGGCCCACGGCCGGGAGGGCGAGCGCATCGACCTGGGCGTCGCCGAAGGCCCTGCCGAGGACGGTCAGGAGGGTCGACGCCGAGACCTGCGTGCCGCTTCCGACGCTGGCCGCGACGGTGGGCGAGTTGGTCGCGTCGGAGAAGCCGCCCGCCACGCCGGCGGCGAGACCGATCGCCCCTAGGCTCACGCGGGCGAAGGCGGGGGCGACGGTGTTGGACGTGTCAAAGACGGCGTTGGTCTCGTCGTCGAGGGTCGCGAACGTGTAGTTCGGGGACAGGCCGTTGCCCGCCACGTCGACGTTGGCGCGGGCCTCGAGCCTGACGTTGCGCCCGGAGAGCGAGCCGCCGCCGGCGGTGAAGGCCTTGACGGTGGGAGTGAGGACCGCGTACGTCGACGTGAGGCCTGCGCTCACCCCGAGCGAGGCGCCGAAGCCCCTGGCGTCGGCGATCGCCGTCGCCGTCGTGGCCGCGACGAACGCCACGTCGCCCGAACCGTTCGCGGCGACCTGCGCCTTGTCGCCGAGGAACGCCCTGACCGTCGGCGACGACGTGGTCGTGACCTTCACGATCGCGGCGTCGATGGCGAGGCTGAACCCGGCGGCCGAGGACGTCGCGAGCGGGGACGACGTGTACGACGCCATGGCGGAGACGCCCGCGCCGGAGGTCGTCACCGAGGCCGGGTCGCCCGCGTCGGCGGCGAGGACGCCCTCGGCAGGGCCGATCCGGACGAGGACGTTCGTGAGGTCCTTGGCCTGGGCCTGCGACCCCGAGACGCCGGCGAGCTTGATCCCGATCGCGGCCGTGTTCGCCGTCGGGGTGCTCGTCCCGCCGGCCACGAGGGCCACGCTTCCGGCCGTGACGTCGGCCCGGTCGTCGATGAACGCGGCGATCGTGCCCTGGGTTGTCGCGACGAGGTCCACGAAGGCGACCTCGATGAGCGCCGCCGTCGTGCGGCTCGCGGTCGCCGAGGCATTGGCCGTCCTCGTCGCTGTCAGGACGGCGGCCCCGGATCCCAGGTCAACGGTCTCGTCGAACCCGATGTACGCCTCGGTCGTCCCGCCGACGCTCGCGCGCGGGCTCGAGTCGAAGCCGCCCGCGATGGTGATGCCGACCATCGCGGCCTCGGCCGTGGCATCCGGGGTGGCCGTGGCCGTGATCGTGAGCGAGCCGGCGGTGACCGTCTTGGAGTTCCCCACGAACGCGCGCGTCGTGCCGAGCACCTGGGCGTCGGGCTGGAGCAGCGCGACGGACAGCCCGCCGGCGGCGAGGCCACCCGCCGTCGCCGTCGCGTCGTCGTCGCTCGTCGCGCTCACCGTCACCGCGCCGGCGCCCACCTGCGCCCCGCCGAGGGCCGCCTCGGTGGTCGCGGTGACGTTCGCGAGCGCGTAGGCGACCGAGACGGCCACGATGCCGACGGCGATGATCTCCGAGGCGTCGGCGGTCGCCGTGTTGTGGCTCGTGGCGGTCGCCGAGGCGGAGGTCCCGTTGGACACCTGCCCGAGGTAGCTGGCCTTGGTGGAGCCGCTCACGGTGGCCCGCGGGAGCTTGACGTCGACGGTGCCGAGGCCGATGGTCGGGCCGTCGGACTCGGAGGTGGCGGTGTACGCGGAATCGGACGTGACGGTGAAGGCCCCGGACGTCCAGGCGGTGCCGGCGTCGCCCCCGGCGACCGTCTCCGCCGAGATGTCCGCGACGGTCTGGGTGCCCGAGAGGGCGAGGCCGCCGATGCCGACGAAGGTCGAGTCGGCGTCGGCCAGCATCGTCGCGTCGGCGTTGATCGTGATCGATCCGGAGCCCGCGACGGCGCCGTTGAGCTTCGCCCTGACGGAGCCCGAGACGGTGGCGTCGACCAGGACGAGGCCGCCCGAGATGCTGCCGGCGGCGATGCCGTAGACGGCGCCGAGGGCGTAGTTCTGCTGGCCGTTGTCCGGGTTGGCGGTGAGCTGCGCGTCGATCGTGATCGCGCCCGAGACGTCGACGCCCGCGCTGGAGCCGACGACGGCGTCGAGGCTTCCGCTCACGGTCGCGTCGGCCACGACGGCCGTGCCCGCGAGGCCGATGGCCGCGGAGGCGACCTTGGTGTCCGTGATGGCCTGGCCGTAGCCGCGCGCCCGGACCGTGAGGCCGCCCGTCTTGGTGGTCGTGGCGGGGATGTCGCCGTCGAACTGCGCGCTCGTGGGCCCCGCCGCGGTCGCGGTGCTGCGCTGGACGGTCACGGTGGCCCCGGCGCTGAGCCCGACGGAGGTCGACGTGGCACGGGCGACGTTCGCGCTCGTGGCGGCCACGAGGACGACGCCGGAGGGGGCGCTCACGACGGCGTTCGGCCGGACGAGGGCGTTCGTCGCCGCGGCGGCGGTCACCTCGGCCTCGGCGACGTTGACGCCGACGCCCGCGAGGCCGCCGACGCTCACGACGACGACGTCGTTCGTCGCCCGGTTCGAGCTCGTCGCCGTGACGGTCACGCCGGCCGCGCCGGCCGTCGCGTTGCCCTCGAGGGAGGCCTCGGTCGCCCCGGCGACGCGCGCCGTCGGCACGGACACCGCGACGCCGGCGAGGCCGCCGCCGGCCGCCATGCCCGTCGTCGTGATGGCGCGGTTCGACGACTCGGCCTGAAGGGTGATGCCGCCGGCGCTGGCGATGGCCTGGTTGTTGTCCGGGTCCGCCGAGCGCGCCCGGACGACGGCGGACGGGGTCACCTGGGCGTCCGCGACGCTCACGGCGATGCCGGCGAGGCCGCCGCCTGCGACGACGATGAGGTCGCCCTTGGCGTAGTTGGCACCCTTGGCCTTGACGAGGATGGACGACGACGCCGTCACGTTCCCGTCGAGGTCGGCCGTCACGGCCCCGCCCACGGTGGCCTGCGCGGCGAAGACGGCGGCCGTCCCGAAGAGCGCGGCGGCGACGTTCTCGCCCTCGGCGATCGCCTCGTTGCGGAGGTTCGCGCCCTTCATCTCGGCCGTGACGTTCACGGCGCCGGTCGACGTGATGGACGCGCCCGCTGCCACGCGCGCCGCGATGTCGGCCCCGGCGGAGACCTCGGCGCGGGCGACGGCGACGCTCACGCCCGCGCCGGAGATGCCGACGACGAGGACGTCCGCCCGGGCGTGGCTTGCGCCGATCGCGTGGACCGTCGTCGACGAGGAACCGCCGACCGTGCCGGTGACCGTCGCCGTCGTGTGCCCGGACACGGTCGCGATCGGGATCATGGCGGAGATGGCGGCGAGGCCGACCGTGACGCCCGGCGTGCTGGCCGTGGCGGCGTTGAGGGCGTCCGCCTCGACGAGGACCGCGCCGCTGGTCGTGACCGATCCGCCGAGGGCGGCCTCCGTGTCGCGGTCGCTCGTGGCCATGGAGAGGGTGAAGCCGACGGAGGCGCCGCCCCCCACCGCGACGTTGAGCGTATCGCCGTGGATCGTGTCGCGGTCGCCGACGGCCTTGACCGTGACGCCGGTGCCGCCGACGACGACCGTTCCGGTCGCGGAGGACGCCGCCCGGGTGAGGCCGCGGTACTCGATGACCGCGACGACGCCGCTCAGGGCCAGGCCCGCGCCTCCCACGACGCCGACGGCGAGCGAGGTCGGGTGGAAGTGGTCCGTCGCGACGACGCTGATGCCGCCGACCGGCCCGTCGGCGCCGATCGCGACGGCGCCCACGAGGGCCTTCGTGTCGCCGCTGACCCTGATGACGGAGACGGCCGCGCCGAGGGCGCCGGCGGCGAGCGTGATGCCCACCGCGTAGCCCGCGATCGTCTTGTCGGCCTCGGCCGTGACGTCGATCAACGTGCCGGCGCGCGTGATGGCAGCCCCGTCGTCGATGTGCGCCGTCTGCCTCGACGTGTCCGTGACGACGAGGACCTGCCCTGCGATCGCGACGGCGCCGACGGAGCCGGTCACGGCGATGACCGTGACGTCCTCGTCGAGGTCCGCGTGGACCCCGACCGTCCCGGCGGCGCTCACGGTGGCCGTGCCGTAGATGCCGGCGTCGACGGTGCCGGCGATGGTCAGGATCGCGATGCCCGCGCCGATGGCCCCGGCACCGCCGGCGACGGCGCCGGCCAGGACGAAGACCTCGACCTCCTCGTTCGCGCGGACCCTGACGCTCCCGAGCTTCGAGTGGACGGCGCCGTAGACCCCGGCGGAGGTCCCCGACGGCGGGGCGGGCTGCGTGAACTGGTCGGATGCCGGGCTCGTGGCGCTGTAGGAGCCGCCGACGCTCGCGTCGGAGCCGGCCGCGCCCGAGAACACGCGGAAGCGGTAGTCGTTGTCGGCGTTGGCCCAGTGGGCGGTGTCGACGCTCGGGTTGGCGCCCGAGACGAACGTGCCCGTGGCGCGGTAGTAGTGCCCGTTGAAGGTCACGTAGTCGCCCGCGGTGTAGGCGGCACCGGAGACGAAGGCCGGCGTCGAGTCGGCGGGCGCGCCGTCGAGGGCAGACTTCCAGCCGTCCTTGACGGCGTACCACGTCGTGCTGCTCTCCGGGTCGGCGGCCCCCGCGACGATGTCCGCCGTCGCCTGGTACCGGACGCCGTTGAACGTGACCTGGTCGCCCTTGGAGTAGGCGACGGCGTTGCTCCACGCCGGGGCCGGGGCATCGCTGCCGTTGCCCGAGGCCACCTGGTCGGCCTGGTGCTGGCCGTTCGTGCCCTCGCCGTTGGTCGCCGTCGTCGGGACGTCCTTCTTCCATGCGAGGGGGCTCGTGTCGGGCTGCGCCCCGGTGCTGTTGGACCGGGCGACGTACGTGTCGCCGGCGTGGGTGACGACGTCGCCCGTGGTGTACGGGGTTCCGGCGTTCCACGCGCCCCGGTTCGGGCCGGTTGTGTCCGTCGAGTAGCCGGCGGTCGGGGCTGTGCCGATCGACCAGACGGAGACGGCGCCCGCGACCCCGACGAACCCGCCGCCGATGCTCACGGCGTAGGACTGGACGTTCTTGACGGCGAGGGCGTTCACCGAGACGTCGGACTGGGCCCAGACGTCCGTGCCAGCCGCGAGGTAGGCCGTGACGCTGATCGAGGCCACGCCGATGTCGATGCCGCCCGAGGCCCCCACGAACCCGCCGGCCACGCCGCCGGCGAACGTGAGCGAGTCGAAGAGGTCCGTGGCGGTGACGGACACGCCCTGCGCCGCGTTCACGCCCGCGACTATGTCCCCCGCGTCCTTGTTCACGGTGGTCCCGAGGTCGAGGTAGGCGAGGGTCGTGACGGTGAAGATGTTGACGCCGATGTTTGCCGTGACGCCGACGAACCCGGCGCCGATGCCGGCGACGAGGCCGAAGAGGCGCTCGGTCGAGTCGGCCTGGACGGCCAGGCCCCTGACGACGGCGGTCGGGAACTGGCCCCCGGTGATCGCGCCGGTGCGGACGCCCGCGAGGCCGGTGCCCTGGGCCCTGACGATCACGGTGTTGTTCGCGCCGAGGTAGGCCTTGGTCTCCTTGGTCACGACGGCGACGCCGACCCCCACGCCGACCCCGACGTAGCCGGCGGCGATCGAGGCCGTGATGAGCAGGAGCTTGGAGTCGGAGTTCGCAAAGACGCCGACGTTGCCGTCCGCGCGGAGGGTCACACCGGTCCCAGTGCGGGCGTAGGTGTACTCGTCGATGACGGTCACGCCGACCGTTCCCGCGACGCCGACGGTGCCGCCGCCCGCTGCGGCGTTGACCGAGATGACGGCGTCGGCCGCGCCCGAGCGGATCTCGATGCTGCCACGGGCGTTGACGACGGCGCCGCTGCCGACGGACGCGTCCGTCGTGAGGTCGACGACGCGGACCGCCGCGGATGCGCCGACGCCGGCGGTCCCTGCCACGGCGACCGAGGCGGCGATGCCGAGGGTGCGGAAGCTGTTGACGGCCGAGACGAGGACCGACTGCGACGCCGAGGCCGACGGGTCGTTGGCGGCGCAGGCCGCGTCGCCGTCCGCGCAGTTGATCCTCGCCCCGGAGCCGATCGTCGCCGTCGTCTGCACCGTGACGACGGCGACCGAGCCGGACAGGCTCACGGCTGCAGTCCCGGCGCCGCCGGCGGCGATGCCGATCGAGCCGAGGTAGTCGCTGTTGGTCGCTGCGACGGCGACGCCGCCGAAGCCCGTGCGGCTCGGCGCGGTGACGGTCTGCGGCCCGGTCTCGGCGGCGTTGCCGGCGGGGAGCATCCCTGAGGGGACGAAGCTGTGGGAGCGGCCGGTGCCCGTCGACGTGAGGTCGATGGGGGTCACGGGCTGCACGCCATCGGGGCAGTCCGCCGCGAGGCCCGTGGCCTGGCACTTGGTGGCCGCGACCTGGAAGTGCGAGGGGTTGGCGTCGACGACGTAGTACGTGGCACCGTCGACGAGCCCGCCGATGGCCGTCCCGCCGCCCGCGCTGTAGACGACGGGGTCTCCGACCGCGGGGACATGGCCGGCGGGGAAGGTGTACGGCAGGACGAGGTGGTTGCCGCCCACGTGGACCGCGTAGTCCGCGGTGAAGCGCAGCGACGCATCGGCGGCGACCCCCGGCTGGGTCGTGGCGACGAAGCGGTGGTTCTCGCCCATGACCGCGCCGGCGGGCAGCGTCAGCCCGCACACGAGGTCCGGGTCGGCGCAGGTCGGGCTCGCCGGCGGGCCGCGCTTCCGGTACAGGCGGATGTCGGTGGCCGAGACCGGGATGACGTAGTACGTCCCGCCGTCGGCGAGGCCCGCGATGGGCGTGCCGCCGCCGGCGTCGTAGATGACCTGCTGGCCGAGCTCGAAGCCGTGGCTGTAGCCGAGGCGGATCGTCATGCCGTCGGCCTGGAGGCCCGAGGTGCCGAGCGGGAAGGGATTCGGGAACGGCGTGGGCCAGCCGCCGAGAGATCCGCGCGGATCGAAGCGGATGTCCGTCCCCGTCACGGTGTACCCGCCCGCGTTGACCGTCGAGTGGTTGATGTGGCCGGGCAGCGCGAGGGCGGTGACGCGCGCGCCGGCGCCGATGAGGGCCGACGTCGTCTTCGTCACGACCGGCACGGCCACGCCGGCGCCGACCGCGGCGGTGCCCGCGACCGAGATGTTGCCGGCCACCGTGAACAGCGTCAGGGACTCGTCCGCCGAGACGATGACGTTGCCGCCGGCCCGCACGTCCGCGCCTGCGCCGATCGTCGCCGTCGTCGTGATGTCGATGACGGGGACGGCGACGTTGACGTTCACGGCCGCGGTTCCCCCACCGCCGCCGCCAACCGAGATGGACGTGAAGTCCTCCGTCGAGACCGCCTCGACCACGACGTCGCCGTTGGCCCGGACCGTCGCGCCGTCGCCGATCGACGCCGCCGTGGTCTTGTGGATCGATTCGACGTCGACGCCGACGCCGACGCCGGCGGTGCCGCCGACCGCGAGGACGCCCGCGAGGGCGAGCAGCTCGGTCGCGTCGGTGGCCCGGACCACGACGTCCTGGGTCGGCTCGCTGCTCGCGTTGGTGCAGGACGGGCCGGCGCAGTTGACCGCCGCGGAGGCGCCGACTCGCGCCGTCGTGTGGTCCGAGAGGACGGTGACGGTCACCGAGCCGCCGACGCCCGCGGACTGCCCGCCGGCGCCGCCGACCGCGAGGAGCATGAGGTCGGACGTCTGCGCGGCCTCGATCAGGAGGTCGTCGCCCACACGGACGTCGGCCGCATCGGCGATCGACGCTTCGACGTCGCTGTCGCGCACGACCACGGTCGCGGAGGCGCCGACACCGGCGGAGCTCGTGGAGATGGCCAGGTTGCCCGACGAGAGGTCCGCGTGGGACGTGCGGGTGGCACGAAGGGTCGCGTCGCCGGCGACGTCGAGGACGCCGTCGCCCACGTGCGCGAGGACCTTCGGGGATCCGCCGCCCTGGTTGGCCACGAGGACGAGGACCGCGCCCGTCGCCGCGACGGATCCCGCGCTCGCCCCGCCCGCGACGGCAAGGACGAACAGGTCCTCGGCGGACGTGGCCTCGACGGTCACGTTCCCGCCGGCCCGGACCTGGGCGTCGTCCCCGATCCAGGCCCGGACGTTCGAGTTCGAGACCACGACGACGGCCGTGATGCCCACGCTGGCCGAGTCCTTGCTCGCCGCGAGCGCGCCTCCGATGTCGACGAGCCGGAGCGCGTCCGTTGCCCGGACCGTGACGGCCTGGCCGGAGCCGCCGATCGCGCCCTCCTGGTTCACGAGCGCGCCCTCGGCGATCCAGGCCCTCGTGTCGAGGCTCAGGATCTCGACGACGAACCCGCCGGTGACGGCCGCGCCGCCCGAGCTCGCGCCGCCCGCGATCGCGACGGACGAGAGCTTGAGCCATCCGACCTTGCCGGCCAGAGGCTTGGGGAGGTCCGGGACGAGCGGGTTGACGCTCGTGCGGGCCGTGACCGAGGTTGCGCCCGAGGCGTCGGTGCGGGTCTGGGCCATGGCGGCCGAGTCGATCCACGCCGTCGTGTCCACCTCGACCCAGTTGACCGAGAACGCGCCGCCGACGGCCGTGCCGCTGTTCGTGGAGAGGGCGCCGACGATCGCGAGGTTCTGGAAGCGGATCGGGGCATAGGCGCCGACGGCGATGCCGCCCGCGGGTGCGTCGAGCTCGGCGCCCGCGCCGACCCACGCGTTCGAGGAGATGAGCAGGATCTGGACGGCGGCGCTGCCCGCGACGGACGTGCTCTTGCCGCCCGCGGCGGAGAGCGACCAGACGATGAAGTCGTTGTAGTCGCCGTCGCCCGGGTTGAACGGGTCGTCGTCGGCGTCGGGGGTCGGGACGCTGGCCTCGACGGTGATGCCGGTCTGGCCCGTGACGTGGGCCCCGGCGCCGATGCCTGCCTGGTTCGTCAGGTCCTGGACGTTGAGGCCGATCGTCGCGGCGACGCGCGTGCCGTCCTTCTGCAGGTCGATCGCGGAGCCGAGGGCGAGGGCGCTGGCGCGCGCGAGGAGGGTCGAGCGGACGGTGACGGCGCCCGCCGTCGCGGTGACGGTGCGGTTCGCCGCGATGCGCGCGTCCGAGGTCGCGACGACCCAGTTGACCGCGAGGGCCGCGGCGACGCCCGTGCTCGAGCCGGACGTCCCGGACTGGCCGCTCTGCTGTGAGTTCGCGCCGTTCGCGCCGTTGGAGCCGTTCGTGCCGCCACTCGAGCTCGGCATCGACGAGGTGGAGGACTGGGTCCCGGCAGTGTTCGGGTTGGAGCCGTTGACCTGGCCGTTGGCCTTCGAGTCGCCGCTCGAGTCGCCCTCGTCGGAGCCCTTCGCGCTCGCAACCGACTTCGCCTCGGTCGTGACCGCAGAGACGGCGAGGACCTCGACGGCGGTCCCGTGGGTGTCGCGGGCGATCTCGGCGAGCGTGTCCCAGCCCACGACGGCGTTGATCGCGAGGTCGATGCCGACGGCGGTCGACGTGCCGGCGGCATCGGCGTTGCCCTCGGTGAGGATGCGGCCCGCGTGGGCGGCGCGGACGGTCACGGCGCCGGTCCCGGCGTACCCTGTGGCGGCCGTGCCGAGGCGAGCCGTGACGGCGTCGTCCACGCTGACCACCATCGCGAGGACCGGGGTCACGCCCGTCTTGCCCTCGGAGCCGCCCTCGGCCTTCGTGAGCATCTCGCGGAAGCCCACGGCCAGGAGGGTGAGCGAGGTCCCACCGGTCAGCAGGGCCGTGTCCTCGGCCTCGGCCCGGACTGCATTGGCTGTGCCTCCGGCACCGACGATCTGGATCGCGACGGACGCCCCCACGCCCGTCGCGGAGCCCACCTCGGCCTTCGCGGTCGCCGTCGCGCGGTCGAGCTCGTTGGCCCTCGCGGAGATCTCGACGGCGGCGGAGGAGAGTGTCGCGGACGCGCCGGCTTCGAGCACCGCCCGGGTCGTGCTGCTGAGGATGTTGAGGGCGAGGGCGCCGGCGATCCCGACGCTCGTGGACTTGCTCGCGCCGGCCCGGGCCGTCGCGACGACCTCGTGCTCCCAGAGCCGGAACATCTGGTCCGCGACCGGGCTCGCGGGGAGGGCATCACCGTCGGTGAGTGTCGCTGCGGCGGCCTTGAACTCCCACGTGTGGTCGTCCTTGCGGCGGTAGAAGCCCGCGGCAAGGGAGCCGTCGGCCTCGGTGAGGTGGAACCAGATCCCCTCATCGATCGTGTCCCGCGGCAGCTCGACCTTCTGCTTGACCGCGTAGCGCGTGACGAAGGCCCAGGCCCCGGACTCGCGCTTCCAGATGCTGCCGGCGGGCTTGCCGTCCTTCACGGCGGCGAGCCAGTAGTAGTCGCCGTCGGATGCCGAGCCGGGGAGCGCGGCGACGGGCTTGGTCTTGTCCGCCTGGGCGAGGGAGATGTCGGTCGTGAGGTTCCAGGTCGTGCCGTCGAATGTGTAGAGGCCGTCGTTTCCGTCGGCGGTGCCGTCGCCGTCAGAGTCGCCGCCGTTGGTCGTCACGAAGTACACGTCGTTCTTGGTCGGCCCGGGGAGCTGCTTGCCCTCCTCGACGATGACCCATTCCTTCGCGGCGTCGTCCCAGCGGCGGATGACGTCGTTCGTGTCGCCGCCGCGAAGACCCGCCGCGAGCACGAGGCCTGTGCCCGTGATGGTGGCGGTGCCCGTGAGGGCCTCGTTGACGATCGTCACGCGGTTGGCGGCGACGCCCGCACCCACGCCCACGGAACCGTCCGTGGCGGAGTCGCCCTTCGCCTCGGCCTTGACGTCCGTGTTCGCCAGGCTCTTGACGGTCACGACACCGCCGGAGGCGATCGTCGTGCCGTCGCCGAGCCAGGCCCGGGCAGTGCTCGTGACGAGGTTGATCGCGATGGCGCCGGCGATCGAGACCGAGTTGCCGCCGTCGTCGTTCGTCGCGGCCTTCGGGGTCGAGGACTCGGTGGTCGAGCCGCCGTTCGCGTTGCGGGAGGCGTTGGCCTTGCCGAGGTTCGCGTCGGCCTTCTGGTTGACGTCCTTGCCGCCGCCGTCCTTGCCCTCGGAGGGCGAGGCGCCCTTCGTGGCGGCCTCGGCGAGGGTTGCCGCGTCGACGCTCTGCGTCGCGGTGAAGCTCACGGCCCCCGTGGCGGTGATGCTGCGTGCGCTGCCCGAGTCGGCGACGACGTTGTCGAGGACTGCGAGGGCGAGCGAGACGCCGATGCCCGCGGTGCTGCCTGCCTGGGTCGAGCCCTTCGCGGTCGTGCTCGCGGTGACGGTCTGGGTGGCCGCGGCGGTGACGCTCGCGGCGGTGAGGGGCGCCGTGCCCGCGGGCGCGGTGCTCGCGCCGAGGGAGGCGCTGGCGGTGAGGGTCGCGAGGGTGATCGCGACGGCGGGGACGATCGTGACGCTTCCGGACTTTCCGCCGGCCTCCGCCTCCGTGGTCAGCGTCGCGACCTGGGTGGCGGTGATGCTGAGTGCGCCGACGCCGATGAGCGGGGGGCCGCGGGTCGGGTCGAGGACCTGGTCGATGCCCGCGTAGACGCGCGAGGTGATGAGGTTGAGGCCGAACGCCGCGCCGATGCCGGCCGTGCCGGTGCCGGACTGGCTCGCCTTGCCCGAGGCCTTGTGCGTTGCGGCCGACGCCGCCGTGAGGGCGACCGCGCCGCTGCCCAGGATCTCGATCCAGGGGACGGGTGACGGCGCGGGGCCGGGCGTCTGGTCGGCGTGGATGACGGCGAGGGTCCTCTCGTCGACGAGGTTGAGCGCGAACGCGCCGGCGATGCCGAGGGTTCCGCTGCCGTCCGTCGCGCCGGCCTTCGCGGTCGCCTCGAAGGCGTGGACCGTGTCCGCGGCGACGGGCTTGACGGTGGCCGAGAGCGTGAGGCCGCCGGCCTTGACGGACGCGCCGACGCCGACGCTCGCCTCGTTCACGAGCGTGACCCGGTTGACGGCCAGGCCCGCCCCGACGCCGACGCTCGTCGCGCCGGTCGAGGTGCCGTCAGCGACGGCCTTCGCGTCGGTGTTGTTCGTCGTCGTGAACGAGACGGGGCCGGTCGCCTCGAGCGCGGCCGCCGGGGCCAGGAGCGCCGTCGTGACGCTCGTGACGAGGTTGAAGGCGATTGCGGCGGCGACGGTGACGGCGGTGCCGTCCTCGTTCTGCGCGGCCGGGGTGCTCGAGTCTCCGGAACCGCCGCTCGAGCGCGAGGAGGCGTTGCCCAGATGGCCGTCGGACTTCTGGTTCGCGGTCTTGCCCGTGCTGTCGCCGCCCTCGTCGGGCGCGCCCGCGGCGGAGGCGGTCGCCGTCGTCGACGTCGTGGAGACGCCGTGCGCCGCCATCGTGACCGAGCCCATGACGTCCGCGTCGCGGTAGAGGGAGGCATCGGCCTCGTGCGTGGCGGAGGTGAGCGCGAACGAGACGGTCGCCCCGAGGCTCGCGCCGGCGCCGGCGGTCGTGGCTCCGGTGGCGGTCGTCGTGGCCTTGGCCGTCTGGTCGGCCGTCGCGGTGAGGGCGCCCGCCGTCGTGAGCTTGGGGCCCGCCAGGATCGAGGCGATGGTGCTGACGTTGTGGATCGCGATGCTCGCAACGCCCGTGAGCGATGCGGAGGAGCCGCCGCCCGCGCCGCCCTCGGTCTCGGTCGTCGTCTCGTCCACCCCCGTCGCGGCGAGAGTCAGGTTCCGGATGCCCGTCGCGGCCGCGTCGGCGGCGAGGCCCGCGCGGACGCTGACGTTGACGATGCTCAGGGCGACCGACGCGCCGACGCCGACCGAGCCGGCCTCCTGCTTCGCGCTCGCCTTGGCGTGGTTCTTCTGGCTGCCCCGCGCGGTGAGGGCGACGTCCGCGGCATTGAGCGTGGTGCCCGCTCCGCGCAGCTCGGCGGCCGTGTCGGCGGTGACGGCGGTGACGGCCAGCGAGCCAGCGATCGAGGCGCTCCCGCTGTTCTTCTTGCCGGAGACGGCGGTGGCAGTGAAGGAGGAATCGCCTGCGGCCGGCCCCGTGGCCTCGACCGTGAGGCCCGAGGTCTCGAGGCCGGTCCCCGCGCCGATGAACGCCTCGGTGAGCAGATCGACGATGTTCACGGCCACGCCGATCGCGAGGCCGAACCCGGTCGAGCCGCCGCTGCCGTCGGTCGTGCCGGCATCCGCCGTCGTGGCCACGGTGTTCTTCGCGGTGGCCTTGACAGACTGGGCGCCGGTCGTGTGGATCTTCGCGCCGGAGACGTGGGCCGTAGTGCCGGTGCTGAGTGCGGAGACGGCGAGGGCGCCGGCGACGCCGATCGCGCCGTCCGCCGTCGACGACTGCCCGTTGGCGCGATCCGGATCGTTCGCGTCCTTGTTGTTCTGGGTCGCGCCGCCCTTGCCGGCGTTCGAGCCCGCCGTGAGGTTCGCCTCCTGCTCGGCGAGCACGGCCAGGGAGGCGGCTGTCGTCGGCGTCGTGCTCGCCGAGTCGATCGAGGCGCGGGTGGTCTGGTCGAGGTGGACGACGGCGATGCCCGCGCCCGCCGCGGCATCCTTCGCGTCGGCGACCCCCTTGAGGGTCGCGGCGTTCTTGGCCAGGACCTCGAGGGCGCCGGTGACCGCCAGCCGAGCGGTGCCGGTCACGGCGCTGATCGCCGTCGCGGTGACGGTCAGGAGGGCGACGGCGGCATCGAAGCTCGCGCTGCCGTCCGAGCCGGCGGTGCCCTCGTCCTTCGCGGCGTCCGAACCGGGGGTCGCGGCGGCGTCGACCGCCGACGTCGAGGTGATCGTGGCCTTGCCTCCCGCGGTGACGACGGCCGAGCCGCCGACCGTGACCGTCGCGTCCGAGGTGATGACTGCGGCGTCGCCGTACTTCTTCGACAGGGTCACGGGGCCGACGGTCGAGGTCGCGGACAGGAGCGCGTCGGCGGTCGTCGCCGTGACCTGGGCGGCGCCGAGGATCGAGACGGCGGCCTTCGCGTCGACGACGACGGCATACGCCGTCGCGTGCGATGCATCCGGCGTGACGGTCGCGGTGGCCGTGAGGGCCAGCGTGTCCGCCGTGATGCTCCCGCCGTCGACCGTGACCGAGGCGTCCGCGCAGTGCGTCGCGAGAGTGAGGACGCAGCCGAGGCTCGGCCCGCCCGTCGCGGAGGCCGCGGCGGTGAGCGTGACCTCGGCTGCCGTCACCGCGGCGCCCGAGGCGACCGTGATCTTCTCGACGTTGATCACGAGCTTCGCGCCGAGGAGCGTGATCGCGCCCGTGAGCGTGATCGTGTCCGCGCCGTCACCGCCGTTGATGGTCAGCGAAGCCGACGGCGCCGTGAAGTCCGTCTGCTCGAAGCTGCCATTGAGGCTGCGCAGCCGCAAGCCGCCGACGATCTCCTCCAGCACGGCCTCGTCGTCGGTCCCGCTGAGGGTGAAGACGATGTCCGTGGCCGTTCCGGCGTTCGTGATCGGCTCGATGTTCGCGTAGACGACCGTCGTCGCGCCGAGGTGCAGGGTGCCCGAGCTGCCGTTGACCGGGAGCGAGTGGATGCTCCCGCTGCCGACCGTGACGAGCGTGTCGAAGCCCGCGGCCCCGTCGAACGAGACCGTGAGTGCCGCGTCCGCGCCGCTGCGGTCGAGCGTGAAGACGTCGTCCCCGGCCGAGCCCAGGACCTCGATGGCCGTGAGCCCCGCGAGCGCGCGGGTCGTGTACCCGGTCGCGTCGGAGCCGAAGCTCGCGGTGCCGTCCGCGTGGAAGGCGAGGGTCGCCGTCGTCCCCGGCATGGCGAGCTGCCAGACGGTGGTGGGAACGGCGGACGCCGTGGCAGCGGACTCACTGGACCCAGCGGACTCACTGGACGGGGCCCCCGTCGCAGATCCCTGCGCCGAGATGGGGGCCTGTGCCGCCGAAGCGGGGGCCTGTGCCGCCGAAGCGGGGGCCTGTGCCGCCGAAGTGGGGGCCTGTGCCGCCGAGGTGGGGGCATCGAGCGCGGGCGCAGGCTCAGCGGCCGGCTCGACGGCGGGCGCCGGCTCGGTCACCACCGGCTCGTTCGCCACGGGCTCCGCCGCGGGGGCGGGCTCGGCGAGCTCTGCCGGGGCCGGGGTGAGGCTCGTCGCGTAGCGCTGCTCGCCGGGGAAGAGCACCCGGCTCATGAGGTCGCTGCCGCCCTCGAGGTCCGGCAGCCCGAGGACGTGCCCGAGTTCGTGGGCCACGACGGTCTGCAGGTCCATGCGGTTCGGCTCGGCGCTCCCGACGCTCCAACCCCAGCCCGCGGCCGTGGCGTCCACGGTGACGGTCGTGCCGGACGTGATGGCGAGAGTCGTGCCGGGGAGGTCCGCGAGGACGAAAACGGCGGCATCCACATTCTGGCCTGGCCAGAGTGCGGCTGCCGCCGGGAGGACTGCCTGGATGTCGCCGTACCCGATCGGGGTGCCGTCCGGCACCGCCGGGAGCGACCCCGCGTCCTGATGCTCGCCCACGGGGTCCAGCTGCGGGTACCCCATGGTGGCCGTGCGCGCGGCTTCCGCCGCCGTGGATCCCGGGGCCGTGAACGTCAGGACCATGCACAACGACGCGGCGGCGGCGATGAGCCGCCTAAGCGTCCGTTGCAGCACAGTCCAGAGCACGCGATCACTGTCCCCTCAAGCGCGCCGAGGCGCGCCGAATCGCGGAGCAGGCCAGAGCCAAAGAGGTATCGATCGCAGGCCTGAGACAGCGGCCGCGAGAGCGATGTGCGGATCTCATGCCGGACGTGCCGACGGTGCGAGCCGAGCGGGGCGGCCACAGGCCGCATTCCCTTCCAGCCGCCGGCTGTCCGGCGGTTTCCCCCTGGTTGGGATGAGACCCCGTCGGGGGTCTCGAGCATGACGGTAAACCCGGCCCCGAAGCTCGGTCAACGGGTTCGAATTACTTTGTACAGACGTTTTTTCCGACGATGGACAAAACGAGCGTGCTATCTCGACAGCTGCACAACCCGAGTTAATAACCACGCCTGCGATCCGCCCGTAATGACTACCACCGAGTAGGTCTCTAGAACTGCCTTGGCCGTGACCTGAATCGCCCGCTTTCCACCCCGTTCCGCGACGTCCTTCACGGTTGGGGAGCAATGGCCGCAACCCCATTCCAGCGCCTGCGAGGCCGGCCCTACGATCGGCTCATTCCCGCAGAATTCCGCGGGTCCAGCACCGCACCCTCAGGAACCAACCATGAACAAGACCCTCGCGGCGCTCGGCGCCGCAGCCCTCCTCATCGGCGGGCTCGGCGCAGCCGCCCCCGCCACCGCCGCCACCTCCAGCACGACGCCGTACTGCGGCATCACGTGGGGATCGCTCCCCAAGGTCGACGAGGAGTACTCGCAAGCCGCCCTCACCAACGTCCGAGCGGGCCGGCACGAGTGCTTCGACCGCCTCGTCCTGGACTTCTCGGGCGCCGTCGACGGCTACCGCATCGAGTACGTCGACGCCGTCGCCATGGACGGCAGCGGCCAGCTCGTCCCGCTGGCCGGCGGGGCCCGCCTGCGCATCGTGGCGCTGTCCCCGGCCCACGACACGAACTACCAGCCCACGTACTCCCCCGCCGACCCGGCCAACCTCGTCGACGTCAGCTGCTTCTCGACCTTCCGCCAGGTCGCCTGGGCCGGGAGCTTCGAGGGCCAGACGACGATCGGCCTCGGCGTCCGGGCGCGCCTGCCGTTCCGCGCCTTCATCCTCGACGGCGGGCCCGGCGGCACGGCGGGCGGCTCGCGCCTCATCGTGGACGTCGCGCACCGCTGGTGACGGTCAAGCGAACCGGTCGGCCCGCGCGGCACGAGCCTGAACGCCCGCTCGTGCCGCGCGGGCTGGCGGGTTGGGGGTCGGCGGCTCTACCCCAGGCGGAACATCGTCCAGCTCACGCGTGGCAGGACGGCGGTGAGCGTCCCGCCGTCGAGCGCCACGCCGTCGAGCGGGGCGGGCAGGACTGACGTCGCGTCCTCCTCGCTCGCGTGCCACAGCGGGTCCGGCCCCGTGTACGTGACGGCCTCGACGAGCCCGAGCCCGGCGAACGCTGTGAGGTCCACCGTGAGCGAGAGCGCCGCCTCGGTGCCGCGGTTCACGGCGAAGACGGTCACGGCCCCGGTCTCGGCGTCGTGCGTCGCGACGGCGGAGAGCGCGGGCACCTCGCCGTGCGCCGGAGAGGCGAACGACGGCGACTGGACCGCGACCTGGAGCACCTCGCCGCTCGCGTGGGCTGAGGTGAGCGCGAAGGGGTGGAACGTCGTCTGCCTCCACGCCGGCCCGTCCGGGGCCGTCATGATCGGCGCGATGACGTTGACGAGCTGGGCGAGCGAGGCCGAGTGGACGCGGTCCGTATGGCGCAGGAGCGTGATGAGCAGGTCGCCCACGACGACCGCGTCCGCGACCGTGTAGAGGTCCTCGAGCAAGGCGGGGGCCTCGGGCCAGTCGGAGCCGGTGGGCCCGGGGACGCGCGGGGAGGACATGTGCCAGACGTTCCACTCGTCGAAGGAGATGTGCACGTCCTTGTCGGACTTCTTGACGCTCTTGACGTGGTCGATGTGGGCGACGATGTCCCGGATGAACTGGTCCATGACGGCGCCCGCGGCAAGGTGGTCCTCGAGCGGGCCGCTGTGGTCAAAGTACTGGTGGGCCGAGATGTAGTCCACGACCTCGTAGGTCTCGGCCAGGACGGCGCGCTCCCACTCTCCGAAAGTGGGCATGGCGGGGCTCGAGCTGCCGCACGCGACGAGCCGGAGCTCATCCCCTCCCGCGAGGCGCATGGCCCGGGCCGTCTCGGCGGCGAGCCGGCCGTACACCTCGGCGGGCTTGTGGCCGATCTGCCACGGGCCGTCCATCTCGTTCCCGAGGCACCAGAACGTGACGCCATGCGGCTCCTCGGCGCCGTTCTTGCGGCGGAGGTCGGAGAGGGCGGTGCCGCGCGGGTGGTTGCAGTATTCGAGGATGTCGAGGGCCTCCTGGACGCCACGCGTGCCGAGGTTCACGGCCATCATCGGCTCGACGCCAGCCTTCGCGCACCAGCGCACGAAGTCGTCGAGACCCACCTGGTTCGTCTCGGTCGAATGCCAAGCAAGGTCGAGCCGTACGGGCCGCTCGACTTTGGGGCCGATCCCGTCCTCCCAGCGGTAGCCGGAGACGAAGTTGCCGCCGGGGTACCGGACCGTGCTCACGCCGAGCTCGCGCGTGAGCTCGAGGACGTCGCCACGCCAGCCGTCCTCGTCCGCCGTCGCGTGGCCGGGCTCGTAGATGCCGCCGTAGACACAGCGGCCGAGATGCTCGACGAACGCTCCGAACGTCTCGCGGCGCACGGGTCCGACGGCGAACGCGGGATTCACGGTGATCGTCGCCGTGATGATTGCCGCGGCGCCGGCCGGGCGGGGCGAGGGTGCCATGGGATCTCCTGTAAGCCTTGATCTGAGAATTTACAACGGGCCTGGGCTGGGGTGCACGCGACGGACAGTCGGCGTCGCCGTCTCGCACGACGGCGGGGCGGTTCTCCCCCCGGGACCCCGGCATCCGCTCCGAGTCCCCCTTGCCCTCACTCGGAGGCCTGCGTTTGAGTGGGTGGCGGGCCCACCACGCCCACGCCCAGGAGGAGGCACGCATGACCCGCACACACCCGTCCCCCAGCGCGCATCTTCGCCTCGTGTGGCCCCAGTGGCAGGGCGCCGGGACGTCGAGCGTGCGCGATCTCGCGCCGGAGTTCCCGTTCGACGACGCCCGCCGGGGCTACACGGTGGGCACGAGGGTGCTGCAGGCGGTGCTCCCCGAGCATGAGGGGCCGACCGCCGTCGTGCCCGTCGAGTTCGGCGACTCCGGCCTCGAGGAGCGGGACGGGGTCGAGGCCAAGGCCGCCATTCTGGAGCAGCTCGAGGCGGCCCTCTCGATCATCCGCCAGTACCGGCCGGAGCGGATCACGACCCTGGGCGGCGACTGCGGGGTCAGCGTGGCCCCCTTCTCCGCGCTCGCCGAGAGGCACGGCGACGATCTTGCCGTGCTGTGGGTCGACTCCCACCCGGACATCGGCACGGGCGATGGCGCGTACCCCGGGTACCACGCGATGGCCGTCTCGGCGCTCACGGGCCATGGCGATCCCGACGTCCTCCGCCGGCTCCCGGCGACGATCCCGCCGAGCCGCGTCGCTCTTGTCGGGATGCACGACTGGACAGACCGGTCCCTGCCCGCGGTCGCCGAGGCGTGGGGCCTGTCCGTCTTCCCGCCGGACGCGCTGCGCTCGGACAGCTCCGCGCTCCTCGACTGGCTGCGGGGCACCGCCGCCTCGCGCGTGGCCATCCACTTCGACGTCGACACGATCGACGCCGACGAGGTCCGGCTCGGCCTCGGCGCGGACCGCGGGGGGCTGACGAGCGCCCAGGTCCGCCGTGTCGTCGCCGAAGTCAGCGCCGAGGCGGAGGTCGTGGGCCTCACCGTCGCCGAGTTCTTCCCGCGTCAGGTGATGCACCTGAAGCAGATCCTCGCTGGCTTCCCCCTCCTCGGCTGAGCCGCCGCCCGGATGGCCTCGGCCGTCGGCCCCGGAGTCGGCGTGGGGGTAGGTCAGGTATCGCGTGCCGGAGGGCCGGTCCATTCCAGGGTTCCGGGTGGGGCGACCATCGACTCCATGCCTGCTGGTGGGCTGTCGCCAGTCGCGTTGTCAGTGCCGGCCTTGGCCGCGTCTGGTGCGCGTGTCCCGAGGAGTCGTGTCAGCCCCCGGGCGGTGCCGTCGTCTCGCGCACGACGAGCTCGGCGGGCACGGTCGCACCTGCGCCGTCCGCCGCGCCGTCCACCGCCCCGGCGCCGCCGTCTTCCTCCGCACGCGGTCCGGAGGCGCCCTCGATCTCCGCGAGGAGGACGGCGAGCGCGCGGCGGCCGAGCTCGGCGAAGTCCTGCCGCACGGTGGTCAGGGGCGGGATGAAGAAGGCCGCCTCGGGGAGGTCGTCGAAGCCCACGACCGAGAGCCGCCCGGGGACGTTGACCCCGCGCTCGCTCAGAGCGCGGAGGACGCCGAGGGCCATCTGGTCGTTCGCGACGAACACGGCCGTCGGCGCGTCCGGCCCGTCCAGCGCCTCGGCGAGCTCGAGTCCGATCCGGTACCCATCCGCCGCCGTCCAGTCCCCCTCGCGGCGCCACTGGTGCGCCGGTGCGCCGGCCTCGGCCAGCGCGTCCCGCCACCCGGCCTCGCGGGCGGCGGCGTCGATCCAGCCTGCCGGGCCCGCGACGTGCCCGATGCGGCGGTGACCGAGCCCCGCGAGATGCGCGACGGCGTCGTGCGCGCCCTGCTCCTGGTCGACGCGTGCGCCCGCGAGGCCCGGCTGGCCGTGCGCGCCGACGGCGACGAGCGGGACGCCGACGTCGAGCCCGCGCAGCGTCTCGAACGTGCCGGGGTGGGGCACGACGACGACGATCCCGTCCACCGCCTGGTCGCCGAAGTGCGCGAGGGCGTCGGCGATGTTCGAGGCCGTGACGTCGCGCAGCCCGGCGATGCTGACGAAGTAGCCGGCCTCGTGGGCCGCCTGCTCGACGCCCCAGAGCGTGCTCGAGGGGCCGAAGGCCGTGACCTCGCTGCCGAGCACGCCGATCGTCTGCGAGCGCCGTGTCACGAGGCTGCGGGCGGCCGTGTTGCGCCTGTAGCCGAGCTCGCGGATCGCGGCCTCGACGGCGGTCCGCGCCGCCTCGCTCACGTAGGGGTGCCCGTTGAGCACGCGCGAGACCGTCTGGTGCGAGACCCCGGCGGCCCGGGCGACGTCCTGCATGGTGGCGTGGCGCTGGGTCATGCCTCAACCCTAGCCGCGGGGCCAGCGGCGGCAGGGCCGAGGGAGTGGCAGCGAGCGTCCGTGAGCGTCAGGTCTCGCGCGTCAGCTCCCCCGCAGTCGCGCGATCGCCGCGGGCTGTGTGAGCTTCTCCTGGCGGTACTCCTCGAGGACGACGGCGAGCATCGCGTCCGCGCTCTCCGGCACGTCCGCGCCCATCGCCTCATCGGCGAAGGCGGCCCGGAGGTTGTACGCGTAGGCGTCCACCGCGGTCTGGGCGAGGCACAGGTGCGTCGAGACGCCCGCGAGCAGGACCGCGTCGGCACCCCACGTCTGCAGGCGCTGCAGCAGATCCGTCCCGGCGAAGGCGCTGTCGCGGTGCTTGACGAGCTGGGCAGGCCGTCGGCGTCGAGTTCGGGGAGCAGCCGCGCCTGCTCGGTGCCGCGGAACGCGAAGCCCTGCTCGTCGTCGAGCATGGACAGCGTCCAGGTCGAGCATGCCGACACACTATGCGGTGGGCCCGGTGGGCGAACCCTCAACCTGTTCACTACGTGGCCACCGGGCGTGTGACGTTGCCAGGTAGAACGTCGAGTGAATGATCGATGACCGGAAAGTCTCATCGGTCCTCGTGACGTCCAGCTCGTCTAAGGTGCCTAGTGTGACGATTGAGCTTTGACACAGAGTGCGGCGGGGGTGAGGCATGTACGTGGTGATGGTGGCGAGCGAGTGCGCGCCAGTGGCCAAGGCAGGGGGCCTGGGCGATGTGGTTTTCGGCCTGAGTCGTGAGCTGGAGCTCCGGGGCCACGCGGTGGAGATCGTGCTGCCCAAGTACGCAGGCATGCGGCATGAGGATGTCTACGGGTTGACCATCGACTACCACGACCTGTGGGTGCCGTGGCATGGGACGACGGTCCACTGCAGCGTGTGGTTCGGCTACGTGCATGGGCGGAAGTGCTTCTTCATCGAGCCGCATTCGGGCGAGGGGTTCTTCGACCGGGAGCTCCTGTACGGCTACCCCGATGACGTGGACCGCTTCACGTTCTTTTCCAAGGCCGCCTTGGAATACCTGTACAAGGCGGGGAAGCGCCCGGATGTGATCCATTGCCACGACTGGCAGACCGGTCTCGTCCCGGTGCTCTTGTATGAGCAGTACGGGCATGTGATGCCCGAGCAGCGCGTGTGCTACACGATCCACAACTTCCGCCACCAGGGCTTGACTGGCCCCCACGTGCTGTGGAGCACCCAGCTGGGCCGGCCTGACGATTTCCTGGACCGTGACCGCCTCGGCGACGACCAGGAGTTCCGGGCGGTGAACCTGATGAAGGGCGGGGTGGTGTACTCCAACTTCACCACCACGGTCTCACCCAACCATGCCGGCGAGGCCCGCTTCGGCGACGGCGGTGACGGGCTGGGACCAACTCTGGGGACGCATCAGGTCAAGTTCGGCGGGGTGCTCAACGGGGTGGACTATGACATCTGGAACCCTGAGATCGACCCCTTCCTCCCTGCCCGCTATTCGGCGGAGCAGCTCGAGGGCAAGTACGAGGCGAAGAGACGGCTGCGGGAACGGCTCTGGATGCGGGACACGTACAGCCCGATCGTGGCCTATGTGGGGCGCCTCGACGAGCAGAAGGGGATGCACCAGGTGCACCACGCCCTGTTCTACGCCCTGGAGAGGGGGGCGCAGTTCGTGCTCCTTGGAGACGGACTGCACCAAGGGATCAACGGGCACTTCCGGCATCTCAAGCACTACCTCAACGACAACCCGGATTGCCACCTGGAGATCGGATACGACGAGGAACTCGCGCACCTGATCTACGCGGGGGCGGACATGCTGGTGGTGCCCTCGATGTTCGAGCCCTGCGGGCTGACCCCCCTGATCGCCATGCGCTACGGGACCATCCCGGTGGTGCGGGCGGTGGGCGGCATGGTCGACACGGTCTTCGATCGGGACTTCTCGGACCGCCCGCACTGGCAGCGCAACGGATACACGTTCCACCAGAGCGACAACACCGCCATCGAGTCGGCGCTGGAACGTGCGTTCGGGCTGTGGTTCGACTACCCCGGCGAGTTCCGCCAGCTGATGCACAACGCGATGCGCAGCGACTACTCCTGGGCCCGCCCGGGTCAGGACTATGTCAACATCTACGACCACATCCGCCACAAGTAGCCCCGCCCAGGGGAGGGAAGCCAATGGACGCCATGGATGAGTACGTGGACGGCCTGCCGAACATCTGCGGTCAGGAGGACGTGGTCGCCCAGGCGATCGCGGCCGGCCGCGAGCCGCGGGCGTTCGACGGCGTGGACCTCGCCCACGCGGGCAGCGGCTTCGCCGTCGCACTGCATATGCACCAACCCCTGATTCCGGCCGGCGGGCAGGACCTGCAGAGCGCGGCGGTGATCTCGAACCTCGCGTGGATGATGGACCACCCCGACCAGGGCGACAACCACAACGCCCCGGTGTTCGCGGAGTGCTACAAGCGGATGGGCGAGTTCGTCCCCCAGCTCCTGGAGCGGGGGCTGGCGCCCCGGGTGATGCTGGACTACTCGGGCACCCTGCTGCACGGGATGCGCCAGATGGGCCGGCATGACGTGTTCGACGCGCTGGTCCGGATCACCCGCGACGACCCCTGGCGGGGCGCGGTGGAATGGCTGGGATCGACCTGGGGGCACGCGGTGGCCCCCTCCACCCCCGTCCAGGACTTCCGCCTGCATGTCCGCGCGTGGCAGCATCACTTCGCCGCCATCTTCGGCACCGAGGCCCTCGGCCGGGTCCGGGGCTTCTCCCCCGCCGAGATGGCCCTGCCGAACCAGCCCGATGTCGCCTACGAGTTCGTGCGGACGCTCGTCGAGTGCGGCTACGAGTGGGTCCTGGTCCAGGAGCACACCGTCGAGCGCCCCGACGGCTCCGCCGTCGACCGCCCGCATCTTCCGCACCGGCTCACCTGCACGAGCTCCCGCGGCGAAACCGCCACGATCACCGCGATCGTCAAGACCCAGGGCAGCGACACCAAGCTGGTCGGCCAGATGCAGCCCTACTACGAGGCCAAGGGCCTCGCACCCCTGCAGCTCGGCGGCCGGATGGTCCCGCCGCTCGTCACCCAGATTGCCGACGGCGAGAACGGGGGCGTGATGATGAACGAGTTCCCCCCCAAGTACTTCGACGTCATCGCCGAGTCCTCCGGCTCGTCCACGCCCGCTCTCAACGTCTCGGAGTATCTCGAGGGCCTCGCCGCCCTCGGCGTCGCCCCGGCAGACCTGCCGCCGATCCAGCCGGCGGGCCAGCACCGGGTGTGGGATCGGCTCACCCCGGGCGAGGGGCCCGAGCGGCTCAGGGAAGTCATCGACCAGCTCTCCGGCGAGGACGGCGGGTTCCACATGGACGGGGGCAGCTGGACCAACAACATCTCCTGGGTGTCCGGCTACGACAGCGTCCTCGCCCCGATGCAGCGGGCCAGCGCCCTCTTCAACGAGCGGTTCCTCACCGCCGGTGTGCCCAGCAGCGACCCCGCCTACAGGCGGGCCCTGTTCTACCTGCTGGCCTGCGAGACCAGCTGCTACCGCTACTGGGGCCAGGGCATCTGGACCGACTACGGCGCCGAGCTGGCCCGCCGCGCCATCGAAGCCTGCGAGGTGGCCTGATGGCCGGGCAGATCGACTTCGCCTCGGTGCTCAACTTGCACCAGCCGCCCGGCAACCTCGAGCACCTGCTCGAGACCGATCCGTGGGCCGCCCGGGAGATCCTCTACGCCCTCGACCGCATCCCCCGGTCCCTCTGGCCGTACGAGGACATCGGCCGAGTCCACCTCTCGATCTCGGGGACCCTGCTCGAGACGCTCGCGGATCCGGCCTTCCAGTCCCGCGTGTACGGGATCGTGGACTGCGGATCGCTGCTTTGGCACTGGCAGAACACGGCAATCATCGACGTCCTGGCCACCGCTCACTACCACCCCGTGCTCCCCCTCATTCCGGCCGAGGACTGGCCCGACCAGCTCCACGCGTGGCGCCGGGCGGCCGGACGGCTCTTCCCCCGCCCCCACACCGGCGGGTTCTGGCCGCCCGAGATGGGCTTCACCATGGAGCTCATCCCCCTCCTCCAGGCCATGGGCTACCGGTACGTGCTCGTCGACTCCGAGAACGTCGAGGCCGTCGACCCCATGCGCTGGGACGAGCTGCGCTACCGGCCCCATGTGGCGCGCCACGGCGGCGGCGAGATCATCGTCGTCGTGCGCGACCGGGAACTCTCCGACGCCCAGGAATCCGGAATGGATCCCGAGTGGTTCATCCGCGAGGTCACGGCCCGCACCCGGCACTGCGAGTTCACGCCCCTGGTCACCACCGCGACCGACGGCGACAACGGCGGATGGTTCAGGAACACGACCGCCGGCACCAACTTCTGGACCGGCTTCTACCAGCCCCTCCTCGACCGCGCCCGGAGCGGCACGGCAGGCGGCATCGCGCCCACCTTCATCACTGACCACCTCGCCAGCCACCCGCCCTATGGCGAGGTACGAGTGCGTGACGGGGCGTGGAACACCGGCTGGCACGACGGCCGCGGCTTCACGCAGTGGACCGGCGGCCCCGCCCAGCGCGACGCCCTCGCGCGCGTGCGGCAGGTCAGCCGGCAGCTTCACGCCGCCGCCACCCGGATCGGCCCGTCCGACCCCGGCCTCGAACTGGCCCGCCGCCATCTCCTCCAAGCCCAGACCAGCTGCAACTTCTTCTGGGGCGACGCCTGGCTCGGCCGTTGCCATGGCGAACTCGACGAAGCGACCGCCATCATGCCAACCTGATCGCAGCCAGCTCCGCTTTCCGACCAGGCATCACTCGAGCCTCGCTCGTTGCCCGCAGATCCCGGTGGGCCCCGTGGGCCTCGAACCCACGACCCGCGGATTAAAAGTCCGCTGCTCTACCAACTGAGCTAGAGGCCCGGCCCGGCGCATAGCCGGACACCAGTACTCTAGCGCAGCAGCCCGGTCTCCCGGGCCCCGGCCCCGCTCCCTGGGCCCGCCAAGGCTCGCTGCCCGCCGGGACGGTCCGTGCGCGGGACCCTTCGCGTGGGCAGCCACGGGCAACAGGAGTACCGTACTGGCATGAGCGAGCAAGGCATGTCACCCGCCGGCGGACCGGTCAGGCACCACAAGCCCAAGCCGTTCGCGCCGATCGACTTCGAGCCCTTCGCCGGGGGTGCCGATCCCGCCCGCGTCTCGGAGGCGGCGCACCTTGCGGCCCAGGCCCTCGTGCACCGCGGCCGCGAGAGCGAGGACCCCGAGGTCACCCGGCGGCTCGTCCGCCTCGCCGACGAGCAGGGCCTCGAGGCCATCGCCGAGATGTGGGCCGAGAGCCCGGCCCGCTCCCTCCCCGGCGCGCTGTGGCGCCTCTACGCCCTCCGGGCCGCGACGAAGAAGGACCCGGAGCGCGTCTCCGTCTACTTCAAGGCCGGCAAGGACACCGCCCAGGTCTCGCACGTTGTTGCCGGCGTGGCCGAGCCGCCCGGCGCGGACGAACTCACGACGATGGCGGACGCGATCCTCTCCGGGGCGTTCGACGGCGACTTCGACGTCGCGCTCGAACGCTCGGCGGCGTTCTGCCGCGTCGTCGCGCTCGGCCAGGCGACCCTCGCCGACAGCGCCGAGTGGGCCAACTCGCAGCACGCGACCAAGCTCACCAAGAGCGCCCACCAGCTGGTCAAGACGGCCGAAGACCTCGAAGCCTCGGCCAAGGCGTGGCGCCGGGGCCAGCTCGACTGAGGCGCCCGCGGGCCCTGCCCTAGCCTCCGGGCCCGGAATCGTCAAGGTTGACTCGACCCCGGGGCGAGAGGAAGACTGAAGGTGGCGTCGGACCGTGGCAGCCCCGGGCTCCAACTTTTAGCCGCCTAGAGCGGCCTTCCGCCGAGAGGCGCTCCCGGTTCGGCGCCTTAGCTTTGCCCTCGGGGGCTCGTGTGCCGGCTGCGCCGTATCGTCCCGGCTCCGCCGTATCGTCCCGGCTCCGCCGTATCGTCCCGGCTCCGCCGGGGTGCATTCATCCTCGTCCCGTAAGATGCACATGCCGGCGGCCCGCCGGACGGGCGGCGTCGCACTTGCCGTCCGCGAGAGAACCGGCCCCCGCGGCCCTGCTGCACGGAGTTCGATAAGTTCCATGAAGTTTCGGCTCTTTCCCCAGGAGACGGCGGGGCTCGAGCTGCTCTCCTCCATGGCGCAGCAGTCCCTCCTGGCGGTCCAGGCGCTCTCCGAGATGTTCGGGGCCCGCCGTTCCGACTACGGGAGCCTCGTCGACGAGCTCACCGCGATCGACACCCGCACTACGGAGCTGGCCCGCTCGCTCCTGACCCAGCTGCGCACGAGCTTCGTCAACCCGCTCCCCCGCGAGGACCTCCTGGTCCTCTCCGAGAACCTTCAGCTCACGGTCGAACGGCTCGGCGGCGTCGGCGAACTCGTCGTCCTGCACGGGCTCGACCGGCTCCCCCGCGAGGCCGCCGACCTGCTCGAGATCGTCACGCGCGAGGCCGAGCTGACCGTCACCGCAATGCACCAGCTCAACAACCTCGAGGACCTCGAGGACTACTGGCTCGACATGACGCGGCTGGCCAAGCGGGCCGAGCACACGCACCGCGTCTGGAGCAGTTCGGCGTTGCGCGAGCTCTCGATCACGTCCTTCGCCCGCACCGTCGAGGTCGGCCGGGAGCTCCTGGCCGCCAGCCGGGCACTGCGTGACGTCGCCACGCACGTGGGCCGGATCATCGTCAGGGAAGCCTGAGTGGGATTCGTGCTCGCGGCAACGGTCGTCGTCTTCACGGCCGCCTTCGGCTTCCTCAACGGCTTCCGCGACGCCTCCGCGGCCATCGGCCTCACGGTCCGCACCCGGGCCCTGGCCCCGAGCATCGCCGCGGCCCTCGCGACGCTCTTCAATGTGGCCGGCGCGGTCACGAGCGCATGGCTCCTGGCCTACTTCGGCGGCTTCTGGCTCACCACGCCCGAGGGCAGCGGGGGGCTCATCATGCTCCTCGCCACGCTCGCGAGCGCGATCCTGTGGAACACCTACGCGTGGTGGCTCGGCTACCCCTCGTCGTCGACGCACGCCCTCGTGGGCGGGCTCGTCGGCTCGTCGGCCGCCGCGGGCCTCGTGGGCCACGAGGGGGTCGCGCAGCTCGACCGGGTGTTCTGGGTCCAGGTCGGCCTGCCGCTCCTCCTGTCGCCCCTGCTCGCGTTCGGGGCGGCGTTCTTCCTGACCGCCGGCGTGACGTGGGCCGTGCGGTACGCCCAGCCGAGCCACGCGCACGCGGGCCTTCGGGCCGCGCAGTCGGTGGGGACGAGCGCCGTCGCCTTCGCGCACGGGCTCCAGGACGGCCAGCGCATCATCGCCGTGCTCATGATCGCGGCCCTCGGCTCGGGCGCCGACTACACCAGCATCCCCGCCTGGACCACGGCCTTCGCGGCCGCCGTCCTCGGCGCCGGAACGCTCGCCGGCGGCTGGAGGATCACGTACACGCTCAGCCACCGGCTCGTGCGCGTGGACCCGCTGCGCGGCTTCGTCTCGCAGCTCGTGACCTCGGGGATGCTGTTCTTCGGCGCGCTCGGGCTGCACTGGCCGCTCTCGACGACGCACACGGTCGTCTCGTCCGTGCTCGGCGCGGGCTCGAACCAGGACTACGCGGCCGTCAACGGCCGCCTCGTGATCCGGCTCGTCCGGTTCTGGCTCGTCACCCCGCTCACGACGGCGGCGCTCGGCGCCATCTTCGCGCTCGCCCTCTCGCCGCTCGGCTGAGCGGCGAGAGGGCCATGGCCCCGGGGCATCAGCGCCTCGGCACACGAGCGCAGCAGCCACACGCCGCAAAGCAAGACGGCGGCTGCCGAGCCCCCAAGGTTCGGCAGCCGCCGTCGTCCCCCCATCCCCGATGCCCGCCCGCCGAGGCGGCACCGAGGAGGCCTATGTGCGCCCTAGGGCGCGCCTCGCGATCACCCGAAGCGGCCCGAGACGTAGTCCTCGGTCGCCTTCTCGCTCGGGTTGTTGAAGATCACCGAGGTGTCCGCGTACTCGATGAGCTTGCCCGGCTTGCCCGTGCCCGCGATGTTGAAGAACGCCGTCTTGTCCGAGACGCGCGCAGCCTGCTGCATGTTGTGCGTCACGATCACGACCGTGTAGTTCTCCTTGAGCTCGTTGATGAGGTCCTCGACGGCGAGGGTGGAGATCGGGTCGAGGGCCGAGCACGGCTCGTCCATGAGGATCACGTCCGGCTTGACCGCGATCGCGCGCGCGATGCACAGGCGCTGCTGCTGGCCGCCCGAGAGGCCCGAGCCGGGCTTGTCGAGGCGGTCCTTGACCTCGTTCCAGAGGTTCGCGCCGCGCAGCGAGGACTCGAGGAGCTCGTCGGCGTCGGACTTCGAGAGGCGCTTGCTGTTGAGCTTCACGCCGGCCAGGACGTTGTCCCGGATGGACATGGTCGGGAACGGGTTGGGGCGCTGGAAGACCATGCCCACGTGGCTGCGGACGGCGACGGGGTCGACGCCGGGGCCGTAGAGGTCGTCCCCGTCGAGGAGCACCTGACCCTCGACGCGGGCGCCCGGGAGCACCTCGTGCATGCGGTTGAGGGTGCGCAGGAAGGTGGACTTGCCGCAGCCCGACGGGCCGATGAAGGCGGTGACGGACCTGGGGGCGACGCTGATGTTGACGCCCTCCACGGCGCGGAAGTCGCCGTAGTAGACGTTCAGGTCCTTGACGTCGATTCGCTTGGACATGGTTCCTCAGTTCGTGAGTTCAGGGGTGGTCTGCTGGGGCCGCTCAGCGGCCGGTCTTCGGCGCGAAGGCCTTGGCCACGATCCGGGCCACGAGGTTCAGCAGCATGACGAGGATGATGAGGACGAGGGCTGCGCCCCACGCGCGCTGGTCCGACGGCGCCGGGTTGGACGGCGAGGTCGGGTTGAGGATCTGCGTGTAGATGAAGGTCGGCAGCGAGGCCATCCAGCCCGCGAAGGGGCTGTTGTTGATGGTCGTCGCGAAGCCCGCGGTCACGAGGATCGGGGCGGTCTCGCCGATCACGCGGGCGATCGCGAGGGTCACGCCCGAGGCGATGCCGGAGATCGCCGTCGGGATGACGACCTTGAGGATCGTGCGCCACTTGCGGACGCCGAGGGCGTAGGAGGCCTCGCGCAGCTCGTTCGGGACGATCTTCAGCATCTCCTCGCTCGAGCGCACGACCACGGGGATCATGAGCACGGACAGCGCGACAGCCGCCACGAAGCCCGTCTTCGTGCCGGGGCCGACGACGAGGAAGAAGAACGCCGCCGCGAAGAGGCCCGCGACGATCGAGGGGATGCCGGTCATGACGTCGACGAAGAACGTGATGGCCCGGGCGAGCGGCTTGTCCTGGCCGTACTCCACGAGGTAGATCGACGTGAGCAGGCCGACGGGGACCGAGATGAGCGTCGCGAGGAGCGTGATCATGAGGGTGCCGAGCAGTGCGTGGTAGATGCCGCCGATCACCGGCCCGCCCTCCTCGACGGCGCGGTTGTCGAACACGCCCGTGACGCCATTCATGGAGGTCGTGAAGAACCCGGGCGTGAGGAGGCCGGGGATGCCGGCCACGAGCACGGTCCAGATCACCGAGACGAGCGGCAGGAGCGCGACGAGGAAGGCGCCGACCACGAGGCACGTGGCGAGCTTGTCGGCCGCCTTGCGGCCGCCCTCGACCGCCCGGCTCCAGGCCACGTACACGATCGCGAAGATGATCGCCGAGGCGATGCCCCACCCGAAGGGGGTGAAGCCCGGGACGGCGACAGCGGCGGCGCCCAGCACGAGGGCGACGGCGAGGGAGACCCAGGGGGCGAAGCCGGGGAGACGGCCGCGGGTCAGCTTGGAACGGCCGGGCGCAACGTCGGTGGTCGTCATGTCAGTTCGCTCCCGAGAATTCCTTGTGGCGGCTGATGATCCAGCGGGCCACCATGTTCACCGCAAGGGTGATGACGAACAGCACGAGGCCCGCCGCGATGAGCGTCGCGACCTTGAGTCCAGACGCCTCGGGGAAGTTGAGCGCGATCTCGGCCGCGATGGTCTGGTTGCCGGACTGGACGAGGCTCACCGTGAGTGCACCGGAGGAGAGCACGAGCGCGACCGCCATGGTCTCGCCGAGCGCTCGGCCGAGGCCGAGCATGATCGCGCTGACGACTCCGGGTCGGGCAAACGGGAACACGGCCATCTTGATCATCTCCCAGCGCGTCGCGCCGAGGGCCAGCGCGGCCTCCTCATGCAGCTTGGGCGTCTGGAGGAAGATCTCGCGCGAGAGCGAGGTGATGATGGGCAGGACCATGACGGAAAGCACGATGCCCGCCGTGAGGATGGTCTTGCCTGTCGCCGAGGCGGGACCCGAGAAGATCGGGATCCAGCCGGCGTTCTCGGCCAGCCACACGTAGGCCGGGGAGATCTCCCTCGCGAGGAAGGACGCGCCCCACGCCCCGTAGATGACCGAGGGGATCGCGGCGAGGAGGTCGATGACGTAGCCGAGGGCCGAGGCGATCCGGCGGGGCGCGAAATGCGTGATGAAGAGGGCGACGCCGATCGAGATCGGCGTGGCAATCACGAGCGCGATGGCCGCGGCGATGACGGTGCCGATGACAATCGGGGCGATGTAGGCGAGGAAGCCCTTCCCGCCTTGGATGTCGGCCGGGTCGGCGGTGAAGGCCGGAATGGCCTGGACGACGAGGAAGACGGCGACGCCGAAGAGGACGGCGAGGATGAGGCAGCCCGCCGTGAGGGCGAGCGTGGAGAACACCTTGTCGCCGCGCGGGCTGTCCTGCGCCGCAATCGCGGCGGGGACGCCGGCCCGTTCGGCCTGGCGTGGTGGCGCTGTGGTCACTGGGGACCCTTCCTTCTGGCTGCAGGCAACGGCGGCGCCTGCATGAGTGGAACGGCTGGCCCGGAACGGCTTGGGGGAACGCTCCGAACATGGGCAGGTTCCCCGCCCCGCCGCGGCTGCTGCGCTGTGCGCGGCAGTGGCGTCCGGGCGGGACGGGGAACCGGAGAATCTCGGTCAGTCAGGCTCTCGGCCTGGACTCAGGCTAGGCCTTGACCTTGATGGCGTCGATGGCCTTCTTGGCCTTCGCGCGCAGGTCGGAGGACAGCGGGGCCGACTTGGCGGCGTCCTGGGCGTCCTTCTGGCCCTTCTCCGAGACGACGTAGCTCTCGAACGCCTTCACGAGGTCCACGGTCTTCTGGTCGGCGTAGGTCGAGCAGACGATGTGGTACGAGACGAGGACGATCGGGTAGACACCCTCGGTCTTGGTGCTGCGGTCGAGCTTGAGCGAGACGTCGCTCGCGTTGCGGCCCGCGACCGGGGTGGAGGCGTCGGCAGCCTTGGCGGCGGCCTCGGCGGAGATGGTCGTGAAGGACTCGCCGACCTTGATCTGGGCCGTGCCGAGCTTGCCGGAGACGGCCGAGTCGTCCGCGTAGGTCACGGCACCCGGGGTGTCGGTGACGACCTTGACGACGCCGGAGGTGCCCTTGGCGTTCTCGCCCTGGAGCGAGGACGGCCACACGCCCGAGGCCTTGTCGGTCCAGACCGACGGAGCGGCGGCGGCGAGGTACTCGGTGAAGTTCGTCGTGGTGCCCGAGTCGTCGGAGCGGTTCACCGGGGTGACCTTGAGGTCCGGCAGCGTCACGCCCGGGTTGAGGGCGGCGATGGCCGGGTCGTTCCACGTGGCGATCTCGCCGCGGAAGATGTTGGCGAGCGTCTCGGCGTCGAGCTTGAGCTCCTTGACCTCCGGGAGGTTGAACGCGACCGCGATCGGGGAGATGTAGACCGGGATGTTGAGGGCTCCGTCGGGGCCGCACTGGGCCTTGGCGCTCTCGTACTCCTCGTCCTTCAGGTAGGCGTCGGAGCCGCCGAACTGGGCCGAGCCGTCGATAAGGGCCTTGCGGCCGGCGCCGGAGCCGTCCGGCGAGTACTGGACCGTGGCGCCGGAGTTGGCGGAGCCGAACGCGGTCTTCCAGGCGTCCATGGCCGCGCCCTGGGCCGAGGAGCCGATGCCCGTGAGCGTGCCGCTGACAGCGGCGCCCGTGGCGCCTGGGGACTGGTTGCTGCCGGTCGGGTTGTCGGTGCCGCATGCCGAGAGAGCAAGCGCGCCGGCGGCGACGACAGCAACGGCCGAGAGGCGGCCGAAACGGATAGCCTTCACGAAAAGAACCCCTTCCAGGGTGGTGTGGGTGCGTACGAGCCGTACTGTTGTCGACGGTAGGCCTGTCAGGTAAAGACTCTCCGCGGCGATAGTGAACGGAAGGTGAACGACACGCGGATTCCTCGTAACGTGGCCGGGGCCTGCTTGCCATCTGCGTCACATCTGAGTAGCGGAACGCGCAGGACGCCGGCAGCGGCGGCGCCGTGGGCATCCTGATCGCTCCCTAGACTTCCCTGTATGGACAAGAAGGCGCAGGCAGACCGAGGTCTCCGCGGCGCCGCGGGCGCCTACATGCGGGACCTCGCGACCACCGGGATGACGCGGGTCCGCCGCTCCATCATCCCCGCAGTCGGAATGACGGTCGGCGCGGTCCTCGCGTACGTGATCGCCGAGCAGGTCCTCGGGCACACAGGCCCCATCTTCGCCGCGACGAGCGCGCTCATAGCCCTCGGCTTCGGCCGGGACCTCGCGGTCAGGAAGGTCCTCGAGGTGGCGCTGGGCTGCACGCTCGGCATCGCCGTGGGCGACCTCCTCATGCACTTCCTCGGCACCGGCCTGTGGCAGGCCGCGGTCATCCTCTTTGTCTCCCTGCTCGTGGCGCGGTTCCTCGACCGAGGCGTCATCTTCGCGACGCAGCTCGGGCTGCAGTCGCTCCTCGTCGTCCTGCTGCCGGCCCCCGCGGGCGGGCCGTTCACGCGCAGCCTCGACGCCGTCGTCGGCGGTGTCATCGCGCTCGTGCTCACGGCCCTGCTCCCCCGCGACCCGCGCGTCGAGCCGCGGCGGGACCTCAGGAAGCTCGTCGGCGCGTTCTCCACCATGCTGCGCGAGTGCGGGGCGGCGCTGGCGGACGCCGATTCGACCCGGGCGTGGCACGCCCTCGTCCGCGGGCGCAGCTCGCAGGCGCTCGTGGACACGATCCGCGCGAGCCTCAAGTCGTCGTCGGAGGTGGCCACCATCGCCCCCGCGTACCGGCGGCACCGGGGCGAGCTCGAGGAGGTCGAGCACGCCGTCGAGTACCTCGACCTCGCGCTGCGGAACGGGCGCGTCGTCGCGCGCCGGCTCACCTCCGTCATCAACAACGCCGCGCTGACGCAGGACGCGGCCGAGAACATCGCGGGGCTGCTCGAGGACACGGCGGACGCGCTCGACGACGTCGGGCTGGGCCTCGTCGCGGAGCGGCGGGAGGAGCGCGAGGCGCAGATGCGCACGGCCCGGCTCGAGCTTGCGGACATCGCCTCCCGCGCGCACCCCCGGCAGCTCGAGGTCGAACGGCTCGAGGGAGAGGCGCTCGTGATCCTCCTGCGGCCCATGCTCGTGGACCTGCTCGAGGCCACGGGCCACGCGCACGACGAGGCCGTGGCGCTCCTGCCGCGGCTCTGAACGCCGGTGCGCTGCGGCCCTGCGCCGCCCCTCACCGCGCCGCGCTGTCCAGCGCGAAGACTGTCGGAGCCCTCCCGTAGCCTTGGGGGCATGGCGACGAAGACCTCCCCCCGCAGCACCTCACGGTCCGGCAAGGCCCCGGGCTACCGCTGCGCCGAGTGCGGCTGGACCACGGCCAAGTGGGTCGGCCGCTGCGGCGAGTGCCAGGCGTGGGGAACGGTCGAGGAGGTCGGCGCCGTCGTCGCGCGCACGACGGCTGCTGCAACAGTCCTCGAGCCGGCCCGCCCGATCGCCGATGTCGACGCGACGGACGCCGCGTTCCTGCCCACGGGGGTCGGCGAGCTCGACCGCGTCCTGGGCGGCGGACTCGTGCCCGGCGCCGTGATCCTGCTCGCCGGGGAGCCCGGCGTCGGCAAGTCGACGCTCCTGCTCGACGTCGCGGCGAAGGTCGGGGCGGGAACAGGGGGCGCCGGGGAGGGCACCGCCGCCCGCGACGTCCTCTACGTCACGGGCGAGGAGTCCGCGGCGCAGGTGAAGCTGCGCGCGGAGCGGATCGGCGCCGTCGCCCCGCGGCTGTTCCTCGCCGCGGAGACGGACCTAGCGCAGGCGCTCGGCCACGTCGAGAAGGTCCAGCCGCAGCTCCTCATCGTGGACTCGGTCCAGACGCTCTCGAGCCCGGAGGTGGACGGGAGCGCGGGCGGGGTCTCGCAGGTGCGCGAGGTCGCGGCCTCGATCATCGCGGCCGCCAAGCGGCGGAACATGACCACGCTGCTCGTCGGGCACGTGACGAAGGACGGCTCGATCGCGGGCCCGCGCCTGCTCGAGCACCTCGTCGACGTCGTGTGCCAGTTCGAGGGCGAGCGGCACTCGCGGCTGAGGCTCCTGCGGGCCGTGAAGAACCGCTACGGCCCCACGGACGAGGTGGGCTGCTTCGACCTCGCCGAGACGGGGATCGTGAGCGTCGCGGACCCGTCCGGGCTGTTCGTCTCGCGCACGCGTGAGCCCGTCTCCGGCACGTGCATCACCGTGACGCTCGAGGGCCGGAGGCCGCTCCTGGCCGAGGTCCAGTCGCTCCTCGCCGAGAGCGCGGCCGGGCAGCCGCGCCGGGCCACGAGCGGGCTCGACTCCTCGCGCGTGGCCATGCTGCTCGCCGTCCTCCAGCAGCGGGCGGGGTGCCTCCTGCACAAGGACGACTCCTACGTCGCGACCGTCGGCGGAGTGAAGCTCAGCGAGCCCGCGACCGACCTCGCCGTGGCCCTCGCGGTCGCGTCGGCGAAGACCCGCACCGCCCTCCCCCAGCGGCTCATCGCGTTCGGCGAGGTGGGCCTCGCGGGCGAGGTGCGGCCGGTGCCGGGCATCAACCGCCGCATCCAGGAGGCCCACAGGCTCGGGTTCACCCACGCCGTCGTGCCCGCGAGCCCTGCCGGGCCCGGCGACGTGCCGGAAGGGTTCAAGGTGCGCGAGGTGGCGCACGTCGCGGAGGCGCTCGAGCTGCTCATCCCCGGCTGAGTCCCGGCCCGCCCTCTGGGAGGGGTGCATTCTTGCCCGAATCGTTGTACTCTTTCGCCCTCCAGAGGCGGAAAACCGCAGGATCCCGGGCCTCGCGCCGCTAGCATGGGGTTCGGTGCCTGCGCAGGCACGCGGCCGCGTGAAGGGACATCGAATGGCTCGGACCCCCGAGGAAGTGCTCAAAGCCACCTTGGCCCGAGTCGCACCCGGAACCGGCCTCCGCGATGGGCTCGAGCGGATCCTCAAGGGCCGCACGGGCGCCCTCATCGTCCTCGGGTTCGACCGCACGGTCGAGTCGCTGTGCTCGGGCGGCTTCGAGATCGGCATCGACTTCTCCCCCACGCGCCTGCGCGAGCTCGCGAAGATGGACGGCGCGATCGTCACGGACCGGGACGCGAGGACGATCGTCCGCGCGGCCGTTCACCTCGTCCCCGACTCGACGATCGAGACCCACGAGTCCGGCACGCGTCACCGCACCGCGGAGCGCGTCGCGATCCAGACGGGGCTGCCGGTCATCTCGGTGAGCCAGTCCATGCAGACCATCGCCCTCTACGTCCAGGGCATCCGGCACGTCATCGAGGGCTCCGAACGGGTCCTGGCCCGAGCGGACCAGGCCCTCGCGACGCTCGAGCGGTACCGCGCGAGGCTGGACCAGGTCACGAACTCGCTCTCGGCCCTCGAGATCGAGGCCATGGTGACCGTGCGGGACGTGGCGCAGACGCTCCAGCGGCAGGAGATGGTGCGCCGCATCTCCGAGGAGATCGCCCAGTACGTCCTCGAGCTCGGCGACGACGGCCGGCTCCTGGCCCTCCAGCTCGAGGAGCTCACCGCGGGCCTCGGCGCGGGCAGCGACGTCGTCCTGCGCGACTACGCCGGCGACGACGCGACGCCCGAGACGATCGAATCCGCACTGCAGGCCCTCATGGACCTCACGAGCGTGGACCTCATCGACCTCAACAGGATCGCCGGGATCCTCGGCTACGCGGGCGGCGCCGAGACGCTCGACGCCGTCGTCCAGCCGCGCGGCTACCGCCTCATCTCGGGGCTCAAGCCCGTCCCGCGGGCCGTCGCCGACCGGCTCGTGGACCACTTCGGCGGCCTGCAGAATCTCATGGCCGCGACGATCGAGGACCTCATGATCGTCGACGGCATCGGCGAGCAGCGCGCAAGGACCGTCCGCGAGGGCCTCTCCCGCATGGCCGAGGCGAGCCTCCTCGACCGCTTCCTCTAGGCCGCAGCCCCCGAGCCGAGGCCGCAGACGCCCCGCGCTGCCACCCGCCTCAGCCGAGCGAGAAGACGGCCTTGCTGCTCGTCGTCGTGCCCAGGGAGGTGGTCAGGACGTAAACGCCCGGGCGGGGCTGCACCGGCACGGCGGTGCAGCCCGCGACGCTGCGCACGCGGGACCAGGGGAAGTTGGCGGTCTCGGAGCCGCCCGCCGGGAGCGTCTTGACGAGGTCCGCGGCCTCCGCCTGGCAGTCCTTCGACGAGAAGATCCGGTCGACGCCGCTGACCACGAGGAATTCCATCTGCGTTGTGCCCACGTTGATGTCGCAGGGGACGGGGTTGCCATTGGTGACCTTGAGGGAGAACACGGGGTTCTCGCCCGCGGCGTAGGCGGGCTTGTCCGTCGCGGCGCTCACCGTGATGAGCTGCCAGTCGCACGCCGGGGGCGCGGGGGCGCTCGGCGAGGCGCTCTGCGAGGCGGCAGCACCGCCCGTGGAGGTCGCGGCTGGACTCGCGGTGGCGGACGACGGCGCACCGGGCGTCGCGGGCACCGCACCGTCGGTGGCACCAGGCTCGGGCGAGGCCGGCGGGCCGGCCGGCGCGGCCTCCGGGCCGACGGCGCGGGCGATCCCCCAGGCACCCAGGCCGATGGCGCCGAGGACGGCCAGGAGCAGGACGAGCACGACGAGCCGGCGACGGCGGTAGACGGCCGGGCTCTGGCGGCGTGTCCCCGGGCGGCCCCCTGTCCCCCGCGCTGCCGTGCCGCGCGCCGCCGTGCCGCCCCTGCCTGTTTTTGACATGCCTGTTGCCCCCCTGCCCTGCCGTGCCATGACTCTAGGCTAGGATTCGCCGCGGCCCGGCCCGGCGCGGCGCGCCGCCGGTACAGTGAACCTGTCCCGCCAGAAAGGCTCCCGTGACCCTCAGCCCCACCGCCCCGGCCTCCCGGGCCGCCGTCGGCAGCGCGACCCCGCCCCCCGTCGACCGCCAACGCCTCGAGCATCTGCACCACACGGTCTCGGGCTGGTTCACCGCGGAGTCCCGCGACCTGCCGTGGCGCGACCCGGACCGGACCCCGTGGGGCGTCCTCGTGAGCGAGGTCATGCTCCAGCAGACGCCCGTCGTGCGCGTGCTGCCCGTGTGGCACGAGTGGATGGAGCGCTGGCCCGAGCCCGCGCTCCTCGCGGCGGAGCCGCCGGGCGAGGCCGTGCGCGCGTGGGGCCGGCTCGGCTACCCCCGCCGGGCCCTGCGCCTGCACGCCGCCGCGACCGTCATCGCCGCCGAGCATGGCGGTCGGGTCCCCGACACGGAGGAGGGCCTGCTCGCGCTCCCCGGCGTCGGCTCCTACACGGCCGCGGCCGTCGCGGCGTTCGCTTTCGGCCGGCGCGCCACGGTCGTGGACACGAACATCCGCCGCGTCCATGCCCGGCTCGTCGGCGGCGAGGCCCTGCCGGCGCCTGCGCTCACGGCCGCCGAACAGCGCCGGGCCGCGGAGCTCCTGCCTGAGGACGCGGCACTCTCCGTTGCCTGGAACGCCTCGACCATGGAGCTTGGTGCACTCGTCTGCACGGCCCGCTCGCCGAGGTGCGCCGAGTGCCCTGTCGCGGCGGACTGCGCCTGGCGCGCCGCCGGCGAGCCCCCGCCGTCGTACACTCCGAAGGGCCAGGCCTGGCATGGCACCGACCGCCAGGTGCGCGGGGCCGTCATGGCCGTCCTGCGCGCGGCCGAGCATCCTGTGGCCTTGGAACTGTTCACGGGGCCCGCCCCAGAGCCCGAGCTCGTGTCCGAAACCGCGCCTGAGCCCGTGCCCGGGCCCGGCGCTGGGCTCGTGTCCGGGCCCGGCGGCGCCGTGAGCCGAGCGCGCTCGCCGCACGCCATGGCCCTCGCGCGTCTGCACGCCCTGCGCACCGGCCCGGAGCAGCTCGAACGGGCCATCGCCGGTCTCGTCGCGGACGGCCTCGCGGTGGACGACGGCGGGCGGCTCGCCCTGCCCTGACCGCTCCCGCTCGGGCGGCGGCCCCGCTAGCCCGGGCACATGCTGTCACGAGACCGGTCCTCCCCCGCGAGACCGGTCCCGCCATCCCCGGTCTCGCAGCGAGCCACCGGTCTCAGCACGAGACCGGCCCTTCCCCGCCAGACCGGTCCCGCCAGACCTGTCCCAACATCCCTGGTCCCGACATCCCCGATCTCGCACCCGTCAGCCGGGCATTCGCCGTCGTCCGCCGGGTGCGAGCCCGCCGCGTTGCCGACCCATGCCCTGACCGTGACCGGGCCGGGCACCGACGAGACCGGACTGTGGCCGGATCGTCGCCGCCGCGGGCCTGTGCCCGGGGGGCGGCCGGGCCTAGCGTGGGGGCATGAGGATCCTCGCGCGCGGGACCGGCGCTCTGGCCGCGGCCGCGGCGGCCGCCATTCTCCTGACCGGCTGCCAGTTCTTCCCCTCCCCGTACCCGCCACCATGCCCGGCAATCGCGGCGGCGCCGTTCGTGAGCATCGAGATCAGCCCGGAGCTCGCGGCCACGATCGCGACTCTCCATGGCCGCGGCTGCCAGGCCGGGTCCTGCCACGAGGCGGACCTCGAGCTCCTCTCGCTCCCGGGCACGCCCGGCCGAACGGCCCAGCTCGACATGGTCGTCCTCACCGAGGACCCGATCGAGCTGACCCTCACCGCCACCGGCCCAGGCCCGGGGCCCACGGGCAGGGTGACCCAGACGACGGCGCAGCTCACCTTCACCCCGATCGCCGAGTACCCCTTCGGGCAGCACTGCGGGAAGTTCGTCCGGGCCGTCGTCGAATGGGACGCGCAGGGGCTGCGGCCGAAGCCGTGAGTCAACCCCGACGCGAGCCCCGAGGAACTGGCCGACAAGGTCCAGCAGGCGCACCGCCTCGCCCTACTCGCGCGCCCGTCCCGCGATCCACTTGATCATGCGCGTGTTCCCGAGCGTGTTCGGCTTGACCCGGGCCAGGTCGAGGAACTCCGCGACGCCCTCGTCGTGCGAGCGCAGGAGCTCGGAGTACACCTCGGGATCGACGCCGGTCTGGTCGGCCATGACCTCGAAGCCGTGCCGCTCGAAGAACCCCACCTCGAAAGTGAGGCAGAAGACCCGCTGCACGCCGACGTCGTCCGCGTCCGCGAGCAGCTGCTCGACGAGCGCGTGCCCGACGCCGCGGCCGCGCCAGGAATCCGCCGCCGCGAGCGTGCGGATCTCGGCGAGGTCCTCCCACATGACGTGCAGGGCGCCGCAGCCGACGAGCTCGCCGTCCGGCGTCTCCGCGACGCGGAACTCCTGGATGGCCTCGTAGTAGGCCACCGACTCCTTGGAGATGAGGATGCGCCGGTCCGCCAGAGGGGCCACGAGGCGCCGGATCCCCGCGACGTCCGAGGTGCGGGCGCGGCGCAGGGTGAACGGCGGCGCGTCGGTCGCTGATGTCGCGGCTTTCTCTGAGGTCGTCTCGGCGGCTGTCATGGGCCAATCCTAGTGGGGGTCGCCCGCCCCTCCCGTGCCCGGACTGGTGGCGTCTGGCCCGCCCAGCCCGCCGAGCTCACGCGAGTAGTAGAGCTGGGGCTCGTCCTGCCCTGGGTTCCCGGTGGCGTAGCCGTGGCGCTCGTAGAAGCGCCGCGCGTCGACGTCCTCGCCGTCGACGGTGATCTCGAGCAGCTCGGCACCCGCGGCGACGCACTGGCGTTCGACGGCGCGCAGCAGCGCAGTGCCGAGCCCGCCGCCGCGCTTCTCGGGCACGACATAGAGCTCATCGAGCAGCGCGACGGGTCCGTCGTACCAGACGTTGGGGCGCAGGGTCACGAGGGCCACCCCCGACGCGGGGTCCCCGATGACGACGGCGAACGTGCTCCCCTCCTCGAGCAGCCCGGCCAGCCGCCGGGCGATCGCCGGCACTCCCGGGGTCGCGTCTCCGAACTCGCGATTGAACGCGTCGAGGAGGCGGGCGACGACGGGCGCCTCGCCGGGCGCGGCGAGGCGGGGCGTCCCGAGGCGGGGCGTTCCGCCGTCGTCCGGCTCGGCGCCTGCAGTGCCCGGCCCCGTACCAGTCCCCGTGCCAGCCATGTGGCCAAGCGTACCGACGAGGGCAGGGAGCGGACAGGGTCGCGGGCGCCGGGCGAGACCGGTGCCAAGCTGCCAGACCGGCGTTGCGCCGACCGGTCTCGCGAGGGGGGACCGGTCTCACGATGAGACCGGTCCTCACCTGCGGCGCCGGCCCTAGAGCCCGAGCTCGGCGGGCAGCCCGCGGCTCTCGCCGAGGACGTGCTCGGCGAGGAACGCCTCCACAACCCCGTACCAGACCTTGGCGTGCTGCGGCTGCAGGATCCAGTGGTTCTCGTCCGGGAAGTAGAGGAAGCGGTGCGGGGTTGAGCCGTCCTCGCCCACGGCGAGCTGCGAGCGCGAGAGGAGCTCGTACCAGAGCCGCAGCCCCTCCCCGATCGGCACGCGGTAGTCCTTGTCGCCGTGGATGACGAGCATCGGAGTGCGGATCCGGTCGACGAACCGGTGCGGCGAGTGCTCGGCCGTCATGGCCTCGTCCATCTCCTTGGCCCAGTACAGGGCCATGTCGGTCGTCGGGCCGAAGCCCTCGAGCGCCCAGAGGCTCGCGTGGGTCACGATCGCCCGGAAGCGGTCCGTGTGCCCCGCGACCCAGTTGGCCATGTACCCGCCGAACGAGCCGCCCATCGCGGCCGTGCGCTCCGGGTCGAGGTCGCCCCGGGCCAGGGCGGCGTCGGTGATCGCCATGAGGTCCGTGAACGGCTCGGCGCCCCAGCGGCCCCAGCCGCGCTGGATGAAGTCCTGCCCGTAGCCGGTCGAGAGGGCTGGATCCGGGAGCAGGACGGCGTAGCCCTGCGCGGCAAGCAGCCACGGGTTCCACCGCCACGTCCACGCGTTCCACGACGCGATCGGGCCGCCGTGGATCCACAGGAGGAGGGGATGCCTGGCGGGCCCGTCGCCCGGGGCCGCGGGCTCCCCCTCCCCGGGCTCCGCCGGCAGCGCCAGCCACGCGCGCAGCGGCGTGCCGTCCTCGGCGGTCGCGGTGACCTCTTCGAGCCGGCCGGGGATCTGCGGCCGCTCGGCCGGGTTGGGCAGGCGCACCGCCTCGCCCGTCGCGAGGTCGATCCGCACCGCCTCGGGCGGGAAAAGGTACGAGCTGCGCAGCGCGTACGCGCTCGCCCCGTCCGGCGCGACGACAACGTCGGTGTACGCGGCGTCGTCGTGCGTCACCCGGGCCACCTCCCCGCTCGCGGCGTCGACGCGGAACACGGGCGAGCGCCCGCCGTCGTCCGCCGTGACGAGCAGCGCCGAGCCGTCGGGGACCCACTCGGCAGGGTGCGGGTGGCGGTCCCACGCCGTGCCCGCGCGGCGCAGCTCCCCGCCGCCGAGGTCGAGGAGGTGCAGCTCCGAGCGGAAGGACTGAGTCGGCGTCGTGTGCGGCTCGACGACGACGGCGAGCGTCCGCCCGTCGGGGCTCACCGGCCCGGGGTGGAAGTCGGTGCGGTCCGCCGAGAGGAGGGTGCGCGTCTCGCCGGTCGCGGCGTCGATCGCGACGAGCTCCGTGCGCAGGTCCGCCTTGGCGAGCGGCTTGGCGACGGAGGCGTAGAGCGTCGCGCCATCGGGACTCGGCGAGACCGCGCCGAAGCGCAGGCCCGCGCCGAGGTGCGGGGCGAGCGGCCGCAGCTCGAGGTCCGGGCCCTCGTCGACCGTGGACGGGCGGCCCGGCTCGGGGGCCGTGCGGGAGCGCTCGACGGCGAACAGGCGCGGCTCCGCGGGGCCGAGGTCCGCGTCCCAGTACCGGACGGGGTAGGCCGAGTGCAGGATCGCGGCGACCTTTCCGTCCTTGCGCGCGGTGCGGCGCGTCTCGTCGTCGGCCTCGTCGGCGCTGCCGGGCAGGACGGGTGCCTGGACGAAGGCGGCGTCCGCCGCGCGGGCCGCGAGGACGCGCTCGACGCCGCCGGCCCGGGAGAGCACGACGCGCGCCTCCCCGCCGGGCCGGGGCAGGAGCCAGAGGGCGTTGACGGGGTCCTCGTCCGGCTTCTCGGGGTCCGGGCGGGCGGAGGTGAAGTAGAGGTCGCCGTTGGCGGCGAACGCGGCGCCGGCCTCGCCCTTCGCGCTGCGCGTGATGCGGCGGGCGGGGCGCTCGCCTGCCGGGTCGATCTCCCACAGGGCCGTGCCGTACTCCGTCCCTTTGCCGTTGAGGGTCGCGACGGTCGTGACGAGCCGCGAGCCGTCCGGGCTCAGGGCCAGGCCCGAGATCCGGGGGATGGCGACGTAGTGGTCGAGGTCGTGGAACGGCGTCTCCGGGCGGGGCTCGGAGGCCGGCGTGGAGTCGGTGCCGGAGGGGGCGGCGCCCGCCTGCCCGCCCGAGGCGCCGAGGGTCTGGGGCTCTGCACTCATGTCCCCGATTCAACCCCCACTCCGACGCCGGGGACAGGGCCGTTCACTGCTGGTGAAACACTCCTTTCACACCTCTCCTCTCAACGCGTGGGATATGACCCCTCAACGCGGGGGACATGACCCCTCAAGGATGGGGGGCTAGATCTCGCCGAAGCCGGTCTCGATCTGGTGGCGGACGAAGGCCACGGCCCTCGCGGCGTCCGGTCCCGAGGCCTCCACGACGAGCTGGGCGCCGTGGCCTGCACCCAGCGCCATGAGCGCCATGACCGACTGGCCGTCGACGCCGTTGACGGTCACCTCGACGTCGAAGGCCGAGAGCCGTCCGGCCAGGACGGCGGCCGGTCGGGCGTGCAGGCCCATGGGGTTCACGAGTGTCAGGGCCGCGGATTCGATGGGCTCCCGGAGCTCGGGCGGCTCCTCCGTGGGGGCTGCGGGCACGGCCTCCTCGGCGGCCCGGACGACCGCCTCCAACCCGGCCCCCGCCTCCGCGGCCACCGCCGCAGCGACGGCGCCCTCGACGAGGGCCGCATCGGCGAGCCGGACCCGGGACCGCTGCGCCTCGTCAAGAAACTCGAGCACCGACTCCGCGGTCATGACGGCGGAGCCGAGGTCGGTCAGGACGACGACACCCTCCCCGGTGTCCACCGCCCCGACACCGTCCATGACCTTCGCGAACGAGGTGCCCACCCCGCCATCGTCCGTGCCGCCCGCTGCCATGAGCGGGACCGAGGCGGCCATCTGCTGCGCGACCTCGACGACGCCCTCCGCGAGCCGCGCGCTGTGCGAGACGATGAGCAGGCCGACCGGGCTCACCGGCCGCCCCCTGCCCCGCCGGCGCCGATCTCGCTCATCGCGGCGGTGACGGCGGCGCGGAGGATGAGCGAGGTCGAGACCGCGCCAGGGTCGAGGTGGCCCGCGCTCCGCTGCCCGAGGTAGCTCGCGCGGCCCTTGCGCGCCACGAGCGGCTTCGTCGCCTCGGCGCCTGCCTCGGCGGCATCGGCGGCCGCACCCAGGGCTGCCTCGCCGTCGCCCGCCCTCCCGGCGGCGTCCACGGCGGGCGACCACGCGTCGACCATCGTCTTGTCTCCCAGCTCGGCCCGCCCGCGCGCGACGATCCCGTCCCGGGCCGCGGCGAGCATCGCGGCGACCTCCGTGCCGTTGAGCGCCTCGGCCTCGCCCACAGAGGTCGCTGCGCGCAGGAAGGCCGTGCCGTAGAGCGGACCGGCAGCCCCGCCGACCTTGCTCATGAGCATCATCGCCGCCATCTTGAGCGCCGCGCCGACGGAGGCTGGCGCCTCCTCGTCGAGCTGGGCGACGATCGCGCCGAAGCCGCGGTCCATGTTCTCGCCGTGGTCGCCGTCGCCGATGGCCCGGTCGAGCTCGATGAGCTCCTCGCGGTGCAGCGCAATCACCCGCGCCGACTCGCGGAGCCACCGCTCGGCCCACGCGGTGTCCAGGTCCGTCATCATGCGCCCCAGCGGAGGGCCGGAGTGTGCACGGGGGCGTCCCAGAGCTCGAGGAGCTCGTCGTCGAGCCGCAGGACGGTCACCGAGCAGCCCTGCATGTCGAGCGAGGTGATGTAGTTCCCCACGAGGCTGCGCCGCACGGCCACGCCGCGCTCGGCGAGCAGCTGCGCGGCGCGGCGGTAGACGATGTACAGCTCGGCCAGGGGCGTGCCGCCCATGCCGTTGACGAAGAGCAGCACCTGCTCGCCCTCCCCGACGCCGAGGTCCTCGGCGATGGGCGAGAGCAGGGCCTCCGTGAGCGCGTCGGCCGGCTCGAGGCCCACGCGCTGCCGGCCGGGCTCGCCGTGGATGCCGATGCCGATCTCGATCTCGTCGCCCGCGAGCTCGAAGCTCGGCCTGCCCGCGTGCGGGACGGTGCAGGGCGCGAGGGCGAGGCCCATCGAGCGGACGTTGGCCGCGACCCGCGTCGCAATGGCCTCGACCGCGTCGATCGAATCGCCGCGCTCGGCGGCCGCCCCGGCGATCTTCTCGACCAGGACCGTTCCGGCGACGCCGCGTCGCCCCGCGGTGTACAGCGAGTCCTCGACCGCGACGTCGTCGTTGACGAGGACCGTGCGCACGTCAATGCCCTCCGCCGCGCACAGCTCGCCGGCGGTCTCGAAGTTCAGGACGTCGCCCGTGTAGTTCTTGACGATGTGGACGACGCCGGCGCCTCCGTCCGCTGCCTGGGTCGCCGGGACGATCGCGTCGGGAGTCGGCGAGGTGAAGACGGCGCCGGGGACGGCGGCGTCGAGCATCCCGAGGCCGACGTAGCCGGCGTGAAGCGGCTCGTGCCCGCTGCCGCCGCCGGAGACGAGGCCGACCTTGCCGGGGACGGCGCCGCCCGCGCGGGCGACGAAGAGCGGATCGGGGTGGACGCTCACGAGGTCCGGATGGGCCATGCCGAAGCCCTCCAGCGATTCGTCCACGACCGCCTTCGGGTCATTGATGAGCTTCTTCACATGGCGCTCCTTCGCACGTACGTCGCACGCATGGCAGTGCTGCTTCGGAGCCTACCGGCCGCGCCGGGGCTTGGACAGGCGGACGCGGCGCCCCGGCGGGCCCCGCCAGCGCCCCCCTCAGTCGGGCGGCTCCGTCGGCTGCGGGGCGGCGCGGTCGGTCCCGGGATCGCGTTCCTCCGCGGCGAGCTCGTCAGCGTCCGCGCGCTGGCCGTACTCGCCTGCGGGATCCTCGCCCTCGCCCTGGCCGGCGGATTGCTCGCCCTCGCCGGCGGGTTGCTCGCCCTCGCCGGCGGGTTCCTTCGCGGGCCCCTGGCCCGCGGCGTCCCCGGCGGCACCCTGGCCGAGCTCCTGCTCGAGCGTCGGCTCGCCGTAGCCGCCCCCGCCGATGCTGCCCGCGGCGCCCTCGGCACCCTGGGCGGTCGTGTCGTCGGTGTTCTCGGGAGTGTCGTTGCCCATGGACTTCCCTTCCACTCAGCACCCGCCTGCCGGGAGCCCGCGGGGACGGGCACGCGGCGGTCCGGCCCAGGACGGGCCGGATCCCTCGACAGTACGCGCAGTGGATCGCGCGGCGCCACGCCCCGCGGCGCGCGCTCGGGCCGCGCCGGAACCGTGGCACGCCAACCCGGCGGCGAACGCCCGGACACCCCCGCGAGACCTTGACGGGCGTGTCCGCCGATGGGTCACGCGCGGCCCGCACCCCCGCGCAGGAGCCCCTGCGGGTCGAGCTCCGCGCGCGCCTCCTCGAGCCGCGCGCCGACCTCGTCGGCCCACGCCGCCGAGGCGTCCTCGAGGTCCCCGAGGACGTTCCGCGGCGCGCGGCCGTTGCCGAACGGGGCCAGCGCCCCCAGCACGTCCTGGATCGCGCCCGGGACCGCCTCGGCGATCGGCGGGGCCAGGACCCCGACGGCGTGCACCGCGTAGCCGAGCCCGTGCGCCGATGCCGCGCGGCCGTCGTCGGACGTCATCGCCCCGCCGAGCAGGCGGATGTCGACGAGTGGGAGCAGGCACTGGGCCTGGGGGCCGGCGACGGCGAGGAGCGCCTGGATCGCGCCCTCGCCGAGCCCGACGAGACCCGCGCCGCCGCTCAGATACGGCATGGGAGCCTCGGGGTCGGAGAACACGCGGTCCACGTCGCTGTACGGCATGAGTCCGACGGCGTCGATGAGCACGGGCGCGGCGGCGCGCATCGGCGCCAGGGCCGCCTCGCCGCCCCGGCCCACGTGTGCGAAGGCGATGTGCACCGTGAGCCGGCCGGCGAGCTCGCGCGGAACGTCCGGCGCGTCGGGGGCGCGGAGGAAGCGGATCGCGGCGTTCGAGGCGTCCCGTAGCCGGGGCGCCCACGAGGCGAAGGCGCGCAGCACGGCCTCGGCGTGCTCGCCGTCGAACACGAGGGCCCCGCCGTACACCTCGGCGACGCGGTAGAGGCGGAAGGTCACGGCGGTGACGACGGCGAGCCCCGCCCCGCCGCCGCAGAGCAGGTCGAAGAGGGCCGGCTCGTGGGTGCGGCTCACGGTCCGCGCGTCGCCGTCCATGGTCACGATGTCGAAGCCCAGAACCGAGTCGGCGGCGAAGCCGAAGGTCCGGCCGAGGACGGGCAGGCCGCCGCCGAGCGTGTAGCCGACGACGCCGACGTCCGAGCTCGAGCCGTTGAGCGGCGCGAGGCCGTGCGCGGCCGCCGCGTCGATGACCTCGCGCCAGCGCGTCCCGGCGCCGACGGTCGCGGTCCGCGCCAACGGGTCGACGACGACCGAGCGCAGCCGAGTCGTGCTCAGGAGGATGCCGCCGGCAAGGGAGCGCTCGGCGCCGTGGCCCGTGGCCTGCACGGCGAGCGGGACCTCGTTGAGGGAGGCCCAGCGGACCGTGGCCACGATGTCCGCCGCGTCGAGGGCCGCGACGACGACGTCGGGCCGATGGACGACGGCGGCGTTGAAGCCCGCGGCCTCGGCCGCGTACCCCGCGTCGCCGGGGTCGAGGACCTCGCCGCGCACAAGGTCCTGCAGGGTGATGAATTCGAGCTGGAGGGTCATGGCATCTCTCTGGACGTGGGATGGATCACAACGAGACCAACAGAGACAGTACGCTCGGTTCGGGAGTTTGTCTAGGAATTGGATAAAACAGGAGTGGGCACAACGAGGCGGCCCCCCACCTGCATCAGGTGAGGGGCCGCCGTCGTGCGCGCGGGGCTCAGACTAGGCGCCGAGCTCCTTGCCGCCCTTGGCCAGGGAGACGACCTCGGGGACCTGCGGGCGCGGGGTGCCGGTGAAGGTGAACTTCGCCTCGTCCCCCTCGCCCTCGACGTCCACCACGACGATGTCGCCCGCGGACAGGTCGCCGAAGAGGATCTTCTCGGAGAGCTGGTCCTCGATCTGCGACTGGATGGTACGGCGCAGCGGTCGGGCGCCCATGGCCGGGTCGTAGCCGCGGGTGGCGAGCAGGATCTTGGCCGCGGGCGTGAGCTCGATGCCCATGTCCTTGTCCTTGAGGCGCTGCTCCAGGCGGGCGATCATCAGGTCGACGATCTCGACGATCTCCTCCTGCGTCAGCTGCGGGAACACCACGATGTCGTCCACGCGGTTGAGGAACTCGGGGCGGAAGTGCTGCTTGAGCTCCTCCGTCACACGCGCCTTGATCCGCTCGTAGCCGGTCTTGGTGTCGGTGCCGGACTGGAAGCCCGTCATGACGCCCTTCGAGATGTCCCGGGTGCCGAGGTTCGTGGTCATGATGATCACGGTGTTCTTGAAGTCCACGACGCGGCCCTGGGAGTCCGTGAGACGGCCGTCCTCGAGGATCTGCAGGAGCGAGTTGAAGAGGTCCGCGTGGGCCTTCTCCACCTCGTCGAACAGCACGACCGAGAACGGGCGGCGGCGGACCTTCTCGGTGAGCTGGCCGCCCTCTTCGTAGCCCACGTAGCCCGGAGGGGCGCCGAAGAGCCGCGAGACCGTGTGCTTCTCGGAGAACTCGGACATGTCGAGGGTGATGAGCGCGTCCTCCTCGCCGAAGAGGAACTCCGCGAGGGCCTTGGCGAGCTCGGTCTTGCCGACGCCGGTCGGGCCGGCGAAGATGAACGACCCACCCGGGCGCTTCGGGTCCTTGAGGCCCGCCCGCGTGCGGCGGATGGACCGGGAGAGCGCCTTGATGGCATCGTCCTGGCCGATGACGCGCTTGTGCAGCTCGGCCTCCATGTGGAGCAGCCGGCTCGACTCCTCCTCGGTGAGCTTGAACACCGGGATGCCCGTCGAGTTGGCGAGCACCTCGGCGATCAGGTCCTCGTCCACCTCGGCGATGCCGTCCATGTCGCCGGACTTCCAGGCCCGCTCGCGCTCGGCGCGCTCTGCGATGAGCCTCTGCTCCTTGTCGCGCAGCGACGCGGCGCCCTCGAAGTCCTGTGCGTCTATCGCCGACTCCTTCTCCAGCTTGAGGCCGGCGATGCGCTCGTCGAGCTCCTTGAGCTCCGGCGGAGCGGTCATGCGGCGGATGCGCAGGCGCGCCCCCGCCTCGTCGATGAGGTCGATCGCCTTGTCCGGCAGGAACCGGTCCGAGATGTAGCGCTCGGCGAGGTGCGCCGCTGCGGAGAGGGCGCCGTCGGTGATCGTCACCCGGTGGTGCGCCTCGTAGCGGTCGCGCAGGCCCTTGAGGATCTCGATCGCGAGGGCCACGGACGGCTCCGAGACCTGGATCGGCTGGAAGCGGCGCTCGAGCGCAGCGTCCTTCTCGATGTGCTTGCGGTACTCGTCGAGCGTCGTCGCGCCGATCGTCTGGAGCTCGCCGCGGGCGAGCATCGGCTTGAGGATGCTCGCGGCGTCGATCGCGCCCTCGGCGGCGCCCGCCCCGACGAGGGTGTGGATCTCGTCGATGAACAGGATGATGTCGCCGCGCGTGCGGATCTCCTTGAGGACCTTCTTCAGGCGCTCCTCGAAGTCGCCGCGGTAGCGGGAGCCGGCCACGAGGGAGCCGAGGTCGAGCGTGTAGAGCTGCTTGTCCTTGATGGTCTCGGGCACGTCGCCGCGCACGATCGCCTGGGCGAGGCCCTCGACGACGGCGGTCTTGCCGACTCCGGGCTCGCCGATGAGGACGGGGTTGTTCTTGGTGCGGCGCGAGAGGACCTGCATGACGCGCTCCATCTCGTGCTCGCGCCCGATCACCGGGTCGAGCTTGTTCTCGCGCGCCGCCTGCGTGAGGTTGCGGCCGAACTGGTCGAGCACCACCGAGCCGGCCGGCGTGCCCTCGGGCTGGCCGGAGCTGGAGCCCGCCGACGCCGCCTCCTTGCCCTGGTAGCCGGAGAGGAGCTGGATGACCTGCTGGCGGACGCGGTTGAGGTCGGCGCCGAGCTTGACGAGCACCTGGGCGGCGACGCCCTCGCCCTCGCGGATGAGGCCGAGGAGGATGTGTTCGGTGCCGATGTAGTTGTGGCCGAGCTGGAGGGCCTCGCGCAGTGACAGCTCGAGGACCTTCTTGGCCCGCGGCGTGAACGGGATGTGCCCGCTCGGGGCCTGCTGCCCCTGGCCGATGATCTCCTGCACCTGCTCCCGGACGCCGTCCAGCGAGATGCTCAGGGATTCGAGTGCCTTGGCCGCGACCCCTTCACCCTCGTGGATCAGGCCCAGGAGGATGTGCTCGGTACCGATGTAGTTGTGGTTGAGCATGCGGGCCTCTTCTTGGGCCAGCACGACCACGCGGCGGGCGCGGTCTGTGAATCTCTCGAACATTGCTCGAACTCCCCGGTTTAGCTTGGGTGCGGTTATGCGTAGTTCGATGCTACGTGCCGGTCGCCCTCCGGCAGAGGGCTGTTCGCCACAGGGTGAACAGCGGACGACGGCGCGTGTTCCGCGCCGTCGTCCCTGTCACACCTACCGTGTCCCCGCCGCCGGCATGGCCGGCGGCGGGGAAAAGCGCGCTCTCGAAACGGGATATCCCCCATGGAATCCCGATCAATTGCGTTTGACTGGATCAGCCGTTGGCCTTGTGGTAGGCCTCTTGGATCTCTGCCTGGATGCGGCCTCGCGCATTCACGTTGTAGCCATTGTCACGGGCCCACTGGCGGATCTTGGCGGAATCCGAATTGCGCGCCGAAGAAGCGCCCGCGCGGGCCTTCTGAGCGGCAGCGGAACGCGCCGCCGCCGACGCCTTCCGGCCGGCCGAAATGTACCCCGAGAGCGAGTCGCGGAGCTTGGCGGCGTTAGCCGCAGAAAGATCGATCTCGTAACTGGTCCCGTCGAGCCCGAACCGGACGGTCTCCTCGGCGGATCCGCCGTCGACGTCGTCCACGAGGATGATCTTGACCTTCTGTGCCATATTGGGGTTCTCTTCCCTGTCAGTGCTGGGGGTAGGCATTTAACAGTTCAAGCACTCGGCTGCCCCGGGCCGCGTTCCTTGCTGCGTTCACCGTGGACTTCAGGCGTGAACTAGACGCGAGAACTGCACGCATGAACTTCAGCAGTTGAACGGCCGTTTGCCGAACAAGTTCATTATGTCGCCGCTAAAGGGCATGCGTCAAAAAGAACACACCCGCACTGGGGAAAAGGAGATCAATTGGCTCAATCGTTATCCGTTGATTCCCGCTCGGCCTGAGCAAGGGCGTCCCTCTCGGCCTTGTCGGCGTTGAAGATCGCCCTCATCGCAAACCAGAAAATGGCGCCGACGACGGCCGAGGGGAGCAGGACGAGGACGTATTCCATCAGTTCGCCTCCGGCTTCAGCAGGGGGAAGAGGATGGTCTCGCGGATGCCGGCCTGCGTGAAGAGCATCACGAGGCGGTCGATGCCGAGGCCGATGCCGCCCATGGGCGGCGCACCGTACTCGAGGGCGCGGAGGAAGTCGTCGTCGAGCTGCATGGCCTCGTCGTCGCCCTCCGCCGAGAGCCGCGACTGCTCGGCGAGCCGCTCGCGCTGGATGACGGGGTCGATGAGCTCGGAGAACGCCGTGCCGCGCTCCATGCCGCCGATGATGAGGTCCCACGCCTCGATGAGGCGCGGATCGTCGCGGTGCGGGCGCGCGAGCGGCTGGGCCGACGGCGGGTAGTCGTAGACGAAGGTCGGGTTGAGCAGCGTGGGCTCGACGATCTCGCCGAAGAGTTCGACGACGGCCTTCTCCTGGGTCCAGAGCGCGTCCGTCTTGACCCCATGCGCGTCGCCGATCTCGAGCAGCCGCTCGAGCGGCGTGTCCGGGGTGACCTCCTCCCCCACGGCCTCGGACAGGCCGGGGTAGACGCCGACCCACGCCCACTCGCCATCGAGGTCGATCGTCCCGGCCTCGGTCTCGATCTGGCGCGTGCCGACGACGTCGGCGACATTGAGGATGATCTCCTTCATTCGCTCGGCCATCGTGAACTGGTCGGCGTAGGCCTCGTAGCACTCGAGCGTCGTGAACTCCGGGCTGTGCGTCGAGTCGACGCCCTCGTTGCGGAACACCCGGCCGATCTCGTAGACCCGCTCGATCCCGCCGACGACGGCGCGCTTGAGGTACAGCTCGGTGGCGATGCGCAGGGTCATGCTCTGGTCGAACGCGTTGAGGTGCGTCTGGAACGGGCGCGCGGTCGCACCGCCGTGGATGAGGTTGAGCATCGGCGTCTCGACCTCGACGTAGCCGTGCGAGTCGAGCGTGTCGCGGACCGCCTTCGTGATCTTGGAACGCGTGTAGACCATCTGCCGGGCCTCCTCGCGCACGAGGAGGTCGACGTAGCGCTGGCGTACACGGGTCTCCTCGCTGAGGCCGGCGTGCAGGGTCGGGAGCGGGCGCAGGGCCTTGGACGCCATCTGCCAGGACTCGACCATGACCGAGAGCTCTCCGCGGCGGGAGGAGATGACCTCGCCCGTGACGAAGACGTGGTCGCCGAGGTCCACGAGCGACTTCCAGTCCGAGAGGCGCGCTTCGCCGACGTTCGCGAGGGAGAGCATCGCCTGCAGACGCGTGCCGTCCCCCTCCTGGAGGGTCGCGAAGCAGAGCTTGCCGGTGTTGCGCACGAACACGACGCGGCCGGCGACGCCGACGGTCTCCCCGGTGGCCGTGTCCGGCTCGAGCTCGGGGTACTTCGCGCGGACCTCGGCGAGCGAGTGCGTGCGCGGGAGCTTGACCGGGTACGGCTGTTCGCCGTTGGCAAGCAGCTTCTCCCGCTTGTCCCGGCGGATATGCATCTGTTCGCTGGCGTCGGCAGGCCGGGGCTCGGCGGCGGGGTTTTCTGCAGTCACAATCTTCCATTCTAAGCCAGCGTTCCCAGGCCCCGAATGGCGGGCCGGCAGGGCCCGCTGGCGGGCCGCTCCCCCAGCCGGCGGCCGGGCGTGGGGCGCCGGGCAGATTGCGGCTAGGCTCGGTTCATGGCCGCCACGCAGCTCTCAGCCTCGACCGTGACCACGCCGGACGGCGCCGTCCTCGAGCTCTTCACCGCGCCCAACGGCAAGGATGCCACGGAGGCGGGGGTCGTCGTCGTCCACGGCTCCATGGTGACCGCGGAGCTCTACAAGGAGTTCGCCCAGCGCCTGTCTGACGCGGTGCACGCCCCCGTCCACGTGTACAACCGGCGCGGCCGCGGCGGCTCGTCGCCGCAGCCGACGGGCTACTCGCTCGCGACGGAAATCGAGGACCTCGGCGCCGTCCTGGAGCACACGGGGACGCAGGCCGTCTTCGGGCACAACTATGGCGGATGCATCGCGCTGCACGCGGGCCGCACGCTCGAGATCAGCCAGCTCGCGGTCTACGACCCGATCATCTCCTTCGAGGGCAGCATCAAGGCCGTCTGGCTCAGGGAGTTCGAGGAGTCCCTCGCCGCGGGCGACGACGACAAGGCCCTCGCCGTGCTCCTGCGGGGGCTCCAGACCGCCGGGCCGGTGTCGAAGCTCCCGCTGCCGATCCTGACCGTGCTCAACCGCATCGGGAGCCGTACGCCCCTCGGCAAGGAGCTCTCGCGGCTCCTTCCCACCGGCCCCCGGGAGATCCGCGCGGTCGTGGCCGCCGACGCCGCGGCGCGCGGCTTCGACGAGCTGCCGCTCGAGTCCCTCTTCCTCGTGGGCGGGGCGAGCCCCGAGTACTTCGCCGAGGCCTCGCAGAAGCTCGACGGCGTGCTGCCGGCGTCGGACTTCGACGTCCTCCCCAAGCTCGCCCACGACGCCCCGACGCGGCCCGCGAAGGCCCTCATCGACCGGCTCGCGGACTTCTTCAAGAGCTGAGGCCTAACCCGCCGAAATGGGGTCCCGGGACGCCGAGGTGGGGTCCTGAGACGCCCAGATGGGGACGTGATACGCGAAATGGGGTCTAGTCCTGCCCTCTGGCCGAACCTCCCCAGCATTCCTGAGTCTCCCATTGCAGCGCAGGTGCGCTCAGCTCGAAATTTCGCCGATTCCCGACCCAGACTTCAATGCTTGAGCTCTAAAGTTGGGGACTTCGGTACGGCGAATAAGAGCCTTCAGGATCGACGGAGGCTTACCCTGAGCGATTCAATCTGACGCCCCACCTCGCGTTCCTGGACCCCCATCTCGCGGTCACAGGCCCCCATTTCGGCGTCCTACGCCGACGGTTCCCCAACACCACGTCGGTTATTGCGCGGCGAGGGGCATGTTGTCGATGAGGCGCACGGGGCCGACCTTCGCGGCGACGATCGCGAGCGCCTCCCCCGCGAAGGGCGTCTCGCGGCACGGGAAGGCGAGCGGCTCGAGCGTTTCCGGATCCACGACGTCCAAGTAGTCCAGCTCGACGAGCGGCTGCGAGCGCACGAGCGCCTCGGCGTCGTCCGGCAGGAGCGGTTCCCGGGCCGCGGCGCGCCCGGACAGGAGCCGCAGCGCGCGGGACAGGACGAGGGCGGCCTCGCGCTCCTCGTCGGACAGGAAGCGATTGCGGCTCGAGAGGGCCAGCCCGTCCTCGGCGCGCACGGTCGGGACGGCGACGACCTCGACCGGGAAGTCCAGGTCTCTGACCATGCGCCGCACGACGGCGACCTGCTGTGCGTCCTTCTGCCCGAAGTACGCCCGGTAGGGCGCCCTGCGCCCGTCGAAGCCGCCGGGCAGGGCGAGGTGGAAGAGCTTGGACACGACCGTGCAGACGCCGTCGAAGTGCCCGGGCCGGGACGCGCCCTCCCACTTGCCGGCGAGCGGCCCCGCGGTGACGCGGACCTCGGGCTGCCCGCCCGGGTACATCTCGTCGGCGTCGGGCGCGAAGACGAGGTCGACGCCGGCCTCTTCGAGGAGCGCGGCGTCCGCCTCAAGGGTGCGCGGGTAGCGATCCAGATCGGTCTGGTCGCCGAACTGGAGGGGGTTGACGAAGACGCTCGCGACGACGACGTCGTCCCGGGCGACCGCGGCGTCCGCGAGTGCCCGGTGCCCCTCGTGCAGCGCGCCCATGGTGGGGACGAGCCCGAGCGACGGCCCGCCGTCGGAACCGGCGCCGGCCTTCTCGCCGAGCAGCCGCGCCGTGTGCTCGCGCAGCTCCGCGCGCGTGTGCACGATCTGGATCGGCCGGGTGGGCCGGGTGGGCATGGGCTGGGTGGGCATCTAGCGGTCTCCTCCTGCCTCGCTGGGGGCCGCCTCGCCGGGGCCCCGGCCCGGCCCGAGCGCACGCTCGAGCTGGGCGCGCACGTCGGCGGGCCACAGGCGCCGGCGCTCGGAGCGCACGGCCGTAACCCTGGCCATCGCGCGGTACGCGTCAAGGATATCGGCGGCCGCGCCGGCGCCCTCGAGCTCGGCGAGGGCGCCCACGTGCGCCTCGACGGTGCCGACGTCGCCGCGCGCCACAGGGCCCGTGAGCGCGCCCTCCCCCGCCGAGAGCGCGTTGTCGAGGGACGCACGCAGGAGCGGGCCGAGGACGGCGGCGGGGTTCTCGATCCCGATCCGGCCGAGCACCTCCGCGGCCTGCGACGCGAGCGTCACGAGGTGGTTCGAGCCGTGGGCGAGCGCCGCGTGGTAGACGACCCTGTCGGCCTCCGCCACGACGACGGGTTCGGCCCCCATCTCGACGACGAGCGCCTGCGCGATCGGCAGCATCGCAGGGTCCGCGGTGACCCCGAAGCAGCAGTCCGGGAGCCGGCCGAGGTCCAGGCTCAGGCCCGTGAAGGTCATGGCGGGGTGGATCGCGAGCGGGATCGCGCCCGCGGCCCGGACAGGGGCGAGGATCCCGACGCCGTGCCGCCCCGACGTGTGCACGACGAGCTGGCCCGGCTGCCACGCCCCGAGCGTCGCGAGGCCCTCGACGAGGGGGCCGAGCGCGTCGTCCGGGACGGCCAGGAGCACGAGCTCGGAGCGCTCGACGATCTCGGGGATCTCGAGGACGGGCACCCCGGGGAGCAGGAGCTCCGCGCGGTCGCGGCTCGCCTCCGAGACGGCCGAGACCCCCACGATGGCGTGCTCGGCCGCGCGCAGGGCCGCGCCGAGCACGGCCCCGACCTTCCCTGCCCCGATCACGCCGATGCCGAGCCGGCCGGGGCGGCGCGGCCCCCGCTGGGGGCCCTCGGGTCCGGCGGCGGTGCTCATGGTCGCTCTCCTCGGTCGTCGGTCGGCCCGTCGGAGGCCGGATTCGGTTCTGGATTCGGTTCAGGATGGGGTTCCGGCGGCTGGCCGGGCGGACGACGGCGCGCTGCCGCGGCACGGGCGGCCTGCTCGGCGAAGAGCCGCTCGGCCGCCTCCACGGACAGGTGCCTCACCGACGGCCGGACGGGCCCCGGCGTCGAGTGCAGCTCGACGCCCGCGAGGCCGAGGCTGCGCTCGAGCGGCCCCTGCCGCAGGGCCAGGGATTGGGTGCGCTCGTGCGGGACGAGGGACAGCTCGCGCGTCAGAACGCCGCTCCTGCACAGGAGCGCGGTGCGCGTCGCGCGGACCCCGGTGCGCCGCCACGCGAACGGATCGAGCCAGCGCGCGGCGGGCGGCGGCGTCGTGAACCCGTGCATGGGTCCGGACCCGGCGAGCCCCGCGAGGACCACGTCACGGGCGGACTCGCCCTCGGTCCCTGGATCGGGCAGGACGAGGCTGAGCACGCGGAACACGTCCTCGGCCCCGCCGACGGGCAGGACCATCGACTTGCCCTGCGCCTGCCGCGAGGCCCCGCCGTAGCCGGCGACGTTGACCCGCACGCTCCACCAGCCGGCCGGCCGCCACAGGAGCGGCTGCCGGATGCTGATGGCCTGGATGCGGCCCTCGGGGACAGTCTGGCTGCGCGCCTCGAGCAGGCCGTAGCGCAGCCGCAGCCCCTCCCGCGTGGCGAGCACGCGGAAGTTCCAGGACTCGGTCACGCGTCCCCACGCGGAGGCGACGGCGGCAAGGGCCGCCGGGACGATCATGACCGGGACGAACGGCACCCCGGTCAGCGCCTGGGCAGCGGCGGCGGCGCCCGCGGCGAGGACCGAGCCGACGACGCCGGCGCTCAGCGCTGTCGAGGCGAGCACGCGGGCCACGGGCACGGCGACGACGAGGGCCTCGTCGTGGTCGGCAGCAGCGGCAGCCGCCGAGGCGGCAGCCGCCGAGGGGACAGCCGCCGAGGGGACAGCCGCCGGGAGGGTGGGGACAGACCCGCCGTGGCCGGGGGCTCCCGGGACGGGAGCGCCCCGCCTCGCGCGCGCCGCGGCGGCCATGACGGCCTCCCGCAGATGCTCGGCCTCCGAGAGGCGGAGGAACGCGAGCCGCAGGGCGCTCTCGCCGGCGTCGGCTACCTCGATCCGCAGCTCGGCGAGGCCGAAGAGCCTGGCCAGGAGCGGCTGGGCGAGGTCCACGGCCTGGACCCTGTCGAGCCGGGCCTGGCGGTGCTGGCGGAAGACGATGCCCGTGCGCACGCGCACCGTGTCGTGCCCGACCTGGAAGCGCGTGGTCCACCACGAGAGCAGGAAGCCCGCGCCGACGAGCACGACGACGGCGGCGCCCGCCGCGCCGAGCAGAGGCGGTGGCACGCGCTCCCACCAGCCCTGTGCGGGGCGGCCGCTCAGGACCGCCTCGAACCAGTCGCGGCCGATCCCGATGAACAGCGCGAGGAGCAGGATCCAGCCCCGCACGAACGGCGAGAGCGGGTGCACGCGCCGCCAGGCGCCGTCGTGCGTCGGCTCGAGCCTGCCCGGCGCATCCGGCCCGCCGGCCGCAGGATCCCGCCCGCCCATCTCGGGGTCCGGCCCGCCCGCCGGCTGCCCGGTCACAGGCCCGCCAGGCGCGCCTCGCCGCGCGCGCTCAGCTGCTCGCGCAGCCGCGCGGCCTCGGCCTCCGGGAGGCCGGGGATGGCGGCCTGCGTCGCGGCAGCCGCGGTATGCAGGCGCACGGTCGCGAGACCGAGCGCGCCCTCGATCGGGCCGACCGTGACGTCGACGTACTGCATGCGCCCGTACGGCACGACGCTCACGCGGCGCACGAGGAGGCCCGAGCGCACGAGCAGGTCGTCGGCCCGTTCGGCGTAGCCCATCGCGCGGACCCGGCGCGGCGTGAGGGCCAGGAGGACGAGGTTGAGCGCCGCCACGGCGGCGGGGAGGGCGAGGACGAACCACCAAGGGAGCGCTGCGAAGAGTCCGAACCCGATGCTGCGGGCGCCGAGGGGCAGGCACGCGATCGACGTCCAGACGGCCGTTCCGATCGCGCCGGAGACGAGGCGCAGGGTGAGGTAGCGGGGCGAGAGCCGCCGCCACTCGACCCCCTCGGGGTCCACCGCCCTGCTAGGCAAGCCCGCCCTCCGTGTCCGGGGCGCGGCGACCGGGCCCGTCCGGCGCGCCTTCGGCCTCCTCGCCCTCCTCCGGGGGGATGCGGCAGAACCGCTCGACGATGAAGCCGATCGCGATCATCGCGATGCCCCCGGCCATCATCCCGAAGGCCTGGCGCACGATCGGGTTGCCCGCGCGCGCGGCGAGAAACGGGATCTGGTCGGCGATGACGCCCGCATGCCAGCCGAGGAGCACGGCCCCGGCGTACGCGCACGCGTGGGCGAGGACGAGGGTACGGGCAGCGAAGATCGGGTCCAGCATGCGCTTGCGGTGGCCGGTGCGCCAGCGGAGCACGCGGATGCCCAGGGCGAGGGTCATGACGCCGATGAACGCCATCGAGCCGAGGGCGCTCAGCGGCAGAACGGCGGTCGGGGCCGAGGCGCGCTCGGTCAGAACGGTCGCGCCCATGCCGACGAGGCCCAGCACGACGACGATGATCCCGAGGACCCAGGGCTTGAGCGGCTTCACTGTGGCTCCTGGTCCAAGAGCATGTCGAAGTCCTCGATCCCGTCCGCGTCCGAGCAGTACTCGAGGAGCTCGACGACGGGGTGGCCCTCGAGCACCGCGAGCGGCTCGATCACGAGCCACGGGAACAGAACGAACGCCCGCTCTGCGGCGCGCGGGTGCGGGATCGTCAGCTCGGGGTCGTCGAGCTCGAGATCGCCGTACGTGATGATGTCGACGTCGAGCGTTCGCGGCCCCCAGCGGACCTCCCGCGTGCGGTGGTGCTTGGCCTCGACGGCGTGGCAGTGCTCGAGCAGCTCGTAGGGCCCGAGCGTGGTCTCGACGATCATGACCATGTTGAGGAAGTCCGGCTGGCCCGCCGGCCCGCCCACGGGTTTGGTCCGGATCACGGGCGAGACGTCCACGAGCCGGACCTCCGGCCGGTCGACGAGGTCCGCCGTGGCCTCGGCGAGGGTCTCGGCGCGGGCGCCGAGGTTGCTCCCGAGGGCAAGGACGGACCGTACCCAGTCATGACGCGTCGCACTCATCTCAGTCCCCCCGGCCCCGCTCCCTGAAGACGGTCACGGAGACATCGCCGAAGGGCACCGCAATCGGCGCCTTCGGCTTGTGCACCGTGATCTCGACGGCCTCGACCGGGAACTCCGCGAGGACGGACTCGGCGAGGCGCACGGCGAGGGTCTCGATGAGGTCCACGGGCTCGCCGCTGACGATCTCGACGATCCGCTCGGCAACCTCCGCGTAGCTCGCGGTGCTGCCGATGTCGTCGGTGCCGGCCGCCGCGGAGAAGTCGGAGTGGAGGACGGCGTCGACGACGAACGGCTGGCCGTCGCGGCGCTCGAAGTCCAGCACCCCGTGGTGCCCGACGGCGCTCACGCCCGTGAGCGTGATGAGGTCCGGGCGCCGTCCCGGCGAACCGCTGCCCACCCGCGCTCCCTAGGCCTTCGCCCTGGCGGCGACCTTGACGGCGTCGAGGTTCGAGGCGACGTCGTGCACGCGCACGCCCCACGCGCCCGCGGCGGCGGCGAGAGCGCTGATCGCGGCGGTGGCGGCGTCGCGCTGCTGCGGCGGGGCGGCCTTGCCGCCCGAGGTCAGGAGCTCGCCGAGGAAGCGCTTGCGGGAGGCCCCGACGAGCACGCGGTGGCCCTGGGCTGTGAAGCGGCCGAGCCCGCGCAGGAGCGCCCAGTTGTGCTCGCCGTCCTTCGCGAAGCCGAGCCCCGGGTCGAGGATGACCTTCTCGTCCGCGACGCCGCCCGCCCGGAGGCGGTCGCGCACGGCGAGGGTCTCGGCGAGGACATCCTCGACGACGTCGCCGTACTCGGCGAGCGAGCCCATCGTCTTGGAGTCCCCGCGGTTGTGCATGAGGACGTAGTACGCGCCGCGCTCCGCGAGGACGCGGATCATCTCGTCCGACAGGAGGTTGCCGGAGACGTCGTTGATGACCGTGGCTCCTGCGTCCAGGGCCTTCTCGGCGGTGGAGGCGCGGCGCGTGTCCACCGAGACGAGGGCCCCGGCCTTGACGAGGGCCTCGACGACCGGCAGGATCCGGCGCTGCTCCTCGTCCTCGGGCACCTCGTCGGAGCCCGGCCGGGTGGACTCGCCGCCCACGTCGATGATGTCCGCCCCGGAGTAGAACATCCGCAGGCCGGCCGCGATGGCCGTGTCCGCGGTGACGTGGGCGCCGCCATCGCTGAACGAGTCCGGCGTGACGTTGAGGATCCCCATGACGACGGCGCGGTCGCTGGGGAGGCCCTCGAAGGTCGCCCGGGCGCGCGGCTTGCGCAGGACGGGGAGGGGAGACGTATTGGGCCCGGTTCCGGGCGCTGCTGCAAGAGAGTCCATCATCGTAGTCACCTTCCGAGAATGAGGCTCATGGCTTCGGCGCGGGTTGCTGGGTCGTGGAGTTGGCCGCGGACGGCACTCGTGACCGTGTGCGCACCCGGCTTGCGGACACCGCGCATGGACATGCACATGTGCTCGCAGCTGATGACGACGATCACGCCGCGCGGCTTGAGGTGGTGGACGAGGGCGTCCGCCACCTGGGTGGTGAGTCGTTCCTGGACCTGGGGGCGGCGGGCAAAGATGTCCACGAGACGCGCGAGCTTGCTCAGGCCCGTCACCCGCCCGTCATGGGAGGGGATGTAGCCAACGTGCGCGACCCCGTGGAACGGCACGAGGTGGTGCTCGCAGGTCGAGTAGAACGGGATGTCCTTCACGAGCACGAGTTCCTCGTGCTCGAGGTCGAAGGTCACCCCGAGCACGTCCTCCGGGTCCTGGTGGAGGCCCGAGAAGGTCTCCGCGTACGCCTTGGCCACGCGCTTGGGCGTGTCCACGAGCCCGCTGCGGTCGGGGTCCTCCCCCACCGCGAAAAGGATCTCCCGCACGGCAGCCTCGATGCGTTCAAGGTCGACGCCCGCAGCCTCTGGGGGCAGCTCGAGCACATCGTCGTCGTCAATATGGGTCACAGATCGATCCTAGCTGGGGGATGGGACAGGGCTCGTTGCCCGCGTCACACGTCCCCCGGCTCTTGGACGTACTCCTGCTCCCCGTGCGGGTGGTGTGCCTGGCCGACGTCGAGCGGCTCCTCGCGGCGGGCGTTCGCCGCCTCCTCCTGGGTCTCACGCGCCTTGCGCTCGGCCTCGGTCTCCACCGGGGGGAGGTCCTGGACCGGGCGGGACTCCTTGGAGAGCCACACCTCGCGGAAGTCGCGCCGGCGGATGTCGGCGAAGATCTCCGCGATCTCCCTCTGGTTCAGGGTCTCCTGATCGAGCAGGGCGAGGGCCAGCCGGTCGAGGACGTCCCGGTTCTCCGTGAGGATCGCGTACGCCTCGTCGTGGGCCTGGTCCATGAGGCGGCGCACCTCTTCGTCGACGACGTAGGCCACCTGGTCCGAGTAGTTCCGCTCGTGCGCGGCGTCGCGGCCGAGGAACGGCTCCCCGCCGCCCTGGCCGAGCTTCACGGCGCCCACGCGCTCGCTCATGCCGTACTGCGTGACCATCTTCCGCGCCGTCGAGGTGGCCTTCTCGATGTCGTTCGAGGCGCCCGTGGACGGGTCGTGGAAGACGATCTCCTCCGCGACGCGCCCGCCCATCGCGTAGGCGAGCTGGTCGAGGAGCTCGTTGCGGGTCACTGAGTACTTGTCCTCCTCCGGCACCACCATCGTGTAGCCGAGGGCGCGGCCGCGCGGGAGGATCGTGATCTTCGTGACCGGGGCGGAGTTGCGCAGGGCCGCGGCGACGAGCGCGTGCCCGCCCTCGTGATAGGCGGTGATCTTGCGCTCGAGGTCCTTCATGACGCGGCTGCGCTTCTGCGGGCCGGCCATGACGCGGTCGATCGCCTCGTCGAGGGCGCGGTCGTCGATGAGCTGCGCGTTCGAGCGGGCCGTGAGGAGGGCGGCCTCGTTGAGGACGTTCGCGAGGTCGGCGCCCGTGTAGCCGGGGGTCTTCTTCGCCACGGCCTTGAGGTCCACGTTCCCTGCCATGGGCTTGCCCTGGGCATGGACGGACAGGATCTGCTCGCGGCCCACGAGGTCCGGGGCCTCGACGGGGATCTGGCGGTCGAAGCGGCCGGGGCGCAGGAGGGCCGGGTCGAGGACGTCCGGCCGGTTAGTGGCCGCGATGAGAATGACGTTCGTCTTCGGGTCGAAACCGTCCATCTCGACGAGGAGCTGGTTGAGGGTCTGCTCGCGCTCGTCGTTGCCGCCGCCGATGCCGGCGCCGCGGTGGCGCCCGACGGCGTCGATCTCGTCGACGAAGACGATCGCCGGGGCGTTGGACTTGGCCTGCTCGAAGAGGTCGCGCACGCGGGACGCGCCGACACCGACGAACATCTCGACGAAGTCCGAGCCGGAGATCGAGAAGAATGGCACCCCGGCCTCGCCCGCGACGGCGCGCGCGAGCAGCGTCTTGCCGGTGCCGGGGGGGCCGTAGAGCAGGACGCCTTTGGGGATCTTCGCCCCCACCGCCTGGAACTTGCCCGGCTCCTGGAGGAACTCCTTGATCTCCTGCAGTTCCTCGACGGCCTCCTCGGCGCCCGCGACGTCGACGAAGGTCACCTGCGGCATGTCCTTCGTGATCATCTTGGCCCGGGACTTGCCGAACTTCATGACCTGGCTGCCGCCGCCCTGCATGCGCGAGAGGAGGAACCAGAACACGGCGCCCAGGAGCAGGACGGGGACGAGGAGCGAGAGGATCGAGCCGAACCAGTTGCTCTCGACGGGCTGGTCCGTGTAGCCCTTCGGGAGGTTCGCGTCGTTCACCGCGCTGATGACGTCGTCACCCCGCTGGGTGATGAAGTAGAACTGGACGTTCTTGCCCTTGCTCTGCCCGTCTTGGACGTAGTCCTCCTTGAGGACGAGGTCCACGCGCTCCTCACCGTTGAAGATCTTGGCCTGGTCGACCTTGTCGTCCTTGAGGAGCTGCATGCCCACCGAGGTGTCCACGCGCGCGCTTCCGCCCGGCGCCAGCGTCCCGAAGGCGAGCAGCAGCAGGACGATCACGACGACGATCCAGATCCCCGGACCCTTGACGAAGCTCTTGACTTTCATGAATTCGGGGCCGAACCCCGTCCCTTCTCTCCAGCGCCGGTTCACGCACGCACTGGGCGTGTGCCTTCACAGCATGCCACCGTTCGGAGCGTTCACGCACAGATGGACAGAAAAGTTCCCGAGGATCGAGTGCGGGCCCGCTCGGCCTACTCGTAGACGTGCGGCGCGAGGGTGCCCACGAAGTCGAGGTTGCGGTACTTCTCGGCGTAGTCGAGGCCATAGCCCACGACGAACTCGTTGGGGATGTCGAAGCCCACGTACTTGACATCGATCTGCACCTTGGCGGCCTCCGGCTTGCGGAAGGCCGTGCAGATCTCGACCGACGCCGTGCCACGGGACTCGAGGTTGGTCTTGAGCCACGAGAGGGTCAGGCCCGAATCGATGATGTCCTCGACGATGAGGACGTGCTTGCCCATGAGGTCGGAGTCGAGGTCCTTGAGGATCCGCACGACGCCCGAGGACTGGGTGCCCGAGCCGTACGAGGACACGGCCATCCAGTCCATCGTCACGTGGCTGTGCAGGGCGCGGGCCAAGTCCGCCATGACCATGACGGCGCCCTTGAGCACGCCGACGATCAGGAGGTCGCGGCCCGCGTAGTCCCGGTCGATCTCCGCCGCCAGCTCGGCGATGCGGTTCTGGATCTGGTCCCTCGTGTAGAGGACGTGCTTGAGGTCAGCCTGGACATCGGTCGATTCCACCTGCGGCTCCTGTGTTTCGTCGAGCGGGTGAGGACTGGGGTGCTGGATCAGCGGTGCGTCTCCAAGACTAGCGCCCCATAGGGGGTCCCCGGCGGGGCTCCCTTGCGGCGAGGCTGCCGCCATGCGCGCACGTGCCCGGGCAGCTCGACCGGGCCCGCCGAGCCGCGGCGGTCCAGGAGCCCCTCGAGCGCCGCGAGCCGCTCGAAGGTGGGCGTTCCGCCGAGCTCCGTGAGGGCCAGCGCGAGGACCCTCCCGCGGAGGGCCGGCGGGAGCTCCCGCAGGGCGGGGCCGGGGAGAACGATGGTGCGCACCCCCTCCCGCTCCGGGGTCACCTCCCCAGGATGCGGGGTCACCTCCCCGAGATGCGGGGTCACCTCCCTGCGATGCGGGGTCACCTCCCTGCGATGCGGGGTCACCTCGGCGCCGCCGGACCCGACCTCGGCGAGGGCGGCGTAGGCCTCCTGCGCCTGGGCGTCGAGGCAGTCGGCGTCGGCGGCCAGGAGCGTCGCGGTGCGGGCGAGCCCCTCGGCGACGCCGGGGCCGAGCTCGGCCTCGAGGAACGGCATGACGCCGACCCGCACGCGCGAGCGCATGAAAGCCGGGTCCTCGTTCGTCGGGTCGAACCAGGGGTCGAGCCCCTCGGCCGCGCAAACGTCGAGGGTGTCCTCGCGCCGGAGGCCCAGGAACGGCCGCACCAGGAGCCCCCGAACGCGCCGCATGCCCGCAAGGGACCGCGGGCCGGAGCCCCGTGCCAAGCCGAGGAGCACCTGCTCGGCCTGGTCGTCGAGCGTGTGGCCGAGCAGGACCGCGCCGGCCCCCCACGCCGCGGCCTCGGCCTCGAGGGCGGCGTGCCGCGCGGCGCGGGCGGCCGCCTCGGGCCCCTCCCCGGTGCGCTGGACCTCGACGGCGACCACGCGCACCGGTGCGAGACCCAGCTCGGCGAGCACGCCCGCCGTCGTGCTCGCGACCTCGCCGGAGCCGCGCTGGAGGCCGTGGTCGACGACGACGGCGCCCGCCTCGAGCGGGTGTCCGCCGGCGGCGCCGCGCCGGGCGAAGTGCGCGACGGCGGCGGCGAGGGCGAGCGAGTCGGGCCCGCCCGAGCAGGCGACGAGGACGCGCGGCGGCCAGCCGGCCTCCGCGAGCGCCGCGGTGACGGCCTTGCGGGCCCGGCCGACGGCGGGGTGCAGCCGCCGCCGCGCGGGCGACGCCTTGTCGCGGGGGTTGCCGGCCGGCCCGGTCACAGCCCCATCCGCGCGGTCCACTGCTCGGGGGCGTGGATCTCCTCTTCGGTGGGCAGGTTCTCGGCCCGCTCCCACACGCGGTTGAAGCCGGCCATCCCGGCCCTCTCGACGACGGCCGTGACGAACTTGGCCCCGTCGGTGTACTGCCGCATCTTGGCCTCGAGCCCGAGGACTCGGCGGAGGAACGTCTCGACCGGCCCGCGGTTCTGCGTCCGGGCCGTGTAGCGCTGGCGGATGGTCTTGACGGTCGGGACCACCGAGGCGTCCACGGCGTCCATGACGACGGACGCGTGCCCCTCGAGGAGGCTCATGACCGCGGTGATGTGCGAGATCGCGGCCTTCTCGACCGGGTCCTGGAGGAGGTCGATGATCGCGCCCCGGCTCGGGACCTGCACGGCCCCGCCCGAACGGTCCCGCAGCGACTTGGCCACGGCCGTGGCCCGCTCCATGAGGGAATCCATGTTGGCCACGAGGCTCTCGGACAGCAGCGCGATCTGCTCGAGGAGGTGGTCGCGCAGCCACGGCGCGGCGGCGAACTGGACGCGGTGCGTCTGCTCGTGCAGGCAGACCCACATCCGGAAGTCCTCGGGGTCGACCACGAGCTCGCGCTCGATCTGGACGATGTTCGGGGCGACGAGCAGGAGCCGCCCCGCGGGCGGGATGCCGGAGCCCGGGGCCAGCGCGGCGTACGGCTCGTACTGGCCGAGTACTTTGTTGGACAGGAACGCGAGGATCGCCCCGAGCTGGGCGCCCGTGATCGCCCCGCCCACGCGGGCCGCGGCGGGCGTGAGTTCGCTCGCGCGCTTCGCGACAAGCTGGGTCAGGATCGGATCCATCATGACGGCGAAGCCGCGCGTGTTGGCCCGCGCCCATGAGGCACGGTCGACGACGAGGACCTCGGAGTCGCGCAGATCCTCGGCGACCGCGAGCTCGGTGATGCGGTGGACGTGGGGCACCGACGCATCTGCGAGGCGGCGCAGGCTCGCGACGGCCTCCTCCGCCTCGGCGAAGGAGAGCGCCGGCCCGGGCGGGGAGAGACGGGCCGCCGTGGCCGCAGCAAGGTCCCAGTTGATCAGTTGGCTGGCCATCTGCGAGGCATCCATGCCTCCATCAGACCACATGCCGCCGACACGCATGCAGGCTCAGCGGCAGCCGCACCCCGCGAGGCGCGCCGCGGCGCCGTCGATCGCCGCGAGCGCCGCCTCGCGCGTGTCAGCGGTGAGACCGTTCGCAACGAACGAGAACACGAGGAGCCGCCCGTCGGCGTCGACCGTGTACCCCGTGAGGCCCGCGACGGCGAGGAGCGTCCCGGTCTTGGCGCGCACGACGCCGGCGCCCGCCGCCGTCGTTCCCGGCCCGAACCGCCCGCCGAGGGTCCCGGTGAGGCCAGCGATGGGCAGCCCGTCGAGGGCTGGCCGCAGCCTCGCGTCCCGTCCCACGGCCATCTCGCGCACGATGCCCGCGAGCGTCTCGGGTGCCACGCGGTTCCCCGCGGCCAGGCCCGAGGCGTCCTCGAGCACGAGCCCCTCGGCCGAGCCGAGCACGCGCTCCGCCGCGTCCCGCAGCGCCCTGACCGCGCCCGCGGTGCTCGTGGGGCCGCCGGAGGCCGCGGAGGCGAGGCGCGCGAGGGCCTCGGCCGTGTAGTTGTCCGACTCGAGGAGCATGTAGCCGACCTGGTCCGCGACGGGCGCGCTCTCGACGGCGGCGAGCGCCGTTCCGGGCCGGGACGGGGTCGGCGCATGGGCCCGCTCGACGCCCGCCGCGACGCGGATCCCGTACGGCGCGAGGGCCTTCTCGAGCGCGGCCCGGAACGCTGCGGCGGCGTCGAGTCCGGCGTCGGCGGGGCGGGGCGCCGGGGCGTTGGGGGCGGTGCGGCCAGCGTTGAGCGCGAGCGCGTGCAGCGGAGCCATCTCCCCGGCCTCGATGTCCTCGTGGGCCCATGCGGGGTTCAGGGCCGGGCCGGTGAAGAGGGAGTCGTCGAGCCGGACGGTGACCGTCGCCCCCGCGGGAAGGGCAGCGGCGGGCTCATCGGCCGACGGCGCGCTCCCGCCGTCGTCCGGGCCGTCGGGGCCGTCCGGGGCGTCGGGGCCGTCCGCACCCGCCGTGCTTCCGGTGAGTGCCCGGGCGGTCGCGGCGGCGAGCGTCGCGAGGCCGGCCCGGCCGAGGACCTCGCCCGGCTGCGACTCCCCCGCGCCGAGGAGCACGTCCCCGCCTGCCACGAGGATGACCGTGCCCGGCTCCTCGCCGCGCACGGCGCGAGTGCGCAGGACGGCGTCGGGGCCGAGCGTCGTGAGCACGGCGGCGGCGGTGAGCAGCTTGAGGTTCGAGGCCGGGACGCGGGGGACGGACCCCTCCCGGCCATGGAGGGTCCCGCCGGTCGCCCCGTCGAGCACGACCGCGCCGAGGGACCCACCGCCCGGGGCACGGAATGGAGCGAGGATGGGCGCGAGCTGCGCCGCGAGCACGGCGGGGTCCGGCGCGGGCGCTGAGGCGGCGAGGGGCGCGGCCCCGGCGAGCGTGGGGGCGGAGGACGGCGGCGCGAGCCACGCCGGCGTCGTCCCGGTGGGCATCGGGGCCGGCTGGAGGACGGCGCGGGCCCCGGCCGCGAGGCCCGTCGCGGTCAGGGCGGCGGCGACGCCGAGGGCGAGGACGAGGGAGACGGCGACGACGAGGAGTCCATGCATCGACAGGAACCGGCCGCCGGCACTGGCGCGCGGGGCATCCGCGCCGGGGCGGCCGTCATCGATCGTCATGTCATCCTCGGGGGTCGGGGAGGCCCCGACAGGGGCCAGATGCCCCGGGGCAGATATCCTTCATGGTAGTCGCCGCAGCCGTCTGCCCTCGCGGGCCCGGATGCGGCCTGCCATCACGCTGCCAGTCAAGGAGCACCATGAAGCACGATGTCACCATCGAGATCCCCAAGGGCTCGCGGGTCAAGTACGAGGTCGACCACGAGACCGGCCGCGTCCGCCTGGACCGCGTGCTCTTCACCGCGATGCAGTACCCGACGCACTACGGGTACTTCGAGAACACCCTCGGCGAGGACGGCGACCCGCTCGACGCACTGGTCCTCCTGCAGGACTTCGACCTCCACCCGGGCGTCATCGTCGAGGCCCGCCCGATCGGCGTCTTCAACATGACCGACGACGGCGGCGGGGACGCCAAGGTCCTCTGCGTCCCGGCGGACCCGCGCTTCGACCACATCCAGGAGGTCTCGGACGTGAACGAGTTCCTCATCAAGGAGATCGAGCACTTCTTCACCCGCTACAAGGACCTCGAGCCGGGCAAGTGGGTCAAGGCCGAGGGCTGGGCCGACCGCGCCGCGGCCGAGGCCGAGCTCGAGGCGTCCATCAAGCGCTTCGAGGCCCAGGGGCACTAGGGGCCACTCAACTGCCGAGAGGTGGCCACTCAACCCATCATGGTGAGTGGCCACCTCTCGCGCGTTGAGTGGCCACCTCTCGCGCGTTCAGTGGCCACCTCTCGCGCGTTGAGCGGCCGATCGGCGCGCCCGCGCCGCTAGGCTCTGCCCATGTACACGGTCACGATCAACCAGCGCGACCGCGGCGGCGGGGACCGGGTGGCCGAGCTGCTCAGGGGACTCGCCCGGGCAAAGCCCGAGGTGCCGTTCGCCAGGACCGTGGGCGACGAGGTCCAGGCCGTCTTCGCCGCGCCCGGGCCGGCGGTCGACGCCGCCCTGGCCGCCCTCCGCCCCGACGCGTGCGGCGGGGTGCGCTGGAACGTCGGCATCGGCGTCGGGCCGCTCGACACTCCGCTGCCAGAGGCCATCGATGCCGTCCGCGGGCAGGGGCTCGTGTACGCCCGCCGCGCCGTCGAGCGCGCCCAGGCCTCCCACGAGGAGGCGGCGATCGCCGTCGACGGCCCGGACGCCGCCCTCGCCTCAGAGGCCGAGGGGGTGCTTCGGCTGCTCGGGCTCGAGGTCGCACGGCGCACGACGGCGGAGTGGCGGGTCCTCGAACTGCTCACCCCGGGCGTGCGCGGCCAGCAGAAGGCCGTCGCCGAGGCACTCGGGATCACGGCGCAGGCCGTGTCGAAGGCTATCTCGCGGGCGCACTGGCACGAGGAGCTCGCGGCCCGGCCCGCCGCCGCCCGGCTTCTGGGGATGCTTGAGGCCGCCGGGGCGTGACCGGCCCAAGCGGACACGCGCCGTCGTGCGCGGGGGCCTGACCCGCCCGCCGGCGGGCTAGAGGAGCGAGCGGAGGATCGCGGCGGCGCCATCCTCCTCGACGGTGGTGGTGATCTCGTCGGCGGCGGCCTTGACCTCGTCGGGGGCCTGGCCCATCGCGACGCCGCGGCCGGCCCACTGGAGCATCTCGATGTCGTTGCGGCCGTCGCCGATCGTGAGGGTGTCCTCGATCGCGACGCCGAGCTGGGCGCGCAGCACCTCGAGCCCGCTCGCCTTCGTGACGCCCTGGGCGGCGATGTCGAGCCACGCCGTCCAGCCGACGGAGTAAGTGACACCATGCAGGCCGATTGACTCTACGGCGTCGCCGAACTCCTCGGCCGTGGAGTCGGTGGAGAAGACGACGAGACGGACGGCGGTCGCGTCGAGGAGCTCCTCGAAGGTCACGCCCGTGGCCTCGACGCCGAAGCTCGCATCCTGGAAGCGCTCGGTCGAGAGGAAGTTCCCGCCGATGTCCTCGAGCGCGTACTTCGCGTTGGGCAGGCGGTGGCGGAGGGCCTTGAGGGCAGGCGCGGGGTTGAAGGAGCGGCGGTCGATGACCTCGTAGCCGCCGTTGGAGCCCGCGTTGATGCGCACGGTGACGCCGCCGTTGCTGCAGACGGCGTACCCTCGCTCGATCCCGAGCAGCTCCACGATGGGCAGGGTCGCGCCCAACGAGCGACCCGTGGCCACGACCACCTCGTGGCCAGCGGCGACGACGGCGTTGCCGACCTCGCGGATGGCGGGCGACATGTGGCCGTAGTGGTCGACGAGGGTGCCGTCCACGTCGAGGCCGATGAGCTTGCGGTTTGTCATCTTGAGCTGGTCTTCGATGCCAGCATTCAGCGTTGTAGTCATAGGCAATAGTAGAACACCGGTTACCGGAGGTCCTGAAGGACCCCAGCCACACGGCCCGTGAACACGGAGTGAATACTCACAGCCCTGCCCACAGTGTGGGTATTCACTCGGGGCGAGATCCGCATGAAGATGCCCCGAGTTTCGGAGAATGCCCCGTCCCCCAGCGGAGGGCATTTTCCGAAACACGGGGCAGAAGCGGTGGTCGCTCGTCACTGCACGCGTCACTGCCGATGAGGCACTCCCGCCCGATGAAGGATCGCGGCGAACCGCTCCGGCTCGAGGAGGTCGGCCCACACCCAACGGACCATGCCGTATCCGCACGCACGCACCTCGTCCTCACGCCGCTTCTCCTCGACGACGACCTCGGCCGCTGCCTTCCCGCTCAGCTCCTGGGACCTCAGGTACTTCACGAGGCCGTCGAACTCGCCGGTGAGCCGGATCCTGGGCCACACGTAGTCCACCCGGGCGATGCGCCGGCCATCGCGGGTCACCCAGAACTGGAGCTCGGGCATCTCGAATCCCAGCTTCCACATGAGGGCCCGGCTGAAGGACTCTCCGACGGATTCAGAGGCGCCGTCCGCGAAACTGAGAACGAAGGCCGTACGGGCGCGGGCGCTAGCGTTGGTCATCGCATCGCAAAGGGACTGGAGCTGCTCGCGTGTCCGACGCACTTTCGGCCCGGCCCTGCCGGCCACGAGCGCGTCCGCGATGACGACTGCCTCCGTGAAAGGGAGCCGGTGGAGCGTGTCCGCGAAGACAGCATCGAAGGGCTCGAGGGGGAGGGTGAGGCCGAGATGCGGCAGCAGCAGTTCCGTGGAGGACCCCGGCTCCCAATGGTGCTTCGCGTCGGGGAAGCCCGTCGGGAGTGCCCCGGACGCCTTCCGGGGTGACTTGAGCCAGGTCTCACGGGCCGCCGCCTCGTTGCCATAGATCCTTCGCGGCGGAATGGCTCCGACCTCGGGGCGCCTGGCGGTGCGGTAGCGGACGTGCGTCGGGATCCGTGCGAGCTCGATGCCCCACGCCATGAGTGCCGTCTCCCGGCAGAGAACGGGCGCCTTCCCGCTCACGGCCAGCGACGCCGTCGTGATCGCATACCGGTCCGCGCCGGTGCCGGAGAGCCACTCCTCAGCCTCCAGGTAGACCCCGCGCCTCAGGCGGACCAGCCGTCCGGCAGCGTAGTCCTGGCTGAGCTGGCGCGGCGTTCTGGCCGTGCGGTACTCCGCCGCGGAGCTGAGGAACGTCACCCGGGGGAACTTCATGAGTGCAAGCCAAGCGCGTGGCCACTCGGCCTGCTACTGCGATCCGCTCATCTGTGCATAACTCTCGCAAGGGGGACGATGGTGCCCCGTGTTTCGGAAGATGCCCCGTCCCGAAGCGGGGGGAATTGTCCGAAACACGGGGCATTTTCGACAGCCCGGTGAACGAGCGGGCGACGGCGCCGGGAGCGCTAGAGGACCGGGAGGACCTCCTGGCCGCCGAGGTACGGGCGCAGGGCTGCGGGGACGGTCACGGAGCCGTCGGCGTTCTGGTGGTGCTCGAGGATCGCCACGATCCAGCGCGTCGTCGCGAGGGTCCCGTTGAGGGTCGCGACGGTGCGGGTCCCCTTCGGCGACCCCTCGGCGTCGAACACGCGCTCGCGCACGTTGAGCCGGCGGGCCTGGAAGCCCGTGCAGTTCGAGGTCGAGGTCAGCTCGCGGTACCGGCCCTGGGTCGGGACCCACGCCTCGCAGTCGAACTTCCGGGCCGCGCTCATGCCGAGGTCGCCGGCGGCCGTGTCGATCACGCGGTACGGCAGCTCGACCTTCGCGAGCATCTCCTCCTCCCACGCGAGCAGCCGGGCGTGCTCGGCCTCGGCCTCCTCCATGGGCACGTAGGAGAACATCTCGACCTTGTTGAACTGGTGCACGCGGATGATCCCGCGCGTGTCCTTGCCGTGCGAGCCGGCCTCGCGTCGATAGCACGAGGACCAGCCGGCGTAGCGCACCGGCCCGTCGGCGAGGTCCATGATCTCGTCGGCGTGGTATCCGGCGAGGGCCACTTCGGAGGTCCCCACGAGGTAGAGGTCGTCCTCGGCGAGGCGGTAGATCTCGGCGTCGTGCGAGACGTCGAAGCCGGTCCCCTGCATCGTCTCGGGCCGCACGAGCGTCGGCGTGATCATCGGGATGAAGCCGGCCCGGACGGCCTGGTCCATGGCCATCTGCAGGAGGGCGATCTCGAGCCGGGCGCCCGCGCCCTTGAGGAAGTAGAACCGCGAGCCGGAGACCTTGGCGCCCCGCTCCATGTCGATCGCGCCGATGAGCTCGCCGATCTCAAGGTGGTCGCGCGGCTCGAAGCCCTCCACGGAGAAGTCCCGCGGGACCCCGACAGTCTTGACGACGACGTAGTCGTCCTCCCCGCCAGCCGGAACCCCCTCGATGATGAGGTTCGGGACGGTCCGCATGAGCTCGTCCATCTCGACCTGCGCCTCGTCGGCAGAGGCCTGGGCCTTCTTGACCCGCGCGGCGAGGTCCTTGACCTCGGCGAGCAGGGCCTGCTTCTCCTCGCCCTTCGCGGCCGCGACCTTCTTGCCGAACGCGTTCTGCTCAGCGCGCAGCGTCTCGTACTCAATCAGGGACGCACGACGGCGGGAATCGGCGGAGATGATCCGGTCCACCAGCGCTTCGTCCGCCCCGCGGGCGCGCTGGCTGGTTCGGTACTTCTCGGGGTTCTCGGTGAGGTCCTTGACGTCGATCACGAGTCCAAGACTAGCCGGAGCCGCGCGGCGCTAAAGTGAGAACACCATGCGCAACCTCATCATTGCGAGCGTCCTCCTTGTGGCCGGCGGCTTCGCCGTGGCCAGCTGGTGGGGCGTGCGCCGGCTCGCCGAGCAGCATGCACGCTCGGCGGTCGCGGAGCCGGCCACGGCGCCCGCGCCGGGGCCGCAGCAGATTGCGGTCGTCCTCAACCCCGTCAAGGACCGCGCGCAGGAGGCGCGGGTCCTCGTCGAAGCCGCGTGCCGGGGCGCGGGCTGGCCCGCTCCCCTCGTCTTCGAGACGATCGCCACGGACCCGGGGCACTCGATGGTGCGGGACGCGATCGCGGCGGGCGCCGACGTCGTCATCGCCTGCGGCGGCGACGGCACCGTGCGGGTCGTCGCCGAGGGCCTCGCGGGCACGGACGTGCCCATGGGGCTCGTCCCCCTGGGCACGGGCAACCTGCTCGCGCGCAACCTCGACCTCGACGTCACGCGGCTGGCCCACTGCGTGCACACCGCCGTGTTCGGGCGGCAGCGGCGCATCGACACGGCCTCGATGCGGCTCGCGAACTCCGAGACCGGTGAGGTGTCGACCCACACGTTCCTCGTCATCGCCGGCGTCGGGATGGACGCAGAGGTGCTCGGCGACATGAACGAGGACCTCAAGAAGGCCGTCGGCTGGATCGCGTACACCGAGGCGGGCATCCGGCACATGCCGGGCAGGGCGCGCAAGCGCGTGGAGATCGCGCTCGACGGCGCCGACTTCCAGGCGCGCCGCGTCCGCGCGGTGCTCTTCGCGAACTGCAGCAAGCTCCCAGGCGGGGTGGACTTCATCCCCGAGGCGTACATCGACGACGGCGTGCTCGACGTCGTCGTCATGAGCCCGCGCAGCCTCATCGGCTGGGTCTCGATGTACGTCAAGGTGCTCGTCCAGCACAAGCGCCAGCTCGCCGTCATGGCCTCCTACGGCGCGCGGGAGGTCACCATCCGCAGCGCCGAGCCGATCCAGACCCAGGTCGACGGCGACGTCACGGGCGCTGCGACCGAGATCCGCGTCGAGGTGCACCCGGCGAACCTCCTCGTGCGGGTCGCGTAGGGGCTTCGGCGCCCCTCATCCGCCCGGCGCAGCCCGTTCAGGCGCCAGGATCCCCTCGACCCACGAGCGGGCGGCGGCGAACGCGCCGTCGGACACGTGCGCTGCGACGTGCGGCTCGGCGCCGTCGGTGCGCGGGTACGAGCCGAGGAAGCGGGTCTCGGGGCTGATCCGGTGCAGGCCCGCGAGCGCGTCCGCCACGCGCGCGTCCTGGGCGTGGCCGTCGACGTCGATGCTGAAGAAGTAGTGCCCGAGGTACTGGCCCGTAGGCCGTGACTCGATGCGGGACAGGTTGACTCCGCGGGCGGCGAACTGCTCGAGGATCTCCATGAGCGCGCCGGGACGGTCCTCCGGCAGGGGCACGGCGACGGTCGTCTTGTCCGCTCCCGTGCGTGGCGGGAGCGGCCCCGGCCGCGAGACGAGGATGAACCGCGTGACGGCGCCGGGGTTGTCCCCGATGTCCGTCGCGAGGACCGCGAGTTCGGGGTGCTCCTCGGCGACGATGGGCGCGCAGATCGCCGCATCCCCGGGCCGGGAGGCGGGCTCGAGGAGCGCGAGGGCACCGGCCGCCGTCGAGCTCGAGGCGAGGTGCACGGCGTCGGGCGCGTTGGCCGCCGCCCAGCCGCGGCACTGTGCCCAGGCGTGCCCGTGCGTCGCGATCCGGCGCACGTCCGCTGTCCGCGTCCCGGGGCGGGCCACGAGCACGAAGGTGATCGGCACGACCTCCTCGCGCACGATCCGCAGCTCGGGGCCCGTGGAGATCGCGTCGAGGGTCGCGGTGACGCCGCCCTCGACGGAGTTCTCGATCGGCACCATGGCGGCGTCGGCCTCGCCCGAGCGGACGGCGTCGAGCGCCGCGTTGACGTTGGGGGCGGGGATGCGCCGGGCGTCGCGGGAGCCCGGGACCTTGAGCAGGGCCGCCTCGGTGAAGGTGCCCTCGGGGCCGAGGAAGGTGTAGGTCAGGTCCGCCACGTCAGATGACCGCGGGCGTCTGGCCGTTCTCGGACACGATCGGCCTCCCCGCCGTGAGCCACGCATCCATGCCGCCGGCGACATTCATGGCCGAGTAGCCGTGCGCGACGAGCCAGTGCGCGACGCGCGCGGACCGGCCGCCCGTGCGGCAGATGACGAACAGGTCCTCGTCCGGGTCGAGCTCGTCGAGCCGGGCGGGGATCTGGTCCATGGGGATGTGCACCGCGTTCTCGGCGTGGCCCGCCTCCCACTCGTAGTCCTCGCGGACGTCGAGCAGGGTCACCGTCCCCGGCAGCGCGTCGACGCTGACGGTCTCGAAATCAGCCATGGTTGCCTCCTAACACCGTGCTGACTCCAGCCTATAGTGGCCCGGTGACAGACGACGCCGGCCGCCTCCCGTGCGCGGACCCCGCCGGGGATGCGTGGCCGGGGTCCGCGCTCGCGCTGCGGGACGCGCTGCGTTCCGGGGAAGTCTCGGCGCGCGAGGCCGCAGCGCACTTCCTGGCCCGGATCGAGGACCGCAACCGACTCCTCGGCGCATTCGTCAGGGTCACGGCCGAACGCGCGCTCGACGACGCCGCGGCGGCCGACGCGCTGCACGCGCGCCTCGCGCGGGACGGCCGCCTCGACGAGCTCCCGCCCCTGCACGGGGTGCCGACGGCGCACAAGGACCTCGCCGACGTCGAGGGCGTCCCCACGACGCACGGCAGCGCGGCCATCGACGCCCGCCCCGCCCCTGCTGACTCGGCGCTCGTCGCGCTCCTCCGCGCGGCGGGGGCAGTGAGCCTGGGCAAGACGCAGGTGCCGGAGTTCGGGCTCACGGCGTACTCGGAGAACCGGATCGCACCGCCCTCGCGCAACCCGCACGGGCTCGCGCTGAGCTCCGGCGGGTCCTCGGGCGGCTCGGCAGCGGCGGTCGCCGCCGGGCTCGTGCCGTTCGCGGCGGGCAGCGACGGCGGGGGGTCGATCCGCATCCCGGCCGCGGCGTGCGGGATCGTGGGGCTCAAGCTCGGGCGCGGGCTCGTCCCGGCCGGGCAGGCCGCGGGCGAATCGGGGGCGTCCCGGTTCGTCGTGACCGGCCCGCTCGCCGCGAGCGCCGAGGACGCGGCCCTGCTGCTCGACGTGCTCACGGGCGCGGCGCCCTCGGGCGCCGTGGGCGCGGCGGCCGGGTCCGCCGGCCCGCTCGCGGCCTTGGGCGGCAACCGCGCACTCGCTGCACGCCACGCCGGGACGTACGCAGACGCCGTCGTGCGCGAGCCCCGGCGGCTGCGGATCGCCGTGAGCCTCACGAGCCCGTGGGACGGGCGGTACCCCGTCGAGCCCGACGCCGACGCGCACGAGGCGCTCCGCCGCGCCGTCGTGCGCCTCGAGGACGCCGGGCACCTCGTCGCCGAGGCGGACCTGCGGTTCGACAACCGCTACCCCGACGCGTTCACCGCGGCGTGGACGGCGGGCGTCGGGACGGCGCGCATCCCGCCGACGCGGGAGCCGCTCCTGACCCCGCTCACGCGCGCGTTCCGGCGCCGGGCCCAGCAGCGCAGCCGCGCGAAGCTCGAGGAGTCGCTCGTCTTCCTGCACGGGTTCGAGCGGGACATGGTCGCGCAGCTCTCGGGCTGGGACGCCGTCCTCTCCCCCGCGCTCGCGCAGTCGCCGCGGCCCGTGGGCTGGTTCTCCGGCGGCCCCGACTGGCGCGCGACGGCGGACGATGACTATCGCCGGCAGTGCGAGTTCGCGCCGTGGTCCTCGTGGGTCAACGTGTGCGGGCTGCCCGCAGTCGTCGCGACGACGCACTGGGACGCCGCCGGCCTGCCGGCGGGGGTGCAGCTCGTGGGGCATGGCGGCTCGGAGGCGATCCTCCTCCGGCTCGCCCGGCTGCTGCACGTGCCGAGGGTCAGTACGGGGACTGGTTGAGGCTCGAGGCGAAGACGACGAAGAAGGCCAGGAAGGCGAGGGTCAGCGCGATGCCGATGTAGCCCATGACGAGCCCGGCGATCGCGAAGCCCCGGCCGCCGGGCTCGCGCGCTAGCCCCATGTGGCCCAGGACGACCGCCGCGATCTGCGGCAGGATGAGGAACCCGAAGCCGGCGTAGACCGCGATCCCGCAGATCATCGCCGCGATGCTCAGGCCCTTGGGCTCCGCCATCGGGGCATAGTAGAGGGGCTGGCCGTAGGCCTGCGCCGGCGGGTAGCCCGGGTAGCCCTGGGCGTACGGCTGCTGCGGGTAGCCCTGCGGCAGGTAGGGCTGGCCCGAGTACGGCTGGGCGGCGCCGGGGAACTGGGCCGCACTGGGGTGCTGGCCGGGATGGCCGGGATGTTGCTGGCCGAGATAGCCGGGGTGCTGCTGGGCCGGGGGGCCCGGGTGCTGCTGGCCAGGCGGCTGGGGCTGACCCGCGTAGCCGGTGGGCCGGCCCGGCGTCGACCCGGCCGGATAGCCCGGATAGCCGTGGGGCTGGGGCGGGCCCGGTTGGGGCTGAGGGAGCTGGGGCGGACCCGGCGTCGCCGACTGCGGGCTCGAGGCGGAGGCTGCCCCACGGGCCTGCTGGGCGGACTCCTGCTGGCCCTGCCCCGCCCCCGGCCCCGCCCTCCCCGGGAGGGGTGGCGCGCCCGGCGGGAGGTCGCGCGGGATGGGCCTCGTGGGGTAGCTCGGGATCGGCTCCGTGGCGTTGGCGTCCTTGTCCGCCTCCACGGGAGGGACGTACGACGGCGGGTTGTACCTCGGCCGCTCGGGCGCGGCCGGGTGCCCTGCTGCGGACGTGTTCTCGGGCCCGGCCGTACCTCCGGACCCCGGGCCGCCGACCGGCATCTGGGACGACCCGGCGTCGTTGCCGTCCGCGTGCCCGTTACCGCGCTGCCCGGCACGGTCCTGCTCCGGCTCCTGCGACATGAACTGCCCCTCCTGCCTTCTGCGCACGCGGCGCCCGGGTGCCTAGCGTGTCTCAGCCTACTCGCTGGTTCGCCGGAGCGGATGGCAGCAGTCCACGAGCCCCGGCATCCCACGCGCCCCGTAGCCGCTTTCGACTGTCAGAGGCTGGTGCGATGCTGGTGGCACGCACCGGCCGGGGCCCCGCACAGGCCTCGGCACAGGAGGATCGCACCGAGCCGAAGCGAGGGAAGCCATGTCCCAGCCAGAGACCACCCCCACGCCGACCACGCCCGCCCAGACCCAGCCACCCGCCGTCGAACCCCAGCGTGGCAGGCCGGGCGGCGACGGCTATGACCCCGAGTTCCTCGGCACGCCCCAGGACGTTCCCATGCCCTCGGGGCCGGGCCTCCTCGAGCTGGACTACACGCACTTCACCATCCACCAAGACCCCGAACGCCGCATGCCGGCCTCGACGGCCGTGAACATCGACGGCGCGAGCCTCGTGGCGATCACGCGCGGAGGCGAGACGTGGAATCTCGACCCCCGCATCCACCCCGACCAGCAGTGGGGGAACGAGCTCTACAAGGACAACCGCTTCGACCGCGGGCACCTCGTGCGCCGCCAGGACCCCATCTGGGGCGACCGGGCCACCGCGGAGCGGGCGAATCTGGACACCTTCCACTACACCGTCTGCGCGCCGCAGGCAGACTTCTTCAACCAGGGCCGCGAGCTGTGGCTCGGTCTGGAGGACTACATCCTCGAGCACGCCGATACCCACCGGCAGCGCCTGAGCGTCTTCTCGGGCCCCGTCTTCGATGTCGGCGACCCCCAGTACCGTGGCGCCATGATTCCCCGGAAGTTCTTCAAGATCGGGGCCTGGAACTCCGGGCCCGGCGACGACGGCGGCCGGCTCGCCTGCACGGGCTACATCCTCGACCAGAGCAATGGGCTCGAGCAGGTGCTCCGGCCAGGGGTGCGCGAGGCCCCCGCCCTCGGCGCGTACCGGACCTTCCAGGTCCCGGTCGAGGACATCGGGCAGCTCACGGGCCTCGATGTCGGTCCGCTCGCCGCCGCCGACCGCTACTCCGTGCCACGAGGCGCCCGCGGCGTCGCCCAGCGCTGGCACGAGATCACGGGGTTTGCCGATGTCGCACTCTGACCAGATGCCGCGCCTCGAGCGCACACCGCGCCCCGCGCCGCCGTCGTCCGCACTGGCGTCGCGCCGCCACCACGGGGCCATCCCGCCATACCTGCTCGAGCGGCTCGCCCGGAGCGCCACGGCGCGCCCGACGGCGATCCCCGGCCCCGCGGCCGAACCCGACGAGGGAGAGTGGGGCACGGGGGCGCCGGGCCTCGACGTCGTCGCCGAGCTCGCGCGCCGCACGCTCTTGGCGGACGAGCGCATGCGCCACCGGCGCGAGGCGCCCGCCCGGCGGCACACGGGCATGCTCGCCGAGCCCGGCACGCTGCGCCGGGAGATCAGCGACGCCGAGAACACCGAGCGGCTGCCGGGGCGGCTCGTGCGGAAGGAAGGGCAGGACCCGGTCGCCGACGCCGACGTCAACCGCGCCTACGACGGGCTCGGGAGCACCTACCGCTTCCTCGAGCAGATCCTCGAGCAGTCAAGCATCGACGGCGCGGGGCTCGCCCTCGAGGGCACGGTCCACTTCGGGGTCGGGTACGACAACGCCTTCTGGGACGGCGAGCGCATGGTCTTCGGCGACGGCGACGGGAAGGTCTTCAACTCCTTCACCGTCTCGCTGAGCATCATCGCGCACGAGCTCGGCCACGGGCTCCTCCAGCACACGACCGATCTGGCGTACCGCGGGCAGTCCGGGGCGCTCAACGAGTCCTTCGCGGACGTGTTCGGGGTCCTCGTCGAGCAGTTCGAGCGCGGGCACACCGTCGAGGAGGCGAGCTGGATCGTCGGCGAGGGGATCTTCGCGCAGGGCATCCAGGGCCGGGGGGTCCGCTCCCTCGAAGCCCCCGGGACCGCCTACGACGACCCGGTTCTGGGCAAGGACCCCCAGCCGGCGCACATGGACGCGTACGTCCGCACACGCGAGGACAACGGCGGCGTCCACGTGAACTCGGGCATCCCCAACCGCGCGTTCTACCTCACGGCCGAGGCGCTCGGCGGGCACGCGTGGGAGAAGGCCGGGAAGATCTGGTTCCAGACCGTGGCGCTGCGCGAGCTTCCGGTGGACGTGGACTTCCGCGGCTTCGCGCGCGAGACTGTGCGGGTCGCCCGATCCCTGTATGGGCGCGAGTCCGCCGAGGAGCAGGCCGTGCGTGCGGCGTGGCGCGGGGTCGGGCTCACGGTGCGGCTCACTGAGTCGAACGGGAAGAACGCGAAGAACGGCAAGAACGGGAACGGAAAGGGCGGCGGTTCCGGGGGGCGCTAGGAGGCGCGCGTGCGATGAGGATCCAAGTCACCCGCTCGGGCGGCGTCGCGGGAATCTCCCGGACAGGCGCCGTGGAGTTCCGGCTGCGCTCGGACGGCCCCGATGCCGAATGGGCGGCACTCTACCGCGCCGCCCGGGATGAGGGCGAGCAGCTCTCCTCGGAGGATGGGGCGGCTCCGGCCGGCGGCCTCGGCGGCGCGCCCTCGCGCGCGCGGGACGCGTTCCAGTGGACGCTCCGCCTGGGCTCGCGGCGTCTCGAGATCCCCGACAGTTACCTGTCCGGGGCCCTACGGGAGCTTGCGGAGAAGGTCCTGGCCGAGGGGCAGGGCTGAGGGCCGCGTCTCACTGCTGCACATTCGGGGAATCTTCACCGTGCGGCCACCTGTTCGATGCCTTCTCTGCAAAGCTAGGTCCATGGCGAACCGAGCAGGCACTGTTGCCCTTCCCAGCGACCTCGTGGACATCACCGCGCTCCTCGACGCGTACTACGACGTGTCCCCGGATCTGAGCGACCCGGGCCAGCGTGTGGCGTTCGGCACCTCGGGCCACCGCGGCTCGAGCCTCAAGGCCTCGTTCAACGAGAAGCACATTGCCGCGATCACGCAGGCCATCGTCGAGTACCGCGCCGGGCAGGGCATCCGCGGCCCCCTGTTCCTTGCCAGGGACACCCACGCGCTCTCCGAGCCGGCCACGAACACAGCCCTCGAGGTCCTCGCGGCCCACGGTGTCCAGGTCCTCGTCGACGCCCGGCACGGCTATACCCCCACGCCCTCGGCGAGCCACGCGATCCTGAAGTACAACGCGGGCCGGCCCGAGGACGACCCGGCCCGCGCGGACGGTATCGTCGTCACCCCGAGCCACAATCCGCCGTCGGACGGCGGCTTCAAGTACAACCCGCCGCACGGCGGCCCGGCAGACACCGACGCGACCGGATGGATCGCGAACCGCGCCAACGAGCTCCTCGAGGCGGACCTCAGCGGGGTCAAGCGCATCCAGCTCGCCGACGCCCTCGCCGCGGACACGACGGGCCAGTACGACTACCTCTCGTCCTACGTCGACGACCTCCCCCAGGTCCTCGACATCGCCGCGATCCGGGACGCGGGCGTGCGCATCGGCGCCGACCCGATGGGCGGGGCGTCCGTGGACTACTGGGGCGAGATCGGCGAGCGCCACCACCTCAACCTGACCGTGGTCAACCCGACCGTGGATCCCCAGTGGGCATTCATGACCCTGGACTGGGACGAGAAGATCCGCATGGACTGCTCGTCGCCGTCCGCGATGGCCTCGCTCATCCAGAAGGTGGCCTCCGGGGACGCGAGCTACGACATCGCGACCGGCAACGACGCCGATGCCGACCGGCACGGCATCGTGACCCCCGACGGCGGGCTCATGAACCCCAACCACTACCTCGCGGTCGCGATCGACTACCTCTACCGCCACCGCACGGGCTGGCGTCCGGACACCGTCGTCGGCAAGACGCTCGTGAGCTCGTCGATGATCGACCGCGTCGCGGCGGGGCTGGGCAAGCCGCTCGTCGAGGTCCCGGTCGGGTTCAAGTGGTTCGTGCCCGGGCTGCTCTCCGGTCAGGGGGCCTTCGGCGGCGAGGAGAGCGCCGGGGCGAGCTTCGTCAAGCTCGACGGCGGGGTGTGGACGACCGACAAGGACGGCATCCTCCTGTGCCTGCTCGCCTCCGAGATCAAGGCCGTCACCGGGAAGTCGCCGAGCGAGCTCTACGGCGAGCTGGCCGCGCAGTACGGCTCGCCGTCGTACGCCCGCATCGACGCCGCGGCGAGCCGGGAGCAGAAGGCCAAGCTCGGCAAGCTCTCCGCCGCCGACGTCACGGCGACCGAGCTCGCGGGCGAGCCGATCACGGCCAAGCTCACCGAGGCGCCGGGCAACGGGGCCAAGATCGGCGGGCTCAAGGTCACGACCGAGAACGCGTGGTTCGCGGCCCGGCCGTCTGGGACCGAGGACGTCTACAAGATCTACGCCGAGTCGTTCAAGGGAGACGAGCACCTCGCCCAGGTCCAGGCCGAGGCGAAGGCGCTCGTCGACTCGGTCATCGCCTAGGGAACTGACCCCGCAAGCAAGGGAGCTGGCCCCGCATCCGATCCTGGATGCGGGGTCACCTCTCAGCGATGCGGGGTCAGGTCCCTGCGATGCGGGGTCACTTGTCTCTCCTTATCAGGGTGACCCGGGCCATATCCTTAGCAAAGGTAATGAGCTAGGCTAAGTATCGATGGCCTTCCCAGACGCTCCCTCGCAACCCCCCGCACCGGACACCCTCGAACTCGCCGCCGAACTCCGGGCGGCCCTCATGCGCACCTCCCGGATCCTGCGCACCGAGGCGAGCAGCGACGTCGTGAGCCCGGGCCAGAACACGGTCCTGGCGCTCCTGAACGCGCGCGGCCCGCTCACGATGCGCCAGCTCGCGGACCTCGAGCACGTCCAGGCGCCGAGCATGACCCGCACGGTGAACCACCTCTGTGAGCGCGGCCTCGCGAGGCGGGGAGAGCACCCGACGGACGGGCGGCAGGTCGTCGTGAGCGTCACGGACGAGGGGCGGCAGGTCCTCGAAGAGTCCCGCCGGCTGCGCGCCGCATGGCTCGCGGGCCGCATCGAGGGCCTGCCGCAGCGAGACCGCGCCGCCCTGCAGCGGGCTGCCGAGCTCCTGCTGGAGATGACCGCCCGATGAGCCGCATGTTCCAGGCCCTCGGCCACCCGAACTACCGCCTGTGGGCCACGGGTGCCCTCGTCTCGAACGTTGGGACCTGGATGCAGCGCGTCGCCCAGGACTGGCTGGTCCTCACGGCCCTGACCGACCACGACGGCGCCGCCGTCGGCCTCACGACCGGCCTGCAGTTCGCGCCCATCCTCGTGTTCGGGCCCTACGCCGGCGTCCTGAGCGACCGGCTCGACAAGCGCCGCATCCTCCTCGCGACCCAGTCCGCGCTCGGGCTCCTCGGCCTCGTCCAAGGCCTCCTTGTCCTCACGGGAACCGTTGAGCTGTGGCACGTCTACGCGATTGCCCTGGGCCTCGGCGTCGCGAGCGCGATCGACGCCCCGGCGCGGCAGTCATTCACGTCCGAGCTGGTCAGCTCCGCGGACCTGCCCAACGCCGTCGCGCTCAACAGCACGTCCTTCAACCTCGCGCGCCTCGCTGGCCCCGGCGCCGCTGGGCTGCTCATCGGCGCCGTCGGGACTGGCTGGGCGTTCCTGTTCAATGCCGCGAGCTTCGCCGCCGTCCTCGTCTCCCTCCTGCGGCTGCGCCCCGAGCTGCTGCACCGCTCGGCGCCTGCACCGCGCGGGCGGCACCAGGTGCGCGAGGGCATCGCCTACGTCCGGAGCAGGCCGCGCGTTCTCCTGATCCTCGTGATGGCCGGGATCGTGGGCACGTTCACGATGAACTTCCAGATCACGAACGCGATCATGGCGGCCCAGGTCTTCGCCGTCGGGCCCGACGGCTTCGGCCTGCTCGGCTCCGTCATGGCCGTCGGGACCCTCGCCGGGGCGCTCCTCGCGGCGCGGCGGCGGTCGCTCCGGATGGCCCTCGTGCTCGCGGCCGCCTTCGCGTTGGGTCTCGCCGCGATCGGCTCGGCGCTCGCGCCCGGATACGCGTGGTTCGCCGTCTCGCTGGTCCTCGTCGGGGTCACGGCGATCACGTTCCTCAACGGGTGCAATACGCTCATCCAGCTCTCGATCGACGCACAGTACCGCGGGCGCGTCATGGCGCTGTACATGGCGGTGATCCAGGGCGGGTCGTTCCTCGGCGCGCCGCTCGTGGGCTGGCTCGCGGGCGCGGCGGGGCCGCGCTGGGCCCTGCTTGCGAGCGGGACCGCAGCCCTCGTCGCGGGTGCCGTCGGCGTCGTCGTACTGGTGCGCTGGGGAGAGGGTTCGCTTCGCGAGCAGCTGCGCGCCGTCTGGGCCGCCCGGCGGCGGGCCGCCCGCGCGGGAAGTGACCCCGCAACGCTGGGAGGTGACCCCGCGTTGCTGGGACGCGGCCCCGGGACGGCGAGCCGCGACCCGGGGGGCGCCGCTCAGACGGTCTCGACGACGTCCTCGTAGTCGAGCTTGGCCTTCGCCGGGCCCCACGCGTCGTCGCCCGGCTTGCCGATGTTGACCACGAGGAAGCTCTTCCGGTCGCCGCCGGGGAAGAATTCGGCGTCGATCGCGGCGAAGTCGGCCCCGGTCATCGGGCCCGCCGCGAGGCCGAGCGAGCGCACGGCGAGGATGAAGTAGCCGGCCTGCAGGTGCGCGTTGTCCCGGCCAGTGGCGGCGCGAAGCTGCTCGTCGGCGTCGTACCGGGCCTTGCCGCGGATCGCCGCGGGCAGGAAGGTGTCCCAGCGCTCGTGCCACTCGGCGTCGACGCTCAGCAGCGCGACGAGCGGGGCGAGGCGCGTCTTCTCCTGATTTCCCCGGGACAGGTGCTGCACGAGCCGCTCGCGCGCCTCGGCGGTGCGCACGTACGTGATGCGCAGCGGCTGGGAGTTGAAGGCCGTCGGGCCGTACTTGGCGAGCTCGTAGATGGCCCGGGCCTGGGCGTCGGTCACCTCGCCGGTGAACGCATTGGCCGTGCGGGCCTGCGCGAACAGGGCGTCGACCGCCACCTCCTCGAGGACAGATTCGTCGTGCGCGATGCTCATGCTTTCTCCTCCCGGCGGCGCCCTCGGCCGCCCTCTCCATCGTGGCAACCGGCGCGCGCCCGGCGTGAATCCCGTGAGGGCCGGTGACGTTCGCCACAGCGCCGCACGACGGCGTCGTCCGCCCCCCGCGCGAGGCGCACCTGCAGCTCGGGCCGGCACCCGGACGGGACGTGACCCGCCGGTAGGATGTGCACCGGGAGTCCCCTCCCCCTCCCCACCACCGCTCGGAAGGCGCCCCATGAGCCTGCTCGGAACCCGATGGACAGTTCACGGCGACGGCAGGTCCGTGCGCCCCGGCGAGGTCGTCGCGCCGCAGGAGCGGCTCGCGTGGCCGCTCACGATCGGCGTGGGCCTCCAGCACGTCGTGGCGATGTTCGGCGCGACGTTCCTCGTGCCGATCCTGACCCACATGCCCCCGGCCACGACGCTCTTCTTCTCGGGCGTCGGCACGCTGCTGTTCCTCGTCCTGACGCGCGGGCGCGTGCCCTCGTACCTCGGGTCATCGTTCGCGTTCATCGCCCCGATCCTGGCGTCACAGCAGCAGTTCGGCGTCGCCGGCGCGCTCGGCGGCGTGGTGGTGGCCGGCGTCGTGCTCGCGGCGGTCGGCGGGATCGTGCAGGCGTTCGGCGCACATTGGATCAACATCGTCATGCCGCCCGTCGTGACCGGGGCGATCGTGGCGCTCATCGGGCTCAACCTCGCGCCCGCGGCGAAGGCGAACGTCGACGCCGCGCCCGTCACGGCGCTCGTGACGCTGCTCGCGATCATCCTCGTCTCCGTCCTGTTCCGCGGGATCCTCGGGCGGCTCAGCATCCTGGTCGGTGTCGTCATCGGGTACGGCGTCGCGGTGGCGCGCGGCGAGGTGGACTTCTCGAAGGTCGACGCCGCCGCGTGGATCGGCCTCCCGCACTTCCAGACGCCCGAGTTCCACGTCGGCGTACTCGGGCTCTTCGTGCCGGTCGTCCTCGTGCTCGCCGCCGAGAACATCGGGCACGTCAAGAGCGTCGCCGCGATGACGGGGCAGGACCTCGACGACATGGCCGGCCGCGCGCTCATGGCCGACGGCGCCGCGACCGTCCTCGCCGGCGTCGGCGGCGGCTCCGGCACGACGACGTACGCCGAGAACATCGGCGTCATGGCCGCGACCAAGGTCTACTCGACGGCGGCGTACTGGATCGCAGGCGGCACGGCGCTCGCGCTGAGCTTTTCGCCCAAGTTCGGCGAGCTCATCGCGACCGTCCCGGCCGGCGTCCTCGGCGGCGCCGCGACGATGCTGTACGGCATGATCGGCGTGCTCGGGGTCAAGATCTGGGTGCAGAACCGGGTCAGCTTCTCGAACCAGATCAACTTGACGACGGCGGCGGTCGCGCTCGTTGTCGGCATCGCCGACTACACGTGGAACCTCGGTGAGCTCTCCTTCGCGGGCATCGCGCTCGGCTCGGCCGCGGCCCTGCTCGTCTTCCACGGCATGACGGCGGTCGCGCGGTGGCGGGGCACCCTTGCCGAACCGGCGACCGAGCCCGCCGCCGTCGAGGAGGGGCCCTCGCACTGAGGCTCGGGCGCACGACGGCGGGCGCGGACGGCGGCGCGGGCGTGGCCCGAGGCGCGGGCGTGGTCGGCGGCGGCTGGGAGAATGGGGGGATGGACGCACCCGTGGAGCTCGTGCAGCTCGTTGACGACGACGGCCGCCCCCTCGGCACGGCCCCCAAGGCGAGCGTCCACACGGCGGAGACTCCCCTGCACCTGGCCTTCTCGTGCCACGTCTACGGCCCAGACGGGCGGATCCTCGTGACCCGGCGTGCCCTCTCGAAGGCCACGTGGCCCGGCGTGTGGAGCAACGCGTTCTGCGGGCACCCGGCTCCCGGGGAGCCGTTCGAGGAGGCGATCCGCCGGCGGGGGCGACAGGAGCTCGGGCTCGAACTCACGGGCATCGAGCCCGTCCTGCCCGACTTCCGCTACCGGGCTGTGGACGCCTCGGGCATCGTCGAAAACGAGATCTGCCCGGTCTACTGCGCCGTTGCGACCACCGACCCCGAGCCCGTTCCCGACGAGGTGGCCGAGTGGGTCTGGGCCGAACCCGAAGGCTTCCGGACCGCCGTGGCTGCCGCGCCCTACGCCTTCAGCCCGTGGCTCGTGCTCCAGCTCGACGCCCTTGCAGCTCTGGGGCGCTAGCAGCACCTCGGGCCTAGCCTGAAATGCGGGGTCACCTCCCAAGGATCCGGGGTCAGCTCTCAGCGTTGCGGGGTCACCTCCCAAGGATCCCGGGTCACGTCCCTGCAATGCGGGGTCATAGCGGCCTCAAGTCTCGGGCTTCCAGCTCGCGAAGCGTCTCACACGGAACGGTCCGGGCGAGCCCAACCGGCCGGCCGCGCGCGAATCTCGGGCCGGGTGAATCATTGGCCTGGGATCTCAGTGACTCCGCATTCTTGGGACGTGACCCCGGATCCTTGGGAGGTGACCCCGCAACGCTGGGACTTGACCCCTCATCCTTGGGACGTGACCCCTCATCGGAGGGAGGTGACCCCGCATCTGGGGGTTGGTGTGGGGTGGGTCAGGCTCCTTCCAGGAGCTCCGCGACCGCCCGGCGGACGTACTGGGCGCCCTCGGCGATGGCCTCGGCCGGGCTCGGGGCCAGGTCCACGAGGGCCCCGGCTGTCTCGATGCCGTGCTCGGCGAGCTGCTCAGGCGTCGCGAGGAGCCGGCCCGCGACGGCCACGACCGGGATGCCGCGGTCCCGGGCGCGGTCGGCTAGGGCGATCGGGGCCTTGCCCGTGAGGGACTGCCCGTCGAGCGAGCCCTCGCCCGTGATGACGAGGTCCGCGAGTGCGAGCCGCGCGTCCAGCCCCACGAGCTCGGCGACGAGGTCGAAGCCGCTCTCGAGCCGGGCGTCCGTGTAGGCAAGGAACGCCGCGGGGAAGCCGCCCGCTGCGCCGGCTCCCGGGACGTCGACGTTGCGCCCCGTCGCCTCGGCGAGGAGGCGCGCCCACGTGCGCAGGCCGGCGTCGAGCGCCTCGACGAGCTCGGGGTCCGCGCCCTTCTGCGGTCCGAAGATGTGGGCCGCGCCCTCGGGGCCCGTGAGCGGGTTGCGGACGTCGACGGCGATGCGCAGCGTCGCGCCGGCGAGCCGGGGGTCGAGGGCGGAGGCGTCCACCGAGGCGACGTCCTTCAGGTGCGCCCCGCCGAGCGGCACGACGTTGCCCGACGCGTCCAGGGGCCGCAGGCCGAGGGCCCGGAGGGCGCCGGAGCCGCCGTCGGTCATGGCCGAGCCGCCGAGGCCGAGGATGATCTCGGTGGCCCCCGCGTCGAGGGCGGCGGCGATGAGCTGGCCCGCGCCGTACGAGTGGGCGCGGCCGGCGGTCTCGGCGTCGGGCTCCTGGCCGAGGGCAGCGAGCCCGGAGGCCTGCGCGGTCTCGATCACGGCGGTCGTGCCGCTGATGGCCCACGCGGCTCCCACGGGCTTGATGAGCGGGCCGGTCACGGCGCGGATGCGCTCATCGAAACCCGCGGCGACGGCGGCCTCGAGGGTGCCCTCGCCGCCGTCGGCGATCGGGACCCGGAGGATCTCGGCCTCGGGGTAGACGCCGAGGGCGCCCTCGGCCATCGCCTCGGCGGCTTCGGCGGCGGTCAGGGAGCCCTTGAACTTGTCCGGGGCGATGAGAATGCGCATGGGCCCCATCATGCCATCCCGGCATTGTCGGAATGTGTTTTCCGCCACTCGGTTACCGCCCCGGCGGCCAGGCCCCCCGCGCCTCGAGCACCCCGCGCAGCACGTCGGCCCGGTCGGTCACGAGCCCGTCCACGCCGGCGTCGAGGAGCCGCGCCATGTCGGCGGGATCGTTGACCACCCACACGTGAAGCTGCAGTCCGAGGCGGTGCGCCCGGGCGACGGTCCGCGGGGTGACGACCCGCAGCCGGCCGGCGCGCTCGGGCACCTGGAGGCAGTCGACGTCGTGCAGGACCCTCCGCAGGGCTCGGTCCGCGAGCGAGGAGCCGAGCAGCCGGAACGCCGCCGAGCCGCGCAGTCCCGCCGAGGACGCCACACGCCGGGACAGCAGCGCGAGCACGCCCCGCCGGCGCACGTCGGAGAACGAGGTCACGAGGATGCGGTCGTGGAGCCGGAGCCCCTCGATGACCCCGGCGAGGGGCACGACGGCGTCGGCGGACTTCACGTCGACATTGAACAGGGCGTCCGGGAACTCCTCGGCGAGCTCCTCGAAGCGCGGAATCCGCTCGATGCCGCCGATCCTCGTGGCCGAGACCGATGCCCACGTGAGCCCGCGCAGCGGGCCGCTCCGGTCCGTGACGCGGTCGAGGCGCTCATCGTGGAAGGCGACCAGCACGCCGTCGGCCGTGGCCCGCACGTCAGTCTCGAGGTGCGTGAAGCCGAGCTCTCTGGCGGCCCGGAACGCCGTGAGCGTGTTCTCGAGCCCCTCCGGCGAGAATCCCCGGTGGGCGAACGCCATGGGGGCTCGGGTCAGGAACGCCACACGCACACGGTACCGCGGGTAGGCTCGATTCCATGGAAGAGCTGAGCCCCGTGAGCCGGGAGTACTTCCGCACGCTCCCCCGCCGCCGCCTCGCGGCCGGCCTCGTGATCCGCGACGGGCACGGCGCCGTGCTCGCGGTCAAGCCCAACTACAAGGACGGCTGGCTCCTCCCCGGCGGCACCGTGGACCCCGGCGAGGCGCCCCGCAACGCCGCCCGCCGCGAGGGCCGCGAGGAGCTGGGCCTGGACATCGAGCCGGGAGCGCTCCTGCTCATCGCCCACTCGGCCTTCCCGGACCCGATCGGGGACGGGCTGAGCTTCCTGTACGACGGCGGGAGCCTCCCCGACGGCGCGCGGGTCACCCTCCAGCAGGAGGAGCTCACGGAGTGGAAGTTCATCGGGCCGGACGAGTTCGACGACCACTTCGGCGCGCACGGCGCGGTGCACGTGGCCGCCGCTCTGACCGGCCTCGCCGAGGCACGCACGCTCGAGCTCGAGGACGGCATCGAGATCGTCTGAGCCGCCCGGCCCGAAGAGCCCCTCTACCCGGCCGCGCCGGGCAGGACGGCCAGCCCGTCGGCCACGACCCTGCCGTCGTGGAGGACGGTGCGGTCGGTGCCGCGGTCCATGACGGCGCTCGTGACGGTCTCGCCGTCGACCAGGACGATGTCCGCGCGATCGCCGGGCGCCAGGCCCGGCCTGTCGTCCGGGCTCGCGAGCCGCGGCGCGCTCCGGTCCATGATCGACGCGCCGCCGATGGTGGCGATGGCCGCGCAGTGCTCGATGAGCCGGTCCTTGCGCAGGCGGTGGGTGAAGGCCAGCTGCCAGGTGCGGTCGAGCATGTCGCAGTTGCCGTACGGGCTCCAGTAGTCGCGCTGGCCGTCCTCGCCGAGGCCCACGCGGATTCCCGCCTCCGTCATCCGGGCCAGGTCGAACTGGGTCCCTCCGGTGGCAGGGGCGACGGTGGCCCACGCGATGTCGAGCTCGGCCATCTCCTCCACGAGCCGCGCGGTCACCTCGGGGTGGACGTTGGCCAGGTCATAGGCGTGGGAGAGGGAAACGCGGCCCTGCATCCCGAGCGCGCGCGTGCGCTCGAAGACGAGCTCGGCGCTGAAGACCCCCAGGTGGCCGGGCTCGTGCAGGTGGAGGTCGACGTCGACCCCGTACTTCTCGGCGAGCCCGAAGACGATGTCGAGGTGCCGGACCGGATCGCGGTCCAGCTGGCAGGGGTCGATGCCCCCGACCGTCGTCGCGCCGCCGCGGAGGGCCTCCTCGAGGAGCGGCACGGTGCCCTCCTCGAGAAGGAGGCCTGCCTGCGGGAAGGCCATGACCTCGACGTCGGCGGCCTGGGCGAAGCGCCCCTTCGCGGCCATGACTGCCTCGAAGCGCTCGAGTTTGCAGTCGACGTCGATCTGGGCGTAGGACCGCACGCGCGTCGTCCCGCGGGCGATCATCCGCTCGAGCGTCCCGGCGACGACGTCGGGGTACGGGACGGGCGTGTCGCGCCAGTGGGCGCGGTCGTTGCTCATCATGTTCCACACGCCGGGTGCGCCGGTGTGCTCGCGGAAGGGCAGCCCGATGCGGGTCGAGTCGAGGTGGACGTGGACGTCGGAGAACGCGGGCAGGGCGAGGCGGCCCCGTCCGTCGACGACGTCGGGCGCGGGCCGCGCGTCGTCGGCATGCGTCCGCTCGGCCCCGTGCCCGCGCGGGTGGATCGCCGCGATCCGCCCGTCGCGCACCTCGAGGTCGACGGCGTCGCCTCCCCAGGGGCGGACATCGGTGATGAGCATCGTTCGGGCCTTTCTGTCGGTGAGGGCTGGACGGGCGGAGGCGGGGGCCGCCGCGTGGCCGGCCCCCGCCCTCGGTGCTGACAGCGGGTCAGAAGCGGAGCGCGGCCTCGGCGATGGCGGCCGCGGCGACGAAGCTCGCCGTGAACGTCATGAGGGCGACGATGACGATCTTCCAGCTCAGGGAGCGCAGCGCCTTGACGTCCCGCCCGAGCGACATGCCGACGAGGGCGATCATGGGCAGGCCAGCGTACAGGACGTTGATGTTGTGGGTCACGGACGCGACGAAGGGCCCGGTGGGCAGGAACGTCGCGGAGGCGATGGTGGCCAGGGCGAGGACCCAGATGCTCGAGGGGACCGCGGGGACGAGCTTCGCGAGCACGAGTGCGATCGCCGTGAGCGCGAGGAGGACAAGCACGCCGACGGAGTCCTCGGGCCGCAGGGAGCCGGTGCCGAGGGCGTTGAGAAGGAGGCCCGCGCCGCCGGCGGCCGCGAAGGAGACGATCCAGGTCAGCGGCGTGCGCTTCAGCACGGGGTCGGTCTCGATGCCGTGGATGTCGACAGCATCGAGGGGACTGCCAGCCTGGTTGCCCGAGGTACCGCGCTGGCGGTCGCGCCCGCCGTCGTGCACAGTGCCCTCGCCCACGGCGCCCTCGCGCTTGGCCAGCACCGTGGCCGCGGCAGCGCCGGGGCCGCGGCGAACCCGGCGGCCGAGGTCGTCCCGCCCGAACAGGCGCGACCAGAGCTTGTAGAGCTTCTGGCACATCGGCAGGGCGATGAAGACTCCGGCATAGAAGCCGACGATGTTCGTCACGAGGTTGGACAGCGCGGCGAGCGCCGCGATCTCCCCCGCCATCTCGGGATAGAGGATCGAGAGGGCGCCGACGCCGCCGAGCATCATCGAGCCGGAGCCGAGGCCCAGGCCCAGGGCGAGGGCCCGGGGGTCGAAGAAGTCCAGCCCGCCGAGGAGGCCGGCCAGGATCGAGATGAACACGGCGCCGAAGACGCTGCCCAGGACCCAGACGGCGAAGACGCCGCGGTACTCCGGGGAGCGGACGCCGAAGCGCTGGATGGCGAAGGCGAGGTAGGACTCGCGGTCGATCGACCACGTCGCGCCGATCGCGGCGCGCCCCATGCCCAGGGCGACTGCGACGGGGAGGGCAAGGATCACGGTGCCGACGACGTGCCCGACCTCCTGCAGGAGGATCGCGGGGCCGAGGTTCGTGAACTTCATGAGGGAGGGCCCGATCTGGGTCCCGAGCCCGGCCAGGAAGAAGACGATCGAGACGTCCTGGAGATGGGTGGACACGGCTCGGGCCCGGCCGCCGATCGGCTTCCACTTCTGGACGCCGAGGAAACCGCCGATGAGCACGGTCCACAGGATGGGCATGAGGACGATCGCCGCGTGGCCGATCTGGAACTTGTGGGTGCCGATGCTGATGGCGACGGCGCAGACGGCCGTGGAGACCCCGATCATGGCGAGCCACAGGGCGGGGCGGGCCCGGAAGGAGGGGGACGCTGGGGCGTCGACGACGGCGAGGTCGGAGCCGGCTGCGGTCTTCGCATCATTGCGCATGACGCTGGCCTTTCGGTGGGGGAGGCTTTGGCATACCATCTTGGTATTCCAATTCGACTGTAAACCTGCGCACCATGAGAGGCAAGTCACTTTCGCGATCAATCTGGCACTCCGGACAGAGGCCCCGAGCCCTGACGCGGGAGTCGACCCTTCCTGATCACACTCGATATCAAGCCCCGCGCGGCTCGGCACCGGGGGCTCCCGTGCAAGGAGGTACATTTGTATACCAAGATCACAGCGCGATACGTCCTCGGCTCTGACGGAGGCCAGCACGCCCTGATCGAGGACGGCGAGGTCGTCGTCAAGGGAGACACGATCGTGTTCGTGGGCCGCGGCTACGACGGGCCAGTGGACGAGGAGCGGGACTACGGGCAGAGCCTCGTCATGCCCGGCCTCATCGACCTCGACGCTCTCGCGGACATCGACCACCTGATCCTCGACTCGTGGCCCTCCCCCGACGTCGCGCCCGGCCACCTCTGGTCCGAGGACTACTTCGACCACCGCCGCCGCGACGTCTTCACCCGGGCCGAGCGCGCCACCGTCCGGGAGTTCGCGCTCGCGCAGCTCGCCCTGCATGGCGTCACGACCTACATGCCCATTGCCTCGGAGATCCACAGCTCCTGGGCCGAGGGCTTCGACGAGCTCGCCGACATGGCCGAGACGGGCCGGCGCCTCGGGCTGCGCGGCTACCTCGGGCCCGCCTACCGCGCCGGCGTGCACGTCACGACGGCCGACGGCGGGCGGACGGTCCGCTTCGACGAGGCCGGGGGCCTCGCGGGCCTGCGCGACGCCGAGCGCTTCCTCGACTATGCCGCCGACCTCGCGGACCCCCTCGTCACGGGCGTCCTGCTGCCCTGCCGGATCGAGACCATCACCGAGGAGCTCATGCGCGAGACCGCCCGGGTCGCGAGGGAGCGGGACGCGCTCGTCCGGCTGCACTGCCTCCAGTCCGCGCTCGAGGAGGGGCTCCTCCAGCGCGCGACGGGCCAGGGCGTCATCGAGCTGCTCGAATCCACCGGGCTCCTCGGCGCCCGCCTCCTCATCCCCCACGGCGTCGAGATCGACGCCCGCGACCCGCGGGCGACGGCGCCCGGCGGGCCGCTCGAGACCCTAGCCCGGCACGGCGTGAGCATCGTCCACTGCCCGCTCACGTCCTTCCGCTACGGCAAGCAGCTCGTCTCCTTCGACCGATTCCGCGCCGCGGGGGTCAACGTGTGCCTCGGCACGGACTCGTTCCCGCCGGACCTCGTGCGGGGCATCGACGTCGGCGCGCACCTCGCCCGGATGGTCGAGGGGAGGCCCGACGCCGGCAGGCTCGCCGACTACCTCGACGCCGCGACCCTCGGCGGCGCACGCGCCCTCGGCCGCGACGACCTGGGCCGGCTCGCCCCGGGCGCGCAGGCCGACCTCACGGTCTTCGCCCTGGACCAGTTCGCCGACGGCGTCGTCGAGGACCCCGTACGCACCCTCGTCCTCAACGGGACGGCGCGCAACGTGACGGACACCTTCGTGGCGGGGCGGCCCGTCGTCGTCAACGGCACCCTGCCCGGCGTCGACCTCGAGTCGCTCCGCGCCGAGGCGCAGCGGCTCTTCGGCCTCATGCGCGCGGCGTACTCGGAGCGTGACCTCGAGCGTCGCGGCCCCGACGAGCTGTTCCCGCCCGTGTACCCGGGCGCGGCCGTCCCTGCATCCGTCATGTAGCCCGGGGTTCCCCGCCCTTCCGGCTCATGTCCGGCCCATCACCAGGAGGTCCTTGTGGCGCTGTCCCCAACCGACGCCCCGCCACCGGCAGCGCTACTCCCGGCGGCGCCGCCCCCGGCGGCCGTAGCGCCGCCGCCCACGGCCGCGCGCGCCGTCGTGCGCCCCACGTGGCCGGTGGTGATCGCGGCGGTCCTCGTCGCGCTCAACCTCCGCCCAGCGGTCACGAGCATCGCCGCGGCGTTCCCGGAGCTCGGGGCCGCCTTTGGGCCGGCCTTCTCGGCCGGCACGCCGTGGCTGCTCGCGCTCGGCTCCGCCCCCGTGCTGGCCTTCGGCCTGTCCGCAGGCCTCGGCCCGTGGCTGGCAGCGCGTTGCGGCCTCGCCCGCACGCTCACCGGGGCGATGCTCGCCCTCGCCGCGGCGCTCGTCCTGCGGGTGGCCGCACCCGAGCTGCTGCTGGCCGGCAGCGCCGCGGCCGGCATCGCGATCATGGTCGGGAGCGTGCTCGTCCCGCAGCTCGTCAAGGCGCACGGCGGAGCGGCATGGTTCTCGGGCCTCGCGACGATGGGCATGGGCGGCGGCGCAGCGATCGGCGCGGCGCTCCTCACCCCCTCGGCAGCCGCCGTCGGCCTCCCGGCGGCGCTGGCCACGTGGGCGGCGCCGGCGGCCGCCGCGGCGCTCGTCGTCGCGCTCTCCCTGGGCAGCCGCCGTCGGGCCGCGCAGGGGGCCGGGCCGTTCCGAGCCGCCGCCCCCGCACCCGACGCCGGCCGGCCCCTCCTGAAGCACCCGACGGCGGTCGCGATCGCCGCCTACTTCGGGGTGCAGGCGACGCTCTACTTCGCCCTCACGTCCTGGCTGCCGAGCTTCCTCGTGTCGCGCGGCGCCGAGGCCGCCGAGGCGTCAGCGCTGCTCGCCTGGTTCAGTGTCGCCGGGCTGCCGGCCACGCTCGTCGTGCCGATGCTGCTGGGGCGCCGCCGCTGGCGCGGGGCGCTGGGGCCCGGGATCGGCGTCGTCCTCGCGGCCTCGATCCTCTGGGTGCTCGTCGCGCCCCTGCCCCTCATGCCGCTCGCCATCGCCGTTCTCGGGCTCGCGCAGAGCGGGGCGCTCGGCTACGCGCTGGCCATGGTGGTCGTGCGAGCGTCCGGCGCAGCGGTCGCCGGGAGGCTGTCTGCCCTGAGCCAGGGGGCCGGGTTCACGCTCGCCGCGGCGGGCCCCCCTGCGGCGGGGGCGGCGGTACAGCTGACCGGGGGCTGGACCGCGCCGTTCGCGGGCATGGCCGCCCTGGCGCTGGCCCTGGTCTGGCTGGGCGTCGTCGCTCACCGGGGCCGGGAGGTCTCCTAGCCGCGCCGAGCCACGGCACAGGTGAGGGGCCGCGGCCTGACGGCCACGGCCCCTCACGGTGTTCCTCTCGGGCGGCTCACGGCGGCCCTGCACCGCCGCCGCAGTCGCCGCCGCGGTCCAACCGGATGGCGCGAAGCTGTGGGCGATCGGGGGATCTCGCCCTGGCCCCACGCCATCCGGCGCTCGAGCGCGGGCAGCCGCTAGGCGTGCTGTCCGCGGGTCCGGTGCGCGTAGAGCGTGAGCAGGACCCAGACGATGAGCAGCGCGCCCGACCCGAAGAGCGCGGCGGAGACCACGTAGTCGGCGCCCTCGTCCGCGGCCGCGGTGTCAGCCGCGGTGTCAGCGGCGATGCTGACCTCCTGCGGGGGTGCAGCCTTGGCGGCGCCCAGAGGCGCTGCCACCGCCGCGCCGCTCGGCTCGACTGGGGTCGTCGGCTGGACTGGAGTCGTCGGCACCCCGGGAGTCGTCGGCGGAGGCGAAGTCACGACGGTCACGACGCACCCGGCGTTGAAGGTGGCCTGGCCCTGGGCATCCCAGTTCTGGCCGGGGAAGCTCTGCCCGTTCCAGTCGAAGGGCGGGATGATGTCCTCGGCGTCCTGGTGCCCGGCGCCCTCGTGGCCCTTCACGACGCCGGCCTTGGCCGGGGTGATCACGACGAAGGGGTTGGTTGTGGAGCCGGTGGCGTGACAGATGGTCACCCGATGGTCCGGGGGTGTGTCTCCGGCAGCGAAGGACGGGCTAGTCACGAGGCCCCCCGCCATCAGAGCGCAGGCCGCAAGGGTGAAGATCCCCGCGGAGTGCTTCTTGAAGTGAGAGAACAGCTGCATGCTGCTCGACTCCTTTCATATAGTGTGAGCCCCGCGTCCCAGTACGCGGCAAAGGCGGCTGCCATCCAATGCAGGATTATCCGCAGCGGAAGGTAACCAAAGTGATTTCGTCGTGGGGCCGCTCGAGATTGCACGAGAAGACCACGACATGATGCGGATCATTCGGGAATGAGAATTGCGTTGATTTGTCGACGATCCTCCGATCTTCGAGGCTGCACGGAATAGTCTGCCCATTCGCATCAGAAATTGATGCGGATTGCCCCTTTTCCCATCCGGGGAAACTCAGACGGTTGAACGGGAACGTGGCGGGATTGCACAGCGGGTCTGCGCCGTAGCACGTGTGCGCGGCCAGGACCACGGGCTGGTGTTCCTCTGTCTCGCCCGTGCCGACGAGCCAGTGCGCCACGGGGTCGAATCCGTTCGCGTCCAGGTCCGGGTTCACGGTCTCGCCCGGCGTCCACGGCATCGGCACGACGCCCACCGAGAGCCCGGCCGCCGGCCACGAGAAGCCGGTGGGAGGGAGGGACAGGCGCGGCAGCGAGACAGGTTGAGGTTCCGCGGGAGCGGACGACGGCGCCGGTTCGGGCTCGGCGGGCGGTGCGGGCTCCGTCACGGCGGGCTCCGCGGGCGGCACCGAGGCAGCAGCCCTTGCCGACGCCTCGGCGAGGAGCCGGGCTGCCTGCGCTCGGCGGTCCTGGGTGGCATCGATCTGGGCCTGCTGCACGGCGGCCACGCCAAGGAGGCCGATGGAGCAGGCCAGGACCGCAGCCCTGACCCACGCCCAGCGAGCAGCGACCGTCATTTTCCCACGCATGACGTCCCCCGACATCACTTCCGCGAATTCCGGCTGAATTCACCTGCTGCCTGGCCCCGGATTTCTCACCGGAGCTGGGTACTGTTTCAGTTGATCATTGCCGGGAGAGCGGCTTCCAGCACCACGGGATGTGCGCTTCTAGAAGACCTCCGACGAATTACCTCCGGCATCGGAGGGAATTCTCATGCTGTGGCCGATGCGCTCATTGGCGGATTCCGCGAGCGTGAGCCCGTCGCCGTCGTCCACGAGGGAGGAGAGCAGGGCCAGCGCGGCCGTGCCGAGCAGCGAGGTCCCGCGGGTCCGGTTCACGAGCGGCTCCTCCACGCCCGCGAGGACGCGCAGCCCGAGCCCCTCGGCGAGGGACTGGAGGATGATGTTGACCTCCTGGGCCCGCACGCCGGCACGCAGCCGCAGCCCGAAGCGCTCGACCACCTGCCGGTAGAGGCCGAACCACGCCGCCGTCATCGAGGCGTAGAGCTGCCGCAGCGCCTCGGCGGCGATGGGATCCGCCTCGGCGGAGGCCGTGAGGAGGAGCTGGAGCCTGTAGGCGGGCTGGTCGGCGATGAAGGACATGCCCTCGAAGGCCACGCGGTGGATTGCCGAGGCGAAGTCCCCGCCCGAGCACGCAAGCTCGTCCGCCCAGGCGTCGATCGCCCGGCGGAGGTAGCCCTCGCGGGCCTTGAGGGCGTAGGCCACGAAGTCGGAGAGGAAGTCCTGCTGCCCGGCCCAGCGGTCCCGGAACTTGGCCTCGGTGGGCACCAGCTCGGGGTACGCCTCGCGGGCGCGGCCCACGATCCGGGGGCGCGAGAGGTAGGCGAGGGACTGGCGCGCGACCTCGGCGGAATCCTCGCCGCCCGGGCCGAGGAGATGGTCCGTGAGGCTCAGCGCCGCGTTGAGGAACGCCCGGGTGAGATCGGAATTGGCGAGCCTGGCGCGATTCTTTGATTTCACGCGGCTCAGGTTCGTCACGGTCTCCGAGAGGTCGACGGCGTCGATATCGAAAGCCGCGAGCCCGGATGTTCCGTTGTCAGTGCCCATCGCTGCCCTCGGCCAAGGGGCGTGCATACGCCCACTCATTCATTCCCGAGACCGCAACGGCTATCTCCCCGTGGAGAATTATGATACAGAGTGTTCAAATAACGGAAGAGGTGAAGAGAGTTTTCTCCCGGAGTGTTGGCTTCGACTCCCCTCAACCACCGGATTCTTCCCGGCCGAGCACCGCGACGGCCGTAGCCATGGGGCGGCCAGGCGCGGACAATATGGGCATCCGGTGGTCATCGGGAAGGAGTTCGTGATGATTCTGCTCGTCTCGGGCATCGCTGCCCTCGCCTTCTGGGTCCTCGGGATACTCGGGGGCTTCGGCCCAGGCGTCCACATGTTCCTCGTCATCGGAACCATCTGCGTCACGATCGGCCTGACGCAGGCGGCGCACCGGCACTCGTAGCCCCCACCCCCGTCTCGGGTACGTATCTCGACGCCGAAATGGCGTTTCGGGTACGCAGGCTCGTACCCGGAAGGCCGCTTTCCCGTCGAGATACGTACCCGAGACGTGGGGGGCGGGGACGGGGAGCGAGCGAGCCGCCTACCCGGCGGCGCGGTCTGGCATGCGCCCGGCCGGCGCCTCGGCGAGCTTCCGCTCGAGGACCTGCGCGACGCCGTCGTCCTCGAGCCCGGGCGCGTGCAGCACCGTCGCCGCGAGCGCGAGCGGGTGCCCCGAGGACATCGCGTAGCCCTCGCCCGCCCACGAAAGCATCTCGACGTCGTTCGGCATGTCCCCGAACGCGACGACCTCTTCGGGCCGGATCCCCAGCGCGTGCGCGTACTCGGCGAGCGTCACGGCCTTGTTGACCCCCAGAGCGGCCATCTCGAGCATCGTCATGTCCACGGCCGAATGCGTCACGGCCACGAGGTGCGCGATGTGCGGGGCGACGCCGTCGAGATATTCCTCCGCGGAGATCCCCTCGATCTTGGCCATGAACTTGACCACCTCGTCCTCGCCCACGAGCTCGGCGAGGTCGCCGTGGCGCACCTGGTCGAGCAGGGCCCGATGCCGCGGCTCGGCGAACGCGGTCTCCATGACGAACTCCGCCGTCGTCTCGGCCGCGAAGGCCGTCTCGGGGAACAGCCCGCGGATGATGTCGCGGACCTCGAGCAGCGTGTCCCGGCGGATCGCCTCGGCGCTGACCACGGACATCGTCTCGAGGTCGAAGACGAGCGCGCCGTTCGAGCAGATCACGGTCCCGGAGTGGCCGAGCTGGTCGACGAGCGGCGTGAGCCAGCGCGCGGGGCGGCCCGTGACGAAGACGAGCTCGACCCCCGCGGCCTCGCACGCGTGCAGGGCCCGCACGGTCCGCGGCGTGATCCGTCCGTCGCTGCCGAGGATCGTCCCATCGATGTCGCTCGCCACGAGGCGCATGCGCAGCTGGCCCGTCGCCTGACCCATCGCGCCGCCCTCAGCGCGTCTCGGGGTGTTCGTAGTGCGTCGTGAAGCCCGCCCGGGCCAGCTCATGCGCGGCGATGTCATCGAGCGTGCGCGCGCCGTGGGTGCGCGGGGTGGCCGGCAGGCTCCCGACGTCGAGGGCGTGCACGGTCACGACGTAGCGGTGCCGCGCGCCCGGCGGCGGCCCGGCGCCCACGAAGCCGGAGTATCCAGCATCGTTCACGAGCTCGACCGAGCCGAGGGGCAGGCCCGCCACGTCCCCGGACGGCCCCATGCCATCCGGTGCGCCGCCTGCGCCCTCGGGCAGCTGGTCGACCTCGGCGGGGATGTTCACGACGGCCCAGTGGCAGAACCCGCCGGGCCGGGGCGCGTCCGGGTCCACGACCGTCACGGCGTAGCTGCGGGTCCCCTCGGGCGCCCCGCTCCACGCCAGCTGCGGCGAGAGGTCCTGCCCGCCCGGGATACCGAAGTGCGCGCTCGCCTGCGCGGCGGGCAGCTCGCCGCCCTCGACGAGGTCCTGGCTCGTCACCTCGAAGCTCATGCCGCACCTCCGCGGGTGCTCGCCGCAGGCGCTGACGGTGCGCCTGACGACGGCGCGGGGGCGCCCGCGCGGACCTCGGCCCGGGTCGGCGGATTGGCGCCGCGGCGGGAGACGGTCACGGCGGCGGCGCGCGCGGCGAAGTCCATGATCCGCCGCAGCTCGGCGGCGTCGAGGCGGCGCAGCTCGGGGCGGCGCTGCGCGCCGTCGAGCTCGCGGTCCACGATCCCCGAGAGCAGGGCGGCCATGAACGAGTCGCCGGCCCCGACGGTGTCCGCGACGCGCACGGCGGGCGGGGAGAGCTGCTCCTCGCCGTCGGCGCACACGCCCCAGGCCCCCCGGGAGCCGCGCGTGACCACGACGAGGGCCGGCCCCTCGGGCGCGCCGAGCCGGAGCCAGCGGCGCGCGGAGTCGAGCGGGTCGACGCCGGGGTAAAGCCAGGCGAGGTCCTCGTCCGAGGCCTTGACGACGTCGGCGAGCGCGACGAAGCGCTCGACCCGGCCGCGCACGGCCTCGGGGTCGGTGGTGATCGTGGGACGGCAGTTCGGGTCGAAGCCGATGGTCGCGCGGGGCCGGGCGCGCTCGACGACGGCCATGACCTGGTCTGCCCCGGGCTCGAGGACGGTCGCGATCGAGCCCGTGTGCAGGAGCGTCGTGGCGCCGAGGAGGCCCGAGAGCCGCTCGCGCAGGTCGGGCAGGTGCCAGTCGAGGTCGAAGTGGTAGGTCGCCGCGCCGCGGTGGTCGAGCTCGGCGGTCGCGACGGAGGTCGGCGTGCCGTCCGGCGGGAGGGGAACCAGGACGCCGGAGGCCCGGAGGTGCTCCGTGAGCATCCGCCCGTGGGGGTCGTCGCCGTAGCGGCCGATGAACTGCACGGGGTGGTCCAGCCGGGCCAGGCCGATCGCGACGTTGAGCGGGCTCCCGCCGGGGTGCGACTCCGTCCCGGACGGGCGGCGGACGACGTCGATGAGGCCCTCGCCGATCACAGTGAGCATGCGCTTTACGGTAGCAGTCCGGGCTGAGGCGCGGCTCACATGAAGGCCGGCTCAGGAGTCCGAGGAGGAACGTCCCGGCGGGGCCGTCGAACCGCGCACGACGAGCCGGGGCAGACTGCACTCGTCCACGGCCGGCGCGTTGGGGTACGCGAGCCGGTTGAGGGCGGCCATCCCCGCGGCGACCCCGAGGGCGTGCGCGCCCAGGTCCACCGAGGTCAGGCCGATCCCGGCCAGGCCCGCGGTCCTCGAGTCGTCGTAGCCCGTGAGCGAAAGGTCCTCGGGCACACGCAGCCCGAGGCCGAGGGCGACCTCGCGTACGCCGAGCGCGAGCTGGTCGTTGTGCGCGACGACCGCGGTGGGCCGCTCCGGCCCGGCGAGCAGCGCCCGCGCCGCCTCCTCCCCGGCGGCGAGCGAGTGCCCCGGCGCGGCGACGACGCGCGGCGGCAGGCCGGCGTCGTGCATCGCGGCGTCGAAGGCCCGCCGGCGCGCGTGCATGCCCTCGTGGTACGGCCCCGTGATGTGGGCGATCCGGGTGTGGCCGAGCGCGAGGAGGTGCTCGGTCGCGGCGCGGGAGCCGGCGGCGTCGTCGGAGTAGACGCTGTCCACGCCCTCGACCCGGCGCGCGACGCTCACGATCGGCACGTCGAGGGCGAGCTCGCGAACGCGCTCGTCCGGGTCGATGAGGGTCGCGGCGATGACGACGCCGACGCGCGCCTCGATGAGCGGGCCGAGGTCCGCCTCGTCGCCGCCGGTCCCGCCGTGTTCTCCGCCGCGTCCTCCGACGCCGTCGGAAGAGCGCGCGACGCCGAGGATGATGCGGTGCGCGGTGGGGGCGAGCGCCTCGCGTACGCCCGCGAAGATGTCGGCGTAGACCTCGTTGCGCAGGTCGAGGAGGTGGAGGCCGACGGCGGAGGCGCGCTTGCGCGCGAGGTCCGCGGCGGCGACGTTGGGCCGGTACCCGAGGCGCTTGGCCGCCTCGAGGATCGCCCGCCGGGTCTCCTCGCTCACGCCCGGGGCGCCGCGGAAGGCGAAGGAGACGAGGGTGCGGGAGACGCCGACCGCGCGCGCGACGTCGGACTGGGTGGCCGGGCGGCGGGGATCGGCGGTGGTCATGGACCCCATCCTGCCACCGGCCCGCCGGACAACTTTTTTGAAAAGATGTCGCTATGTCCTTACATATAGCTCTTTCGCGCGTTAGTCTTGGATGAGATTCGGGTCACAGGCCCGTGGTCCACCGACAAAGGAGTCCCGATGTCCGCCACGATCACCCCACCAACAGGGAACAGTAAGCTGCCGCCCCTCACGAGCGGCCCGCACACCCGGCGCCTCGGCGTCGTCGCCCTCATCGCCACCTTCGGCGGCCTCCTCTTCGGCTACGACACCGGCGTGATCAACGGCGCGCTGAGCCCGATGGCCGCGGAGCTCGGGCTGACCGCGTTCACCGAGGGCGTCGTCACGAGCTCGCTCGTCTTCGCCGCCGCGATCGGCGCGATGTTCTGCGGGCGCCTCTCGGACGGTTGGGGCCGCCGCAAGACGATCATCCTCCTCGCCGTCCTCTTCTTCGTCGGCACCCTCGCGGTCGTGCTCACGCCGAACTTCGCCATCCTGGTCGTCGGCCGCATCCTCCTCGGCCTCGCCGTCGGCGGCGCCTCGACCGTCGTGCCCGTGTTCCTCGCCGAGCTCGCCCCCTACGAGATCCGTGGATCGCTCGCGGGCCGCAACGAGCTCGCGATCGTGGTCGGCCAGCTCGCGGCCTTCGTCGTCAACGCGATCCTCGGCAGCACGCTCGGCCACATCGAGGGCGTGTGGCGCATCATGTTCGCGGTCTGCGCCGTGCCGGCCATCGCGCTGTTCTTCGGCATGCTGCGGATGCCCGAGTCCCCCCGCTGGCTCGTGGAGAAGGGCCGCCACGAGGAGGCCCTCGCCGTCCTGCGCACCGTCCGGTCCGAGGACCGAGCGGTCGCGGAGCTCGGTGACGTCGAGCACGTCGCCCAAGAGGAGCTCGAGAGCCACCAGATCGGCTGGCGCGCGATCTTCTCCAACAAGAACCTGCTGCGCATCCTGCTCATCGGCATCGGCCTGGGCGTCGCCCAGCAGCTGACCGGCATCAACTCGATCATGTACTACGGCCAGACCGTGCTCGTCGAGTCGGGCTTCGACAAGAGCGGGGCGCTCATCGCGAACATCGCCCCCGGCGTGATCGCCGTGGTCGGCGGCATCATCGGGCTCTCGCTCATGGACCGCCTCGATCGCCGCAAAACGTTCATCACCGGCCTGGCGCTGACCACGACCTGCCACGTCCTCATCGGCGTCGCCTCGATGGCGCTGCCCGTGGGCAACCCCATCCGTCCCTTCGTGATCCTCTTCCTCGTCGTCGCGTTCGTCGGCTCGATGCAGACCTTCCTCAACATCGCCGTGTGGGTCTACCTCTCGGAGGTCTTCCCACTGCACATGCGCGGTTTCGGCACCGGGGTCTCGATCTTCATGCTCTGGATCGTGAACGGGTTCCTCTCGCTCTACTTCCCCTCGCTCGTGCAGGCCACCGGCATCACCGGGACCTTCTTCCTCTTCGCCGTCGTCGGCGCCCTCGCGCTGCTCTTCGTCATCACGCAGGTCCCCGAGACCCGAGGCCGCACGCTCGAGGCGCTCGAGGAGGACGTCACGACCGGCGCCATCTACCTCGTGAACAAGGGCTAATCGCTTCAGGAGCGCCTCCGCGGGAGTACGCCGCGAAGAGTACGCCGCCCGGGGGCCCGCCGCTGTTTCGCGGCGGGCCCCCGGCGTGTTCCCGCCCCGCCCCTTACGCGTGCGGCGCCACCGGCCTACCCTCGGAAGGGTGCCTGACCTGACAGTGGACTTCATCATCTCCCTCGACGGGTATGCCTCCGCCGAGGGCTGGCCGGGGTTCTGGGGCGTCGAGGCGCCCGAGTACCTGGCCTGGCTCGACCAGTCGCCCGAGCGCGGGCACACGACCCTCATGGGCGCGAAGACCTACCGGCTCATGTCCGGCTTCGCCGAGCAGTTCCCGGACGATCCGAGCATGACGATGCTCGCCGAGATGCCCAAGGTCGTGTTCTCCTCGACCCTGAAGGAGCCGCTGACCTGGGCCAACGCGCGGCTCGTGGACACCGACGCCGTCGAGGCCGTCCGCGCCATGAAGGAGGACGCCCCGACCCCGCTGCGCACCCTCGGCAGCGTGAGCCTCTGCCGCTCGCTCCTCGCCGCCGGGCTCGTGGACCGATTCCGGGTCGTCGTGTTCCCCGTCATCACCGGCCGGACGGGCAGCGAGCGCATCTTCGACGGCTACCCCGACGTCATGCTCGACATGGTCGCGAGCCGGACCTTCGACGGCAAGCTCCAGCTGCTCGAGTACGCGCCCACGCTGCTCACCGAGCCCCCACCCGGCGGGCCCATGGGGCCGTGAGGCAGCGCTGCGTGAGGCAGCGCTGACCGGGCTGGCGCCGGAACCCCTACCGCCGGAACACCACCGTCCCGCGCGGGTTGGACCACGTGAGCGTCGTGCCGTCGTAGGCATACGAGACCGGCTCGGCGATGAGGTTCCACGTCCACCTCTCGTAGTCCGCCTGGGGGCCGAGGCAGGCGATGAGGGTCTGGGCGAACTGCGAGTGGTCGACCGTCAGGGTCGCCCCGTCAAGCTCGGCCGGGCCACCGCCGCCGTTGCAGGGCGTGCCGATGCCCACCGTGACCCGGCCGTTCACAGTGCGGACCGAGAACGAGACCGGGTCCGTGCCGAGCCACGGGAGCGGGCCGGAGGGATCGGAGCCGGAGACGGACGTGAAGGTCACGCAGCCCGGCAGGCCGCCCACGTCGGAGCAGTCCTCGCTCGGCGTCGGGTCGGGCGTGCGGGGCGCGGACGACGGCGCGTCCCCGGCGCCGTCGGGCGGCGTGGGCTGGGCGGGTCCGCCCGGGGTGGATCCCGGGGCGGTCGCCCCCGGCGAGGTCGCCGCCGGGCCCGGGGGCTTGGCGCCGAGGCCGTCCCCGCAGCCGGTCACGAGCGCGGCCGCCGCCATCGCGGCGGCGAGCATCGCCGTCGTGCGCCACATGAAACGAAGGCTCCCCCACCGCGCCGCCATGGCTCCACCGTACGCCGGGGCCGCAGGCGCCGGAACCCGCGAGGCGAGCCTTCCGGGGCCGGGCGCCGTGCGCCGCGCCGGCCGGGTCAGTCGACGAGCTCGGTGGGCTCGGTGATGACGTCGACCATGGCCTCGCCGCGCAGCACCGTGATCTCGGTCCGGCGGCCGATCGCGTCCTCGAACATGTGCCGCTGGAGGGACTGCGCGTCGGCGAGCGCGGCGCCGTTGATGGCCAGGAGAAGGTCGCCGGGCCGCAGGCCGCTCACCGCGGCGGGGCTCCCCGGGATGACCTCGGCGACCCGCAGGGCGCGGCGCCGGCCGGTCCGTGCGGTCCAGCGCTCGTCGAGCGGCGTCGGGACGCTCACGAGCCCGAGGTAGGCGCGGCGGACGCGGCCGTCCTCGCGCAGGGCGCTCAGGATGCGGCGGGTCGTGGCGTTGATCGGGACGGCGAGGCCGAGCCCGATCCCCGCGACCGCCGTGTTGATCCCCACGACGCGCCCGCGCGAGTCCGCGAGCGCGCCGCCGGAGTTCCCGGGGTTGAGCGCGGCGTCGGTCTGGATGACGTCCTCGATGAGCCGCGACGCCGTCCTCCCCCGCGCGGGCATCGACCGGCCGAGGGCGCTGACCACCCCTGCCGTGACGCTGCCCTCGAGGCCCAGCGGGCTCCCGACCGCGACGACGAGCGAGCCGACGAGCAGCCGGTCCGCGTCGCCGAACTCGGGCGGCTCGGGGACCTGGATGCCCGTGCGCAGGACGGCGAGGTCGGAGAGCGGGTCGCGGCCGATCACCGCGAACGGCCCGGACGCGCCGTCGGCGAGCGCGACCTCACCGCGCGCCAGCCGCCCGACGACGTGCGCGTTCGTCACGAGGTGCCCCTCGTCGCTGAGCACGACGGCGGAGCCCGAGCCCCGCTCGGTGCGCACCGAGGCCACCCGGGGCCTCAGGTGGCGGGCCACGGACGTGACGGTCTGCGAATAGGCGTCCAGCGCCTCCTCATCGCCCACGCACAGGCCAACGCCCCGCGCGGCGCGGCGATTCCCGCCGTCGTGCGCGGATCGCCGCAGGCGAACACCCAGCCGGGCTACCGTGTCGGAACCGATTGCTACGGTGATTGCATGACCAGCAACTACGGCCGGCTCGACGCCGGCCAGCGCGCGATCGTGGACGCCTCGGTGCAGACGTACGAGCGCGTGCGCCCGGCGCTGAAGAACGTCACGCGGGACGTGCTGTACACGCTGCGCGACATCTTCGCCGACGCCGAGGTGACGCCCCTGTTCATCACAGGGCGGACCAAGACCGTGGAGTCGTTCAGGGAGAAGATCTCCCGGCTCGACCCGCCGTCCGAGCCCGGCGGCGCCCCGACGCTCAAGTTCCCCGACCCGTTCCGGACGCTCAACGACATGGTCGGGGTGCGGGTCATCACGAAGCTGCCGAGCGAGAACGCCATGGTCGCGAACCTCATCAAGCGCCAGCGCCAGATCTACGACTGCCGCGGGGACCGCGAGAAGGCCATCGGCTCGATCGAGTCCGGCACCTACGGCTACTCGAGCCGCCACCTGATCCTGCGCACGATCCAGAACGATGCCGTGCGCGCCTACCAGGCCGAGTTCAACCCGGAGCTGCCGGCCAACGGCAACTACTTCTTCGAGTGCCAGGTCCGCACGATCTTCGCGCACGCGTGGAGCGAGATCGAGCACGACATCCGGTTCAAGAGCCAGGACCCGAGGGCGTGGAGCCCCCAGTTCGACCGGCAGTTCACGGCGACGGCGGCCATGCTCGAGGTCGTGGAGAAGGAGTTCGCCGAGCTGCACGAGCGCTACGAGACGGTGCGCAGCTTCTGGGATCCTGCTGGCGAGGGCGGCGAGCCGCTCAGCCCGGACCGCATCCGGGACGTCTGGCAGACGCTCCTGCCGCACGTGGACCGCAAGGTCGACGACGACTGGGGCTGGGCGAACGAGCTCGTCCAGGCGCACGGCTTCACCGAGACCCGCCAGCTCGTGGCGCTGCTCGACGCCGAGCGGATCACCGAGGTCCGCAAGGCCCTCGACCACCGCTACTCCCCCGGCCCCGACCGGCTGCTCGACGACCTCCTCCTGTGGCGGTTCGGGCGTGAGCACATCGAGCTGACGGCCGAGCCGGCGGGCACCGAGCCGCACCCGCGGCGCGACTCGCTCCTGCGCAGGCTCAGGCAGATCGAGCGCTACCGGCTCACGTGAGGCGGTTCACTTTTGGCTCCCCCGTGCTCGGGTAGGGATTGGGGTAGGGGTACAGCACACCACCGAGGGAAAGGACTGACCCATGAAGGCATCCGAGGAACTCGCCAGGGGCCTGCAGGCCGTGCTCGTGGACCTCATCGAGCTCACGCTCCAGGGCAAGCAGGCGCACTGGAACATCGTGGGGCCCAACTTCCGCGACCTGCACCTGCAGCTCGACGAGATCGTCGCGGCCGCCCGCCTGCACACCGATGTCATCGCCGAGCGGATGCGCGCCCTGCACGTCGTGCCCGACGGCCGCAGCGCGACGGTCGCCAAGACGACCTCTCTCGACGAGGCCCATGAGGGGATCGTCTCGACGAGCCAGGCGATCGACGCCACCGTCAAGGCCCTCGAGAACACGGTGGCCACGGTGCGCGGGATCTACAGCGCGGTCGAGGAGCACGATCCGGCCACGACCGACCAGCTCAACGAGATCATCCTGAAGCTCGAGCAGTTCGCGTGGATGGTCGGCGCCGAGAAGATGAAGACGACGACGCCGTAGCCAGCGGCCTCGCCGCTCGCCCGCCCGAGCGGCGCGCACGACGGCGGCCCGGTCACCTCGCACCGGTGACCGGGCCGCCGTCGTGCTTGCGGGCCGCCGTCGTGCTTGCGGGCTGCCGTGCTGCGCAGGGAGGCCCGCGGCGGGATGGCTACCGCGTGGCGGCGGCCTCCGCGGCGGCCTCCTCGCCGACCTGACGCTCCATCTCCTCGAACTCGGCGTCGATGTCCTCGTGGCGGTTCGTCGCACGGGAGACGAGGACGGCGACGAGGACGTTGAGGAGGAAGCCCGGCACGATCTCGTACATGGCTGAGTGCAGGGCCGGGATGTTGCCCCAGACGAACACCGTCACGGCGCCCGTGAGGAGGCCCGCGAGGGCGCCGGCGGCCGTGAGCTGGCGCCAGTAGAGGCTCAGGATCACGATCGGGCCGAAGGCCGCGCCGAAACCGGCCCACGCGAAGGAGACGAGGTCGAGGATCTTCGAGTCCGAGTCGAGGGCGAGCACCGCCGCCACGACCGCGATGACGAGGACTCCGAGGCGGCCGAGCGTGAGCTGGGCCTTCTGCGAGGCCTTCTTGCCGACGATGTTGTAGAGGTCCTCCACGAGGGCCGAGGAGCACACGATGAGCTGGCTCGACATGGTCGACATGATCGCGGCGAGCACGGCCGCGAGGACGAGTCCGCCCACGAACGGGTGGAAGAAGATCTGGCTCAGGAGCAGGAACACCGTCTCGGGGTCCTCGAGCTGGCGGGCGGGCGAGCCGGCGAAGTAGGCGATGCCGATGAGCGCCGTGCCGATCGCGCCGGCCGCGGTCATGATCATCCAGGTCGTGCTCACGCGGCGGCCGGCCTTGGCCTCGGCCGGGGTGCGCAGCGCCATGAACCGGACGATGATGTGCGGCTGGCCGAAGTAGCCCAGGCCCCACGCGGCGGTCGAGAAGATCGCGAGGCCCCACAGCAGCGCGCCCTTGTCCTCGAGGCCGGCGAAGAGGTTGAGGACCTCCGGGTTGACGGACTGCATCGTGGCGGCCGCGCCGCCGAGGTCGCCGAGCTGGAGGACGACGACGATCGGCACCGCGATGAGCGCGGCGAACATGAGCAGGCCCTGGGCGACGTCGGTGAGCGTGGCCCCGAGGAACCCGCCGAAGAGCGTGTACAGGAGCGTGATGACGGCGACGAGGAGCATGCCCGACAGGTACGGCCAGCCGAACGAGCTCACGAAGAACTTGCCCGCGGCGACCATGCCGGAGGAGACATAGAACGTGAAGAACACGAGGATCACGAGGGCGGCCGCGATGCGGAGCAGGTGGCTGTGGTCCTTCAGGCGCTTCTCGAAGAAGCTCGGGATGGTGATCGCGTTGTCCGAGATCTCGGTGTAGGCGCGAAGCCGCGGGGCCACGAACTTCCAGTTGAGCCACGCGCCGATGGTGAGGCCGATCGCGATCCAGGCCTCGATGAGCCCGGACGCGTAGATGGCACCCGGGAGGCCCATGAGCAACCAGCCCGACATGTCTGCGGCGTTCGCGGAGAGTGCTGCGACGGACGGGCGGAGGCCTCGCTCTGCGAGCATGTAGCCGTCGATGCTCGTTGTGCGCCGGTAGGCGTAGTACCCAATGCCCAGCATCGCCGCGAGGTATACCGCAATGGCGATGAGCTGGAAGGTCTGCTCGGTCATGCTTGTGTCTTCCTCGGAATCATGAGTGCCTGCGCAGGGGGATCCCGGCGCGTCAGGGGGTGATCGCTCCAGTGTGGCAGCGCCCACACGGGCGCAACGGGCCGTTACCGTTCCGTGATATGGGTTTCTGGCCGTTCGGCGCCGTTCATCCGGCCGCCGCTCATCCCGCGGCCGGGCCCACGAGCTGGCGGGCCGTCTCTTCGAGCACGCGCCGCACCGCGAGCATCACGGGATGCTGGGCGCTCGAGGACCGCATGGACGTGAACACGGTGCGCTGCGGCGTCCCCTCGAGCATCACGAGCCGCGCGGCAGGCACGCGCCCCACCCAGACGAGATCCGGGAGGAGGGCCACGGCGTTGCCCGACTCGACGAGCCGGACGTGGGCCTGGAGGTCCGCCGTCTCGTAGCGGACGTCCGGATCGAAGCCCGCGGAACGGCAGGCCTGCTCGGCCCAGTGCCGAGAGGCTGCGCCGCGCGGCTCCATGACCCACGGGACGCGTCCGGCGTCGGCAAGCCGCCTGACGCCGTCGAACTCGGCGCCCGAGCCGCGGGGCGGAAGGGCGAGGCGGATCGTGTCCCGCGTGAGCCCCTGCCGGTCGAGGCCCGAGTAGTGCGGCGCGGCGTGGTGCGGGTACTGCTCGGCGACGACGAGGTCGAAGTCCCGCGCCCAGGTCTCGTGCAGGGCGGTCTCGGGCTCGTGCTGGACCATCTCGACGCGCAGCTGCGGGTGCCGCTGGCGGAGGGTCTTGAGGGCGGCGGGCAGGAGGGCGAGCGCCGCGGTCTGGAACACGGCGAGCCGCACGGTGCCGCGGACCTCGCTCTGGCTCGCGGCGAGCGCGGCCTCGGTGCGCTCGAGCGAGTCGAGCAGCTCCGAGGTGTGGGCGACGAGGACCTGCGCCTGCGGCGTGAGAAGCACGCGGCGGCCGGACTTGCGCAGCAGCTGGACGCCCGTCTCCTTCTCGAGGAGGGCGAGCTGCTGCGACACGGAGGAGGGGCTGTACTGGAGCGCGTCGGCGACCTCGGCGAGGGTGCCCCGGATGCTGAGCTCCCTCAGGAGGCGGAGGCGGCGGATCTCGAGCAACGGCGGCCCTTTCGCAATAGTGCCAGTGGGTTCCTGACCGATCGGTTTGACTCACCATTATGCATCACTAAAGATCACTTCTGCTTCTTGAACGGAGGGCGCGCATACCGACGGCCGATCCCGCAGGCGCATGATGAGACCATCGCGCGGGAAGGAGCAGCCAGCATGGGCCAGCACACACCGGCGCCGGCGTCCGGCGATCAGCAGCCCACGAGCGCGGCCGCGGACGGCGCGGCTGTCCGCCCGCAGGACCTCGCCGACGCCGCCGTGGCACAGGTCCGGGCGTGGCTCGACGCCGCGGCCGCGTTCCCCGTGGATCCCGCGGCGGCCCGGCTCGCCGCCGTGCTCAAGGACCCGGGAGGCCTCGCGTTCGCCGTCGGCTTCGTCGACGGCGTCGTCCGGCCCGAGGACCTCGGCGTCGCCGCACGCAACCTCCGCTCCCTCGCGCGGACGTCCCCGGACTTCCTGCCCTGGCCCCTGCGCCGGGCCGTGGCTTTCGGAGGTGCCCTCGCCCCGGCGCTGCCGCACGTCGTCGTCCCCCTCGCGCGCCGCATGCTGCGCGGGATGGTCGGCCACCTCATCGTCGACGCCTCGGACGAGAGGCTCGGACCCGCCATCGCGAGGATTCGCCGGCCGGGGGTGCGGCTCAACCTCAACCTCCTCGGCGAGGCGATCCTCGGCGAGCGTGAGGCGGCCCGGCGGCTCGAGGGCACGCGCCGGCTCCTCGAGCGCGACGACGTCGACTACGTCTCGATCAAGGTCTCCGCGACCGTCGCGCCCCACAGCCACTGGGCCTTCGACGAGGCCGTCGAGCACATCGCCGACACGCTCGCCCCGCTCTACCGTCTCGCGGCGGCCGGCGGCCCGTCGGGGACGCCGAAGTTCATCAACCTGGACATGGAGGAGTACAAGGACCTTGGCCTGACCATCGCCGTGTTCACACGGCTGCTCGGGCGTGAGGAGTTCCGCGGCCTCGAGGGCGGGATCGCGCTGCAGGCATACCTCCCCGACGCCCTCGGGGCGATGATGCGCCTCCAGGAATGGGCCGCGGGGCGCGTCGCGGCCGGGGGCGCGCCGATCAAGATCCGCGTGGTCAAGGGCGCGAATCGGCCCATGGAGCGCGTCGACGCCGAGGTCCACGGCTGGCCGCTCGCGACGTGGCACACCAAGCAGGAGACGGATACCTCATACAAGGCGGTCCTCGACTACGCGCTCACGCCCGAGCGGCTCGCCCATGTGCGCGTGGGCATCGCGGGGCACAACCTGTTCGACGTCGCCCTCGCGTGGCTGCTCGCGAAGGCCCGCGGGGTCGACCGTGGGATCACTGTGGGCGGGCTGGGCGGGCAGACAGCCCAGGTCGAGTTCGAGATGCTCCTGGGCATGGCCCCGGCGCAGGCGCAGGCCGTCCTGGCGGACGTCGGGCACCTCCTCCTCTACACCCCTGTCGTCCACCCCGGGGAGTTCGACGTCGCGATCGCCTACCTCGTCCGCCGGCTCGAGGAGGGCGCGAGCCCGGAGAACTTCATGTCCGCCGTGTTTGGCCTCGGGTCGGACCCGGCCCTTTTCGAGCGCGAGAAGCGGCGCTTCCTCGCCTCGCTGTCCGCCCTCGACGCCCCGCCCTTCGCCGACGCCGACGGCCGGCGGACGGTCCCTGCTCCGCACCGCACCCAAGACCGCCGCCAATCCGGGGTCACCTCCCTGCGACCCGGGGTCACCTCCCAAGAATCCGGGGTCACCTCCCAAGAATCCGGGGTCACCTCCCAAGAATCCGGGGTCAATCCGCAGACATTGACCACGGATCACAGGGATCTGACCTCGCAAGCTAGGGATCTGACCCCGCAAGCCTGGGAGGTGACCCCTCATCGCAGGGAGGTGACCCCTCATCGCAGGGAGGTGACCCCTCATCGTGTGGAGGGGTTCGCCAACACTCCCGACACCGATCCGGACCTCCCAGGCAACCGGGAGTGGGGCCGCGCCATCATCGCCCGCTCTGCATCGTCCCGGATCGGCGTCGACACGGCGGACGCCGCGGAGATCGGCGCCGAGGGCGGGCTCGACGCCGTCGTGCTCGCCGCGGCGGCCGCAGGCGGGCGGTGGGGCGCCCTCACCGGTGCCCAGCGCGCCGTCGTGCTCGACGCCGCTGGGCGCGCGCTGGAGGCCCGCCGGGCCGAGCTCCTCGAGGCGATGGCGAGCGAGTGCGGCAAGACGCTCGACCAGGGCGACCCCGAGGTCTCCGAGGCCGCGGACTTCGCGCGCTACTACGCGACGCTCGCCCGCGAGCTCGACACCGTCGACGGGGCCGAGTTCGTGCCGTCCCGCCTGACCGTCGTGACGCCGCCATGGAACTTCCCGGTCTCGATCCCGGCCGGCTCGACCCTGGCCGCGCTCGCCGCGGGCTCCGGCGTCGTCCTCAAGCCCGCGAAACAGGCCCGGCGCTCTGGCGCGGTCATGGTCGAGGCGCTGTGGGAGGCGTTCGACGCGACCGCGGCCGAGACGGGCGTGGGCCGCGACGTGCTCCAGCTCGTGCAGTTCCCGGCCGGCGAGCCTGGCCGGACCCTCGGCCGGGCGCTCATCGCGCACCCGGGCGTGGACCGCGTGATCCTCACGGGCGGGTACGAGACCGCGCGGCTGTTCCGCTCCTTCCGCAAGGATCTGCCGCTGCTGGCCGAGACCTCGGGCAAGAACGCGATCATCGTGACCCCGAGCGCTGACCTCGACCTCGCCGCGCGGGACGTCGCGGCCTCGGCCTTCGGGCACGCGGGCCAGAAGTGCTCGGCCGCGTCGCTCGTGGTCCTCGTCGGCTCGGTCGCGACCTCACGCCGGTTCCGCAACCAGCTCCTCGACGCGGTCCAGTCGCTGCACATCGGCTACCCGTGGGACGCCCGGTCGCAGATGGGCCCGGTCATCGAGCCGCCCCAGGGCAAACTGCTGCGCGGCCTCACGGCCCTCGGCGAGGGCGAGGCCTGGGTGCTCGAGCCGCGGCCCCTCGACGACACCGGCAAGCTCTGGAGTCCCGGCGTTCGCTCGGGCGTCCGGCCCGGCTCGGAGTACCACCGCATCGAGTACTTCGGCCCGATCCTCGGCGTCATGACGGCCGCGACGTTCGAGGAGGCCGTCGCCCTCGTGAACCAGGTCGACTATGGCCTCACGTCGGGCCTGCACTCGCTCGACGCCGACGAGATCGGCTACTGGGCGGAGCACCTTGAGGCCGGCAACCTGTACGTCAACCGCGGGATCACGGGCGCGATCGTCAGGCGGCAGCCCTTCGGGGGGTGGAAGAGGTCTGCCGTGGGGGCGGGTGCGAAGGCCGGCGGGCCAAACTACCTCGTGGGCCTCGGTTCGTGGCGGGACGCCCCGGTGCGCGAGCCCGGCACCCCGGCGGGTGGGCGCGGTCTGCACCACGCCGCCGTCGAGCTCCTCGGCGCCGCGCGGGCAGCCGTCGGCGCCGGCCTCTCCGCGGACGACGCCGCGTGGCTGGCTTCGGCGGTCGGCTCGGACGCCGCGGCCTGGGCCGCGGAGTTCGGCGCCGCCCAGGACGTCACGGGCCTGACGTGCGAGCGCAACGTGTTCCGCTACCGCCCTGTGCCGATGACGGTCCGCTTCGAGGCCGGGACGTCGGGCCACGGCGTGGCCGAGCTGCTCCGGATCGCTGCTGCCGCCCTCAGGGCGGGGTCGCGGCTCTCGGTGAGCAGCGCCGTCGTACTTCCCGGGCGCACGGGGGAGGTGCTGCGCCAGCACGGCGCGGGCGTGGAGGTCGAGGACTCGGCGGCCTGGCTCGTGCGGGCCGCGCGACTCGGCGCGGGGCGCGTCCGCCTCATCGCCGGGGATGCGGAGGCATCGGGCGCCGCCGTCCGGGCGCTCGCCGAGGCCGTGGACGGGATGCCGGACGTCGCGCTGTACGCGCATCCCGTGGTCTCCGCGGGGCGGGTTGAGCTCCTGCCGTTCCTGCGCGAGCAGGCCGTCTCGATCACAGCGCACCGCTTCGGCAACCCGAGCCCGGTGGCGCTCGCAGCCAGGCTTTAGTTGGCTGCGGATGTCAAGTCCCGAGAAATCAATTGACAACGTTTTTCTTTGGGATTTGCGAAATCTGTCACGCCCTGCGTGACAGCGCTGGAATGGGCTGCGCACGATGGACATGCAATCTCAGCGTGATGGGGGACTTGATCACGACAGGAGATGTCATGTCCAGATATGCCACTCGCAAGCTCTTCATCGGCGCCGCCGCCGCTGGCGCGGTCGTGTTGGGGGGCGCCGGGGCGGCTGCCTTTGCGGCCCCCGGCGACGATTCGGCGGACCAGCCGGTGACCACGAACGTCGACACGACGGAGGTCGACCTCGACGACGTCGACGAGCCCGACGTCGACGACCCCGAGACCGAGGCCCCGGAGGACGACGCTGATGACGTCGACGACCCGGCGGACGACGCAGACGACACACCCGAGGACGGTGCGGACGACACCGACGACGTCGACGAACCCGCCGACGTCGATGCTCCCGCCGCCGACGGGCCGTCCGAGAACGCCTCGGTCGTCGCCCAGCAGGCGTGGGAGGCCGCGCACGCGCCCGCAGAAGAGCGCTATCCCGGGTCGGTCTCCGACGTCGTGCTCCAGTTCGTGCCGGCCGGGCCCAAGCAGGAACCCCAGTCGGTTCCGCAGTCCGAGCCCCAGTCCGAGCCGCAGCAGCGGGGCGGCCAGGGCAACGGCAAGAAGGGGCGGTGACGCCGCCGCAGATCGGAAGAAGACCAGAAGCCGAATCCATGATGGGTGCCGGGGTCATACCCGGCACCCGTTCCTCTGCCGAGGCTGCGCCAAGGCTGATTGGCTCGACAGTTAGATTGGCTCGACGGCTAAATTGGCTCCATGGAGACACGATGACCGTGACGAGCGCTGGCCTCCTGCTGTACCGGCTGGACGGGACGCGCGGCCTCGAGGTGTGGATCGCGCACATGGGCGGGCCGTTCTGGGCGCGCAAGGAGAACCGGGCGTGGTCGATCCCGAAGGGCGAGTACGCCCCGGACGAGGACCCGTTCGTCGCGGCGAAGCGCGAGTTCGCCGAGGAGATGGGCACGCCGCCGCCCGAAGCGGACTACGTGGGGCTCGGCGACTTCCGCCAGCCCTCGGGGAAGATCGTGACGGTGTTCGCGGGCGAGGCGGATTTCCGGCCCGAGCGGATCGTGAGCAACACCTTCCCGCTCGAGTGGCCCAAAGGGTCCGGGATCCTGCGCGACTTCCCGGAGATCGATCGTGCAGAGTGGGTCCCCGAGGCGGAGGCCCGCGAACGGCTCGTCAAGGGCCAAGTGCCCGTCCTCGACGCGCTGCTGCGGCGCCTCGGCTCCTGAGCGGCGCCCGAAGGCCCGGGCTACCGGACCTCGATGGTGAGCTGCGTGAACCCGCTGAGGTCGAGGATGACCCGCCCGCCCCGCTCGTCGAGCCGCAGCAGCACCCCGCCGCATGAGGGGCAGCGCAGGATCTTCGCGGGTGCGTTGACGTAGAGGTGGGCTTCGGCGACGGCCCGCCTGTCGCCGCAGGTGCCGCACGTGCCGAGGGCGGCGGTGATGTCGATCGCGAAGACCTCGGAGAGCGGCCCAGCGAGGGCGTTGCCGTCGAGGTAGTCGTCCTCGGCGCTCCGCTCGGCAGGCCGCCCCGTCCACTCGCTCACGATGCGCCTCCCAGCCCGCCGTAGCGCTCGGTCTTGATCCGGTCCGGGGCGTGGCCCAGATCCACGAGCCAGCCCGCGACAGCCTCGACGAAGCCCGTGGCCCCGCACACGAAGATGGCCGGATCCGCCCCGCTGTCCAGCACGCTCGCCCCGAGCGTCTCCGCGTCGAGCCGCCCGACGGGCTGCCCGTCCGGTGCGGTGCGCGTGTACACCCACTGCAGCCCGAAGGTCCCGGACGCCTGCGCGAGCGACTCGAGCTCGTGGCGGAAGACGGCGGCCTCCGGGCTCCTCACCGAGTAGAGCAGCCTCAGCGGGGACGAGTGGCTGGCCATCTGGTGCGCACGCACCATGGCCATGAGGGGCACGACGCCGGATCCGCCGCCGATGAGCTGCACCGGCGAGTCGTCCTCCGGCCGCCACACGAACCAGCCGCCGACGGGACCCCGGACCTCGACCTGGTCGCCGACCCCGAGGTCCCGCACGAGGTACGGCGAGACCTCGCCGTCGGGCAGCTCCTCCACCGTGATCTCGAGCCCGTCCGGCGGGATGCCGGCCGAGACCGAGTAGGAGCGGACGGCCTGGTACCCGTCCGGTGCCGTGAGCCGGAGGTCGACGTGCTGCCCCGCCAGGACGCGCACGGGGACGGGCAGGCGCAGGCGGATAGTGCGCGCCGTCGGCGTCTCGTCGCGGAGGCCGACGACGTCGGCGACGTTCCAGGCGCCGCTCACCCGTAGCGCTCCTCGCGCCAGGGGTCCCCGTGCAGGTGGTAGCCCCTGCTCTCCCAGAAGCCCGGGCGGTCCTGCGGGATGAGCTCGACGCCGCGGACCCACTTCGCGCTCTTCCACAGGTACAGGTGGGGCACGAGCAGCCGGACGGGGCCGCCGTGCTCGGGCGGGAGGTCTGCGCCGTCGAACTCGTGCACGAGCCAGGCCCTGCCCCCGAGCACGTCAGACAGCGGGAGGTTTGTCGTGTAGCCGCCGTAGGAGTAGAAGAGCGCGAACTCGGCCTGGGTATCGACGCCGTTCAGCACGGCGTCGACGGGGACGCCGCGCCAGTGCGTGCCGAGCTTCGACCAACTCGTGACGCAGTGCAGGTCCGCCGTGACGTCCTCCTGCGGCAGGGACATGAAGACGTTCCAGTCCCAGTGCCGGCCCGTGCCGCTCTCCGTCCTGAGGGAGAAGACCCAGTCGTCGCGCTCGATCCTGGGTGTCGGGCCGGCCGAGAGCACGGGGAAGTCCTCGGTCACGTACTGCCCTGGCGGCACGCCCGGAAGGTCCCTCTTCCGGCGGCCCTGGAAGCCGGACGACACAATGCCCATGGCTGCGCTCCTCGCGGCCATGGGGCACCGCCCGGCAGCGGAGGCATGGCCTGCGAGGACCATACGCCCCGCGGCGCGGCGGGGCCAGAGCCCAGTGCTCAGCCGCCCTCAAGAAATCCGAGCACGTCCTCGGCGAAGCCCGGGGCGTACTGGGCGCCGACGTGGCCGCGGCCCGCGTAGAGCCGCAGCGCCCCGCGCGGGAGGCCCCCCGCCGTCTCGCGGAAGACGCCGGCGCCGTACGGCGCGTCCTCGTCGCCGCCGACGACGAGCGTCGGCACCGCGATCCCGGGCAGCCGCGCCGTGAGGTCGTACGCATCCTCGGCGAGGATCGTCGCGGCGAGGTCCGCGGTCGCGCCGTGGAACATGAGCGGCCCCACGAGCCAGCCGAGCCACCCCTCGAGCTGGCGCGCGACCGGCCGCACGTCGAGCAGCCGCATCATCTCGGCGCCCGCGCCGCGGCGGTCACCGGCCTCCAGCCGGGCGAGCACAGCCCGCTGCCCCGCGCGGCCCTCGGGCCCGAGGCGGCAGCCCGCCGAGACGAGGACCTGGCGCCGGACGACGGCGGGGTGGTCCGCGGCGAGCTGGAGCGCGGCTGAGCCACCGGTGGAGAAGCCGAGGACATCGACCGGTCCGCCGAAGCCCGCCAGCGCGACGGCGTAGTCGGCCGCGATGTCCGCCATCGTGGTCCCGGGCGGAAGGCCCGGTCGGCGCCCGACCCACCAGACCTCCCGGGCCTGCGCGAGGCCGCGCAGGGGCCGCTCCTCGGCCGCCCGGTCGAGCCCGTGGGGCACCGCATGCCGGGCGCCGAGCCCCGGCAGGACGACCAGCGGCGGGCCCTGGCCGAGGCGGAAGGCGGGCAAGCCGGCGGACGGCGACGGCCCGCCGTCGTACGCGTGCCGGCGCGCGTCAGTCGGCACGGCCGGCCTGCGTCCCCGCCCCGGGAGAGGGCTGCGGAGGCATGGACGCACCGGGGATCCGCAGGGTGAAGGTCGTCCCCTCACCGAGCCGGGAGACGCACTCGAGGCGGCCGCCGTGCTGCTCGGCGACCTCGCGCGCGAGCGCCATGCCGAGGCCGATGCCGGGAATCCCGGCAACCTTCGCGGCCGAGCTCCGGTGGAACCTCGTGAAGACGCTGTTGACATCGGCCTGGGACATCCCGATGCCGTCGTCGGAGACGGTCAGGACCACCCATCCGTTCTCGCGGGCAGTGGAGAGCCGCACCTCGCGCCCGTCGCCCGAGTACTTGATGGCGTTCGAGACGAGGTTGTCCACGGTGCGGATCATCGCCGTCCGGTCCCCGTGCAGCCGCACGTCTCCCGACGTGCGGACCTGGAAGGAGATCCCGCGGCTCGCGGCCTCGGGCGTCGCGCTCGCGGCGGCCTCGCGGACGAGCTCGGCGAGGTCGATCGGCGTCCACAGCACCGAGGCGACCGTGCCCGTGGCCGCCGCGAGGACCTCGTCGACCATGAGCTGGAGGTGCCGGGCGCTGCGGTCGATCACGAGGACGTCCGCCCGCGCCCCCGCCGGCAGGGCCGGATCGTCGAGCAGGAGCTCGGCGTAGCCCCGGATGCTCGTGAGCGGGGTGCGGAACTCGTGGGACATGCTCGCCACGAAGCTGTCCTTCGCCCGTACGGCGGCGACGACGTCGGTCACGTCCGAGAACGCGAGGACGGTTCCGGCGGGGCCGGCTTCGGCGCCGCCCAGCGGCCGGGCGGAGACGGACACCGTGCGGGCGGTTTTCCCGCGCCCGAGCCGGACGATCTCGTGGGTGAAGACCTCCCCCGCGATCGCCCGCGCGGCCGGGCGGCGGCGGGGCGGAACGAGCTCGCCCGTCGCCTCGTCGACGACGACGAGCTCGGCCTCGGGCGCGTCGTCCGCGCCCTCTGGGAGCGCCGCGCGGTAGAAGTCCCGCAGCCTGAGGTTGAAGAGGATGTCGCGGCCGTCCGCGTCGAAGGCGACGACGCCGACGTCCACGGTGTCGAGGATCGTCTCGAGGATGCGTTCGCGCATCTCCGAGCGCTCGAGCAGTTCGGCGATGTGGCTCTGCTGCTCCATGCCGCTCTTGGTCATGACGGACACGGCCACGGCGATCGCGAGCATGAGGAACGGTGTGACGAGCTCGCCCACGAGGTCCCGCAGTCCGAGATCCGAGCGGCCGAGCAGCGGCAGCCAGACCATGAGCAGCACTGCGACGCCGCCGGCGGGGACCATGATCTTGGGGTGGATGCCCGAGCCCGCGAGCCACATCATCGGGAACACGGCGAGCAGCCCGAGCCCGGGCACGACGTCGGCCGCCGAGGCGCGGACGAGGGCGATGGGGATGAGATCGAGGAACGGGATGACAAGGAAGAGCCCGTACGGGATCCGGTCCCACGGCAGCGCGGCGCACAGCCCGAGCAGGAGGATCCCGAGCCCCTGGCCGACGAGGAACTCGAGGTGCATGGGCTCCTCGTGGACGAACGCCATGATCCCCCACACGAGCCCCAGGGTCAGGTTCAGCGGCATCTGGCTCAGGACCACCCGGCCCCGCATGCTCAGGTCGTGGAAGCTGCGTTTGCCCAGCACAAGGACGTCCAGCAGCTTGTCCAAGGACCACCTCCCCCGCATTCGGCGACGCTCCCGCCGCGGCGGCCTGTTCGCCCGCCCGGCACGTCGGCTCCCCCCGCCCCCTGCCTTCCCAGCAGGGTATCCCGGACGCCGACCGTGTCCGTAGGGTCTACGCGTCCGCGGCCGCGAAGTCGATCCGCATGACGACGCGCCGCGGGGACGGGTGGCTCACCTCGGCGAAGCCCGCGTCCGCGAAGACGTTCCGGTTCCCCACGTACAGCTCGCCCCACGTGATCTCTCGGCCGGGCTCGGTGATCATCGCGTAGCCCTCGATCGCCCGCGCCCCGCGCGAGCGCGCGTAATCCACGGCCGCGGCGGCGAGCGCCGCGCTCACGCCGCGTCGCCGGTAGCCCACCCGGGTGACGAAGCACGTGACGGCCCACACGCCATCGTCGTCCTTGTCCTCGTCCCGGCCCGCCCAGGGGACTCTCATGCCGTCGAGCCGCGGGTACGCGGTCCGCGGCTCGACGGCGCACCACCCGGCGGGCTCGCCGTCGAGGTACGCGACGAGGCCCGAGGTCGACGTGGCCCGCGGGCTCCCGCAGCGGGTCTGCTCGCGCAGGGCGTCGGCGCGGGCCTCGCGCGGGGTCGCCCGCCACTCTCGGGCGGCGAGCTTGAACCACTGGCACTGGCAGCGTGCGGGGTCCCCGCGCCGCCCGAAGATCGACTCGAGGTCCTCCCACGATGCCTTGTTGGCCGGGACGGTGCTGATCGTCGGTTCCCTCGTCCGGGGTTCTTCCATCTTGCCCACAATAGGCCGCTGCGCGCCGGTGGTACAGGTTCCGGCCCGCTCAGCGCGGACGACGGCGGGCCGCGCCCGGGCGCTTGCCCTTCCCCGCGGCAGGCCTCCCCTTGGCGCCGCCCCGGCCGCCGCGGGCCGCCTTGGCAGCGCGGCTGGCGTCGTTGCGCGCCTTGGCCTCCTTGGACTGCGACGCGGCGCGCTCGGCCCGACGTTCCTTCGCGGCCTCCTGCTGGCCGCGCTGGACGGACGCCTGCCGGGAGCTGTTCGCCCCGCGCCCGCGGACCACGCCGATGAACTCCTGAATGGCCTCGGACTCGTTGTCCTTGAGCCACGCGACCCCCACCCCGTAGGGCTCGACCCCGGTCACGGGCCGGTAGCGGAGCTCCTTGCGGTTGAAGTGCCGCACGACCGACATCGGCATGATCGCGAGCCCCGCCCCGCCCTCGACGAGGTCGAGGCGCTCGGAGGGCCCGCCGTCGTACTCGAAGAGCTCGTCCTCGACCTCGGCGAGCGGGATCTCATCGAAGGCCTGGATCTCGTGGCCCTTCGGCGCGACGACGACCGGCAGCTCCTCGTAGAGCGGGATGATGTGCAGGCGCTCCCTGTCTTCGTCCCCTACGGGCAGGCGCACGAAGGCGATGTCCGCCCGGCCGTCGCCCAGGACGGCGAGCTGTTCGCCGTCGTCGACCATCGCCGAGGCGAGCGGCACCTCGGGGAAGCGGTCCTCCCAGCGGTGGAACCACTTGCCGGGGGCGACGCCCGCAACAAAGGCGATCTTGAGGGGTTCGGGGGACTCCATGCGTCAACGGTAGCCCGGCTAGGCTTGATGCATGAGCTCGAACCCCAAGGCCAGCGCCTCCCAGTCCATGAAGCCGGCCACTGCCGCTAAGAAGCTCGGCATCTACCTGCCCGCGGCCCCCGCGGAATTCCAAGAGGGCGACATCACGCGCGAGGAGTTCGACGCCCTGCGCCAGAACCCGCCGGCGTGGCTGTCCGAGCTGCTGGCCCAGGGACCGCACCCGCGGCCCGTGGTCGCGCAGAAGCTCAACGTCTCGATCTCGGGCCTCGCGCGGGCGGGCATCACCGAGCCGCTCACGACGGCGGAGATCACCGCGCTGCTGCAGGACCGGCCGCAGTGGCTCCAGGAGGAGCGGGCGAGCATGGCCGCCGTGCGCGAGGAGGCCCGGCGGGTCAAGGCCGCGGCGGAGGAGAAGGCGGCCCGGTCGGCCGGCGCCCGGCACGGCGCTGCGGCAGAGCGGGCCAAGCGCGGCGGCAGCCACGGCTGAGCCGGCCCCATCCGACCCCAGGGCGTTGCGGGGTCACCTCCCTGCGTTGCGGGGTCACCTCCCTGCGTTGCGGGGTCACCTGTGCAGGAGATGCCGGCACAGGCGGCGCCCAACATCCTCAGGACATAGCCTCCGCATCCTTGAGACATGACCCCGCAAGGTTGAGACATGACCCCGCAACGTTGGGAGGTGACCCCGCAACGTTGGGAGGTGACCCCGGGCCCTGGGCTCAGCCGGCCAGGTTCGCCTCGAGGAGCTCGCGGTGCAGCGCCGCGGCCTTGGCGTGCACGGCGCAGCCGGCCTCGGTGAGCCCGACGTAGAGCGAGCGACGATCGTCCGCGCACGCCGCGCGCGTGACGTAGCCGGCCTTCTCGAGCCGGTCGACGATCTTGGACAGCGCGCTCTGGGTCATGGGCGAGACCGCCGTGAGGTCCTTCATCCGGCAGCCCTCCTCGCTGCGCTCCGAGAGCAGGTCGAGGGTCTCGAACTCGTTGAGCCCGATCCCATGCTGGGCCGAGAGCTCTCGGTCCAGCGCATTCGACGTCTTGAGGTACACGCACTGCAGCGCGCGCCATTGGTCGATGATCTCGGGCCTGGCCTCCGTGGACATGCCCCCCAGTGTACCAAGACAGCGGAATATTTTTCCATGTCATCTTTTTCTTGGTCATTCAATGATGCGTCATGTATTGTCGTCGGCATGGCACAGGATCTCTCGTCCCTGACTGCACTCCCACCCACTCCCACCGCCGGAAGCTCGACCCGGCCTGGCGCCGTCGTGCGCTGGAGCCGCGCGCAGTGGCTCCTCCTGACCACCCTCTGCGTGGTCCTCGCGCTCGACGGGCTCGACGTCTCGATGGTCGGCGTGGCCCTGCCATCGATCGGCCACGAGCTCGGCCTCGGCACGGGCGCGCTGCAGTGGATCGTGTCCGGCTACGTGCTCGGCTACGGCTCCCTGCTCATGCTCGGCGGGCGGCTCGCGGACCTGCTCGGCCGCCGCCGGATCTTCCTCATCGCGCTCACGGTCTTCGCCGCGGCGTCCCTGCTCGGCGGGCTCGTGAGCGACCCGGCGCTGCTCATCGCGACGCGCTTCGTCAAGGGCCTCGCGGCGGCGTTCACCGCGCCGACCGGCTTCTCGATCATCACCACGACGTTCGCCGAGGGCCGCGAGCGCAACCGCGCCATCTCGATCTACACGACCTTCGGCGCCTCGGGCTTCTCGCTAGGGCTCGTCGTCGGCGGGCTCATGACCGCGCTCTCCTGGCGCTGGACCTTCCTCTTCTCCGTGCCGATCGCCGTCGCCGCGATCGTCCTCGGCCTGCGCTACATCCCGCGGGACAAGCCCGCGGCCGATGGCGGGCACGACGTCTGGGGCGCCGTCACCCTCGCGCTCGGCATGCTCGGGCTCGTCTTCACCGTCGTCTCGGCGCCCGACGCCGGGTGGTCGTCTCCGCAGACGATCGGCGGCTTCGCGCTCTCCGCAGCCGTGCTCGCGGCGTTCGCGGTGATCGAGTCGCGGGTGCGGCACCCGCTCATCCGGTTCGGGATCCTGCGCGAGGGCTGGGTCGCGCGGGCGAACATCGCCGCCGTGGCCCTGTTCGGCTCGTACCTGAGCTTCCAGTTCATCGTGACGCTGTACCTGCAGTCGGTTCTCGGCTGGGCACCGCTCGCGATGGCCCTCGCGCTCCTCCCGGCAGGGCTCATGGTGGCCAGCTCTGCGCCCTTCGCGGGGCGGCTCATCGACCGCTTCGGCGCGACGCGGCTCATCATCACGGGCCTGATCTCGCTCTCCGCGGGATACCTGTGGTTCCTGCAGATCGACACCTCGCCGAATTACGTCGTGGACATCCTGCCCTCGGTGCTGCTGCTCGGCGTCGGGTTCGCCCTCGGGTTCCCGGCGATCAACGTCCAGGCGACCGCCGGCATCCACGACTCCGAGCAGGGCCTCGCGGCCGGGCTCATCCAGACCAGCACGCAGGTCGGCGCGGCGCTCGTCCTCGCGGTGACGACGGCGATCGTCGCCGCCGGCGGGCACGCCGCGGACGGCGGGGGTTCTGTCGGAGGCGGGGCAGGGGTCGCTGACGCGGCGGCGATGCTCACCGTCTTCCTCCCCGGGCTCGCGCTGAGCACGGCGGTCGCGGTCGTGGGCCTGCTCGTCGCGGCGGCGCCCCGGGCCTGGAGGCTCAGGCTCGCGACGGCGCGGCGGTAGGAACTGACCCCGCATCGTTGGAAGGTGACCCCGCAACGCAGGGACGTGACCCCGCAAGACTCATAAGTGGCCACTCAACGCACGGGATGTGACCCCTCAACCGGAAGGTTTGATTGAGGGGTCACGTCCCCTGCCGTGAGCGGTCAGTCCTGGTGGAGCTGGATGAGGTTGCCGTGGCCGTCGTCGAAGACCGCGGACAGACCGGACGGGTCCTCGGTGGGCTCCCCGCGGAAGCCGACGCCCGCGGCGCTGAGCCGCTCGTAGTCCGCCCGCACGTCCGGCGAGCCGAGCACGATCGCCGGGAGGCCGGCGTCGTACACGCCCTTGCGGTACGACTCGCCGATCGGGTTGTCGCTCGGCTCGAGCAGCAGCCCGACGCCGCCGGAATCCGGCGAGGTCACAATGAAGAGGTTCGCCTCCGGCATCGCCAGGAGGGTGTCGAAGCCGAGCGTGCCGGTGTAGAAGGCGTGCGCGGCGGCCGGGTCGGTCACGTGAAGGGAGCACATCTTGATCCGCATGGGCCCCAGCCTACGCACGGCCTCGGACATGTGTCAGGGCTCGGGCGGCGGGGTGGGCCGGTCCTCGGCGGACGTGCGGACAGAAGGTGTCCTCTGTGTTTCGCGGCCCCGGGCGGGTCGCACGACGGCGGTCCTAGACTTGACGGGTGGCCGCACCTCGCGCTTTCCGCCCCTTCGCGCACCGGGAGTATCGGGTCCTCATCGCCGCCTTGGCCGTGAGCATCTTCGGCTCGGGCATGTGGGCCGTTGCGATGGTCTACCAGGTCCTCGCCCTGGACGGAGGGCCGCTCGAGCTGTCCCTCGTGGCCGCGTCGATGAGCGTTGGGCTCACCGCCTTCGTCCTCGCCGGCGGCGTCGCGGCCGACAGGATCCCGCAGCGGCGGCTCATCATCGCCGTCGAGGCCGTGAACCTCGCCTCCGTCGGCACCGTCGCCGTCCTCGCCGCGCTCGGCTGGCTCGCGATCTGGCACATCGCGGTCGCGGCGTTCGCGCTCGGCGTCGGCGCGGCGTTCTTCTTCCCGGCCTACTCGGCGATCCTGCCGCGCATCCTCCCGCCCGAGGACCTCCTCGCCGCGAACGGCATGGAGGGCACCCTGCGCCCGATGCTGCAGCAGGCCGCGGGACCGGCCGCCGCGGGCCTCGTGGTCGCGGCGCTCTCGCCCCCGCACGCCGTCGCGGGCGTCGCGGCGTGCCACGTCATCGCGTTCATCGCCCTGAACTTCCTGTCCAGGCCCGCACCCGACGGCGAGCCGGCCGCGGACGGCGGCCCCATCGCCGTCGCGCGCCCTTCCATCCTCCACGAGCTGCGCGAGGGCATCGCGTACACCGTCCGGACCCCGTGGCTCCTGTGGACGCTCCTGTGGGCGTGCTTCTCGGTGCTGTTCATGATGGGGCCGATCGAGGTGCTGCTGCCGTTCGTGGTGCGGGACCAGCTCGGCGGAGACTCGGCCGTTTTCGGCCTCGCGCTCGCGACGATGGGGGTCGCGAGCGCGGCAGCCTCCCTCGTGACGGCGTCGTTCCGGCTCCCGCGCCGCTACCTCACGCTCATGGTCGCCGTGTGGGGCGTGGGGTCGATCCCCCTCGTGTTCGTGGGGCTCATGGACGCGTTCTGGCAGCTCGCTGGCGCGCTCGCGGTGCTCGGCGCAAGCTGGTCCTTCGGCACGGTCATCTGGGGAACGCTCCTGCAGCGGCGCGTGCCGCCGCACCTGCTCGGGCGCGTCTCGAGCTTGGACTTCTTCGTCTCGCTCGCGTTCATGCCCGTCTCGATGGCCCTCGCCGGCCCGCTCGCGGAGGTGCTGCCGCTGTGGCTCATCTTCGTCGTGGCCGGCGGGGTGTGCCCGATCATGGCGCTCGTCGCGATCGTCGCCGCGCGCATGCCCTCGGACGAACTCGCCCACCCGCTGGACAGGGCCCTGCAGGATGGCGGGGGCGTCGAGGCCTTGAACGAGGACGTCGCCGAGTCGCCGGAACGGTGAGCGCACGACGCCGGGCGCGCACCCGCCGTCGTGCGCCCACCTAGGCTGGGGTTCTACCCGGACCTGCGAGGAGTGCCCCATGAACACCGTCCCTGACGACATCGACACGCCCGAGATCATGGTGGACAGGGACGTCCTGCAGCGGAACGTCACGCGGATGGCCGAGGCCGTGCGGGCGAAGGGCCTCGCGCTGCGCCCGCACGCGAAGACCCACAAGATCCCCGAGATCGCGGCGCTGCAGCTCGAGGCCGGGGCGGTGGGGCTCACGGTCGCGACGATCGGCGAGGCGGAGGTGTTCGCCGAGCACGGGGTCGCGGACCTGTTCATCGCGTACCCGCTGTGGGTCGGGCCGCGGCAGGCGGAGCGGCTGCGGGCGCTGAGCGAGCGGGCCAGAGTTTCCGTGGGCACCGACTCCGTCGAAGCCGCGGCGGCGATGGGCGCGGCGCTCGGGGACGCCGCGGGGCGGATCGAGGTGCTCGTCGAGGTCGACAGCGGCCACCACCGCAGCGGCGTCCTCCCCGGGCGGGCGGCTGAGGTCGCGCGGGCCGCAGCCGGGGCGGGGCTTCGGGTCGCCGGGGTCTTCACCTTCCCGGGGCAGTCGTACGCGCCGGGGATGCCCGTCGAGGCCGCGGGCCAGGAGCAGCGCGCCCTCGCCGAGGCCGCCGGGGCCCTCGCGGGTGCGGGCTTCGACGTGACGCGCGTGAGCGGCGGGTCCACGCCGAGCGCGCTGCTGACCGAGTCCGGCGCGACGACCGAGGTTCGCCCGGGCGTCTACGTCTTCGGCGACGCGCAGCAGCTCGAGCTCGGACGCTGCGAACCCGAGGACATCGCGCTGACCATCGCCGCGACCGTCGTGAGCCGGCACGAGGGCGAGGGCGAGGTCCCCCGTCGCATCGTCATCGACGCGGGCAGCAAGGTGATCGGCGGCGACCGGCCCGCCTGGGCGACGGGGTTCGGGCGCCTCGCGGACCATCCCGAGGCCCTCATCACCGCGCTGTCGGAGCACCACGCGACAGTCGTCTTCCCCGACGGCGCCGACCTGCCCGCGCTCGGCGAGCGCGTCCGGGTCATCCCGAACCACGTGTGCGTCGCGGTGAACCTCGTGGACGACGTCGCCGTCGTCAGCGGCGGAGAGGTCGTGGGCCGGTGGCGCGTGGCCGCCCGCGGGCGGAACAAGTAGCCGGCTTCCCCTCCCCGTTGCGGGGTCAGGTCCCTGCCTTCCGGGGTCACCTCCCTGCGATCCGGAGTCAGCTCCCTGGGATCCGGGGTCGCCTCCCTGGGATCCGGGGCCATCGTCAGGACGTTGGCTCCGCAACGCTGAGAGGTGACCCCGCAACGTTGGGAGGTGACCCCGGGTTGTGGGGTGTTGAAGTGCGCGACGGCGGGTGGTTGCCCGCCGTCGTTTGCACGCTTCTCAAGCATCTCCAGCGTAGACCCGCCGGGCGCTCAGAGCTCCCGCTCCGCGTAGATCCGCAGGGCATCCCTCACGAAGGCCGCCCCCGTCTCGCCGCCGTAGTTCCTGGCGAAGCGCGGGTCCGCGACGTACATCTCGGACAGGCCCAGGACGTACTCCTTCGAGGGTCCGTCGGGGTAGCCCGGCGTGCCCGGGATGCCGCCGAGCCAGCGCACGTGGCGGGCCGCGAGCGCCTGGGCGGCCTCGCCGTCGGGCGCCTCCCCCGCCCCCGCCGCGGCGATCCAGTCCTCGCCGAGCCGCTGCGAGAGGGCCTTCCAGTCGCGGCGCTGCTCGTCGCTGAGGCCGCGCCACCACGCGTCGGAGTCCGCGTAGGCCTGCTTGCCCCAGCGCTGAACGACCTCCTCCCGGTACTGGGTGTGGTCGAATCCGTCGAACATGTCCTCGGCCATGAGTGGCCCTCCCGTCTCGAGTGCGGCGATGGTTCGCTCCACGGCACGGGCCTGCCGCGCGAGCCGCTCCCGCTCGGCGTCGAGCCGCGCGAGGTGACGGCGCAGGGCGGCGGCGGGGTCGCCGTCGTCCGCGAGGGCCCGGGCGATCTCGTCTAGGCCGAGGCCGAGCTGGCGCAGCAGGAGGATGCGCTGGAGCCGCACGAGCGCGGCCGCGTCGTAGTAGCGGTAGCCGTTGCTGCCGACCCGGCTCGGCTCGAGCAGCCCGATGCTGCCGTAGTGCCGCAGTGCCCGGCTCGTCGTGCCCGCCAGCCGGGCGACGTCCTGGATGCTCCAGTCCACCGCTCCCCCTTGTCGTTCCGTGTGCTCTTCGAGCGTAGAAGTTGACGCAGCGTCAAGGTCAAGGGGAACGAGGACATCGTGCCGCGCGTCCCATCCCGGACGAGGGGCAGCCGTGCTTGCCTAGAGGCAGCGCAGACCGGCGAACGGCAGCACGCGGAAGGCGGGACGCAGTGGAGTTCAAGCCCCTGATCGAGATCGCGGCCGAGTTCCTCGATGCGGCGGGCGTCGTCGTCATCGTCGTCGGGGCAGTGATCAGCGCCGCGGCGGCCGCGGTCCGGTATGTGCGCAACCGGGACCCGGAGACCTATCCGCGCTTCAGGCGACAGCTCGGCCGCTCGATCCTGTTGGGCCTCGAGTTGCTGGTCGGGGCCGACATCGTCCGCACCGTGGCGGTCGTCCCGTCCTTCGACTCGGTCATCGTGCTCGCCCTCATCGTGCTGATCCGCACCTTCCTCAGCTTCTCCCTCGAGCTGGAGATCACGGGGCGGTGGCCGTGGCAGAAGAAGTCCGAGGCCACCCCCGCCGCGGCCGAAGCATAGCCTGGCCCGCCGGGCCGCACACGCGAGCGCTGCCTCGTCGACGCGTTCCACGTCGGCGCGTGCCCCGGCCAGGGCCTCGGGGTGCCTGAACGGACAGTCGAGCATGGTCTCGGCCTCGGCCAGCCGCTCCGCCGTCCGCTCAGCGAACCTAAGCTGGGCCGCCAGCGACAAGTGCGGCCCCAAGCATCCGAGGAATCGGAGTTGTAGGGGCAGCTCGGCCGTTAGCGGGAGCGGTGAGAATCAGCAGGCGGCTGCTGGAGGGCGCTCTGGCGGAGGAGTTGAAGCCGAAGCCGGCGGGCGGTCTCCATGTGCTCGCGGGCGATGGTGCGCGCGGCCTGCTCGTCCTGGTCTTCTATTGCACGCACGAGCCGCTCGTGCTCGTCCAGAGCAGCCTCCCATCGGCCCTCGGTTGAGAGAGTGGATCTGGGAGCGTGGATGAGGTGGGTGGACAGCCGTTCGAGCAGGTCTTGCAGCACGCGATTGTGGGTGCATGCCCACACTGCGGCGTGGAACTCCAGATTGGTGGTGATCCGGGCGTGGTCGTCCGGGTCGACGAGGGCACGGTCGCGCTCTACCAAAGCATCCAGACGAATGAGGTCGGTGAATTGGCGGGCTCGGGCGGCCTGAGCCGCAGCTTCTTGTTCGAGCAGGATGCGCATGTCGTAGATCTGGATGACCTGCTGCGGGTCGATCTCCGGCACTCGGAGCCCGCGGTCGATGCGTTCGAGCAGTCGTTCTTGCTGCAGGCGGGAGAGCGCCTCCCGGACCGGTGTCCGGGAGACGCCGAACCGCTGGGCCAGAGCCACTTCACGCATGGGGGTGCCCGGCTGGTGAATGCCTGTGAGGATCTCATCGCGTAGGGCGATGAAGATGGCATCTCCGTCCGGGCGTACCGAGGTCGCAGTCTGCGTCACTGGGATTCCCCTTGCATGATGTGGGCCTGTAGTGGCCGGATGATCATCAACTCTACGCTAGGGCCCCGGCGCGCCGACCGAACACACATCCGGCGGCCAGCCCGGCTCCACCGGGGTAGTTGGAAGAAAAGAGCCCGCCGAGCATCTCCCCTGCAGCGTAGAGACCTTGGATGTGGCGACCTTCGGCATCGAGGACCCGGCCATGGGTGTCGGCCTTGACCCCGCCAAAACTGAAGGTGATCCCGCAGGTGACTCCATACGCGTAGAACGGCCCAGTCTCCAGAGAGGAGGCCCAGTTGCTCTTGGGCGGCGTTGTGTCGGCCCTGCGGCCGTCCTTGATGTTGGGATCGAAGCCGACCGACCGGTCGATGGAGGCGTTGTAGTCCGCCACCGTCTTCGCCAGAGCCTCGGGCTCGATCCCAATCTGCGCGGCGAGCTCTTCAATGGTATCGGCGGTGGCCACGGAGATGCCGGGCATCTCGTACTCCTCGGAGCGTAGCATCGGACGCAGGGCGGCATCGAAGATCTGATAGGCCACCGAGCCGGGCTGCTTGAGGATCTCCTTCCCGTACTTCGCATATGTGTAGTTGCGGAAGTCTGCGCCCTCGTCGAGGAACCGCTTGCCCTCAGTGTTGACGATGATGCCCAGCGGGTAGCTCTGCCTGGTCAGGCGGTTGGTCAGCTCCCGGTTGGACTCGTTGGTAGGGGTGAAGGCATCCCACTGCACGGAGTGGCACGTGGACCAGTCCCCGCCCTTGGCCGCCCCGATCCGCAGCGCCGCGGCGATCATGTCTCCGGTGTTGTAGGGAGTACCACGCACCTTGGCGTTCTCCCACCCCTCCCCCAGATAGTCACGGCGCCACCTCGGATCGGCCTCAAAGCCGCCGGCCGTCAGGATCACCGACTCCGCCCGGATGACCTTGCGCCCCTCAGCAGCCTCGACGGCCACTCCGACCACTCGCCCGTTCTCCACGCACAGATCGGTCGCCCGCTGCCCATACCGCACCTGCACGCCGAGCTCCCCAGCCACCCGGGTGTGGTCTTCGATCAGGCCCTCGCCGCCGCCGACATTGCCCACGTGCAGCCCGCCCCAGAACAGGTAGGACCCGTCCGCCCGCTCATAGGCCTGACGCTCGTACATCAACCGGTACTTCAGGCCCAGGCTGCTGAGCCACCGCAGAGTGGATTGGCTCTCGGTAACGAGTACCTCGGTCAAGGCCGGGTCGTTCCGGCCCTCGGTGACCTTGGCCAGATCGGCCGCGTACTCCTCGACGCTGTACGCCGGGACCACGGTCATGGCATGGCGGTCGTCCGGCTCGATGAAGTCCTTCAGGTCCTCCAGCCCGTTGTGGGCGATTCGGGTCGCCCCGGCAGTGTAGAAGCTGTTGCCCCCGGCCATGTCCTGCTCACCCTTCTCGAGCAGGATCACCGACCTGCCCCGCACGGCGGCCGCATGGGCTGCAGTGAACCCGGCGTTGCCCCCGCCCACCACCACCACGGCAACCGCCTCTGTCGGGAATTCGGCGTCCTCAACTGACATTGCTACCTCCTGATTAGTTGTACACATTTGTATACAGTAACGGCCATGCATCCGCCAAGCCCCCCGTGAGCCGATTCCATCATCCCGGTGACCCTGCACAGAGCCCTGCTCTTCCTTGGAAGTGGTGGCCCTTGCGGTGACGGGGCTCACGCCGTATAACTGTATTCCATTGTGTACAACTGCATGCAGACCATCGGCCCAATCGCCCTGTCGCTCTGGGGACGATGTGCGAGGACGGTCGACCCCGAGTACTGGACGATGTCGTCAGGGAATGAGGATCATGAAGAAGCCAATCCGCGCAGGCCTGTTCGGCCTGCTGGCGGCGGTGGTGGCCATGCTGGCCTTGGTCAACGCTGCCTCCTCCGGAGGAGTGAGCACTGCCCGCAGCAAACTCACTCTGATCGCCCCGGCGGCCCCAGGGGGGCGGCTGGGACGGGTTCGCCCGTGAGGCACAGCAGGCGCTGCGTGCCGAAGCGATCGTGAACAACCCCCAGGTCGTCAACATTCCCGGCGCCGGGGGCACAATCGGGCTGAGCCAGTTCGTCCAGACCCCTGGGCGGGAGGACGCCCTGATGGTCACCGGTGGGGTGATGGTCGGGGCCATCGAACTATCTGACAACCCCGAGTCCTTCGACGACGTCGTGCCGATCGCCCGGATGGCCGATGACTACGCCGCCCTGGTCGTGCCCGCCGACTCGAAAATCCAGACCCTGGAGGACTTCCTGAGCGTCTGGACGCAGGACCCCGGAGGCACCTCCATCGGCGGTGGGTCGCTGGGCTCCATCGACCACCTGCTCAGCGGGCTGCTGGCCAAGGAGGTCGGCATCGACCCCAAAGCCGTGAACTACGTGGCCTACTCCGGTGGTGGCGAGGCCCTGAACTCCCTGCTCTCCCACACCACCGCCGCCGGGATGTCCGGCTACAACGAGGTCAAGGACCAGATCGAGGCTGGCACACTGCGGGCCCTGGCCATCTCCTCCCCCGAGCACCTCAGGGGTGTGGACGTGCCGACCTTCCGGGAACAGGGCGTGGACGTGTCCATGTCCAACTGGCGTGGCGTGGTAGCCGCCCCGGGCATCAGCGACGAGGCGAAGGAGGAGCTCATCGACATCGTCACCGAGCTCCATGGCTCCCCCGAATGGCAGGACGCGCTGGCACGCAACAAGTGGACCGACACCTTCTCCACCGGCGCGGACGTCGAGGAGTTCATCGACGGCGAAGTGGCCACGGCCCAGCAGATCGTAAAGGAACTTGGACTATGAGCATCACCCCAGCCGACACGGCCACCGCGCAGACCACAGCGGCCCCCCCGCGCGCCAAGGGCTTCTGGACCGGGCGCAGCGAGTTCGCCTTCGTGGCCTTCCTCTACGCCCTCGCCGTGTTCTTCACCATCGGCACCGCCACGATGCACGTGCTCGGCAAAGCCCTCCCCGGCCCGAGGCTATTCCCCGTCATCGTGTGCGTACTGCTCTATGCCACAGCCACCATGCTGGCCATCCACATCATCCGCCACCGGCACCTGCCCGACACCGAACCCCACCCCGGCCACGGCGACTTCTCCGCCGACCTGCTGAGCGACCTGGCCCACATCACCGATGAGCACACCGCCACCCGGGGCCCGGGCATGTCCAACCGGTCGAGGACATACTCAGACTGGAAGACGGTCGGGATGATCGCCGGCGCCGCCGTCGCTTTCATCTCCCTGCTCAAGGTCGTCGGCTGGATCCTGTGCGCGGCCTTCCTCTTCTGGGTGGTCGCCCACGCCCTAGGCAGCAAACGGCCCGTCTTCGACCTCGGGCTGGCCCTGCTGCTCTCCTCCGTCATCCAGCTGGCCTTCACCGCCGGGCTGGGCCTGCCCCTACCGTCCGGGTTCCTGGAAGGACTTCTCTGATGGACCAGATCTCCCTTCTGCTCGAAGGATTCAGCAACGCCCTGACACCCATGAACCTGCTGTGGGTGGTCCTCGGGGCGATCCTGGGCACCGCCGTAGGGGTGCTGCCCGGCATGGGCTCTGCCATGGCCGTGGCCCTGCTGCTGCCCATCACCTTCTCCTTGGAGCCCACCGCAGCGTTCATCATGTTCGCAGGGGTCTACTTCGGCGGCCTGTTCGGCGACTCCACCGCCGGGATCCTGCTCAACACCCCCGGCCACTCCTCAGCGATCGCCTCCACCTTCGAAGGTCACCGCATGGCCAAGAACGGCCACGCCGCCAAAGCGCTGGCCACCTGCGCGCTGGGCGCCTTCATCGGAGGGCTGATCGCCACCACCCTGATGGTGTTCTTCGCCCCTGCCCTAGTCAAGCTCGCCACCGTCTTCGGCCCGGCCGAGTACTTCGCCCTGGCCGTGTTCGCATTCCTGGCGATCTCCGCGGTCGTCTCCGAGTCCGTCATCCGCGGACTGGCCGCCCTGGGCATCGGCCTGGCCCTGGCTCTGGTAGGAATCGACGGCCCCAGTGGCACCGCCCGCTTCACGCTCGGGATGCCGGAGCTGTTCGACGGGATCTCCGTCGTCGTCATCACCGTCGGCCTGCTCGCCCTCGGGGAGGTCTTCCACATCGCCTCCCGCATCCACCGCGATCCCGTCGCCACCCGCATCACCCCCGCAGGGAAGGCCAGGATCACCTGGGTCGACTTCCGCAAGGCCCTGCCCGCCTGGCTGCGCGGCACCGCCTTCGGCGCCCCCTTCGGGCTGATCCCCGCTGGCGGGGCCGAGGTGCCGACCTTCCTGGCCTACGGCACCGAGAAGCAACTGGCCAAACGCCGCCGGGACCCCGAGTTCGGCACCACCGGCTCCATCCGCGGCCTGGCTGCCCCCGAAGCCGCGGCCAACGCCACCGCCGGCACGGCAATGGGGGCCCTGCTCGCCCTCGGCCTGCCCACTTCCGCCACCGCTGCGATCATGCTCGCCGCCTTCCAGCAGTACGGCATGCAACCGGGTCCCCTGCTCTTCGAACGCAGCGGCGACATGGTCTGGGCCCTGCTGGCCTCCCTGTTCATCGGACTGGTCATCCTGGTGGCGATCAACCTGCCCTTCGCCTCCGTGTGGGCCAAGCTGCTGAGCATCCCCCGGCACTATCTCTACGCCGGGATCACAGTCTTCTCGATGCTTGGGGTCTACGCCATCAGCTCCTCGCTGGTCGACCTTTGGCTACTGCTGGCCATCGGGCTGGTTGGCTTCATGATGCGCCGATACAACGTGCCCCTGGCCCCGGTGCTCATCGCCGTGATCCTTGGCCCCATGGCCGAGACCGAACTGCGCCGGGCCCTGGCCGTCTCCCAGGGTGACCTGAGGATCCTCGTGGACAGCCCCATCACCATCACCCTCTACGCGGTTCTGGCCGCCGGACTGATCATCAGCGCCATCCAGCACCTGCGCCACCGCCACGATCACGACAAGGCTCCGGCGAAGGAGGACGTACCCGCGTAGACCACTGCGCGGCACCAGCACCGCCCCCTCGAGGACTGGCCCAGCGAACCAGTCCTCGAGGTTCCCAGAAAAGGGTGCCGCGGACAGACGGAACGGAAGAGGGGCAGTCTCCCTAGGGGTGAACTTGGACGCTCTATCGGCGGCCTTCTGATCAATGCTGATCTGATCATTCATCCGACAGCCCCGACGTCATGCAGACCTGACCCGCGGACTAATGCGGGGGCGGACCATATGGGGACGGGCCCACCAAGATCAGACGGGAAGAGCCGGGGCCGCACCAGCCACGTCGCCGCTGACTGTGTCGAGGCGGACGGGAAACTCAGTGCGCGCAGGCTCGCGATCCTCTCCGTCTCCGAATCCAGTCCGTGCTCGGCCGTGGCCGGCTCACCTGCAGGACGAGTCGCTGCGCGCGGCGATGGCCGCGTCGACGCGTTCCACTTCGGCGCGTGCCGTAGCCAGGGTCTCGGCGTGCTTGAACGGACGGTCGAGCATGGTCTCGGCCTCGGCGATCTTCGCCTCGGCCTCGGCCATCCGCTCGGCTGTCCGCTCGGCGAGTATGGGCAGGGCCGCGACGCGGTTCTCCATCTGGCGGATGATGCCGAAGTCCGCGCTGACCAGCGAGTCCCGATCCAGCCGCGTCTCTTTCCGAGGCTCTCGGCCGGACCACTGAGAGCCCTTATCGGCCGGCGGGTACCTGCGCGTCCGGGACCCGGAGACCTATCCGCGCTTCAGGCGGCAGCTCGGCCGCTCGATCCTGTTGGGCCTCGAGTTGCTGGTCGGGGCCGACATCGTCCGCACCGTGGCGGTCGTCCCGTCCTTCGACTCGGTCATCGTGCTCGCCCTCATCGTGCTGATCCGCACCTTCCTCAGCTTCTCCCTCGAGCTGGAGATCACGGGGCGGTGGCCGTGGCAGAAGAGGTCCGCGAGCCGCGAGGCCGCGGCCGAGGCCTAGCCCGGCCCGCCGGGCGCGCACCACGAGCGCTGCCTCCCAGCCGATGACTGCGAGGGCATCCGCCGCCTCGAATGGCTTCAGGCGGCACACCATGACTGAGCCCCTCAACATGCCTGAGCGGGTCGACGCCTTGGATGAAGCCCCGAAGCCGCACGACGCTGGCGGGTGCGGCCAATGGCGGGTGATCGACAACTCCGCCGCCTTAGGGACGGCAGCGAGGACGCGTTGAGATTCATGCTCGGCGTCCCGGACTTGCTCGCCTCACGCTGCGCCGCGCCGCCCACATCATGCAGGGCCTGGGGCAGGGTCAGGTACAAGGGAACTGTCCACTTGCCCTTGCCGCACTGTGGAGACCTGATGGATACGGCTAGTGCAGGCTTCCGTGTCCGCGGGGAAGCGCACAAGGAGGACGTACGAGTTCTGGGACAGCGTTTTGGCTCACACGACTCGACAGGATGCTGACATGGGGCGTTGGGGTGGACCCAACGCCACGCTCCCCCATCTGCTGATTCGTACGGCTTCGGTTCGTACAGACATGCCCTAGGCTAGTGCATACCAATAAATGGCCGAACCATTATAGTGAGACGAAGGAGGCCGCATGTCACGTACCAATCAGTCCGCATCATCTGTTGATCCGCGGCGCCTCCGTCGCGACAGCCACTTGACACAGTCGGCGAACCTCGCATTCTCGATCGCGCAGGCAATGGCGGCCGTCATCGTGCCGATCCTGGCCGTGTCCGCGGGTCACGACATCGGGCTGATCGGGCTCATTGTCGCGGTCTCCGCGGTGTCGCAGACAGTCGCTCGCCTTGGCATGGGCGCCCTGATGAGCCGGCTGCCCACCAAACACTTCATTGCCACAGCCACGCTGCTGCTGTCCGCATCCTGTCTCCTCCTCGGCTTCAGCACCGAGCTGTGGGCCTTCGTCGTCGCCCAGCTCCTGCAGGGAGCGGCACGGGCATATTTCTGGACGGGAAGCCAGACGCATGTCGTCCGCGCGTCCGACTCCGCCGTCACCGCACTGTCCCGCTTGAACGTCGTCCAGGGCATCGGCCAGCTGATCGGACCGGCACTGGCGGGCGTCCTTGGTGCCTGGTCGCTTCAGATCTCCCTCCTGGCAGCCGGCGCACTTGCGGCAGTCGCGCTCGCGCCCGCCATCGCCCTCGTCCGCTTCGCCCCCTTCCCGAAGCGGAGCCGCCACAGCACCGAGCGTCCTCGGCAGATCTGGCGCCAGCCGGGTGTCGGCATGGCCGCCAGCATGACAGCGATTGGCGGTGCATGGCGCGGGATCGTCAATTCCTACCTGCCCGTCATCCTGACCGCGGCCGGGTACAGCGTTCCCGTCGCAGGGGCGCTTATGACGGTCGCCAATCTTGCTTCGCTTGGCGGCAGCGCGCTGTCCCGCCGCATCCAGGCCGCGGGCCCGCGCGCTGCGAACGCGATCGGCACGGCCGGGGCAGGTCTGGGACTCGCGCTCGCGTCGTTCTTCCCGAATCCGATCTGGGCGGTCGTTGTGGGGCTCGCGATCTCGGGGGCAGGTGCCGGGATCCTGCAGACGGTCGGACCGGCCTTGGCGGCAGATTCCACCAGCGAGGACGACCGTGGGCGCGCCATCGCTTCCATCGGGACGTTCCGGTCAATCTCGCTGCTCGCGTCCCCGCTGGCCGCGGCAGGGCTCGTCCTCATCGTCCCCAGCGCAGCTGTCGCCGCGGGGATCGCCGGTATCATCATTTCCACTCCATCGCTGACTGCTCTGATCAGACCCAGAGGCAAGGCGAGGACGTCCCGGGAAGGCACCCATGAACACGACAAAGACTTTGCGAACTGACCGCCCAGCGAGAACAGTGTCCACCGATCTGTTCGGCCGGATCGAGGCGCAGCGTTCCTCTCAGACGGTCGCCGACCGGATCCGGGCCATGATCCAGCAGGGTGTGATTGCCGTCGGAGACCGCCTGCCCTCAGAGCGTGACCTGTGCGAGCAGCTGGGCGTGAGCCGCGTCACGGTGCGCGAGGCGCTGCGGATCCTCGAGACGAACGGGCTGGTCACCGTCAAGGTCGGCGTGAGCGGCGGCGCTTACGTCACTGTTCCTCCGATCGATGTCGTGCGCGACAGCATCGGCGACCTCCTCGCACTCTCCGCCCTGACACCGGCACAGATCACCGAGGCGCGCACGCTTCTCGAGCTGAGCCTGATCCCGCTCGTGTGCGAGCGTGCAACCGATGAAGACATTGCGGAGCTCTACGCGCTCTGCGACCGCGCCCTCGCCGAACGCGAGCGGGGCGACTACGACGTCCGCACCTCCCTGAGCTTCCATCTTCGCGTGGCCGCTGCCGCCCACAATCCTGCTGTCCTCATGCTGCTCACGTCCATCCAGCAGCCGATCCTCCGGTCACTGCACGACGCGGCCCACCAGGACACCAGCGGCGTCCAGGAACACCGCCGGTTCGTCGATGCCATCGCCGCTCGGGACGCCGATGCTGCGACCGAGATCATGCGCGCCCATCTGGGCCGCACGGCGGCCCGCTTCGCCCAGCCCTGAGACCAGGCCTCACCGAGCCCCTTGACAAACAGAGCGATATCAAGGACGCTCGATAACACTAATGGTCTAACCATTTGCGCAGAGGACCAATGGTTCCCAGCGTGAGGACACGTCCCAGGAGTGATCAATGCGGATCGAAGCCAAGCGACACCTATGCCAGAGCTACGGCAACTGCGTAGCCATCGACCCAGAGCACCTTGACCTCGACGACGAAGGGCTTGTCGTCGTTACCCGGGATTCCGTCGCGGACGGTGAGCTCGCGGCCGTCCAGGCGGGAATCCGCAGCTGCCCGGTGAACGCGCTCGTCCTCGTCGAAGGAGAGTGACCGTGCCCGCGACAACCGTTCCCCCGGGGCGCATCCTCATCGTCGGCGGATCCATCGCCGGTGCGCGCACCGCCCAGGCGCTGCGCTCGGAGGGCTTCACCGGAGAGCTCATCGTGATCGAGCCGGAGGCCGGGGAAGCGTACGACCGCCCGCCGCTGTCCAAGGAGTACCTGACCGGCGCCTGGTCGCGTGCCCAGCTCAACCTCATCCCCGGCGGCTGGGCGTCCCTGGACGCCACGGTCGTCAGGGCGCACGCCGCGGCGCTGGATGGGCAGGGACGCCAGATCAGGCTCTCCGACGGGCAGCTGATCGGCTATGACGCCCTGGTGATCGCAACCGGGCTCTCGCCGCGACGCCTGGTCGCGGACGACGGTGAACCGATCGGCCACGTCATCGGGACGGCGTCCGACGCCGATGCCCTGCGGCACCAGCTCCGAGACGGGGCGCACGTCGTCGCGGTTGGAGGCGGGTTCATCGCGGCCGAAGCAGCGTCCGTGGCCCGCGGACTCGGCCTTCCGGCCACGATCATCGACCGGCGCGCGACACTGCTCGAGGGCAGCCTCGGTGCCGTCGTCGGCGCGCACATTGCGGCCAACCACCGCAATCACGGCGTGGACCTGCGCACGCAGGCACGCATCACCTCGATCGCCCGTGACGGCAGCGGCGCCGTGATCACTTTGGAGGGCGGCGGCCTGGTCCGGGCCGACGTCCTGGTCGCCGGCATCGGATCTGAGCCCAACACCGCATGGCTCCAGGGCTCGGGCATCCGCGTCGACGACGGCGTCGTCACCGACGCCCGGTGCCGCGCGTTCGGCGCTGCGGGGGTCTACGCCCTGGGGGACGTAGCGCGCTTCTACGACGTCCACTCCGCCAAGCCCCGCCGGGTCGGCCACTGGACGAATGCCGCCGACCAGGCGACAGTCGTCGCCCACAACCTCCTGCATCCGCAGGATCCGATCGGATACCGCGAGGCGCCCTACTTCTGGTCCGACCAGTTCCGCGAGAAGATCCAGGTCGCCGGACACCCGGACCCCGACGCCCACGTCGATCTGCTGACGCTTGAGGGCCCCACGCCACGTCGGATCGCGGTCTACACGCACGGCGACGACGACGGCTGCAGCGCCGTCGTCACCTTCGGCTGGCCTCGCGGCATGGTCGCCGTGCGCCGCCTGATGCCGCTCGAGCCAACGACCGCCGAGATGCTCAGCGAGCTCGAGGAGCTCGCCGCGGGTGCACGCCTTGTCGCCGCCCGCTGATGCCGATCCCTTCCTTCCCGTTCCGTACACGAAAGCGAGTTCAACGATGACCACTGGCTCCACCTCCAACCCCTGTCCGGCGCCGCCGCCCCAGGCCGAGGACCCACGGCGTGCCCGGGACCTGGTCGACCTGGAGACCGGACAGATCAGCCGCGAGGTCTTCTTCAACCAGGAGATATTCGACCTTGAAATGAAGAACCTGTTCCCCCGGGCCTGGCTCTTCGTCGGCCATGCGTCGCAGGTGCCCAACCCGGGCGACTACTTCTCGTCCTGGATGGGCAGCGACCCGGTCCTGCTCACACGCGATGTGGACGGCGGGATCTTTGTGTTGCTGAACTCCTGCCGCCACCGCGGCATGCGCGTATGCCGCTACGACGAGGGCAACACGATGCAGTTCACCTGCCCCTACCACGCATGGTCCTATTCGATGGACGGCAGCCTGGTCAACGTGCCTGGCGACCTCTTCGGCGTGCCCCACATGAAGGCCGCCTACAGCGGCAAGCTCGACAAGCAGAATTGGGGCCTCGTGCGCTGCCCGAAGGTCTACAACTACAAGGGCCTGGTGTTCGCCAACTGGGACGAGAACGCGGAGGACTTCCTCGACTACGTCGGCGACTTCCACTGGTGGCTGGACAACCTCGCCGACGCGTTCGACGGCACCCCCGGCGAGACCGAGGTGTTCCACGGCGTGCTCAAGTGGCGCATCAAGTCGAACTGGAAGTTCGTCTCCGAGAACTTCCTCGGCGACACCTACCACGGCGCATCGACCCATGCCTCGGTCGAAGCCGTCGGCATCGGTCCCGGCGGGCGCGGCAAGCGCCGCCACGGTGAGCGCCAGGACCAGGGCGGCCACTCGACAGGCCGCATGAAGACCTCGTTCCGCAACGGCCACGGCGCCAGCGACAACCTGGCCTATGAGATCGCCTACCCCGAGTTCATCGAGCCGGAGATGAACGAGTACTTCGACCAGGCGTGGGCGACCCGCAAGGAGCGCCTGGACGCCGAGGGCCGTCGCCTCGGCGGCCGCGGCCCCGCGACGATGTTCCCGAACATGTCGTTCGCGGCCGGCTTCCCGCGCAGCATCCTCGTCGCCCACCCGATCAGTCCCACCGAGACCGAGGTGTGGCGCTGGTTCCTCACCGACAAGAAGGCCCCCGAGCCCGTCCGGGAGTGGCTGCGCCAGTACTACATGCGCTACGGCGGCCCGGCCGGCATGACCGAGCAGGACGACATGGAGAACTGGGACTACGCCACTCAGGCGTCGAAGGGCGTCGTCGCCCAGCGGTACCCCTACAACTACCAGCAGGGCCTCGGCACCGAGCAGCTCTCGGAGCTCGATCGCGCCGTGCATTCCAACCACGCGATCTCCGGTGAGGTGAATGCGAGGGCCTTCTACCGCCGCTGGTCGGAGTTCGTCGACAACCTCAGCTGGGACGAGCTCATCGAGATCGCGAAGTCGGACGACAGGATTGACGCGATCATTCGCCGTCAGGAGGAAGAAGCGGTTACCGAGGCCGCCGCAGGGAAGGTGAACCACTGATGCCGACGCCGGACTACTCGCAGGGACCGGACCGCTGGGCGCTGCTGCAGGAGGTCTCGGAGTTCCTCTTCGCCGAGGCTGACCTCCTGGACGAGCGACGCTATGACGAGTGGCTGGATCTGCTCGCGGACGACTACCAGTACAGCGTTCCGCTGCGGATGAACGTCGAGTACGCCGACGCGGACACCCGAGGCGAGACCAAGGCCGGGTCCGAGGTCTGCTGGTTCGACGAGCCCAAATCGACGGTCGAGCTGCGCGTGATGCAGCTGGCCACCGGCGTGCACTGGGCCGAGGAACCCGTCTCCCGGGTCTCGCACCTGGTGACGAACGTCCGCATCGAGGAAGTCGCCTGGCCCGAGGTCAAGCTCTCGAGCCGATTCCTCGTCTACCGCAACCGCGTGGCCGACGAGACCGACTTCTTCGTCGGGCGCCGCCAGGACACCCTCCGCAAGACGGACGACGGATGGAAGGTTGTTCGCCGCTACCTGCTGTTGGACCAGACGGTGCTGCTGGCGAAGAACCTCTCCGTCTTCCTCTGACGATGGGCGCCGCCCGAGACGGCGGCTCCTTCCACGTTCCCGCCCTGCTGAAGGCGCCCCCACGCCTCCAGCAGGGCGGGAGCCTTCTCTGAAAGCCCTTCTGGAGCAATGCCTGCCGCCGAACCGAGAACACAGCCCAGCTATCCGGTCTCCTCGGTCGGCAATACCCTGCGTCTGCTCCTGATGTTCAAAGAGCGGCGGCGCCTCCGCCTGTCCGACGCGGCCCACGAGCTCGGCGTCTCGATATCCACCGCGCATCGGCTCCTGGCGATGCTGCAGTCCTACGACTTCATCCGCCAGGAGGCAGAAGTCCGCACGTACGTCCTGGGCCCGGTCCTTCTCGACCTGGGCCTGTCAGCGGTGCGGAACATGGATGTGCGGTCGCTGGCACGTCCCATCCTCGCGGATCTCACCACACGACTGGACGAGTCCGTCCACCTCGCCGTCCTCGAAGGCGACAATGTCCGCTATGTGTTCAGCGTCGAGGGACCGCAGCAGCTGCGCGTCGCGGATCGCACCGGCCAGGTGTTCCCTGCGCATACGAGTTCCATGGGGCGAGCGATGCTCGCAGATCTGCCCCAGGCGCACCTGGAGCAGACGCTCGCGCGGCTCGCCGCTCGGGAAGTGGATGTCGCGGCCCTCGAAGCCCAGCTCGCCCAGATCCGGGAGCTCGGCTATGCGCTCAATGCCCGTCCGGATGACGTGACCTCCCTGGCGAGGACCGTCAAGGATGCCCGCGGCACGACGATCGCCGCGATCAATGCTGCCGGCCCGTCGCTCCGTATAGCGCGGCAGGGGCACGGGCAGATCGCCCGCCAGCTTCACACTGCGGCGGCGCAGATCCAGGAGGCGCTGGGAGCCGCGCCGAAGGAATGACGATGCCCGTCCGGCAGGGGTGCCGGACGGGCGTCGTCTGTGCTGCCGGAGCGCTCAGCGCACGGCCAGTCCAGCGTGTCGGAGCCGCGCGCGCTGGTAGTTCCAGACGAAGCCGTCGTTGAACCCTGATCCGAGGTCGGGCATCATCGCCATGTCAGCCTCCGTGACCGTGTAGCTCACCGGCCCCAGCGCGCTGGCGCTCACGAGCATCCGCGCGAGGATCTCCACGTTCAGCGCGCGCACGACGGCCTGTTCGACTGTCGCGCCCACCGTCACGATCCCATGTCCGCGCAGGACCAGCGCCGGTGCCGCGCCGAGCGCGGATGCGACTTCCCGTCCGAGCTCCGCCGTGTTGATCAGCAGGCTGCGCGGGTAGGTCGGGATCCCCTCCGCGGCCATGCGCATCGCCGGGATGTTGTACGCGCCGACCGCGGGCAGCAGGGCGACTCCGGCGAGGTCGGCCGCGATGACCGCCGGAGCGTGCGCGTGCACCACCGCATGGGCCTCAGGGCGTGCCGCCAGCACCTCGGCATGGATCGGAAGCTCATTCGGGGCCTTGTACCCGCCCCCGAGCGCACGCTCGGGGACGACTTCGTGGATGTCCGCCGGCTCGGTGAACAGCAGCCCGCTCTCGTGCGGTCCGCGACAGCGGACCGCGATGCCGTCGTCGGTCCGGAGGCTGACATGGCCGAGGACGTCCTCCGCCAGGCCGGCATGGGCGATGATCCGGCAGGCCTCGGCGAGTACCTCCCGTGCCGACGCGTCGAGTGCCATCAGCTCTCCTGCACAGCCGTGCGCAGCCGTGTCAGAAGCTCCGTGCTCTCCGGGTAGGGAAGCTTGGCGTAGTCTCCCTCCGCGGCGGTACCGAAGAATTCCGCGGCGGCCGCCAGCGTTGCGCTCGTAACACCCAGCGAGTCGGCGAGAGCCGCGGCCAGCCGCATGTCCTTGGCGATCGTCGTAGCGGGCGCATGCTTTGCCACGGCGCGCTTGTTGCCGCCGTAGTACTCGGCGACGCCCTTGAAGCCGCCGATGACACCGCTCGACCGCTCGACCGCGTCGATCACCATAGCGACGTCGAGACCGGCCTGCTGCGCGATCAGGAGGGCCTCGGCCGCAGCGAGGTGGGTCGCGTACTTCACGTGCTGGTGCACGAGCTTGGTGGCGAATCCATCGCCCAGGGCCCCCATGTAGAGCAGCGCCCCAGCGACGTCCTGCACGATAGCCTCGGCGCCACCGAGCACACCCGCCTCGCCGCCGATCATGACGGTGAGGTTCGGAGCCGTGCCGGACACCGGGGCATCGACGTAACGGACACCGTTGCCCAGGGCTGCGACGCGCTGCGCGACGTCCTGCGCGAGGTCCGGGTCTCCGGTTGTCATGTCCACGATCACCGCGCCTGGGCGGAGCCCGGCAAGCACTCCGGTCTCTTCGTCGTAGAGCACCTCCCGCACCGCCGCCGGATTCGGCAGGGCAAGGAAGATCACGTCGCTCTGCTCCGCGAGCTGGCGGGGGCTCACCGACGGAGCCGCCCCGATCATCGCCGTTGTCGCAACGCGGTCCGTGTGCCGGTCCCACACCGCAACCGGATGCTCGGCGGCGATGAGGCTGTCGACCAGGGCCTTGCCCATCCCCCCGAGCCCGACGACTCCCACGTGACTTGGATCCATAGCTTTCACCTTTCATACATGCGCTCAACAGCGCGTCGGTCCCCCAGAGCAAGGCCTGCCTCTGGCCGACCAACCCTGCTCTTCCTCGAATGTATTGGTTAGTCCATTGACGTGGCAAGACCAAAAGTCCTAAGCTCCAGATAAGTCTTCTGCACTGTCGAACCCCTCGCCTCTGCCTTGAGTGCGGCGCACAGTGATCATCAAAACCTTGGCAAAGACGCCAGAAAGGAGGGCCAATGCTCGACGCGATCTGGAGCGCTCTGGGCGAGGCCGTCACCCCGATATCGCTACTCATGCTGCTGATCGGCGTAGTGATCGGCTTCCTCGTCGGCATCCTCCCGGGCCTCGGCGGCGCGGTCACGCTCGCGCTGCTCATCCCCGTGACCTTCGGCATGGATCCTGTGCCGGCCTTCTCGCTCCTCCTGGGCATGTACGTCGTCTCCGCGATTGCCGGCGACTTCACCTCCATCCTGTTCGGGATCCCCGGCGAACCCACGGCAGCAGCCATGGTGCTCGACGGTTATCCGCTCAACAAGAAGGGGCAGGCCGGGCGCGCGCTCGGCGCCTCACTGTCGAGCTCGGCGATCGGGGCGATCTTCGGCGCGATCCTGCTCATGGCGCTGATCCCAGTGATGAGGCCGCTCATGATGGGCATCAGCGCGCCAGAGCTGTTCGCCGCGGCCGTGCTCGGCCTGACGTTCATCGCATCGCTCTCCAGCGGCAGCATCCACAAGGGCCTCGTCATGGCCACCATGGGCGTGCTCCTCTCGCTGGTCGGGATCGACCCGAACCTCGGCACCGAGCGGTACGCCTTCGGAAGCCTGCACCTGTGGGAGGGCATCGGCATCGTCCCTGTCGTCGTTGGCCTCCTCGGCGGCGCCGAGGTGCTGCAGTCCATGCTCGACAAGGAGGGCCACACCAAGACGGCCGTGGCACCGCACCTGGGCGGCATCCTCGTCGGCGTGAAGGACTCCTTCCGCCATTGGTGGCTGATGCTGCGCGCCAGTGCCATCGGTGCCGTCCTCGGCATCCTGCCCGGCCTCGGAGGATCGGTCTCCCAGTTCATCGCCTACGGCCACGCCAAGCAGACCTCGAAGAACCCCGAGGAGTTCGGCAACGGCGCCATCGAGGGCGTGATCGCCTCCGGCGCGACCACCACAGCCAAGGACGGCGGCCACCTCGTGCCGACGATCGCCTTCGGCGTCCCGTCGGGCGCGAGCATGGCGGTGCTGCTGGGCGCGTTCCTCATCCTCGGCCTGAACCCGGGCCCTGAGATGCTGGGCGAGCACCTCGAGGTCACCCTCTCGCTCGTCTGGATCATCGTGCTGAGCACGATCGCGGCAGTCATCCTTGGCTACCTGCTGATCCGCCCCCTTGCCAAGCTCACCTCGGTGACCGGAAGGTCGTTGGTCCCGTTCCTCATCGCGATGCTCACCATCGGCGCGTTCTCGAACACCAGCTCGCTCGACGACGTGTGGATCATGCTCGTCTTCCTCGCGATCGGCGTGCTGTCCACCCGCTTCAAGTGGCCCCGCATCCCTCTGCTGCTCGGCCTGGTGCTCGGCGAGATCCTCGAGCGGTACTTCACCGTCAGCTACACGCTGTTTCAGTTCAGCTGGATCGGCCGGCCGGGCGTGATCGTCATCGAGGTCATCATCGCCGGCATGATCCTGTTCACCGCGATCCGCATCGCCCTCAAGAAGCGCGCCGCGAAGGGCGAGCTCCTGACCCTCGGAGGCCGTCCATGAGCATCGACACCATCCGCCCCGTCCACGGCGAGGAGGGCGGCTCGCGGCGGCGCCGGGTGAACAAGCCCGACCTGATCATCACATCCGTGCTGCTCGTGGTGTTCGTCGCGGCGTACCTGATGGCCACGGGCTGGAAGGAACTCGCCGCCTACTTCCCGCTCGGCGTCAGCGGCGCGGGCGCGATCGCCAGCGCGTCCTTCCTCGTCCGGGTGCTGTTCTTCCCGCCCAAGCCAGACGCCCCGAAGACCGACGTGCCCGAGTCCGCCAAGTCGATGGCCGAGCAGGAGTACGAATTCTTCAAGAACCTCACCTCGAGGGACTGGATCTCCTCGATCTGCTGGCTGGGCGGGTTCTTCATCGCACTGGCAATCTTCGGCATCTACGTCGCCATGGCCGCCTTCACCGTGGCCTACCTGCGCTTCCAGGCCGACAAGTCCTGGCTGTTCGCCGCGATCTACGCGGTCGTGCTCGGCGGCGTCATCTACGGGGCCTTCGAGATCATCCTCAAGCTGCCGCTGCCGGGCGGGCTGCTCGGACTCGCCTGAGCGCCCGCTCCCATCCCCCCAATCCTGATCTCCCCCCGTCTCCCCGGCCCAATCGTCTACCGATCGGGGCGCAGAAATCGAAAGGACCCCCGTCCCATGCGCAAGTTCGCACTCGGGCTCGCCGCCCTCGCTATCGTCGGTGGCACTCTCACCGGCTGCTCGTCGGCAGCCACCAGCGCGTCGAGCTCCCCGGAGCAAGCAGCGGAGAAGCTCAAGAACCAGACGATCACACTGGTCGTCCCCTTCGACCCGGGCGGGGGCTACGACGCCTACGCTCGCATGCTCGCCCCGAAGCTCGGCGACGAGCTCGGAGCCACCGTGATCGTCGAGAACAAGCCCGGCGCCGGCGGCATCCTCGCCACAAACGAAGTCGTGCACGGCAAGCCGGACGGGAAGACCCTCGTGCTGCTGAACGGCCCCGGCCACCTCGGTGCAGCCATCGCGAAGACCAACGGCGTCCGGTACGACGCGAAGACGATGAGCTACATCGGCCAGATCAGCTCCGAGCCCGACGTGCTCGTGACCAGCAAGTCCTCAAGCATCGCATCAGCGGACGACATCTCCGGCAAGCGCTTCGCGGCCACCGGGCCCGGATCGAACGAATACATCGACGCCATCGTCCTGAACCAGCAGCTCGGCATGCAGAACCAGGTTGTGACCGGCTTCAAGTCGAGCAACGAGGCCAGCCTCAACGTGATCCAGGGCAACGTCGACCTGCACTCGCGCTCCCTCGGCAGCCAGCAGCCGGGCATCAACGCCGGCGACCTCAAGCCGATCCTCGTCATCGGCGAGAACACCGGCGCGAAGGAGATCGAAGGCGTCGACAACCTCTTGGACGTCGTGAACGACGACCAGAAGGAACTCGCGACACTGCACACGAAGCTCATCTCCAGCGGTCGCCTCATCGCAGCCCCCCCAGGGATCGACCCGGGCACGCTGCAGGTGATCCGCGAAGCCTTCGAGAAGGTCATGACCGACGAGGCCTTTGTCAAGGCAGCGGCCGACTCCGGGCGCCCGGTCCACTACGCAAGCGGCGACGACGTGCAGAAGCTCGTCAACGACGTGATGGGCTCGCCCCAAGAGTACGTCGACCTGATCACGAAGGCCTACTCGGGCTGAGCGCCGCTGCCTGTACGGGGTGTGTCCCAGGAGCCTCCTGGGACACATCCCGTCTTGGCGCTAGGGCATGATCGAGTGGCTAGGGCGTCCTCTGCAGGCCCGATGGGATCGCTTGATCGCGGGCGTTGCGCAGGTAGTCGATGAGGGCTTCGCCGACGTCGTTGAGCAGCGGCAGTGCCAAGACCCGGCCGGTCTTCTGCTGGACGATCTCGATGGCGTCTTGGTCCCACCTGAGGTTCGAGAACCGCAGCCCGGCGATGTCCGAGGCTCGCAGCCCGAGCCTTGCCGCGAGCAGGATGAGTGCCAGGTCGCGCCTTCCTCGGGGGTTGCCCTTGTCGATGGCGGCAACCATCTGCTCCACCTCCTCGCGGGAGTATGCCGAGGGGATCCTGGCCTTCTTCGTGTAGCGGATCCTGGGCACCATCGGGCTCAGGTCCAGCGGGACCATACCCTGCCCGTGGAGATAGCCCAGCACGCTACGCAGGGCGCACATCGTGTGGTAGATCGTGGGCAGTTCGTAGACCGCCAGGCTCTCGATGAAGCCGTGGACATGAACTGGCTCCAGCCCGGAGATGTCCTCCAGGCCGGCGTGGTCCAAGATGCTCGAGTTGCGGATGTGCGCCGTCGACATGCCCTTCGCTGCCATGCTGGCCACGTACGCCTGGAACGGGGCGGCGGCTGCGCCGGTGAACACGAACTCCCGTCGGGGCCTGCGTATCGTCAGGACGCCGGTCCGTTTGAAGTCGCTCAGCAGGTGGATCGCCTTCACCCACCGATGCGAGGTCCTCTCGCTCAGCGGGTGCGAGCGGATGTGGAGGACCTCCTCCAAGAATTCCATGCCGTGCTCGACGCTGAAGGCACCCACGGGCATCGGGCCCGAGTGCCGGCACAGCTTGTCCCACACGATGCGGTACTGCTTGATGACGGACGGCTTGTAGCTCAGCCGCTCCATCTCAACGATGATCGCCCCCACGAGATCGGCGACCGTGTCAATCCGGTTCTCCATGACAGCCCTCCAGCCTTGGGTTGTGGCGCTTGTGCGCCACAACCCAAGGCTGGAGCGTTATGGAAGGGCTTCACCACCAGAGCCTCTGCCGCAGGACTATCGATCATGCCGCGGCAGGCGGACTGGCCGTGTTGGTGAGTTCCAGACGTGCTCATCACAGACTGACAGGATCCAGTGCCGGGGAAGATCGAATGTTGCCAGAGGCACGGTCTGGGGCATCAGGAGCCTGCTGCCCCAGACTTTCTCACCCTCGGACTGTGTTGGCGGAGGTGAAATGGCTTCCCGTCTATTGTCCACCTATTGTTCACGCGCTGCCCTATGGGTAGACTCCTGAAAGCGTCTGGATTCCAACAACATACAACTCCTACGTTTGTTACGGACAGTTCTATTCGTACTCCTATGGAAGCGTTCCCCACAACGATCAATATTCGTCTTTCAGTGGGGCCAACGGATGTCAGATTCGCCTATACGAAGACATCAATTGGTATGGGGCCTACTACGGGTACTACGACTGCCGATCAAATCTGGCCAATGTTGGGTTTAACGACCGCGCGTCATCGGTGATCTTCTACCTGACTACGACCCTACAGCTGCTGCTGACCTATTCGTGCTGGCAGGCTGCCTCAGCAGCCTGCCAGCAGCGCAGTCAGGAGGAAGTTCATGCAGACGTGGAACCAGTCTTCGTGTGCCGGACATTAACAGGTATGAGACAGGTGGACACCAAGGCGTCGGACACAGCACTTTGGTCTCTCGTCCTCAACGGGGAGGGGGAGGCTTTCGGGCAGGTCTTTGATCGCTACCGCGACCGTGTCTTCAATTACAGCCAGCGGCTCATTCGTTCCTCTCAGGATGCGGAGGACGCAACAGCAATGGTCTTCTTGGAATGCTGGAGGTGCCGAAACAAGGTCCGAGTAGTCAACGGGTCCCTCCTACCATGGCTGCTCGCCACGACGAACAACGTGGCAAGAAATCATCTCCGCTCCACCTGGCGTTACAGCCGACTCCTTGCCAAGATTCCGGGTGACATACCGATTGCGGACCCAGCTGACTCCGTCGCGGAAGACATCGATCGGCAGAGACAGTCCCGTCAGATTCGGATGGCCTTCCAGTCTCTCCGCCGTCCTGACAGGGAAATCCTTGCCCTCGGCATCTTGGGAGGACTCTCTCTGGCTGACATCGCTGGAGTGCTGAACATACCTCTAGGAACCGTGAAATCCCGACTCTCGCGAGCCAAACATCGGCTGGCCCGATTGCTTGAAAGTGCCTCCATCAGCCCCTTACAAGAACAAGACGTGGACGGAAGACTGCGATGAGTTCCCATGAAGGCGATACACGAGTTTTCACCGAACGGCGGAGCGCCGCGATTCGACAGATGCTGGTGGAAGCACCACGCGCGGGCACTCCCACGAATCGATACTTCAAGAAGATCCACGTAGCCAAGGTGGCAATTCCATTCCTTGCGCTGAGCTTGGCCCTGACCGGTGGAACCGTCGTCCTCCTCAACGCTCCCGTCACCGACAAATACCAGATCAAATGCTTCGCCAGAGCGGAGCGGAACGGAAGTTCCTTCCCGGGCGCATTGGTGACCATGACGGCGGGAAACCTCGGACCCGAGCCTAGGCCGGACCCATTGATCGCGATCGAAGACGCAATCTCTGTCTGCAGTGATCTCTGGGCCCAGCATGCACTTGACGCGAACCTGCCCAGCGGTGTGCCCGACGGCCCAGGCCAAGAGGACCCCACTTTCTCACATCCCGTCCCGCATCCATTGACGGTCTGCGTCTGGGACGGACAAGCTGCCGTCATTCCTGGCGACTCAAGCGTCTGCGCAAAACTAGGCCTCTCAGAGAAGGAGTCCTAGATTGGCGGGGCGAAGCCAGACTGGCAACCCACCGAATCGGACAGGGACTCCTTGTGACGTTGGACCTCGACGGCATTCGATCCTAGAATCGCCGCGCCGGCACTCCCCAGAGTCGGTGGCAACCCTCCTGAGACTCCCCACCACCGCCACATAACGTCCCGCTGCGCATAACCGAGGTGCTCGGGACGGGACTTGCCGGACTTGAGCTCGACCACGACGAAGCCCGTTGACCGCACTAACTGAGCGATGTCGCCGGCACCGAGGTGTTAGGCCCCGGCATGAGCCGACGATGCGGACAAGCTGATGATGCCGTCGTCGAACAGCCTCTCGCGGTCCTCCTGGCTGTACCCGAGCTCTACGGCGAGGTCGGCGCTGTGCTCCCCGGGCCGGCCGAGACGAGCACTGCATGGGGGTACAGCCCCTCCGATCTGCTGGACATTTTCGGGGGGGACGATGATGGCGACGGCGACAAAGGAGGGTGTCAGCGCGGGCTCCGCGCCGGCGGTAGCTCCGCCCGGGGCCCTTCTGACAGCCGAGGAGATCATCGCACTGGCAGCGGAACGGCTGGATGACCCACCCAAGCGCCGCGGTGAGCGTGCCCGCGGACTGGCCTGCCTCTTGGAGTGGCTCAGTTCCTTCCCTGGCGATGACTGGCAACAGCGTTGGGAAGCCGCAGGATGCGACGAGGCCGGAATGGGATGGGGGCAGCAGGGGCTCAGCAACCCCTATCGCAGGTCCCTGCAGGGAAGCGCCTCCATCGCCCTGGTCGCGCTCGAGGTCGTGCGCCCGTCCATGGCATGGCTGCGCACCGCCACTCCCCCACACCTGTTCATCACCTACAGATCTGTCGTCGACTCCGATACCTTCACTCGCCTGGATGCATGGCTGAGGACCCTCGAGCTCTCGAAGACCTCGCACATGCTGGCCCTGAACGCGCTGACCCTCCTGCGGATCCGCATCGACAGACCCCTCCTGCAGGTCACCGCGTCACAGTTCCTCCAAGTCGAGGCCGAATGGAAAGCACTCCGGGGCAGAAGCAGAGCGACAGGCGTCGCCTGGAAGGCTCTTCAGGGCTGCGGTGCGCTTGCCGGGGAGCCCGCCGAGTCCAGTGCGCTGCTGCTGAAGGGCCAGCTCAGCGTCACCGAGCTCGTCGACGCGCGCGGCATCTCCAACCCGGCCATCCGCTCACTCTTCATCGACTACCTCACGGAACGTTCGGCCGCGGTTGACTACCAGACCCTGGCCAATCTGGTCCGCGTGCTGGTCAGGAACTTCTGGTCGGACATCGAACGCCACAACCCGGGGCTGGCCGCGATCAGTCTGCCGGCCCACGTCGCGGCGGCCTGGAAGAGCGGCTGCGCTTCCTGCCCGGAGGGAGGGAACGACGTGACTACTTCATCCACCTGACCACGGTGCGAGGTTTCTACCTTGACCTGGCGGAGTGGGCGGTCATCGACCCCGAGCGATGGGCGGCCTGGGCCTGTCCGTCTCCCGTCAGCGCCGCGGAAACCACCGGGCTGACCAAGCAGAAGCACGGGACACGGGCCCGGATGCACCAGCGCACCCGCACTCTGGCACCGTGGCTGAGCGCCCTCACGGCCGCCGCCGAAAAGGAACACCGCCACACCGCGGCCCTGCTCGAGGCAGCCTCGCAGGCCGAGGAGGGAGGTCTCTTCTCCGTCGGGGAGAAGACGTACCGCCGGGGTCGTGCGCGGCTTCTACGGAGAGAACTCACGGCCGTCCGTGGAGGATATCGAGACCGACTCCGTCATCCGCCTGCACCGGAGCGAAGAAAGGGCATTCTGGTCCTGGGCAGTCATCGAGGTCCTCCGGCTGACAGGACTGCGCGTCGAGGAGCTCGTCGAGCTGACCCACACGTCCATCCGCCGCTACCTCCCCCCAGGAGGCGAAATGACCGTCCTCCTGCAAGAGGCGCCGTCCAAGAGCGATAGGGAACGGCTCATCCCGGCCTCACCGGAACTCGCCTCCGTCCTGGCCGCCGTCATCCGCCGAGTCAGGGGGCCTGACGGCACCTTGCCCCTCATCAGCCGCTTCGACCAGCTGGAACGCCACTGGGGGTCCAAGCTCCCGCATCTGTTCCAGGTCCGATTCGGCGGAGCACCCCGAGTCCTCCCCACATCAACGGCCCGCCTGCTGCTCCAATACACAGCAAGCAGAGCCAATCTGACAGACGTCGACGGCACGCCCCTGGAATTCACCCCGCACGACCTGCGCCGCATCTTCGCGACCGAGACCGTCAACAGCGGGCTGCCGATCCACATCGCCCAGCACCTGCTGGGACATCTCAGCCTCGACACCACCCAGGGCTACGTCGCCGTCTACCCCGAGCAGGTGATCAGGAACTACCGGACCTTCATCGACAAGCGGCGCATGTCCAGACCAGCGCACGAGTACCGGGACCCCACCGCCGAGGAATGGGCCGAATTCGAGAACCACTTCACCCTCCGGCGCGTCGCCCTCGGAACCTGCCACCGCCCCTACGGAACCCCTTGCATCCACGAGCACGCCTGCGTCCGCTGCCCGATGCTCCAGGTCGACCCCAACCAGATGCCTAGGCTGCAGGAGATCGAGGCCAAGACCCTCGAACGCATCGACGAGGCCCGGCAGAAGACCTGGCTGGGCGAAGTAGCCGCCCTCGAAGAATCCCTGCGGCACATCAGGGAGAAGAAGGCCCAAGCGACGCAGATCGGAGAACGTCTCCAAGCAGGCGCAGACCTGACCGACCAATGAATAGGCTGAAGCTTTTGCCCTACGCCGCTTGCGCTAGCGACCCATAGGTCACGAGCCGTTCCGCCTCGGCCCCCAAAGGGCCTTTTAGTGCAGTTAAACCTATGGGTCGGGAAGTGGAACAGCAGGAGATCGATGAAGTAGTCCTCGTCGCCTTCGATGCTCAGCCGGTGCTGGCGTCCGACGAAGGCGAAACCCGGGACGAATTCGGCAAGGGTCTGGGACATACGAAGCGTCATGGCCCCTTCCATGGCCCGCTCGTCGGCCTCCTCTGTCAGGCCAAGGAAGTCCAGCACCAGCGGGTCCTTGGCGACCTCCCGTGCCATGTCCGTCCCCTCCCCCGGCAGGCGCGCCTCGAGGTTGTTCGGCGCGGTCCCGGCCGGGTGTGGAGCCTGGTGAGGATGTGGTGCTCGAGCACTGCCCTGGACCAGCCGTTCTCGGCCGCCTTAGCCGCGTACCAGTACCGCAGCTCGCTGTCGCGGAACTTGTCCAACAGGACCGTGATGTGCCCCCACCCCAATAGCGCAACAGGGCTGTTGCGCGATTAGACGGCTATCAGCCCAGGCGGAGGCGAAGGTCCGCATATACATGAGGCTTCTTACCCCTGGACACTGACCCCGCCCTGGAGGGGTGCGGCGCACGACGGCGGGTGGGCACCCGCCGTCGTGCGCCGCGCCGCTCAGGCCTTCTTCGGGATGAGCGACACCGCCGCCGCCGCGACCAGGCCGATGGCCGCGAAGATGATGAAGTTCCACTGGAACGGCAGCTGCGCCGCCGCGATGACGCCGCCGATCATCGGCCCGGCGATCGCGCCGACGCGGGCGAAGGAGAGCGCCCACCCGGTGGCCGTGCCGCGGCTGTGCGCCGGGTAGTAGTCGGCGACCCAGCCGGTCAGCACGAGGGAGGTCGAGATCGACCCGACACCGGCAACCGCGACGAAGAGGTAGTTCACGAGCAGGCTGCCCGGGAACATGAGCAGCAGGATGCCCACCGCGCCGAGCGCGTAGAAGAGGACGAGCACGAGCTTCTTGCCGTACCGGTCGGCGATCCGGCCGATCACGAGGCCGCCGACCGCCGAGGCGAGCGAGAAGACGAGCAGGAACGTCAGCGACGAGCCGAGGTCGTAGCCGGCCTTCTTCATGATGGCCGGGAGCCACGTGTTGAGGCCGTACACGAGGAGCAGGCCGCAGAAGAGCGAGACCCAGAAGCACACCGTCGCGACGCCGTAGCGGCGGGAGAACATCGTGGTCAGGACGCTCTTCCAGGTCGCGCCGGCGGCCTTGCCGGCGTCCGGGGCCGGCGCCCAGTCCTCGGCCACAAACGGAGCGATCCCGAGCCTGCCGGCGAGCGCCTGCGCCTTCTCCTTGCGCCCCTTGGAGACGAGGTACTCGAGCGACTCGGGCACGAGGGCCATGATGAGCGGCAGGATGACGATCGGCACCGCGCCGAAGCCGATCACCCAGCGCCACCCAAGCGTGGGCAGGAACGAGAGCGCGCACAGGGCAGAGACGACGATGCCCAGCGAGTAGCCCGAGTACATGAGGCCGTAGTTGAAGGAGCGCTTCGCCGGCGCGGAGTACTCGATCGTGAGCGCGGCGGCGACGGGGATGATGCCGCCCATGCCGAGGCCGCCGAGGAGGCGGAACAGGCCGAACACCTCGGGCGTCGGCGCGAGCGCGGCGCCGAGCTGGGTAAGCGTGAAGATGATCATCGAGACGGCGAGCATGCGGCGGCGGCCGAAGAGGTCGGACAGCGTGCCGATGCACATGGCGCCGATGAGCATGCCCACGAGCGCGTAGGAGCCGAGCCCGCCGAGCTGGAGCGGGGTGAGGCTCCAGTCGCCGTACTCGGCGAGGGAGGGCAGGACGGCGCCGAGGACGCCGACGTCGTAGCCCTCCGCGAGGATGGCGAGCCAGCAGCAGAACAGGACGCGGTTGGTGGTGGCCTTCGGGACCGGCCAGGCGGATGCCCGGGTCCCGAGGGCGGCGGATGACGGCGCAGCGGCCATAGGAGTCTCCTCATCGAGCGCGAACTTGTGACTTCCGTCACCACAGCACGATATTTGTTTATTTGACGGTCGTCAATGTTTCAGCACATATGGGTCGGCGGTTTCCGTTCCCGACGACGCCGCGCGCCCGGCGTCGTCGGGGGAAGACGGACGACGCCGGGTCCGTCGCCTCGCGCCCGCGAGAATCTGCCCGGCCACGAGGTAGCCCGAGCCCCCGCCGAGCCCCGGGCCGGGGTGCGTCGACGCGCCGATGTGCCACAGCCCCTCGACCGCCGTCCGGTGGTGCGCCGCGGCGGGGAGCGGCCGCCAGAGGAGGTTCTGGAACAGCTCGGCTGAGCCGCCGTACGGGTCGCCGTCGACGGCGTTGCGATTCGCGGCCTGGAGGTCCACAGGCGAGATGACCTTAATCCCGAGGACGGACGAGCGCAGCCCGGGCGCGAAGGCCTCGATCCGGGCCAGGACCCGCTCCGCGAACCCGCGCGCGAGCTCGGGCGTCCACCCGTCGCTCACGTCCAGCTCCCCGGCCGCGTCGCCCGCGGGTCGGAACGGGAGCTCCTGCAGCTGGAGCCACAGCGTTGCCTTGCCCTCCGGGGCCCGGGAGGGGTCCAGGAGACACTGTTGGCCGACGACGACGGTCGGCCGGGCGGGCAGCAGGCCCGCCTCCGCCTGCGCGCACGCGACGCCGGTGCTCCCCGAGCCGTCCGAGAGGTGCACGAGCGGCACGGAAGCCAGCCGGGAATCGGTCCAGGCCGGCGGGGAGTCGAGGGCGACGTGGATCTGCATCGCCGCCCGCCCGGGCCGGTAGGCCGCGGCCTGGCCGCGCATCTGTCCCGGGACGGCGGCCTCCGGGAGGAGGGCGGTGTAGAGCGCCTGCGGGGAGGTGGAGGCCAGGACGCCGCGCCGCGCCTCGAAGCGCTCGACGGCGGTCTCCGCGGCGACGGCGCGTCCGCCCCGGACGGCGATGCGCTCCACCGGGAGCCCGAGCTCCACCCGGACGCCGCGCCGGGCGAGGAGCCGGGCGAAGGCCTCCACGAAGCGCCCGGCCCCACCCTCCACGACGGGCAGGCCGACGCCGTGCATCGTGAGCGCCATGAGCGGCAGCATGACGCCGCCGGTCGCGTGGTCGGGCCCGAGCCCGGCGTGCAGGAGCCAGGGCGCCCAGAGCTGGTCCGCCTCCCAGCCCCTGAACCGCAGCCGCGTGAGGTTGCGCCCGCTCATGAGGCTGTCCCGCGCGAGCCGCTCCGCGGCCCGCAGGCCGGGGCGGAGCGCCGAGAGGCCGAGCCTGAGCGCCTTCCACGAGCGGAGCTCGGTCCCGAGCGCGCCGAACACAAGGCCGGAGCGCTCGCCGAGCTCCTCGAGCATGCGCGCGTACGCCGCAGCGTCCTCGGCGTGCTCGAACGCGGCCGCCGTGCGCTCCGGGTCCCGGTAGGCGATGGCCGCCCGCTCCCCGCCGCCGGGGGCCGCATCCACGCTGGCCGTCACGGCGTCGAGCCCGGCATCCTCGGTGTTGCGGTAGGTGAGGCCGCACTCGGCGAGCTCGGGGCCGAGCTCCGCGAACGCCGGACTGGCCACGAACAGCGGGTGCCACGAGGAGAAGGTGTCGTGGACGAAGCCGGGCACGGTGAGCTCGCCGGAGTCGATGAACCCGCCGAGGCGGTCCCTCTCCTCGACGAGGGTCACGGAGAAGCCGGCCCCGGCGAGCCGGGCGGCGGCGACCATCGCGTTGATCCCGCCGCCGACGACGACGTAATCACTCGCCGCGGAATCTTTCGCGCCCGTCACCGCGCGAACTCCGGATGCCGCACGGTCGCGTGGTAGCTGCCGCCGTGGAAGACGAGCGGCTCCCCGCCGCGGTTCGTGTACTCCTCCACCTGGCCGATGTAGACCACGTGGTCGCCGGCGTCGTGGCGGGCCACGGTGCGGCACTGGAACGTCGCCACCGCGCCCTCGATGAGGGGCACGCCCGAGACTCCCTCCGCGCAGCGGACGCCGGCGAACTTGTCCTCCGCCGGGGTCGCGAACTGGCGCGAGAGCACGTGCTGGTCCGAGGCGAGAATGTTGATGGCGAAGTGGGTCGAGGCCTCGAAATCGCCGAGGCTGGGCGCCCGCTTGCTCGGGCACCACAGCACGAGCGGCGGGTCCATCGAGACCGAGGTGAACGAGTTCGCCGTCATCCCCACCCGCGAGCCGTCGGCCGAGCGGGTCGTGACCACCGTGACACCCGTGGCGAACTGCCCGAGGGCCGAGCGGAAGTCCCGGACGTCGAATCCGTTGCGCTCCTGGTGCGCGGCCCACTCGAGCATCCCGCGCGCCTCGTCCTCGTCCTGCCACCACGGGAACACCGTGCGCGGGTCGTCGAAGCCGTTCGCGATGGACGAGGCGAGCACCGGGTGCTCCTGCGCGGCGGCGAGCAGGTCGAGCTGGAAGCCGCGGAGCGGACGCAGCAGCGAGGTGGTCCAGCCCGTGGACCACTGCGCCCAGCCCCGCCAGAACTCGTCGAACGTCTCCCGCATCCAGGCCTCGTCGAAGGGCTGGTCGCCGCGGCGCCGGATCGACTCGGCGGCGTAGTGCGCGGCCAGCGTGGCGTTGTTCGAGCCCTGGCCGGTCAGGGGGTCGTTGAGGACGACGGCGTCCGCAAGTCCCAGCACCGCCGCACCATTGGGCAGGATGCCCACCGCCTCGCGGACCGTGGGCGTCAGGCGCCCGCGGAGCACGGCCCCCTCGTCGGTCAGCTCGGCGTCGGCGAAGGCCTCGGCCTCGTGCGGGAAGTGCTCCTTGAGGAGCCGCTTCGAGGCCTCGAGGTGCTCCTCGGAAGACTGCACCGTGTCCCAGACGTCCATCGGCCCGCCCGGCACGCCCTCGAAGACCATCATCTGGCACGGCCCCGAGACCGTCAGGCCGGGGAAGGTGAAGAACTCGCCGACACCGGGGACCAGGGAGAAGCGCAGGGTGCCCTGCGGGCCCTCGCCCGCGAGGTTCGCGTCGCCGTCGTCCGCCGTGCCGCCGATCTCGGGGCGCCGCACGTACGTGACCGCCGTGACGCGCTGCGGACGGTCGAAGCTCGAGCGCCTGCGGTCGCGGGCGAAGATCTGGCCGAGCTCGCCCTTGCCCGTGCAGACGAGCACGAGATCGCTGTGCGCGGCGAAGTCCTCGAGCATCCGCACGGTGACCTTCTCGATGCGGAAGTCTCCGCCGCGGGCCACGAACTCCTCGATCCACTGCGCGCACTTGACGCGCTGGTCGATCGAGAGGGCCGGACGGTCCAGGGGCGCGGTCCAGGCGATGGGGCTGGGAGTGCCGGAGACGTTCAGCTGGAGGGACCCGATGCCGACGGCGGCGCGCTGGGCGGGGTCGACGTGAACCTCCCGCTGGACGTCGAGGGCGCCGGAGAAGACGCACTGGCTCGAGGTGATGGAGCCGCTGCGGATCTGCCCGGCCGAGCGGTCCGAGACGAGGGTGACGCCGTAGCCGAGTTCCTGGAGCGCCAGGGCGGTCTGGGTGCCCGCCTCGCCCGCTCCGACAATGGTAATGGTGCGCATTGATCTGTCCTTCTCGTTCAGGCCGAGGGCTGAGCGGCGCTGGCAAGGCTGTCCAGATACCGCGCCGCGGAGTCGGGATCCATGAACCACTCGAAGAAGTCCGGCGGGAAGTCGAAGCCGTTCACGAAGCGCTTGGCGATCGCCGGGGACGAGCCGGCCGCGCCGAGGAGGTTGAGGACGTGCTCTGGCGGAGGCGCGAGCAGCGCGTTCGTCCAGCCCGCGACGAACTGGGCGTAGCCCCAGTACCGCTCGAACGTGGCCTGCTGAAAGTCGCGGGTGAAGGGGAGGTCCCCGTGGGCGACGATCGACTCGAGGTACGAGGCCGCGCACTTGGCGGCGTTGTTCGAGCCCTGTCCCGTGATCGGGTCGTTGAGGACGACGACGTCCGCCATCCCCAGGACCGTCCGGCCCGAGGGGAGCGTGACGACGGGGCGGCGCACGGTGGGGGCAAAGCGGCCCTGGAGGACGCCGAGCTCGTCGGTGAGGCTCACGTCGGAGCAGCGCTCTGCCTCCCAGGGCAGGTACGTCCGAAGAATTTCGAGAGAGCGCCCAAGGTGCTGCTCGGGGGACAGGCCCGCCCACGCGTCCATCGGCCCGCCCGGGAGGCCCTCGAAGACCATGATGTCGCAGGGGCCCGAGAGGGTGAGCGCGGGGAAGGTGAAGTACTCGCCGACGCCGGGGATGAGGTTGAAGGCGACGGCGGAGTATTCGTCCCGGGGGCGCATGCCGTGGACGTAGGTGAGGGCGAGGGCGCGCTGCGGGGCGTCGTAGTGGCTCCGCTCGGCGTCGCGCTCGAACAGCCGAGCGATCTCGCCCTTGCCCGCGGCGACGAGCACGAGATCGCTCTCGGCGGCGTAGCGCTCGAGCTCGTCGACGCCGGCGTCCTCGAACACGAGCTCTCCGCCGCGTTGGACGAAGGCCTCCATGAAGGCGGGGAACTTGACCCGCTGGTCGATGGACTGGGCCGGGCGGTCGAGGCGGTGGGCCCAGTCGATGGCCTTGACCCCGGGGGCCTCCGAGGGTGCCACGGTGAAGCCGATGCCGTCGACGGCGGGGGCGTCCTGCCACAGGTCGAGGCCGAGGTCCGACTCATGGGCGAGGGCCTGCCCGAACATGCACTGGCTGGACGAGACCCGGCCGGCGGCGATCTCCTCCCCCGTGCGGTTGGAGACGATGCGCACCTGGTAGCCGGCCTCAAGAAGGCCGACTCCGAGCTGGAGGCCGGACTGGCCGGCGCCGACGATGGTGATGGAGCGTTGTGCCATGGGGATTCCTCGTGGTCTGTGGGTTGGAGTCTGGTCGGTGTCTAGTGGCATTCGGGGCCGAAGGCAGAGTGGCCGTCTTCGACGGCCCAACCGGGGGCTGTGCCAACGTAACCGGCCTCTGAGGCCGAGGTGATGACGACGACGGCCTCCCGCGTGCCGGGCGAGTGCAGCCCCCGGACGGCGGTGGCGGCGTTGCGCTCGCGGTAGTCCACCCAGTGCTGGCGTGCGAGACGACGGGACCTCATGGGGTTCACCTCCCTTCGGCCGGCGCGCTGAGCGCCGGATCCTTTGCGAGCAGGGGGATGGCGGGTTCGTTGCGTTCGGGGCCGAGGGCGGAGTATCCACCGTCGGCGGCCCAGTCGGCCCCGGTCACGAAGGACGCGGCGTCGGAGGCCAGGAAGGCGACGACGGCGCCGACCTCGCTCGGGCGGCCGACCCGGCCGAGGAGGTGGAACGGGGCCGCGACGGCGTCGACGTGGGCGGCGTCGCCGCCGCTGAGGGTCTCCATGACCTTGGACCACGTCCAACCGGGGCTCACGGAGTTGACCCGGATGCCCTCGGCGGCGAAGTCGGCCGCCATGCTGCGCGTGATCTGGACGAGCGCCGCCTTGCTCGCGGGGTAGAGCCAGCGGCCGGTCTGCGCCACGGAGCTCGAGATCGAGGTGAAGTTAATGATCGAGCCGTGGCCCGACTCGGCCAGGAGGTCCCGGACCGCCCGAGCCATCATGACCGCGCTGACCACGTTGACATTGAGCGAGCTCAGCCAGTCCGGCCGATCCGAGTCCACACCGTTGTCCAGATACGAGCAGGCGAGGTTCACGAGGATGTCGAGGCGACCGTAGTCCCGCCGCAGGGCATCAACGAGAGCCGCAAGAGCGCCGTCGTCCGTGATGTCCGTGAGGCGGAAGTCCACCGACGGATGGAGCGCGGCCTCGGCGCCGCCCACCGCATCGATGTCCGCAATCACGACCCGCGAACCCTCTGCGGCCAGGGCGTCGACGACGCCCCGGCCCACGAGAGTCGAGCCGCCTGTCACGAGGGCTACGCGCCCGTCCAGAGTTCCCATCTCAGCCTTCCTTGCCTGTGACCTGTGCCATACTGGGGCCAGTCACGACGCTACGTGCGCGGCGTTTGGCCTTCTATCCGAACCGCGCAGGGCTCGTCCGATTCGCGCAAGTGGCGTCTGGCTTGGAGGCCGACATGCTTTCCCCCACGCTCCGGTTGCCCCGCCCGGACCAAGTGCTCGACCGGCGGGCCACGCTCGCCATCGTCGACGCCGATGAGGCGCAGCAGACCATCGAGGAGCTGTTCTGCGCCCACCGCCTGGTGCCGCTGGACGCTGGCGGCCACGTGGACCTCAAGCTCCGATCGGCCACGACCGCCAACCTCGGGGTGCACCTGCTCGACTACGGCGCCGATGTCCGCATCAGCCCGCAGGCCCTCGAATCGTTCTTCCTCGTCCAGATGCCGCTCCAGGGCCGGGCGACGATGGAGTGCGGGAACGAGAGAATCGCGTCCGACGCGCGGCTCGCGACCCTCCCCCCGATCGACCGGGACTTCTCGATGGAGTGGCAGGCCGGGACTCCCCAGCTGATCCTGTACGCCCCGCTCTCGGCCATGGAAGACGCCGCGAGGGGCCTGTTCGGCGCCGAGCTGACCGGCGGACTGCGCCTCGGCCATTCGCTGGACCTCAAGAGTCCGGCCGGGCAGGCGCTCCTGCGGGCCGCCTTCGAATTCCACGACGCCGTCAACGGCACAGATCCGGCGGTCGCCCCCTACGCGCTGAAGCTCCTCGAGGAAGCTGTGCTGCAGCGCTGGCTGCTCGCCGTGCCGAGCAACGTCTCCCTCTCGCTCGGCCAGTGGGAGCCAGGAAAGGACGCTGCATCCGCTCAGGCCGGAACCGCCAACGCGGCGACGGCGCGGCTGGTCCGGCGCTTCAATGAGCTGCTGGAACGGCATGCGTCAGAGGACGTCATGGTTTCGGAGCTGGCCGAGGCCATGGGCGTGCCGCTGCGCACCCTCCAGGCGGCCGTCTCGGCCGAGACTGGGTCGACGCCGACGGCCATGCTCCGGACGTCACGGCTGCTGCGCGCCCGGCAGATGCTCCAGGACTGCGAGCCGGGCGAACAGAGCGTCACGGCGGTGGCGGGTGCCTGCGGGTTCGGGCATCTGGGGCGCTTCTCCCAGGCCTACCAAGCGATGTTCGGGGAGGCCCCGTCGGCGACGCTGCGGCGGTGAGCTGAAGGGGGATGAAGCAGGAGCCGGGCGGCGCAGCACGAAGGCTGCGCCGCCCGGCTCCTGAGGGCGACTTCACAGGGTGTGTCCGATATGGAGGGGGTCAGGCGTGCACCCCGAAGCCGCCGGTCCAGGAAATCTTGTCGGCGGCGGCGAGGGTGATCTGCAGGAAGGCCTTAGCCTCCAGCTCGCGGGCGCGGCGCAGCGGGCCGGCGTCGATGGCGCGCAGGCCCCCGGCGGCGACCACCTCGGCGAGCCGCGACTTCGCGCCTTCGTCATCTCCGGCGATGAGCACCGTGGTGGGCTGACCGCCGACCTGACCCGAGGCGAGGGTGGCGGCGAAGTTCGTGTTGAAGGCCTTGACCACGCGGGACGTGGGAAGTGCTGCCTGGATCTCGGCGGCGGCAGAGGAGTCGGCGGGCACGGTCAGGGAGTCGAAGGTCTCGAAGTCCAGCGGGTTGGTGATGTCCACGATGACCTTGCCGGCGAGTTGCTCACCGCGCTGGGCCACAATCTCAGGCACGGCCGGATAGGGGACCGCCAGGACAACGATCTCGCCCGTGATGGCCTTGTCGGCGTCCTCCCTGCCGAGGAGCTGGACGGCGTTGCCGCCCTTCTCGACGACGCCGGCGATAGCCGGGCCCATGTTCCCGGTGCCCAGGATGCTGACAGTGGTCATGATGCTCTCCTTCGTATTCGACCTCGTTTTACTTGAGGCTTCAACTAAGCTAAGCCCTAGATTAGTTGAATAGTCAACCATTGTGAAGGCCTGCGACCGGCAGAAGTCGACCCCGCTTGAGGAGGTCGCCTCCCCCGCGTAACGTATCTGCGCATGAACGCAGATCAGAAGACATGCGGGCTTGATCCCGAGTCGGAGTACGTGGAGCTTTGCTGTCGAGGTGTTCTCCATGCTTGCCGATGCGACCCGAGTGCGGATCATCCTTGCACTTCGCGAAAGCGGCAAGCTGCCGGTGAACCGTTTGGCTAAGGTCGTACACAAGGCCCCGGCGGCGGTCTCACAGCATCTGGCCAAGCTGCGGCTTGCGCGCGTCGTGACGGCACGGCAGGAGGGGAATCGAGCGTTCTACCGGTTGGCGAACGAGCACGCCTCCCAGATGGTCTCTGATGCGATCTTCCAGGCGGAGCACTCGCTGGGCGGAGTCCCACGGCACCATCGGGCCGATTCCGCGAAGCGAGCCAGCGCATGAGTGTCGAGCACACGCACGGGCCGCGCACCCATTCCTCTTCGTCCCGCACACCCACGACGCCGCCGACTCGATCGACGACGCACTCCAGGCCAGCCACGAGGGCGTGCGGGCGCTGAAGATCAGCCTCTTCGCCCTCCTCGCCACGACGGTCCTGCAGTTCGCCGTTGTCCTGGTCAGCGGCTCGGTGGCCCTGCTCGCGGACACAGTCCATAACTTCTCCGATGCCCTGACCGCGGTGCCCCTCTGGGTCGCGTTCATCCTCGCCCGCAGGCCCGTGACGAAGCGCTACACCTACGGCTACGGGCGGGCTGAGGACCTCGCCGGAATCTTCATCGTCGGGGTCGTCGCGCTCTCCGCGATCGTTGCCGGGTGGCAGTCAGTCGAGCGGCTCCTCAGTCCGCATCAGCCAGAGAACCTCTGGTGGGTCGTCGCAGCGGGTCTGATCGGCTTCGCAGGCAACGAGGCCGTGGCGGTCTATCGGATCAATGTCGGGCGCAGGATCGGATCGGCCGCGCTTGTCGCGGATGGTGTCCATGCCCGCACTGACGGGGGCACGCCCCTCGCAGTCGTCTTGGGTTCCGAGGTCCGAGTCTCTCTCGACTCGACGGTGGAGGAAGCTGACCGAGTACGCCGCGCCGCCCAGCACCGCCTCAGCCACGCCCTTCCGAACGTTGAGGACATCACAGTTGCCGCCGGTCCCTTCTAATCGAGGCTGGCGCAACCGCCCCGGCTATCCACTGACGGCGGTCTGCTATCCGATTCGCGCAGGGCCCCCTCCCGAGCGTTTCCAATTCCGGAGAGACTCTAGGCAGCCCGCGGAACGTGTTGATACGCTACCCATCTATCGACATCTCCTGACGAACGTCACAAGATCGGCCTATGCGCCAGATTCGCCTGGACGAAGGAGTCCCCATGCCACTGGCATCCCTCATCGAGTCCCTCGCCGCAGGGACCACTCGCGTCGTCGACCTGACGAACCGGCTCTCCTCCGAGACGCCCACCCTCCGGCTCCCCGAGCCGTTCGCCAACCTCGTGGACTTCAGCCTCGAGGAGGTCTCGGCCTACAACAAGCCCGGGCCGTTCTGGAAGCACCACAACATCTCCACCGGCGAGCACATCGGCACCCACCTCGACGCCCCGGTCCATTGGGCCACCGGCAAGGACGGCAAGGACGTCTCCCAGATCGAGCCGCCCCGCCTCGTCGGCCCCGCCTGCGTCCTGGACGTCTCGGCGCAGGTCGCCGAGGACCCGGACTTCCTCGTGGACGTCGAGCACCTCGAAAAGTGGCAGGCGGAGCACGGCCCGCTGCCCGCGAATGGCTGGCTCCTCGTCCGCACGGGCTGGGACGCCTACGCCCAGGACCGCGAGCGCTTCCTCAACGCCGACGAGAACGGCCCGCACTCCCCCGGCTTCACCGCCCGCTGCGCGCAGTGGATCGCGGAGTCCAGCCCGCTCTCGGGCGTGGGCGTCGAGACGGTCGGGATCGACGCCGGCGCGGCCGGCGGCATGGAGCCGCCGTTCCCGATGCACCACTTCCTCCTCGGGCACGACAAGTACGGCATCACCTCGCTCCAGAACCTCGGCGAGCTCCCGCCGACCGGCGCCCTCGTCGTCGTCGCGCCCCTGCCCATCGTGGGCGGCACGGGCTCGCCGGCCCGCGTCCTCGCCATCACCGAGGGCGGTGCCGCATGAGCGCGGCGTCCACGCAGCCGACGGCGGCCCTGAACGTCGCGGACGTCGTCGCCCAGACCCTCGCCGAGCTCGGCGCCGGGCACTGCTTCGGCGTGGTCGGGTCCGGCAACTTCGCCGTGACGAACGCGCTCGTCGCGCGCGGCGTCCCGTATACGGCCGCCCGCCACGAGGGCGGCGCCGCGACCATGGCCGACGCCTACGCACGCATGTCGGGGAAGGTCGGCCTCCTGTCGGTCCACCAGGGCTGCGGCCTCACGAACGCGGCCACCGGCATCGGCGAGGCGGCGAAGTCCCGGACCCCGCTCATCGTCCTCGCCGCGGAGACGGCCGGGGCGTCGGTGCACTCGAACTTCGCGATGGACCAGGCCGCGCTCGCGCGCTCCGTCGGCGCCGTGCCCGAGCGCGTGCACTCCGCCGCGTCGGCCGTCGCGGACACGGTCCGCGCCTTCCGCACTGCGCTCGAGGGCCGCCGCACCGTCGTCCTGAACCTCCCGCTCGACGTGCAGGCCCAGCCCGCGCACGACGCCGGCCACGCGCCGTCGTCCGCCGGCTCGCCCCTGCGCGTGCCGCCGCCCGCGCCGGTGCGCCCGGCCGAGGAGAGCGTCCGGGCGTTCGCCGAGCTGCTCGCGCAGGCGAAGCGCCCGGTCTTCGTCGCGGGCCGCGGCGGGCGGGGCTCGCGCAAGGAGATCCTCGCCCTCGCGGAGCACGCGGGCGCGCTCGTCGCGACGTCCGCCGTCGCGAAGGGCCTCTTCGCGGGCGAGCCGTTCGGCCTCGGCATCTCGGGCGGGTTCTCCTCGCCCACGACGGCGGAGCTCATCTCCGGCGCGGACCTCATCGTCGCGTTCGGCTGCGCGCTGAACATGTGGACCATGCGGCACGGGAACCTCATCGGCGAGGGCACCGCCGTCGTGCAGGTGGACCTCGACCATGGAGCGCTCGGCGCGCACCGTCCGGTGACGCTCGGCGTCGTCGGGGACTCCGGGGCGACGGCGGCCTCCGTGCTCGAGGCGCTCTCCGGCGCCGCGCCGCGGACCGGCTACCGGACCGAGGAGGTCCGCGAGCGCATCGCGGCGTCGTCGCGCTGGCAGGACGTCGAGACCGAGGACCTCTCCGGCCCCGGGGCGGACGGCCTCGACCGGATCGACCCGCGGGAGCTCACGCGGCGGCTCGACGTGCTGCTGCCCGCGGAGCGGATCATCTCGGTCGACTCGGGCAACTTCATGGGCTACCCGAGCCAGTACCTCGACGTCCCAGACGAGTTCGGCTTCTGCTTCACGCAGGCCTTCCAGTCCATCGGGCTCGGGCTCGCGACGGCGATCGGGGCGGCCGTGGCCCAGCCGGGCCGCCTCCCGGTCCTCGGCGCGGGGGACGGCGGGTTCCTCATGGGCCTCGCGGAGCTCGAGACCGCCGTGCGGCTGAAGCTGCCGCTCGTGTGCGTCGTGTACAACGACGCCGCGTATGGGGCCGAGGTGCACCACTTCGCCGCCGACCATCCAGGCACGGACGTGTCCACGGTGACGTTCCCGGAGACGGACATCGCGTCGATCGGCCGCGGCGTGGGCTGCGAGGCCGCGACGGTGCGCACCCTCGCGGACCTCGACGTCGTGGAGGCGTGGCTTGCCTCGGGCACAAATGGCCGGCCCGAGCGGCCCTTGGTGCTCGACGCGAAGGTCGCCTCCGACGGCGGAGCCTGGTGGCTGCACGAGGCGTTCAAGGGGCACTGAGCAGCGGTTGAGAATCCTGCCCGTGGGAAAAGACATCGTAGTCCGTCAGGGGAACGGCACAGCGACCGCTGCCGGACGATGAGTCAGCCATCACGGGAAGGCCGGACCGATGAGCCCCGAATACCGCGAACCCTACAGCGAGCAGGAACCGGGCTGGGACAGGGAGCCGACGCCCGCCCAGCAGGCGAGGCGCCTCGGAGGCGTGAAGCCCGGCGCGGCCTTCTTCGGGTGGCTGAGCGCCACGGGGATGTCCGTGCTCCTCACCGCCCTGCTCACCGCGGCCGGGGCCGGCCTCGGGATCGCCACCCAGACCGATCCCGGGGAAGTGGCCGGGCGGGCGGCGCAGGGCGTGGGCATCGTCGGGGCCGTGGCCGTGGCGCTGATCCTCTTCGTCTCCTACTACTGCGGAGGCTATGTCGCCGGGCGGATGGCCCGCTTCGACGGCGCCAGGCAGGGCGTCGCCGTGTGGCTGTGGGCCGTCGCCATCGCGATCGTTGCCGCGCTCCTGGTCGTGGTGGCCGGAGGCCAGTTCAACATCCTGTCCGCGCTGAACAGCTTCCCCCGGATCCCCGTGGATGAGGGCACCTTGACCACTGGCGGCATCATCGTCCTGATTGTCGCGGCGATCATCACCCTCGGCGGCGCGATCCTGGGCGGGATGGCGGGGATGCGCTATCACCGCAGGATCGACCGCGCCTCCTTCGGATACTGAGACTCCCGGACACTGAGACTCCGGGCTCGGATACCGAGCCTCAGGCCTCCGGCGCGGGCACAGACTCCGTGGTGCCCTGGTAGTGCTGCGACAGGAGACGGTACGACCGGGTGGTGAAGGCCAGCAGGGCGAGCGCAACGAGCAGGAGCCCGCTGACGAGGAACACGAGGGCGATGCCGCGGGCATCGCCCTCGCCGAGCAGCCACCCCCAGGCCAGCCGCCCGCCGTCGGACGTCATGTACGGGATGATCCAGAACTGCGCGATGGGTGCGATGAGGAACGAGGTGACGGGCGCCGCCGCGGACTCGAAGGCCGCGGCGAACCCGAACACGCGGCCCTGCCGATGGAACGGCACGACCTTCTGGATGACGGTCTGCTCCGACGCCTCCACGGCCGGGATGAGCGCCATGTAGACCAGGATGCCGACGGCGTAGAGCCACCACCACTCGCGGACGGTGAAGAACGCCCCGAGGATGCCCATCACGACGGCGATGAGGAGCATCGTGCGGACGGGGTTGGCGCCCAGCCCGAACTTCGCGATCGCGGCGCCGCCGATGAGGAAGCCCGTGGACGTGACGCCCAGGACCAGGCCCCAGAGCTCGACGGGGAACAGGGTGAGGCCGTAGGGATCCATGAGCGCCATGTAGACGCCGCCGATGAGATTGTTGAGCGTCGTGAACAGGATCAGGGCGAAGAGGCCGGGCACCACGCGGATCGCGGCGAGGCTGCCGCGCACGTCGATCGGGGGAGCCTTCCCGTCCTCCGCCACGGGCTTCTCCTCCGGGATGCGCACGAACGTCAGGTGGACCAGCGCGACGAAAATGAAGGCGATCGCGATCGCGAGGGTCCACCCCATGCCGAGCAGTCCGACCGAGAGGCCGCTGAACACGCTCGTGGTCATGAAGGCGAGCCCCTGCACCGTGCCGACCATGCCGTTGGCGTTCGCGTGCCGCTCCACGGGCACGAGCAGCGTGACGGTCGTGGAGAGGGCGATGTTGCGCAGCTGCTCGACCACCGAGCCGAACAGGATGATGCCGGAGAAGACCCAGAACCACGGCCCGCCGAGGTCCACGAGGGCCGACTCGGGCTGCAGGAGGTAGAGGGCACCGGCCACGAGGAACGCCCCGAGCGGGAGGGCACTCGAGAGCACCATGACGTGGTGCTTCTTGTGCCTGTCGACGATCGTGCCGAAGTAGATCGAGAACACCGCGACGAGCAGCATGTACGCGCCGCCGATGATGCCCGTGGCGAGCACGGAGAGGGTTTCGAGGTACACCCAGAACGTGAGCGCGAACCACAGGAAGCTCGTGGTGACGTTCGCGATCATCGTGTTCGCGAGCACCGCGACGAAGATGCGCATGCCGTTCAGTGGCGGCTGCGTACCCGCCGCCTGCTGCTCCTGCCTGGCTGACGCCGCCCCCGGCGCGGGGACGCCCGGCCCGTCGGTCATCCTACGAGGCTAGCCCTCCCCCAGGGGATCCGGAACCCCGCCCGCGCAATCCGTATCGGGTACGGATCTCGACGGGGTTTCGCCCTTCCGGGTACGCACCTCGAGCCCAGACGGGTGTCGAGGTCGAGGAGGACTCGGCGCGGAGGAGGCCTCTCCCCATCGACCCAAGAGTGCCCCCTGGTTCGGACTCTTCCCCGTGCTTGAGCGGGGGGGAAAATCCGAAACAGGGGGCACTTTTGCGGACGTCCGGGCGCGGTCAGGGCAGCGCGGCCGCCGCCACGGCCCCCCGGATCGGGTCGGGCCAGGGCGCCGAGGCCTCGCTCCCCCGCGGCACATGCACCGTCACGAACCGGCCCGACGCCGCGAGGCGACGCTCGACGCCGCCGGAGGGCCCGCCGTCGTGCGCCTCGCCCCACACCTCGAAGCGGAACGCCATCGAGGAGGTGCCCAGCGACTCGAGCTCGAGCACCGTCGTCGCGTCCTGCCCGAAGTACAGCTTCGAGCGGTAGTCGACCTCCTGGCGCACGCGCGGCGCGGCGCCGAAGTAGTCGGTCAGCACGCCGAGCCGCCGGAACAGGCGCGCCTCCGCGGCCTCGACGCTGCGCAGCACGAACGAGTTGTGGTGGTGGCCCGCGGCGTCGGTGTCGACCCACTCGACCGTGCGGGTCAGCTCCTCGCGCACGACGGCGGCGCTCGCCTCGGTCACGGATCCTCCTGGGGTGGGCGGCTGGTGTGGATGAGTGACCCCGCAACGTTGGAAGGTGACCCCGCAACGTTGGAAGGTGACCCCGCAACGTGGGAGGGGGCGGCCCCGGACCGGCTCGGCCGGTCGGGGCCACTCTCTGTGCGGGTTCAGGCGGTGGCGGGCTCCAGGACTCTTGCCTGCTTGTCCGCCACCGGGGTCCAGCGGAGGTGGGTGGGGAGCTCGTCGGCGTCGGGCTCGCGCAGGAGCGACAGGCGCGGGCGGACGGCGTCCGTGCGGGACGACGGCGGCTTGCGGCGCCCGGCGCGGAACTGCGGCACCCACTCGGCGCCCGCGCCGCGGTAGTCCTGCTCGGCCGCGGCGTGGAGGGTCCACTGCGGGTCGTACAGGTGCGTGCGGCCCAGGGCGCACAGGTCCGCGCGGCCGGCGAGGAGGATCGAGTTGACGTCGTCGTAGCTCGAGATGGCCCCGACCGCGATGACGGCCGCGCCGGTGCCCTCGAGGGCCTGGCGGATGCGGTCCGCGAACGGGGTCTGGTACGAGCGGCCGAACGCGGGCTTCTCCTCCTTGGCGATCTGGCCCGAGGAGACGTCTACGGCGGCCGCGCCGTGCGCGACGAACGCCTTGGCGATCTCCACGCCGTCCTCGGCCGTGTTCCCGTCCGGGAGCCAGTCGACGGCGGAGATGCGCACCGTGACGGGGCGCTCGGCCGGGAAGGCCTCGCGGACGGCGTCGAACACCTCGAGCGGGAAGCGCAGGCGGTTCTCGAGCGAGCCGCCGTACTCGTCGGTGCGGCGGTTCGAGACCGGCGAGAGGAACGAGGAGAGCAGGTAGCCGTGGGCGGCGTGGACCTCGAGGAGGTCGAAGCCGGCCTCGGCGGCGCGGCGGGCGGCGGCGACGAACTCGTCGCGGATCTCGTCCATGCCGGCGCGGCTCAGCTCGGCCGGGACCTGGTTCTCGGGCCCGTAGGCGAGGGCCGACGGCGCGACGGTCTGCCAGTTGCCCGACTCGAGCGGCTGGTCGATGCCCTCCCACATGAGCCTGGTGGAGCCCTTGCGGCCCGAGTGGCCGATCTGCGCGCCGATCTTCGCGGCCGAGGCGGTGTGGACGAAGTCCACGATCCGGCCCCACGCGTCGCGCTGCCCGTCCGTGTAGAGGCCCGCGCAGCCGGGGGTGATGCGGCCGGCCTCGGAGACGCAGATCATCTCGGTCATGACCAGCCCCGCCCCGCCGAGCGCCTTCGAACCGAGGTGCGCGAGGTGGAAGTCCCCCGGGATGCCCTCGACCGAGGAGTACATGTCCATCGGCGAGACGATGACGCGGTTGGCCAGCTCGAGGGAACCGATCCGGAACGGCTGGAACATGGCCGGGCGGACCGAGCCGTCGCCGTTCCCCGCCGCGGCCTGGGACCGGGCGAACCACGCGTCCACGCCCGCGGCGAACTCCGGGTCGCGCAGCCGCAGGTTCTCCTGCGTGATGCGGCGCGAGCGGGTCAGGAGGTTGAAGCAGAACTGCGTGGCCTCCTGGGACGTGTACATGCCGATGTTCTCGAACCACTCGAGCGAGGCCTGGGCCGCGCGCTGGGTGGACTGGACGACGGGCCGCCGCTCGGTCTCGTACGCCTCGAGCGACGCCTCGAGCGAGGGGTGCTCGTGGAGGCAGGCCGCGAGCGCGAGCGCGTCCTCCATCGCGAGCTTGGTGCCGGAGCCGATCGAGAAGTGCGCGGTGTGGGCGGCGTCGCCGAGCAGGACGACGTTGCCGTGCCGCCACGAGGCGTTGCGCACCGTGGTGAAGTTGATCCACTTCGAGTTGTTCGCGAGCACCTCGTGGCCCGCGAGCTCGTCAGCGAAGATCTCCCGGACCTTCGCGATCGCCTTCTCGTCCGAGACGCCGGGCGGGAAGACGGTGCCCTCGGTCTCGTCGAACCCGGCGGCGCGCCACACGTCCTCGTGCATCTCGACGATGAAGGTCGAGCCCTCGTCGGAGAACGGGTATCCGTGGATCTGCATGGTGCCCCACTGGGTGTCCTTGACGAAGAATTGAAAGGCCTCGAACACGAGGTCCGTCCCGAGCCACATGTACTTGTTCGGGCGCACGTCCAGGGACGGGCCGAACGACTCCGGGAACCGGGCCCGCACGGCCGAGTTCACGCCGTCGGCCGCGAGGACGAGGTCGTAGTCCCGGGCGAGCTCCTCGACGTCGGGCGCCATGGTGGAGAACCGGAGGTCGACGCCGAGCTCGCCGCAGCGGCGCTGCAGGAGCTGCAGGAGCTCCTTGCGGCTCATCGCCGCGAAGCCCTGGCCGCCGACCGTGTGGCGCTCGCCGTTGAGCGTGATGTCGATGTCCGTCCAGCGGGCGAACCGCTCGGACATGTACTCGGCGACGACGGTGTCCGCGTTGCCGATCCCGCCGAGCGTCTCGTCGGAGAACACGACGCCGAAGCCGAACGTGTCCTCGGCGCGGTTGCGCTCCCACACGGTGACCTCGTGGGCGGGGTCGAGCTGCTTCATGAGGGCGGAGAAGTAGAGGCCGCCGGGGCCGCCGCCGATGACTGCAATCTTCACTGGATGTCCTCTCAAACCTGGGTGCCGTTGGCGGCGGCCTGCTCGCGCAGGCGGTAGTGCTGGAGCTTGCCGCTCGGGTTGCGCGGCAGGGCGTCGACGAAGCGGACGTCGCGCGGGTACTTGTAGGGGGCGATGCGGGACTTGACGAAGTCCTGGATCTCGCGGCGCTTCGCGTCGTCGCCCTCCACGCCGTCGCGGAGGACGACGAACGCGCACACCACCGTGCCGCGCTCGGGGTCCGGCCGGCCGACGACGCCGGACTCCATGACGTCCGGGTGCTCGTCGATCGCGGCCTCGACCTCGGGGGCGCCGATGTTGTAGCCGGAGGAGACGATCATGTCGTCCGCCCGCGCCTGGTAGTAGAAGTAGCCCTCGGCGTCGCGGTAGAAGGTGTCCCCCGTGACGTTCCAGCCGTTGACCACGTAGGAAAGCTGGCGCTCGTCGGCGAGGTACCGGCAGCCGGTCGGGCCGATGACGGCGAGCCGCCCGAGCTCGCCGGGGGCCACCTCGTTGCCGTCGGCGTCCAGGACCGTGGCCCGGTAGCCGGGGACGGCGCGGCCGGTGGAGCCGGGGCGGATGTCGTCACCCGCGGCGGAGATGAACACGTGCAGGAGCTCCGTTGCCCCGATGCCGTTGATGAGCCTGAGCCCGGTCTCTTCGTAGACGTGCTGCCAGGTCTCCTTCGGGAGGTGCTCGCCGGCGGAGATCGCCTTCGCCACGCCCTTGAGCAGGCCCGCCTTGCCCTCCTTGATGATGGCCCGGTACGCGGTGGGCGCAGTCGCGAGGACCGTGACGCCGTGCTCGGCGACGAGCTCGGCGAGCTGGACCGGCGTCGTGCGCTCGGTCAGGAGGGCGGAGGCGCCGAAGCGCAGCGGGAACACGAGGAGCGAGCCGAGCCCGAACGTGAAGGCGAACGGGGCGGAGCACGCGAACACGTCGTCCGCGCTGGGCTGCAGGATGTGCCGGGCGAACGTGTCGGCGTTGGCGAGGATGTCGCGGTGGAAGTGCATGGTCACCTTGGGCACGCCGGTGCTGCCCGAGGTGGGCCCGAGGAGGGCGACGTCGTCCGCCGCGGTTTCGACGGCGTCGAACGTCCCGCTCTTGGTCGCCGCGCGGGCGGTGAGGTCGTGGGGGTCCTCGCCGCCGTACCGAACAACAGCAGGGCGAACGACGGCGGTCCGGTCGCCGCGGGCGGCGACCGCCGCCTCGAGGTCCTCGGCGAAGCGGTGGTCGACGAGCGCGACCGACGGGGACGTGCGCTCGAGGATCTGGGCGATCTCGGCCGCGCGGAGGGCGTGCATCGTCGTCACGACGACCCCGCCGGCCTTGAGGACGCCGAGCCACGCCGCGACGGTCCACGGGTTGTTCGGCGAGCGAAGGAGGACGCGGTTGCCCGGGACGAGCCCGAGGTCCTCGGTGAGGACCTGCGCGACCTGGTTGGCGCGCTTCTGGAGCTCGCCGTAGGTCCAGCGGGTGCCGTCCGGGGTCAGGAGCGCGGTGCGGTCGGCGCCGAAGCGCTCGACGCCGCGGTCGATGAGGGCCGACGCCGCGTTGAGCCGGTCCGGGTACTGCAGCTCGGGGAGCGTGAACTCGAAGGCCGGCCACTGGTCGGCCGGGGGAAGGTGGTCCCGCGCGAACGTGTCCGCGTGGGCGGAGGGTGAGAGAGCCATGGGGGTCACCTTTCGGGCAGTGCGGAGGGCTCTGGGGACGGGGGGCCTGGCAGCCGGGACGTCAGCGTCCGGGCCGGACCAGGGCCTCCTGGGCGACGGTCGCCACGAGGCGGCCGTCCGTGTCGAAGAAGCGGCCGAGGCCGAGCCCGCGCCCGGACTGGGTGCCGGCGGCCTCCTGGACGTAGAGGAGCCAGCCGTCCACGCGGGCGGGGCGGTGGAACCACATCGCATGGTCGAGGCTCGCCGTCACGAGGCCGGGATCCGCCCACGCGTGCCCGAGGGCGCGGAGGGTGGGCTCGATGATCGTGTAGTCGCACGCGTAGGCGAGGGCCGCGGTGTGCAGCTGCGCCTCGGTGAGGGCAGCGCCTCCCGAGGTGCCCGCGCGGGGCGAGCCGGCGCCGTCGGCCGCGTCCCCGCCGTCGGACGCCACGCCGTCGAGCGCCTCGAAGGAGCGCAGCCACACCGCCTGGTGCGGCACCCGCTCCCCCTCGACCCGGACGTAGACGGGGCCGGGGACGTGGCGCATGTCGAAGGACCGGCCCGAGGACCAGTACTCCTTGGATGCCTCGGTGAGCGAGCCCGCCTCCGGGGTGCCCGGCTCGATGTCGGCGAGGTACTCGGCCGAGCTCGGCAGCGACTCCGGGTCCGGGAGGCCGGCCGGAGCCGCGGGGGCGAGCTCGGCGCCGTCCTCCGGGACCTGGAAGGACGCGAGCGCGGCGTAGACCGGCTTGCCGTTCTGGTAGCCGCGGACCTGCCGGGTCGAGTAGCCGCGGCCGTCGCGCAGGAGCTCGACCTCGTAGCGGACCTGCGCGCCGATGTCGACCGGGCGCATGAAGTACGAGTGCATCGAGTGCAGGCCCCGGTCCGCCCCGACCGAGAGCATCGCGGCCGCCGCGGCCTGGGCCACCATGTCCCCGCCGTAGGCCTTGGGCCACGGGCAGGGCTGGGTGGTCGCGGTGAAGGCGAGGTCGAAGTGCTCGGGCTCGGCGGGGGCGAGCTCGAGCGCCGCGAGGAGCGCGGTGGAGAGACTCGTGGAGGTGCTGGCGGTGCTCATGCCCGGCGGAACCCTTCGAGCTCGGAGTCGTCGACGTCCTCGAGGTTCACCACGATGTTCTCCGGGGTGCGGGTAGTGAGCCACACGAGCTCCTCGGTGACGGACATGTTCGCCTCGACGTGCGGCATGAACGGCGGGACGAAGACCCAGTCGCCGGCGCTCATGTCGACGTACTCCTTGTAGCCCTCGCCGAAGTAGATCCGGCCGTGGCCGCGGAGCACGTAGCCGCCGGTCTCGGCCTCGCCGTGGTGGTGCGGGAAGGAGCGGTAGCCGGGCTCGTTGGAGACCTGGCCGAACCAGATCTTGGTCGCCGGGGTGTGCTGGATCGAGACGCCCGAGACGCGGACGCACTGTCCCGACTGCGTCGTCGAGGTGTCCTCCTGGCCGGCGCGGGTCACGACGGGGATGACGCGGCCGTCGGGCTGCGCGTAGAGGGAGTTGTCACCCTCGGTCCGGTACACGATCTGCTCTGCAGTCTGCTCTGCTGTCTGCTCGGGCATGGTGGCTCCTTTGCCTTGTCTCTAGTGTCTGCTGATCAGTGGGTGAAGCGGATGGTGTTCTCGAGGCGGCCCAGGCCCGCGGCCTGGACGACGACGGTGTCGCCGTCGGCGAGGTAGAGCGGGGGCTGCATCCCCATGCCGACGCCGCCCGGCGTGCCCGTGAGGATCACGTCGCCGGGGCGCAGCACGGTGAACTGGGAGATGTAGGCGACGAGGGCGGCGGCGCTGAAGACGATCGTCTTGGTCGAGCCCGTCTGGCGGCGGACGCCGTTGACCTCGCACACGATCTCGATGCCGTCCTCGGGGTCGATCGCGTCGGCCGTGACGAGGACCGGGCCCACGGGCGTGGTCGCGTCCCACGCCTTGCCCTGGAACCACTGGAGGGTGCGCTTCTGCCAGTCGCGGACCGAGAGGTCGTTCGCGAGCGTGTACCCGGCGATGCCGGCTCGCGCTTCCTCCTCGGTCGCGCCGCGCAGCTCCGCGCCGACGACGACGGCGAGCTCGGCCTCCCAGTCCAGCGCGGCCTGCGCTGCGGGCGGCACCGCGACCTCGTCCGTGGGGCCCGTGAGCGTGTCCGCGAACTTCGCGAAGAGCGTGGGGTGCTCGGGGAGGTCCCGGCCCATCTCGAGGATGTGGTCGGCGTAGTTGAGCCCGCAGCAGACGACCTTGCGGGGCGCCGGCAGCGGGAGGGCCAGCTCGGCGTCGTGCCCGGCGACCCCGGCGCCCGGTGCGGCGGACGCGAGGGCGGCCTCCGCCGTCGTCCGCCAGTCCGCCCGGGCGAGGAGCGCGCTGAGGTCCGGGGCGCCGAGGGGCATCCACCGGTCGTCGCGCCGAACGGCGGCGGAGGTGCCCTCCGCGGTCCTGATCGTGCCGAGTTCCATGTCTCTCCTGAGCGTCTCTGGTGTTCCTTGTTTCAGTATGTCGCTTTTCTAACGACCGTCAACTAAACTCAAGTTAGCACGGCTCAGGAGACCGTGACTAGCCCCACACTGGAGACGACCCCGCAAGGGAGCAGGAGGACACCATGGAGGCGACCATGACGCGCAAGGAGACCATCAACCCGGAGTCGCTGCCGAAGCCGTCCGGCTACGCGCACGGGATCAAGGTGGGCAGCACGGTGTACCTGGGCGGGCAGACCGCCCTGGACAAGGACATGAAGATCGTCCCGGGCGGGATCGTCGAGCAGTTCCGGCAGGCGTTCTCCAACGTCCTGGCCACGCTCGAGGAGGCCGGCGGGAAGCCCGAGGACCTCGTCGACGTCACCATCTACCTCACCGACGTGGAGGACTACATGGCCAACGGCCGCGAGATCGGCCGGATCTGGCGCGAGATGGCCGGGCGCGAGTACCCCGCGATGGCCGGCATCGGGATCACGCGGCTGTGGCAGGATGAGGCCCTGATCGAGATCAAGGGCGTCGCCGTGATCGGGTCGGGGACGGCGGAGTAGCTCTCTCCGCCCCGCTGTCCTGGCGGGACGTCGAAGGCCCTCGCCTCGTCAAGGCGGGGGCTTCAACGTGCCGGAGGACGGGCGGCCTCCAGGCCTGATGCTGCTTGCGCGAAACGGATGATGGCTGCGCGGTCCGGATAGAGGGCCCGGGCACGCAAACGTAGCGTTGTGAGTAGAGAAAACAGGCACAGATCACAGGTGAAGGAGGTGAGCAGCGATGATGTCCCGTCGACTCGCACACCAGCGTTGGGTGGAGTACCGCGAGCGCGAAGCCGCCGCTGCCGCCGCCGCCGCCGACAATGAATCCCAGAAGCCGACCGGCCCGCTGAACCGCTCCACGAGCGACTAGTTCAAGCTCATCCCGTCAGAGGCTCACATGCCGTGACGAGGCTCCGAAGGAGGAGACCCATGGACCGAATCCTCGCGGCGGTGGCTGGCGCACTCAGGATCCTGGCGCCGCCGTCCCACAGCAGCCCGCAGTCGCCGGCTCCCATCGAGTCGCATCCCTACAGTGCCTCGCTCCGGCTCGTCGCCACTCCCTGGGAGGGGCTGCACCTGGAGCCAAGGCACGGGGACGGCAACGACTGAGGCATAGACACTCGAGCATCAGTCTGGCCCGGCGTCTACGTCTCGGTCTCGATGAGTTCCTTGATCCGGCGGAGGCTGCCCTCGATCATGCTTGGATCCAGCGACTCCACCCCCGGCAGGTCCAGGTGGAAGGTGAGCTTGGCGCGGCCCCCGTCCACCGGGTCCACGGTGGCCCTCGAATGGATCTCCTGTGGCCCGTGTGGCGTCTGGTCGAGGATTTCGCCACCGAGGACCCGTCCGGGCAGGAACTCCACGATGTCCATAGTGCCCTCGATGACCATGTCCCCGCGCGTCTGCCGGCGGTGGAAGCGTGTGCCGACCCCCATGGGCCCGTCTGTCAGCTTCGTCAGCTCCATGTGCGGGTCCCACCGCGGGTGGTTCGTCAGGTGGTTCACCGCGAAGAAGTCGAACACGACCGCGGGTGACCTGTTGATGATGGTGGAGAGCTCTAGCTTCATGGCGCGCCTGCCAGGTGTGCGACGTCGGCTGGACAACCCCACTGTACGCCGGGCGCCCCAACTCTCGACCTCCCCTGCGCCCGTCGCTATCGTGACTGACACTCTGACGGTGCACGCGAAGGAGCACACCATGGGCATCCTCTCCATCGACCTGTTCATCACCCTCGACGGCGTGTACCAGGCGCCCGGCGGGCCCAACGAGGACCTTGAGGGCGGCTTCGAGTTCGGCGGCTGGCAGGCGGCGTATTTCGATGCGGAGTCCGGCGAGGCGATCGGCGCGGGGATCAACCGCATGGATGCCCTGCTGCTCGGGCGCAAGACCTACGACATCTTCGCCGGGTACTGGCCCACCCGGGGCCCGGACGACCCCATCGCGGTGACGTTCAACGCCCTGCCGAAGTTCGTCGTCTCGCGCTCCCTGACGGACCCTGAATGGGAGGGCACGACGGCATTGCCGGATGTGGCGAAAGTAGGCGCGGTGAAAGACCGTTTCGACGACATCCACGTCATCGGCAGCGGCAACCTTGCTCGCTCGCTGCTCGAGGCCGACCTCGTCGACCGGCTGAACCTCTTCCTGTACCCGCTCACCTTCGGCTCGGGCAAGCGCCTGTTCCCGGACGGAACCGGCGTGCCGGCGGCGTTCCGCTTCGTGCAGCCGCCCCAGGCGTTCCCCAAGGGCGCGGTCCTGCTCGCCTACGAGCGCGCTGGCGCGCCGATCACGGGCATCGACATCAGCGGGGGGTAGGCGCCCAGTCAGGCCGGCTGGCGGACTGACTCGTAGAAGGAGATCAGCTCCTCGGCGACGACCTCGGGTGCGATCACCGGCGCGAAGTGGCCGACGTCGGACAGCTCGCGGACGTGCGCGCCGGGGACATGGCGGGCGATGTGCTGCGCCGACTCGCCCCACAGGGATGCGAGCCGGGTCTGCTGGCCTCGCAGGATCAGGACCGGCACCGTGATCTGGGCCAAGGACTCCGGGTCGATGGACCGCGGGCCCTCGTAGGCGTTGTCCTGCCCGAGGTCGTTGAGCATCGCCGGAACGGCGCCGGCCCAGCGCTCGAAGAAGGTCGTCTGCTTCAGGGCGCTGACCTCGTCGTCGGTGCAGAAGCCGGCGGCGAAGGCACGCATCGCATCGACGAGGCGGCCTTCGGCAGCAGCCATGCCCACCCTCTCGAACGCGGCGCCGATCCGTGGCATGTCAGGTCCTTCCGCGCCGGGTACGACTGGCTCGTAGGCGGCGACGGCGACCACGGCACTGCTCCGCGCGGCCCCGAGGCACCAGGGGCCGCTGCCCGACCAGGCCAGGAGGGAGACCGGCTCACCGATGCTGTCCGCGAAGGCTGTGATGTCCTCGACCAGACGTGGCGGGGTGTGGTCGGGGTGGTCGCCCGACAGACCGCGGCCACGGATGCTCGGGAGGTAACAGGTGAGCCGCTCCGTGAGGTGCGGCAGGAGCTCCTCCCAGGCGAGGTCGCCGTGGCCGATCCCCCCGTGGACCATCACCAGCGCCGGCCCCTGTCCTACGACCCGTCCGACGATCTCGGTGCCGTCGGCGGAGACGGCTCGCTGGATGCGCTTCTCGTTCATGATGACGGCTCCTGATCGGTAGCTGCGCCGGGGGTCGGTGCCTCTACCAAGGACGGTAGGAGCGCCACCGGGTGTCCGGCATCGGCATCTTCGGCCTACCTGCGCGGGCCGGACTACGCGGTTCTGCGCAGTTGCATCCAGCTCACTGGCGCATCCGGCTCACTGGGGTGCGGTCATCCCGTGCTCGACGGCGTAGCGCGCCGCCTGGGTGCGGGAGGTGACACCGATCTTGGCGTAGATGTTCGTCAGGTGCCGGCCCACCGTCCGGTCGCTGATGAACAGCCGATCGCCGATCTCCCGGTTGGAGCGTCCTTCGGCGACGAGCGCCAGCACCTCGCACTCGCGCCGGCTCAGTCCGCCCGGCGCCTCCGAACCCGGCCGGCGGACGCCCAGCCGTTCGTACGCCTCCGCGGCCCGCGCGTCCTCCGCCGCCGCGGACGCCTCGTCGCCGAGGGCCCGATAGGCGTCGGCCAGACGCTCGCAGAGGCCGGCGACCTCGTGCGGAGCGCCGAGCTCGTGCCATCGCCGGCATGCGTCGCGCAGCACCGGAAGGGCCTCCTCCGCATGGCCCCCCGCCAAGAGCAGCGTGCCCCGAGCAGCGGCCGCCATCGCCTCCAGCCCGGAGGTCGCATAGGCCGCTGCCGTCGCGGCAAGCTCGGAGGCGGCGGACGACGCCTGATCCGGCCGTCCCGCGGCAATGGCGATCTCGATCGCCGCGGCGCACAGCGGCGCCCTGCGCAACGGGTCGCCGCCCACCGCCGCCAGGGCCGTGCGAACGGACGTCGCTGCGCCCGCGGCGTCGCCACCCTGGAGCTGAAGCAGCGCCCGTCCCGGCTGCGGGTCGCGCCCGCGGGCGTGCGCCTCGTCGTAGGCGCGGGCGGCGCCCGGGTCGCCACGCAGCCGCCGCGCCTCGGCCACGACGTACCAGGCCTCGGCGGCGTAGTCGATCCGGTTGGCGTCCAGATCCGCCACGACCTCCAGCGCAGTGCGTTCTGCCTCGTCCCACCTGCCGCGGATGAGCTGGAGCTGGGCCCGGTGCACCGCGCAAAGGCCCCCGAACAGCACCGCGGCGGGAAGGGTTGCCAGCCACTGCTCGGCAAGCTCGCTCCACCGGGTCATCCGGCGGACGTCAGCGACCTCGTGGCAGGCCGCGATGGTGTGGCAGTAGAGGGTGCCCGACTGGAACGGCGCCAGCTTGCCGCCGAGGACGGTCACCATTGCCTCGTCGAGCAGCGCCAGCCCGTCGATCACCTGGCCCGACCTGATCAGGGCACGGCCCTCGCCGTTGAGGCCCAGCGACACCAGATCGGGCTGGCCGAGCCTGCGGCCGATCTCCTGCACCCTGCGCGCTGCCTCCACTGCGGCCGCGGGCTCCCCCGCTTGCAGGCTCGGCTCCATCCGGGTCAGCAGAAGCAGCAGCCCGTGCACCGGGCTCTCCGGAACCCCTTCCAGCAGGTGTCTGGCGCGGCCGATCCACCCCGTGCCCTGCGGCTCGTCCCCCCGCCCCAGGTGGAAGATGCCCAGCACGAGGGCTGCGCCCGCCGCCTCGGCCGGTCTGGATTCGGCCAGGAAAGCGTCACACGCAGCGGCGCTGAGCCGAAGGTTGTCCTCGATGCGGCCGAGCCACCACAAGGCATCGGCATAGGCGGCCAGGTCGTCGGCGCCGAGCCGCTCGGTCGGGACGGCGTCGAAGCGCGCCGCGGCGGAGGCCCACTCGCGTGCCGCATGGGCCGTGCGCGCCTGGGCCAGACTGTCCGCGTGCTCGTCCACCCGCCGTCCTCCGTCGACGGTAAGCAGGCTACCCCACCCGCTCTGGGAGACGCCCCGGGAATCGCTAGTCGCATTCGACCAGACGGCAGCCACCTACCAACCCGCAGAGAGGGCGGCGACCGGCAGGCTCGGCTGACCAGACGTCGCGGCGACCTCGCGCGCGAGGGGCTCGGGGGGCTTCCGACCTGAGCTGGTCTACCCCGCCAGCGCGGCCTCCGCGTGTCGCCGCGCCGGCCCCTCGAGCTTGGCCCGCAGGGCGGCGAAGAGCTCCTGCGCCACGATCCCGTGCCAGGTCGGCGGCAGGTACTCGGCCGGCAGCCCCGGGTCGAGGTACGGCAGGCGCCGCCATTGGGTGAGGAGGGAGACGTAGTCGGCGAACGCCGCGGCGTCCTCGGACGCGGACGACGGCGCGGCCGCGCCCTCCCAGCGCTCGCGCACCTCGCGCTGGCCCTCCACGAAGTCGACGTACGTCGCCTCGAGCGCGTCCAGGTCCCACCACTCGGCGACGCGCTCACGCATCCCTGGCCCCTCGCCGTCGTCCGCGTACTCGGCGCGGAAGAACTCCACGTACTGCCCGGCGCCGGCCCGCGCGAGGCGGCGCCGGGCCTCCTTCTCGAGCACCACGGGGGCGATCCAGAGCCCAGGCGATACGGCGCCGAAGCCGAGCCGCGTCAGCGAGGCGCGGATCTGGTGGCGCAGGGCGCGCTGGGACTCCGGGACGGAGAAGGCGGCGAGCAGCCACGGGTCCTCGGGGCGGGCGCGGCGGGGCGAGAAGATGCGCTCGTCGCCCTCGGAGAAGACCTCCTCGAGGCCCGGACCCAGCCGGTATGCCGCGGCGCTGCCCAGCTTCACGCTCTCGAGCACGCCGCGCTTCTTGAGGCGCGACACGGCCGAGCGGACGCCCGCGCCCTCGACCCCGAGCTCGCCGAGCAGCCGCACGAGCCCGGCCACGGGGAGGGCCCCGCCGTGCTCGCGGGCATAGAGCCCGAAGACCGTGACGATGAGCTGCTGGTGCCGCGGCGAGGCGGCCGCTGCCTTGGAATCCGCTGCGGCGACGGTGGACATGCCCACGAGCCTACCGCCGGGCAGTCTGGAGTTGGCGTCGCAGGCAGGGCACTCCTGTCTGATCCGGCTCTGGCTCTCTCACATCAGCGGTCCTACGATGGCTTTATCGCGTGCGCGACCCTGAGCCGGGGGGAGGGTGCAATGGCGTCGACACCAATGGCGCGATCCCGCGCCTTCGTCGCCCTGCGGCATGCCCTGGCCGCCACGGGCCTCGGACTCGGATGGCTCCTCATCTCCAGCGCCGCGGCCTCGGCCTCGGGCGATCTGCTCGGAGCGGACGCCCTCCTCGGATCGCCGACGGTCTCGACATCCTCTGTTCTCGAACCCGTCACGGATGCCGTGGCGCCCGCCACGAGCTCGGCCGCGGATCAGGGCTCGGCAGTGGTTCAGGGCACGACGACGGCCCTCGCCGGCGCCGTGGAGACGCTGCCGTCGGTCACCGAGCACGTGCTGACCGGCCCGCTGGAGCCGCTAGCACCCGTGGTCAGCGGAGCGGCATCGGGCGTCGGGGACGCGATCACGACGGTGGGCGATACGCTCGGAAATACCGTCTCGACCCTGCCTCCTCTGCCCGATCTGCTTCCTGTGCCGGTTCCCGAACTGACGCCCGTGGTGGCCCCCCTCCCGGGCGTCATGCCCGGCGACGACGCGCCCCCTGCGGAGGCGTCCACGGTGCCTCGGGCCGCCGACGCCCCGACGTCCGTCGACCCCACGAGCACCGTCGACCTGGCGAGCACGGCGCGCGCGATGCTGGTCTGGGGCTGGCCCGTGCCGGGTTCATCCGTGACGGCCGCGGTCGCGCTCCCGTCGACCGCGGGGGGGTCGCCCGGCGAGACCCCCGGCGACACTTGGGCCTTCCCGCTGCTCGGCCAGCCGCTCTGGCTGGGTTCGGGCACTGCGGGCCCCTCCGGAGGCGGGCTCCTGAGTCTCGCTCTGCTCTCGGCCGCCCTCCTGCTCCCCCCGCTCCTTCTGGTCCACGCCCGCAGGCTGCCGTTCCACGGCACCGTGCCGGCGTCCCCCGCGTTCGATCCAGGGTCCACCCCCGACTGAGGGGACGAGTCTGCCCACCAAGGCGGTCCACTCCGTCGGCGCTTCCGCGCGCCGAACGGGCCGTCAGCGACCAGACCAGGACAGGATCAATGACATGAGCAGCATCGGCAACTGGCCCGATCCCATCTAGAAACCAGTCCTCTCAGCCCCGCTCGGCCTCGACCCGGGCCATCCACTCGACGACATCGCCCCACCCCTCCCACGCAGGATCGATGACGACGAAGTGGTCCGCGCCCGCGTGCACCTCGAGCAGCACGGCGTCGCCCGCGACCTCGGCGGCCGCCGCGTACGCGAGGGAGTGGCCGAGCGGGACCCGATCGTCGGCGTCGCCCTGGACGACGAGCGCGGGCCGCCCCAACGGCAGCCGCGCAAGCGGGGACGCCGCAGCATACGCGCCCGGCGCCTCCTCCGGCGACGCGCCGAAGTACCGCCGCGCCGCGTCCTGGCCGAGGCCCTCGCGCCATACCCGCGGCACGTCGGTCACGGGCGCCAGGGCGACGACGGCGTCGACCGCCTCCGCGGTCAGGAGCGCGAGCTGCCCGCCCACGGAGTGCCCGAGGGACACGCGCGGGCCGGCGTGGCGGCCTGCCCACGCGCTCCCGAGCACGGCGGCGATGGCCGCCCGGACGTCCTCCTCGGGCACCGGCCAGCGGCCCTCGGCGTCGCGCCGGTACTCGATGTTGGCCACGGCCCAGCCGCGCGCCGCGAGGTCGGCCGCCATCGGGCGCATGAGGTCGAGCGTGTAGGGCGCCTGCCAGTACCCGCCATGGACCAGGAGGACGAGCCCCCGCGCGGGACCCTTCCCGGCGTTCCCGCCCTGGTCCCAGAGCTCGACCCACTGGTCGGGGTGGTCACCGTAGCGCAGGACGGCCGGATCCTGCGCGCGGGGACGCACGACGGCGGGTGGCTGGCTGGTCACCGGACCTCCTCGGAGTGGCCGAGACGGGCCGGGTCGAGACCCGCGGGCACCCCGCCCGAAGCCAGAGTGCCGAGCACGAAGTCCCGCGCTGGCCCGGCGTGGGCCTCGCGGATGCGGCGGAACAGGGCGATGCACTCGGGACCGGGCCAGTCGTCGGGGAGGAGCTCGGCGGGGAGCCCAGGGTCGAGGTACGGGATGACGCGCCACGCATCGATGCAGCCGACGTAGGCCGCGAAGCTCTCGGCCGCGCCCGCGCTGCCCTCCGGCACCCCGGACTGTCCCTCGAGGAACGCCCTGTGCAGGTGCGCGATCCCCTCGAGGTCCCACCATTGGCCCACCTGCCCCGCGGCGACGGGCCCCGCGGGCAGGCCGCGGGCCGTGAACAGCACGACGTGCCCGGACAGCCCGAGCCCGGCGACGACGTCCTCGACCTCTCCGCGCAGGAAGTCGGGGCAGATCCATACGCCGGCCTCGACCGTCCCGCAGCCGATCCACGTGAGCTGCTTCCGCAGTTGGTGCCGGGCGTCGCGCATCGCCTCCGGGATGGAGAACACGATGAGGCACCACTCGCCGTCGGCCGCCATGCTGCGCGGCTCGTGGATGCGGCGGTCCCCGCAGGCGAGCATCGCCCCGGCGCCTGGGGCAAGGGCGAGCCCGGCGACGCCGTCGTGCGCCTCCGCCTGGAGGAGGCCGCGCTGCTTGACCCGGCTCAGCGCCGTGCGCGCCTGCGGGACGGGGACGCCGAGCGCGCCGAGAAGGGCCAGGAACGCGCCGGTGGGCATCCAGCCGCCGGCCTCGCGCAGGTACACGCCCACGACGGTGCGCAGGAGCGAGACCGCGCTGCCGGGCCGCGAGACCATGTCGTCGGCGACGCGGGGCAGGGCCTGGACGATATCCGTCGGCGCATGCGCGACGTCCACCGGTCCGACGCCGCCGGGCGACCGGGTCGTCTGGCCGGCGACTCCCCCGGCCTCGCGCGCGTGGCCTGTCACGAGAGTTCGGCCGATCATGCCAGTTCGATGAGCGCGTCCCGGACCGCCTCGATCCCTGCCCGCACCTCGGCGAACGAGGTGCTCAGCGGCGAAAGCCCGACGCGCAGCCCGTGGGGCGGCCGGAAGTCCGGGATGACCCCCCGCTCCCACAGCACCGCCGTGGCCTCGCGGAAGCGCGGGTGGTTGAGCGTGAAGTGCGACCCGCGCTCGGCCGGGTCGCGCGGGCTCGCGAGCTCGACGCCGAGCGGGGCCAGGAGCTCGTCGCTCAGCGCCGCGGCGAACTCGGTGAGCCGGATCGACTTGGCCCGGACGGCGTCCATCCCCGCCTCGGCGATGAGCTCGACCATGGCCTTGAGCGGCTGCATCGCGAGGATCGGCGGGGTGCCCGTGATGAACCGGCGGATCCCGGCCGCCGGCGTGTAGGACTCGGTCATGCCGAACGGGTCGGCGGCGCCCATCCAGCCCCAGATCGGCTGGGCCAGCCGGTCCTGCAGCTCGCGCCGCACGTAGCCGAACGCGGGCGAGCCGGGGCCGCCGTTGAGGTACTTGTAGGTGCAGCCGACGGCGAGGTCCGCGCCCCACGCATCGAGCTCGACCGGCACCGACCCGGCCGAGTGGCAGAGGTCCCAGACGACGAGCGCGCCGGCGCGATGCACGGCGTCCGTGATCGCGGCGGCGTCGGCCATGAACCCGGAGCGGTAGGCAACGTGGCTTAGGAGGACGACGGAGGTGCGCGGCGAGAGCGCGGCTTCGACGTCGGCGGGGCGCACCCCCGCGTCCGGGTCGGGCTCGATCCAGCGGATGGATGCGCCGCGCTCGGCGGCGATGCCCTCGACAAGGAAGCGGTCCGTGGGGAAGTTCTCGCGGTCGATCACGATCTCGTTCCGGGCGGGATCCTGCGCCATCTGGGCGTCGAGGGCCCCGCGGACGAGCTTGTAGATCATGACCGACGTCGAGTCCGCGACGACGGTCTGCCCCAATCCCGCGCCGAGCACGATCTCGCCGAGGCGGTCCCCGAGGCGCACCGGCTCGGCCATCCACTGCTCGTCCCACGCGCGGATGAGGCGGTTGCCCCACGGGCCAGCGGTGAACTCGGCGAGCCGCTCGGCCGTCACGGCAAGCGGCCGGCCCAGAGAGTTGCCGTCGAGGTACGCGACGACGGGGCCGCCGTGGGCGGCGTCCGGCATCAGGAAGCGGTCGCGGAAGCTCGCGAGCGGATCGGCGGCATCGAGGGCCGCGGCGTCGAGGGCCGCGGTGTCAAGAGCCACTTGCTGCGTCATGGGGGATCCTCGGGCTCAGGAGCCGATCGCCGTGCGGACGGCGTAGAGCTCGGGGAAGAAGGTCAGATCGAGGGCGCGCTTGAGGAAGTCGACCCCTGAGGAGCCGCCCGTGCCGCGCTTGAAGCCGATGGTCCGCTGGACCGTGCGCAGGTGGCGGAAGCGCCAGGCCTGGAAGTTGTCCTCGAGGTCCACGAGGTCCTCGCACGCCTCGTAGAGGCCCCACGGCGTCTCGTCCTCCTCGTAGATGCGCTGGAAGACGGGGACGAGGTCCTCGCGGAAGGTCCACGGCTGGGTCACGTCCCGGGTCAGGATGTCCTCGGGGACGGCATAGCCGGCGCGGGCCACAAGGCGCAGGAACGCATCGTAGACGGTGGGCTCGCCGAGGATCGCAGCGAGGAGGGCGTGGGCCTCGGGCTCGCTCGAGAACACCTCGAGCATCCGGGAGTGCTTGTTGCCGAGCACGAACTCGATCGCGCGGTACTGATACGACTGGAAGCCCGAGGAGCTGCCGAGCGCGCCGCGGAACTGCGCGTACTCCCGGGGCGTGAGCGTGCCGAGGACGGACCACTGCTCCGTGAGGGTGCGCTGGATGGCCTTGACGCGGGCGAGGCACTTGAGGGCCTTGCCGAGGTCGTTGGCGTCCAGGAGCCGTCGGGCCTCGAGCAGCTCGTGGAGGACGAGCTTGAGCCAGAGCTCGCTCGTCTGGTGCTGGACGATGAAGAGCAGCTCGTCGTGGTGCTCCGGGCTGCTCTGCGGATGCTGGGCGTGGAGGATCGCGTCGAGGTCGAGGTAGCGGCCGTACGACATGGCGCCGCGGAAGTCGGTGCGGACGCCCTCTTCGATCGCTCGGACGCCGGCCTGCGGGGATGCCGTCTGGGTCATGCCCCCAACGATATCATTCACATGACGAGCGTCAAGAGCGTGAAATCATGCGGTGATGTGGGGGTCACCTCCCTGCGATGCGGGGTCACCTGCAGCGCCTCTCAAACCCCCCGAAGCCGGTCGACGACGCCGAGCAGCTCCCCGAGGCTCGTCCCGAAGGACTTCTCAGGCCACGCGCCGGCGAGGGACGAGTAGTGATAGAGCCCCTCGCCCATGAGCATCACGGCGGTCGCGAGCGCGGGGTCCTCGATCTCGGCCCGGATGAGGGCCAGCCACGCCGCGTCGAGCTCCTCGAGGGCCGCGAGCGCGCCCTCATGCCCGGCCTGCGCGAGCCGGACGGCGGCGACGAAGAACGCGTCCATATCGGTGCCCGAGTTCACGGACGTGCGCACGAAGTACTTCGACGGCCCCTCGGGCGCCTCCGCCATCCGCCGCCGGTCCTCGGCCGCTGCTGCGCGGAGGGCGTCGAGGAGCGCCTCGGCGAGCGCGTCCTTGCTCTTGAAGTGGTAGAGCAGCCCGCCCTTGGAGACGCCCGCCCTTGCGGCGACGGCGTCCATGGTCGCGGCGCGCTCGCCCTCGCTCACGAGGAGGTCGCGGTAGGCGGCCAGGAGGGCGTCGCGGGCCTTGGGGGGTCTGGGCATACGGCCACTCTACGTCGCATTGTATCTATACCGTCCAGCCGGTACAGTTATGACGGATCCCAAGGAGCAGCCATGACCCAGACAGCACCCCGCCGCACCGCACCCCAGGCAGCGGCGAGCCGCAAGCGCACGGCAGCGCCCGCCGTCGTCCGCCCCACCGGAACAGGGGCCGCCCGCCGCTGGCTCGCCCTCGCGGCACTCATGTTCCCGGTGCTGCTGATCGCCGTCGACAACACAGTGCTGAGCTTCGCCGTCCCCTCGATCACGCTCGCGCTCGGCCCGAGCGCGACGGAGATCCTGTGGATCATCGACATCTACTCGCTCGTGCTCGCGGGCCTGCTCGTGCCGATGGGCACGATCGGCGACAGGATCGGCCGGCGCCGCATCCTTCTCATCGGCGCGACCGGTTTCGCCGCCGTCTCAGCCGCCGCCGCGTTCGCCACGAGCCCCGCGCAGCTCATCGGCGCCCGCGCGCTCATCGGCGTGTTCGGGTCGATGATCATGCCGGCGACCCTGTCGCTGATCCGGAACATCTTCGAGGACGCCCGCGAGCGCCGCCTCGCCGTCGCGATCTGGGCGGCCGTGTTCTCCGGCGGTGCGGCGTTCGGGCCCCTCGTGGGCGGCGCCCTGCTCTCGCACTTCGCGTGGGGCTCGGTGTTCCTCCTCGCGGTGCCGATGCTCGTCCCCGCGCTGCTCCTCGCCCCCGTCCTCGTGCCCGAGTCCCGGGACCCCGCGCCGTCGCCCGTTGACCCGGCGAGCATCGCACTCGTGGTGGGCGCCGCCGTCGGCATCGTCTACGGGATCAAGGAGCTCGCGCACGACGGCGGGGCCCCCGCCGCGGCGGTCCTCGCCGCGGGCGCGGGGCTGGGCTGGGCGTTCGTGCGCCGCCAGCTGCGGCGCGAGCGGCCCATGCTGGACGTGCGGCTCTTCCGCATCCCTGTGTTCAGCGCGGGGCTGCTGGCGAACCTCTTCAGCATCTTCTCGCTCGTGGGGTTCCTGTACTTCCTCTCGCAGCACCTCCAGCTCGTGGCCGGGAAGGAGCCGTTCGAGGCCGGCCTGCTCATGCTCCCGGGCCTGGCCCTGACCGTCGCAACGGGGCTCGCGGCCGTGCGGCTCGCCGCGCGCTTCCCGGCGCGGTCGGTCATGGTCGCGGGGCTGCTCGTGAACGCGGCCGGCTACGGCGTCGTGCTCGCGTTCGGGCACGACGGGTCGATGCCCTCGCTCCTGGCGGCGTTCGCCGTCGTCGGCGCGGGGGTCGGCCTGGCCGAGACCCTCTCGAACGATCTCATCCTCGCCTCCGTCCCGCCCGCCAAGGCGGGCGCGGCCTCGGCGATCTCGGAGACGGCCTACGAGCTCGGGGCCGTCCTCGGAACGGCCGTGCTCGGCAGCATCCTCGGCGCGGCGTACAGGCTCCGGGTCGAGGTCCCGTCCGGGCTCCCCGCCGAGGCCGCGGACCGCGCGCGGGAGACGCTCGGCGGCGCCGTCGAGGCCGCGCACCTGCTGCCGGCCGACGCCGCCGCGGAGCTCCTCGCCTCGGCGCACCAGGCCTTCGACTCCGGCGTCGTCTACACGGCTGCGATCGGCGCGACGCTCATGGCGGGCGCCGCCGTCGTCGTGCTTCGGGGCCTGCGCCGCCCCTAGCCGATCCGGGGTCACGTCCCTGGGATGCGGGGTCACCTCCCAGCGATGCAGGGTCACCTCCCTACGATGCGAGGTCACTTCCCTAAGATGCGGGGTCAATGGCCGGACATTGGCCAGCCATCTCAGGAACGTGACCCCGCATCGTTGAGAGGTGACCCCGCAACGTTGAGAGGTGACCCCGCATGGTGGGCTAGGGGGCGAGGGCACCGGCGAGGGCGAGTCCCGCGAGCGCGGCGGCGAGGCTCACGGCGAGCGTCCCGAGCCCGTTGACGACGGCGGCGGCCCACTTCCCGCTGAGCGCGAGGCTCACGCTCTGGTAGCTCGCCGTGCTGAACGTCGTGTAGCCGCCGAGGAACCCCGTCCCGAGCACGGCCTGGACCCCCGGGTCGGCAACGCCGGCGAGCACGAGCCCCGCGACGAGCCCGAGCGCGAACGACCCCGTGACGTTGATGCCGACCGTCGCGACGGGCAAGGATGTGTGGACCCGCGTGCTCACGGCCGTATCGAGCAGGAACCGCACGACCGCCCCCAGCCCGCCAGCCACCGCGAGGAGCAGCACCTCTGCCGGGCTCATCGCTGGTCTCCCTCCGAGTCGGGCGGTTTCGGAACGGACGACGGCGCCGGACCGGAAGGAGTGCCCCCCGTTTCGGAATCTGCCCCGCCCCGTGGCGTGGGGCGATTTCCGAAACCCGGGGCACTTTCCAGCAGCGGGTGCGTGTGCCGGGGGTGCACCGCTGCGTGCGCCTCCGCTGCGAGGCCCCGCCGGTCCCCCCGGTGCAGCCACGCCGCCCCCGCGACGCCGGCGAGGGTCGCGGCCGCCCCGCCGAGCACGGTCGCGGCGAGGTACCCGGCGCCCTCGAGGACCCGGCCAGCGAGCAGGAGCCGCATACCGTCGAGGGCCAGCGCGGAGTACGTCGTGAAGGCGCCGAGGAAGCCGGTCCCGAGCCCGAGCCGCACGAGCCGCCGCGCCCCGGCGTCCGGCCCACGCCGCGCGAGCGACTCGAGGAGCGCCCCGAGCGCGACCGCCCCGGCCAGGTTGATGAGCAGGGTCGGCAGCGGCCAGCCGCCCGGGGCCGGGAGAGTCTCACCCAGCACCCACCGGCACAGCGTCCCGGCCACGCCTCCGACAAAGACGAGCGCGAGGGCGGCCGTCCCGGCAGCGCGAGCGGGCCGCCGCGGCGGGGGCAGGCGCGACGGCGCGACAGAGGACGACGGCGGGGGCCCGCCGTCGTGCGCGGGGCCCGCGTCAGGCGCGGGGCGGGGCTGGGGGTCTGTCACGGCGGTGAAGAGCCTACCGCCTCTCCCCGCCCGCGCACTGCGGGCGTAGCGTTGAAGAATGGACGAGGCGGCCGGGGTCGCAGAGTGGCTCGCCGCAGGGTTCGCCGGCTGGTTCGCCGCCGAGGACTACGAGATCGCGCGGACCGTGCTCCAGCGCGGCGTCGCGGCGCTGTTCCTGGTCGCGTTCCTGTCCTCGCTCAACCAGTTCCCGGCACTGCTCGGCGAGCGCGGGCTGCTCCCGGTCCCGGAGTACGTGCGCGGCTTCCACCGCCTGGGCCGGCCGAGCCTGTTCCGCTTCCGCTACTCGGACGCGCTCTTCCGCGGGGTGTGCGCCACGGGCCTCGCGGTCTCGGCGCTGCTCGTCCTCGGGATCCCGCAGCTCGGGCCGTGGTGGCTCCCGCTCGCGGCGTTCCTGGCGCTGTGGGGGCTGTACATGTCGATCGTGAACGTGGGGCAGACGTTCTACGGCTTCGGCTGGGAGATGCTCCTGCTCGAGGCGGGGTTCACGGTCGCGTTCCTGGGCTCGGACCAGGTGCCGCCGCCCGCGCCGGTCCTGATCCTGCTCGTGTGGCTCGTGTTCCGGCTCGAGTTCGGTGCGGGGATGATCAAGATCCGCGGCGGCGAGGAGTGGCGCAACCTCACCGCGCTCTACTTCCACCACGAGACCCAGCCCATGCCCGGCCCGCTGAGCCGCCAGTTCCACCTCCTGCCGAAGTGGGTGCACCGCGTCGAGGTCGTGGGGAACCACTTCGCCCAGCTCGTCGTGCCGTTCCTCCTCTTCTTCCCGCAGCCCGTGGGCTCGGCCGCTGCCGCGGTCGTGATCGCGACGCAGCTGTGGCTCGTGGCCTCGGGGAACTTCGCGTGGCTCAACTGGTCCGCGATCGTGCTCGCGTTCGCCGCCGTGAGCGACCCTGCCGTGCACGCCGTCCTGCCATTCGTCCCGGAGGATCTCTCGCCTGCCGCGGGCGGCTGGCGGACGACGGCGTGGCCCGCCGACGGCGACTGGGTCGCCTGGGTGTGGGTCGCCGTCGTGCTCGCCGCGTCGGCGCTGCTTGTGGCGCTCTCGTGGTGGCCGGCGAAGAACCTCGTCTCGAAGCACCAGCTCATGAATGCGGCCTTCAACCGCTGGCAGCTCGTGAACACGTACGGGGCATTCGGGTCAGTGACGAAGAACCGAGTCGAGATCGTCGTCGAGGGCACGCTCGACGAGGTGCCCGCGGGGGACGCCGAGTGGCGCGAGTACCGCTTCCGCGGAAAGCCGGGCGAGCCCGGCCGGATCCCGCGGCAGTGGGCGCCGTACCACCTGCGGCTCGACTGGCTCATGTGGTTCCTGCCGCTGCGCACCGTGCACGAGGACTGGTTCTACGAGTTCCTCATGAAGCTCCTGCTGGCCGATCCGGCGACGCTCAAGCTCCTGCGCGAGGACCCGTTCGACGGCGAGCGGCCGCGCTGGGTGCGGGCCCGCGCGGCGCTGTACGAGTTCGCGACCCGCGAGGAGTTCCGGGCCACCGGCAAGCGCTGGGTCATCACGCCGCTGCGGGTGGTGATCCGGCCGATCGCGCTCCGAGAGGTGTCGTAGGGGAAGACCGAATTGGCATATCCCCCTCGTCGAATGGGCAACGCGAAAGGGCCCCGGTCGTGAGACCGGGGCCCTTTGCTGTGCGCGAGGCGGGATTTGAACCCGCACGCCCTTTCGGACACTGGCACCTGAAGCCAGCGCGTCTGCCGTTCCGCCACTCGCGCGCGGCACTCCCGAAACCCCTGCAGATCCCTTGCGGAACCCGTGGGTGCGAAAGCAGCGAGAACCAGCATAGCCGAGCCCGCAGCCGATTGCGAAATCGGCCCGGCCCGGCGACGGCCGGAATCCCGCGTGGTCACGGGCGCAGCGCATCCATCGTTACCGGGACGGTACCGGCGCATTGGGCTCTCACCCAGACGGTCCGACTACTATCGTCACAGGACTGCGCGCGGCCATGGCGGCCCGTGCGGACGCCGAATCACGTCTGCAGGCATGAGCGAACAACGCCGAGAGGAGGGGCCATGGGACTGCTCGACAGGCTCGAGCGCGGCATCGAGAAGGCCGTCCACGGTGTCTTCTCCACGGGCTCCAAGGGCCAGGTCCAGCCGGTCGAAATCGCGAGCCGGCTGCGCCGCGAAATGGACCACAAGGCCTTTGCCATCAGCCAGGGCCGCACTCTCGCCCCGAACGTCTTCGAGGCGCACCTCTCCGACGCCGACTTCGAGCGCGCCCGCGAATGGGGCGAGGCCCTGGCCGAGGAGCTGTGCGACGTCGCGGTCAAGCACGCCCGCTCCCAGAGCTACACCCTCCAGGGCGCCGTGCGGTTCTCGTTCCGCAACGACTCCGCCCTGCGTGCCGGCGAGTTCGAGGTCGTCTCGCGCACCGAGAAGGGCGAGGCCCGCCGCCCGACGGCGCCGCCCGCCCCGTCGCGGGCGCCCGTCCGGCTCACGCCGGTCCTCGAGATCGAGGGCCAGCGGTACTCCCTGAACTCCGAGTCGGTGGTTCTGGGCCGCTCGTCCGAGGCGGACATCGTCGTCGACGACACGGGCGTGTCCCGCCGCCACCTCGAAATCCGCGTCGAGGCGGGCGAGGCCCGCGCTGTCGACCTCGGCTCGACCAACGGCAGCTACGTCAATGGGCAGCGTGTCCAGGGCAGCGCCGAACTCAGGGACGGCTCCACCATCAGCATGGGCCGGACCAAGATTGTCTTCCGCATGCTTCCGGCACCCCGGGGAGGAAACGCGTGAACGAGCTGACGCTCACCGCCCTGCGGCTGGGCTTCCTGCTGCTGCTGTGGCTCCTGGTCTTCAGCGTGGTGGGGGCCATGCGCCGCGACCTCGCGATCGGGCGGCGCAACAGGACCGGCGCCCCGAGCGCGCGGGAGATCCGCCGCAACCCGGAGCTCGCCGAGCCGCCCGCGCGCCAGCAGGCCCGCCAGCTCATCGTGGTCGAGGGCCCCCTCGCCGGCACGACCATGCATCTGGCCGACAGCCCGATCCTCCTCGGCCGCGCCCAGGAGGCCACCCTCGTCCTCGAGGACGACTACGCCTCGGGCCGCCACGCGCGCCTCTTCCCGCAGGGCAGCCGGTGGTTCATCGAGGACCTCGGCTCCACCAACGGCACCTACCTCTCCGACCGACAGCTCACCCGCGCCCAGCCCGTCGACCTGGGCGTGCCGATCCGCATCGGCAAGACCGTGATCGAGTTGAGGCCCTGATCTTGGCTGAACCCCAGCTTGTCCTCCGCTTCGCGGCCCGCTCCGATGTGGGCCGGCTCCGCTCGAAGAATGACGACTCCGCCTATGCGGGCCGTCATCTCGCGGTCGTCGCCGACGGCATGGGCGGGCACGCTGGCGGCGACGTCGCGAGCGCCTCGACGGTCCTGGACCTGATCCACCTCGACCGCGGCGACTACACCGGGGACGAGGCGGAGACCCAGCTCGCGGACGAGATCCAGACGGCCAACGCGCTCCTCTCCGAGCTCGTGGCGGCGAACCCCCTGCTCGCGGGGATGGGCACGACCGTGACGGCGATCCTGCTCTCGGGCGGGACGTTCGCGTTCGCGCACATCGGCGACTCGCGCGCCTACCGGCTGCGCGGGACCCACCTCGATCAGGTCAGCACCGACCACACCTTCGTCCAGCGGCTCATCAACGAGGGCCGCCTGCGGCCCGAGGAGGCCGAGACCCACCCGCACAAGAACGTGCTCATGCGCGTCCTCGGCGACGTGGACGCGAGCCCCGAGCTCGACCTCGACACGTTCGACGCCGTCGAGGGCGAGCGCTGGCTCCTGTGCTCCGACGGGCTCAACTACGTCCCGCTGCCGATCGTCGAGCGCACCCTCCGGGAGACCGACGACCTCGCCGAGTGCGCCGACCGCCTCATCGAGCTCACGCTCGCCGCCGGCGCGCCCGACAACGTGACGGTCATCGTCGCCGACGTGGTCGGAGCGGAGCCGGACGACGGCGCGCGCCAGGCTCCGGCGCAGCCGCCCGCCGCCGCCCCGCTCACCGCAGCGGCGGCCGCGCGCACGCCCGTGACCTCCGCAGCCGCGGCCGAGAAGCCGCGGCCTACCGAGGGTTCGGCCGTTCCCGCCGGGAAGGCCCCCGCCGCCCCAGCCCCGGCGGGCGCCGCCCCGGCAGCCACCGCCGGCGCGGTCCCCTCGGCCCAGAACGGCGCCGCCCCGGCACCCACGACCGGCGCGGTCCCCGCAGCCCAGACCGGCGCGGCCGGGTCACCCGGCGCAAAGGCCCCGGCAGCGAAGGCCACGGTACCCGCAACCCGGGCTGGCGCCGCCGCGGCCGCCAGTGCCGCCGCGGCCGCCAGTGGGGGCGAGGCCGACGGCCAACCCGCCGCCCGCCCTTCAGCGTCTCCCGGCGGCCCCGCCGAGGCGGGAGAGAAGACCGGCGAAACGGGCGGGGACACCCTTGTTCCCGCGCGGGAAGAGCCGGTCACGGACCCGAACCTCGGCGCGCACCTGTCCGCGGAGGTCCTGCGCCGCGAGCTCGACAGCCGCCCGCACGAGCTCGTGGGCGCCGCGGCCGCCGCCGCGGAAACCGGCTCCCTGCCCTCCGTCGCGAGCCGCACGGCCGCCCGGCGGGCCGCCGCCCTGCTCACCCACCGCAGCCCCGAGGCCGAGGCGGAGCTCGAGGAGATGGCCGAGGCCGAGCGCCCGGGCCGCCGCTGGCTGCGGATCGGGCTCGTCGCCTTCGCGGCCCTCGCCGTGATCCTGGGCCTGTGGTTCGGCTACGCGTGGACCCAGACCCGCTACTACGTGGGCGCCTACGACGGCCGCGTCGCGATCTACAACGGCGTCTCCCAGCAGCTCGGCCCCATCCCGCTCTCGCACGTGCACACCGTCACGGGCATCTCGGTCGACTCCCTGAGCCCGTTCACGCAGCAGCGCCTGCGCTCGGGCGTTCCGGTCGACGGCCTCGAGGGCGCCGAGGAGACCGTCCGCGCGATCCAGGAGGACCCGCAGGGCTGCCTGCCCGGCTCCGGCGCGACGCCCGGCCCGGCCGCGACCGGCAGCCCCGCCGCGCCGTCGTCCGCCCCGCCCGCCACCCCGGCGCCCGAGGGCGGCGCGCCGGCACCCGAGGGGACGGCAGCCACCCCGAGCCCGACCACCACCCCCGACCCCTGCCTGGGAGGCACCCGATGAGCGGCGTCGACACCGTGCAGAGGTCCCGGCGCAACGCGGAGCTCGCGCTCCTTCTGCTCGCGCTGGCCGTCGCCGTGGGCGCGAACGCCATGACCGGCCTGCACAACGGCACGTCCTTCGAGGGCGACTTCTGGCTCCAGACGATCCTCCTGACGGTCGCCTCCCTGGCGGTGCACATTGTGCTGCGCTTCCGCTCGAAGTATGCCGATCCGCTCATCCTTCCGCTGGTCGTGACGCTCAACGGCCTCGGGCTCGCCATGATCCACCGGCTCGACACGGCCCAGACCGAGTACGGCAACGCCCAGGTGCGCTGGACCCTGCTCGGGATGGCCCTCGCGGCGGCGGTCATCTGGTTCCTGCGCGACCACCGGTTCCTCCGCCGGTACACGTACATCTCGCTCATCGTCAGCGCGGTGCTGCTCGTCATGCCGCTCGTGCCCGGCCTGACGGCCGGCGAGATCAACGGCGCCCAGGTCTGGATCCGGCTCGGCCCCGCGACCTTCCAGCCGGGCGAGGTCGCGAAGATCACCCTTGCGGTGTTCTTCGCCGGCTACCTCTCCACGAACCGGGACCTCATCCTGCTCGCGGGCCGGCGCCTCGGTCCCCTCCAGCTGCCCCGCTTCCGCGACCTCGGCCCGATGCTCGCGGCGTGGCTCGTGAGCATCGGCGTGCTCGTCTTCCAGCGGGACCTCGGCTCCTCGATCCTGTTCTTCGGCCTGTTCATGGTCATGATCTACGTGGCCACGAGCCGCGTGAGCTGGGTGCTCATCGGCCTGACCCTCGTCGCCGTCGGCGGGTTCGTCGCGGGCCGCATCTTCCCGCACGTGGCATCCCGCCTCGACTCGTGGCTCAACGCGTTCTCGGACGAGGTCTTCGGGCGCGACCCGGGCGGCAGCTACCAGATCGTGCAGGGCCTGTTCGGCATGGCCAACGGCGGCCTCCTCGGCACGGGCCTCGGCGAGGGCCGGCCCGACCTCGTGCCCTTCCCGCACTCGGACATGATCATCGCCGCGTTCGGCGAGGAGCTCGGCCTCGTGGGGCTGTTCGCGATCGTGCTCTGCTACGGGCTGCTCATCACCCGCGGCTTCCGCGCGGCGCTCGGCGCCCGGGACTCCTTCGGCAAGCTCCTCGCGTGCGGGCTCTCCGCCGCGATGGGCCTGCAGTGCTTCGTCGTGATCGGCGGCGTGACCCGGCTTATCCCGCTCACGGGCCTCACGACGCCGTTCCTCGCCGCGGGCGGCTCGTCGCTCCTCGCGAACTGGATCATCGTCGCGCTCCTGCTCGTCATCTCGAACGCCGCCCGGCGCCCTGTGGACACCACCCCGTGGAGGCCGGACGAGGCACCCGGGCACGCGCCGACGTCGTCCACCCCCACAGCGAAGGGGCGCGGCCAGCGGAAGGCGATCGAGGAGACGAGGACCGAGGCGGTGAGGATCAAGTGAACCAGGCCATCAGGAACGCATGGATCGCCGTCGCGTCCATGTTCGCCCTCATCCTCGGCTCGATCAGCTACGTCCAGGTGATCGGGGCGGACGAGCTGGCCAACAACCCGTGGAACAACCGGGCGATCCTGCAGACCTTCTGCCAGGACCGGGGGGCGATCCTCGTCGCCGGCAAGCCGATCGCGCAGTCGGTCGAGAGCGGCTCGGACTCGTGCGAATTCCAGCGCACATACCCGACCGATCCGGCGCTGTACGCGGGCATCACGGGGTATTACTCCAATGTGTTCGGCTCCACCGGCCTCGAGAACACCATGAACCAGACCCTCACGGGCCAGGCCGATCAGCTGCTCATGGACCGGCTCCGGCAGCTCTTCCTCGGCCAGCAGCCCAAGGGCGCCTCCGTCGAGCTCACGATCGACCCCGAGATCCAGGCCCTCGCGCACAGCCTCATCCCCGACGGGCAGCGGGGCTCGATCGTCGTCACGAACCCCAAGACCGGCGCCATCCTCGCGATGGTCTCCAAGCCCAGCTACGACCCGAACACCGTCGCCACCCACGACCGGGCCGCAGCGCAGGAGGCCATGGGCGAGCTGCAGAAGCTCCCGGGCATCAACCTCAACCAGGGGGTAAGCGGCCCCACGGGCGGGCTCCTCGCGCCCGGCTCGGTGTTCAAGATCGTCGACACGGCCGCGGCCCTCGCCTCCGGCAAGTACACCGCGGACTCGACGCTGCCCAACCCAGCAGAGATGACCCTGCCGGGCAGCACCGCGAAGCTGCCGAACTACGCGGGCGGCAACTGCTACACGCGCTCCGAGGCGAGCTTCTCGTTCGCCCTCGAGCAGTCCTGCAACACGCCGTTCGCCTCGATCGCCCTGGACCTCGGGCAGGACGCGATCGCCAAGCAGGCCGCCGCGTTCGGCTTCGGCGAGGACGCGGGGGACCAGCTGCACCTCGACTACTCGCCCGGGGTGTTCCCCGAGAACCTCGACGAGGCCCAGCTCGCGCAGTCGGCGATCGGCCAGTTCGACGTCAAGGCCTCCCCACTGCAGATCGCCCTCATGACGAGCGCGATCGCCAACGGCGGCGTCCAGATGAAGCCCACGCTCGTCAGGACCGTGCGGGCGCCGGACCTGCGGGTCGTCTCGGAGCCGAAGCCCGAGGTCCTCCGCACGTCCACGAGCCCCGAGATCGCGCGGCAGATCACGGAGTGGATGTCCAACGTGGTCTCCTCCGGGATCGGCACCGGCGCGGCGGTGCGGGGCGTCAAGGTCGCCGGCAAGACCGGCACGGCCGAGCTCGGCGCCTCTGGCCTGAACAACTCCTGGTTCACGGGGTTCGCGCCGGCGGACGACCCCCAGGTGCAGGTGACCGTCGTCATGGAGGGCGTCAACGTCCAGACGGGAGCAAAGTTGACCAGTCCGAGTGCTAGCAAGATCTTTGAGGCGGTGTTGAAGAAGTGAGACCGACGTCGGGCATCACCTTGGGCGGCAGGTACCAGCTGCAGAGCCGGATCGCCATCGGTGGGATGGGCGAGGTGTGGAAGGCCCGCGACGCGGTACTGGGCCGGATCGTCGCGATCAAGATCCTCAAAGAGGAGTACGCCGGCGACCCGGGCTTCCTCGAGCGCTTCCGCAATGAGGCCCGGCACACGGCCCTGCTGAACCACAACGGCATCGCGAACGTCTTCGACTACGGCGAGGCCGATGCCTCGGCGTACCTCGTGATGGAGCTCGTCCCGGGCGAGCCGCTGAGCGCGATCCTCGAGCGCGAGCGCGTGCTCTCCCCCGACCGGACGCTCAACATCATCGCCCAGACCGCGCGCGCCCTCGCCGTGGCCCACGGCCAGGGGCTCGTGCACCGCGACGTCAAGCCGGGCAACCTGCTCATCACGCCCGAGCACAAGGTCAAGGTCACCGACTTCGGCATCGCCCGCCTCGCCGACCAGGTGCCCCTGACCCAGACCGGCCAGGTCATGGGCACGGCGCAGTACCTCGCGCCCGAGCAGGCCACGGGCCAGCAGGCCACCGGCTCGAGCGACATCTACTCGCTCGGCGTGATCGGCTACGAATGCCTCACGGGCCACCGGCCGTTCTCCGGCGAGAGCCAGATCGCGATCGCGCTGGCCCAGGTCAACGACGCTCCCCCGCCCCTGCCCGAGCAGCTGCCCGCCCCGGTGCGCGCCCTGCTGATGTCGATGCTCGCGAAGGACCCGCGGAACCGCCCGGCCAACGCGATCAAGCTCGCCGAGGCCGCCGAGGCGATCCGCCGCGGCGACGTCGCGGCCGCGCGCGCTGCCGTCCCGGGCATGCTCCTCCACGAGGACGCGACGGAGCCGATGACTCAAGCCACAGGCAGAATGGGGCAACCGACGGCGCCGACCGCCGTCGTCGGCGGGGCCGGGCTCGCGGCGGGCGCCGCGGCCGCCCACGCCGCGCGCGGCGGCACCGCGGCGACCTCCGCGCTGCCCGTCGTCACCGCCCAGAGCGGGGAGGACGACGGCGGCCGACCCGGCTACGGCCCCTTGGCCGCGGGCCCGCTGGGCGCGGACGACGACGAGGAGGAGATCTCCGAGCAGCCCCGCCGCGCCGAGCGCAAGCGCAGCCCGCTCACGTGGCCGCTCGTGGCGCTCCTGCTCCTGCTGCTGTTCGTCCTGGTCGGCGTCTGGCTCTCCAATTCAGGCCTCTTCAGCCCCTCGCCGCTGCCCACGACGTCGCCGACGCAGCCCACCAGCCCCAGCCCCACGCCGACGACCCCGACACCGACGAGCGCGTCGCCGACGAGGACCACCCAGGCCCCGACGACACCCGCGAAGGTGAACGTCATCGAGGCCGCGTACCTCGGGCAGCACTACACTACGGTGAAGACCGAGCTCGAGACGCTGGGCATGAACGTCTTCCTCAACCCCGTCGCCGCCCAGACGGGCACGATGGGGGCCGTCACCGGGGTCACGCCGAGCGGCCCGCTCGATCCGGGGACGACGATCACGGTCACCTACCTTGTGGTCCAGCCACCGGCCACCCCGACGACGAGCCCGACCACGAACCCACCCACCTCGCCGAGCCCGTCGCCGTCCCTCACGCTCCCCAACACGCTCGGCGGCAACTGACGCCATGACCAACTCCACCCACCCGCGCCTGGAAAGAGAGGACGACCCCATGCCGCGTCCCCTCACCCTGTCGGGCCGCTACGAGCTCGGCAAGCTCCTGGGCCGAGGCGGGATGGCCGACGTCTACGAGGCCCGGGACCTCCGGCTGGGCCGGACCGTCGCGGTCAAGATGCTGCGCCCGGACATGGCCCGGGACCGCCAGTTCCGCGTCCGGTTCGAGCGCGAGGCCCGGGCGGTCGCCGGGCTCAGCCACCCCTCGATCGTGGCCGTCTACGACACGGGCGAGCACTCGCCGGACGACAGCGGCCCGCAGTCCGTCGAGGTGCCCTACATCGTCATGGAGCTCGTGACCGGGCAGACGCTCCGGGAACTCGTGCGCGGCGGGGCCCTCACCGTCGACGAGTCGGTCGAGTACGTGCTCGGCGTGCTCTCGGCGCTCGAGTACAGCCACCGGCAGGGCATCGTCCACCGGGACATCAAGCCGGCCAACGTGATGGTCTGCCGGGACACGCGCGAGGTCAAGGTCATGGACTTCGGCATCGCCCGCGCCACGGCCGACTCCTCGGCGACCATGACGCAGACGCAGGCCGTCGTGGGCACCGCGCAGTACCTCTCGCCCGAGCAGGCGCAGGGCGAGGTCGTGGACTCCCGGAGCGACCTCTACTCGGCCGGGTGCCTGCTCTACGAGCTCCTCGCCGGCAGGCCGCCCTTCGTGGGCGACTCGCCGGTCGCGGTGGCCTACCAGCACGTCCAGGCGACGCCGCAGCCCGTCTCGGACTTCAATCCCGAGGTTTCCGACGCGCTGCAGAGCGTGCTCGACAAGGCCCTCCGCAAGGATCCCGCCGAGCGGTTCCAGGACGCGGGGGCGTTCCGCCGCGCCCTGCGCGCCGCCCGCGCAGGCGTGCCCGTCCCCGCCCAGGCCGCCATCGCAGACGCAGGCGCAGACGCGGACGACGCCGGGGTCCCCGCGGCGGCGCTCGGCGCCGCCGCGGCGGGGGCCGGCGTGGGCGCGGCCGTCGTGGCCGGGGACGCCGCCGGCGTCCCCACCGCCGCCACGCAGGCGGTGCCCGAGGCCGGACCCGCGGGTGTCCCGGGCCCCAACGGCGACGCGACCGCGACGGGTCGCCACGCGGCCCTCACGCACCTCGGCGACACGGGGGAGATCCCGGTCGCGCCGCCGCAGGCGGCGGGGCTCATCGACTTCGACGACGCGCGCGACGAGGACCGGGCCCGCCGGGGCCGCGGCCGCCGCGGCGCGTGGATCGCCGTCCTGCTCGTCATGTCCCTCCTGCTCGTGGGGGCCGGCGGACTCTGGCTCTACAACTACATGAACCAGCCGGCGGCCGTCGCCACGGTGGAGGTCCCAGGCGTCGAGGGCATGAGCGAGACCCAGGCCGCCCTGACCCTCCAGGGCGTGGGCCTCCAGCCCGTTCTCGAGCATGTGAACCACGCGACCGTGCCGATTGGGTACGCCGTGCGGACCATCCCCGCGGTGGGCACGCAGCTCGACCAGGGCTCGAGGATCACCCTCGAGATCTCGAAGGGCCCCTCGAGCCAGACGATCCCCGAGTCGATCGTCGGCGCGACCGAGGCGGGCGCCCGCTCCACCCTGCAGAGCCTCGGGCTCAAGGTCGCCGCACGATCGGTCCTCGCGAACCACCCCACTGCGCAGTTCGGCACCGTGATCAGCACCAACCCGGGCGTGGGGCAGACGGTCGCGGTCGGCACCGAGGTCGTCCTCACGGTCTCGACCGGCAAGGTCACCGTCCCCGAGCTGAGGGGCAAGACCCTCGAGGAGGCGCAGAAGGCCCTCGCCGACCTCGGGCTCAAGGCGGACGTGCGCCAGCAGGAGAACTCGGTCGTCGCGCCGGGAACCGTCACGGCGCAGAGCCCCGGGGCGGAGGGCAGCGTGGACCAGGGCGGGACGGTGGTGCTGACCGTCGCGGTGGCCCCGGCGCCGAGCCCTACACCGTCAGAGGCGTCACCGTCGCCCAAGCCCTCGAGCACCCGGTCCGGTTCGGGAAACGACTGACCCTCCCCTGAGAAGGGCATCGGCTGAACCGAAACCCGCGTTCTGGCAGCTCAGAACGGCGGCCACGTCAGCAGCCGATGGCAGGGGAGGGTACGCCCGCCGTGCGAGTCAGCTTCCGCTCGTGATGAGCGGGCTCAGCGTCGCGGCCGTGGCGGCGGCGCCCTTGAGGCCGATGGACTCGAGCCACGTTCCGAGCATCTGGTAGCCGCCCTCGGTCAGGACGCTCTCGGGGTGGAACTGCACGCCGCACAACGGCGCGGTCTTGTGCTGAAGGCCCATGACGACGCCGGAGTGCGTGTGGGCGGTGACCTCGAGGACGTCCGGGATGGTCTCGGCGACGGCCGCGAGCGAGTGGTAGCGGGTGGCCGTGAAGGGGCTCTTGAGGCCCGCGAAGACGCTCCGGCCCTCGTGCTCGACGAGGGAGGTCTTGCCGTGCATGAGCTCCGGGGCATGCGTGACCGTGCCGCCGTAGGCCTCGGCGAGGGCCTGGTGCCCGAGGCACACGCCGAGCATGGGCTTGGCGTTCTCCCCGCACCAGCGGATGAGCTCGATGCACACGCCCGCCTCGGCCGGGTTGCCCGGCCCGGGGGAGATCAGCACGGCGTCGCGGGCGGCCGCGAGCTCGATCGCCTCGGCGAGCGAGACGTCGTCGTTCCTCACCACCGTGGTCTCGGCGCCCAGCTGCTGCAGATAGCCGACGAGGGTGTAGACGAAGGAGTCGTAGTTGTCGATGACGAGGATGCGCGTGGTCATAGCAGGATGAGGCCAATCGTGTTGCTGGAGACATTGGTGAGCTCGTTGATCCAGGGGAACAGGTACTGGAACAGGAGCACGAGGGCGCCGCCTATGAGGAGCGCGGACGTGAGGATGCGCACCCACAGCGGGCCCGGCAGGTGCCGGAAGATCCAGGCGTACATCAGGAACCTCCCATGGCCGCAGCGACGCGGGCGGCGATCTCCGCGGGCGGGCCGGCCGACGCCGGCTGCCAGGAATCGAGGACGGAGTAGGCGATGAACCGCTGCTGGTTGCCGTACCGGGGGTGGCACGTGGTGAGCGTCAGGAGGCTCTCCGTGGGGGTGGCATTGGCAGCGTGCGGCACGGGGAGCAGGATGTCGGTCGCGGTCGGCAGCACGATCTCGCTGTTGCGGAACACGTACGTGTAGTAGGCGTCCCGGGTCTGCAGGTAGATCCTGTCCCCCGGCTGGAGCTGGTCGATGTTATCGAGCACGGCCCCGTGGGTCTGGCGGTGGCCCGCGAGGGCGAAGTTGCCGGGCGCGCCGGGCAGCGTCGTCATCGGGTAGTGGCCCAGGCCGAGGGTGTCGAGGACGTCGCGGCCCACGCCCTCGAGCACGGGGCGGGTGTAGTTCTCGCCGAACCGCGGGATGTACATGACGCCGATGACGTCACCGTTCGCGAAGCCCTCGGGCACGGGGGCGGGGCCGTAGTCCGGCGGGGTGGGGGCCGGAGTGGCGGGCGGCTGAGCCGGGGCCTGGATCTCCTGGGCGAACTCGCGGACGACGGCGCCCTGCCGGGCGTCGGCCTCGACGTTGGTCCACCACAGCTGCCACACGACGAACAGGACCACGATCGCCCCGACGGTCAGGAGCAGCTCCCCGAGCACCTGGAGCGCGAAGGCCCCGCGTGCCGGGCGCCGTCGGCCGTGCGGACGGTCGCTGCCCCTCTCTGCAGCCCTGCGCGCGGCGGTGCGTGTTGCGGCCACGGGCCCCCCTCCTTCGTGAACGCGAGGCCATCGCCCCCGGGCTGCACCCCGGGCACGGGGGCAGCGTCTAGAATGACAGCCGAGAAACACCCAAAGCGTCGGCACGCCTGCGCTTGACGCGCGCGCGAGCCACACTGTCAGCAGGATATCAAGGGGTCCCGGCGCAGCCGAAGCGGCCCAAGGAGGACCAGTGCCCGAATCCAAGGAGCGCCGCACCGCCCGGACCCGTGCTGCGCGCAGCCCGAAGCCCGCGGGGCCCACGCCGCAGTGGTACAAGTACGTGATGTTCGGGCTCATGGTCCTCGGCCTGCTGTGGATCATCGCGTTCTACATCAGCCAGGGCACGTTCCCATTGCCGCAGCTGGGCAACTGGAACATCCTGATCGGCTTCGGCATCGCGATAACGGGGTTCCTCATGACCCTGCGCTGGCGCGGCTGACGGGATCCTCCCCCGCGCGCGTGCCCCCGCGGCCGGCCCGCGCGCTCACACCGCGAAGCCTAGGCCCTCGGCGACCGCCCGCGCCGTCGCGTCCCAGCCCGGCAGGAGCGGCCTCGCGGCACGCGCGGCCTCCCGCCACCGCGCCCGCAGGGATGCGTCCGTGAGCCACGCGCCAAGCACGCGCGCGAGCTCCCCCTCGCCGGTTCCGCACGCCGTGCCCGCGAGGCCGAGCCCACCCGCGAGGGAGAGGCCGAGGGCCTCCTCGGCCCCCGTCCCGGCGCCGACGACGGCGGGGATCCCCCGCGCGAGCGACTCCGCGACCGAGAGCCCGAACGTCTCCGAGGCGGACGGCAGCACGGTCAGGTCCGCCCGGTCCCACGCCCCCTCGAGCGCGCTCCCGCGCAGCTCGCCCGGCACGTCCACGCGCCCGGCGATCCCGAGCCGGCCGGCCTCCGAGCGGACGGCGTCGGCGTAGGCGGGGTCGGCGCCGTCGTGCCCCGCGAGTTCAGCCGTCCATGCGAGGTCCCGCAGCGCCCCGAGCGCGCGCACGAGCCCGAGCTGCCCCTTGCCCGGCAGGAGCGCCGCGAAGCACACGATGCGCGGCACCCCGGACGCGGCGAGGCTCCCCGGCGCCTCGGGGGCGCGGACGACGCCGGGCCTCGCCACGCGCGCGGCCGTCCCGTGCCGCCGGGCGAGCCGCTGGGCGGCGAACTCGCTCGGGCTGAACACGGCGTGGGCGGCGGCGAGGGCGGCCTTCTCGAGCCGGGCGAGCCGCTCGGCCTCGGGCGGCTCGAGCCCAGGGGCGTCGGGCAGCGACATGTGCACGAGGATGCCCAGCCGGCCCCCCGCCTCGGCGTCCGCGGCGGCGCGCGCCGTCTCCTCGGGCGCCCCGCACGCGAGGAGGCCGTCGACGAGGAGGCACGTCCCGCCGTCGTCCGCGCCATCCCCGAGCGCGAGCGCGGCCGCAAGCCGGGCCCGGTCCGCCGGGCTGCCCACGGGCCACGCGCCGGGGACGCCCCGGAGCTCGACGGCCGCGCCGAGCCCGCGCAGGGCGTCTGCGAGGCACTCGTTGAACACCGTGCCACCCGAGGCGTAGCCCAGGCCCTCCGCGGCCACGAGGCGCACCCGCGCACCCATTAGGACCGCCGGCCTAGGACCGCCGACGCCGCCCCTTCGGGCGGCCGCCGAGCTCCACCGTGCACGAGGCCCACGCGTCCGGGTGCTCGCGCAGGGTGGCCTCGACCGCGGCGAGGTGGTCGCGGTCACGGAGCCGCTCCGCCGCGGCGCCGGCCACATGCTGGGCGATGACCTCCGTCGTCGTGAGCTGGCCGTCGAAGTCGGGGTGGTCATCGAGGTTGCGGTACCGGAGGGGGTCGAGGACGTCCGCGAGGATCTTGGACGCCTCGCCGATGTCCATGACGGTCGAGTTCTCGTCGAGGGTCTCGGCGCGGACGGTGAGCTCGACGACGAAGGTCGCCCCGTGCAGCTTCTGGGCGGGCCCGAAGGCCTCCCGCGGCAGGCTGTGGGCGATCATCGCATGGTCACGGACGGTCAGGCTGAACATGCCCCTCCTCGGGTTGCGGGTAGCGGATCACGTGGCACAGGCCGGGGAGCTCGCCGGAGGCGAGGCGGTCCATGGTCTCGGGGAGCTCGGCGAAGGCGGTCTCCCCGCCGAGCAGCGCGTCGAAGGCCTCGTCCTCGAGGAGGCCGACGGCGAGGGCGAGCCGATCCGCCGTCGTGCGCCGGTGCCGGCGCGGGCGCGCGACCTTGCCGACCTGGCTCGCGCGCAGCGTCAGGCGCCGGGCGTGGAAGTCCGCGCCCAGCGGAACGCTCACGCCGCCGTCGCCGTACCAGGACAGCTCGATGACGTCGCCGTCGTCCCCCACGATCTCGAGGCAGCGGGCGAGGCCCTCTGGGCTTGCGGAGGCGTGGAAGACGATGTCGCAGTCGGCGGCGGCGTCCTCGGGGGACGCGAACGGCACGCCGAGGGCGGCCGCTAGCCGGCCCTTCGCGGGGTCCCTGTCCACGGCCTCGAGCCGGGCGAGCGGGAAGCGGCGCAGGAGCCCGGCGAGCGAGGCGCCGATGAGCCCGCAGCCCACGACGGCGATGCGGTCGCCGATGCACGGCCCGGCCTCCCACAGAGCGTTGACGGCGGTCTCGACGGCGCCGGCCAGGACGGCGCGGCGGGGAGGGACGCCGTCGGGCAGCGGGACGAGGTCCGAGGCTGGGACGACGTACCGGTCCTGGTGCGGGAAGAGGCAGAAGACCGTGCGGCCCTCGAGCCCGGGGGGGCCCTGTTCGACGACGCCGACGGAGAGGTAGCCGTACTTCACGGGGGCCGGGAACTCGCCCTCCTGGTGCGGGGCGTGCATGATCCCCGCGACGCGCTCGGGCACGTGGCCCGTGTGCACGAGGGTCTCCGTGCCGCGCGAGTGGCCCGAGTAGAGGGTCCGGACGAGGGCCTCGCCGGTGCCCGGCGCGGGGAGCCGCTCACGGCGGAGCTCGCCCCGGCACGGACCCGTGGTCCAGTAGGCCGTGGCGGAGAGGTCCGTGCCGTCGCGCGCAGTCGCCATGGTCCCCCGACCCTACCCATGGTGTCGGGGGTGAAGCCAGAGGGGCGGGCGGCGGGACCTTGGGCTACGGCCTCAGCAGCGCGACGTCCGAGACGAGCTCGATGTGCTCGGCCATGGCCCGCGCCGCGGCGTCGGGATCCTGGGCGCGGATCGCCTCGACGATCGCGCGGTGGGACTCGAGGGACTTCTCCGGCCGGCCCTCCTGGCCGAGGGACTCGATGCGGGTCTCGCGCACGAGGTCCGCGATCTGGCCCATCATGCGGGCCAGGACCGAGGAGTGGGCGGCGGCGGTGATGGCGGCGTGGAAGAGCTCGTCCCCCTCGAGGCCGCGGCCGCCGACGGCGATGTCCTCGCCCATGACGTGCAGGGCGTCCTCGATCTGCTCGAGGTCCTCGTCGGTGCGGCGGGACGCGGCGAGGGCAGCGATCTTGGTCTCGACGGCGCTGCGCGCGTCGACGATGTCCGGAAGACGGTCCGTGTGCTCGCGCAGACCGCGCAGGACGGCGGCGTTCGAGGGGCGGTAGAGCAGGACGGCGCCGTTGCCGTGCTGGACGTTGATGACCCCGAGCACCTCGAGCGCGACGAGCGCCTGCGCGACGGTGGCCCGCGAGACGCCGAGGTTCTCCGCGAGGTCGCGCTCGGGCGGGAGCCGGTCCCCCGGCTCGAGGCGCTGCGCGATGACGTGGTTGATCAGCCGCTCCACGACCTGCTCATAGAGCCGCGGGCGTTCGACCCGGTCGATCTTTCCTCCAGCAGCCATGCTTCCCCATCGCCTTCCGATGACCGTGGGCCTCGCCCCTCGGGCCCGGTCTTATCGTACCCAAGCACTCACAAGGAGGCCCAGTGTCCTATTGGCTCGTCCAATCAAAGGGCCAGTGATCCACAACCACGCCACGTCCCAATTTTGCGGGGTCACTTCCCAGCGATGCGGGGTCACGTCCCTACGTTCCGGGGTCACCTCCCTGCGTTGCGGAGTCATTGAACTGACATTGGCCCTGCATCGTTGAGAGGTGACCCCGCAACCTTGCGAGGTGACCCCGGGACGTTGAGAGGTGACCTCGCATCTTGGGAGTGACGAGCTCGGACTGGGAGGAACTTTAGACTGGAGGGATGACTCAGCCCTCCGCCCAGCCCACCCACGCGCCGCTCGGCGCGCACCTGTGGGTCAAGATCTGCGGGCTGTCCACACCCGAATCGGTCGAGACCGCCGTCGCCGCGGGGGCGGACGCCCTCGGCTTCGTGCTCGCCGAGCGCAGTCCGCGGACGGTCGACGCCGGCCGCGCGGCCGAGCTCGTCGCCGTGGCCCGGGACGCGGCGCGCCGCGCGGGCCGGGACGTCGAGACGGTCGCCGTCGTGCGGGACCAGGCGCCCGACGTCGTCGAGCGGCTCGCGCGCGAGGCTGGCGTCGACACGGTCCAACTGCACGGCGAGGAGCCGGACTCGGCCGCGGACGGACTGCGCGCCCTGGGATTCCGGGTGATCCGCGCCCTCGCCGCAGGCGACTACACGGCCCGGCGCGCCGCCGGGTGGACGACTCCGGACAGGCTCCTGCTCGACGCGGCCGTCCCCGGCTCGGGGACACGCATCACCGCCGAGGAGCTCACCGAGGCGCCCGACGGCTTCTGGATCCTGGCCGGCGGCCTCTCCCCCGCGAACGTGGCCGAGGCCGTCGCGGGCCTGCGGCCCGGGGGTGTGGATGTCTCGAGCGGCGTCGAGTCCTCGCGCGGGGTCAAGGACCTCGGCCTCATCCGGGAGTTCATCGCGAACGCCCGGCCCGCCTGACTCCTCACCAGCACGACGCCGGCCCGGACATGGACGGTGTTAGGCCACCTCCCGTCACCGGGAGGTGGCCACCGGATGGAAGGTGCGGACCGCGCTCAGCGGCGCGTGCCCGGCATCGCCCGACCCAGCACGAGGCCGAGGAGGAGCATGCCGATGCCGAGGACCACATGCAGGATGTTGTCCGCCGCGTTGAGCGGGACGAAGTTTGCAGCCATGGGACCGCTGAAGATGAGTCCGTAGACGAACAGCACGAGGTAGATGATGCCGCCGTAGACGAGGTATGCCTTCGCGCCGGAGCTCGTGCGGCCGAGGGTGATCCCGGCGATGCCGAACAGCAGGTGGACGATGTTGTGCAGCACCGAGACCTGGAACACGCCGAGCAGGAAGGCGTCCGAGCCGTGGCCCGCGATGCCGAGTCCCGAACCGGTTGTGATGCCGGGGATGAAGCCGAGGACTCCCACGAGCAGGAACACGGCCCCGACCGCCATGGCCGCGATCTCGAGCGGCGTGCGGTGCGAGATGGCTGAGGTGGACATGAGACGCTCCTTCACTATCGTCCGGCGGCGTCCTCCGGCGCGCCGGTGCGGTATGCCCGCACTCCTAGTTCGGAGCTCTTTCCCAGCACGGATTGGCTTCACACGTCACGGGATGGATTCAAGCATGACCGGCTTGGTCGTCGGGTGCGGCGAGCCGCCCGCTGGCTCGACCGTGACCCCGAGGTACGACGCCGCGCCCACGCCTCCCGTGAGCTCGTTCCACGTGGTGCCGTCCCCGACAATCAGGCCTGCGGGCGTCGCGTTCCCCGCGGCGTCGATGAGCCACAGCTCGTAGACCTTGCCCTCGCCAGGCGCGGGCAGGCCGAGCGTCATGACGCCCGCGAGCGAGTCCTGCCGCGAGTGCGCGATGAGGAGGGTCCCGCCCTCGGGCCGCGTGGCCTCCCGGAGCCTGGCGTCCGGGGCGGCCAGGATCCTGCCCATGACGGCGCTCGGGGCGCCCTGCGCCGCGGCGAGCTGGCGGAGGGCGTCGTCGCGCTCCTGCTGGGCGCGGAGGCCCCACGTCCCGGCGCCGAGCGCGGCGGCGAGCAGGACTGCCGCCGCGGCGGGGAGCCACCGGGCCGGGCGCGCGAGCCGCGGGGCGTGGGCGGGGGGAACGGCCCTGAGGTCGGCGCGCGCAGGAGGTGACCCCGCATCGCTGAGAGGTGACCCCGCGTTGCTGAGGCGTGGCCCAGCCTCGAACTGGGGGGTCCCCTCGATCTGGGACATGAGCCGGGCCTTGAGGTCCGAGGGCGGGACCTTGGGCGTCGCCCCGGACGCGAGCAGGGCCGCGGTCTCGGCGAGCTCGCGCGCCTCCTGCGCGGTCGGGTGCCCGTACGCGAGCGAGCCCTCGAAGCGGGCGCGCTCGTCGTCGTCGAGCGCATTGAGGGCGTAGGCGCCGGTCAGCAGATGCAGCTGATCATCCATGGCTCACTCCCAACACGTCCCTCAGGCGGATCATCCCGTCGCGGATCCTCGTCTTCACGGTGCCCAGGGGAAGCCCCAGGGCGTCGGCGACCTCCCCGTAGGTGTAGCCGCCGTAGTAGGCCAGCCGGATGGCCTGCCGCTGGACGTCCGTGAGCGAGTCCAGGGCCCGGCTGACCCGCTCGCTCTCGAGTGCCACCTCGACACGGTCCTCGACGTCGTCGTAGCTCTCCTGGAACTCCTTGATGCCCTCGCGCAGGTCCCTGTCGGCCGCGGCCTGAGCGGCCCGGACCCGGTCAACGGCCCGGCGGTGCGCCATGACGGTGATCCAGGCGCGGGCGCGGCCGCGGTCGGCGTCGAACCTCCGGGCCTGCTGCCACACCTCGAGAAAGACCTCCTGGGTGACCTCCTCGCTCTGCGCCCGGTCGCGGACCACCCGCAGCACGAGCCCGTGCACGAGCGGGGCGAGTGCGTCGTAGAGGTGCCCGAAGGCGGCATGGTCCCCCCGCGCCACGCGGGCCATGAGCTCGTCGAGGTCGGGTGCCGAGGCATGGGTCCCGCGCTCACGGTCCGGCATGTAGACCACTGTCTCACGTGGGGCCACGGCCGTCTCCAGCATCCGTGGGCGAGTCGGCGCCCGACGCGCGGTAGCGGGCCGAGCGCCCCGGCTCACCCGTCCCGCCGGAATCCGCCGGCGGTTCGGTGGCTTGCACGGATGCTTCGGAGCCCCGCCGGGGGCGGATTGGCTGCGGGGGCGGTTTGGCTGCCGGGAGCGGCGGCCGGGAGAGGCGGCGTCAGCCCCCGAGCATCCACTCCAGGGTGCGCGCGTTCCGCACGGCGTTGCCACCGCCGTCGTTGTTGAAGTAGGCGAAGACCTCATGGCCGGCGGCGTCCCACTCGCGGATCCTCTCGGCCCACCAGCCGAGGTCCGCGTCGGAGTACGAGCCCGCGTAGAGGTGGTCGTGGTCGGGGCCGTGGAGGCGCACGTAGACGTGCGGGGCCGTGGTCTCGAGGATGCAGGGCAGCCCGGCCCCGCTCATGACGCAGTAGGCGGCGCCGTGCCGGTGGAGGATGCCCAAGACCTCGGGGGCGTGCCAGCTCGGGTGGCGGAATTCCACCGCGGTCCGGATCCACGGCGGGAGGGAGCCGAGGAACCAGTCCAGCCGCGCGTCGTCGCGCGCGTGCAGCGGCGAGAGCTGGACGAGGAGGACGCCGCGGCGCACTCCGAGCTCGTGCCACGAGTCCGCGATCCGCCCGGCCCAGGCCTCGGGGGCATAGAGCCGCTTCGCGTGGGTGAGGCCGCGCGGGGCCTTGACCGACATGAGGAAGCCCTCGGGCAGGCGCCGGCGCCAGCTCCCGAACGACGTGTTCCGCGGCCAGCGGTAGAAGCTCGCGTTGAGCTCGACCGTCCGGAATGCGGCCGTGTAGTGCCCGAGCCGCTGCCACGGTGCCGTGCCCGGCGGGTAGAGCACGTGCTCCCAGTGGTCGTAGCTCCACCCCGACGTGCCGATGTGCCACCCCATGACCACAGGCTAGCTGGAGGCGAAATAGGCTGGGGCGCACACCGACCCGATGACAGCAGGGAGGCGGCCCATGGCGGCGCTGCGCGGAATCCTCTTCGACGTGGACGGCACGCTCGTCGACTCGACCTACTTCCACACGCTCGCCTGGTGGCACGCGTTCCGCCAGTTCGGGCACGACGTGCGGATGAACTCGATCCACCGCTGCGTGGGCATGGGCGCGGACAGGCTCGTCGCGGAGCTGCTCGGGCCGGACCGGGACACGGACGAGGACGGGGGGATCGCCGACGCGCACGCGGCGGTCTTCTCGACCTACTGGCCGTATCTGCGCCGGTTCGACGGCGCGCGGGAGCTGCTCGTCGCGTGCAAGGAGGCGGGCCTCGCCGTCGTCCTCGCCTCGTCGGCGCGGGACCAGGACCTCGCCGTGCTGCGCGAGGCGGTCGGGGCGGACGACGCCGTCGACGCCGCCACGAGCGCGGCTGACGCCGGGGAGTCCAAGCCCGCCCCGGACATCCTCGTCGCGGCGCTCAGGGCCGGGGGCCTCGACGCCTCCGAGGTGCTCTACGTGGGCGACGCCGTGTGGGATGTCCAGGCCGCCGCGGCGCTCGGAATCGACACCGTGGGCGTCACGTCCGGCGGGTACAGCGGCGCGGAGCTCACGGAGGCGGGGGCCGTCGAGGTCTACGCCACGCCGCGGGAGCTGCTCGATCGGTTCGGCGAGAGCGCGATCGGGCGCGGACTCGCCGGCGGGTAGGCGTTTCCCGGGCGCGGGCAGGGGTAACGAGCCGGCATGGCTACGTGCGACATCTGCGGCAACGACTACGACAAGGCCTTCACCCTGACCCAGGGCGACCGCTCCATGACCTTCGACAGCTTCGAGTGCGCGATCCACGCCTTCGCCCCGACGTGCGCCCACTGCGGCTGCCGCGTGCTCGGGCACGGCGTGGAATCCGGCGCAGGCATCTTCTGCTGCGCCCACTGCGCCGAGGCGACGGGCGTGAGCGGGCTCGCGGACAGGGTGTCCTAGGGCATTCCCGCAGCGGCCGGCACGGCCCCGAGACAGCTGGACAGACTGGACCAGCTGGTCTGGCCCGGCGCCGGCCGTCCCCTATGCCGCGCGCCTCAGCCAGCCATGGCGGTCGGGGTGCGGCGGTGCCCGGTATGGAGGGGCTCGGCTGGGGGCGAGGACGACGACGGGAGTCGCCGCGCGCCGTCGTCCTCCGCTTTATTTCGGGTACGGATCTCGACGGCAAAACACCATTCCGGGTACGCGGCTGCGTACCCGGAGCGCCGTTTCGGCGTCCAGATACGTACCCGAAATCAAGGAGGCTGTCAGAGGCTCGCGACGGGGGTGGCCAGGCGGCGGACGGCCTCGTCGACGGTACTCCGGGGGCAGCCGAGGTTGATGCGCAGGGGCACCGCCTGCCCCGTCAGTGGGTCAGCACAGCCGCCGTCTCGGTGAGGCTCTTGCCCTTCGTCTCCGGCGCGAGCCACTGCGAGAGCGCGGCGCCCACCAACGCCACCCCCGCGGCGATGAGCATCGACGGCCCGGTCCCGAGCGTCGTCATCGAGTACGGCAGCAGGAACGTGCCCATGCCGGCGCCCACGCGGCTGACGGCGGCGGCGAACCCGGTGCCGATCCCGCGGATCTCGGTCGGGAACACCTCGCCCGGATAGACCCCGGTCAGCGTGTTGTACATGGTGTTGAAGTACGAGAAGACGAGGAACAGCACGAGCACGACGACGGGCGGCGCCCCCGCCCACAGCCCGATGGCGGCCAGGATCACGGTGCAGAGCCACTGCGGGGGTACGGTCAGGATCCGCCGGCCGGCCTTGTCGATGAGCAGGGCCGTGGTGATCGCGCCGGCGAGCGCCACCGCGGAGAGGCCGACGCCGCCCGCGAGCCCGCCGCCGAGCCCGTAGCTCCGGAGCACGCTGTCCGCGAAGGTCGCGATAGCAAAGTAGGGCGCGACGCCGCAGAACCAGAACATCGAGGTGAACAGCGTCGCCCGCCAGTACTGCCGCGAGAACAGCATCCCGAAGGTCCCCGGCTTCACGTCCTCGTGCTCGACGTCGGCCATGTCCCCACTCTCGAGGAACCGGCGGGCGACGCCCAGCGCCTCCTCCCGCCTGCCGACGTTCCACAGCCACCGCGGCGACTCGGGCAGGCCTATCCGCGCGATGAGCAGGATCACGGCGATGACCGTGCTCGTGCCCAGGATGACCCGCCAGTCCATCCCAGTGAATTCCGTGAGCAGGTAGCCGACGAGGAACGCGGCCATGAAGCCCGTGTACCACGCGATGAGGGTCACCCCCAGCAGCCGCCCCCTGAGATGTGCCGGGGCGAACTCGGACATGAGCGGCCAGCCGACCGAGTACTCCGTCCCGATCGCGACGCCCATGAGGAAGCGCACGAGGATCAGCTGGACCGGCGAGTCCACGACGAACTGCAGCGCCGACGCGACCACGAACAGGGCCATATCCGCCATGAACAGCGGCTTGCGGCCGAACTTGTCCCCGAGGTAGCCACCGAGCGGCGACCCGAACAGGATGCCCAGCAGTGCCGCCGCCGCGGTGAGGCCCTCCTCGAGCGGGGAGAGGCCCAGGTCCTCGGTGAGCGTTCCGGTGACCGGGCCGATGATCCCGAGGATGTAGCCGTCCAGGAACATCCCGCCGATCAGAACCGCGGTCAGCCTCGCCAGGAAAAGATGTCTGGCGCGTGCGGGCTTCTGCAGACGCTTCGCCTCCGCGCGGTCCATGCCTCAAGCATGCGCCGATGTGTCAGGATCAGCTATGGCCGAGAGACTCATGCTGCTCGACACCGCCTCGCTGTACTTCCGCGCCTTCCACGGCGTGCCGGACTCGATCCGCCGCCCGGACGGCACCCCGGTCAACGCGGTCCGCGGCCTGCTCGACATGATCGCCCGGCTCACCGCGGATTTCGCCGCGACGCAGCTCATCGCCTGCTGGGACGACGACTGGCGCCCGCAGTGGCGCGTCGACCTCATCCCGACCTACAAGGCCCACCGGGTCGCGCGCGAGGTCGCGGGCGGGCCCGACGTCGAGACCGTCCCTGACGCGCTCGAGGCGCAGGTCCCCCTCATCCGCCACGTCCTCGGGCTCGCGGGCATCGCCGTCGTCGGCGCGCCGGAACACGAGGCCGACGACGTCGTCGGGACCTACGCGAGCCGTGCCGAGGTCCCCACCGACGTCGTCACCGGCGACCGCGACCTCTTCCAACTGGTCGACGACGCGCGCGGAGTCCGCGTGGTCTACACCGCGCGCGGGATGAGGAATCTCGAGGTGGTGACCGACGCCGTCGTCGTGGGCAAGTACCGGGTGCTCCCCGAGCAGTACGCCGACTTCGCGACGCTCCGCGGCGACGCGTCCGACGGGCTGCCCGGTGTCGCCGGCATCGGCGAGAAGTCCGCGGCGACGCTGCTCGCCGAGCACGGCACGCTCGAGGGTCTGCTCGAGGCGGCCGCCGACCCTACGGGAGGTCTGCCCGCACCCGTGCGCATGAGGCTCGCCGCGGCCGCGGACTACCTCGCGGTGGCACCAGCCGTCGTCAACGTGGTGCGGGACCTGGACCTGCCCACGCCCGAGGAGGCCGGCGCCCGGCTTCGCCCCGTCGTCGGCGAGCCGCGCGCCGAGCTCGAGCGGCTCGCCACAGAGTGGAACCTGGGCGGTTCGGTGGGAAGGCTTCTCGGGGCGCTCGATGCGAAGGGAGAAATCTGATGGGCAAGGTCATCGTGATGAACCACGTAACGCTCGACGGCGTGATGCAGGGGCCCGGGACCGCGGACGAGGACACGCGGGACGGGTTCAAGGACGGCGGCTGGGCCGTGCCGCGCAGCGACGAGTCGATTCCAGCCGTGATGCGCGAGCGGATGGGGGCCGACCACGCGTTCCTGTTCGGTCGGCGCACCTATGATCAGCTGCTCTCGTCCTGGAACACCCAGGGCGGCACGTTCAAGGACGCGCTCAACAGCACGCCCAAGTACGTCGCCTCCCGCGACGACGCCGCGACGCTCGAGTGGCCGAACTCGACCCTCCTGCACGGCGACGTTCCGGCCGCCGTGGCGGACCTCAGGCATGCCTCGCGGACGAACCTCGTGATCATGGGCAGCGGGGAGCTGATCGGATCGCTCATCGCCGCGGACGTGATCGACGAGTATCTCCTGTTCATCCACCCGATCGTGCTGGGCGCCGGACGGCGACTGTTCGCCGACGGCGCGCGGGCGTCGCTGCAGCTCGCCCACAGCCGCGCGACAGACACCGGGGTGCTGATCGCGGACTACGCGCCCGATCGGGGGTAGGCCTGGTCGTCCCGGCGGGCCCTGTGCGCCCTGTGGGCCCTGCCTAGAACGGTGGCGGTGGGTCGGCGTGGGGGTAGGTGATGTAGCGGCGGCCCGAGGGCGAGGTCCATTCGAGGGTGCCGGGTGGGGTGTTGGACTCCGGGGCAGCCGTCGTGTTCCCGCCCTTCGCATCGTCCCCGCTTCGGTCCGTCGCTTCGTCCCTGGCCGCGGCGACTGCGGCATCGGCAGGGCCCTCGCCTTCGCTGTCTGAGTTCTGGGGGCTGCCGATCTGGCGGACGGCCCAGTGGCCGAGGGTTTTGAGTCGGTGGTGTTCGGGACAGAGGAGGGCGAGGTTGTCGGTGTCGGTCTCGCCGCCGTGGGCCCATTCGTGGGTGTGGTCGGCCTCGGCCGCCGCGGCCGGCTTGTCGCAGCCGGGGAAGCGGCACGTCGCATCCCGCAGGGCCAGGAAACGGCGCATGGCGGCGGTGAGGGCGTAGCGGACGCGGCCGATGGCCAGGGGCGCCCCGGTGAGGGGCGCAACGACGAGCTCGCTCCAGTGCTTGGTCTGCGCGGCGATCCGGCGGGCGGCCTCGGGGTCGATGGGCCCGTAGCCGAGGATCTCCCCGGGCGTGTCCGAGGCCCCGGCCAGCGTCGCGGCCGGGACGGTGACCACGAGCTCGGTCCGCACCCCGCCCGCGGGCGAGGCTGCGGGCGAGCCGGTCCCGGCGCCGAGGAGGAGATCGGCGAGGGCGTCGGCGCGGAGCTGGTTCACGGTCCTGGCCTCGTTCGGGCTCTGGAGGGCGCGGGCGATCGCGTTGAGCCGGGTGTCGATGAGCGCGCCGGTCTCCAGGGGCAGGTAAGCGGTGAGGTGGCACATGCCGTCCCCGGCCGGGACGAGGTCCACCCGCCGGTCGGCGGCGGCCTTGGCCTTCCGGGCGGCGAGGGGCTCGTCGGCGTAGTCCTCGGCCAGGCGTCGCAGCCGCCGCCCCAAAGCGGGCACGGTGGGGACCCGGTCCGGGTCCTGCGGGGCCGCGATGCCTGTGGCGGCGGCGGCGAAGTCTGCCAGCTGTGCCACGGGGACGGGGACGGCGGCGTCGAGGATCACGGCGGCGCGGCGGCGGGTCAACCGGCCCTGCTGCATCGCCTCGAGCACCGGGGCGAACGCCGGGTCTGTCAAGGCGAGGGATTCCTCGACCATGGCCCGGGCGGTGCGCTGGGAGAGCCTGAGCCGGGCGGCGATCTCGGACGCGGCCAGGGCCGGGGCCTCGAGGCGCTCTCCTGCGCTCTCGGCCGCGCCGCCGTAGGCGCGCACGAGCCCGGCGATGTCGAACGCCCGCCCGGCCTCCAGTCTGGCGATGGCAGCCTCGGTGCCGGCGATGGAGTCGACCAGCCCCGCGGCGTGCATCACCCGCACCCGGGGCATGCCGCCCACGGCCGGGCTGGTCAGGGTGCAGTCCATCAGCGCAGCGTCGGGATCGAAGTCCGGAACGTCCCGGGCCAGGGCCGCCAGCTCCGCCTCGGCCCAGCCCTCCATCATCCGCTCGTACCCCGGCTCGCACGGGTCCATCCGGTCCGGGTCGATGAACCGCGTGTCCCCCGGGTCCTCGTCCCACGGCGCAGGATCCGGCGGCACCGAGGCCAGCCACGGATCCGGGTCCTCTTCACCCGGCCCTCCGTCGAAGCAGTGTTCCCCTCCCATGACATAACGATCGCACGCACCTCCGACAATTCTCGCGCGGAGTCCCACTCGAACGAACCAGCCTGGCTTTTGCCCGCCTGGGGAAACCGCGCTTCAGTGCGTAGGGGCCTCCCCTTGGCCCGACATGAGGAGACTGAGGCATGCATGCCCTGAGCTATACGGACATCGAGGCCGCCGCACGGCGGATCGCCGGCCGGGTGCGGCGCGTCGTCGTCGCTCCCGCGGACCAGGTTGCGGCGGCCGCGGACGACGGCGGGCGGCAGGGCGGCGTCCACCTCGCCCTCGAGTTCATGCAGCACACCGGGACGTTCAAGGCCCGAGGCGCGCAGAACTTCATCCAGGCCCACCGCGAGGCGGGGACGCTGCCCGCGGCCGGCATCACGATCGCGTCCGGCGGGAACGCGGGGCTGGCCTGCGCGTGGGCCGCCCGAGACCAAGGGATCCCTGCGACCGTCTTCCTCCCCGCGAGCGCCCCGCACGTGAAGGTCGAGCGGCTGCGCGGCTACGGCGCGGACGCGCGGCTCGTCGGCGCCAGTACGCCGAGGCGCTCGCCGCGTGCCAGGACTTCGCCACGGCGACCGGAGCCCTCGCCTCGCACGCCTACGACCATCCCCTCATCGCTGCCGGTGCCGGGACGCTGCTCGAGGAGATCCGCGCCCAGGTGCCCGGCCTCGATACGGTGGTGGTGGTCGCCGTCGGCGGTGGTGGGCTCTTTGCCGGCGCCGCGACGGCCGCGCAGCACCACGGCATCCGGACGGTCGCCGTCGAACCGGAAAACTGCCGGGCGCTCAACACGGCCCTCAAGGCCGGCACGCCGGTCGACGTGCCCGTGGCGTCCGTCGCCGCCGACTCCCTCGGCGCGCGACGCGCGTCCGAGATGGCGCTGCGCGCCGCACAGCATGGGCTGGTCAGCTCGATCCTCGTGCCTTACGCCGAGATCGTGCGGGCCCGGCAGGCGCTGCGGGACGACCGCCGGCTCGCAGTCGAACACGGCGCCGGCACCGCCCTGGCCGGGATCCTCGGCCCCGAGGACTACCGGCCCGCGGGCGGGGAGACGGTGTGCGTCCTCCTCTGCGGGGCCACCACGGATCCCGGCGATCTGGTGCGGAGGCCGTAGCGGGGATTGGGGCCTCTGTCGAGCCCCTTTCGCATGTTCGCCTCAGCGTCCTATGATGGCCGTCCACTTGTTTGGGGGGCCGCGTGGGTTGCCGAAAGGCGTCGTGGAAGGACCAGGCAGATGGTTGATATCCAAGGAGTTCTCGGGGCGCTGTCCCCGCAGGAGCTCGAGCAATTGAGGGCAGGCGGGCCGGAGCAGGTGTTGGATGCATCGCTCCGGGACGCCATCGACAGGGCCGCTGGCGGCCCCGGCGAGGGGCGGGGCTACTACGTGGTCCGCGGCCCGCTGTTCCCCAGGGAGACGAGGGACTATCGGCTCCGCTCGGACGTGGCCGAGGAGCTCTTCGGCCTCGGCGAGCAGCCACAGGCACAAACATCCCGATCGTCTCCAGAGGGCGCCGTCACGATCGCCTGAGACCGCGGCTCGACCACGATCTTCGAGGTCCGTCATGAAGCGCGTTGTGTCGATCGTTGCGGCTGGCGTCCTCGCCGCCGCAGCCTTGGTCATGGGGGTCGGCGCCCAAGCCACCGGACCCGTGACCCTCTCCCCCGTCGCGGACACGTATGTCCAGCACGACAGGGCGACGCAGAACTTCGGCACCTCTGCCCGGTGGTCCACAGACGGCCGCACCGGCATGTGGCGCAACGCGCTTCTCCGGTTCAAGGTGGCCGTCCCGGCCGGCGAGCACGTCGTCTCCGCGAAGCTCCGCGCCTATTCCGAGGCGTCAGCCAGATCCACCGAGTTCGTGGACATCTACACGACCGCGGGCGGCTGGACCGAGACCGGCGTCACCTGGAACAACGCCCCGGCGCGCGGCACGTGGCTGGGCAAGACGGGCGGCTTCGCCAACGGCGCGTGGGTCGAGTGGGACGTGACCCAGGGCGTGGGCGCGACGGGTGGCGAGGTGAACCTCAAGCTGGAGTCGAACGCCAAGAAATGGCTCGGCTTCAAGTCCAAGGAGGCCACCGACGCGACCAAGCGGCCCCAGCTTGTCGTCACCACCGCGGCCGACTCAACCCCGACGCCCACACCGACCCCAACGCCTACGGAACAGCCCACCGCCGCCGGCACCTTGGGCTGGGGACCGGTCGTCGCCGGAGACGAGTTCAACTACACCGGGGCTCCGGACGCCGCCAAGTGGAATGTCTACGACAGCCCTGGCCATGCTGGCAACGGCATCCGCAGCCCGCAGCAGGTCACGGTCGACGGCTCCACGATGGTCATGACCGGCACGCCGGACGGCACCACTGCTGGCATGGGCGCCAAGTTCGCCAACCAGAAGTATGGGCGCTGGGAGGTCCGCGCCGCTGGTTCGGGAGACAACGAGTACCACCTGGTCTCGATCCTCTGGCCCGATTCTGAGAACTGGCCGTGCGACGGCGAGGTTGACTACGCGGAGACGACGGGCGCGTGGGACGTCATCAGGTTCTTCCTGCACTACTCGTGCTCCAACTCGCAGGTGTCTGCGCAGAAGACGCTCGACGTCGCACGGTTCCACAACTACGCCATTGACTGGTCACCGGCGGGGATGATCGGCTACGTCGACGGCGTCGAGTGGTTCCGCGACACCGACCCGGCGCATCAGCCGCCCGGCTCGATGCACCAGACTCTCCAGCTCGACTGGTTCCCGGACGGCACCACCAACGGGGCGGGGGAGATGAGGGTCGACTGGGTCCGTGTCTACGCCGCTTCCAGCAGCTGACCGGCCGCGCCAGCAGCTGACGGTTCGCGGGCTCGGCCTCAGCCGCCGAGCCTGCTGGGCAGCTTGCTGCGGAGCGTGAAGAAGGCCGCCTCGCTCTCCTGTGCGAGGCGCTGCTCGTGCGCCTGCAGCCGGCCGTAGGTGAAGGCGCTCTCGCCGCGCGCGTGCGCGTCCGTGGCAAGGCGGCGCAGGAGGTCCGCGGTGACGATGCCGTCCTGGTGCTCGCCGAGGACCTGCTGGATCTCGTGAGCCCGCTTCTCGAGCTTGCCAGCCTTGCCGGCGCCGAACACAGCGGCGCATTCAGCCGCATAGCGCACCCGCTTGGCGGCCTTGCGCGCCTCGTGCAGGTGCTCGTCCGCGTCCTCGTTCCCGCGCGCCTCGTCGGCGGCGAGGATGGCCTTGCACAGCCTCGTCGTGTCCCGCCGCGTGACGTTCTTGACGCTCGGCTTCTTGCCCTTCGGCCCTGTGTCTGCGGCCAGATCCGCGACGAGGGCGTCGAGCCTGTCCAGCAGCGCGAAGTACCGATGCGATCGCAGCGCCTCGGCGAGCTCGGCCGATCCCTCCTGGTACTCGGCGCCGAGGTCCTCGGCGATGCTCTGGGCCACGGGCCCGACGACGAGGTCCGCGGGCTCCTCCCGGAGCAGACCTTCCAGCCGCTCGCGCATCACCTCGGCATCGCGGACCCGGCCGAGGACCTTCCCCAGCCAGCGCAGCTCGTCCCGCAGCGACTGGCTGCGTTCCGTGCCCACCACCACGCGGTACGTCGACAGGGCGGAGCGCAGCCGCCGGCACGCGATGCGCATCTGGTGGACCGAGTCCGGGGCGTCCTCGCGGACAAGCGGATCCAGCTCGAGCAGCGTGTCCGCCTGCTCCCCCGCGTACGCGAGGAAGGCCCTGACGATCCGGGAGCGGGGCCACCTGCCGCGGCCCCGGTCAGCCACCGCCGTGCCCAGGGTCCGGACGAGGCTCTCGACATTCCGGTCCGGCTCCGCCTCGGGGAAGGCCTCGGCGAGCGCGCTGCCCAGATCCTCGGAGCCATCGGCGAGCTCGATCCTCCACCGGCGCCATTCCTCCGGGGCGCCTACGCCGGTCAACGGCTCGCCCCGGACGTGATCGTCGCTGACCTCCGCCACGAGCCGGCCGTCGCTGCCCAGCAGCGGCGAGGTCCGCCGTCGTACTTCAACCGTGGCCACGGGGCTCAGGGCCGACCCGCGCACATGGGCCTGCACCGCGTCCACGAGGGCCGCAGGAGGGCCGTCGCCGTCTCCCAGTGGCTCGACGCGGTGACCCTGCCCGCCGTCGGAATCCCGCTCCAGGTGCCAGCCTTCCCGCTGCCCGCCGGTACGCCGGAAGAGGACGACTCGGCTGCCTGCGAGGCGGAGATCCTGCGTGTCGAAGTACTCGTCCCGCTCAAAGGCCTCGGCCGTTTGGCCGACAGCCGCGACGCCGGGCAGCGCCTGCAGCGCGGGGAACCTGTCCCCGGGGGCCGCATCGAGGACGGCAGGGGCATGCTCAGCCAGCATCTTGACCATGCAGCATTCTAGGATCCGCAGCTCAGGCGTGGCCATGCCGGAGAGATTGCCTTCACCGGCGGTTCATCCGCCGCGGATACGGTGCCCTCAGGCCGTATGCCACAGGAAGGGGACCACATGGCACGCCGCAAGAACGGACTGGCTCTGGAGCAAGCACTTCTCTCGACGTCGACCCGACCCATCGATCCGGTCTGGCACACACTGGACACCGGCGACCGGGTCCGCGTCACCTTCCCCGACGGCATCGAGCTCGACGGTACGTTCGACGCGCGCACGCCCGACTCCACCGTCGTCTGGATCGTGGCCGACGGCGGCGGGCGCCGCATGCTGCATCCTGGCGACGGGCTCGCCGTCGTCCTCGCCTGATCCACGACGTCGGGCCACGACGTCGGGCCAGGGCCCCGGCGGCCGGGGTGGCCCTCGACAGCATCCGCCCTGCCTGAAACGATCGGGAACGTGACCACTGGAGCGAGTTCCGACCCGCGCCTGCGCGATCTCACCCTGCTACGACGCGTGCGGGACCGGATCGACCGCGAGTTCGCACAGCCGCTCAACGTCGAGGCGCTGGCCCTCGGCGTCCACATGTCGGCGGGCCACCTGAGCCGGCAGTTCCGGGCCGCGTACGGCGAGTCGGTGTACCAGTACCTCATGACGCGGCGCGTCGAGCGGGCCATGGCCCTGCTGCGTATCGGAGAGCTCAGCGTCACCGACGTGTGCTTCGAGGTCGGTTTCTCCTCCTTGGGCACCTTCAGCACACGCTTCTCCGAACTCGTCGGCGTGCCGCCGAGCGTCTACCGGGACCACGGTGTTGACGTCACCGAGGGCATGCTGCCGTGCATCGCCAAGCAGGTGTACAGACCGATCAGGAATCGAGAAGCATGGCCCCCCCGCACGTCCTAGCGTGATGGTCATGGAACTCACCATTCATGCAACCGCACTCCCCCACACCGACCCCGACGCCTCGGTCGCGTTCTACCGCGACGCCCTCGGCTTCGAGGTCCGCCAGGACGTCGGCCAGGGCACGATGCGCTGGATCACCGTCGGCCCGGCAAACCAGCCGGACACCTCGATCCTCCTCGCCCCGCCGGCCACCGATCCGGGGATTACCGACGACGAGCGCCGCACCATCTCCGAGATGATGGCCAAGGGCACCTACGGCTGGATCCTGTTGGCCACGCCCAACCTCGACGAGGTCTTCGAGAAGGTCCAGGCCACCGACGCCGAGGTCATCCAGGAACCCACCCTGCAGCCGTACGGCATGCGCGACTGCGCGTTCCGCGACCCGGCCGGCAACCAGATCCGCATCCAAGAGATCCGCTGAAGCGCCACCCCGATCCGAGCAATCGTGTCCGGGCGCGTTAGGACAGCCAGCAGGGGGGAAAACAGAAGTACAAGAAATGAAGACCGGCGGTCGCGGCCCACGGCTCGGCTCGGTATGGGGCTGAGCCGTTCCTCTGGTGATGGCAGGAAAGGCGGTTACGGACATGGACAAGCTCACCCGAACCGGAGCAGAGGAATTCATGAACCTGCTCCTCGAAAGCACGGACCTGGCCGGATTCCTGCAGCGGCTCGCGCACGTCTGCGCGGAGGAGCTCTCCGGCCCGGATGAGGTGCACTGCAGTGTCACGGTCGAGCGCGAGCGGCGGAAGGCCACGATGGCCAACAGCAGCAGCTCGGCCGCCAGAATGGACGAACTCCAATACTCATGCGGGGAGGGACCCTGCCAGGACGCCCTCGTGACCGGACAGCTCATCGACGTCCCGGACCTGCTCACGGACCCGCGCTACCCGCGCTACAGGAAGGCCATGACGGGGAGCGGAATCCGGTCGGTCCTCGGGATCCCCATCGCCGTCACTGCCGCCTCGCACGCCCTCGCGGCGTTGAACTGCTATGCCGAGGGCCCCGGCGGCTTCCCCGAGGAGCGGCGTGCCATGGCCCAGGAGCTGGCGCGGCTCGCGTCCAAGTCTTTGCTTCTCGCGATCAGGGTTGCCAACCAGTCGGACAGGACCGCCGAGCTGGCCGCCAAGGTCGAGTCGCTCACGGCGGTCAGCCTGGCACTCGGGCTGATCATGGCCCGCACGGGCTGCAATCCCCAGCAGGCCATGGAAGAGCTCCGGAGCGCTTCGAGCGACGGCGAGCAGGAGCTCGGGGACGTGGCCTCCTCGATGCTGACGCACTTCGGCCGCGACGATCCGAGGGCGCGGCTGAGCTGATCCGCGTCAGTCGTGCCACCGGCCCTTGTCTTCCGGGCAACCACACTGGGAAGGTCGGGACCATGACGTTCTACATCGAGTACTCGGTCCCGGCCGAAGGCGGCGACGCGGACCTTCCGGTCAACGACGCCGAAACGTCAGGCGCGGTCCGGCTGACACAGGTGCCCGCCGAGCACGTGCACACCGCCGAGCTACCGGTCAGGAGCGCCGTCTTCGGCGCGAGCCTCGCCGAGGCCAAGGAGGCGGCGGAGGAGGTTATCTCGCACAGCCGCGCGACCCGGGCCGAGCTGTACGACGACGAGACGGACAGCCTGGACGCCGGCAGCGGCCGGCTGGTCGCGCGCTATTCAGAGGACGGCCGCTGGTCGGACCAGTAGCCGCCCTCCGGACTCGGGTCAGGCCCTACTGCGGGGTGCCCGCACCGAGCCTGCCCGCGAGCCGTTCGCGCATGGCCGCGCTGGCCTCGTTGAGGCCAACGATCTCTACGCGCTTGCCGTGATGGCGGTACTTCTCGAGGATCGCGTCCACGGCGGCGATGGTCGAGGCGTCCCAGAGGTGGGAGGCGTGCAGGTCGATCACGACGTCCTGCGGGTCATGCGCGTACTCGAACTGCGTGTAGAGGTCGTTGGAGGAGGCGAAGAACAGCTCGCCCTCCACGGTGTAGGTCGCCGTCTCGCGCCCCTCGACCGTCGCGACGGCCCGCCGGACGGTCACGAAGTGGGCCACCCGCCGCGCGAAGAGCACCGTCGCGACGAGCACCCCGACGCCGACGCCGGCGGCGAGGTTGTGGGTGAGCACGACGACGACGACGGTCGCCGCCATGACCGTGGTCTCGCTCTTGGGCATGGCCTTGAGCGTCCGGGGGTGGATGCTGTGCCAGTCGAAGGTCGCGACGCAGACGAAGATCATCACCGCGACGAGGGCCGCCATCGGAATCAGGGACACGAGCGGTCCGAGGGCGACGACGAGGACGAGCAGGAACACGCCGGACAGGAACGTCGAGATCCGCGTCCGCGCCCCGGATGCCTTGACGTTGATCATCGTCTGGCCGATCATCGCGCAGCCGCCCATGCCGCCGAGGAAGCCCGTGACGATGTTCGCCACGCCCTGGCCCCAGGCCTCGCGGGACTTCCGCGAGCGCGTGTCGGTGATGTCGTCGACGAGCTTGGCCGTCATGAGCGATTCGAGCAGTCCCACGAAGGCCACGGCGAGGGCGTAGGGGAAGATCACCTGCAGCGTCTCGAGGCTGAAGGGGACGTCAGGGGTGAACAGCTGCGGGAGGGAGTCGGGGAGCTCGCCCTTGTCGCCCACGGTCGGGACCGAGATGCCGGCCAGGACGGTGATGAGCGTGACGGCGACGATCGCCACGAGCGGTGCGGGCACCGCCGTCGTCAGTCTGGGGAGTCCGACGACGATGGCCAGCCCCAGCGCTGTCAGCGGGTAGACGAGCCACGGGACGCCGATCAGCTCGGGCACCTGGGCCATGAAGACGAGGATGGCCAGGGCGTTGACGAAGCCGACCATGACCGAGCGCGGGATGAACCGCATGAGCCGCGCCACGCCCGCGAGGCCGAGGACGATCTGGAGCACGCCGGCGAGGATGATGGCCGCGATGAGGTAGTCCACGCCGTGGGACTTCACGAGCGGGGCGATCACGAGGGCGACGGCGCCCGTGGCGGCGGAGATCATCGCGGGCCGCCCCCCGACGACGGCGATCGTCACGGCCATCGTGAACGAGGCGAACAGGCCGAGCCTCGGGTCGACCCCGGCGATGACCGAGAACGCGATCGCCTCGGGGATCAGGGCCAAGCCCACCACGAGGCCGGCCAAGGCCTCGGTCCTGAGGCGGGACGGGGATCGGAGCGCCCGCCGCAGGGACCGGGCCTCCTCAGGGCTCTCGGTCCGGAGGGCGGGGGCAGGCATGGGTCTCCAAGGGGTGCATCGAAAGGGGATCGCCTTCAATTCTACGGGCCGCTAGCGGGGCTTCCCTCCTCGTCCCGCGCACGGCTGGTCTCGCGCACGGGGCGCGCCGCGTCGACGCCCGGCGCGAACCCCAGATGCTGGGCGTAGGCCCCCATCGTGAGGTTGACGAGGTCGCCCGTGAGCTGGTCGAGGCCGAACTGGATGCCGACGGTCCGCATCGCCCCGAGGTCGATCAGGACCATCCCCTCGACCCCGACGTTCTTCTCGAGCCACGAGAACAGGTACGTCTTCTCGCGCAGCTTCCAGTAGGTGCAGGCGTCGGTGTCGCCGAGGCCCGCCTCGGCCCCGCCGACGCACAGCCAGGTGAACAGCCGGCGGTTGAGATAGACGTGGTCGTAGACGTCGTCGCTGCTGTAGGCGTAGCGGAGGCGGTGGCCGATGAGCTCGTCGGTGGGCTCGTGGAGGGGCCGCGCCCCGGCGCAGTCGGTCGTAACGCCGTCGGCCGCCACGCCGTCGAGCCTGCCCTGGAACCACTGCTGGCGGGCCCGGTGGGGGTTCGGCTCGAGTCCCAGCTCCCCGACGGCGCCGGTCGCGAGGCCGCTCGTGAGGTCGAGGGCCATCGTGACGGCGACCGGGTGGTCAGCCTCCTCGCGCAGGTAGTGCAGGAAGAACAGGCCGGGCTGCATCTCGAAGACCTCGTACGAGGCCTCGCCCCGCTGCTCCCCCGCAGCGCCGCGGATGGTCCACGTGAGCCTCGAGTTCGGCGTCGAGGGCCTCAAGCACGTCGCCGTCCCGCAGGTCATCAACGGCTGACGCCTGCGAGCCGCGCGCACTCCTCCCACAGCCGCCGCCGCGCGTCGGGGTCCGAGCCCATGCCCGGCGTCGGCAGCTCCCGGCGCTTCATCCACAGCTTCCCCGTGACGGCCGCCGCCTCGTCCGAGGTGGCGAGCCAGACGGGGGTGTCGGCGCCCACCCCGGCGGGCTTGCCGAAGGTGTCCGTGACCCAGCGGAAGGGCCCGCCGACGTCCGTGAGCAGGGACGTGCCCGGGACGAGGCCCGGATGCACGGCGTTGACCACCACGCCCGTTCCCCGCAGGCGCTCGGCGAACTCCTGCGTGAGGAGGACTCGCGCGAGCATTGTGGGCGGCGTCGAGCGAAGGTAGCTGTACTCGCCCTTCGCCGTCTGCAGATCGTCGAAGTCGAGCCTCGTCCGCCCGTACTTGGAGGCGATGTTCACGACGCGCGCAGTCCCGGCCGCGGTGGCCGCCCGCCTGAGCGCGTCAGAGAGCAGGTCCATGAGCAGGAAGTAGGCCATGACGTTGGTCGCGAAGGTCAGCTCGAGTCCCTCGCGAGTGACATGGCGGTCCTTGCGGAACACACCGGCGGCGTTGACGAGCACGTCGAGCCGGTCGTGACGGGACAGGAACTCCCGCACGGCGGAGCGGATCGAGGCCTGCGAGGAGAGGTCGCAGGCGAGCGGCTCGAGCCTGGCGGAAGGGACGACGGCGCGGATGTCCCGCATCGCGCCTTCCGCCCGGGCCTGCGAGCGCCCGACGACGACGACGGTCGCCCCCGCGCGGGCCAGCCCGGTCGCCACCGCCCCGCCAATGCCGCCGGTCGCGCCCGTCACGAGGGCCACGCGCGCGTCCAACGGTTCCATGGCTTCGCCTCCGCCTGTTCAGTCGCCGATGGCGCGTCAGTCGCCGATGGCGCGTCAGTCGCCGATGGCGTGCCGGGCGCGGCGGACGATCAGCGGGTCTGGTTCGTAGACGACCCCGGGGTCCTTGCCCTCGTAGTCGAATTGGTGCAGGAAGTACCGCATGGCGTTGATCCGCCCGCGCTTCTTGTCGTTCGACTTGACCGTGATCCAGGGGGAGTGATCAGTGTCGGTGCGGAGGAAGGTGGCCTCCTTGGCCCTCGTGTAGTCCTCCCACCGGTCCAGGGATGCCAGGTCCATGGGCGAGAGCTTCCAACGCCGGACCGGATCGATCTGCCGGATGGCGAAGCGGGTCCGCTGCTCGTGGCGGGTCACCGAGAACCAGAACTTGGTCAGGTGGATCCCCGAGTCGACGAGCATCTTCTCGAACTCGGGGGCCTGCCGCATGAAGGTCTCGTACTCCTCGTCCGTGCAGAATCCCATGACGCGCTCGACGTTCGCCCGGTTGTACCAGGAGCGGTCGAACATCACGATCTCCCCCGAGGTGGGCAGGTGCTGGACGTAGCGCTGGAAGTACCACTGCCCATGCTCCCTGTCGGAGGGGGTGCCCAGCGCGACCGCCCGTGCGGAGCGCGGATTCAGGTGCTCCGTGAACCGCTTGATGGTCCCGCCCTTGCCGGCGGCATCGCGGCCCTCGAAGACGATGACCTGCCTGAGGCCATGGTCCTGGCCCCAGTACTGGAACTTGAGCAACTCGACCTGGAGCCGGTACTTCTCCAGCTCGTACTCCTCGCGGGTCATCCGCTCGTCATAGGGGAAGTCCTCCCGCCAGGTCTCGACCGCCGAGCCCAGCGGGTCGATGAGTTCGGGGTCTTCCCCCTGGCCGCCCCTAACGGTGTAGCCACGATCAACGAGATCGTCGATCGCCTCCCTCAGGTTCTCCCTGACCCACCACTGGTTCTGGCCCGGCCAGCGGACCTCGGCATCACTCATCCTTCGTTCACCCTCCCAGATACCTTCTCCGCCGTTCCCTGCCCACATGATCCGCCTGCCAGGCCGCGGATTCCACGGGGCTGCCGCAGATGATGGAACAGCGCACGACGGCGGCGGGCCAGCTGCGCTCCCGGCCCACCCGCCGTCGTGCGCGCCGCCAGCTGCCCTGGGCCGCTGCCGGGTGAACGGTGGGTGCGGGGGCAAGTAGTCGCCGGCTCCGCAAACGGGTACCGATCCCCGGTGTGCCCGGGCCCTGCGGACCCTAGGCTCATAACGACTGTTATGACTGACGGTTTCCCCGAGCTGGGACGGGTTGCCTCGGCCTCGGAAGGACCCGTGAGCACATGCCCCAGCGAGCCTCCGCCCTGCTCGACGACCGGCCCGGGGGACAGCGACCCCGGCGACGCCGTGCGCTCAGGGCGGCGCGCGCCGTCGTCCTCGCCATCCTGCTCGCGCTCGTGGCCGTCGTCGGCTACCTCGGGTACGCGGGCAGCCGCTTCGACGCCCAGACCGAGAAGATCGAGCAGGCCTTCCCGGACGGGTCCACCCGCCCGCCCAAGCAACAGCCGGGCGGGTCCGCTGGCGCCGCGCCCTCGCCCGGCGGCGCCGCCCCCGCCCCCGCGGACGGCCCGGCGGACGACGGCGGCGCGCGGCCGGCGTCGTCCGGCGCGGCAGTGAATATCCTCCTCGTCGGCAGCGACAGCCGCGACACGTCCGGCCGGCCGCAGGCCGGCGCGGGCGAGCCGTCCGACCAGCGCTCGGACACGATGATGCTCCTGCACATCCCGGCGGACCGGCAGGGCGCGTACCTCATCTCGGTGATGCGGGACCTCTGGGTGACCATCCCGGGACACGGCCAGGCGAAGATCAACGCGTCCCTCGCGTCCGGCGGCGTGCCGCTGCTCGTGCAGACGCTCGAGTCCCTGCTCAAGCAGCGGATCGACCACGTCACGCTCGTGGACTTCGCCGGGTTCGAGGTGCTCACGGATGCGATCGGCGGCGTGACCCTCGATGTGCCGGCGCCGTTCACCTCGAGCATCCTCGAGGGCCAGCGCTTCGAGGCCGGGACCCAGGCCATGGACGGGGAGACGGCGCTGGCGTTCGTGCGCGAGCGCTATGCCTTCCCGGACGGGGACTACCAGCGGGTGCGGAACCAGCAGGCGTTCGTGAAGGCGGTGCTCGGCAAGGTGGCGCAGCCTAGCGTGCTGGCCAACCCGGTGATGCTGGCCAAGCTCGTGGACGGCTTCTCCCCGTACCTCGCCGTGGATCAGGGCTTCGACTCGCGCACGCTCGCGCAGCTGGCCTTCGAGCTGCGCGACGTGCGGCCCTCCGAGCTGGTCAGCTTCACGCTCCCCACGGGCGGGATCGGGACGTCCGCGGACGGGCAGTCCATCGTGCTCCTCGACGGCGTCTCGACGAACGCCCTCGCCGCCGCAATGGCTGAGGGGACTGTGCCCCAGTTCGTCCAGGCGAACGGGCTGGAGGACGGGAACTAGGAGGCACGCCTCCCAACGTTGCGGGGTCACCTCCCAACGTTGCGGGGTCACCTCCCAACGATGCGGAGTCACCTCCCAACGATGCGGAGTCACCTCCCAACGATGCGGGGTCACTGTTGCAGCGGGACGAGCCCCCTGCGCTCCGGGGCGCACGACCGCGCCACTCGGCCGTCCCGGCCGACTCGCCCGCCGTCGTCGGCGCCCTCATCTTCACGTGAGCATCACGAGGGCGCTCGCTCCTACGCAACCGCATTGCAGGGGGATGACCCCGCAACGTAGGGACATGACCCCGCAACGTTGGGAGGTGACCCCGCATCTGGAGGAGAGTCAGCCCAGCAGCGGCCCCAGCGCGTCCGCGAGCGCCGCGGCGCCGACCTCCGCATCCTCGTCCACGAGGTGCTCCTCGGGCGAGTGGGACGCCGTGGGCAGGTAGGCCGCCAGGACTCCTGCGTCGTGCCCGGCGCCCGGGTCGAGCACGGGCGCCGGGCAGCGAGTCGAGCACGCGGTCGGTGAGCACCTTGTCGACGGAGCTGCACATCGAGGACCGCCGCCGGATAGCAGCCCCGCCCGGCTCACCTTTTGGTATTTTGAGACAGGAATACACCTCTGGTCTGGCTCTCGGAAGGACGTCGGATGCCTCTCGCCGAACCGTCGCCCCTCGTGGCCTCGGTCGCGTCCGAGATCGTCAGGTACGTCGTGGCGACCGGGCAGCCCGAGGGCGCGCGGCTGGTCGAGCGGACGCTCGGCGAGCACTTCAAGGTCTCCCGTTCTCCCGTGCGCGAGGCGCTCCGGATCCTCGAGGCCGAGGGCGTGGTCCGCAAGGCCGATCGGGGCGGCTACGTCGTCGCCCGGCTTCCGGAGGCTCCGCCGGTCCAGAGGGAGCCGTCCACCGACGAGCGCTACTACCAGGTCGCGGCCGACCGCCTCGAGGGCCGGCTCCCCGACCGGGTCACGGAGAACTACCTCCTGCGCAGGTACGGGTTCACCCGGACGGAACTGGGCGAGACGCTCCGGCGGATGTCCGCCGAGGGCTGGATCGACCGCACCCCGGGCTACGGCTGGGAGTTCCTGCCCATCCTCGACTCGCTCGCGAAGTACCGCGACAGCTACCGGTTCCGGCTCGTCATCGAGCCGGCGGCGATCCTCGAGCCGACGTTCGTGCTCAACGTCGAGGCGCTGCAGAGGTGCCGCGAGGACCAGCAGCGGCTGATCGACGGCGACATCTGGGACGTCTCGAACGCCGCGCTGTTCGACTCCAACACGGCCCTGCATGAGGCGATCATGGAGTGCTCCAACAATGCGTTCCTGTCGGAGGGCCTCCGCAGGGTGGACCGGCTCCGCCGTCTCATCGAGTACAAGAAGTCCCTCCCCCGCGAGCGCGCCCTCGTCCGGTGCCGCGAGCACGTCCAGCTGATCGACCTGCTGCTGGCCGGCCACAACGAGGCCGCCGCCGCCTTCATGCGCGAGCACCTGCGGAGCGTCACGGTGGAGAAGACGCGGGAGACGGAGCCGGCCGGGGAGACGGAACCGGCGCCAGAGCACGGCGCCGAAGGACCTGGGGCGGCCATCAGCGCCGGAGGGACTTCTCCACGCCGCTGAGCGCCAGGAGCGCGCAGCTGAACCAGATCGCTCCCGCCGGCCCCAGCCCGACCGTCGCGAGGCCCGCTCCCAGCGGCAGGACGACTTGGCCCAGCCGGTTGCCCACGAGCCGCACGGCGAGCGCAGGCCCGCGCCACGCGGCGGGAACCGCGATCGAGACGAGGGACATCGTGATCGGCTGCCCGAGCCCGAGGCAGAAGCCGCCGGCGAACAGGCACGCTCCGGCCAGCCAGGGCTCGGCCACGAGCGCGGGAGGGGCCGCGAGGGCCAGTCCGGCACCGTAGAGGCTGGTCAGCAGGAGCGCCTTGGACGACAGCCGGGAGGACAGCCACGGCAGGAACGCCCGGGAGAGGATCGACGCCGCGCCGCGGACGGCGAGCAGCGCGCCCACGACCGCCGGCCCGACGCCCGCCTGCTCGGCGACGATCGGCAAGAAGGCCGTGAGGATGTCCACCATCCCCAGCAGAGCCAGCGAGGCGAGGAGGTGGGAGCCGACGCCCGGCACCCGGAGGATCCGGCCCATCGTCGCGCGGCCGGCCGGGCCCGCCGCCCGGGGCAGGCTGCTGGCCTGGGCCTGTGTCTCGACCGGATCCGCGGCCGCCCTGGCCGCCGATCGGCGGGGCCGGCCGGGCTGGGCCCAGGGGGCCCACAGGGCAGGGAGGGCGAGCAGGGCGACGCCGGTCGCGATCGCCAGCGCGAGCGCGATCCCGGGCTCCCGCCCCGGCGAGGACCCGCCGTCGTCCGCCCCGAGGAGCAGCCCGGCGATCAGCGGGCCCACGAGCTGCCCGGCCGAATAGGCGGCGGTGAACCAGCCGAAACCCGCGTCGAGCCGGTCGTCGGGAACGTGCCTCGCGACCGCCGCCTGCCCGGCCACGGTGAAGATGAGGTGCCCCATGCCGAGAAGCGCGCTCCCGGCCGCGACGAGGACGACCGTGGGCGCGAGGGCTATGCCGGCCGACCCTGCCGCGAGCAGGATGCCGCCGATGGCCATCATGTGACGGAGCCCGCCCAGCCGCGCCGCGAGCCGGCCGAGCGCCATGGCGCTCACGAGCGGGAGGAGCGCGTACACCGCCGTCACGAGCCCCACGGCGAAGGGTCCTGCCTCAAGGGCCAGGAGCTTGTACGTCGTCACGGGCCGCACCAGGTTCAGCGCGGTCTGCGTTGCCAAGGCGGCCGCGACCAGCAGCCACAGCCAGGCGCCGAGGGCGCGCGCAGGGCGGGCGCTCACACCCCAACCCGCGCGAGGGCTCCGTGGTCGGCTGCTTCTGGGATGGGCATGGAAGGCCTCCAAGGAGAAGGGCGGGAAGGGCTCGTGTCCCACGACACACCGTGGTTTATGGTAGCCGCTAAATACCAGTCCTCCCGATCCAGCCCTCGTCTTAAACCACGAAGGGGACGGCAGCCTCCCGGGCGCCGTCCCCTTACGTTGGTTGCGAGGGATGTCCAGAATGGGGTCAGATAATGGCCTCCTTGAGCTGGCGGGCGGCCTCGGCCGGGTTCTCGGCGCCGTAGATGGAGCCGCCTGCGACGGCGACGTCCGCGCCGGCCCGCTGGACCGAGGCGATCGTGGAGAGGTTCACGCCGCCGGCGACGGAGAACGGCACGCGGGCGCGCTCGCCCGCCGTCAGCAGGACGCTGAGGTCGTAGCCGGGCTTGGCCTGCTCGTCGAGACCGGCGTGGAACTCGACGAACTTGGCGCCGAGCTGGCGCACCTCCTGAGCGCGGGTCACCTTGTCCTCGACGCCGATGAGGTCGACGACGACGCCCTTCTGGTGCGCGCGGGCGGCCTTGACCGCGCCAGCGATCGTGGAGTCATCGGCGGAGCCGAGCACGGAGACGAGGTCTGCGCCGGCCGTGAAGGCGAGGTTCGCCTCGAGCTCGCCCGCGTCCATCGTCTTGAGGTCCGCGAAGACCACCTTGTCCGGGTGGGCCTCCTTGACGGCGGTCACGGCGGAGAGGCCGGCGTTCTTCACGAGCGGCGTGCCGAGCTCGATGATGTCGACGTGCTCGGCGACCTGCTTGGCGAGGGTGAGGGCCTCTTCGGTGGTGAGCACGTCCATGGCGACCTGGAGCTTCATAGGTTCCTTCTTTCTCTTGCGGTGGGCTGGTGGGGGTGGTTCTGGGGCTACTCGAGGTTGGCGTGGCGCAGCCACAGCTCCTCGGCCGGGGTGCCGTCGGCGCCCCACAGGCTCTGGAACACGGCCTCGGAGGCGAGCAGCAGCGCCTGCTCGAACAGGCTGCCGGAGTACTGGCGCGAGAGCGCGCCGCCGTGGTCGGTCTTGCGGGCGGCGGGGACGACGACGACGGCGTCGGCCCGCGCGGCGAGCGGCGACTCGGGGTCGGTCGTGTACACCCCGATGGTGGCGCCCACGGCGGAGGCGGTGCTGGCCGCCTTGACGACGCCCGCCGTCGTCCCCGAGCCGGACGCGGCGAGCAGGAGGTCGCCGGAGCGGATCGCGGGGGTGGTCGTGTCGCCGACGACATGCACCTCGAGGCCGAGGTGCATGAGCCGCATGGCGGCCATGCGGAGCACGAGGCCGCTGCGGCCGGCGCCGGCGACGAAGACGCGCTCGGCGCGGCGCACGAGGGCCGCGAGGTCGGCGAGCTGCAGGCGGTCGAGCTCTGCGGCGGTCGCGGCGATCTCGGCCTGGATGAGGCTCAGGTTGCTGTGGACGGTGTCCGGCGCGATGGCTGCCCCGGCGAGGGAAACGTCCGCGTCGCTGCGGGAAACGTCGATGCTCACGCTCGCTCCTGTCTGTCTCAGTGTCATGTCCCGGTCCGGGCTCGTCCCCGGCGGCTGTATCCATCGTCGCGGCCCGAACGGGCGGGGAAAGCTGCCATTCAGGACAGTCCTTGCCACCCTTTCGGGTAGGCAGGGCGGGTGCTGGCGGGTTACGCTCGAGCGCATGACTGCCTCGCCCGCAGCGCTCAAGGACGAGCGCCTGGACCTGCTCGACGCCGCGGCCCTGCTCGCCGACGCCCCGCTCCTCGAGATCGCCGAGCGGCTGCGCACTGCCCTCGAGCCCTACGTCCGCTGCCGCGCGCTCGTCATCTTCACCGAGGACTGCACCGGCCGGCCGCAGAAGAAGGCCGGCGCGGAGGAGGTCATCTCGCGCGTCTCGATCGAGGAGCTCGACCGGATCCGCGACTCGCTGCCCGGGCTCGAGCCGCGCTGGGCCGAGGAGGAGGTCGCCGGCCGCGTCCGGCCCGTGCTGGCCCTGCGCTCGAGCACCAACGCGCTGCTCATCCTCACCGACCCCACCCCCGCGCCGGGGTGGGACGAGCGGGTGGACCTGCCCGCCGTCGTGCGCCTGTGGCACCTCGCCGCCGTGCGGATCCGCGAGAAGGTGGCGGAAGCGCCGCCGTCGTACCTGCGCGAGTCCCGCGCCGCGTCCGCCGAGCGGGCCCGGCTCACGGCCGAGCTCACGGACCAGCACTCGACGACGCTCGAGACGATCCTCGCGGCGCTGCGATCCAGCGCGATGGACGACGGCGCCGCGCGCCGCACCGCCGTCGACCTCGCCGCCGCGGCGCTCGTGCGCCTGCGCAGCCTCGGCGAGCGGACCACGGCGCTGCTCGAGGAACCGGTCGCGAGCGCGTTCGCCCGGCTGCTCGAGGACCTGCGCCCGCTCGTGCGGTTCAGCGGGATCGACGTGCAGTTCGTCGAGCCGCCCGCGGACGGGCGGGCGCTGCCCGGGGAGGTTGCGCACGCGGCGCGGGCGATCGTGCGGGCCCTCGTGCTCGCCATGGTCGAGCAGGACGACGTGAGCCGCGTGCGCACGCAGTGGGACTGCGACGGGACGAACCTTCTGATCAACGTGCGCGACGACGGCAAGGGCCAACTCTCGCTTGACGCCGAGAGCCTGCGCCGCATCGGGCAGCGGGTCGAGGCGCTCAACGGGCGGCTGAACGTCGAGGTCATGTCAGGCTGGGGGGCCGACGTCGCCGTCGTCCTGCCGCTCGACGCCCCCGAGCCGCCCTCTGCCGCGGCCGCGGGGTGGGGGCTCGGGCCGCGTGAGGAGGAGGTCTTGCGCCTCCTCGCCGCCGGGCTGCGGAACCGCGCCATCGCGGCGGAGCTGCACGTCTCAGAGAACACCGTAAAGTTCCACCTGCGGAACCTGTTCCGCAAGCTCGGCGTCGCGTCCCGCGCGGAGGCCGTGGCCCTCGCAGGGCCGCCCGGCCATGGCCAGCGCCCTCGGCAGCAGACAGTCAGGAAATAAACACAGTGCTGGACCTTCACCGCCTCACGCTGCTGAGGGGAGTCAAGCTGCACGGCAGCATGAGCGCCGCAGCACGGGAACTCGGGTATAGCCATTCCGCCATTTCGCAGCAGCTGGGAGTGCTGGAGAAGGAGACCGGCGTCGTGCTCCTGGAGAAGGTCGGCCGCAGCGTCAGGCTCACCCCGGCCGGCGAGGAGCTCGTGCGGAACACCGAAGCTATCCTCGCGGCCATCGAGCGCGCGGAATCCGATCTGGCCACGGCACACGAGCGGGCCCACGGCGTCGTGACAATCGCCGCCTTCGCCTCGATCAGCCGCAGTGTCATGCCTGCCGCCATGGCCGACTTGGCCCGGAGGTTCCCGGGCCTCGATGTGCGCCTCCGCCGTGAGGAACCCGAAGCGGCCGTCATGCAGCTGATGTCGCGGCAGGTTGATGCCGTGGTGACTGACGCTTTTCCCGGCACCCAAGGTGCTCCCGACGGCGGCATCCACACCACGGTGATCGGCCAGGACCCCGTTCGGGGCTATCTCCCTCACGGCGTGGCCTTCGATGATTTCGATCAGCTTCGCACTGCGCGCTGGGTCCTGGAACCCCTGAGCGCGGCGTCCGCCCAATGGGCCCTGCGGGTCTGCCGCGAACGGGGCATCGAGCCGAATGTCGCGCACTTTTCCTCCGACCTTCTCTTCCACCTCAGGATGGTTGAGCAGGGCCTGGCCGCAGCGTTTCTGCCCGACATGGTCGTGCGGGAAATGGGCAGCACGATCGTGCCGAGCTCCTGGCTGCCCGCCGACCAGCGGAGCATCCAGTACGTCGTGAGGTCCGGATCGGAGAACAGCCCGGCACTTGTCGCCGTACGGGAGGCCATCGTCCAAGCCTTCCAAGCGCACAATATGTAAGCATCACTGACACATAGATGTCATGAACGTTCGCTTGTCCTGACCGATGGCCGCGGCTACGTTTGATACACGCCGGAATCCCCCCGCACTCATGCGGTTGTTCCTGCGGTTCCTCAAGCGAGACCGGAAGGGAGCGAGCGCACATGTCCCTCATCGACGTTTCGTCCGCGGCGACGCCTGGCCCACGGCTGGTGGACGGGCCGGCCCTATGGCCTGCCCAGGCCCACACGCCGACAGTGCTGGGGCGCCAGCTCGTCGTCGAGCGCGGTGAGGGGTCCTACGTCTTCACCGCCGACGGGCGCCGCCTGTTCGACGGCACCGCGGGCCTCTGGCACGCCAACATCGGCCATGCGCATCCGGAGCTCGCCGAAGCCGCCTACGAGCAGATGAAGCGGCTCGAGACCTATCACATCTTCGCGCGCTTCACGAACGACAAGGCCCTGGCCCTCGGCGAGCGGCTTGCCGGGATCTCGCCGATCGACCGCCCGAAGGTGATCCTGAACTCCGGTGGCTCCGACGCCATCGACGTCGCCTGCAAGCTGGCCCGCCGCCACTGGCAGCGCGAAGGCCGGACCAACAAGAAGGTCATCCTCAGCCGCGAGTTCGCCTACCACGGCCTCCACGCCTACGGCACGAGCATCGCTGGCCTCGACTTCAACCGCGAGGGCTACGGCACCGAGTCCCTCGTGCCCGAGACGGCTCGGGTCTCCTTCAATGACCCCCAGGATGTCGCACGGGTGGTCGCCGAGGTGGGGCCCGAGAACATCGCGGCGATCGTCACCGAGCCGGTGCAGGGCACGGGGGGCGTCAACCCGCCAGCGCCCGGCTATCTCGAGGCCATTCAGACGATCTGCCGCGAGAACGACATCCTCCTGATCCTGGACGAGGTCATCACGGGCTTCGGCCGCCTGGGGACCATGTTCGCCGCCGAGCGCTACGGCATCGAACCCGATCTGGTGACCTTCGCCAAGGGAATCACCTCGGGCTACGCCCCGCTGGGCGGCGTCCTGGTCAGCCCGCGAGTGTGGGAGCCGTTCTACGTCGATTCCCCGGAGACGCCGATCTTCCGCCACGGTGCGACCTACGCCGGGCATGCCACCGCCGCCGCGGTGGCCCTGCGGCATCTGGACATCCTCGAGCGCGACGGGCTGATCCCCCGCGTCAGGGAACTCGAGACCGTGCTCGAGAACGAGTTCGCCCAGCTGGCCCAGCGGCAGGCGGCGGTCACCGACGTGCGTGTCGCCGGACTCCTCGGTGGCGTCACCCTCGCCGACCACCTCAAGGCCGAGCACGTTTGCGACGACCTGATCGAGCTCGGGTACATCGCCCGGCCCCTGCGCGGCAACACCGTTCAGGTCAGCCCGCCGTTCATCATCAGCAACCACGAACTCTCGCTCTTTGTCACCGCCCTCGAGCAGGCCATTACCGAAAGGGAAAATCGATGAGCCTCACCGCCACCACTGCTACGCCCCTCATCGCGGCGGACCCGGAGAGTGTTCGGCGCGCCGACGCCGTCATCCAGTCCATCAAGCTCCCCAGCGAGGGCATCGCGGTCCAGGACCCGGCCACCGCTGAGACCATTGCGCACATCCCCGACGCCGACGTCGAGGCGGCGCTCGAGGCCGTCAGCACGGCGGACAAGGCCGGGGCCGAGTGGGCGAAGACCTCGCTCCGCCACCGCGCCGACGTCCTGCGCGCGTGGTACGACAAGCTCGTCGCCCACGCTGAGGACCTCGCGCACCTCATCTCGCGCGAGATGGGCAAGCCGCTCGCGGAGGCCCGGGGCGAGGTCAAGTACGGCAACGACTTCGTGCGCTGGTACGCCGAGGAGGCGGTCCGCCCGGTGGGCAACTTCCGCGAGACGCCCGACGGCGGCGCGAACCTCCTGACGCGCCGCTCCCCCGTCGGCCTCGCGGTGCTCATCACGCCGTGGAACTTCCCCCTGGCCATGGCGACCCGGAAGATCGCACCGGCGCTGGCAGCGGGCTGCCCCGCGGTCATCAAGCCCGCGACCCTGACCCCGCTGACCACGTACTTTGCCGTGCAGCTCGCCGTCGAGGCCGGGGTGCCGGAGGAGCTGGTCCAGGTCGTCACCACGTCGAAGTCGGGGGCCTTCAGCGAGGCCGTCCTCCGCGACCCGCGGGTGCGGAAGGTCTCCTTCACCGGGTCGACGCCGGTGGGTCGCCGACTCCTCGAGCTCGCCTCGCAGAACGTGCTCCGCAGCTCGATGGAGCTCGGCGGCAACGCCCCGCTCATCGTCTTCAACGACGCCGACCTGGAGCGCGCCGTGGAGGGGACGTTCGCGGCGAAGCTCCGCAACGGCGGACAGTCCTGCATCGGTGCCAACCGCATCTACGTCCAGGACGGCATCGCGGATGACTTCGTGGCCGCGCTCACCGAGCGCTTCGCGCAGATCAAGGTCGGGCACGGCCTCGGCACGGGGACGGGCCTCGGTGCGCTGATCGACGACCGGGCGGTGTCCGAGATGAAGGCCTACACCGAGAACGCCGTGAGCCTCGGTGCCGAGCTGCTGACCGGCGGCCACGGGTACGACTCGCCGGGCAACTTCTTCGCCCCGACCGTCCTGGACCGGGTCTCGGCCGATTCCGACGTCGCCACGTCCGAGATCTTCGGTCCCATTGCCGCCATCCAGCGGTTCAGCTCGGAGGCCGAGGTCATCGCCCGTGCGAACGCGACCGAGTTCGGCCTCGCAGGCTACGTCTTCACGGAGAACCTCGACCGCGCCTTCAACGTCGCCGACAGCCTCCAGACGGGCATCGTGGGCATCAACCAGGGCGTGCCCTCCAACGCTGCGGCCCCGTTCGGCGGCATCAAGCAGTCGGGCCTCGGCCGCGAAGGCAGCTCCGAGGGCCTCGAAGAGTACGAGAACATCCGCTTCTACAACGTGGCCCGCCGCGCCACGGCGTAGTTCCACCCCCACCTCAACGCCTTGAGACCGGCGCCCGTAGCGGGCGCCGGTCTCAAGGCGTTAGTTTCCCATCGGAAGGGTTTTCGCCCTAATTATCCGCTCTTCCTGCGCGTCAGCTTGAATATGGAATTCAAATTCGGCGCAGAACTTGCCAAGGATTCGCCGAGTAGGCTGCCGGAAGGGGGCCACGGATGCGAGGATCGTCGGTGGAGGCCCCGCCGCTCGGGCATGTGGAGATCAAACATGGGGGTGCCGAATGGCATGGGATGCGGGTGATGGTGATCCGGGCGGTCTGTACCGGCATCTGGTGGAGCTCGCTCCGGATGCTTTGCTGATGGTGGGCGAGGACGGACAGATTGTCTTTGTCAACGCCGCAGCGGAGGACCTTTTCGGATATGTTCGGGACCAGCTGCTGGGCCGGCATGTGGACATGCTCGTACCGGCGCGGTTCAGGGGCCATTACAAGAACATCAGAAACGGGTTCCCTTCGGGTCCGCGCGTGCGCCGGGTCGGGACTGATCTGAAGCTGTTCGCTCTGCGCCGGGACGGGACGGAGTTCCCCATCGAGGTCGACCTCGCGGCACTGCCCGACGGGGACATCGTCGCTTCGGTCCGGGAGGTCAGCGATCGCCGCCGCGTTGAGACCGATTTGCGCGATGCACTCTCGCTGGTCAGTGCGACCTTGGAGTCCACGGCCGACGGCATTCTCGTGGTGACGGCCGACGGGCGGGTCGCCGGTTCCAACGAACAGTTCGCACGTCTGTGGGGCATTCCGGCTGACCTCCTGGCCTCCGGCGACGACGCGAAGCTGATCGGATTCGTGCTGGAGCAGCTCTCCGATCCGGAGAGCTTCCTGGCCAAGGTAACTGAGCTATACGGCGATCCGGGCGCCGAGAGCCTGGATGTCCTGGAGTTCCGAGACGGTAGGACGTTCGAGCGCTACTCGAGGCCTCAGCGCGTCGCCGAGGAGATCGTCGGCCGAGTGTGGAGCTTCCGCGACATCACTGCGCGCCGACGGGCCGAAGAGCGGGCAAATGAGGCGGTCTCCAGGCTGGAGTGGCTGGGCGCGATCGTGAATTCATCCGCCGACGCGATCGTGGGGTTGACGCCCGACGGCGTGATTGTCAGTTGGAACCCGGGGGCGGAACAGCTGTACGGGTACACCGCTGCCGAGGCGATGGGCCGCGATGCCGGATTCTATATTCCTTCTCACCTGCAGCAGGCCGAGGAAACGGTGATGGCAACCGTGCGTGAGGGAGGGCAGGTCCACAATTTCGAGACCGAGCGGGTGCGCCGGGACGGTTCCATCGTGCCGGTGTCGGTGACGGTGTCCCCAATCATCGACTCCGCGGGAGTGCGGGGGATCGCGAAGATCGCCCGGGACATCACCGAGCGCCGGGCCGCCGAAGCGGAGCTGCTGGCGGCCCGTGAGGCAGCGCTGGAGTCCAGCCGGTTGAAGTCGGAGTTCCTGGCTACGATGAGCCACGAGATCCGCACCCCCATGAACGGTGTCATCGGCCTGACGAGCCTGCTGCTGCAGACCCCCTTGGACGAGGTCCAGCGGCAGTACGCCGACGGCGTCAGAGCGGCGGGCGAGGACCTGCTGGCGCTGATCAACGACATCCTCGACTTCTCCAAGCTCGAAGCCGGCAGGGTCGAGCTCGAACCGGCCCCGTTCGACCCTCGCAGGCTCCTGAACGAAGTCGCCGGCCTGCTCGCCGAACAGGCACAGGGCAAGGGCCTGGAGCTGATCGCGCACTGCCAGCCCGATGTTCCGGCGCTGCTGCTCGGGGACGCCCGTGCCCTGCGTCAGATCCTGCTCAACCTCCTCTCCAACGCGGTGAAGTTCACCGCCGAGGGCGAGGTGGCCGTCCTGGCCACCGCGGAGAGCGCGGAGGCCGGCAACGGCCCGGGGGGCGGGCGGGTGCGTTTTGAGGTGCGCGACACCGGCATCGGCATCGCCCCCGAGCAGCAAGAGCTGATCTTCGACGCCTTCGCCCAAGCCGACGCGTCCACCACGCGCCGCTACGGGGGAACCGGGCTCGGCCTGGCCATTTGCCGCCGTTTGACAGAGGCCATGGGCGGACGGATCGGGGTGAGCAGCCGCGCGGCTGAGGGCTCCGTGTTCTGGCTCAGCGTGCCGTTGGCCGCCGTTGACGCTCCCTCCTCCCTCGAGCCCGACGAGCTGCCTGCCGGGTTGCGGATCCTGATCGTGGACGACAGCGCCACGAACCGGCTCGTCCTCGAGAACCAGCTCAAGGCCTGGCGCACGGAGCCGGAGACCGCCTCAGATGCGCTGGCCGCACTGTCCCGTCTCCACACGGCAGCGGCCGAGGGCCGGCCTTTCGACCTTGCCGTGCTGGATATGTTCATGCCCGGAACCGACGGGCTGCGGCTCGCCAAGGCCGTGGGCCGGGACCCTGTACTGGCCTCCACCTCCCTGCTGCTGCTGACCTCCGCCGGCCAGCCGGACCAGGCAGAACTGGAGAAGGCGGGGATCCGCGAGTGGCTGAGCAAGCCCGTGCGCAGCTCGGAGCTGTACGATCGGATCGCCCGCCTCATCGCAGCCCGCCGTACCCAGCGTGCCCCGGCGGCTCCGGCGGCGCCGGCGCCGCCGTCTGCCCCTGCGGCGCGCGGCAGAGTCCTCATCGTGGAGGACAACGAGGTCAACCAGCTCGTGGCCAAGAGCATGGCGGAAAGCCTCGGGTACAGCGTCGATGTCGTCGACGACGGAACCGCGGCCGTTGAGGCGACAGCACAGGGTGAGTACGCGGCGGTGCTCATGGACTGCCACATGCCCGTGATGGACGGCTTCGCCGCCACCGAGGCCATCAGGGCCAGGGGCGGACGGGACCAGGCCCTGCCGATCATCGCCATGACAGCGGGCGCCGCGGACCGAGACCGGGAGCGATGCCTTGCGGCGGGGATGAACGACTACCTCCCCAAACCCGTGGACATGGCCGAGCTCGAGACCACGCTCGCCCGCTGGACGGACGCGGAAGCACCCGGTGCGCCCGCTCCAGCGGAGCAGCCCCGGACCCGGCGCCCACCAGGACCCCTAGACCGGGACAGGCTGGAGACGCTCCGCTCGCTCGGCGTGCTCGACGCCACGGTCGAGGCCTTCCTCCGCGAAGCCGCCGCGGCACTGGTGGACGTGCGCGTGGCCGGACAGGGGGGCGGGGACGGACTGCAGAGGGCCGCGCACAGGCTCAAAGGCTCCGCCGGGAACATCGGGGCCGCCCGGGCCGCCCAGCTCTGCGCAGAACTTGAAAAACACGGGCGCCAGGGCACCCCTCCGGAGCCGATCCTGCTCGCCGAGCTCGAGGGAGAACTCGCCCAAGTGCGTGACGCCCTGGTTCACGTGCTCTCCGCCGAGCCGTGATCCGGTTTCCCAACGCAGGTTTAGACCGAGTCGAGACCGGCGCCCGATAGGGGCGCCGGTCTCTTACTCGTTGATGCCTACTGGCGGCTGTCGGCCAGAGCCGAGGATGGGACCGCTTCCTTCTGCTTCTGAAGAGCGTGCCGCTTGCGCACGATCGGCCAGAACAGGAGGAGGGCACCGGCCGCGACAAAGCTCGTCCATACCTGCGTGCGTCCGCTCTCGGTCAGCATCATGATCGCTACGATGCCGATGGCACCGGCGATCAGGATGATGTTGAGCCACGGGAAAAGCCACACCTTCAGCTTGAGGTTCGAGCGCTCCTCAGCGGACATTGCGGCCCTCAGGCGCCACTGGGTGACTGCGATGAAGACGTACACGAAGAGGGCCACCAATCCCGTGGAATTCATGATGAAGTCGTAGATTCCCGAGCTCGGCGCGACGAAATTCACGAGCGTCGCGACGAGGCCGCCGATCGTCGAGGCAATCACCGCGAGGGCCGGAACGCCGTGCTTCGTGCGCTTTGCAACGGCGGCCGGTGCAAGCCCCTGTTCGGCGAGGGCGGCGAACATCCGCGAGGCGGAGTACGTCCCCGAGTTGAGCACCGAGATCACGGCGGTGAAGATCACCAGACCCATGATGACCTCCGCTCCGAGGACACCGAAAAGCGAGAACAGATAGGTGAACGGGGCGACGACGGAGGGTTCGGGGAGCTGGTTCCACGGGACGACCGTGACGATGACGAGGATCGCTCCGACGTAGAAGAGCATGACGCGCCAGATGACGGTATTCGCGGCCTGCCGGATTCCCTTTGCGGGGTTCTCCGATTCCGCTGCTGCCATGACGGCGATCTCCGTTCCGAAGTAGGAGAACAGGACCAGCGCAATGCTGGAGAAGATCACGCCCACTCCGTTCGGCACAAATCCGTCGTGTTCCCACAGATTCGATACCGAGAAGGTGGCATCGGGCCAAAGGCCCAGCGCGAACAGAGCGCCAACCACGAGGAACACGACGATCGCGATCACTTTGATGCTCGCCAGCCAGAACTCGGTCTCCCCGAAGGTTCTCAGGGAGATGAGATTGCTGCAGACGAAGATCGCGAGCAGCGCGAGCGAACCAGCCCACGCGGGCAGCGCGGGAAACCAGCCGTGAAGAATGCCGCCGCCGACAACGGCTTCATAGGCGATGACCCCCACCCAGAAGTACCAGTACAGCCAGCCAACAACGTAGGCGGCCCAGTTTCCAAGGCCCACGCGGGCGTACTCCATGAATGAACCGACCGCCGGCCGAGCGGCTGCCATCTCGCCCAGCATGCGCATTGCCAGGAAGACCAACAGTCCGCCGAGGGCATAGGAAATGATGGCCGCTGGCCCGGTGCTGCGGACGATATTGGCCGAGCCCACGAAAAGGCTCGCACCGATGATCCCGCCGAGCGTGATCATGGTGACGTGACGGGTTCTCAGCTTTTGGGTCAAGGGCTGCTCCTCATGGAAAAGGTCTCCTCAGCGGGCGAGTTCGCCCGCTAGGTGAAGCAACCGTATATAGGCCAAAAGGCAGAGAAAAGCGAAAGTTGCTGACACGAAAGTGTTAGTTGCTCTTACATGTCAGAGCCGGAATAGCTGGTTCGGTTCTTCTCGCAGTGAGACTGGCTGCCCGGGACCACGGGGTTCCGGGCAGCCAGCCCAATGCAACGCCGATCGGGCTCCCGATGACTACGTTGACCTCGCTGGCGTGAGCGCCCTCGCGATGATCTCGTAGTGGCGGAACTCACCCACCATGGCACCAGCCTCGTTACTTGCGCTGCGGATCTTCTCCGATGCAGCGAGCGAGGCTTCGAGACTCGAAGCGGAATCGAAGAGCGTCACACCCGTGGCTTGGTTCGAGTCGCGATCGATCAGCCAGAAGCCGCCCTGGAAACCGGGGAGCTGGCGGACCGCCGGGATGACGTTCTCTTTCATCCGTCGAGCGGCTGTCTCAACTTGATCACCGCTGCCACCGGCCTCCGCAACGCGAGCATGGGTTGCGGTCTCGTGCACCTTTTCGCCGGTGTTCGCCAGCACCTCGAAATGGTCCACCGATACAACCTCAGCGCCAATCGCCTGGGCAGCATCGGTCCGGATCTGGTCCGCTGCGGCTCGGCTCGTCTCGAGCGCCTCCTTGGTGTCGAAGAAGGTAAACCCCACGCCGTCTCCCGTGGCGCGGTCAGCGAGCCAGTAACCACCCATGAAGCCCGGGATTCTCTGGGCAGCGGGGATGATCTGGTCCTGGATGACTTTGATCGCGGTATCGAGCCTGTCAGGTGAGGCCTTGGTAACAGTCCTTCTCGCGTAGAACATTGATCCTCCTCCTCGAAAGCGCGCCCGGCGGGCGCCCATCTGGCGTAGCACATGCCCTGAGAGACCTTCAAGGAGCTGGATAGGGCAGTTTAGGGACGCCCCCGCGGGTCGGAGGCCATGGCCCAGCCACGTCCATGTGCAGAGCGTCCTCGCGGCACGTGCTGCGGGTCCAATCGTCCACGCCGGCAATGCCCTGTCGCTTCTAGGCTCGTGTCACAAGGCAGGGGCCCCGTCGCGGACGCGGCCAGCCCGGATCAGACGAGAGGAAGGCTGCACATGCTGCTTGCCGTGATGCAGGCCAGCGCGACGTCGCTGGACGCCGAACGGAATGTGGAGGCCATCGATGCTGCAGCCGCCAAGGCTGCAGCGGAAGGGGCCGACCTCCTCCTCACCCCCGAGCTCTTCCCCGTGGGCTACGAGCCGCTCCGCATCCGCCGGGAGCTGGATCCGGCGGTGCTCCCGTCCCTCCGTGCATCGCTGGCGGCCCTCGCCGCGAGCCACCGTATCGGGCTTGTCTACAGCCTGCCGTCGGTCGGGCCGGACGGAGCATGGCATATTTCCTCGACCCTCCTCGACGCCCAGGGCAAGGTGCTGCTCGACTACTCCAAGGTCCACCTCTTCGGCGACGAGGAGCGCGCCGCGTTCTCGCCCGCGGACGCAGCTCCCGGCGTCGCCTCCATCGCGGGGGTCCGGGTGTCGATGCTCATCTGCTACGACGCCGAGTTCCCCGAGTCCGTGCGGGCGGCCGCCGTGCGCGGGGCGGAGCTCGTCCTCGTGCCCACCGCCCTGGCCGGGGACAGCCTCGCCGTCACACGCGTCCTGATCCCCGCGCGAGCTCTGGAGAACCACGTCTACGTCGCCTACGCCAACCACTGCGGTGCCTTCTCGGGCGGCAGGCTCATCGGCGGCAGCGTCGTCGCCGCACCGGATGGATCCGTGGCGGCAGAGGCCGGACCGGCTGCGGAGCTGCTCTTCGCGGAGGTCTCCACTCGAGCCGTCGGGGACGCCCGCACAGCGGTTCCGTACCTCGATGATCGCCGGCCGGAGGCCTACGGCGCCTGGGGAGTCTGAAGCGCGTCGTTACGCATACTGCAGCGCGAACCACAGCTCGGCCCGCGTCTGGGCCTGCCCCAAGTCCAGCTCGAGCAGGTCGGCCACGACGCCGATCTGGCGCCTCACGCTGTTCCGGTGCAGGCCGAGGGCCTTCGCCGTCGCGTCCCAGTTGCCGTTCTCGTGGAGCCAGCCCCGGAGCACCGCCAGGAGCGGGTCCCGGCGCCCGGGCTCGAGCGCGAGCAAGGGCGCGAGCAGCCTCGACGCGAGCATGGACCCGGCGACGGGACCGAGAAGGCCCGCCACCGTCCAGTTCTCCTCGTCCAGCCTGGCGCTGCGCCCGCTGGACTGCACCCGCGGACGCAGGGCGCTCGCGCGCTGGTAGGCGTCGGGCAGGTCCGAGAGCTCGGTCTGGTCGCCCACGACGAGGCGCCAGCCGAGCCGCTCGACGTCGGCCAGGAGCGCGTCGTCGACCTTGAGCCGCGTGATGGCCGCAAACCCGTACTCGGTGAGCTCGACGAGCTTCGTGTCGAAGACGCGCCGCCACTGGAGCACCTCGCGCACGGGGCTCTCGCCCGAGGGCCACTCCGGCGCGCCAGGCTTGATGCCCTGGACGACCCGCAGGGGTGCCGAGCGGCTCGAGGACGTGCTCTGCGCGAGGAGATCCTTGAGCCCATTGAGGAGCCGGGTCCCAGCGGTCGTCACGCTCTCGGGGTGGAGGAGCATCGTCGTCGCGAGCTGGCTGGGGGCGAGCGAGCCGCTCGTCCGCTGGCGGAAGAGCAGCTCGAGCAGGCCGACCGCAGACGAGACCACGTTGTTCTGGGCCGGGGTCAGTGCGGCGTCGGAGCCCAGCACGAGCGCGCCGAGGGTGGCGTCCTTCGTGCTGCGCAGCGGGTGCCCGACGACCCTCGCCGATTCCGGCGCGTCGAAGCTGTCCGTCTCGACCCGCGGGCCGTGCCCGGACAGCAGCCGCTCCAGCAGCGGCGCGAGGGCCGCTGAGCCGACCCCCGCCTGCCCCCTCGCCCCGTGGCTCCGGGCCCGGATCCTGCCATCCGCGCCGAAGAGGACGGCCCACACCGGGACGCGCTGCACGAGCACGGCCAGGAGCTCGTGCTCGGGGCGCCCCGAGAGGACGGCCCGCATGAGCTGCCGGTTCGCCTCGGCCAGCTCCCGGAAGACGCGGGCGCTGTCCGTCTCGAGCAGGCGGGAGAACTCGAGGCCGATCGCGGCGAAGGGAATCGACTCCGGGATCTCCAGCAGGGTCAGGTTCTGCCGGCGGCACGCCTCGACCACCTCGTCCGGCACGGCGTCGAAGTGCGGCTGGAGCCCGAACCCCAGAGCCCGGACGCCGGCGTCGACAAGTCGCCGGGCATAGGCGTCCGGGCCTCCCTGCGCGCCGCCGCCCAGGAACGGCAGGCCCGTGGTGAGGATCAGCTCGCCCTCGACGAGATACGGCGTCGGGTCCACGAGCTCGCTCGGCTCGACCCAGCGCAGCGGCTCCGGACCGCTGCCGCCGTCGTGCAGGACGCGCAGCCCCGGCGGGAGCTTGGCGAGGAACTGGTCGAGGGTGACATGGCTCAGGGCGGCGGCCGTCTCAGGCGACATGTCCGGGCTCCTGGTAGTCCGGGCACTCGTAGGCCCGAGGGAGCCGGGGGGCGATGCGGTTGATGATCTCGTCGCCGTGGCTGCCGATCGCTGCGCCCCATTCGTCGGCGCTCGCCGCGCCCGCTGCCGGGTCGCCGAAGAGCACCGCGATGTCGCCCACGGCCGCGCCGTCTCCGCTCGGGCCGAGATCGACCATGAACTGGTCCATGCAGACCTTGCCGATCACGGGGACCCGCCGTCCGCCGATCAGGACGACGTTCCTACCGCTGATCTCCTTCGGGATCCCGTCCGCATAGCCGAGGGGTACGAGGCCCAGGAGGCGCGGCTCGTGCGTGATGGCCCGGTGCTCGTAGCTCACTCCCGTGCCCGCCGGGACCTTCTTGACCATGACGATCGGCGCGGTGACCGTCAGGGCCGGCCTGAGGCCGTGCTCGGCGGGGTCCACGTGGTCTGCCGGGGACAGGCCGTAGATGGCCAGCCCGGCCCGCACCATGTCGAAGTCGAATTCCCGGCGCTGAAGGATGTTCGCCGAGCTCGAGACGTGCCTCAGCTCGGGCTCGAGCCCCGCGTCCTTGGCCGCCTGCACGGCGGCCTCGAAGCCGGCGACGGCGGTTGCGTTCCCCGGGTGGGCGGGGATGTCAGCCCACGCCAGATGCGTCCACACGCCGCGCACCTTGAGCGTCCCCTCGAGCTCGGCCTGGCGGGCGCGGGCCACAAGCTCGGGCCAGTCCTCGGCGCGGGCGCCGCCGCGGCTGAGGCCGCTGTCCAGTTCGAGATGCACGACGGCGGGGCGCCCCAGGCCGCGGGCGATGCCGACCGTGGCCTCGAGCTGGTGGACGCTGCCGAGGGACAGGTCGACGTCGTGTTCCAGGGCCTCGCGAATCGCCGCGCTCGTCTGGGTTGCCAGATAGAGCCACGACAGCACCGGGGCGGCGATTCCCGCCCGCCGGAGCGCGATCGCCTCGGTGAGCTGTGCGGTCCCGAGCCAGTCGGCGCCGGAGGCGAGCGCCGTCCGGGCGACCTCCACGAGCCCGTGCCCGTACGCGTTGCCCTTGACGACGGCCATGAAATGCGGGGCCCGCGTGAGGCTCCGCAGGGCCTTGACGTTGTCTGAGATCGCAGATAGATCGACGCTGACCTGTCCGCCCAGGCTCCATCCGGCCAGGTTCTCCTGAAGTGCAATATGTCCCATGAAGGATGACTATAGGGCATTTTGCACTCCCATGAGACATGCCTCACAACCCTAGGCTGGGGAGCGGTGACCCGGACTATGCGGTGACCCGGACTACTAAGGAGGGATGTCGATGATGACAACGCCTGCACCCACCAGACCACCCCTGAGGGCGAGCGGTGCCCGGCCCTCGCTCGGCGCGCAGCTGACGCGCCGCAAGCCCATCTCCCAGATGATCAGCGACGCCGGCGGCGAGGGCGGGCCGCGCCTCGTCCGCAGCTTCGGCGTCCTCCAGCTGACCATGATCAGCGTGGGAGCCACGCTCGGCACCGGCATCCTCGTGATCCTCGGGGAATCCGTGCCGATCGCGGGGCCGGCCGTGTGGATCTCGTTCGTGATCGCCGGCCTTGCGGCACTCCTCTCGGCGGTCTCGTACGCGGAGATGGCCGGCCTCGTGCCAGTGTCCGGCTCGAGCTACTCCTATGCCTACGCGACGCTCGGCGAGGGCATCGCGTGGGTCTGCGGCTGGTGCCTCGTCCTCGAGTACGCGGTCTCTGTCGCCGCGGTCGCCGTCGGGGCCGGGCAGTACGTCAACGAGACCCTGGCCGCCTTCGGCCGATCGCTCCCCGACGCCGTGTCGCAGCCGCCGGGCGACGGAGGCGTGCTCAACGTCCCCGCCGTGGTGATCGTCCTCCTGGCCATGGCCCTGCTCGTCCGCGGGGCCCGCGAGAGCGCGTGGGCCAACACGGCGATCGTCGTCGTCAAGGTCGCCATCCTGCTGTTCTTCTGCGCCGTGGCCTTCACGGCCTTCCACGCCGGGAATTTCGAGCCGCTCTTCCCGATGGGCGCCGCCGGAGTCTCCGCCGCGGCCTCGCGCGTCTTCTTCTCCTACATCGGCTTCGACGCCGCCTCGACGGCGGGCGAGGAGGCCCGGAACCCGAAGCGGGACCTTCCGCGGGCCATCATGCTGTCCATGGCGATCGTGACGGGCCTCTACGTCCTCGTCGCCGTGGCGGCGATCGGCGCCCGCGACTGGCAGTGGTTCGAGGGCACGGAGGCCGCACTCGTGAAGATCCTCGAGGAGATCACCCACCAGCCGTGGATCGCCCTCGTGTTCGCCGTGGGCTCAGTCCTCGCGATCGCCTCGATCGTCCTGACCGTCCTCTATGGGCAGACCAGAATCCTCCTCTCCATGTCCCGCGACGGCCTCGTGCCTCCCATCTTCGCGAGGGTCTCGCCCCGCACCGGCACCCCGGTGGCAGGAACGCTCATCGTCGGCATCGCCGTCGCCATCACCGCCGGCGTCGTGCCGCTCGGGGCGCTGGCTGACGCGACCAGCATCGGCACCCTGTTCGCGTTCGCCCTCGTCAACGTGTCCGTGATCTACCTCCGCCGCCGCCGGCCCGACCTCAGTCGCCCGTTCCGCGTGCCGCTCTACCCGCTCACCCCCGTGCTCGGCGCCCTCATGTGCGCATATCTCATGGCGAACCTCGGGGCGGACACCTGGCTCGTCTTCGGCGCATGGATGGCGGTCGGGGCCGGCCTCTACCTGGGCTACGGCCGCCGCCGTTCGATTCTCGCTTCCCTCAGCGATGAGGACTACATCCTGGCCCTCCGCGAGGAGCGCCCCGAACCCGTGAAGGTTGACGCATGACCGCCGCCGCAGCACTGAACCCCGACGTCTTCACCGTCACGGAGCCCGAGGCTCCGCTCACGATGCTGAACCCGGACTTTCCATTCAGCTACGACGAATACCTCGCGCACCCGGGCGGCCTCGGGTCCGTGCCGCCGGAGCTCCACGGCACCCAGATCGCGGTGATCGGCGCCGGCCTGTCCGGCCTCGTGGCCGCGTACGAGCTCATGAAGCTCGGACTGAGGCCCGTGGTCTACGAGGCCGACCAGATCGGCGGCCGCCTGCGCACGGCCCGCTTCCCGTCCTCGCCGGGGGTCACGGCCGATCTCGGCGGCATGCGCTTCCCTGCTTCCGGGAGGGCTTTCTACCACTACATCGACCTCCTGGGGCTCGAGACGAGGGAGTTCCCCAACCCGCTCGCCCCCGCCACGTCGAGCACGGTGATCGAGCTCGCCGGAACGAAGCACTATGCCGAGACGCCGGCGGACCTGCCGCCCTTCTTCCGGGAGGTGGCCGAGGCGTGGCGGGCCGCGGTCGACGACGGCGCGCGCTTCTCCGAGATGCAGGCCGCCCTCCGGGCGCGCGATGTGGCCCGGATCAAGGCGATCTGGAACGAGCTGCTCCCGACCATGGACGAGCAGACGTTCTACGGCTTCATCTCCTCGAGCGACGCCTTCCGCAAGGCCGGGTTCGCCCACAGGGAGGCCTTCGGGCAGGTCGGGTTCGGCACCGGGGGCTGGGACACCGACTTCCCGAACTCGATCCTCGAGATCCTCCGCGTCGTCTATACGGACGCGGACGACCATCACCGCCTCATTGTGGGCGGCGCCCAGCGCCTGCCCGAAGCGCTGTGGCACCACGCGCCGTCGTCCATGGCCCACTGGCCCCAAGGGACCTCCCTGGCGTCGCTGCATGACGGGTCCCCGCGCGGGGCCGTGGCCCGGATCGGCAGGGCCGCCTACGGGAACCTCGTGGTCCGCGAGCGGTGGGGGCGCGAGACGGCCTTCCCCGCCGTCGTCACCACGTGCCAGTCGTGGCTGCTCTCGACCCGCATCGACACCGAGGAGACCCTGTTCGCGCCGGAGCTGTGGACCGCGATCGAGAAGTCGCACTACATGCAGTCGTCGAAGACGTTCGTCATGGTGGACCGCCCCTTCTGGAAGGACCGCGACCCGGAGACCGGGCGCGAGGCGCTGTCGATGACGCTGACCGACCGACTCAACCGCGCCGTGTACCTCTTGGACGACGGCCCGGACCGGCCCGCCGTCATCCTGCTCTCCTACACGTGGAACGACGACGCCCTCAAGTGGCTCGCGCTCGACGCCGACGAGCGCACCCGCCTCATGCTCCACTCGCTCAAGCAGATCTACCCGGACGTGGACATCGCGGCCCACATCATCGGCCGGCCCATCACGGTCTCGTGGGAGGCGGACCCGAACTTCATGGGGGCGTTCAAGGCCAACCTGCCGGGCCACTACCGCTACCAGCAGCGGCTCTTCACGCACTTCAAGCAGGACCAGCTGCCGGAGGACCAGCGGGGCATCTTCCTCGCCGGTGACGACGTGTCCTTCACGGCCGGCTGGGCGGAGGGTGCCGTGACCACGGGACTCAACGCCGTGTGGGGCGTCATGAAGCACCTCGGCGGCTCCTCGGCGCCAGGCAACCGGGGGCCGGGAGACCTGCTGGATGAGCTCGGCCCGATCAGCCTCGACTGACGCGAGGCGTCGACGCCGCGACGACCACTGGGGGACCATGCGAGAGGGTCTTGGCGCAAGATGCGCCAAGACCCTCTCGATGTCCGTGATCAGCGCATGCCTAGAACGCAGCTGCTCCGGCTTCGGCGACGGTCTGGTCCTGGTCTCCTGACCCGCCGCTGACGCCGATGGCGCCGACGACCTGCCCGTCGCGGGTCAGGGGGATCCCACCGGCGAAGATCATGATCCGGCCCTGGTTGCTCGCGTGGATGCCGTAGAACTGGTTGCCAGGCTGGGAGTTGTCCCCCAGGTCCTTGGTCTGGATATTGAAGGCCCTGGAGGTGAAGGCCTTGTTGATGGAGATGTCGACGCTGCCGATCCACGCGCCGTCCATGCGGGCGTGGGACACGAGGTTTCCACCCTCGTCGACGACGGCGATGTTCATGGGCTGCCCGATTTCGGCGGCGCGCTTCTCGGCTGCAGCGATGATGTCGCGGGCCTCGGAAAGGGATGGCGAGGTCATGCCTGACTCCTATCGTGATGGGGTTGTGACGGGTTGCGTCGGTTGTTGGGTGCTCGCAGAGAGGGGAATGTTCAGGCCTTGACGTAGCCGTTGGGGTTGAGGACGTACTTGGTGGCGGCGCCGGCGTCGAATTCGGCGTAGCCGCGGGGTGCGTCGTCGAGGGTGATGGCCTTGGCGTTGACTGCCTTTCCGATCTGGACCTTGTCGTGCAGGATCGCCATCATGAGCTGCCGGTTGTACTTCATGACCGGGCACTGGCCGGTGGTGAAGGACAGCGACTTGGCCCAGCCGGTGCCGAGGGAAAGCGAGAGCGAGCCGTGCTTGGCGGCCTCGTCGATGCCGCCCGGGTCGCCGGTGACGTAGAGGCCCGGGATGCCCAGGGCGCCGCCGGCGGCGGTGAGGTCCATGAGCGAGTTCAGCACCGTCGCGGGGGCCTCGTGCGAGGCGTCCCGGCCGTGGCCGCGGGCCTCGAAGCCGACGGCGTCGACGCCGCAGTCGACCTCGGGCACGCCCAGGATCTGCTCGATCTGGTCCTTCGGGTCCCCCTTCGAGACGTCCACGGTCTCGCAGCCGAAGGAGCGGGCCTGGGCCAGGCGGCCCTCGTTCATGTCCCCGACGATGACGACGGCGGCGCCCAGCAGCTGCGCGCCCACGGCGGCGGCGAGCCCGACCGGCCCGGCGCCGGCGATGTAGACCGTGGAGCCGACGCCGACGCCGGCGGTGACGGCGCCGTGGAAGCCGGTGGGGAAGATGTCCGAGAGCATGGTCAGGTCCATGATCTTCTCCAGCGCCTGGTCCCGGTCCGGGAACCTCAGCAGGTTCCAGTCCGCGTAGGGGACCAGAACGAACTCGGCCTGCCCGCCGACCCAGCCGCCCATGTCCACGTACCCGTAGGCGGACCCGGGCCGGTCGGGGTTGACGTTGAGGCAGATGCCGGTCTTGCGCTCCTTGCAGTTCCGGCACCGGCCGCAGGAGATGTTGAACGGCACCGAGACGATGTCCCCGACCTTGATGAACTCGACGTCGGGCCCGACCTCGACGACCTCGCCGGTGATCTCGTGGCCCAGCACGAGGTCCTTCGGCGCCGTCGTGCGCCCGCGCACCATGTGCTGGTCCGAGCCGCAGATGTTCGTCGTCACCGTCCGCAGGATCGCCCCGTGCGGGACCTTCCGGCCCACGTTGGCCGGGTTGACCCCGGGCCCGTCCTTGAGCTCGAACGTCGGGTACTCGGTGTCGATGACCTCGACGACCCCCGGCTCTTTGTACGCAACTGCCCTGTTTCCAGCCATGACCACTCCTTCGTGCTCGTTCGCCGCGTATTGGCTAGCCCAGCGCTACAGCGCCCACCGCCAGGACCTTGTCCGTCTGGGCTTGAGTGATATCAGACATGCTTCCTCAGACCCAGCCCCACCAGAGTGAATCCGCCCACGAGGCAAAGGAACTACCCGTTCGGACGGCCGAGCCCACCCAAGTGGGCAGTGCGCCCGTCAGGTCCGCGCGATGGCTGCGATGTCCTCGCTGAAGTCGTCCAGGACCGCCGGCGTCACGGTGGCCCTCGTCTCCTTGATGGCGATGAGGTAGTCGTCAGTCGCGACCGCAGCGGAGTCCTCGGTCCCGCTGTAGACGGCGGCCTCGAAGGCGCGCTGCGAGGCCTTGCGGGCGGCGAACTCGATGTCCGCGGGGGTGAACCGCTCGGAGCTGTCCACGAGGAGGTCGACGTCGATGGCCTCCACGCCCACGGGCGGCAGGTAGCGGCGCCAGATGGCGCGGCGGGCCTCGGCGTCGGGCAGCCCGATCGGGATGAGGTAGTCGAACCTGCCGTGGCGCAGGAAGGCCTTGTCGAGGGAGCGGATGAAGTTCGTGGCGCAGATGAGGATGCGCCCGTTCTGCTCGCGGAAGGCCGGGATGATCTTGAGCAGCTCGTTCGTGACACCCTGCATCCGCGAGGAGGCCTCGCCCGTCCGATGGGCGGCGATCTCCTCGACCTCGTCGATGAACACCACGGCGTGCTCGAGGTCCTGGATCTCGTGGAACGTCTGCCGCAGGGCCGAGGCGAGGCCTGCAGGGTCCGCGGCGAGCCGGGACGGTGAGACCTCGACGAAGGGCCAAGCGAGTCGGGACGCGACGGCCTTCGCGAAGGTCGTCTTCCCGGTGCCGGGAGGGCCGAAGAGCACGACGGCGCGCGGCGGCCGCACGCCGAAGTTCTCCGCGACCTCGGGCTTGGCGAGCGGGAGCACAAGACGCCGCTCGATGATCTCCTTCTCCTCGCGCATGCCGGCGAGCTGGTCCCAGAGGCCCTTGGGCAGGATCCTGCCGCCGAGGTCGGTCAGGCGGGCCGCCTCCTGCGGCTGCAACGGGATGGTGCGCTCGAAGTAGGCGAGATCGCGGGTCTCGTAGCCGCTGTTGCGGTACGCCTTTGCCCCCGTCTCCCCCGCCGGCAGGAGCGCCGAGATGTGGAAGAGGCCGCGTGCGAGGAGGCGCTTCTCGAGCTCGGCGAGCAGGGCGCTGCCCAGCCCCTGGCCGCGCCAGGACTTGGCGAGGCCGAGCATGAGCACGTGTGCCCTGTCGCTGATGGCGCGGGCGACGACGACGCCGACCACCGTCTCCTGCACGAGCGCGACGAACGAGAGCCCCTCGGGGCACGCGTGCAGGATCTCGTTGAGCCCGTGGGCCGGGGCGGCGTCGGTGTCCCTCGTCTCCTCCCAGACTCGGACGACCTGGTCGAGGTCGTCGGCGTGGAACTCTCGGATCTGCCATTGGGCCACGGAAGGGACCGCCTCTCGTCATTGTGAAGTGGTGTCCCTGAAGAGTATTCGGGATCGCACCGGGCAGGAAAAGCGACGCTTCATGACCGATATCCATCGGCTTTCCTGCAGTGACCGCTTAACCGAGGCGGCGCCATCTTCCAGCGGTGCTTCATTGCCGGAGCCGCCAGCTCCGCAGTCAAATGAAGGTGATGCTCCTGGCCCACCCATGGCACGTCGTCGAGACTGGCCCCGCACCCACAGGACCGCCGTGAACCGGTACGAGAACTATCTGCACTTCACCCGCATCGACGCGATCCGCGAGACCGCCTCCGGCCTCCTCGCCGAGCTGCACGGCGAGAAGCTGCGCATCGACGTCATCCGGCACGACGTCGTCCGGATCAAGATCAGCCGCGGCGGGGTCTTCGACGAACAGCCGACCGTGGCCGTGAGCGCCGACGCCTCCGGCTTCGGTGCGGCGTTCGAGGTGACGCTCGAGCCCGACGCCGCGCGCCTGGCGACGTCCGCCATGGTGGTCACGCTCTGGACCGACCCGTTCCGGATCGACATCCGGCGCACGGACGGGACGGTTGTCTTGGAGACTGCCCGCGACGTGGACGGCAGCTACCAGACCTACGCCACGCTGAACGACGCCTTCACCTTCGCCCGGACCTGCCGTCCCGACGACTCCATGTTCGGGCTCGGGGAGAAGACCGGCCGCCAGAACCGCAAGGGCCGGGACTTCACCCTCTGGAACACCGACGTGCTCAACCCGTCCGCGGCCGGCGAGTTCACCCTCGGCCGACAGGCCGGCGACCCAAGGGCCGACCGGACCAGCGCCGAATTCGATCCCTACTACGTCTCCATCCCCTTCCACTACCACCAGAACGCCGTCACGGGGAATGTCTCGGCGTCCTTCATCGACAACGGCTACCGGGGCGCCTACGACTTCATCCCCGCCCAGCACTACCGGGTGCACTTCGCGGGTGGCCAGTACACCGAGTACGTCTTCTCGGGCCCGGACATGCCCGATGTCCTCGAGGCCTACACCTGGCTGACCGGGCGCACGCAGCTGCCCCCGCTCTGGGCCCTGGGCTACCACCAGTGCCGCTGGCACAGCTACTCGGAGGGGGACATCGAGAGGCTTGCCCTCCGGCTGCGCCAGGAGGGCATCCCGTGCGATGCCCTGTGGCTCGACATCGAGTACATGGACGGGTACCGCGTCTTCACGTGGAACAGGGACCTCTTCCCCGACGTCGAGGGCCTCCTCGCCCGCCTGGACGAGCACGGCTACCGGCTCATCACGATCGTCGACCCGGGAGTGAAGGCCGAGCCGGGCTACGCGGTCTTCGACGACGCCGTCGAGCGCGGCGTCCTCTGCCGCACCGAGGGTGGCGACGTCTACATCGGCCAGGTCTGGCCCGGGAACACCGCGTTCCCGGACTTCGCGACGGAGGAGGCGCGGCAATGGTGGGGCGAGCTCAACGCCGCCCACGTCGCGTCCGGCCTCGCCGGCATCTGGAACGACATGAACGAGCCGACCACCGGCGAGATCTCCCCGCTGGGGATGCGCTTCGGCAAGGGCCAGCACTCGCACGAGCGCTTCCACAACCAGTACGCGACCCTCATGGCCATGGGCACCACGCAGGGGCTGCTCAAGGCCATGCCCGACAGGCGCACGTTCGTCCTCTCCCGTGCCGGCTCCCCCGGCATCCAGCGCTACGCGGCGAACTGGATGGGCGACAACCTGGCCAACTGGGACCACCTCAGGGTTGGCATTCCCATGGCCACCGGGTTCGGCATCTCCGGGCAGGCGTTCGTCGGGGCCGACATCGGCGGGTTCTTCGGCAACAGCGACCCCGAGCTGTTCGCGCGCTGGATCCAGTACGGGGCGCTCACGCCGTTCTGCCGCAACCACTCCGTCATCGCGACCCGTGACCAGTACCCCTGGTCGTTCGGCCAGGCCGTGCTGCAGATCGCCAGGGAGGCGCTGCAGCTGCGCTACCGGCTCCTGCCGTACATCTACGCCAGCTTCGTCGCCGCCTCCGAGACCGGTGCGCCCGTGCAGAGGCCCCTCGTCTTCGACTACCAGTACGACCAGATCACCGCCGACATCGACGACGAGTACCTCTTCGGCCCAGACCTGCTCGTGGCCCCGGTCTTCGACAGGGGCGTCACCGCCCGGCACGTCTATCTGCCCGAGGGGCACTGGTACGACTGGCACAGCGACGAGGTCCATCCGGGCCGGCGGCACGTCGTCGCCCAGACCCCGCTCGACCGCATTCCGCTCTATGCCCGCGCCGGCGCCGTCGTGCCCCTGTGGCACGACGCCCCGCCCACCACCCAGGGCCACGCCCCGGCCGCCGTCGAGCTCCACCTGTTCGTGCCCTCCGTCGACGGCGTCCACCGGTCCTTCCTGCAGGAGGACGATGGACTCACCCGACAGGCCCTCGCCGGAGCGAGCATCCGCACTCGCTTCACCGTGACGCGCACCGGCAGCCGTGTCACGCTCGAGGCCGAGGCCACCGGGGACGGGTTCGACGGCTTCGCCCGCCGCGAGTTCGTCGTCGTCCTCCACGGCGCGGAGCCCTCGGCCGTCGACGTCGACGGCGCACCTCGGCTCGCGGACGGCCGCAGAGTGACCATTCCCAACACGGGAGAGTCGTTCACGCTGCGCGTGAGCCTCTGAGGGACGTCAGTATCGCGTGAGGATGCCCTGGAGCGCGGCCATGATTTCGGCATCGCCGTGCGGCTGCCGCTCGACGGCCACCGCAACCGTGGACCCGTCGCGCGTCACCATGAACCGGCCGCCGATGAACTTCACCGTCACGCCGGGCTTGCTCGCCTTCCGGAACTTGACCACGGGATCCTCCTCGAGACTGGTGGGTGCTCTGTGGATCTCGGGCCCCCTCGCTACAGAATGCCTCCGGGGCGCGGCGAAGTGGGGAAGGAAACGGCGAGGATCGGCCCAGTCTTCGGCTGCCTCAGCCGTCACATTTGGGCAAGGTCTGCGCCGGATTCGCGTCGGGTCAGCCCACGGCGGGCGCGATGCCCGTGTATGCCTCCAGCCTGCGCAGGAGCGCGTCCTGGAACCCGGGGTCCGTGGCGGCGGGGTGGGGTCCGCGCGCCCTGCCGTGGCGCCAGTAGCCGCCCGAGCGCGGGGTGATCTCTCCGGCGTCGGCGGTGGCGAGCCATTCCTGCGCACGGTGGCCCTCGTCGAGGTCGTCCGGCGCGCCGGGGCCGCCCATGCGGGTCGGGACCCAGCCGGGATCGACCGCGTGGGCCATCGAGTCCGGTCGCAGCCGGGCGTACGCCATCGCCAGGGCGGTGACGTAGAGCTTGCTGTCCTCATAGGCCCGTCCACGCGCACGGGACGGATCGAGGCCGCGAAGGTCGGCGGAGCCCGAGAGGTGCATCGAGCTGCTCAGGTAGACGAGCCGCGCCGGCGGCGCCATGAGGGCGGTCAGCACATAGGGCGCGACGGCGTTCACGGCCATGACCTCGGGCCCTCGGAGGACCCCCGCGTTATGGATGACGGCGTCGAACCGCCCGATCTCGTTCGCCTGCTGCGCGACGCTCACTGTCTCCTCCAGGTCCCCGAGGTCCCCGTAGACGACGGCGCGCATGGCGCCGCGGAGCGCAGGGTCGGCGACGCGGCCGGGGCGGCGGGCGTGGAGGACGACGTCGTGCCCCGCCCGGGCGAGCGACGTCACCGTCGCGAGGCCGAGCCCCGCGGATGCTCCGGTTACCAGGATCAGTGCCACAGCCTCCACCGTAGGCACCCCGCACTGACGTGAGGGAGGCCCTGCGAGTACCCCGAACGGCCGGGCCAGCCTCCGAGGCTCCTTTCTGACGCCTCTTGACCGATAAAGAGCGTGGCTCGTACTATATCGATATAGAAAAATCTCGAAAGGAGCCAGAAGTCGTGGAACTTCTTCAGTACGCAGCACACACCCCCGCCTTCACGGCGAGCCTCGCGCAGTCCGCCCTCCCGGACGCGCCTGTCATCGAGGACGAAACCGCTCCCCGGCAACGCTCGTGGGCCCACTCCACGCGAGCCGCTATGTCCGCCGCGCTGCACCGCGCCGCCGAGGCGATCGCCCCGACGGGCGTCGCGGACGCCGTCGCACCCGCGAGGCAGATGGGCTGAAATACTGGCCACATGGGCAAGGTGACGCTGCAGACCATCGCCGACGCGCTCGGCGTGAGCCGGATGACGGTCTCCAACGCCTTCTCGCGCCCCGACCAGCTCTCTGCCGAGCTCCGTGAGCGCGTTCTCGCGGCGGCCACCGAGCTCGGCTACGTCGGCCCCGACCCCCGCGCCCGCGCGCTCAAGCGGGGCACCACGGGGGCGGTCGGCGTGCTGCTCACCGACTCCCTCGCCTATGCCTTCACCGACGAGGTGGCCATGCGCTTCTTCAGCGCCATCGCCGAGGAGCTCACGCGGCGGGGCCTCGCGCTGACGCTCCTGTCCGCGGCCGAGACCGACGGCCATGTGCCGGCGCGCGACGTCAGCATGGACGGCGCCCTCGTCTACTCGTGCGACCCCAAGTCCCCCGCCGTGGACTGGCTGCTGAAGCGCCACCTGCCCCTCGTCTACGTCGACCAGACCGACCGGCCCGGCATCCCGAGCGTGAATGTGGACGACCGCGGGGGCGCCCGTGCGGCCGCCCGGCACCTCATTGACCTAGGGCACCGCCGGGTCGGGCTCCTGTACAGCATCCTCGGCAGCGAGCTCGAGGTCGATGCCGACCCGCAGCCCTCGGCCCTGGCCCATGCCACCCGCGAGCGCTACCTCGGCTGGAAGCAAGAGCTCGGGGCCGCCGGCGCCGAGACCGTCAACATCGGGGTCCCGATCGGCGGACGTGACCACCACTACCGCGCCGGCCGGGCGCTCCTCGACCGGCCGGACCGGCCGACGGCGGTGCTGTGCTTCTCCGACGTCATGGCCACCGACGTCGTCCGCGCGGCGCAGGACCTCGGGCTCCGGGTGCCCGAGGACCTCTCGGTCGTCGGCTTCGACGACAGCCCGGTGGCGCTGCAGCTGCGGCCCACCCTGACCACCGTGAGGCAGGACTTCACGGAGAAGGGCCGGCTCGCGGCAACGCTCCTGACCGAGGCCCTCGCGCAGGGTGCCGCCCCCGCGCGCGCGAGGCACCACATGCTGCCCACCGAGCTCGTCGTGCGGGAGAGCACGGCACCGCCGCCCTCCGTCACCGCGGCCGCCGAACGGTAGGCACGACGCCCACGCCGCGGCGGCCTCGCCCGGCGCGCGGGCCATTGCGATCCGGGGTGCAGAGGCGCAGCATCGGTCTCAGGGAGGCATGGGGCGGGACCACTTCAAATGAGGAGGCTTACCGTGCCTGAGATCGAAGAGAGCGTCTCCATTTCCCGTCCGCCGCAGGAGGTTTTCGACGTCGTCAGCAATCCCGAGAACATCCCCATGTTCGACTCGTCGGTGATCCACACGGAGCTCATCGGGGGCGGCCCCGTGGGCGTCGGCACCCGTTTCCGGGGCACGAGCAAGGTCCTGGGCCGGAGCTTCGACTGGACGGCAGAGATCGTCGAGCACGATCCGCCGCGGAGATCCACCTCCAAATCCGTGGAGGGGAAGCTGGACTTCACCGTGTCGATGACCTGCGAGGCGGAGGACGGCGGAACACGGCTGACACAGCGGATCGAGGCGGCCTCGGGGCTCGGCGGCATCTTCGGGCGCATCGGGGACCCGCTCGTGGAGAAGGTGCAGGCCCGCACCGTCCGTGCCAACCTCGAGAGCCTCGCCGAGTACCTCGCCGAGCATCCACACCCTTAGGGCGTGCGATGATGCGCAGAATAGGCGGGCGCCCGATGGGCAGACGCGGCATAGGCCTCATCGGGGCGGTGTATCTGGCCATCGGGGTAGTGGTCGCCAGCACGCACGGGTACCTGGTCGCATGGAACATACCCGGCAACTTTGTGGAAGGACTGGCGGCCATTGTGCTCTGGCCACTCGTGGCCTTCTTTGCTGTCGATCTGCACGGTCTGGTCACGTAGACCGACCTACCTCGCCATGGGAGCGCGCGGCGACCACTCATGCCAGGGGATATGAGGTGACCACGAGGTCCGCCCGGCCTCTGGTCGCCTCGACGAGCCTGGCGTTGGCCTCGTCGGAGCGGAGCACCCAGTCGCGGGCGTGTTCGGGCGACTTGCCGAATTGGACGTGCCGGCGGATGAGCCGCTCGACCCGGCGGGCGGGGTCCGCGTCCACGTACCAGACCTCGCTCATCCACGACCTTGCCGCGGCCCAGGCCGCGTCCTCGAACAGCAGGTAGTTCCCCTCGGTGACGACGAGGCGGGCCTCGGGCGGGACGGCGATGGCCGCTGCGATGGGCTGCTCGAGCTCGCGCTCGAACCCCGGCGCATACACGACGCCGCCCCCGCCCCGCGCGAGGCGGGCCAGGAGCGTGGCGTACCCGTCGGCGTCGAACGTCTCCGGCGCGCCCTTGCGGTCGGCGAAGCCGAGCCGCTCGAGCTGGACGTCCGCGAGGTGGAACCCGTCCATGGGCACATGGGCGGCCCAATGCTCGCCGTGCTCCTGGCGCACGCGGCGGAGGATCTCCTCGGCGAGGGTGGACTTACCGGCGCCGGGCGCGCCGCAGATGCCCAGGATCGCGCGGCCGCCGTCCCCGGGCACGAGGGCGGCGGCCCGGCGGGCGAGGCCGTCGAGGTCCACGGGCGGCTGCCGCACCTGCTGATCCGGCTTGGGAGCCGGGCCGGAGGCCCTGTCGGCGGGGATGTTCACCTGCCTCGGGATTCTGCGAGGCGGCGCATCCAGTAGCGGAACCAGTTCTCGCCGAAGGGCACGTACACGCGCACCGGTATGCCGCGGGCGGTGAGGTCGTGGAGGACCTCCGGCCGAACCCCGAGCACCTGCTCGATGGGCACGGGGCCGAGCGCGGCCAGAAGCGCTTCGCGCAGCACGCCGTCATGGGTGGCGAGGGCGAAGGGCACGTTCGTCGCGGCGATCCTGTGCGCCAAGCGCAGGAAGGCGATGTCCGTGGGCTCGCCGAAGGGCAAGGCCAGATCGGGTGGCTCGACATAGGCACCCTTGACGAGCCGGAGGTGGACACCGGCGTCCAGAAGGCGCCCCACGTCGTCAGGGGTGCGACGGAGGTTGGCCTGTGCCGTGGCACCGAGACGGTCGGCCAACCCTCTGCCGGCGACGTCGAGCACGCACGTCAGCACGGCGTCGGCGCGCGCGTGGTCCTCGGCGCCGACCTGGATCCGCCGGCCCGGCGGCAGCGCCTGGGCGATCACGGCGAGATCGTCGGCGCAGGCTGCCGGGTCGACGTCGAGGCCAAGGTGGGACAGGTCGACCGACAGCCACACATCCTCTGGGAGCCCGGCAAGGTCACCGGCCAGACGTCGATAGTCGTCGGCGACCCGCCGCGCGACGGCCGGGTCATGGACCTGTTCGCCGAACTGGTCGACGCTGCAGCCGATTCCCCGCGCGTGCAGCTCCCGGGCCGCCCGGACGGCGTCGCCGGCCTCGGTACCGGCAACATAGCGTGCCGCCGCCCGCCAGGCCGCGTCCTGCCCTCGAGGCACGGCCTTGACGGTTCGCTCGAATCGGGTGCTGGTGGCCAGGCGGAACAGGAGCGAACGATCAATCGACATGGCTCCATGATGGCAACCGAGAAGCCCGGCTTCGAGCGGTCTGAAGGCAACACGGCCGACGGCGGCTGACGGGTCATGTCCTCTGGGATGCCCGGCCAATCCTGTGGTAAACCTGCCTCATCCCTAGCGCGAACCCGTGGTGCGAGCGCGAGAATGGCTCCCACGGGGAGGATCGGTCAGCACAGCAGGGTTGGGCCAGCGCAGCGCGCCGCTGGCCTCAAGGGGGAGAGATGGGACACATCGGCGCAGGGAGCTCGGCATGAGGGTCCTCGTGGCGGATGGGGACCAGGAGTCCCGGGAGGCGCTCGAGTCCGCGGTGCGGAAGGCGGGCCACGAAAGCATCGCGGCGTCCGATGGGGACGCCGCGTGGGAGCTCTACCTCGAAAGGTCCCCGCACGCGGTGGTGGCTGACCTGCTGCTCCCCGGCCACGACGGACTCGCGCTGTGCCGCAGGATCCGTGCGCAGGACGCCGCCGGCCGCACCTACCTGCTGGTCCTCGTCTCCCCCACCACGAGCGAGGACGTGCTCGCCGGGCTGCGCGCGGGAGCGGACGACTACCTCGTGAAGCCCATCGACCCCGCGGCCCTGCACAGCCGGCTCATGGTCGCGCACCGGGTCACAACGCTCCAGGCCGAGCTCGCCCGCTACCGGTCCGCGCTCTCCGACCGGACCAGGACCGACCCCCTCACGGCGCTGAGCAACAGGCTCCGCCTGAGCGAAGACCTCGCGAGCATGCACGAGCGCGGCCAGCGCTACAGCGAACGCTTCGCGGTCGCCGTGTGCAGCATCGACGGCTACACGGGCTACAGGGAACAGCAGGGCGAGGCGGCCGCGGACCGGTCCGTGGGGGTCGTCGCCTCGGCCATCGCGGCGGCCGTGCGGAAGAGCGACCAGCTGTACCGGTTCGGCGGCGCGGAGTTCGCCGTCGTCCTCCCCCACCAGGCGTGGGCGGGTGCCCTCGCGGCGATGGACAGGATCCGGCAGACGGTGCAGGACTTGGGCATCGAGCACGAGGCCAATCCGGAAGGCGTGCTCACCCTCAGCGTGGGCGTCTCCACCTACAGCCCCGCGCGGCCCGTCACGTCGGAGCGGCTCATCGAGGAAGCCGATCAAGCACTCTCCCGGGCCCGGTCCAAGGGGGCGAACACGGTGGTGCTCGCCGAACCGGACCAGGAGACCGTCAAGCAGGGATGGTGAGGCGCACATGGAACCAGTAGAGATCCCGGGCGGCAAGGGGCGGCTCACGCTGCGACCGGACGGGTTGCTGCATCTGCAGTGGGACGAGCGGATCGTCGTGGAGGGCGCGGACGCCAAGGCGGCCATGGCCAAGGTCAACGAGCTCTGCCAGGGCACCCCGCACCCCATGCTCGTGGACATGGCGTCGACGAAGGCGACGTCCCGGGAGGCCCGCGCCGTCTTCTCCATCCCGTGCGACGCGAACCGGATCGCCCTGCTCGGCTCGAGCCCCGTGGACCGCCTCCTCGCGAACTTCTTCCTGGGCCTGCACACGCCCCCGTGCCCCACGCGCTTCTTCACGTCCCGCTCCGAGGCCATGGCCTGGCTTGTCGACAGCACAGACGAGGGCTGGACCCCGGGCTCCGGGGACATGCGGCGTCGCGGCCTGAGCTGACCTATGGACCCCAGTCCGCCGGACGACGAGCGGGGCATCCTCTCCGATCCGCGCCTGCAGAAGCTCGTCGAAGCGATCCTGACCCTCGCCTCGGGGGACCTGAGCGCGCGCGTCGAGCCCTCGGAGGCCGGGGACGAGCTCGACGCCGTCATCACGGGAGTGAACCTCCTCGCCGAGGAGCTCCACTACGTCTACATTGAGCTCGAGGAACGGGTCGACGAGCGGACGGCCATGCTCCTGCGGACCCAGGCTGAACTCGAGCAGCTGGCCGTCACCGACGTGCTCACGGGGCTGCCCAACCGCTCGATCCTGAGCAACATCGCGACCCGGGCGGCCCACGAGACCGCCGTCATCATGGTGGACCTCGACTCGTTCAAGGAGATCAACGACACCCTCGGCCACGACACGGGCGACACGGTCCTGGTCGAGGTCTCGCGGCGGCTGAAGTCGGCCGTCCGCGGCAGCGACGTCGTCGCCCGCCTGGGCGGGGACGAGTTCGCGATCCTCATCCGGGACACCACCGAGCAGGAGGCCGTGCAGATCGCCCGGCGCGCGCTCGACGCGCTCCAGGAGAACGTGAGCGTGGGCGACGTCTCGGTGCGGGCGACGGCGAGCATGGGCGTGAGCGTGGGCCCGCCAGACTGGCCGCAGCGCGTCCGGGACGCGGACATCGCTATGTACGAGGCGAAGTCGCGCGGGCGCAACACCATCCAGATTTTCAGGCCGGACATGCTCGACGCGACCACCGAGCGGGCCAAGACGGCGGCGGAGCTGCGCACCGCGCTGCAGAGGGACGAGCTCGAGCTCGTCTACCAGCCCGTCGTCGACCTCGGTTCGGGCCACGCCGTCGGCGTCGAGGCCCTCGTGCGCTGGAACCACCCGACGCGCGGCGTCGTCATGCCCGGGTCCTTCATCCCCATCGCTGAGGATTTGGGCCTCATCGTCGACCTCGGCCGCTCGGTTCTCGAGCAGGCGATAGCCCAGATGGGGGCGTGGGTGGACGAGGCCCCCGATCTCCCGGCCTTCACCGTGCACGTGAACCTCTCCGCCACCGAGCTGCGGCGCCCAGGCCTCGACCGCGACATCGGCTCGTGCCTCAAGACGTACGGCGTCCACCCGAGCCGCCTGGTGCTCGAGATCACGGAGACCGTGCTCATGACGCGCGGAAGCGAGGAGGCGCGCATGCTCGGCCGGCTGAACGACCTCGGCGTCAGCCTCCAGATCGACGACTTCGGCACCGGATACTCGTCCATCAGCTACCTGCGCGACCTCCCGGCCCAGACGGTCAAGGTGGACCAGTCGCTCATCAGCACCATCGACTCCGACCCGGACCAGGCGCAGTTCGTCGAGGCGATCCTGCACCTCATCTCCTCCGCGGGCCTCAGCGCCGTCGTCGAGGGCGTCGAGACGGCCCGGCAGGCGGAGCTGCTGCGCGGCATGGGGTGCCCCTACGCCCAGGGCTTCTACTTCAGCCGTCCGGTGCCGCCGGAGCGTGTCCTGGAGGTGCTGGCGGGGTTCTCCGCAGCCCGCGGCTAGTGTTGAGGACATGCGACGCCTTGCCAACCGGATCCGGCTCCTGCCGAAGGTCATGAGGCTTGCCTCGCATGCCCCGCGGAACCCGGGCGAGGCCTGGGAGCGCTACTGGAACACCGTCGGCACCGAAGACGCGGAGATCCTGTGGGACTCCGGGCGGCACGACGAGGGCCGCCCCTACGAGGAGCTCGTCCTGCGGCACCTCGACACCCGGCTGCCCGTCGTAGACGTGGGCTGCGGCAACGGGACCTGGACGCGCTGGCTCGCCGAGCGGTTCCCGCTCGCCCTCGGCGTCGACCTGTCCGCGAGCGCGGTGCACCAGGCGGCCCGGGAGTCGGCCGGGGTGCCGAACGCGGAGTTCGACGCCGTCGACGCCCTCGGCCCGGGCGCCGGGGCCGCGCTCCGTGAACGGCTCGGCGAGGCCAACGTCTTCATCCGCGGCCTCTTCCACATCCTCAAGCCAGAGGCCCAGCACCGGCTCGCCGCGACCCTCCACGACGTCGTCGGCACGCGCGGCCGGGTTCTTCTCACGGAGACTAACTTCCGCGGCTCCGGCCTCGCCTACATCGAGCACCTCGGCGCCACCGGCGACCATATCCCCGGCCCCCTCAGGGCGGCCATCGAGACGCTCCCCCCGCCCAGGCACTTCGGGGCGTCCGAGCTCAGGCGGGCCTTCCCGGACTCCGAGTGGCGCCTGCTCGAGGAGCGCGACGTCGTCATCGAGGCCGTCCCGATGGCCGAGCCCGGCGTCCCCGTGCGGATCCCCGGCTACTGCGCCGTCCTCGCGCCCCGCTGACCCCAGGTCACGTCCCCCGGCTCAGCGGCCCGGGCGGAGGACCCGCGCCGCCCGGATCACCGCGTCCGTGACTTCTGCGAGGCCCGGGGAGTCGAGGGTCCAGGCCTGCCAGTAGAGCTCGAGGTCCTCGGTCCAGGCCGGGTCGAGTTCGACGAGCAGCCCGCCCGGGTCCTGCTGGTCCGGCACCATGCCCCAGCCGAGCCCCGCCCCCACGGCCTCGACGTACTGCACCGAATCCGGGATGAAGTGCTGCGGCGGCGCGGCGTCCGGGGCCACGCGCGCGAGGAGCGCGAGCTGGTGGGAGTCCTTGCGGTCGTACTGCATGACCGGCGCGGCTGCGAGCGCCTCGGGCGTCGCGCCGCCGGGGAACCAGCGCTCGACGAACTCCGCCGAGGCCTTCGCCCGGTAGACCATCGTCCCCAGCGGGCGCACGCGGCAGCCCTGCACGGGGCGCGGGTCGGCGGTCACGGCGCCGACGGCGTCGCCCGAGCGCAGCAGGTCCGCGGTCGCGTGCTCGTCGTCGCGGAGAAGCTCGACGGCGATGCGCCCTCCCAGCGCGACTTCGCGGATCGCGGGCGGGAGCCACGTCGCGATCGAGTCCGCGTTGGCCACGATCGGCACCCGCAGCCGCTCGGCGACGCCGCCCGCCGCCCCCGGCCCGGCGCCGTCGTGCACCTCCTCGGAGCGCAGGGCGAGGAGCGCCTCGTCGGCGATGAGCAGGAGCTGGCGGGCCGAGCGCAGGAGCCGCTCCCCCGCCGGCGTCGGGACGACGGGCTTGAGCCGGCGGACCAGGACGCTGCCGACGCTGCGCTCGAGCGCCTTGATCCGCTGGCTCACGGCCGAGGGCGTGAGGCGCAGCTCGTGCGCGGCGGCCTCGAACGTCTCGTGGTCCACGACGGCGGCCAGCGCCCGCAGCTGCTCCAAGTCCATGAGGGGATGCTACGCGCGGCACTCGATCCACAGCGGCCCGGCGCTCGTCGCGGCCCGGGACACGGCGGAGAGCGAGCCGTCGTTCCCGATCCGGTACGAGGTCACGTGCGCCGAGCCCTCGCCGCACACGAGCAGGAAACGGCCCGAGGGGTCGGCGGCGGCGCTGGACGGCTGGGTCTCCGTGTCGATCCGGCCGAGGTACTCGAGCAGGCCGCCGCGGATCGCGAACGACGCGAGCGTGCCGGTGGAGCGCTCGGTCGTGTAGAGGAAGCGCCCGTCCGGGGTGAGCCGGAGGTCAGCGGCCCAGACGACGCCGGGGCCCGGGTCCACGATGCCCGCCGAGCGGATGGGGCCGGGCACGAGGCCGAGGCCCTCGACGGCCGAGACGCGCTGGAGCAGCTCGAGCCTGCCGTCCTCCGGCTCGCGGGCATACACCGCGATGTCGCCGGAGAGCTCGTGGTTGACGTAGGCGCGGTCCCCCGCGGCGTTGAGCCGCAGGTACCGGGGGCCGGAGCCGGGCTCGGCCGCGACGTGCCCGGTGGGCTCCAGCACGCCGTCGTCCGCCGTTCCCCCTCTCACGCTCCCCGGTCCGACGGCGCCCGCGGGGAACCAGCTGATCCGGTCGTCGCCGAGGGACGTCGCGTAGAGGAAGCGGCCGTCCGGGCTCGCGGCGGCGCAGTGCGTGTTCCGCCCGGACGCGTAGGTCGCGACGGCGCCGTCCGCCCCCGGGAGGGGGACGCGGTCGAGCCGGCCTTGGCCGTAGGAGGCGCTGTACAGCTCCCGCCCGCCCGGGGCGAGCGAGATGAAGCACGTCGAGGCCGGCAGCTCCCGCGAGGGGCCCTCGGCGGCCCGCCCGGCGTCGTCGAGGGCGAGGTCGACGACGTGCGGCCGCACCGCGTTGCACGCCGCGTACAGCGTGCCGTCGGGACCGAAGGCGAGCGCCGCGACGCCGTCCAGGCCGCCGGTGCGGGCGAGCGGCTCGAGCTCGCCGGTCTCCCGGTCGAGGGCGAGCGTGTCGACCGCGCCCGCTCCCGCGCACGCGATCGCGATGAGGGTTCTCTGGTCGGCCAAGGGGTCCGCCTTCCGCTCGTAGGGGTTCCTCTCCCTGACGAGTTTGTACCCCTCGGGCGGAGCTGCACACAGTCTGAAGCTATGAAGAGATGCTAATGTTGATCCAGAAATCGTTAGTTGATCTTCATCAGACCGGACCCTACCGTCGAAGGGTGATCCTCTCCTTCTTCTCCGGCCTCGGGGCGAGCCTCGGCCTCATCGTCGCGATCGGCGCGCAGAACGCGTTCGTGCTCCGCCAGGGCATCCGGCGCGAGTGGATCCTGCCGGTCGTGCTCGTGTGTGCGGTGAGCGACGCGGCGCTCATCTTTGCCGGCGTCGCGGGAATCGGGGCAGCGGTGCAGGGCGCCCCGAGGCTCCTGGACGTGATCCGCTGGGCCGGCGTCGCGTTCCTCGCCGCCTACGGCGCGTTCGCGGCGAAGCGCGCCCTCAACCCGGGCTCGCTCCGCGCGGCGGAGGGCCGCGGCAACGGGACGGTGTGGGCCGCCGTCGGGACCGTGCTCGCGCTGACCTGGCTCAACCCGCACGTCTACCTCGACACGCTCGTGCTCCTCGGCTCGCTCGCGAACGCGCAGGGCGAGGGCCGCTGGGCCTTCGGCGCCGGCGCCGCGACCGCGAGCGCGGTGTGGTTCCCCCTCATCGGCTACGGCGCGCGCTCCCTGAGCGGGCTCTTCGCCCGGCCCGCGGCGTGGCGCGTCCTGGACGGCTTCGTCGCGGCGCTCATGTGGACCCTCGCGGGGATGCTCATCGTCCACGGCTGACACTTGGTGGCGTCTCGTTTTTGGTTACCGTCGCTATTGGGTTGGGGGCCCTGATTAATCTGGCCTGGCCTTGAGGGGCGTCCCCAATGCGACGTCAGGGGGGTTCACTGCCGCCGTTGAAGGCCGTCGGCTTGGGGCGATGACTCACACCACCGCCTGTGGGGCCGGCCCGCGCAGCCACACCAGCTCTTGCGGCGGGTCTCAAGAGTGGAGGGGGAGTGGGGACCGTTCGATCTCGCCGCAGAGGTCAGGGGGCAGCGACGGCGACGGTGATCTCCCCGAGGTTCGGCAGGGCATGCCGCAGGCGGTGATGCGTCTCCTCGCGGATCAGCTCGGTCCGTGGATGCCGTCCGCGACCAGGGCAGCGGAGCCGGTCCGCCGCCCGACCCTGATCCGGTAAACGGCGACGGCCTCGTTCCCGGCGAAGCGTGCCCAGGAGCCCCAAGAGGCTGATCTTCAGCGCCCGCACACCCTCGCGGCTCGCCTCCAGGGCATCGACCGAGTCGGACGCGTCGTGCGTGTGCGGGACGAAGAACTCCTTCAGCCTCGCCTTCCACCCCGTCCCGTGGCCGTGCTCGTGCTGGTGACCATGGTCGTGTCCATGCCCGTGGGCCTCGCCGTGGTGGGGATGTTCGTGGACCTGCGCGTCCTCGAGCACGGCCTCCCGCTCGGCGTCGTGGATGTGCGCGTGCGGGCCGTTGCCGTGGGCGTTGCTCATGCTCCCTCGGCTGCTCACTTCACCGGCCGGACGGCGTTGCGGTGGTGGCGGGGCGTTCCCCCGACAGAGTGCTCGGCCTGGAAGATGGCATCCGAGACCATCTGGAACGCGTGCTCGTTCGCAAGGCGGTAGAACGCCCGCGTGCCCTCCTGCCGCACGCTCACCATGCGGGCCAGCCGGAGCTTGGCCAGATGCTGCGAGACGGCGGGCGGCGCCTTCTCCACGATCTCCGCCAGATGGTTCACCGACAGCTCGCCATGGGCGCGCAGGGCGAGGATCATCCGCACCCGCGTGGCATCGGCCAGCATCGAGAACACCTCAACCGCCAGGTCCACGTACTGTGTGTCCGTCTCAACATCGCTAACCTGCTTATCTGCGCCCATGCGCAAATAGTCCCACTGCCAGCTGCCTCGGGGCAACTAAAGAGTCCCCACGGAAGGACGCTACGAGTCGAGCGAGTTGACTATGTCCAGTGAAGGAAGCCCTCGAAACTTGGGTACTAGGCATCTGCTTGGCTGAAGTCGGCTGGGTGCACGGCGGATTTGGCCCAGCCCAGGGCCGACTGACCATCCCTTTCCGGTGTGTGGCTATCCGTCCTCTGGTCGACGGCGAGCATACAAAGCCCGCCAACCACACACCGAACAACGTAAGGAGATAACCATCGGTGAGCGGGAATCAAGAGGAAGCGGCCGCCGCGGCACCTGGTCATTTACCCGTGGTGGCGGCGGCCGCTTCTCGCGACTGCTGGTGGTCAGCTGGGGCTGGTTGCCACCGTGATCTCTTCGACGTTCGGCAAGGCGTGGCCCAGCCGGTGCTGCGCCTGGCGGCGCACCCGGTCAGCGTCCTCCACCGTCGAGCCGGGGGCTACGCCCACCACCGCGGTGCCGTGGATGCGGTGCCCGATCCAGCGCAGCTGGAGCTTCTGGACGCCCAGGATCCCGGGGGTGTCCTTGAGCGCGTGCTCGGCGCGGTTGACGAGGTCCGGCTCGATCCCATCGAGCAGGCGCCGGCCGATGCTGCGGATCGTGCCCCACAGCAGGACGAAGATCGTGATGCTGATCAGCAGGCCGACGATCGGGTCGGCCAGCGGGAAGCCGAGCATGACGCCGAAGGCACCGAGGACGACGGCCAGGGACGTGAAGCCGTCCGTGCGGGCGTGGATGCCGTCCGCGACCAGGGCTGCCGAGCCGATGCGGCGCCCGACCCTGATCCGGAAGATCGCGACCGCCTCATTCCCGGCGAAGCCGATCACACCGGCGGCCACGACCCACCAGAGGTTCTCCAGCGGTTGAGGGTTGAAGATTCGCTCGACCGACTGCCAGCCAGCGACGATCGCCGAGACCGTGATCACGAGGATGATGAATAGCCCCGCAAGGTCCTCAGCCCGACCCAGGCCGTAGGTGTAGCGCTTGCTTGCCGCTCGGCGGGCGAGGATGAACGCGATCCACAGTGGCACCGCGGTCATCGCGTCGGAGAAGTTGTGGACCGTGTCCGCGAGCAGAGCCACCGAGCCACTGAACGCGACGACGATGAACTGCAGGACCGTCGTGGCCAGCAGCACCAACAGGCTGATCTTCAGCGCCCGGACGCCCTCGGCGCTTGCCTCGAGCGCGTCGTCGATTGAATCGGACGCGTCGTGGGTGTGGGGGACGAAGAATTCCTTCACCGTCGCCCAGAAGCCCGTGCCGTGCTCGTGGCCATGCCCATGCCCGTGGGGGTGTGGGTGCCCGTGGTCGCCATGCCCATGCCCGTGGGGGTGTGGGTGCCCGTGGTCGCCATGCCCATGCCCGTGGGGGTGTGGGTGCCCGTGGTCGCCATGGCCGTGCTCGTGGGCGGAGGCCCCGTGCGGGTGCTCGTGCCCGCCGTGGTCGTGCCCGTGGTCGCCGTGGTCGTGCTCGTGGCGCTGGCCTCCCTGGGGTGCGAGGGTCTCGGGCGCTGGTCTGGGGATGCTCATCTGACTCAATCTCCTGCTATGTGTTGGGAAGGGGTGAGCGCCCGCTATTGGTGGTGGCGCGGCATGGACGAACTCATGTGCTCAGCGTGGTTCAGAACGTCGATGATCAGCTGACGCACATGGTCGTTCTCGAGCCGGTAGAAGACACGAGTCCCCTCACGGCGGGTTTCCACAAGGCCGGCCAGACGCAGCTTGGCCAGGTGCTGTGACACCCCGGTCGGCGGCTTCTCCGACACGTGGGCGAGGTCGTTCACCGGAAGCTCGTCGTCGAGGAGGGCGAACAGCAGTCTGAACCGTGTAGCGTCGGCCAGCATCTGGAACACCTCGGTCGCGAGATCCATCTCGTTCGCGGTGGGGCAGTGCAACTCGGCCGAAGCCTGCTTGTATGCGTTCACGTCTTCGCTCATGGTCTCGGGTGTCCGTCGGCGGTGGCGTGCCACGGGCACGCCACCGCGGATGGGATCTTCAGGATGCGGCCGCGTATTCGTCGACGGCCTCGGCGTGGATGTGCAGCATCCGGGCCAGCATTCCATTACCGCGGGTGTACTTCAGCGGCAGTTGGCCTCCCTCGGCGGCCGCCTTGGCGGTGCCGTCGAAGAAGGCGGGGCCCTGGTCGGGGGTCTTGTCGGACTTGTCGTCCGGGTAGAGGGGGTTGACGGTGTTCTCGATCTTGGGCCACAGGGCACGGGCGGCCTCGGTGGACTCGAAGTCGAGGGCGAGGACGAGGGTGTTGTCGAAGAGCTCGCCCGCCGTCTCCTTGAGGACGGCGCCACCGAGATAGCCAGGGTGGCCGTCGAGCTCACGGAGCCAGTCGCTGAGGTAGGCCCGTGCCTCCTCGCCCTTCTCCGGGTTGGCGACGAAGATGAACAGGTCACGGCGCTTGGTCATGACGGCTCCTTTCCTAGAGGGGTGACGGTTCGATCAGAAGAGAGGCAGCAGACTTCAAACACTGCTTATCTGCATTCATAAGCAGATCTTGACAGAGTCCCGACCCGATTGTCAACAAGTGTATATATGTATATATATGCACCTATCATGCACGCTCGGGGGTGGGCCTGGCCGCACCGTGTGTGGGCTCTCGTGGACGACGATCGCCTACGCTGGCCAGGGAGATCAGGGCCGCGTTCCTGGACCTGCGGGCGTAGAGTCCGTGCCTGCGCAGCCGCCGCCTCATGCCCGCATCGGTGACGTGCCCGATCGATCCCCGTCCCGGGAACAGCCTTTGGGTTCGTTCCGGCCCTGCGTTGACCAGAGGGGTGACGCCGGCCAGCCTCTCGTGCAGGAGCCTGCCCAGCAGTCTTCCCAGCAGCGGGCGGCTGCAGGGCTGTCGAGTCCGATGGAGAGACCCGTGGGGACGGGCTGCCCATCGCTGGTTTCGAGGTGAACCGGGGTGAGCTCGATGATCCGGGCAAGTGGGATGCCGTAGAGCAGCAGCAGCGCACCTGCTGCCCTGACGTCGTCAGGAATAGTGTCGTCGTTGAGGCAGCGCCGGACTTCGGCCCAGCGCTCGTATTCCCCCATCTCGATGCTCGGCTCGAGGTCCTGGGGCGGGCCAGCGGGAGAGCGGGTGAAAGATCCTTTGCGGATGTGGTCATGCAGGATGACAAACTTCGGTGCGCAGCGGCTTTAATGGTCAGGTGGTGGGAGGAATCCGATGATACGTGCCCTGATTGTGGAGGACAGCCCGGACATCTCCGGCCTTCTCGCCTCAACGCTGAGACGCCAGGGCTACGAGACGGCGTCGGCCGCCACGGGGCACGCCGCGCTCGACGCCGCGCGCCGGCTCCGGCCGGACCTCATCACCCTCGACCTCGGCCTGCCGGACATCGACGGCCTCGACGTGTGCCGCAGCCTGCGCTCGTTCACGGACGCGTACATCCTCGTCGTCTCGGCCCGCACGGACGAGGCGGACCGACTCGCCGCCTTCGAGCTCGGCGCCGACGATTACCTGACCAAGCCCTTCAGCCCGCGTGAGCTCGCCGCGAAGGCCGCCGCCCTCGTCCGCCGCCCCCGCACCGCGCTGGAGGAGGAGACCGAGGAGGAGACCGCCGCGAGGGTGCAGCGCGGGCTCATGCCGGAGCAGGCGCCCTCGCTGCCGGGGTACGACCTCGCGGGCGGCTGCCGGCCGAGCCGCAGCGTAGGCGGGGACTTCTTCGACTGGGAGTCGGACGGCGGCTCGCTCGCCGTGAGCCTGGCCGACGCCATGGGCAAGGGCATGGGCGCCGCGCTCGTCGCCGCGACGGCGCGGGCGGTACTGCGCCCCGGACGTCTCACCCGCAGCGCAGCCGACCTCGTCAGGCGCGCCGCCGACAGCCTCGATCCGGACCTCATCCGCCTCGGCTCGTTCCTCACCCTCCTGCACGTGCGCCTGGACGGCCCCACGGGCCGCGTCACCTACGTCGACGCCGGCCACGGCCTGGGGATCCTCGTCCAGCCCGGCGGCCACTGGGAGCGTGTCGTGAACAGCGGTCCGCCGCTCGGCCTCCTCCCCGGCGCCGTGTGGGCCGAGCACGAGCTCGAGCTGCCTCCAGACGGCACGGTCGTCATGGTCAGCGACGGCCTGCTCGACTCGTTCCCCGGCGTGGACGAGGCGCTCGACGCCGTCGCCTCGGCCGCCGCCCCGTCTCCGGATGCGCGCTCCGCCGTCGCGGCGATCCTCGACCTCGGCGAGGCCGCGGAGGACGACCTCACCGCCGTCGTCCTGCGCCGAGGGGGTGAAAGACTGTGAGCCGGCGAGCCCTCATCGTGGAGGACGGCGCCGACATGGCCCTCGTGCTCGAGGCGGCGCTCGAGGGGCAGGGCTTCGCGACGGAGACGGCCGGCAGCGGCCACGCCGCCCTCGAGGCCGCCCGAAGGCTGCGCCCCGACGTCATCACGCTCGACCTCGGCCTGCCGGACATCGATGGCCTCGAGGTGTGCCGCACCCTGCGCTCGTTCACCGACGCGTACATCGTCATCATCTCGGGGACATCGGATGAGGAGCACCGGCTCGAAGGCCTCGAGTTCGGAGCGGACGACTTCCTGACCAAGCCCGTCAACCCGCGCGAGCTGGCCGCCCGCGTGGAGGCGCTCATGCGGCGTCCCCGCGCCGCGAGTGCTCCGAGGAGCGAGCTCGAGACGGCTGCCCAGGTCCAGCGTGGGCTCCTCCCCGAGCGGGCCCCCGTCATGCCCGGCTACGACGTCGCCGGCGCGTGCCGGCCGAGCCGCAGCGTCGGCGGGGACTTCTTCGACTGGGAGTCCGACGGCGACGTGCTCGCCGTGACGCTCGCGGACGCCATGGGCAAGGGCATGGGCGCCGCGCTCGTCGCGGCGACGGCCCGCGCCGCGCTGCGCGGGGGCCGGCTCGAACGGGGCGCCGCCGCCATCGTCCGGCGGGCGGCCGATACCCTCGAGTCGGACCTCCAGCGGCTGTCCACGTTCATCACCCTCCTCCACCTGAGGCTCCAGGGCGCGACCGGTCGGGTGGACTACATCGACGCCGGCCATGGCCTCGGGATGCTCGTGCACGCGGACGGCAGCTGGGAGCGCGTGGTCAACGGCGGCCCGCCCCTCGGTCTCATGCCGGGCGCGGTATGGACGGGGGCCGTCCTGACCGTCGAGCCCGGGAGTGCGGTGGCCGTCATCAGCGACGGCGTCCTGGATGCCTTCGAGACCCTCGACGAGGCGCTCGAGGCCGTCGCCAGCACGATCAGGGGCTCGGAGCGCTCGGCCGACGCGGTCGACGCGATCCTCCAGCTCGCCCCCGACGCGGAAGACGACGTGACCGCCGTCGTCCTGCGCAGGAAGCCAGAGGAACCAGCGGAGCATCCGTGAGCCTGTTCTGGATCCGCCTCGTCGGAGCCCTGGCAGTCTTCGCCGGCGTGAACTACGTCGGGTGGCGGTGGGTTGCCTCGCTGAACTGGGAGGCCTGGTGGATCGCCGTCCCGCTCATTCTGGCGGAGACCTACTCGCTCATCGACGTGACCCTGTTCGCCCTCACGATGTGGCGGCTCAAGGACCGGGGCGAGCCCCCGCCCACTCCCCCGGGCCTGACCGTCGACGTCTTCATCACGACCTACAACGAGCCGATCGACCTTGTGATGGAGACCGCCCTCGCGGCCAAGGCCATCGGGTACCCGCACACAACGTGGGTGCTCGACGACGGCTCCCGCCCCGAGCTGCGTGGGCTCGCCGAGGAGAACGGCGTGGGATACGTCTCGCGCGGCGCGGAGTGGGCCGGCATGCCCCGGCACGCGAAGGCGGGGAACCTCAACAATGCCCTGCACGAGACGCAGGGGGAATTCCTTCTGATCCTGGACGCGGACCAGATCCCGGACCCGCGCATCCTGGACCGGACGCTGGGCTACTTCACGGCACGCAAGGTGGCGCTCGTCCAGACGCCACAGTGGTTCTTCAACGTCCCCGAGAAGGACCCGCTCGGGAGCCAGGCACCCCTCTTCTATGGGCCCATCCAGCAGGGCAAGGACGGCTGGAATGCGGCCTTCTTCTGCGGCTCGAACGCGATCCTGCGCCGCGAGGCGCTCATGCAGCTCGGGCTCGTCGGGTACGTGCGGGAGACCCACGCCAGGGTCGTGAAGGCGCTTGAGGCGGGGCGCGGCGTCGTCCGGCGCGCCCTCCGTCGCGCGGAGGCGCAGGCCGACGGCGCGGGCGAGCTCCTGCGCGTGGTCGACCGGGCGCTCCGCGCGGGGCGGGACCAGCTCGGCTCCGGGGCGTCCGTCGCCGCGGTCACCTTCCTGGTGCAGAACCAGGTCGAGGCCGCGGTCAAGTCCCTCGTGGCGGCGGATGTCCAGGCGCTCGCGGCGGACCTCGCGGAGATCGAGGCCCTCGAGCGCGAGCTGAACGGGACCCCCGACGACCGGCTGGCCGAGGTCGCACCGATCGACGCCGCCGTCGAGCGCCTCTCGGCCCGCGACTGGTCCCCGCTCGGGGCGCTGGAGTCGGTGCAGGCCGTGCTCGACTCCGTCACGGTCGAGCGGCGCGGCGAGGCCCAGCCGATCATGCCGCTCTCCACCATCTCCGTCACCGAGGACATGTCCACCTCGATGCGGCTGCATGCCATGGGCTGGCGCAGCGTCTACCACCACGAGATCCTCGCCAAGGGCCTGGCCCCCGAGGACCTCAAGACCATGCTCACGCAGCGACTGCGCTGGGCGCAGGGCACGATCCAGGTGATGCTCCGGGAGAGCCCGCTGCGCCTCCCCGGGCTCTCGCTCGGCCAACGGCTCATGTACTTCGCCACGATGTGGAGCTACCTCGCGGGCTTCGCCGCGGTCGTCTACCTTGCCGCGCCGGCCGTCTTCTTCGTCCTGGGCATCCTCCCCGTCCAGAGCCTCAGCTCCGACTTCTTTGCGCGGTTCGTCCCGTTCATGGCGCTCAACCAGCTGCTGTTCATCCTGGCCGCGCGCGGGGCCGCGACGTGGCGCGGGCAGCAGTACAGCCTCGCGCTGTTCCCGACGTGGATCAAAGCATGCACGACGGCGGCGGCGAACGTCTGGTTCGGCCGGCCCCTGGGCTTCGCGGTCACCCCCAAGGCGCGGCAGGAGGGCGGGGACGCCCTGCTGATCCTCAGGCCCCAGGCGGTGGTCGCCGCGATCCTCGTGCTCGCCGGCGCCGTGGGAGCGGCGCGGCTGCTGGCCGGTCAGGCCGAGCCGCTGGGTACGCTGGTGAACATGGTCTGGATGGCCTACGACCTTCTGGCACTGAGCGTGCTCGTGGGCGCGGCGCGGTACAAGGGGTTTGAGCAGCAAAGGGGCACCGAATGAACTTCGAGATCGTGGACCGCGGCGGCTACACGGCGCTGGCAGGGACCGGCCGGCTCAACATGGTCAGCGCGCCGAAGCTGCGGGACGTCGTGACCGAGGCGATCGGCCAGGGCCACAACAGGCTCGTCCTGGACATGGCGGGCACCGAGTTCATCGACTCCTCCGGGCTCGGGGCGCTCGTCGGGTGCCTCAAGGCGGCGCGGCAGGCTGGCGGGGACCTGCGGATCGCGAACGTCGGCTCGCAGGTGCAGATGGTCCTCAAACTGACGAGCATGGACAGGATCCTCACCCCGTACGCGAGCGTGGACGAGGCCTTCGGCGATGACTGAGTTCCTCGCGGCCGGCATGGTGCACGGCCCCGCCCAGCCCAACGTCGTCGACGCCTTGCAGGACGAGTTCGCGAGGATCTGGCCGCGGGCCTCGGAGATTCGGCCGGAGGACCGGATGCAGTTCGAGCTCGCCGTGGTCGAGATCGCCAGCAACGTCGTCCAGCACGCCCACGCCACCGAGGGCACGGTGCTCGAGCTCGCCGTAGAGCTCGAGATCCGCCGCCACATCCTGCTCGCCCGGCTCTACGAGATCAACGCCGAGCCCCTTCCGGAGGTCCTCGGCGACGGCCAGCTCCCGCCGCCGGAGGCGGAGCACGGGCGCGGTCTCGGCATGGTGCGCCAGCTCGTCACGACGGTCACCTGCAGGCGCCAGCATGGCTCCAACGTCTGGACGCTGAGCCGCACGCCCGGGGCGCCCTAGCCCTGCGGTCCGTCGTGCCTGGCCCTGCGGCGGTCCCACAGCCGCTGCGACGCGATGACGCCCCCGGCCAGGACGAGGAGGGTCGCCAGGGCCCAGACCCAGTCCGGGACGGGTCCCTGCCCGGAGGCCTGCCGCGCGCCATCGCCGCCCGTCCCGGCCAGGCCGCTGCTCCCGGCCGGGCCCGACGCCGGCCACTCACCCCGCGAGAACACGGCCGCCGGTCCCTCGAGCCGCGATCTCAGCGAGGCGGCCAGGGCCGGTTCCACGGTGAGCCGCCAGTCCCCGATGCGCCCCGCCAACTCGGCTTCCGCCCTCTCGGTCTCCTGCCACAGGACGAGCCCGAGAGACGGCTCGCTGCCCGCCGCCGCGGCGATCTGATCGAGCCACGCGCCCTTGATCTCCACGGCGCCCGCGCCCGGGGAGCCCTCGGCCCAGAGGGCCCCCGTAACGACGGCGAAGGGCTTGCCGCGCCGGGCGGCAAACTCGCCGACGAAGTCCCGGCCGGCGCCGTCGTCCGTCCCGTAGCCGTAGCCGCCCGCCAGCTCGGAGGCGAACTTGCCCGGTTCGGGCACGGTGTTCGGCGTCAGCTTCGGCGGCGTGCCGGCGTCGAAGACGCCGAAGTGCTGGGCCGAGAGGCCCACCCAGTCCACGGCGTCGTCGCCGGGGTAGTACGGGGCGTACGGCGAGTCCTCGGCGCCGACGCTGCCGCTGCGGTCAGTGTCCAAGTCTGCGACCGTGTCCGGCGAGATCCCCTCGATGGCCCCGCGCACCCCCGCGAAGGGGTAGCCGGCGCCGTAGGTCGGGGCCCACAGGGTCTGGGCCCCGGCAGCGTGGACAGCCTCCGCGACGGTGCGGAAGGCCGCGGCGTACGGCTTGGGCCGCTGTCCCCAGACGGTCCAGGTGCCGTTCATCTCCGGCCCGAAGCGGACGAGTATGGGCGGCGTCGCCGCCGTGGGCGCCCCGGTCGCCTCCCTGAGGCCCGCGAGCAGGTCGCCGAGCCGCGCGGCCTCCGCCTGGGTTGCGGCGGCGAGTCCTCGGTCCGGCGCGAGCGTCAGCACGAGCCGGGCGCGGTGGCGCGAGGCCTGCTGGGCCGCGTCCCGAACCCTCTGGCGGCCGGCCTCGTCCAGCGGATAGGGCACCGAGATGCCCACGGCGGACGGGACCGCGCCGAGACGGGACGCGTACGCGGCCAGGCTGTCGCCGTGGTCCAGTTGCGGCCCGAAGGCGGGCAATGCGGCGCGGGACGGCGTCGGGACCGGCGCGGATGCCGCCGGCGCGGCCACGACCGACATCGCCACGGCGGGCGCGCCGCCGGCCGTGGCGGCCGCCGCGAGGGCCAGGGCCGCCGCGAGGGCCAGAGCCGCCGCGCGGAGCCTGATCCCGTTCCTCTGCTGCGTCACGTCCGGCGTGCCGCGAGGGCCGCCGTGAAGGCGTCGGCCGCGGACCGGCTGCTGTTGATCCGCCAGTCGACTTCCTTGGCGTAGTGGAACCAGACGAAGCCGATGACGTCGGGCTGGGCGTTGAGGTAGGCGACGAGGTCGGTGATCCACGTTGCCTTCGATCCGCCCGCCTCGGCGGAGGCGGTCTCGGCGACGATGATCGGCTTGCCGGGGGCGAGGATCCTCAGCTCGGAGAGGCCCTGCCCGAAGAGGGACTGCGGGGACGTCCACGCGCTCCAGGGCTGCGACGTGCCCCAGTTGTAGCCGTCGAGGGCGACCGTGTCGACGTACGCGCCGCCGGGGTAGAGGCCGGCGAGCGGGGTCGAGCCGGCGTACGGGACGTTGGGGCTCCAGACCCACTCGACGTTCGTCGCGCCCGTTGCTGAGACGACGTCGTGCACGTGCCGCCAGGCCGCGGCGTAGTCGCCGGCCTCGTTGCCGTTGACGCCCTCGGACCACGGGTACCAGTTGCCATTCTTCTCGTGCGCGAAGCGCAGCTTCACCGGCTCGCCCCAGGAGGCGAGGGCGTTGCCCCAGCTCGTGATGTACGCGTCGAAGGTGCCCGCGGTGACGTTGTCCAGAGAGTAGGCAGGCTGGTCGACCCCACCGCCCCAGGTCCAGGGCTCCCACGTCAGGAGGGGGACGGCGCCGCGGGCGCGGGCGGCGTCAAGCTCGGCGAGAGGCGGGGCCTGCTGGAAGTCCTTGTAGAGCATGATGAGGCTCGGGGCCTCGCCCGCGAGGGCCGTCACCTCGTTGAGCTCGGCCGAGGCAAGCGGGCCGCCCGGGTTCGCGACGCCGAAGGCGAGCCGCGGCGGTGCCGCCGCAGGGGTCACGGTGAACGACGCCGTCGCCCGGTCCCTGCTCGTCGCGGCAGTGACCGGCACGGTGCCGGTCGAGTACGCGGGGATGCGGACCGTCGTCTGGAACCAGCCGCTGCCCGAGGTCGTGAACGGCGCCGTAGCGGTGCCCGCCGTGACTGTGCCGGCGAGCTTCCTGCCGAACGACGTCCCGGTGACCGTCACCGTGGTCCCGGCCCGCCCCGTCGCGGGACTCAGGGTGATGGCAGCCGTGGAGGTCGGGTTCGCTCGCGGGGCGGCCGTGGCCGGCGCCACTCCCATGGCGCCGAGCAGGAGGGCGAGGAGGACAAGCGGTAGGGCGCGAATGGTGAGGCGGAGCACGGAGGCCTTCTCGGGTGCGGGGGCGGGGCACAGCCCTCCCAGTATCGCGACACCGAGTCACGTTTGTCTCACAGACTGTGAAAAGAATGTGACTCGGGACCTGCTCGCTGGAGAATCCGCGACAATCCCTCGACGCGACTCCGCGAGGGCTTGACCGGCCGCGCGCCTTCCTGCCCTCAGGCCCAGACCCTGAAGCCGCTCGGCTTGTCGTAGAGCTTCCTCGTCTCGTTGCCGTCGGCCGCGATCCAGAGCATCGAGTCGTCCACCGACGCCTGGTCCACGATGCCGGTGGCGACCTGCTTGTTCCATTGCCACACCTCGACCGTGCGCCCCACGAGCTGGGACCAGTCGTCGCGCAGCCCCCTGCCGCTCTCTGTCTTCACCACGCTCGCCCTTCCCATTGTGACCCCGTCATACTACCCTTGATATGTAATTGATATATCAGAGGCGATCGGATGTCTAGCGTCGTCTCTCCGCCCGCACAGTTTCGGGTACGTATCTCGACGCCGAAATGCCCTTTCTGGTACGGATGTCGGCGCCGATCATCGGTTTCGGGTACAGGTCCCCGGGCGTCATCGGGAGGCCGAGGGGAGCCCGGTCCAGGGTCGGCATAGAGCGCGGCGGCGAGCCGAAAACGGCCCGGGGGCGCCCGCCGTCGTGCATCACCCCGGTACCAAGTGCGGGGGCGAGCGTCAGCGGCCGACGGCGACAAACATCCAGCGCAGGGTGAGGTAGCAGCCCGGCGCGCCCATGGGGAGTCGTGCACGTCGTGTGCGATGAAGGCCGTGATCAGCGTCACAAGCCTGGGGTGCTCTGGCCTCATCGGATCGGGCCGGTGACCCCGCATCGTTGAGAGGTGACCCCGCATCCTTGGGGAGTGCCCCCTCATCGCAGGGAGGTGACCCCCCCAACGTGGGGAGGGGAGGGGTCGTTAGGCGCCGGCGCGGATGCGGCTCAGGGCGGCCTCGCGGCGTCGTGCGACGACGAGCTCGTCGACGACGACGGCGACCGCCGGCCCGAGCGCGACGACGACGAGGCACCACACGACCGGCAGGCCGACCGCCGCGAGCACGACGGCCGTCCCGACGATCGCGAGCTTGCCGAGCGTGAGGAGCACGTGCAGCGCGTCGAGGCCCATGAGGTACGAGTACAGCCCGAAAATGCCGAGGACGAACACGGCGACCGGGATCGCGACGCAGGCGACGACGGGGGCGGCCGGCAGCACCGTGGCGTGCTCGACGTAGTAGGCCGCGACGTGCAGCCCTGCCCCCGTCCCGGCGATCGCGGCGAACACGACGATGTGCCCGTACCCCCACACCCACGACTTGTGCCGTTGGTGGTGGAGCGCCTCCCCCGACGGGAAGATGAAATACAGCCACCACATCCCGAACGTGAGCCCCGCGCCCGCGAACCCCATGAGGCCGGCCTCGAAGCTCCAGCCCTGGTGCTCGACGACGGCGGCGAGCGCCGCGACCGTGCCCAGGAGCCCCTCGCCGAGGGCGATGATCGCGAACAGCCCGTACCGCTCGGCCACATGATGCGCGTGCCACGGGGTCTTGCCGTACCGCTCGGCAAGCCAGGGCGCGGCGAGCTCAAGCAGGATGAGCACGCCGGTCATGGCGAAGGCGGGCCCCACCGGCTGGTCGATGAAGATCATCGTGACCCAGCCGACCTGCACGAGGCTCACGAAGCCGGCGTAGGCGAGCGCGGTCCGCCGGTGTGCGGGGTCCTGGGCGGCGGCGCGCAGCCACTGGCCCACGAGGGCGATGCGCATGACGACGTACCCGAGCACGAGCACGGTGTTGTCGAGGTGGTCGCCCTCGTCGACCGAGGCGAACGTCGCCGGGATGCCGAGCGCGAAGATGAGGACGCCGAGCATCTGGACCATGGTCATGACGCGGAAGACCCAGTCGTCCGTGTCGTAGGCCGAGGCGAACCACGTGAAGTTCACCCACGCCCAGCAGACGCCGAACATGATGAACGCGAACGCGGCCAACGAGGACGCGACGTGCCCCTCGGCCATGAGGTGGGCGACCTCGTTGCCCGCGACGCCGAAGGAGACGACGAACGCGAGGTCGAAGAAGAGCTCGAGGGGGCTCGCGGTGCGGTTCTCCTCGTGCGGATCGCGCCCGCCCATGCGCGCCACGTGGTGGTCTTGGGACTGGGTCATGCGGGCAGAGTAGCGCGCGTCAGCCGCACGGCGAAGCGGGGTCGCCTCAGGCGGCGGCCTTCGCCTCCGCGAGAACGCGCCGGGCCTCCGAGCCGCGCGCCCGTGCGCGCCCGCGCACGCGCACGGCGGCCGTGGCGGTCAGTGCCACGAGCGGCAGGGCCGCGGCGATGAGCCAGGCAGCGGTGAGCCCGTGGTCGCGCGCCACCGCGCCGGTCAGGGCGGAGAGGAGGAGGGCGGCCGCGCCTCCGGCCGTGGGCACCGCGGCGAGCCGCGTCGACCGCCAGCGGGCGCTGCCGCCCGACGCTGCCAGCGACCGCGCCGCGACGCTGCCGAGCATGGTGGACGCCCCGAGGAGCACTGTAGCGGGGACGACGGCGGCTGCGAGCGCCGCGTCGGGGATCACCGCCATCCCGAGTGCGGCGGCCAGGCAGCCGGCCATGCCGAGGACGAGCCCAGCCACGACGGCGCGCCGCCGGCCCGCCCGTTCGGCCACGCGTGAGAGCGGCCACTGCAGGGCGAGCGTGCTCAGGGACCACACGACGACCACGAGGCCCATGAGCCCTGCGTCCGCCCCCCGCTCAGCGAGGCCGAGGGGGATGAGGGAGAACAGCTGCGAGTACAGCGCCAGGAAGACGGAGCCTGCCAGAACGACGGGCACGAGAGGCGTGTGCCGCTCGGAGTGGGTGAGCTCCGGCTGCACATCGGTGCCCTCCGGTGCCGGCCCCTTGGGCTCCCGGATCGGAGACGACGGAAGGAGGAACAGGGAGCCGATCCCGACCGCGAGGAAGATGCCGGCGGCGACGAGCGCGACAACGCCCGCATTGCCGGGCATGTGCGGCGCGGCCAGGCACGCGGCCGTCACCGCCCCAGCCTCCCCCGCCATGGCGAGTGCGGCGAACGGGGCGGGGCCGCGGCGGCCGGAATCCCGGCGCCAGCGCGCGTCCGCGGCGCCGACGAGGCCCTCGAGCGCCGGGGAGAAGAGAGCAGCAGCCATGCCGACGACGATCACGCCGGCCACGAAGACTCCGGGGTGCGCTGCAAGAGCGATGGCTGCGAGGCCGGCGGCCCGCATCAGGCACCCCAGCGCGACCATCAGGCGGGCGCCCATGCGATCCGCGAGCACGCCGCCGAGCAGGAACAGTCCCTGCTGCGCCGCCACTCGCGCCCCAATGAGAAGACCGACGGCAGAGGCGTCGAAGGCGTACCGGTCCTGGGCGATGGCGGCGAGGAAGGGCACGACGCTCGAGAAGCCGACCATGAAGAGGGCCTCCATGGCGAGGAGCGGGCGCAGGGACGGGCCGCCGACCGGCCGAGTTTTGTTCACAGTCGACAATCGTACTCTATTGAGAACGATCATCAACAAGCCGGGCGAACCGCGGGGAGGGCTCAGACCTCCACGCGGGCCCTCCGCGGCAGGAAGAACAGGCTCGCGGCGGCCGCGAAGCACAGGGCCGCACCGACATCCACTCTGTCGGGGAGGTCTTCCCACACTAGCCAGCGCCGGGGCGGGTGCCCCATGGCCAATCCCGAGGCGGTGGCCCTGAGGGCTACTCGACGCCTTGGCCCGTCTCGCCCCCCTCGAGCACGCGCTTGAGCGTCTCGAGGTCGGACTGGATCGTGGCGGCGTCGGCCTCGAAGGCGGCGTCGTCCACGCCCTCCGCGCGGCGGAGGTGGAAGACGGCAAGGCTGTGCGGACCGTCGGCGAGAATGCGGAACTGGTTCAGGAACGCCGTCCCGTCCGGGAGGGTGACCTCGTGGTCGAGGATCCCGGCCGCTGTATCCCCGACGAAGCGGACCTCGACGAAGCCCATCGGGGAGTCGGCGAGCCAGCGGCCGCCCTCCTCGCGGATGCCGGCGGCGAGGCCCGAGGCCCAGCGCGGAAGGTTGACCGGGTTGCCGGCGAACGAGGCGACGGCGCGCGGCGACAGGGCGATCGGGACGCTCAGGTGGCGGAACTCGGACATTCGCCAAGCCTACGCCTCCCCCCGCCCCCCTTTCGGGTACGCATCTCGCCGCCATTTCGGGCTTTCGGGTGCACGCGCCCAAACCGTGCACCCGGAGTCAAGGCCCCGGCGCGCTGGGTCAAGCCCCGCCCCGCGCCCCGCCCGGACACTGGATCAACGACGGAACTCACTGTGGAGGACACCATGGAAACGCTGGAGACCAGCCTGCTCGATTCGATCTCCCCCGCCGAGGGCGCCCCGGGCCGCGAGATCCTGGACCCGGCCACGGGCGAGGTCGTCGGCCGCGCGCCGGAGCACACGCTCGAGGACCTCGAGAGCGCCATCGAAGCCGCGGCGGCGGCTCAGCCCGCCTGGGCCGCAGCCGGGCACGAGGCCCGCTGCGCCGCCCTGCTCGCCGCCGCGGACGCCGTCGAGGCCCGCGCCGAGGAGCTCGCACGCCTGCTCTCCCGCGAGCAGGGCAAGCCGCTCAACGGTCCGAACGCCCGCTTCGAGGTCGGCTCGTGCGCGGCCTGGCTCCGCGCCGCCGCGACGACCCCGCTCGAGGCGGAGACCGTGGTGGACGACGGCGAGACCCGCGCCGTCCTGCACTACCGGCCCATCGGCGTCGTCGGCGCCATCGGGCCGTGGAACTGGCCCATGATGATCACCGTCTGGCAGATCGCCCCCGCCCTGCGCATGGGCAACACCGCCGTCGTCAAGCCCAGCAAGAACACCCCGCTCTCGGTGCTGGCCCTGATCGAGGTCATCAATTCGGCCCTTCCCGAGGGCGTGCTGCGCGCCGTCTCCGGCGACCGCACGATCGGCGCCCGGCTCGCCGAGCACCCCGCCGTCGGCAAGGTCATGTTCACCGGCTCCACCGAGGCGGGCAAGGCGATCATCCGCTCTTCGGCGGACACCATCAAGCGCCTGACCCTCGAGCTCGGCGGCAACGACGCCGGCATCGTCCTGCCCGACGCCGACCCCCAGACCATCGCCGAGGGCATCTTCTGGGGCGCGTTCATCAATACCGGCCAGACCTGCGCCGCCCTCAAGCGCCTCTATGTCCACGAGGACCTCTACGAGGACATCTGCGCCGCCCTCACCGAGGTCGCCCAGGCCATGCCCATGGGCGTGGGACTCGACGAGGCCAATGTCCTCGGACCGCTGCAGAACAGGGCCCAGTACGACGTCGTCGCGAACCTCGTGCAGGCCGCGAAGGATTCCGGCGCGCGCATCCTCACCGGCGGCAACCCCGACGAGAGCCAGCCCGGCTTCTTCTACCCCGCCACGCTCGTGGCGGACATCGACAACGACAACCCGCTCGTCGCCGAGGAGCAGTTCGGCCCCGCCCTGCCCATCGTCAGGTACTCAGACCTCGACGACGCCATTGACAAGGCGAACGCCCTCGAGGTCGGCCTCGGCGCCTCCGTCTGGTCGAGCGACCCCGAGAGCGCCCGCGAGGTCGCCGCCCGCCTCCAGGCCGGCACCGTGTGGATCAACCGCCACGGCGTCGTCGACCCCCGCGTCCCGTTCGGCGGGCACAAGCAGTCCGGCTACGGCCTCGAGTTCGGCGTCGAAGGCCTCAAGCACGTCGCCGTCCCGCAGGTCATCAACGGCTGACGCCTCGCCCCCGCGAAGGGGCGACCGACGACGGCGGCGGGCCGGGGAGCAATCCCCGGCCCGCCGCCGTCGTGCACGTTCCGCCCCTCGCGGGCGGATAAAATTGACGAGCGCACAGTGCGGGTCAGCAGGGAAGGCAGAGGGTGGCCGAGAGCGAGAACGACCACGATCCAGCCCTCCTCGGGGGGCGTTACCGACTCCTTGAGGTGGTCGGCCGCGGCGCCATGGCCACCGTGCACCGGGCGAGCGACGAGGTCCTCGGCCGGGACGTCGCGGTCAAGACCTTCCGCGCGCACGCCCCCGACCCGCGGCACGAGCTGCGGCGGCGCGGCGAGATGGAGGTGCTCGCGCGCCTCACCCACCCGAGCCTCGTCCAGCTGTACGACGCCGGAACGGACCCGCTCGACGACGGCACCCAGCGCATCTCCTACCTCGTCATGGAGTTCGTCGAGGGGCGCGACCTGCGCTGCGTCCTCGCCGGGGGGCCGCTCGCGGACGACGACGCGCGGCGGCTCGCGCTCGACCTCGCCGAGGCGCTCGCGTACGTGCACGCCCAGGGGATCGTGCACCGGGACATCAAGCCAGCCAACATCCTTGTTCCGGACGGCGGGCCGGGCACCGGTTCGGCGGCCACCTCGCGGCGGCGCGCGAAGCTGACCGACTTCGGGATCGCGCGGCTCACGGACGCCGCGCGGCTGACCATCACGAACACGACCATCGGAACGGCGAACTACCTGAGCCCCGAGCAGGCGCGCGGCGAGGCCGTCGGCCCCGCCTCGGACATCTACTCGCTCGGGCTCGTGCTGCTCGAGTGCCTCACCGGCACGATGGAGTTCACGGGCAGCGCGGTCGAGGCCGCCGTCGCGCGGCTCATGCGCGATCCGCGAATGCCGCAGGGGCTCGGCGAGCCGTGGTCGCGGCTGCTGCCGGCGATGACCGCGCGCGAGCCCGGCGACCGGCCGAGCGCCGAGCTCGTCGCCGCCGTGCTGCGCCGCGAGGCGGAGCTCCCGGCCGCGGCGGGAGCTCTGGGTGCCGGCGCCGCCACCGAGGTCATGACGCCCGCGGCCGGCACGAGCGTCCTGCCGGCACGGCCCGCACGGCCGCCGCTCGTGGGTGCCGGGGCCGGCGCAGGCGCCGCGGCCAGCGTGGCCCCGGAGCCTGCGGGCACCCAGATGCTCCACACCGCCGGAAGCGCGTCGCCGTCGGCCGGCGCCCATGCGCCGCGCTCGCGCAGGAGACGGCCGCTCGCGTGGGCAACCGCGGCGGTCCTCGTCGTCGCGGCGCTGCTCGTGGCGGTGCCGCTCGCCCTGCAGGCCAGGCTCTCCAACACCGGGGGCACCCCGTCGTCGCCCGCCGCCGAGCAGCCCTCGTCCCCGGCGACGCTCGCCCCGGCCCCCGCACCCAGCCCGAGCGCGCCGGCCCCGAGCCCAATGCCCAGCGCGGGCGACGACTCGAAGGGCAAGAACCGGGACGCGGCCAAGTCGAAGGGCAACGACGACGATTAGCCCGCCGTCGTAGACCGACGTTGCAGTCAGCCCGCATGGGCTGACATGGCTGGGAACCTCGGTGACCCCCGAACCTATCTTCCCGGCGGCCCGCCTCAGCCCTCCCGGCCCGGGATGGGCGCGCCGCTGGGCAGCCCCGCCGCGACGTAGCCCTCGTACAGCTGGTCCCAGTCGGGGCCCGAGCCGGCGCCCCCGTCGTGCGGCCCCTCGGGGCGGCCGAGCTTCCGCGCGAGCTCGGCGAGGCACACGTGCCAGCCGGCGGCGTTCCGGGCGGCCGTCCGCGTGTCGGCGAGCCAGTTCCGCAGCGTGAGCTCGGCCTCGGCGTCGGAGCCCTCCACGAGGAACTCCATGAGGTCCCCGCCCCACTCGAACGCCCAGCGGCGCGGCGGCTCCCAGTCCACGATCCTCTCGGCGCTGGACTCGAGGTTCGGGTCGCCGCCGAAGGCGACGATGCCGGCGTCGTGATCGATGCGCACGCGCGAGGGAAACCAGCCCTCGAGCCCCTCGGCCGTGCTGACGGCGGCCCAGGCCTCGGCGGCGGGGACCGGATAGGAGCGGATGAACGTCACGGCCCCGCGCCCCTCGACCTCGGCGTACTGCCCGTCGAGCTCGTCGATCTCGGCCATGCGGCTCAGCCCCTGAGGAACCCGAGCAGCGCGTCGTTGACCTCGTCGGCGTGCGTCGCGCAGATGTTGTGCGGGCCGCCGTCGATCACCACGAGATTGGCCCCCTCGACGAGGCCCGGGATCCGGGCGGACGAGGCCGCGATCGGCACGATGCGGTCCTCGGCGCCGTGGATGAGGAACAATGGGACCTCCACCTTGGGCAGGTCGGCGCGGAAGTCGGTGCCCCAGATGTCGACGACGGCGAGGGTCGCGAGCGCGGAGGCGCGGAACGCCTTGACCTTGTGCCCGAGCACCGCGCCCTCGCTGACGCGGTTGCCGAGGAGCTGGTCCGTGTTGAGGAAGTTCGCGAAGAACTGCTCGAAGAAGCCGTAGCGGTCGGCGCGGATCGCGTCCTTGATGCCCTCGAAGACATCCCCCGGGACGCCCTCGGGGTTGTCGTCGGCCTGCAGGAGGTACGGGGTGACGGAGCCGATGAGCACGGCCTTTGCCACACGCTCCGAGCCGTGCCGGGACAGGTAGCGGACCACCTCGCCGCCGCCCATCGAGAAGCCGACGAGGACGGCCTCGCGCAGGTCGAGGTGGTCCAGGAGGGCCGCGAGGTCGTCGGAGAGCGTGTCGTAGTCGAAGCCCTCGCTCGGGTGGTCGGAGCGGCCGAACCCGCGCCGGTCGTACGTCACGACGCGGTAGCCTGCCTCGAGCAGCGCGAGGTGCTGGGAGTCCCACGCCTGCCCGTCGAGCGGGAAGCCGTGGATGAGGACCACGGGCTGGCCGCTGCCGTGGTCCTCGAAGTAGAGCTGGATGTCGGTGCCGTTCTCCTGCCCGACGGTGACCTTGCCCATGCGTGCCCCTTCCGCTCCGTGCGGGGCCCGGGCGGCCCCCTTGGCATGCTACTCACGCACGACGGCGGCCGGTCAAGGAGCGCTCGACGGCGCCTGCCGGGGCTGGGCCCCGCTCGGCACGGCTGTCTCCCCCTGCCCACGCCGCATCGCAACACGCTGAAAAGATCTCCGGATAACAGCATGTTGCGATGCCGCGTTTGAGACGCGGGCGGCACCGCTTCCCATGCCGACAGGCGAAGATGGGTCAGTGCCGGTAGGCCGTGCGCACGAGGAGGTCGAAGGCCCGGTCCGGGAGGATCTTGCGCAGCGCCATGAGCTGGGGCGCGCCGGCGCCGACCGCATATCGGGGCCGCGGATGCCGCGACCGGACCGCCCGGACGATCGCCCGGGCCACGACGTCCGGCTCCGAGGCCCGGCCGGGGACATAGGTCCCGGCCATCACGGCAGCGACCCGCTTGGCGGACTCGGCGTAGGCGGTCCCCTGGGCGCTCTCGAGAGCGGTGTCGACGGCGGTCGCGCTCCACTCGCTGAGGATCGGGCCCGGCTCGATGATCACGACCTTGATCCCGAACGGCCGCAGCTCGATCCGGAGCGAGTCGGAGAGCCCCTCGACCGCGAACTTGCTCGCGTGGTACCAGGAGCCGAGCGGTTCGTAGAACTTCCCGCCGATCGAGGAGACGTTGACGATCGTGCCCGAGCCGCGCTCGCGCATGCCGGGCAGGACGAGCTGGATCAGCCGCGCCAGGCCGAACAGGTTGACCTCCATGAGCCCCCGCGCCTCCTCGAGCGGCACGTCCTCGAGAGGGCCGTAGGAGCCGTACCCGGCGTTGTTCACCAGGACGTCGATCCGGCCCGTCTCGCCGAGGATGCCCTCGACCCCGGCGGTGAGCGAGGCGTCGTCCGTGAGGTCGAGCGCGAGGGGGCGCACGCCGTCGTCCGCGAGGGGTTCCAGGCGGTCCACCCGCCGGGCGGCGCCGTAGACGGTGTAGCCCGAGCGGGCGAGCGCCCGGGCAGTCTCGGCGCCGATCCCGCTCGAGGCGCCGGTCACGAGGGCAACGGGCAGCAGGTCCATGGACCCACGCTACCCGCGCGGGCCTCGCCTAGTCTGGAATGCATGACCCGCCGCAGCCTCGCCGCCTCGTCCCGCTCCCAGGTCCCGCCGTTCGCTGTCATGGACATCCTCGCCCGGGTCGACGCGCTGCGGGCCGCGGGGCGGGACGTCGTGAGCCTGTGCGCGGGCGAACCCTCGGCGGGCGCCCCCGAGGCGGTGTCCGCGAAGGCGGCCGAGGTCCATGCCTCGGGCCGGGCGCTCACCTACACCCCCGCCCTCGGGATAGCCCCGCTGCGCACAGCGATCGCCGGCCACTACAGGCGCTGGTACGGGGTCGACGTCGACCCGGCCCGGATCGCTGTCACGACCGGCTCCTCGGGGGCGTTCGTCCTCGCGTTCCTGGCCGCCTTCGAGGCCGGGGACCGCGTGGCCCTCGCCCGCCCGGGCTACCCGGCCTACCGGAACATCCTCGCCGCGCTCGGCTGCGAGGTCGTCGACGTCGACTGCGGTCCCGAGACCCGCTACCAGCCCACCCCTGCCCTGCTCGACGCCGCCGCGTCCGCGCACGGGCCGCTCGCCGGCGTCGTGCTCGCCTCCCCCGCCAACCCGACCGGGACCATGGCCAGCCCCGCCGAGCTCGCCGCCCTCGTGGACTGGTGCGCCGCGAGCGGCGCGCGGCTCGTGAGCGACGAGATCTACCACGGCATCACCTACCCGGACGACGCCGGCGAGCACCGGGCGCGCGGGGTGTGCGCGTGGGAGCTCGACCCGGAGGCCATCGTCGTCTCGAGCTTCTCCAAGTACTGGGGTATGACCGGGTGGCGCCTCGGCTGGATGCTCCTGCCGGAGGAGCTCATCGGCGCGGTCGACGCCCTCGCCGGCAACGTGGCCCTGTGCCCTCCCGCGCCCTCGCAGTACGCGGCCGTCGAGGCCTTCTCCCCCGCCGCGTACGAGCAGGCCGACGGCTGGGTGGCCGGCTACGCCCGCACGCGGCGGACGCTCCTCGACGGGCTCGGCGAGCTCGGCTGGGGCCCCGCCGCCCCGGCCGACGGCGCGTTCTACCTCTACGCCGAGCTCGGCGACCAGCTGGCGCGGTTCGGGGACTCGCGCGAGTACTGCCGCGCGCTCCTCGAGGCCGAGGGCGTCGCGCTTGTGCCGGGCACCGATTTCGACGCCGTCCATGGCGGGCGCGCGGTCCGGCTCAGCTTCGCGGCGGGGCAGGACGCTGTCGAGGCCGCCGTCGGGCGGATCCTGCGGTTCCAGGCGGGCTGACGGCGGCCCTCGCGCCCCCGCTCACCCACGTGGCCAAGGACCTGTCTCGCAGCCAAACCGGTGCAAACCGCGGCCAAAGGACCTGTCTCGCCCCGCCCTCACACGGCTAGGCGACACGCCCTAGAAGCCGACCGTTGGCGTGGCCCTAATGGCGTTGACGGTCCTATCTGCCATGACTTGGGCGTCGCTTCCGGAATCAAGGATCGTATTCCGAGCTGATTCGGGGTCCACCATGACGGCCGTCACGGCGAGGCCGTCTGAAGCCTCGGTCGTCAACAGAGCGTCCACCTGAGCCGCGAAGCACGAGTCACTCGACGTGGAGTGGACGTCCATCGCCACCACGTGGTTGTTGGAGACGAAGTTTCCAACCCCCGCGATCAGCCGGATGATGACAGGCGTCGCACCCGTCGGCCGGATGCTCTGTGAGTCGATGACGTGGGAGAAGTGGTTGCCGACGACAGAGTTGTTGCTGCCGCTGACACGGAGAAGTCCGTGGAGGTCGTCCAATCCGTTGTCGATTCCCACGAAGGGCGTCCAGGGCTCGTGGTCGCGCAGGAAGTGATTCGTGGCCACGAGGTTTTCCGAACTGTCCCCGGCGAGAATGAGCATCCCAGGGTAGAACGAGTGCAGACGGTTGTTGCTGACGCTTGAACGCCTGACGCCCTCGAAATGGACGCTGCTCGCACCACGGGGGAAGACGTTGTTGGCCGTGATCAGCAGCCCGCCATGGTTCTCCGCGTAGATCGAGTGTCCCTTGAAGCCTGCCCCGACCAGGTTGTCGGTGATCTTCGATGCCTGCCCCCACCCGCGCAGCTCGATGCAGCTTCCGCATTCAGCGATGAAGTTGTCGTGAATGGACAGCGCGTCGGCGTTGTAGATCGTGAGGGCATGCTCGAGGTAGACGAACCCCATGCCGCTCATGCGGAACGAGTCATTGGCGCTCGCGACATAGATGCCGGTCTTGCCGTTGACGTAGGTGTTCTCGGGATGCATTCCCGAGCCATCCGAATCGAAGTGCAGCCCGTCGATGCAGAAGTTGGAGAACTCCACCGAGCTGATCCGCGGGCTCCCGCTTCGCTCGACGTAGAAGGCCGCTCCCTTGGATTCATCCCCGTCTCCGCCGAAGGGAATGTCGACGATGATGCGGCTGCCTCCGGGCCACAGCTCATGCAGGTCGGGCCATTCCTCTTCGGGGACGTTGAACCGGATGCTCGAGGACGTAAAGCCGTGTCCCGAGCCCTGGATCGTGAGGAAGCTGACGTTGATCAGCACCTGCGTCCGCAGGTGGTAGTCCCCGGGCGGGAGGTAGATCACCGCGCCGGGCTTTCCCCCGTTGTTCGCATCGGTGTCGGTCTGCCGGTCCTTGATGTCGGCAATGATGCTGTTGATGACTTCGCCGACGTCCTCAGACGGGTTGCCCACGGGCCACGTCGTGACATCGTAGTAGTTGTTGCTTGACATAGGTTCTTCCCCCTTCGTGGCGGAGTTCAGCCGAGCGGGTAGGCCGTGCCGGCGGCATCCCGGGACGAGAGCGTGGCGCCGCCCTCCCGGAGGGCCGGGAACGCCAGGGCGCCGAAGGAGCCGACAATCTCGACGATGGGCCCGTCGACGACGACTCTCACCGGGCCGCTGCACGGCACGGACCACTGCCCCAGGTCGCAGGTCGCCGTCAGGGTGCCTCCCTCGGGCCCCCCGGTTCGCTCGAGCCGGAACACGTTCCGGATCCCCTCATCGAGGGAGAGGCTTCCCCCCTGCGTCCATTCGACGTCGAAGGCGCCCCCCACCGGCAGCTCCCGCTCCCGGAGCTCAGCGAGCGGCCAGCCGGTACCCCGGCGCCCCTCCAGGCTCAGCGGGAGCCGGACCTCGAGCCGGTCCCCGACGAGCGCTAGCCTGTGCGGGAGACTGTGCGCTCCGGCCCAGCCTGCCTCCGAGTCGGAGACGTGGCGGAGCCAGTAGACCATCCCCGGACTGCCGTCCTTGTCGCGGTAGACCGCCCCCGCGTAGTAGGAGGGGCCGTAGGTGAGCCGCCGCCAGGGCGTCTCGGCGACGAAGCGCCCATCGACGATGTCACCGAGGGCGTAGGCCTCGTAGTGCGGGCGCACCGGCTCCCAGACGGAGACGAGCAGCGCCCACTTCTCCCCGACGCGGACCACCTGGGGGCACTCCCACACGGAGCCGGTCCACACGCCGTCGGTCTCGCTCGAGTGGCGCGAGGCGAACACGCCGTCGTACCGCCACGCGGAGAGGTCGTCGGAGGTCCAGGTATAGGCGACCGCGGTCCCGTCGGGGCGGCCGGATCCGATGATCATGCGCCAGCAGGTGCCGTCGTGGAAGACCAGGGGGTCCCGGAACGCCACGGACTCCTCGCCGTCGGGGAGCTCGGCGACCACGGGGCCCTTCACCCAGCCCTCCCAGGTGATGTCGCTGCCCGGGGCCGGCCGGGCGGTGCGGGCCCTGCCGATCTCGAAGGCGTCGTCGTCGACGGAGGTGTAGAACATGGTGGCTGCGCCGTCGGGTCCGGTGGCGATGCTGCCGGACCAGCAGCCGCCGTCGCCCTCCCCCGGCTCGAGGGCAACGGGCCCGGTCGTCCACGTCAGGAGGTCGTCGGAGGTGGCGTGGCCCCACCGGCACTGGGGAGCCCAGTCGGCGGCCCCGGGGACGTGCTGGTAGAAGAGGTGGTACGTGCCGCCGTGGAACGTCAGCCCCAGGGGATCGTTGATCCACCCCGAGGGCGAGGTGAAGTGGAAGGCGGGGCGCGAGAGCTGGTGTCCCGTCCCGCTGCTGGGGTCCAGGGCGACCGGGCTTTCGTCAATCGCGGAATGCTGTGGCATGTCGTCTCTCGCTTCTTAAGTCTGGCGGGGAGGCGCGACCGAGTCGCGGGGCACGAGCGGGCAGGGCAGCAGGACAGGCTCGAAGGGTCCGGCCGGCCGGTCGCTTCCCTCCGAGAGCATCTCTGCGGCGGTCTCGAGCGCCCAGGCCCCCATCTCGTAGTGAGGCAGGGCGACGGTGGTCAGGGCAGGGAAGAGGTTCGCCGCGATGATCTCCTGGTTGTCGAAGCCGACGATCGAGAGGTCCTCGGGGATGGTCAGGCCAAGCTCTCGGGCGGCCCGATAGGCGCCCATGGCCATGCGGTCGTTGTAGCAGAACAGGGCTGTCGGCTGGGAGCGGGCGAGGATCTCCTTGGCGAGCTCGTAGCCCTCTGCGGGTTCCGAGACCGCTTCCCCGACGAGTTTCTCCTCGTAGGGGATGCGGTGTTCCGCAAGGACCTGGCGGTAGCCGGCCAGCCGGCCGTGGGTGGCGGGGACGTCGTCGCTGTTGTTCAGGAAGGCGATGCGGCGGTGGCCCGCCTCGGCCAGGTGCCGGACGGCGGCGACGGCACCGCCGACCTCGTCCGGAATGACGGACGGGAGTGTGCCCGTCCCGTCGGTCGCGTCGATGAGGACGGCGGGCAGCCCGGAGAGGTTCGGGGGGAGGGAGATTGTCCGGTGGTACATCGTGGCGTACAGGATGGCGTCGACCTGCCGGTCGAGGAGCGCCTGCACGTCGGCCCGGTGCGCTTCGGCGTGGCTGCCACGCTCTGCGCTGACGATCACCAAGGTCAGGCCGTGGGCGCGGGCCGCCTCCTGGGCGCCGAGGATGATCCGGCCCGCATGGGGCGTGGTGGCGATCTCCTCGCTGAGCAGGCCGACGAGCCCGGACCTGCGGGTCCGCAGGGCCTGGGCCACTCGATTCGGGCCATAGCCCAGGCGCTGCGCCGCCTCCCGCACGCGGTTCCTCGTCTCCTCTGCGACGCGGGTATGCGGGGTCTCGTTCAGCACGTGCGAGACGGTCGTGACTGAGACGCCGGCCAGTTTCGCCACGTCCCGGATGCCCACGGTCTTCACGGTGTTCCTTTCGATGGGAGTCGCACGGAAGCCTCAGCCCTTGACCGCGCCGAGCGTCATGCCTGCGACGATCCTGCGCTGCAGGAACAGGGTGAGCAGGACGACCGGGATCGAGTAGACGGCGGCGAGCGCCGTCATGGGGCCCCAGTCCAGCCCGAACTGGGTCTGGAAGTTGGCGATGACCACGGGGGTGGTCTGGGAGCGCACCGCGGTGAGCAGGAGCGCGAAGAGGAACTCGTTCCACGAGGCGAGGAACGCGAAGATCGCGGTGACGGAGACCCCGCCCGAGACGACCGGGATGACGACCTTCCACAACGCCCCGAGCCGGCTGCAGCCGTCCACGAGGGCGGCCTCCTCGAGGTCCCGCGGCACGGCGTCGAGAAAGCTGCACATGAGCCAGATCGACAGCGGCAGCGAGACGGTCGTGTGGGCGATCGCGAGCCCGACCGGGGTGTCGGCGAGGCCCACCGAGCCGAGCATCGAGGCGAGCGGGAGGCCGACGGCGACCGGCGGCACCATGCGCGTGACGAGCGAGGCCAGCACGAACACCGATCCCGCGGGGGTCTTGAACCGCGTCACCGCGTACGCGGCGGGGACGGCGAGCACGAGCGAGAGGAGCGTGCTCACGACGGCGGTCTGCAGGCTGTTGACGAACGAGGCCAGCACGCCGGGCCGGCCCAGGGCGCCCGCGTAGTTCTCGAGCGTCCAGGTCGTGGGCAGGAGGGTGGGCGGGACGGCGATCGTCTCGCTCGGCGTCTTGAACGAGGTCAGGATGAGGTAGAGGAACGGGAAGCCGTAGAGGACCAGGGCTGCGGCGAGGGCGGTCCACAGGATGACCCGGGTGCCGCGGCGGCGGGCCTCGAGCCCGCCCGCCTCGGCGGTGCGGCTGGCCCTGCGGACGACGCCGGCCGCGGCCTTGCGCGTCGGGCCCGCCTCGGTGCGGCGCAGGCTGGGGGCGAGGGTCATCAGGTGTCCTTTCCGGGCCGCCAGATCGTGGCGAGGGCGACGACGGCGACGGCGAGCATGGCGACGAGGTAGACGGTGCCCATGGCGCTTGCGAGGCCCGGGTCGCCGAAGCGGACCATGGTGCGGTAGACGAGGAGGCTCATGACCTCCGAGGCCGACTGCGGGCCGCCGTTGGTCTGGATGAGGATCGTGTCGAACGCCCTCGCGGCATCGATGCCGCGGACCACGAGGGCCACGGCGATCACGGGGCGCAGGAGCGGCAGGATGATGCGGAAGAGCAGCACGGTGGGCCGCGCGCCGTCGAGCCTCGCCGCCTCGAGCAGATCGCCGGGGACGTTCTGGAGGCCGGCGAAGAGCACGAGGCACATGAACGACGTCGTGAGCCACACGTCCGGGATGGCGACGGAGTAGAGCACGATCCCCGGGTCCGAGAGCCACCCAATCTGGTTGGGGTCCGAGAGGATCCCGGCTTGGGCCAGGAGCGCGCCGAGGAGGCCGAAGTTGTCGATCATGAGGAACTTCCACAGCAGGCCGGCCACGATCGGGGCGATCATGAGCGGGTACAGGAAGACCGTGCGGAACACCTGCGCCCGGCGCCCGAGCGCGGCGAAGACGAGGGCCATGGCCAGGCCGAGCGCGAACTCCGCGGTGACGACGACGAGGGTGTAGACGAGGGTCCGCCACCCGGCGCCCATGAACGCCTCGGAGGCGAAGGCCGCGGCATAGTTGGCCAGGCCCACGAACTCCCGCGGCCCGCCGGCGACGGGGGAGATCCGGAAGAAGCTGTCGTAGACGAGCCGCAGGAGCGGGTAGGCGACGAAGAGGGCGAGGAAGGCCGCGGCGGGTGCCATGAGGAGCAGGGCGAAGCGGCGGTCGGTGAGGCGCATGGGTGGTCCTTCGCTGGGGACCGGCGCCGGTGCGGGGGATCGGCCCCCGCACCGGCCCCGGGGCTAGGGGTTGACGATGTCCTCGACCTTGGCCTTGGCCTCGGCGAGGAGCGTCGCGGAGTCGCCGCCGGCCACGGCCTTCTGGAGCATCGGGACGAGGACGGTGTCCACGATCTGCTGCCACTTGTCGGTGGCCGGGCGGGTGGCAGTGGCGCGGGCGCTGAGCGTCTCGACGAGCGGGCCGAAGCTCTCGTAGCCGGCCTGGTCCTGGAACTTCTCGTAGGCCGAGACGCGGGCGGCCAGGCCGAGCTTGGAGCCGATCGCGAGGTCGTTGTGGTCGAAGGCGCACTTGACGAAGGCCTTGGCGTTCTCAGCGTTCTTCGTGGCCTTGGGCACCGAGAGGTACCAGGGGCCGGGGATGCCCGCGACGCCGGCCTCGCCGCCGATCATGGGCGCGACGCCGACCTTGCCCGCCACGGGCGAGTCGGCCGGGATCTGCCGGTAGGCATGGGCCCAGAAGCGGGTCATGGCTGTCTTGCCCTGGTAGAAGAGGTTCTGCGCGGCGGCCCAGTCCACCTGCGCGGCGCCCGACGGCGCGGACTTCGCGAGGCCGACGTAGAAGTCGAGGGCCTCGCGGTGGGCCTCGTTGTCGATGATGACCTTCCCGTCCTTGTCGAGGACGACGCCGGGCGAGCCCGCCTGGAGCACGTGGGCGAGCCACTCGGTCTCGACGCCGCCCTTGACGTCCGTGCCGAACATCCCGTCCTTCGTGAAGAACTCCGCGGCGTCCTGGTACTGCTCCCACGTGGTCGGGGCGGCGAGGTCGTAGCCGTAGCGGTCCTTGAAGGCGGCCTTGTTGGCCGGGTCCTCGAAGAGGTCCTTGCGGTAGAAGAGCACCTCGGCGTTGGTCCACACGGGCATGCCGACGAAGTGCCCGTCCGGCTTCGCCTCGGCAACGAGCGCCGGGAAGATGTCCTTCTTCGCCTCGTCCGTGAACAGGTCGTCGAGCGGCTGGACGGCGTCCTTGACGTTCGGCAGCCAGACGGAGTCCACGGCGGCGACGTCGAAGGAGACCTGGCCCGAGGAGAACTCGCTCGTGAGGCGGTTGAAGAGCCCCTCGTACGGCAGCTCGACGAACGTGGTCTTGATGCCCGTGTCCTTCTCGCACTGCTCGGCGATCGGGGTGAGCTCGGCGTGGCCGCCGGCCTCGACGAGGACGGTGACCGATTTGCTGTTCGGGTCGGAGGTGGGGCCGCCCACACCGCACGAGGTGAGGGCGATGGCGGTGACGGCGGCACCGGCCAGCAGGGTGCGCTTCAGCGCGCGGTGTGAGGACAACACTGTCGGCTCCATTCGGGAGGGTAACGGGTGCGAGACGCGGGGGTATTCGGGATGGACGTCGCTGCCGACCGGGGCTCGAGGGCTTCGATCCCGATCCGGCCCGGTGACAAATCGTTCTGCTAAAACGACTTGGCACGACGGTAGGGCCTGCCGCGGCACCCGGTCAAGGGGTCCGGTGAAAAATCATTTTGGCAAGCGGAATTCCGCGGATGAGCGTCCCCTCGACCCGAGACCCCTTGCGTGCACGCCCGAGGTGCCCTAGCGTCCTGTCCAGCGGGCCTGAAGAATCGTTTTGGCACTGTTTGGCCGTGGCCACATCGCCAGCTGGCCCAGCCCCCATCCCCTGCTCAACGAGGAGTGAGTCCATGCTGCGTCTCGACCCCTACCGACCGACCTCCACGCCGTCGTCCATCGGCGTCCCGCCCGGGCACTCCCGCCGCACGGCGCTCCGGCTAGGAGGCGCCGCCGCCCTCGCCGCAGTGGCCACTCTGGGAGGAGGCCGCCGCGCCCACGCTGCACCGCCCGCCGTCGTGCGCCAGCCGCCCGCCCCGCCCGGCCCCCGGTCGGGTGGCTACGCCCGCATCGTCGGCATGCTCTGAGGGGGCCGTCGATGGCGACCGTCTACGACGTCACGACCTGGACCGTGCCCGGCAATCCAGGGCTGACCGCCGCCTACGACATCGGCGCGGTGATCAACAGCATCATCGCCGACGTCAAGGCCCAGCAGACCAGCCAGGCCTCGAAGCCAGGCGCGGTCATCTATATCCCGCCCGGTGACTACTCACTCAAGACCCGCGTCACCGTGGACGTCAGCTACCTCACGATCCGCGGCTCGGGCCACGGCTTCACGTCCTCGAGCATCCGCTACAACGCCGGCAACACCTCCTCATGGCACGAGGTCAACCCTGGCGGGAGCCGCGTCCGCGTCGAGAACACAGACGGCCAGGGGGAGGCGTTCCGCGTCGCGCGCGGCGGCGACCCGCGGCTGAGCTCGGTCACGTTCGAGAACTTCTGCCTCGATGGCGTCTCCTTCGCCCCGCACCAGAACTCGTACCTCAACGGCAAGACCGGCATCCTCGTGGACACGGCCAACGACGCCTTCCGGGTCCAGGGCATGGGGATGGTGTACCTCGAGCACGGCCTCGTGGTGCGCGACGCCGACGCGCTGCGGGTCAGCGGGAACTTCCTCGCCGAATGCGGCAGCTGCGTCGAGCTCGTCGGCTCAGGCCAGGCCTCGGCCGTGACGGACAACCACCTCGGGGCCGGCTATGTGGGCTTCGGCCTCTTCGCCGAGGGGCACGCGGGCCTGCTCGTTGCCGCGAACAACGTCTTCCCGCGCGGCAAGAGCCTCGTCCAGCTCAAGAACTGCTCGCGCTCCACGATCACGGCCAACCGGCTGCACGGCTTCTACCCGGGCCTGATCGTGTTCGAGGGCGCGTGCGACGAGAACCTCGTCCAGGGCAACCACCTCGTGCGTCAGCCCGAGCCGTGGGGTCCCATGCAGCCGTACGGCAACGGGCGAGACGACCTCTTCGGCCTCGTGCACGTGCGCGGCAGCGGCAACACGATCACGGGTAACCACCTCAGCTACGACGTCCCGTCCGCGCAGGTGGCCCCGTCCGGGGCGACGCCCACGATCGTTCTCGTCGCCTCCGGCAGCGGGAACTTCATCGCCACGAACCACACGCGCGCGTCACTCCCGGTCAAGACGGTGGTCCTCGACGCGTCGACGAGCGGATCGATCGTCGTGGACTCAGGCACCGATGAGCAATTCGTGCACCACGGCGCCCAGCACTCCTTCCGCGCGACGCCGTAGGCCCTCGGCCCGGAAGGTCACCCGTGGGGCGCGAACTCCTCGGTGTCGACGTCGGCCTGGCCTGCGGGGGCGTATCGCGGGCCGGAGACGGTGCCCTCGTTGACGAGCTCATCGACCCGGGCCAACACGTCCGCGGGCAGCTCGAGGAAACCGGCCGCGAGGTCCTCGTCGAGGTGCGCGGCGCTGCGCGTGCCCGGAAGGGCGATGACGTGATCGCCGCGGGAGAGGACCCAGGCGATCGCGAGCTGCGCGGGCGAGCACCCGGCGTCGGCCGCGAGGGCGCCGAACCGGTCGAGGAGGGCGAGGTTCGCGGGCCAATGCCCGGCGTCGAAACGCGGCAGGGAGCGTCGGAAGTCCCAGTCGGGCAGCGTCGACGGGTCGCGCAGTACGCCGCCGAACGCGCCGCGGCCGAGGGGGCTGAAGGCGACGAACGCGATGCCGAGCTCGCGGCATGCCTCGAGGGTTCCCAGCTCCGGGTTGCGGGTCCAGGGCGAGTATTCGTTCTGCAGCGCGGCGATGGGGTGCTCGGCGTGGGCGCGGCGCAGTGTCCCCGCGCTGATCTCGGAGAGGCCGACGGCGCCGATCTTGCCCTCGCGCTCGAGCTCGCCGAGCGCGCCCACGCTCTCCTCGATGGGGACGATTTTGTCCCAGCGGTGGAGGTAGTAGAGGTCGATCCGGTCCGTGCGGAGGCGCTCGAGCGACGCATTCACGTGGGCGCGGATCGTTTCCGGCCGACCGTCGATGACTCGCTTGCCGTCGCGGGAGTACATCCCACCCTTCGAGGCGAGGAAGAACTCGTCGCGGCGCGACGACAGCGTCTCGCCCAGGAGCGTCTCGTTGGCTGTGGCGCCGTAGATCGTGGCCGTGTCGAAGTGGGTCACGCCGGCGTCGAGGGCGTGGAGGAGGAGCTTGACGGCGTCCTCGCGGGTGGGGAGCGGCCCATAGGTCTGGTTGAGGTTCATCCAGCCGAAGCCCACGGGCCCGACGTCCTTACCGGCGATGCTGCGGGGATTCACGGTCATCCCTCGATCCTTGCATGCGCGCGCGACCGGTCTGTCATGGGGCGTCACCCGTGGCCGCGCAGCCTCTCCATCTCCCGGCGGTCCTTCTTGGTGGGTCGCCCGGTGCCGCGGTCGCGCTGCGGCAGGCCCAGGAAAGGCGCAGGCGGCCGCTCGGGGGTGTGGTCGGTGTAGCACTTCGACGCTGCCTCGGCGCCGACGCGCTTGACGATGAGCACGTGTACTTCGAGGATCCGCTCGAAGCCACTCTGCCGGATGCGGACCGTGTCGCCGGGGACGACCGTCTGGGAGGCCTTGGCCGGGTTGCCGTTGAGTCGAATATGCCCGGCACGGCACGCAGCCGTCGCGGCCGAGCGGGTCTTGAAGGCGCGCACAGCCCAGAGCCAGGAATCGATCCGGACGGCTGAGGCGGACGAGGCAGCGGGGGCGTGGGAAGGGGCCATGGTGCCCAGCATCCTACCGGCGTATCGTCATTGGATGGGGGGTTACCCCATGTGGGATGGCCAAAGGAGTTCAGCATGCCCGACAAGCAGCCCCATCAGCCCGAGCAGCACAAGAAGCCGTCGAAGACGATCAAGGAGCAGCGCGCGGCCAAGAAGGCCAAGAAGGCCAGCGCGTTCGACACCGATCCCGTCGCGCATCTGCGCAAGCCACGCTCGAGCAAGTAGCCAGCCAGACCAGGACGGCGGCCGCGCGAGTGGCCGCCGTCCTTTGTCCTTGCGTGCTTTCTTTCCCCTTGAGGCATATGCCTCCGACGGGATTCTTCCTAGCGGCCGCTCTGTAGGCCCGCCCGGGCCATGGCATCCGCGTAGCCGCGGCCCATCTCGATGAGCCACTCGGTCTGGCGCTCCCTCGAGCCGGCGAACGCGCGGCCGTGGAGGGCGCGGGCCTTGTAGACCTTGAGGCCACGGCGCCAGATGAGCGGGTTGTCCGTCTTGAGCAGCATCTGCGCGAGGCGGTTCGCCTCGGTGCCGTGGGCGACGATCGCCGAGGCCCGGGGGACGAGCTTGAGGAACGCGAGGAGCGGCTTGAGCCCGGCGTTGACCTGCTCGGGGGTCAACTTCCCGTTGGCCTCACCCGGGGTGAACCAGGGATGGACGTTCCACGGCATGATCCACTCCGGGCGCAGGCCGAGCTGGTACTGGAGGCCTAGCAGGCGCGTCGCAGCGGCGTCGTCGCCTGCCCACACATAGCCGCGCGGGCTGGCCTCGCCCGTGTTGGAGAAGAGGCTCACGATCCGGCACTCGTCCACGGAGTGCATCGGGTCTACGTAGGGGACCTCGAAGCCGGGGCGCAGCTTGCGCAGGAACTCGACGTGCTGGTTCACGGGGGCGATGCTCGGGCCAAAGTTCGGATCCGCCGAGATGGGGGCCTGTGCAGCCGAGATGGGGGCCTCCACCACCGAGATGGGGGCCTGGGCCGCCGAGATCGGGGCCTCCGCCACCGAGACCAGAGCCTCCGCCACCGAAATGGGGGCCTGGGCCGCCGAGATCGGGGCCTCCGCCACCGAGACCAGAGCCTCCGCCACCGAAATGGGGGCCTGGGCCGCCGAGATCGGGGCCTCCGCCACCGAAATGGGGGCCTCCGCGCTCGAGGTCGGGGCCTCCGCCACCGAGGTCGGGTCCTCTGCCACCGAGATGGGATCCTCTGCCACTGAGACCGGGGCCTCCGCCGCCGAGACCGTGGCTGGGGCAACCGCGACCCCGGCCAGCGCGAGCTCGAGCTCCGCCGCCGCCCGGAGGGCCGCCTGCTCGGCAGCCGAGGACGCAGCCAGCGCCTCCTGTGCGACCTGCTCGGCGGCCGACGCCTCTGCGGCAGCAGCCTTCGCCGCCGCGGCCTTGGCGACGGCGGCGGTGACAGCGGACTTGGCAGCGGCCGCGGCGGCATCGGCGGCGCTCCGAGCCCGCTCGGCGGCGGCGCGCGCCTCGGCGACGATGGAGTCGGCCACGCGAGGGGACGCACTGGCCCCCAGGGAGACGGCGGCCTCAACGGGCACGGCGGCGGCCACGGACACGGGAGCCGAGACCGCCTCGGCCTCGTCGCGCATCGCGAGGGCAGCGCGCCGCTCGGCCACGGTCGTCACGATGACCTCGGACGCCGACCCGGCCCGGCTCGTGGACTTCTTGGCGGGGGCCTTCACGGGAGCAGTGGCCGCCGCCTTCGCCGTCGTGGCCTTGGCGGTGCTCCGCTTGGTCCCGGCCTTGGGCCGCGTCGGCTCGTCGAGGTCGTCGTCCTCGTCATCCTCGTCGTCGAACAGGTTGTCGAAGAGGTCGTCGAAGTCGTCGTCCTCGTCGTCGTCGACCTGCGGGCCGTAGCCGAACCCCTCCTCGTACTTGGCGTCGAGCTCGGAGCGATAGTCGGAGTCGAAATCGTCGTAGTAGTCGGGCTCGGCCAGGGCGGTCATGAGGGCGGGGGTCTCCTCGTCTCGGGCGGGCGCGGGCCGGTCGCGGGCGCGAGGAGTCGCGTCCGGTCCGGATTGGTCAGGGGGTGGCTCGGCCTTCGGGCGTGAGCTTCACGAGTCTAGCAACCCGCGGTTGCCGCACGTTCCCCCGATGTTCACCCGAGACGGGCCTCACCCGCGTCCTCACGGGCAATCCCGCCCGCGGATGGGACGGCCGCCACACCAGCCGACGGCGTGTCGCCCACACCCGGGCGTGTCGTCGGAGCCGCCGCGTCCGGCTCCCGAAGCGTCGCACCGGACCCCCAGGGCCTTTGCCCCTCCCGTGCCGGAGCCCGCCGGGCCTACGATCGCAGCATGAGCGCCGTGAGCATCACCGGTCTCGTCAAGACGTTCGGCCGGACGCGGGCCCTCGACGGCCTCGACCTCGAGGTGCGCGAGGGCGAAGTGCTCGGCTTCCTCGGCCCCAACGGGGCGGGGAAATCCACGACCCTGCGCATCCTCCTCGGCCTCCTGCGCGCGGACTCGGGGCGCGTCGAGCTGCTGGGCGGGGACCCGTGGCGCGACGTCGTCGCCCTCCACCGGCGCGTCGCGTACGTCCCAGGAGACGTGAGCCTGTGGCCCCAGCTCACCGGCGGCCAGGCGATCGACCTCATGGGCCGCCTGCGCGGCGGCCTCGACGAGACCCGCCGGGCCGAGCTGATCGACACCTTCGAGCTGGACCCCTCGAAGCGCGGCCGCACGTACTCGAAGGGCAACCGGCAGAAAGTCGCCATCGTCGCCGCGTTGTCGTCGCGCGCCGAGCTGCTGGTCCTCGACGAGCCCACGGCCGGCCTCGACCCACTCATGGAGGCCCTCTTCCGTGAGGAGATCCGCCGCGAGAAGGCCGCGGGCCGCAGCGTGCTGCTCTCGAGCCACATCCTCGCCGAGGTCGAAGCACTCGCGGACCGGATCAGCATCATCCGCCAGGGCAGGGTCGTCGAGACGGGAAGCCTCGAGCAGATGCGCAGCCACGCCCGCACGTCCGTCGCCGCGACCCTGCACGGCGGCACCGACCAGCTCACGTCGATGCCCGGCGTCCACGACCTCAGCGTCGAGGACCACCGCGTCCGCTTCACGGTCGACGCCGACGGCCTCGGCAGCGCGATGAACACCCTCGCCACGCACGGGGTCACGGCGCTGACCGTGACCCCGCCGAGCCTCGAGGACCTCTTCCTCCAGCACTACGGGGAGCGGATCCCGCCCTCGGGAAACGGCGCCGAAGGAATCGCCGGCGAGCACACGCGTGCGGCGGACGACGGCGGCCGGAGCCCCCGCCGTCGTCCGCGCCACCGCGGCACCCCCCGCGAGGAAGAGCGTACCGAGGACGGCGGCCCGCAATGAGCCAGCTTGCCGGCGCCGGCCGGCTCACCCGCTTCGCCCTGCGGCTGGACGCGTGGAAGCTCGTGCCGTGGATCGCGATCATCGCGCTGTTCCCCCTCGCGTCCTACTCGGCCTACGACTCGCTCTTTCCGACGCCCCGGGACGCCGTAGTCCTCGAGGTGAGCCTCCAGACGAACCCGGCGTTCACCCTCCTGTTCGGCCACGCGACGAACCTCGAGACAGCGGCCGGCTTCACGACGTGGCGGATCCAGGTCTTCGGCATGTTCTTCACGGCCCTCATGGCCATCTTCACGGTCACGCGCCACGCCCGGGCCTCCGAGGACACCGGCCAGGCCGAGCTCGTGGACTCCGGCGCGGTGGGGCAGCATGCGCGCCTCGCCTCCGGCGTGCTGCTCGCGTGGGCGGCCTCGGCGGCGGTCGCGGCGCTCATCGCCGGGACGCTCACCGCCGCGGGCGCCGCCCCGGAGGACGCCCTGGCCCTGGGCGGGATGCTCGGCGGCATGGGCATCGCGTTCGCGGGTGTTGCGGCGGTCACGGCTCAGATCGGCTCGTACGCGCGCACGGCCAACGCCCTCGCCGCCGCGGTCCTGGTCGCGAGCTACGTGCTGCGCGGCCTCGGGGACACGCTCGAGGACGCCGAGTGGCTCCTCTGGACGAACCCGATGGGCTGGGCGGAGCTCATCCGCCCGGCCGCCGAGAACAACCCGGGACCGCTCGCCCTGCTCGCCGCCGTCGGGATCGCCACGGCGGCCGTGGGCGCGCGGCTCGCTCGGCGCCGCGACTTCGGGGCCGGGTTGCTCCGTCAGGGCACCGGCCCAGATCGCAGCACGGCCGGAATCTCCCGGCACACCGTGCGGCTCAGCCGAGGCCCGATCGCCTCGTGGCTCGCCACGTCGGCACTCCTGGGCTTCGTCTACGGCATCGTTGCCGGGACCATGTCCGGCTTCTTCTCCGAGAACCCGTTCGTCCAGCAGATCCTGGCCGCCCGCGCCGCGACGGAGGAGGACCTCGTGTTCGCCTTCGTCCAGATGCTCACGTTCATCATGGCCATCATCGCCGCGGTCTTCGGCGTCCAGCTGGCCCTGCGCTTCGCCGTCGAGGAGGACGAGCGCCGCTCGGAGTGGGTCCTCTCGGCGCCCTTGGCCCGCGCGCGGTACCTCGCGCCCACCGTCGCCGCAGCGCTCGGGGCCCCGACGGTCGCCGTCGCGGTGAGCGGCACCGTCCTCGGCACGACGGCGGTCGCGACCGGCACGCGGGCCGACGCGTGGCTCGTGCTCCTCCAGACGCTCGCCCATGCGCCGGCGGTCTGGCTCGCTGCGGCCCTCGCCCTCGCGCTCGTCGGCGCCGCGCCGCAGCTGCGCTGGATCGCGTGGCTCGCGCTGGTGTACTGGATCGTCCTGACGCTCTTCGGTCCCGTGCTCAAGGCCCCCGACTGGCTCATGGACACCAGCCCGTTCCACGTCATCCCCCGGATCACGGCGGACGACGCCGACTGGGCGCCGGTCGTCGTCGTCCTCGCGATCGCTGTGGTGCTGATCACTGCCGGGTTCGCGGCCTACCGGCGGAGGGACCTGCGGACAGTATGAGTCCGCAGGAGGCGGCGGGCGGTGCCCGCGCTGCCGAGGAAAGTGAGAGACTGATGTCTCCGGTCCCCGGCGGGAATGATCCCGGGATCCGGGCGGTTTGCACCCACAAGACGTTGCCTCCCGAAACCATTTCACCCAGGAGCTCCCTTGCCTTCCGCATCCCAAGAAACGCCCTCGGGCGCCGGCCACCCCGGCTCCGTGGCAGAGAAGCATCCGATCAGCCGCGAGAGCCGCCTCGTCGTGACCGTGCTCGTCATCGCGGCGTTCGTCGTGATCCTCAACGAGACCATCATGAACGTCGCCCTGCCGCGGCTCATGGCCGAACTCAGCGTCGACGCGACCACGGTCCAGTGGCTCGCGACCGCCTTCATGCTCACGATGTCGGTCGTTATCCCGACTACCGGGTTCCTCCTGCAGCGCCTCTCGACGAGGACCGTCTACCTCCTGGCCATGGGCCTGTTCAGCGCCGGCACCCTGCTCGCCGCGCTCGCCCCTGGCTTCGGCGTCCTGCTCCTGGCCCGCGTCGTCCAGGCCTCCGGGACCGCGATCATGATGCCCCTGCTCATGACAAGCGTCCTCTCGCTCATCCCGGTCCAGCGCCGCGGCCAGGTCATGGGGACCGTGAGCATCGTCATCTCGGTGGCCCCCGCCATCGGCCCGACCCTGTCCGGGATCATCCTGCAGTTCCTCTCGTGGCGGTTCATGTTCCTGACCGTCCTGCCGATCGCCCTTGCGGCGCTCCTGTACGGCGCCTCGAAGCTGCGCGGCGCCCCCGAGGGCGAGCGGCCGCGGCTCGACGCGCTCTCGGTCATCCTCACGGTGCCGGCGTTCGGGGGCGTCGTGTACGGGCTCAGCCAGCTCGGCGGGGAGGCCACGGTCGGCCTCGGCCCGGCGATCCCGCTCGCGGTGGGCGGCGTGGCCCTCGTCGCGTTCGTCCTGCGCCAGCTCGCGCTGCAGCGCTCGGGCTCGCCGCTGCTGGACCTGCGCGCGTTCACCTACCCGATGTACACGATCGCGACGGCGCTGCTCATGGTCGGCATGATGGCGCTGTTCGGCGTCATCATCCTCCTGCCGATCTACCTCCAGCAGCTGCGCGGCCTCGACACGCTCTCGACCGGCCTCCTGCTCCTGCCGGGAGGCCTCGTCATGGGCCTGCTCGCGCCCAGGGTCGGCAAGTGGTTCGACGCGGTCGGCCCGCTCCCGCTCACGCTCACCGGCACCTCGCTCATCACGGGCGTGCTCGTGGCCCTGAGCTTCATCACCGCGGACAGCCCGGTGTGGATCGCCCTCGCCCTGCACGTCGTCCTGTCCCTGGGCCTGGCCCTACTGTTCACGCCAACGTTCACGAGCGGGCTCAACCCGCTCCCGCGCCACCTGTACAGCCACGGCTCGGCCATCCTGAGCACGCTCCAGCAGGTCGCGGGCGCGGCGGGCACGGCCCTGCTCGTGGCCGTCATGGCCGCCACGACGCACGCCGCCGCCGGGGAGCTGCCCGCGCAGGACGCCGCCGTGGCCGGCTTCCGGGCCGCGTTCCTCGTCGCCGCGGGCGCCGGCGCGATCGCGATCGTCCTCGCCGCGTTCCTGCGCAACCGCGTGCCCGAGCACGCCCCGGCGGGCGAGTCCGCGCCGTCGCCCGCGCACTGACCACGCCGGGAGCCGACCTACCCCGCGGAGAACCCGCCGTCGGCCTTGAGCAGCTGCCCGTTGATCCATCCTCCGGGCCGGCTCAGGAGGAAGGCCACGACGCCGGCGATGTCCTCGGGCGTGCCCAGCCGCCCCCAGGGCTGCTGTGCCGTGCCCGATGCCCGCACGCCGTCGTCCATCCAGCCCGTGTCGATCGGCCCCGGATTGAGCACGTTCGCCGCGATCCCGAGGTGCGCGAGCTCGCGCGCGGCGGCGAGGACGATCCTGTCCAGGGCGCCCTTGCTCGCGCCGTAGGGCAGGTTGTGGACCGTGTGGTCCGAGGTCAGCGCCACGATCCGCCCGAGGCCCGCCCACTCGGGCGGAAACTGCTCGGCGAAGGCCTTCACGAGCAGCCACGAGGCGCGGGCGTTGACGGCAAAGTGCCGGTCGAAGGATTCAAGGCCCGTGTCGAGGATCGACGAGTCGACCGACTCGGCGTGGCTGAGCACGAGCGCGCGCACCGGCCGCTCCGCGCCGGCGTCGTCGAGCAGCCGGCGGGGGACCTCGGGATCGGCCAGGTCCGCCTCGAGCGTGCTGACCGCGGCGCCGAGGCCGCGCAGTTCCTCGGCGAGCCGGCCGACGTCGTGCGGCTGGACGCCCCACGGCATGCGCGCGTCGTAGGGCGACCAGTACGCGAGGGCGAGGTCCCAGCCGTCGCGGGCGAGCCCGCGCGCAATCCCCGCCCCGATCCCGGCGAGGCGACCGACGCCGGTCACGAGCGCGAGCGGGCGGCCGGCGGCCTGTTCGGGAACGGGGCTGGTCACGGGCGGCGCTCGTAGACGACCGTCGTGCGCAGGGCCCGGAATCCGACCCGCTCGTACAGCCCGACGGCGCCCGTGGGGCTCTCGGAGTCGACCCCGAGGTCGGCGAGCCGGTAGCCGGACTCCCGCGCGGCGCCGAGGACCTCGGACAGCAGGCGGGTCGCGAGGCCGCGTCCGCGCGCCCGGCGCCGCGTGCCGACAAGTGCGACGTAGAGCTCCCCGGGAACGAACTCATTGCACAGCACGTACGCGTCCACGGCCTCGTCCGGGTCCAGCGACGGGTCCGCGCTGAGCGCCACACGGCTGAGCGCGGGCCGGAAGCTGCGCGCCGCAAGCTGGTCGGACCAGCGCGCGGCATCCCGCTCGACGGCGCCCCAGTGGTCCGAGAACGCCTCGTTGTGCGCCCGGCGGGTGCCCTCGGCGTGGTCCTGCGCGAGGGGGAGCACGACGGCGTGGTCCCCGGTTCTGTCCGAAGTCCAGGACCTGGCTCCGGGCCTGGCACCGGCCGGGGCACCGAAGGGGGAAGCCGGGGCCCGCCAGCCCGCGAGCTCGGCTCGCATGTCCTGGAAGTACCTCGCGGGGCCGTAGCCGCGGGCGGCCGCGAGACGCACCGCCGAGGAGCTGGGCTTGCCGCACCACACCGAGCACACGAGGGGCAGGCTCGGGTAGCGGGCGGTGGCCAGCTCGGCCGCTCGGGGCTCGATCCAGTCCATCACGGCACGCCCGAGGCCCATGCCGCGCCACTCTGGGTGCACCCCGCCGGAGAGCAAGGCCTTGGCCATCCGGTCCACGAGCCCCTCGGAGATCCGAAGCTGGCCGTAGGCCACCATCGTGTCCCCGTCCCAGGCCGCGATGGTGTCGAGGGAGGGGTCGACTCCGGGCTCGCCGAGCTCCTCGACGAGGTCCTCGGGCTCGTAGAACTCGTCCGTGTCGTCGACGCGGGCCAGGAGATTGCTCAGCTCCGCCCACGCGGGAGCATGGTCAGGCTCGATCGGCTTCCAGACGACGCTCATGGCGCTCCTCGCGGGCGAGCACCGGGCAGAGGGCCCGGGCGGCAGACGGGTGCTCCCACGCTAGCACCGGCGCCCCGCGGAGGGGAGCAGCGTGGGTCCACAGCGTGTGAACTTCTGGAGACAAGTTATCCACAGGCTGGGCATAAGTCCGTGGATACCGGCGGGTTGCCGCTAATCACATGCCTGTAAGTTATCCACGCCGTGGACAAGCCTGTGGATATCCGGAGGCGCGGCGTTCAGACCTCGAAGCCGTCCACCACGAGGTCCTGGTACTCCAGGTGCCGCTTGAGGAAACGGCGGACGTAGGGGCAGTAGGGCCGAACGCGCTGACCCTTCGCGCGCACGTCGTCGAGGGCGAAGGTCACGAGCCGGCTCGCGAGGCCGAGGCCCGAGTACGCCTCGCCCACTTCTGTGTGGTCGAACGCGATCACCGCGCCGTCCTCCTTGAGCCGATACTGCGTGAAGCCTGCCGTCACGCCGTCCACACGGACCTCGTAGCGGTGGCGCTGCGGGGTATGGACGATCGCGACGACGCCCTGCTCTGCTGCGTCCGTGGGTGCCTGGGCGGGCATGGTGTCCTTGCTTTCGGGGTGGATGGTCGTCGGGGGGCTGGTCTTGGGGCGGCTGGTCGTGCGGCGGCCGTCGCGCGCCCCGCCGCGTGGGCGGAGCCGGACGTTGGGAAGGGCCGGCGCCGGAAGCGCCGCGTCGCCCCCGGTGAGCTCGACGACGGGCCCGAACGGCTCGCCGTCGTGCGCCATGCCCGCCTCCGCGCCTTCCGCCTTCGCGCTGCCCGGCTCCGCACCGATCTGCGCCTGCCACAGCGCGCGGAACCCGACGATCTCCTCGTGCGATCGGCCCACGAAGTTCCACCACATGGTGATCTCCTCGCCGAACGGGGGGCCGCCGAGGATCATGATGCGGATCCGGGTATCGCCGGGGTTCTCGAGCCTCACGCGGGCCCGACCGGGCGCGGCGTAGGCGAGGTGGGCCTGCGGTACGGGCTCGCCGTCGAGCACCGCCCCGCCGCTGTCGGGCAGGAAGGCATGTTCGAACTCGGTCGCCAGATCGAGGACGACGGCGGCCCCCGGCCCGAGCGAAAGCTCGGCGCCGAGCAGGGCCGAATAGGTACGCACCGGAGAGGCGGAGCCGTGCAGCTCGCCCAAGAACACGCGCAGCTCGGCCCCCCGAACGCCGTTGCCGCCTGCGTCCTCGAGCACGACGGCGTGCGGCACGTAGCGCTCGAAGCCCGGCCTGGCGCCGCGGAAGGGCTCGGGGAGGGCCGCCCACAGCTGGACCCCGTGGAGGACCGTCGTGGCTGGCGTCGAGTATTCGGAGTGGTTGATGCCGCGGCCGGCGGTCATGAAGTTGAGCTCGCCCGGCCGCACGCGGGCGTGATGCCCGGCGCTGTCGCGGTGCTCGACCTCACCCGAGAAGAGCCAGCTGATGGTCTGCAGGCCTGTGTGCGGGTGCGGCGGAACCCGCATGCCGCCCGTCGCGGAGACGTCGTCGGGCCCGTAGTGGTCGGCGAAGCACCACGCGCCCACCAATGAACGATGCTTCGAGGGCAGCGTGCGGCGGACCGGCATCGCCCGCAGTCCGCCGAGCGGGACGTCGCGCGGCTCGATGATCTCGAGAGCAAGTTCTGGCCCTTCGGCCTCGACCCCGCAGAGGGTCTCGGCAGGGTCAAGCTCCAGATTGCTCATGGGTGTACCTCCTGTGCAGAGCCTACGCCCGCCCTCCGACAGCCCACACCGCCATCCACTTTCCAACAGGCGTTACCCCCAGAGTTATCCACAGCTGGGAATAAGTTCGCGGCTTCCGGGTCGACACGGGCGACGAACCGGGATCGAGCGCGTAAACAGCCTCTGAACTACACGCCTGTAAGTTACGCACACTGTGGACGGCGCCTGTGGACAAGAAGTCTTGACCGCGCGTCGCTGGAGTCCTAGTGTGGAAATATTCAACAAGTTTGTTGATAAAGCTGTTGCTTGATCATCCCGCGTGGTGCGAGGAGGGAGCAGACGGTGGCCGCTACATCAACAGCCCCCGCCCAGGACGCCGAGGACCGCCTCACCCGGGCCTTCTCCGCCCTCGCGGATCCCCTCCGCCGGCAATTGCTGGCTCGGCTCATCCGAGGGGACGCGACCGTCAACGAGCTCGCGGAGCCGTTCCCGGTCACGCTGCAGGCGGTGTCTCGGCATCTCAAGGTGCTCGAGGAAGCCGGCCTCATCACGCGCAGCCGCGATGGCCAGCGCCGTCCCTGCCATCTCGTCCCCGAAGCCTTCGGCCCCCTGGCCGTATGGATCGACACCTACCGGGAACGCACCGAGGAGAAGTACCGACGCCTCGACGCGCTTCTGGCCTCAGACACAGGAGAGCAGCCATGACCGCCAACACCAGCAAGACCAGCACGGCGAGCAACACCGTCCAGATCGTCGCCGATCCTGGCATGCCGTACATCGACATGACCCGTGAGTTCGAGGCGCCCCGCGAACGGGTGTTCCGGGCGCACTGCGATCCGGAGATCTTCGCCAAGTGGATTGGACCCGAGCGGCTCTCGACCACCATCGAGCACATGGAGGCACGCACGGGCGGCTCCTACCGGTTCGTCCAGCGCGAGGGCGAGCACGAGTATGCCTTCCGGGGATCCTTCCACGAGGTCACTGAGCCGAGCCGCGTCGTCATGACGTTCGAGTTCGAGGGCGCCCCAGGGAACGTCGAGCTCGACACCAGCACGTTCATCGCCCTGCCGGACGGCCGGTGCCGTCTCGAGATCCATTCGACGTACGAGTCCGTGGCCGCGCGCGACGCCATGCTGCAGTCGGGCATGGAGACCGGCGTGGACGAGGGCTACCGGCAGCTCGACGCGCTTCTAGCCTCTGGCGACGCGTAGACGCTCCCGCCACCTCCCTTTATCCACAGCTGTCCACAGGCGCCGGGGAAAGGTTGTCCACAGGCAGGGTCCGCGCCCGCGGCTGCGGGGACCCCGCCTCGGGCCGACTGCCGGCGTCTTCCGCGCCAGCACTGGCGATACGCCCGAGTAACTACATGCCTGTAAGTTGTACACACTGTGGACAAAACCTGTGGAGAACGGCGGGAGACCACGTGGAGAACCCCGAGACGACGTGGAGAACCATGAAGACCAACGCCGAGATGGGGGCGTAAGACGCCGAAATGGGGGCCTGGGACGCCGAGATCGCGGGGTCAGGGAGTCACAACAGCAAGAGGCGACCCCGCAACGCAGGGAGGTGACCCCGCATCCTTATGACGTGACCCCGCAACGCAGGAAGGTGACCCCGCAAACGAAGGGGCGGGTTCGCCTAGATCCCGAGGCCGCCGGGACCGATGTTCAGGGCGGTGACGCGCGCCATGGTCACCACAGCGAGGATGACGGCGACGGTTGCCATCCCGCCCCACTGTACGAGCGCGCGGCGGCTGCCGCGTGGGGCATAGGCAACTGCTGCCGTGGCGAGGGCGCCCGTGACGAGGCCACCGAGATGTGCCTGCCACGCGATCTGGGGCACGACGAAGCCCAGCACCGCGTTGATGGCGATGAGCACGAGGAGCTGCCGCGAGTCCCCGCCGCGCTGGCGCATGACGACGAACATCGCACCGAAGAGCCCGAAGACCGCGCCGGAAGCGCCGACGACCCCCACGAGGCTGGGCGGGGTGAGCAGGAAGTAGCCGACCGAGCCGCCGACGGCGGAGAGCAGGTACACGGCGAGAAAACGCGCGCGGCCGAGCAGCGGCTCGAGGGCCTGCCCGAAGATCCACAGCGTGTACATATTCACGAGGATGTGGAGGACGAATGTCGGCGCGTGCAGGAACGCGGTCGTGAGCATCCGGTAGGGCTCAATGCCGGTCAGGAGCGTGGCGTACGCGAACTCGAGGTAGACGTACGAGTTGGGCACCGCCCACTGCAGCGCGTAGACGACGGCGCACGCGGCGATGAGCAGCGTCGTCACGAGCGGCCGCCCGCCCGGCCGCGCGACGGCGCCGTACGCCGTCCGCGGGGCCGGGGCGGCGAGCTCGCGGACACAGTCCACGCAGTGGAAGCCGACGGCGGCCGGCCGCTGGCACTCCGGGCACGCGGGCCTGCCGCACCGCTGGCACCTCACATAGGAGATGCGGTCCGGGTGGCGCGGGCAGACCGGTTCCGCCTCCGGGCCGGCCGCCGGGCTTCCATCGCTCACGTGCTGGGTGTCCCTGCCGTTCTTGATCTAGGAGAGGGTCAGAGCTGCTCGACGTCGATCGAGGAGATGACGACGTCCTCGACCGGGCGGTCCTGCATGCCGGTGCGAACGCCCTCGATCGTGTCGACGACCTTCTTCGAGTCCTCGTCGGCCACCTCGCCGAAGATCGTGTGCTTGCCGAAGAGCCAGCTCGTGTCGACCGTCGTGATGAAGAACTGCGAGCCGTTCGTGCCCTTGCCGCCCTGGATGCCGGCGTTGGCCATCGCGAGCTTGTAGGGCTCCTTGAAGGTCAGCTCGGGGTGGATCTCGTCGTCGAAGCGGTAGCCGGGGCCGCCGACTCCCTTCCCGAGCGGGTCCCCGCCCTGGATCATGAAGTCCTTGATGATGCGGTGGAAGATCGTGCCGTTGTACAGCGGCGTGCCGGACTTGTCCTCGCCCGTCTCGGGGTGCGTCCACGCCTGCTCGCCGGTCGCGAGGCCCACGAAGTTCTTGACCGTCTTCGGCGCGTGGTTGCCGAAGAGGTTGACCACGATGTCGCCGTGATTGGTGTGGATGGTTGCCTTGGCGGTTGCATTTGCGCTCATGGGCCACATTCTTCCACGGGCGGCTGAGCCCTTCCCGAGGAGTCCCGGTGTTCCGCGCTCGGTGAAATCGGGTAAGAGGAGCGTGTCGGGGGGCGCTTTGCCGTAGCCCCGGGGCCGCGCCCCACGTAGGCTGGCGTTGGTTCAGGGAGAATCCGGAGGTAGCCGTGAAGAAACCACTCGAGAAGAGCTTGAACACGACGGAGTCCATCGCGCGTGACGTCGCCCGGGACATCGAGCACGGCGTCGCCGCTGGCGTGGAGAACGCCAGGGAGTGGGCGCAGCCCCGCGTCGACGCCGCCGTCAGCTGGGCGGTGCCGCGGCTGCAGCATAGCCTCGACTCGGCTTCGCCGAAGATCCAGGAGGGGCTCAAGAGCGCGGCTCACAACCTCGCCGAGGGCGTCGCGACGGTGACACCGAAGATCCAGGACGGTCTCGCACACCTGGCCCCGCGCATCACCGACGCCGTGGACAGCACGGCGCCGCGCCTGCACGAGGCGGTCGACAAGGCGGCTCCTGCCATCAAGGACGCGGCGGATCAGTACATCCCCCGCATCTCCGAGGGCATCGCGCACGCGGCCGAGTCCGTCAACCGCGGTCTCGCACACGCGCCGGCGCGGATCGATGACGTCGCCCATCGCCTCGCCGAGTCTGGCATCGTCCGCCAGGCGGATGCGGCGGCGAAGGACGCCGTCGTCGCCGCTCAGCGCGCCGTCCACTCGGCAGCGGACGAGCTCGCTCGCCCCAAGCGGAAGCGCGGCCGCGGCCTCCTCATCTTCGGAGTGATCGCCGCCGCAGTCGCGGCGGGCGTCGCGGCGTGGAAGGCTGCCAAGCCGGTCGAGGATCCGTGGAAGGTCCCGTCCCCCGTCACGCCGTCCGACACCGCATCCGGCACGGGCACGCCGTCGCCCGTCCCCGCCTCGGGCGCAGCGGCCGGCGCCGCCGGCGCCGCCGCCGCGACGGGGGCCGCCGCCCTCGACAAGGACGCGGCCGCCGAGGAGGCCTCGGTCGAGGCATCCTCGGTCGCCCAGGCCGAGGCCGAGGCGGCGTTCGACGCCGGTCAGGCCGCCGTGCTCGAGGACTCCCCGGCCCGGGCCGCGGAGGGCGAGGGCGAGGACACGGCGCTCGTCGACGAGTCCGCCGCGGTCGCCGGCGCGAGCCTCGAGGCCGAGCCGCAGGCCACTGACGCCGTCCTTCCAGACGTCGAAGAGTCCACGCCCGCCGACGAGGCCGAGGAGGACGCAAAGGGGGACGGCAAGCACAAGGCCAATGACGCCTCCGCGGCCATGCGTAACATCGCCTCCGCTTCCCGCCGTGAGAACGGCGAGGGGACGCCCGGCGCCTGACGCTCGGAGCGGACGCACACACGGCTGAGGCCCCGCCGCTGGCGGGGCCTCAGCCGTGTCAGCACTCAGAGCGCGGCTTCTCGGAGCCACCCCGGGCCCCGTCCACAGCCCGCGGGCCCGCTGCCGGCGGGGGGCGCCTTTGCTAGATTTGACCGTGATGCCTGACGACCCCGCCTCCGAGCCGACGACGAGCGCGCCTCCTCTGCCGAGCGTCTCGATCGTCATCCCGGCGTACAACGAGGAGAGTGTGATCCGCCAGTGCGTCACGGCGGCCATCTACCAGTCGGTGCCCGCGCACGAGATCATCGTCGTCGACAACCTGTCCAAGGACTCGACCGCCCACATCGTGCGCCAGCTCGCGCAGGAGTACCCTGAGTCCCCGATCAGACTCCTGACCCAGAACCGCGAGCAGGGCCTCATCCCGACGCGCAACTATGGGCTCGACTCGGCCACAGGGGACGTGATCGGCCGCATCGACGCGGACTCGCTCCTGGAGCCCGACTGGGTCGAGGAGGTCCAGCGCGCGTTCACGGACCCGAGCGTCCAAGCCACGACGGGCCCGGTGGTCTACTACGACATGCCCATGCGCCGCTTCGGGCTCAAGGCGGACGACAAGGTCCGTCAGCTCCTTCTCAAGCTCTCCCGGCACCAGTACCACTTCCTCTTCGGCTCGAACATGGCCATCCGGCGCACGGCCTGGGAGACCATCCGGGACTCGACGTGCCTGGACGAGAAGGACGAGATGCACGAGGACATCGACCTGTCCCTGCATCTGGCCGAGCACGAGCTGCGCATCCAGTACTGCCCGGAGATGGTCTCGGGCATGTCCGCGCGCCGGCTCGAGGACTCGCCCAAGGACTACCGCTACTACGTGCAGCGCTTCGACCGGACCTACAAGGCGCACAATATCCGCAAGATCGCGCTCAAGGCCCCTATGGCGGTGGTCTTCTCGGTGTACTATCCGGCCAAGCTCCTGCGCGCGATCCACTCGGCGAACCAGCCGCCGGTCAAGCGCGGCGGCGTGTAGCCGGGCAGGAGCAAGGGAGGCGCACCATGGCGGGCGGGCAGCAGAGCGAGGCCGAACACCACGCGCTCGCGCTGTGGGCTGCCGAGTGCGCGGAGCGGGTCCTGCCGCTGTTCGAGCGGGAGAGGCACGACGACGTGCGGCCGCGGCGCGCCGTCGAGGCCGCCCGCGCGTGGATCCGGGGCGAGATCGAGGTGCCCCTCGCACGGGCCGCGGCCCTCGCCGCGCACGACGCGTCGAAGGAGGCCATCTCGCCCGCCGCCCGCGCCGCGGCCCGGGCCGCGGAGCACGCCGCGGCGACGGCGCACGTCGCAGACCACGCCCGCCGCGCGGCGTCCTACGCGGACCGCGCGGAGCGCGAGGCGGGCGACGCCCTCCCCCCGGCTGGTTGAGCCGGGCCGAAACCCACCCGGCGCGCACCGAACACGCTCAGTCCGTGCCGAGCCCCGGCTCAGGGACGTCGCCGCGTCGCGTTCGGCGCTGCCCCAGGACGACGACGGCGAGCCCGGCGAGGATGAGCCCGAGGCCCGCGTACGTCCCGGCGGGCAGGACCTCCCCGAGGAACACCGCCGCGAGCAGGGCGGCGCCGGGGATCTCGAGCAGGATGAACATCGACACGACGAGCGGGCTCATGACCGCGACGAGGTGGTTGAAGGCCGTGTGCCCCACGAGCTGCGCCGCGACGGTGATGGCGAGGATCCCCGCCCAGCCCCACGGCTCGAAACCCGTCAGGCGCTGGCCCGAGCCGATGGCCATGAAGGCCACGAGCGCCGCGCACACGCCGTAGCACAGGGCCGTGTAGGTACCCGTCGACATGGTCCGGCGCGCCTGAGAGCCCGCGAGCGTGTAGAGCGCGGCGAGGGCTCCGCCGGCGACGGCGAGGATGTCCCCGAGCAGCGCCTCGGGGGAGGAGCCGAGGTCGAGGCCGGTGATCGCGAGCACCCCGACGAAGGAGAGGCCGAGCCCGGCGAGCACCGTGCCGGGCAGGCGCCGCCCGCGCACGAGCGAGAAGACGGCGATCCAGCCCGACTGGAGGCACACGAGCGCCGTCGCCGCCGCGACGGAGGTCAGCGTGAGCGAGAGGATGAAGCACACGAAGTGAAACGCCAGGGCGACCCCCGCGACGGCGGACCACAGGTACTCGCGGCGGCCCAGTCGCCCGAACTGGGCGGGGCTCCGGACGGCGACGGGAGCGGCCATGACGACGGCCGCGATCGCGTTGCGCCAGAACGCGATCGCGAGCGCGGTCACGGAGGTCGCGCCCAGAGTCGCCGCGATGAGCGGCCCGGAGGCGGACACGCCGAGCACGCCAAACGCCGTGATGAAGAGGGTCACCGGACCACCCTATGACGTCGCGCCGTCCCTCCTGATACGGGAGGAGAAGGCGACGTCGGGCAGCTGCTGGGGCGAGGGCGACGCCGCAGCCCCCCGATTCGGGTACGTATCTCGTCGCCAAATGCGGATTCCGGGTACAGCGGCTGGCGCCGTCCGTGTACCCGAAACCCGATTTCCGCGTCCAGATCCGTACCCGAGACTCCTCCCGCCCCGAGGGACGGAAGGCCCCGCACGCGTCCGGACAGCAGAACACCCCCGGCCAGGTGGCCGGGGGTGTTCTCTCGGTGGAGGCAAGGGGACTCGAACCCCTAACCCCCTGCTTGCAAAGCAGGTGCGCTACCAATTGCGCCATGCCCCCGAGGGGCGGGCCCTGCGGTCCGTGCTACTCGACCGGGTCGGTCGAGCCGCTCCAGACCTGCTTCTGGGCCTCGGACTCCTTCGCCTTCCGAAACAGGAAGGCGCCCGCGACAGCAGCGACTGCAAGTGCAATCAGCTTCTTCACGGGCACCTCCGATGCGGAAAACAGGGTTCCGTGGGCGTACCAGGACTTGAACCTGGGACCTCTTCGTTATCAGCGAAGCGCTCTAACCGCCTGAGCTATACGCCCTCACGTGGCCCTCGGGCCGAGATATGACTCTACAGCACACCTCGGCCCGGGGCCAAATCCGCCCTCAGTCGTCGGTGAGGGTCACGCCGATGCCGCCCACGAGGGTCGCGGCGATGTTGTAGAGCACCGCGGTGAGCATCGCGAGGGCCGTGAGCAGGACGACGTTCACGACGGCGATGATCGTCGCGAAGGACGCGACCTGGCCGAGCGAGGCGACCTTCTTGAGGTCGAACCCGCCCCCCTCGGAGCCGGCCACCTCGCCGAGGAGCCCGTTGACGCGGTCGAAGATGCCGGTGACGTCGAGGACGGTCCACAGCACGATCGACGCGACGACCGTGACGATGCCGAGCGCGACCGACAGCAGGAACGCCATCTTCAGGACGCTCCACGGGTCGACCTTGCTCACGAGCAGGCGCGCGCGCCGCTGCTTGGCCTTGGGCGCCGGGCGCACGAGCCCGGCCTGTCCCGGGCGCTGCCCCGGCTGGGCGGGGCGCTGGGGGGCCGCGGCGCGCTGCGCCGCGGCCGCCGTGAGCGGGCGCTCGGCGGGACGCTGGCCGGGGGAGTAGCCCGGGGCGTTCGACGGCGGGGCGGCCGGCCGCTGCGGGGGGCGCGACGGGGGCGCCGCCTGCGGATAGCCGCCGCCAGCCGACGGCGAGTTCTCGGGCGTGCTCACTCGTTACCTCCGGGGGTCTGGTCTCGGTCTCCAGCCAACGTTACGGCATCGGGGTCCTGCTCAGGCACCGGCGTTTCACCGTCCGGACTCCCGGCGGCCGTCACGGTGCCTGCCTCGGGGGACTCCTCGGTGCCCTCTTCGGCGCCCTCCTCGCCGAGCGTTCGCTCGATGTTCTTCGCGACGGCGATGATGCGGTCGCCCTTGTCCGGCTTGGCGAAGATGACGCCCATCGTGTCGCGGCCCTTCGCCGGGACACCGGCCACGGCGGAGCGGACAACCTTGCCGCCCTCCATCACGACGAGGACCTCGTCCTCCTCCTGGACGATGAGCGCCCCGACGAGGTGGCCGCGCTCCTCCTGGTACTTGCCGACCTTGATGCCGAGGCCGCCACGGCCCTGGATGCGGTACTCCTCGATCGAGGTCCGCTTCGCGTAGCCGCCCTCCGTGACGATGAAGACGTAGGAGCCCTCGGCGATGACGTCCGCGGCGAGCAGCTCGTCGTCGTCCCTGAACTTCATGCCGGTGACGCCGCTCGTCGCGCGGCCCATGGGGCGCAGCGCGTCGTCGTCCGCGCGGAAGCGCACCGACTGGCCGTGCCGCGAGACGAGCAGGAGGTCGTCCTCCTCGCTCACGAGCTGCGCCGAGACGAGCTCGTCGCCCTCGCGCAGGTTGATCGCGATGACGCCGGCGGAGCGGTTCGTGTCGTAGTCCTCGAGCCGGGTCTTCTTCACGAGCCCCGCCTTGGTCGCGAGCACAAGGTACGGAGCCTGCTCGTAGTCGCGCAGGTCGAGGACCTGGGCAATCCGCTCATCGGGCTGGAACGCGAGCAGGTTCGCCACGTGCTGGCCCTTCGAGTCGCGACCGCCCTCGGCGAGCTCGTACGCCTTGGCGCGGTACACGCGGCCGAGGTTCGTGAAGAACAGGAGCCAGTGGTGCGTCGTCGTCACGAAGAAGTGCTCGACGACGTCGTCCCCCCGCAGCTGCGCCCCCCGCACGCCCTTGCCGCCGCGCACCTGCTGGCGGTACTGGTCGGAGCGGGTGCGCTTGACGTAGCCGCCGCGGGTGATGGTGACGACCACCTCCTCCTCGGGGATGAGGTCCTCGACGCTCATGTCCCCGTCGAAGCCGCGCAGGATCTGGGTGCGGCGGTCGTCGCCATGCTTCTCGACGATCCCCGAGAGCTCCTCGGAGATGATCTGCCGCTGGCGCACCGGGTCGGCGAGGATCGCGTTGTACTCCGTGATCATCGCCTCGAGCTCGTCGTTGCGGTCTTGGATCTTCTGCCGCTCGAGGGCCGCCAGGCGGCGCAGCTGCATGTCCAGGATCGCGCGGGCCTGGACCTCGTCGATCTCGAGCAGGGCCATGAGCCCGTCGCGTGCCTCCTCCACGGTGGGCGAGCGGCGGATGAGGGCGATGACCTCATCGAGCATGTCGAGGGCCTTGAGCAGGCCGCGGAGGATGTGGATCTCCTCCTCGGCCTTGCGCAGCCGGAACCGCGTGCGGCGGACGATGACGTCGATCTGGTGGGTGACCCAATGGCGCACGAACGCGTCGAGCGAGAGGGTGCGCGGCACGCCGTCGACGATCGCGAGCATGTTCGCCGCGAAGTTCTCCTGCAGCTGCGTGTGCTTGTAGAGGTTGTTGAGCACGACCTTCGCGACGGCGTCGCGCTTGAGCACGATCACGAGACGCTGGCCGGTACGGCCCGAGGTCTCGTCGCGCAGGTCGGCGATGCCGGAGATCTTGCCGTCCTTCACGAGCTCGGCGATCTTGACCGCGAGGTTGTCCGGGTTCGCCTGGTAGGGCAGCTCCGTGACGACGAGGCACGTGCGGCCCTGGAGCTCCTCGACGTTGACCACGGCGCGCATCGTGACCGAGCCGCGGCCAGTGCGGTAGGCGTCCTCGATGCCCTTGTGGCCCAGGATCGTCGCCCCCGTGGGGAAGTCCGGGCCCTTGATGCGCTGCAGGAGCGCCTCGAGGAGCTCCTCGCGGCTCGCCTCGGGGTTGTCGAGGTACCACTGGACGCCGTCGGCCACCTCGCGCAGGTTGTGCGGCGGGATGTTCGTGGCCATGCCGACGGCGATGCCCGAGGAGCCGTTGACGAGCAGGTTCGGGAAGCGGGCCGGCAGGATCGTCGGCTCCTGGTTCTTCCCGTCGTAGTTGTCCTGGAAGTCGACGGTCTCCTCGTCGATGTCCCGGACCATCTCCATGGCCAGCTGGGCCATCTTGGTCTCGGTGTACCGGGGTGCCGCCGCGCCGTCGTTGCCGGGGGAGCCGAAGTTGCCCTGGCCGAGGGCGAGCGGGTAGCGCATCGTCCAGTCCTGGATGAGCCGCACTAGGGCGTCGTAGATCGCCATGTCGCCGTGCGGGTGGTACGTGCCCATGACGTCGCCGACGACGCGCGCGCACTTGTTGAACGCACGGTCGGGGCGGTACCCGCCGTCGTACATCGCGTACAGGACGCGGCGGTGCACGGGCTTGAGGCCGTCGCGCACGTCGGGCAGCGCGCGACCGACGATGACGGCCATCGCGTAGTCGAGGTAGGACCGCTGCATCTCCGTCTGCAGGTCGACCTGCTCGACGCGGTCGATCACGGTGCCTTCGGCGGGGAAGCCGGCACCCTCGGCGTCCGGGGTCCCGGGGGTCTCGGGAGTCTCGTCGCTCACAGATTCTCTCCTTGGTTACTCTCGGGCAGCTCTCGGGCGCGGGCTCAGATGTCCAGGAACCGGACGTCCTTGGCGTTCTGCTGGATGAAGTGGCGGCGCGATTCGACGTCGTCGCCCATCAGGACGGAGAACGTCTGGTCCGCGGCCGCGGCGTCCTCCATCGTCACCTGCAGCAGAGTGCGCCGGTCCGGGTCCATGGTCGTGTCCCACAGCTCGGTGTAGTCCATCTCGCCGAGGCCCTTGTAGCGCTGGATGCCGTTCTCCTTCGGCAGCCGCTGGCCCTTGGCGACGCCGACTTGGATGGTCTCGTCCCGCTCCCGGTCGCTGAACACGTAGTCGTGCGCATGGTTGGACCACTTGATGCGGTACAGCGGGGGCTGGGCGAGGTACACGTAGCCGTGCTCGATGAGCGGGCGCATGTACCGGAAGAGCAGCGTCATGAGGAGGGTCGTGATGTGCTGGCCGTCGACGTCGGCATCGGCCATGAGCACGATCTTGTGGTACCTCAGCTTGGCGATGTCGAAGTCCTCGCCGATGCCCGTGCCGAACGCGGTGATCATCGACTGGACCTCGGCGTTGCCGAGCGCCTTGTCCAGGCGCGCCCGCTCGACGTTCAGGATCTTGCCGCGCAGCGGCAGGATCGCCTGGGTCTCGGGGTTGCGGCCGCGCTTGGCCGAGCCGCCGGCCGAGTCGCCCTCGACGAGGTAGACCTCGCAGCGCGAGGGGTCCTTGCTCGAGCAGTCGGAGAGCTTGCCGGGCATGCCGAACGACTCGAGCGGGCTCTTGCGGCGTGCGTTGTCCCGTGCCTTGCGCGCGGCCATGCGGGCCTGCGAGGCCTGGATGGCCTTGCGGATCACGTCCCGCGCGGGGCCCGGGTTGCGCTCGAGCCAGTCGCCGAGTTGGTCGGTGACGACGCGCTGGACGAAGCCCTTGACCTCGGAGTTGCCGAGCTTGGTCTTCGTCTGGCCCTCGAACTGCGGCTCGCCGAGCTTGACGCTGATGACGGCGGTGAGGCCCTCGCGGATGTCGTCGCCCGTGAGGTTCTCCTCCTTCTCCTTGAGGATGGCCTTCTCGCGCGCGTACCGGTTCACGAGGGACGTCAGCGCCGCGCGGAAGCCCTCCTCGTGCGTGCCGCCCTCGTGGGTGTTGATCGTGTTCGCGTAGGTGTGGACGCTCTCGGAGTAGGCCGTGGTCCACTGCATCGCGATCTCGACCGAGATCTTCTTCTCGGTGTCCTCGCTCTCGAAGGCCATGACCTCCTCGTGGACGACCTCCGTCTTCTTCGAGGAGTTGAGGTGCTTGACGTAGTCGAGCAGGCCGTCGTCGTACTTGTAGTCGACGACGCGGCGGTTCGACCCGCCGCCGCTGCCCTCGCGCTCGGCCTTGGGTTCGTCGCCCGCGAGCTCGGTCTCCTCCTCCTCGCCGCGGCGCTCGTCGGCGAGCGTGATGCGCAGGCCCTTGTTGAGGAAGGCCATCTGCTGGAAGCGCGCGCGCAGGGTCTCGAAGTCGAACTCGATGGTGTCGAAGATCGCCGGGTCCGGGTAGAACGTCTGGGTCGTGCCGGTGGCGTCGGTGGCCTCGCCGCGCTCGAGCTCGCCCACGGGCTTGCCGCCGTCGTGGAAGGACATGCGCCACGCGTGCCCCTGGCGGCGGACCTCGGTGTTGACGCGGGTCGAGAGCGCGTTGACCACGGAGATGCCGACGCCGTGCAGACCGCCGGAGACGGCGTACCCGCCGCCGCCGAACTTGCCGCCGGCGTGCAGGATCGTCATGACGACCTCGACCGTCGGCTTGCCCTCGGTCGGGTGGATGTCGACGGGGATGCCGCGGCCGTTGTCCTCGACGCGCACGCCGCCGTCGTCCTGGAGCGTCACCAGGATGTGGTCGCAGTACCCGGCCAGGGCCTCGTCGACCGAGTTGTCGACGACCTCGTACACCAGGTGGTGGAGGCCGCGGGGCCCGGTCGATCCGATGTACATGCCGGGGCGCTTGCGGACGGCTTCGAGGCCCTCGAGCACGGTGATGCTGCTGGCCCCGTATTCCTTCGGTCCCGACGTGCGGGCCCCCGTCTGGTCGGCACGCGGCTCACCGGTCGGGTTCACTGCACTCTCGTCAGCCACAGGCGGTCTCGACCCCTCTTCTGTTGGGATGGCTTAACGGGTCAATTCTACCGGCTGCCGCGCGCTGGACCGGACAATGGCACCCCGCATGCCTCTGGGAGGCCCGGGAAGGGCTCGCAGCGCCGCCAACTGGGCCCTTCCCAAGGGGCAGTGTGCCTCCCGGGGCGCTGAGCGCCTCACGCGCCATTTGCCGGGGTCACCTCCCTGCGACCCGATCACCTCCCCGCGACCCGGGGTCACCCGTACGTGTCGCGGGGGCCGCGGCCGCGCACGTGCCGCGCTCCCTTGCGCCAGCTCGGCGCCGAGGGGCCGAGCACGTGGAGCGAGGTGACGACGCCGTCGCCCAGCTCGCGCCGGAAACGGTCCAGGAGCGCCGTGCTCATGAGCCGCAGCTGGGTGGCCCACGCGGTCGAGTCGCACCTGACCCGCAGCACGGTGCCCTCGAAGCTCTCGGGCGTGCAGTGCGCGGCGATGTCGTCGCCCACGAGCTCGCGCCACCGGGACATGACAGAGCCGACCGCCACGGGGGAGGACCAGCCGCGCTCGGCGACCATCCGGTTCACGACGCTCCCGAGCCCGAGCGGGTCCCGCCCGCTGTAGCCCTCGGCGGGGCGGGCGCGGCGCGGGGGTGCGGGGGCGTTGGGGTCCCGCACGAGCGGCCCGCTCACGCGCACGCGCACCTCGCCGCGGGCCTGGGCCGCGTCGCGGGCGCGGTTCAGCGCGGCGCGGGCGGCATCGATCTCGCCAGAGTCGGCCCGTGAAGAGTCGACCCCGGCAGAGTCGACCCCGGCAGAGTCGATCCCGGCCCGGGGGCCCGGCGTCCTCGGGGCCGCGGGGACCTCCTCGCCCGCCGCCATGTCAGGCATCCTCCCCGGGGACCAGGGGGGCGAGCGCGCCGGGCACGACGCGCACGCGCCGGCCCGCGAGCTCGGCCGGGACGTCCTCGTCCACGGCGGCCGTGACGAGCACCTGCTCGGCCTTGGCCACGATGGCCGCGAGCCGGGCCCGCCGCGCGGCGTCGAGCTCGGCGAAGACGTCGTCGAGGATGAGGATCGGCTCGTCCCCGGCCACGGCGGAGTCGTCGATCATGACGTAGTAGGCGGCCAGACGCAGGGCCAGGGCGAACGACCAGGTCTCCCCATGCGAGGCGAAACCCTTGGCGGGGGCGTCCCCGAGGGTCAGCTCGAGCTCGTCCCGGTGCGGGCCCACGAGCGTGAGGCCGCGCTCGAGCTCGCGCTGCCGGGCCTGGGCAAGCGCAGCGAGGAACCGCTCGGCGATCTCGGCCACGCCGAGGCCGGCCAGCCCGGGTGCAGCGTCGCCGTCGCGCACGACGGCGGGCGACTCGCCGCCGTCCTGAGCGTCGCCGCCGCCGTCCATCGCTGGGAAGTCCTCGCCGTCGGACTCCGGGACGGAACCCTCGACGCTCGAGCGGTACACAGCGCCGGCGACCTTCGAGCCGTCGGTGAGCTGGGCGTACGCGGCGTCGAGGTGCGGCACGAGCCGGTCGACGAGCTCGAGCCGGGCATGCAACAGCCGCGCGCCGGCCTGAGCGAGGTGCGCGTCCCACACGTCGAGGGTCGATTCGACCGTGGCCCCGCTCGGGTCCGGCGCCGGGGAACGGCGCGAGAAGCGCGCGGCGCGGGCGCTCTTGAGCAGGGCGTTGCGCTGCTTGAGCACGCGGTCGTAGTCGGCACGGGTCCCGGCATGGTGCGGGAGGAGGACGGTGAGCAGCTCGTCGAGGAAGCGGCGGCGCGCGGACGGGTCGCCCTTGACGAGCGCGAGGTCCTCGGGCGCGAAGAGGACCGTGCGGGCGATGCCCAGGAGATCCCGCGCCCGCACCGGGTTGCCCCGGTTGATCCTGGCCCGGTTCGCCCGGCCGGGTGCGACCTCGAGCTCGAGCATCGAGCGCTGCGCGCCGCGCACGAACGAGGCCCTCACGAGCGCGCGCTCGGCCCCGAAGCGCACGAGCGGGGCATCCGAGCTGACGCGGTGCGAGCTCAGGGTCGAGAGCATCCCGAGGGCCTCGACGAGGTTCGTCTTGCCCACGCCGTTGGGCCCGACGAGCACGGTGGCGCCGGGGGAGAGCTCGAGGTCCAGCTGCTCGTAGCTGCGGAAGTCCGTGAGGGAGAGGCGGTCGACGTACACCGGGCAGAGCTGGGGACTAGGTGGCTGGCCGCGTCGCGTGGCCGCCGAATTGGTGGCGCAGCGCGGAGACCATCTTCATGGCGGGGGAGGAGTCCTCGCGGGACTCGAAGCGGGCGAAGAGCGCGGCGGTGATCGCCGGGGCGGGGATCGCGTTCGCGATCGCCGCCTCGACGGTCCACCGGCCCTCGCCGGAGTCCTCGACGTAGTCGTCGATGTTGGCAAGGCCCGGATCCTCCTCGAGGGCCTTGACCAGGAGGTCCAGGAGCCACGAGCGGACCACGGTGCCCTTCTGCCATGCCCGGAAGGTGCCCGGGAGGTCGGTGATGATGTCCTTCGACGCGAGCAGCTGGTATCCCTCTGCGTAGGACTGCATGAGCCCGTACTCGATCCCGTTGTGGACCATCTTGGCGTAGTGCCCCGCACCGGTGGCGCCGGCGTGCACGAAGCTGTCGGCCCGATCGCCCCCGGGGCGCAGTGCGTCGAAGAGCGGCATCGCGCGCTCGACGTCCGCTGCGTCGCCGCCGGCCATGAGGCCATAGCCGTTCTGCAGGCCCCACACGCCGCCCGAGACGCCGCAGTCCACGAAGCGGATGCCCTTCGCCGCGAGCTGGGCCGCGTGCCGCTGGTCCTCGGTGAAGCGCGAGTTCCCGCCGTCGATCACGAGGTCCCCGGCCGAGAGCCTCTCGCCGAGCTCGCCGATGACCCGGTCCGTGATCTCGCCGGCGGGGACCATGACCCACACCGTCCGCGGCGCGGGGAGTGAGGCGATGAGATCGTCGATCGAGGCCACGTCGGTGACGTCCGGGTTGCGGTCATAGCCGGTGACCTCGACGCCGCCGAGCCGCAGGCGCTCGCGCATGTTGAAGCCCATCTTGCCGAGGCCGATCAGTCCGATGTGCACGTGGATGGCTCCGTTCTCGGTTCTCAGGAGCAGCCGGGGGCTGCGCGGCCCGGCGCGGGGGTCAGTTGGGGAGGCGCACGGGCATGACGAGGTAGCGGTAGTCGACCTCGTCGTCGCCGTCGAGCTCGCGCTGGGCCGTGATCATGGCCGGCTTGGGGGCGCTCGTGAAGGAGAAGCGCACGAATGGCGTCTCGATGACGCTCAGGCCCTCGATGAGGTAGTGCGGGTTGAACGCGACCGTGATCTCCTCGCCGGTGAGCTTGGCCTCGAGCTCCTCGGACGCCTGGGCATCCTCGCCCGTTCCGGCGTCGAGGGCCACGAGCCCGTCGGTGAACGCGAGCCGGACCGGGGTGTTGCGCTCGGCCACGAGGGACACGCGCCTTACGGCCTCGACGAGCTCCTGCGTCGCGACGACGGCGTGGATCGGCGTCGAATCCGGGAACAGCGAGCGGATCTTGGGGTAGTCGCCGTCGACGAGGAGCGACGTGGTCGTCCTCCCGCCGCTCTCGAAGCCGATGAGGTGGCTCTCGTCCTCGGCGAGGGCGACGTTGAGGCTCCCCGCGCCGCCGAGCGTCTTGGCGACCTCGTTGAGCGTCTTCGCCTTGACGAGCGCCGCCGTCGAGGTGCTGGGGTTGGCCGGGGACCACGGCAGCTCGCGCATCGCGAGGCGGTAGCGGTCGGTGGCTAGGAGCGTGATGAGGTCGTGCTCGATCTCCATGCGCACGCCGGTCAGGATCGGGAGCGTGTCGTCCTTGCTCGCGGCGATGATCACCTGGGCGACTGCCTTGGCGAACGCGTCTCCCGAGACGGCGCCGGTGATGGGCGGCAGTTCGGGGAGGGCCGGGTACTCGCCCTCGGGCATGGTCGCGAGGTGGAACGAGCTGCGGCGGCACGTGAGCGTGACCTTGGTGCCGTCGGTCTCGACGTCGACGGGCGCGGCCGGGAGGCTGCGGCAGATGTCCGCGAGGAGGCGGCCGGAGACCAGGATTGTGCCCTCCTGGACGATCTCCGCGGGGATTTCGAGGCGAGCCGAGGTCTCGTAGTCGAAGCTCGAGAGGCTCACGACGCCGTCGTGCGCCTTGAGCAGGAGGCCAGCGAGGACGGGGACGGGCGGCCGCGGGGAGAGCGAGCGGGCCGCCCAGCTGACGGCCTCGGTGAGGACATCCCGTTCGACTCGGAACTTCACGGAGGTGATCCGCCTTTCATCGCAGTCTTCTCGAGGCGCCCGGGGGCGCGGTGCAGGCCGCGGTCCGGGAATCACAGGAAATCACATGAAGTCAGAGGAAGGAGTCCCCGGAACGCTGACCACAGCTTAGCCCCATGTGCCGAGACGAGTTCAACGGCTGGTCTGGGGAGGGCGAGGGGCCGGGGATGGCGGACGACGGCGGGCGGCCGGCACGGCCGGGCCCGTTGCGGTCGCGCTGTGGTTCGGTCATGGAGCCAGGGTGGCGTGCTGCGGGCCCGGAGGGTGACTGTTGTTCAGGGATCCTCGGATTTCTTGGGATTCGTGGTGTTAATAACTGCTGTGGAAACTGTGGAAAACCGCCTCGCGACCAGCGCTGGCGCGGATGCAGGGTGTTCACGGCGTGTTGATCGGCTGCGGACGAGTAGGGGCCCGGCTGTGGAGGGCAGGGTTCGTGTCATTCGTGGTCTCCACAGCCGCCGAGGGGGTTTTAAGCCCCTGGACGGCCGATGTGCACTTAACCGTCCACAGGCTTGTCCACAACTGGCTGTTAATAAGGTGCGGGTGCGCGGGGACTCGTGCTTTCGTCCCCTGCCCACACCCGCCGTCGGCCCTGCTGCGGGCGTCGGCTCAGGTGTTCCGCTGGGCCTGCTTGATCTTGTTCGTCAGCTCGGTGACCTGGTTGTAGATCGCGCGGCGCTCGGCCATGAGCTCGCGGATCTTGCGGTCCGCGTGGATTACGGTCGTGTGGTCGCGGCCGCCGAGGACCTGGCCGATCTTCGGCAGGGACATGTCGGTCAGCTCGCGGCACAGGTACATCGCGATCTGCCGCGCCGTGACGAGCGTGCGGGTGCGGGACTTGCTGTTGAGCTCCTCGACCGTGAGCTTGAAGTAGGCCGCGGTCTCCGCGAGGATCTGCTCCGCCGTGATCTCGAGGGCGGAGTCGTCCGAGATGAGGTCCTTCAGGACCATCTCGGCGAGGCCCACGTCGACCGGCTGCTTGTTGAGGCTCGCGAACGCCGTGACGCGGATGAGGGCGCCCTCGAGCTCGCGGATGTTCGCCGAGATGCGGGACGCGATGTACTCGAGCGCGTCATCCGGCGCCGAGAGCCCGTCGCTGTTGGCCTTCTTGCGGAGGATCGCGATGCGGGTCTCGAGCTCGGGAGGCTGGATGTCCGTCAGGAGGCCCCACTCGAAGCGCGACTTCATGCGGTCCTCGAAGCCGTGCAGCATCTTGGGCGGCTGGTCCGAGGTGATGACGACCTGCTTGTTGCTGTTGTGCAGGGCGTTGAACGTGTGGAAGAACTCCTCCTGGGTCGCGTTGCGGCCCGCGAGGAACTGGATGTCGTCGATCAGGAGCAGGTCCACGTTGCGGTACGTGGTCTTGAAGCTCGTGCCCTCGTCGTCGCGGATCGAGTTGATGAAGTCGTTCGTGAACTCCTCCGAGTTCACGTAGCGGACCCGGATGCCGTTGTAGAGCCGGCGCGCGTAGTGCCCGATCGCGTGCAGCAGGTGGGTCTTGCCCAGACCCGAGTCCCCGTAGATGAAGAGCGGGTTGTACGCCTTGGCCGGCGCCTCGGCGACGGCGACGGCGGCCGCGTGCGCGAAGCGGTTGGACGCGCCGATCACGAACGTGTCGAACACGTACTTGGGGTTGAGCCGGCTGACCTCCTGCGAGGTGCTCGGCGGCGTCGGCGCGGGGCGCAGGTCCTCGCGGATCTCGGGCCGCTTGACGGGCTCGAACGTCTCCTCGCGCACGGGCACGAGGTCGGTGTCGACGTCGATCGCGCAGCGGATGTCCTCGGAGAAGACCGAGCGCAGGGCGTCGTCGAGCGCGGGCTTGATCTGGCCCTGGAGGACCTCGCGGGTCAGTTCGTTGGGGACGGCGACGAGCAGCGTCGAGCCGATGAGGCCCTGCGCCTGGGCGAGCGAGACGAAGCCGCGCTGGCGGGGCGAGACGCGCTCGTCCTCCTCGAGGAGTCGGACGACACGGCGCCACGAACTGCCAAGCGTGTTGGCCTCGTTGGCTTCCTCAGTGCCCATGGACTCCTCTTGCTGCTGGTCGGTTCTTGCCGTTGGCCGTGCTCTGCGCCGATGACTGTGTGTGACGCTGTGCTTCGTGTGCCTGGCAGGGGCCCGACGGCGGCGCCGGGGCCGCTTCTTGGCCTCCGCCCGTCCACAGGGATACCCACAGGAGTGGACAGTGAGCACTCGGACAGCCTAGTTGATGGGACAACCCAGAAGATAACTGGGAAGAGGGCGGTCATGAATTACACTGTTGTGGTTCTCTCGCCGGCCCGCGCGGACGCGCTGTCCACAGGGCTGTGGGTGCGATTGGACACAGCTGGGGACACGCGGCCGGCCTCGTCGCCCCTCCTTCGCGCACCCTCCCGAATTGACGCCGCCGCCGCGCGTGCCCTAACGTCGTTAAGTCCTTTGTGTCTGCCTACTGTCCTGTCGCATGCCCACGGACGCCCTCTCGAGCCCGGCCCCGTGGCCGGGAGCGCGGCGGCGGACGGCATGAGGCGCGACGGGGCGGCAGGCCCCGAATACGCAGCGTCCGCCAGCACATCCGTCATCCGGCAGGCGCTCTGGATCCACTGGAGTGAGACCGTGAGCAAGCGGACTTTTCAGCCGAATAACCGCCGTCGTGCCAAGAAGCACGGCTTCCGCCTTCGTATGCGCACCCGCGCCGGCCGTGCCATCCTGGCCGCCCGCCGTTCCAAGGGCCGCACCGCACTGTCGGCCTGAGCGCTGAGACTGCAGGCCCGGCCGCAGGCTAGCGCGGAGTAGGCACATGCTCGCCGCGCCCCACCGTCTGCGTTCCGGCGCCGATTTCACGCACACCGTACGTTCCGGCGTCCGCCAAGGGCGCCGGAACGTCGTGCTGTATGCCGTGGATTCGCCGGGGCGTCCCTCGCGCTTCGGCTTCATCGTCTCCAAGTCCGTGGGGAACGCTGTCACCCGCAACCTCGTTAAGAGGAGGCTGAGGGAGGCGGCAGCCTCGTCGCTCCGCCGGCACCCGGCGGGCGTCGACGTCGTCGTGCGTGCCCTCCCGGCGTCGGCCCAGGCGCCCTGGGAGGAGCTCAGCCGGGACTACGAGTCGGCCTTCGGCGGCGCCCTCAAGCGCCTCAGGGCCAGGGGAACCGCTGGCGACACGGGACAGGAGGCGACGGCACATGACGAGCGCTGAGGCGGGCCGCCCGCCCGGGCGCGACGGCGCACCCGGGCGGGCGTCCGCCGTCGTCCGCGCCGTGTGGACGCTTCCGCAGCGCCTCATCATCCTGCTCCTCATCGCCTACCGGGCCGTGGTCTCGCCGCTCTACGGGCAGGTCTGCCGGTTCTTCCCCTCGTGCTCGGCCTATGCGCTCGAGGCGATCACAGTCCACGGGGCTGTGCGAGGATCGTATCTGGCGGCACGGCGCCTGCTGCGCTGCCATCCCTGGAACTCCGGGGGACTCGACCCGGTGCCCGAGGGCCACCGCCACTGGCCCGAGGACCGGGTCCCGCGGATCGTGGTGCTCAACCACCCGGACCGCTACTGGACAGACGGGCCGGACAACGGCAACGACTCGGCCGCGACGACACGAGGAATGTAGGGAAAACTGATGGACTTCTTCGGGACAATCATGTTCCCGTTCCAGTGGCTGGTCTCCTTCATCATGGTGGCCTTCCACGACGGGCTGACGTTCCTGGGCCTCCCGGAGGCCTCCGGATGGACGTGGACGCTGTCGATCATCGGGCTTGTGATCGTCATCCGCGCGGCCCTCATCCCGGTCTTCGTCAAGCAGATCAAGGCCCAGCGCGGCATGCAGCTCCTGCAGCCGGACCTCCAGAAGCTGCAGGCCAAGTACAAGGGCAAGACCGACCAGCTCTCGCGCCAGGCCATGGCGCAGGAGCAGATGTCCCTGTACAAGAAGCACGGCACCAACCCGTTCTCCGCGTGCCTGCCCATGCTCATCCAGATGCCCTTCTTCTTCGCGCTCTTCCAGGTCCTCTCGGGCATCAGCAACGCGAACAAGAACAACACCGGCATCGGCGCCATGAGCCACGATCAGGTCGTCCAGTTCGACGCCTCGAGCATCTTCGGCGCCCCCCTCTCGGCCTCGCTCCTGCACGGCGGCGGCGGGGACGCCGTGGCCGTGGCCGTGCTGTCCATCCTGATGATCATCGCGATGACCGCCTCGCAGTTCATCACGCAGAAGCAGATCATGGCCAAGAACATGTCCGAAGAGGCCATGGCCAGCCCCTTCATGCGCCAGCAGAAGATCCTGCTCTACATCCTCCCGCTCGTCTTCGGCGTGGGCGGCATCAACTTCCCCATCGGTGTCCTCATCTACTGGACCATCAGCAACCTCTGGACCATGGGCCAGCAGTTCTACGTGATCCGCCGCATGCCCGCCCCGGGTTCGCCCGCAGCCAAGGCCCTCAACGAGCGCCGGGCCGCCAAGGGCCTGGCCCCCATCGACGTCACCACCGGCAAGGCCCTGAAGCCCGAGGAGATCCCGGCCCCGCCGGCCCCGAAGACGCAGCGCCAGCAGCCGCAGAGGAAGAACAGAAGGAAGAAGGCATGACCTCCGAGAGCACCGCCGTGAACGCCAGCGAGGGCACCGAGCCCGAGGACGAGTCCGCGCGCCAGACGCCGATCAACCGCCTCGAGGAGGAGGGCGATGTCGCGGCCGACTACCTCGAGGAGCTCCTCGACATCGCCGACATCGACGGCGACATCGACATCGAGGTCCGCAACGGCCGCTCCTACCTTTCCGTCGTTGCCGAGGAATCGGCCGAGGGGCTCGACGCCCTCGTGGGCCAGGACGGCGAAGTCCTCGAGGCCCTGCAGGAGCTCACGCGGCTCTCTGTCCTCGCGTCCACGGGGTACCGCTCGCGGCTTGTCCTCGACATCAACGGCTACCGGGGTGAGCGGTCCACGGCCCTCCAGGAGATCGCCGAGAACGCCGTCGCCGAGGTCAAGGCCGGCAAGGGCCCGGTCCACCTTGAGCCGATGAGCTCCTACGAGCGCAAGATCGTCCACGACGCCGTCGCGGACCTCGGCTTCGTCAGCGAGTCCGAGGGCGAGGGCGCCCAGCGGCACATCGTCGTCTCGGCCGGCTGACGTGATGGGGGAGCCTCACCGCGCGCACCCGGGCGACACGGACGACGCCGCCGGACGCGGAGCCGCCGCCGGGGTGCCGGATCTTGCCGGAGCCGAGCTGGCCGCGGCCGAGCGCCTCTTCGGCGACCGGCTCGACGTCGCGCGCCGCTACGTCGGGCATCTCGCGACGTCCGGCCTCGAGCGCGGCCTCATCGGCCCGCGCGAGGTTCCCCGGCTGTGGAGCCGGCACGTCCTGAACTGCGCCGTCGTCGAGTCCGAGTTCCCCGAGGGCGCCTCGGTTGCGGACGTCGGCAGCGGGGCCGGACTGCCCGGGCTGTGCCTCGCCATCGCACGTCCGGATCTGTCCCTGACGCTCATCGAGCCGCTCGAGCGGCGCGTGGCGTGGCTCGAGGAGGTCATTGCGGACCTCGAGCTCGGGAACGTGCGCGTGCTGCGCGGGCGCGCCGAGCAGGCGGTGGGTGAGGTCGACGTCGACTTCGTCACCGCGCGGGCCGTTTCCGCCCTCTCGACCCTCATCCCCATCACCCTTCCGCTGCTCGGCGGGGAGGGCTCGCTCGTGGCCATCAAGGGCCGCAGCGCTGCCGACGAGGTCCAGAAGGCGACCAAGGCGCTCAAGAAGTACAAGGGGCATTCCGCCGAGGTGCACACGGTCGGCGACGGGCTCCTGGACGAGCCGACGACGGTTGTCCGCGTCGCCGTCGGACCGGCCTAGGCTCCCCGGAGGGGGCGGCGTCAGCCGGTAGTCTAGAGGGAGGCATCCGACGCAAGGCGAGAGTGAGTGAACAGTGAGCAATGGCGAGACGCCAGCCCAGAGGATTCCCCCATTTCTGACACTCGGCTCTGCGCGCTCGGCGGTCTTCGGGGGCGCCGGTCTGGGTGCTCAACCTTCCGCGATTGATCAGGCTGGTTCCGTTTCACGTGAAACAACCAATCCGAGGGGAGTCACGGTGCTCGACGCGATGGATGACGGCAGCCCGATCGCGAGCCAGCTCGCAAACGAGGCACGGCGGCGCGAGCGTCTCCGCGACCGCGAGCTTCCCCGGCCCGAGGAGACCCGGGTGTTCACGGTCTCCAACCAGAAGGGCGGCGTGGGCAAGACGACGACAACCGTCAACATCGCCGCGGCCCTGGCCTCCGCGGGCCTCAACGTGCTCGTCATCGACATCGACCCGCAGGGCAATGCTTCTACGGCCCTGGGCATCGAGCACCACGCGGATGTCGAGAGCATCTACGACGTGCTCATCAACGACGTCGCCCTGGCTGACGTTGTGGGGCCGTGCCCCGATGTGGCCAATCTCGAGTGCGCTCCCGCGACCATCCACCTTGCGGGCGCGGAGATCGAGCTGGTCTCTCTCGTGGCCCGCGAGCAGCGTCTGCGCCGGGCCATCGAAAACTACGCAAAGAAGCGCGAGGCCGAGGGCCAGCCGCGCCTCGACTACATCTTCATCGACTGCCCGCCCAGCCTGGGGCTGCTCACGGTCAACGCGTTCTGCGCGGCGACCGAGGTCCTAATACCGATCCAGTGCGAGTACTACGCGCTCGAGGGGCTGAGCCAGCTGCTGAAGAACATCGAGATGATCCAGAAGCACCTCAACTCGGATCTGCGTGTCTCGACGATCCTCCTGACGATGTACGACGGCCGGACCAACCTCGCGGCGCAGGTCGCTGCCGAGGTACGGGAGCACTTCCCGCAGCAGGTCCTCGAGGCGGTGGTTCCCCGGTCTGTGAGGATCTCGGAGGCGCCGAGCTACCAGCAGACCGTCATGACCTACGATCCGTCGTCGACGGGCGCGCTCTCATACCTCGAGGCCGCGGCGGAGATCGCAGAGCGCTGACGGAGTCCAACCCCGGCCGTCGAAGCCACACGCATAGAGTCACAATGCCCGCGCAGCTCGCGGGTCTTAAGGGAGGATAAGCGCCATGAGCGAGAAGCGCCGAGGACTGGGGCGGGGGCTGGGCGCCCTCATCCCCAGCACTGCTCCGGCAGCAGGCAGCACCGCGACCTCGTCGCGCCCCGTGGATCTCTTCTTCCCTGACTCCGGCCAGCGCGGGACGCAGGATGCGCCGAATGCGTCCGCTGGGGAGGCGGCGGAGTCTCAGTCCACCGCGGCAGCGGTGGTCGGTGCCGGCGCCGAGGCTCCCGCCAGGCCGGCGACCGATGCCCCCGAGACTGGTGCCGTCTCCGAGGACACTCCGGTGGGCGAGGAGGAGTCCACGGGGGGCGACGCCGGGGGCCAGCCGGCACCCGCCAAGAGGAAGCCTGCTGCAGCCAAGAGCCGTTCGGCCGCCCCCGCGGTTGACGGCGACAACCTCGACCTGGTCGAGGTGCCGGGCGCTCAGTTCGCGGAGCTGAGCGTCGCCGACATCCACCCCAACCGCCGCCAGCCGCGCTCCGTCTTCGACGAGGAGGAGATGGCGGAGCTCGTCCACTCCGTGCGCGAGATTGGCGTTCTCCAGCCGATCGTCGTCCGCAAGTCAACGGAATCCGGTAGCGAGCCATACGAGCTCGTGATGGGTGAGCGCCGCTGGCGGGCTACTCGCGAGGCCGGCCTGGAGACCATCCCAGCGATCATCAGGGACACCGGAGACGACGCGCTCCTGCGCGACGCTCTGCTCGAGAACCTGCACCGCAGCCAGCTGAACCCGCTGGAAGAGGCGGCTGCCTATCAGCAGCTGCTCGAGGATTTCGGTGCGACCCACGAGGAGCTCGCGGACAGGATCGGACGGTCGCGTCCGCAGGTCTCGAACACGATCCGCCTCCTGCGGCTGCCTCCGCTCGTGCAGCGCCGCGTGGCGGCAGGCGTCATCACTGCGGGCCACGCCCGGGCGCTCCTGTCTCTCCCGGACGACGCCGCCATCGAGCGCATGGCGCAGAAGATCATCGCCGAGGGGCTGTCCGTGCGCGGCACGGAGGAGGCCGTCGCGCTGTATCAGGAGCCGCAGGAGCCGCGTCGGAACGCTCCCCGGCCCAATGCGCGGCACGAGCGACTGGATTTCCTGGCGTCGAGCCTCGCCGACCGCCTCGACACGAACGTCAAGATCACGCTTGGTGCGCGCAAGGGAAAGGTCAGCATCGAGTTCGCCTCGGTCGAGGATCTCAACCGCATCATGTCGCTCATCAGCCCCGACGAGGAGTAGATCGCTCGATTCGTGGGGTGACGCGACATCGCGCATGAGCGCATCCGGCGGGCATCGTTTCACGTGAAACGATGCCCGCATTTTTTCTTGGGCTGCGCCTTCTGGGACTGCGTCCAAACGCATCACGTCGCTTACAGACGAGCGTGAAGGCAGCGAATCTCCTTCACCGATCGCATTGATTCTCCTGGCGATGCTGAGTTCCACCGCGTCCGACCATGGAGAAACGTCTCCGCAGGAGACGTCGGCGTAAGGACGCGCATGACTTCAACCGCTCCAAGGTCCCATTCCGCCCGGAGCCGTTTGCCGTTTTTGAGTCTCTGGTCTGAGTCCACCTCTCCTGGCCCGAGTCCTTCGTTCCGGTCTCAGCCCCTCGGGTGCCGGATCCCTCGTGCGAGGCGCGGTGAGGATGGCAATCGCAGATCATGAACTGCACTTGATTGGGTCCCCTTTGCGGCACGGACCCGGAAACTCGACTCACAGCGTGTTACGCCGCCGACCGACCGTTGGCCTGGTGAACCACCGCCACTTTGCGGCGCGACCAACACCGCGTGCCGTGGAAAGGCCACAGGTGCTCGCGGTCCGGTCGAATTGCGACTCGCCTACGTGCAGGGTGGATGATTGTTCCTGATGAATGCCGCGAAGCATGGCGGCAAGGCGAGTTTCGCTGGTCCGGGAACGCCTGCTGACGCCCAGCCGCCTTGACTGCCGAGCAAAAGTCGGCTTGCAGTCAGCATTCGGGGGCGCTGATCGATCGTCTGAGCCGTGTGGGGCGGGATCTCGATCTTGCAGCTTGTGTCTTGGCGGCAAGAATCAGTCCTGAAGGGGGACTGCGGACGCCTTGGCCGGCGGCTATGGTTCTTTGTCGTTACTCGCTTCCGACATGGTCCGGATCGATTGGCGATGATGAGATTCTGGAATGGCAGGGATTTTGACTGCCGAAGTCAAAGTGGATCACTCGGCATGGCCTGGCATTGGACCTGGGACGCTGTTTCACGTGAAACAGACTCTCTTAGAATGGGCGCATGCCGGGTGCAGCCCGCAGGCGAAAGTCATGAACCACGGGAGCTGCTGAGGACATTGATTGAGCTGTGGCATTGCTTCCCTAGTGCCAGGCTCGACGCTCCCTGGTGGCAGGTCGACGTGACGACAGTGAGCCGCTGGGCATCCTGCTCCTCCGCGGCTTCTTCACCGGGGCATCCCAACCCTTCTCCAGGTTCGAGCCATCAGGCAGAGGCAGCGCGCACGACTATGGGTGTGGTGCCCCGCGCTGATCGTCCCCCACGTGGCTTCTCAGGCCCAGGCTGCCGCCATGCAGGATGGCGCAATAGGGGCGGCGAGGCCAACCCATGGCACTGGCTGAACGGTGCTTGTCCCAACGGCGCGGGCCATATGCGATGCACACGAGATTGATGGAACGACGCCACTTCTTTCAGGGACCGCGTCTCGGCCAATCGTTCGATGACACCTTCTTCGATGACAGCTTCTTCGAGGACACCTACCTGATCTCCAATCGATGACAACTCCCTTGGTGCCGGCGGGACCCCCGGCGGTAAATTGGCGGGCACACAGGCATCTGGGCACACGATGTACGATGAACGTCGCGACATCCACGCGCGGGCAGTAGTGCCATGGGCAGTGCAAATGGTTCGAAGCATGGCGGGTCTCCCGTCGCCCCTCCAGACCAGATCATTTCCGGGCCCGCATTGTGGCATGATCCTGCCTACTGTGCGGTGACCCGGAAGCGATGGGGCTGCAGCCGAATCAGCTGGCTGATCTACTGCCGCCAAAGATATGGCGGCCTGGAATTCGTGCCTCCTAGGCCTCGGCCGCCGACGCCCTGGCCCGCTGCCTCGACGGCACGGACGCCTGCAGAGTCAGTTCGTTGGCAAGAGCCCTCTGTCTCGACCAAGCCCGTTCCAGCGCTGGCCCACTGGGGGCACCCACTCCGCTCGAATGTCGTGGCGATGGTCAACTTGTTTGGGGGACACGTTCGTGCGCAACGAGCCGCTGGGCTCTTTGGTGCTCAACGAGCCGCTGGGCTCTTTGTATGAGGGGAGGAAGGGCAGATTGTAGCTGGGTGGCAGCGCCCTCCCTGCAGATGACTTGGGGGCGAGCGATGACTGCAGGATCGCAGAGGATCCGGTGGCTTCGAGTCGCGGTGTTTCACGTGAAACACGACCCGGAGAGGGTCTCCCAGAGGCCAAGGGAATGAGCGTCGCAACCAAGGGACATGTCCAAGCGCTGAACCCCATGAGGCGCTCGGTGGGCGAGTGGACTGGGGCGTAAGCCAAATTCAATGTGGGAACCCTGTGGGCCAAGTGCCCGCCACGGACGGTGCGACGATCGGCCCGAGACGACAAGTGGTGGAGAGTGATGCCTAGGTGACTTCCTGGTCCGACCCGACAGATGCAGGAAGGCTACCTCACCATGGCTGTGGGAAGGCGGCGCAAGGCGATGTCAGTGGCAGTGCCGCGCTTGTTCCTATGCGTTGGGTGGGGTCCGCCGGCCTGCCAACCCACCCCCGCGGTGGACGGATTGAATGCAGCTGCACATCCCCAGCTCCCAATGGTGCCTGTGGATAACGCTGTGTATAGATAACAGCCCGTCGCTCGCTGTCCTGTGGATAACCGTGTGGATAGAGGAAGTGCCCCGGACTTGGGCGAGCGACCCTAGGACGCTCCGGAGCGACTTCGGGCGACTGCCCATCGTGGCGCCCCGTCGGCGCACCGCCTGGGCGCCTTCGGACACCGCCCAGCATTGTGACCATCTGCGAGTTGCGTGACGAACCTAACAGTCTCCAATCACCAGATTTCGGTCAACATACGATCTGCGGAAGCTCTCGGTCTGCGCTGGATGGTGGTCAGCGGGATCTAAACATGGGTGCGAGCGGCGCTGCAGGCGCGACCCGCACCACAAATTGCGTCCTGACGGTGAGGCCCGGCCGGCCACCTGCGAGGGAAAAACTCTCAACCGGCGCCCTGACGACTGTGGGAAGAGTGTGGATAAGTCCTGTGGATACTCCTGTGGACAAAGGCTGGTCCAGGCGCCCCAAGACCGATCCTGCCCCGTCTCGCGGAGAGTCAGCGGCGGCGCGGGAAGTGGCGTTGGAGGTAACCGGACCACTGCAAGCGCCCGGCATTTGGCGACGAACATGACTCCGGCCGTACCATGCCGACGACGCCGAAGCCCTGACGGGAGGTGCATGCCCATGAGGACGATCCAGCGAGACTGTCCGGCGACCGTGCCATGCCTCGGCGCTAGATGGCTGGCGTAGGACGCGCTCTCTCATCTGGCCTGAGCGCGATTATGGCTTCCCGCATCTGGCTGCCGGTCGGACTTGATCCCCAAGGTCGAGCACTCGCGCGATTGACGAGCAACGTCCTTGAGGAGCAACGTCCGACTGACGTGCGCAGCGCCCTAGATGCCGCCGCGTCGACCCACGGGAATGCGACTCGACGCTAGGGGGAACCAGTCCCATGGCAGCCGTGTCCAGGCTTGGAGGTCCGGTTCACTAGAAGGCCGTTCGGTGCTGCCGTCGACGAGCATCATGCAGGGTTCGGCGCCCAGAGGTACGCGCTCGGACTTCCGCGGCGACTCCAATCCATGTCTTCAAGGTGGAACCCCGGAGTCCCCTCCAAGCAATGCCATGAGAACTGGAGAGTCTCTACTGTCACGGCCACTGGGCTGGCCTCCGAGAGGCGACTCACCATGGAACGGCATCTTTTCACGTGAAACACGGTCGATGGTGTTTCACGTGAAACATGTCCACTGGATCTCGCCAAGGGACCCGTCGTGGAGACCATGCCCTTCCCTTCCGACTCTTCGGGGATGCCCCCGGCGCTCTTCGAGCTCCCGGACCGACTCATGGATCATGCGCAGCGCCGCCAATTCAGCCAGCCCCGACGCGCGTTCTCGGGGTTAGCGACTAGATGGTCAGAACCCCGGTCGTCGACCGTGGGGCGGGGGTCCGGGGTCGGCATTGACGGTGCGCCAATTCCGAGCGGGCACGCGTTCTTCGGACGTAGTCGCGTTTACCGCGCGTCGACCGGCGAGGGTGGCACCGTGTGTGGGCATCGGACCAGCGGTCAAGAAAGACGAGCTAGTGAGTCGAGGTTCTGGACGCAGGAGCTTCTCTGGCCAACGAAGTGAAGCGCGTAGCCTGGGGGCCTGCCGGTCCAGGGAGCATGGACGCGCGGCGGGTAAAACATCCCGGAAGACGACGAGATGGGTTGCCGCGTCGCAGGGGGCAGGCCATTGCGACGAGAGTTCTTGCATCGTCCTGAGGCCCGACATGCCGGGTGCACGGCCGAAGCTCCCTGAGCGCTTGGCCCGAGCGTGTCGAGGAATGAGGTGTCGAGGAACTGCGTGGGACGGGCTCAATGAACTGTGGATAATCTGCCTGGGTGCTGGCTACCTGCGGGTGATAGCTCATCGCCCGGTGCAGCTTGTGGCCGCCATGCAAATCGGTCTGGAGGGCGGCTGGGCTCCAGTTGATTCTGTCCGGTCGCAACGTGGTATCAGGCTTCGAAATATGCATTTGGGGTTGGAAGAGCGTGGCCTGATCCGTTGGTTCAGGATTGTTTCCGGTGCTGCGGCGCAGCGCGGCGATGAGGCCCGCAGCATCCGACGGTCTCTGATGAAGGTCCCTTGTGGCCGATCGGGGACGCTCCGCGCCGATCCCGAGCAGAGGCGAAATTCCAACGAACCATGGGTACGGGGACGAATGCCGTCAGCTCTCTGCCGAACGTCCTCACCATTGTCCGTTCTGGCTTCGTGGGAGTTTGTCTTTCGGAATGCGAGTCCGCGAACTTCGCGCTTCCTGGGCACATGAGGGCGGATGGCGCGGGGGTTCACGGTGGTTCACGGAGGCGGGCTTCGCAGATTATGTGAAAGCCGCCGGGCCCTGTGGGAGCAGAGACGGAGCCCCCCTCGCGTTTCGAGTGACTGTGGCATCTAGTGGGAGGCGTGCGGCGGGGTCGAGAGAAATCTAGCGCACCGATGCAGTGGCGCGCCCGGTTGGCGGGCTCCTTGATATCTGGCGATTCTCAGGGTCGCTAGGGTGTCCGTGTTCGCGAAGCCGATACTGGAAATGGAGAGAAGCCAAGTTTTTCAGCCCGCAAATGTGTTTCACGTGAAACATCGGATCGGATCACGCTGCCTGGCCTCCCGGAGCAATAGCGATAGGGGTCCTCCCTCCGGGAGCCAAGATAGGCATAATGTGTTGCCTGGCGTCCGCATACCAAGTGTGCTCTGTTGCACTGCCGATTGAACAAGGCATGTCCTGGCGCCCAGGGCCCCAGCCATCACAAGGCAATTTCTGGATATATAGGAATGCACTCCAAATCACTTGCCTTCAGGGACGCTCGAATCCTGTTTCACATGAAACAACCCGAAAACGAATGCTGCGAGGCGGAGGGGAATCTGGGAGGACACAAAAGGAGGGGAGCGGCCTGAGCCGCTCCCCTCCTGCAACGAGACCGAAAGTCAGTCGCGCATGGCTACTTCGAGAGAACCTCGCTCCACTCCTTCTCGAAGTACTGCTTCGGGCGTGCGCCAATGACCGTGCCAGTGACCTTGCCCTTTTCGAACAAATAGATCGCCGGAATCGACGTGATCCCGTACTCGGCGGCAATGTTCGGGTTGTTGTCGACGTCGACCTTGACGACCTCGACCTGGTCCGCGTACTCAACCGAAATGTCATCGAGAATGGGCCCGACTTTGCGGCACGGGCCGCACCACTCGGCCCAGAAGTCCACGATGACCGGCTTCTCGGCGAGAAGCACCTTGTCAGTGAACTCGGCGTCTGTGACGTTCTTGGCGTTGCTCATCTCTGAATTCCGATCTGTAGGGTGGCTCAGGCCCGGGCAGCGAGGGCGTGCGCCTCGACGTTGGCGAGGTAGTGCTCGACGTCGAGGGCGGCAACGCAACCGGATCCGGCTGCGGTGATGGCCTGACGATAGGTGGGGTCCACGACGTCGCCAGCTGCGAAGACGCCGGGGATCGTGGTCTTGGACGTGCGGCCCTCAACGGCAATGGTGCCCTCAGAGGTGATCTCCAAGACGTCCTTGACGAGCTCGGTACGGGGATCGTTGCCGATGGCCACAAACACACCGGTGACGTCGAGGGAGGACATCGTGCCATCGAGCGTGCTGCGAAGGGTCAGGCCCGTGACCTTGTCCCCGCCGACGACGTCGGCGACCTCGGTGTTCCAGATGAAGCGGATCTTGTCGTGTGCGAGTGCGCGATCCGCCATGATCTTCGAGGCGCGAAGGGTGTCGCGGCGGTGGACCACCGTGACGGTGCGGGCGAACTTGGTGAGGAAGAGGGCCTCTTCCATCGCCGAGTCGCCGCCGCCGATGACGGCGATGTCCTGGTCCTTGAAGAAGAAGCCATCGCAGGTCGCACACCAGCTCACGCCGTGTCCGGAAAGGCGCTTCTCGTTCGGGAGGCCAAGCTCGCGGTATGCAGACCCGGTCGAGATGATGACGGCGCGGGCCTGGTAGGCGTCGCCGTTGGCGAGGGTGACCGTCTTGATCTCGCCCGTGAGGTCTGCAGACTCGACGTCCTCGAACTCGATCTGGGCACCGAACTTTGCGGCTTGCTGCTCGAGCTTGTCCATGAGCTCGGGGCCCTGGACGCCTTCGGGGAAGCCGGGGAAGTTCTCGACCTCGGTCGTGTTCATCAGCTCGCCGCCGGCGGTGACGGAACCCGCGAAGATCAACGGCTTGAGGTTGGCTCGCGCCGTGTAGATGGCGGCGGTGTAACCGGCCGGTCCCGAACCGACGATAATCACGTCGCGAATGTCTGCGGCAGTGCTCACAGGCTGTCCCTCTTCCTCGTCAATCTTTTTCGGCCGTTGAAGCCACAACGCATCGCTGCGCGGTGCTATTCCACGGCACAGTCTTGTTCAAGGGTACCGAAGGCCCGGGGAACTGATATCGAGAACGACATGAAGCGGGCCCCCGGAGAGTCCGGGGGCCCGCTCGCGGCGATGGATCCGTCGGCTACTGCACCTTGATCTCGGCGAGCCGAAGACCGAAGCCGAACTGGGTCTTGGGTGCCGACAGGCGAGGCAGCGAGTTGATCTGGACAATCACGTACTCTGCCGTGGGGGCGTTGGCCACCGGCACGGACACCTGCGGCCCAGTGAAGGACGTCGTTCCGGCGAGCGTGGCGCCGCTCAGGTTGGGCGAGCTGTTGGTGTAGACGCTGATGTTGCCGCCGGAACCGCCCGACTGCAGGAGCGTGACCTGATCGATCTCGGCGGCATCCTTGAGCTTGACCACCAGCGAGACGCTCCTGACGAAGCCGCCCCAGTCTTCTCGTGCGAACTCCATCTCGGACCAGTAGGTCGCCGTGTTGCCGTCGAAGGTCGTCGGAAGCTTGCTGTCGAACTCGTTGGCGAAGCCAAGCTCAGACGGGTTGAGGCGCGTGACCGAGTCGATGGCCGGAGGGCCGGAGGGCGCCGTGCTCGCCGACGGGCTCGACGTCGCTCCACCTGTGGCCTGCGGGGACTGCCCATTGTTCTGCTGGGACTGCGGGCCGGTGCCCTCGGGCTGGAACAGGGATCCGAGGGTCGTGAACGCGAAGATGAGCGCGGCGATGAGAACGACGGCGAGTACCCCGCCGACGAGCCACGGCACCGAGCGGGGACGCGACTCCTCGTCGTCCTCGAGGTCCTCGTCCCTGGACGATCCGGGGCCGGGAGGCAGCGGGAAGACTGAGGATGGCCGGCGTGCGGGCTGGACAGGCTCGCGGCGGTCTGCGGACCGACCGCCGGGTACCCCCGTGCGGCCTGGTGAAGGCTGGACCGGTGCGGCGGCAGTCGGCACAGGCTCGGCGGCTGCTGCTCCTTGGCCTTCGGCCGAGGGCCATGGGGTGACCTTGGGGCTCGCGGCGGCCGCGGCCGCCCCCGCAGCAGCGGCGCTGTCGCCATGGCCACCCGACCACGTTTGGTCGGCCCCGGAAGACCCACCCGCGGCGCGGCGCGCGGGTTGGGCTTGGGTCGGCTGGCCCGGGTACGCGGGCTGGGCCTGGGTCGGCTGGCCCGGGTACGCGGGCTGGGCCTGGGTCGGCTGGCCTGGGTACGCGGGCTGGGCTTGGGTCGGCTGGCCTGGGTACGCAGGTTGAGCCTGGGTCGCTCGGCCCTGGGCTGCGCTCTGCCCGGGACCGCCGCCGGCGGAGCGGGGCGGCGCCGGGGGCTGCGGGGGAATGGCTCCGCCTGCACCCGAACCGGGCCCGTGCGCGGCGGCCGCCGCGGCGCCAGCCGCCGCGCCGCCAGCCGTTCCAGCCGCACCGGCGGCACCCGCTCCCCGGCGCGAATCGCCGTCGTCATGCCGGTACTCGTCGTAGCGGATGTAGTCACGCGGGTGGCCGGCGTCGACGTGACCGTCATAGGTCTCGGGCTCGCGCGAGCGCTCCTCGCCGAAGATCTCGCTGCCGAGCGTGTCGGTGAAGAACGGCTCAATGTAGGGCGTCTCCTGCGGGACGATGAGGTCGAGCAGGTCGGTCGGCGTGGTGTGGTTCGTAATGAGGTAGGTCGAGCCGTGGCTGGAGCCGAGGTCGAGCACCTGCACTGCGCCGTGGCGCTCTCCCATCGCGACCTCGCGGGCGCTCTGAACCAGCTGGTCCGCGTTGGACGGCCCGGAGACGAGGATGCTCACGGGGCGGTTCAGCACTTGGTCCACGCCATCGAGGACCAGATCGCCGTCCTGGGACGCCACGATCGAGGACGTGACTTTGTACCGCCCCCCGAGCACGGTGCCGACGTCGATGGACTGGGACACGGAAACCTCCTGGTCGCTGGCCCGGGCGGGCCTCCGGCCGCGCCCTGTGCTGCTAGTGATCCTAGCGGAAAGGGCTGGGCGGGCCCTGAGGAACAGGCCCGTCAGCCCTCGGGGAAGTGCGGATTCTGCCCCGGCGGGCCCTGGAAGGTGCGCCGGCCGGGCAGCCTCTCGGGCCGCGTGTTCGAGGGGCGGGCCCGGTACATGCTCGGGTCGAACTGCCCGGAGATCCGGGGGATGATGCCCGTGTCGTCCGAGAGGGTGTTGATCGGCGCAGTCATCGGGGCTACGGGTTCCTTCGCGCCGGCGGCAGGCGCGGCTGCCTTCCCGGTGGCGGCAGCACCGGCGTCGTGCGCGGGCGACGGCGCGGCCGCACCGCGCGCGCCGAGCCGGCCGAGGAGGGGCCGCGCCAGGTCGCGAACCTCGGTCACGCGGAACGCGCGCAGGAGCACGATGTAGACGAGGAGCATCGGCACGCCGATGACGGCCACGGCCACGAGCGCGGCCCCGCTCGAGGTCCAGATGAAGCCCTCGGGGTTGTAGCCGCCGAGGAGCGCGACCGCGGCGGCCCCGACGAGCGCCGAGCCCGCCGCGGCGTACCCCATCCGGATGTAGGAGCGGGCAACGTGCGCGCCGTCGAGGTGGCCGAGCAGGCGCCGGAGGTAGTGGCTGCTGATGACGACGGAGAGGATGTTGCCCACGGTGTAGAGGGCGGCGATCGCGAAGATCACGTACCTCGGCGGCAGGTACTGGATGCCGAACGCGCCGGCCACGTTGAGAGCGGCGAGCCACAGCTGGATCCTGAAGGGCGTGCGGGCGTCCTCGTTCGCGTAGAAGACACGCGCCATCATGAAGTTCGCGCTCATGAACGGTGTGCTCAGCGCAAGGATGCTGAGCGTCTGGGCCAGCATTACGCCGTCGGACGCCTTGCCGCCCGAGAAGAACATGCCCAGCGGCGCGGCGAGGGCGAAGAGCGCAAGGGCGCTGAACACGGTCGCGACCGCCATCGTCCGCAGGCCGTGGGACAGCGCCTCCCGGACGCCAGCGCGGTCGTGGGCCTGGGAGGCCTGCGTCATGCGGTTGAACAGGACCGTCGCGAGGGACAGCGCGATGATCGAGTGCGGCAGGAGGTACAGCTGCGAGGCGATCTCGAGGACGGTGTTGCCGGGGATCCGCTGCCACAGCGGGTCGCCGGCTTCGCGCAGCCGCTCGCGCTCCGCGCCCGGGAGAGATGCGACCTTCATGACGTAGAGGAAGGTCAGCTGCCCCACGGCCGCCGTCGCGAGCGTCCACGCGCCGAGCCTGGCCGCGTGCCCGAGGCCCACGCCACGCCACCCGAACCTGGGCCGCAGCCCGAGCCGCAGCTGCCTGACGGGCACGAGCAGGAGGGCCGTCTGGACCACGACGCCGAGCGTCGAGAACCCGGCCACGAGCACCGTGTGCATGGGGTTCCACGAGTCGAGGCTGTGCGGGTTCACCGCGTTCGTGCCGAAGATCCACGCAAACAGGCCGAGGCCCGCGATGGCCACGACGTTGTTGATGATCGGGGCCCACATCGCGGGCCCGAAGGCCCCGTGGGCGTTGAGCACCTGAGTCAGGAGGGCGTAGAGCCCATAGAAGAAGATCTGCGGGAGGCACCAGAACGCGAACACCGTCGCGAGGGCCAGTTGCTGCTCGCTGTACCCGGACGTCGTCAGCTGCATGACGAGCGGCGCGGCGAGGGTCACGGCGGCCGTGAGGCCGAGCATGACGAGCACCCCCAGGGTCAGGAGCCGCGAGATGTAGTCAGCGCCGCCGTCGGGCGCCCCGCTCGCCTTGATGATCTGCGGGACGAGGACGGCGTTGAACACGCCGCCGGCGACGAGCAGGAAGATGAGGTTCGGCAGGTTGTTGGCGTTGACGAAGGTGTCCGCGACCGTCGATCCGAGGCCCAAGGCGAGGATGAGCATCCACGAGCGCACGAACCCCAGCGCCCTCGAGATGAGCGTGCCGGCGGCCATGATCGCGCTCGAGCGGGCCTCGGATGCGGGGGCGGGCGTGGACGCCATGGTCAGCGCCTCACGAGAGCAGGTGCTCCGGAAGGACCTCGCGGGCCAGGTCCGCGATCCGGCGCTCGTTCGGGAAGGACAGCCGCCGTGTGAGCTCGGAGATGGGGATCCACGCGACGTCGACGGCCTCGTGGTCCGGGTCGTTCTCGATCGTGAGCTCGCCGGCGACCGCGCGGAGAAGGTAGTGGTGCACCGTCTTGTGGACGCGGTGCCCCGTGACCGTGAACCAGTAGTCGATGCTCCCGAGCGGGGCGAGGATCTCGCCGTGGATCCCCGTCTCCTCGCTGATCTCGCGGATCGCGGCGTGCTCGTTCGACTCGCGGCCCTCGGGGTGGCCCTTGGGCAGGCACCACTCGAGGCGGCCGCCGCGGTTGAGGCGCGCGATGATCGCAACGGGCAGGTTCGGGTCCGAGGTGTCGACGACGACGCCGCCGGCCGAGACCTCCTCGACCGTCGGGAGGGAGGAGGGGTAGCCGTGCCCGACCGGCGCGATGTGCGGCCCGATCGCCGAGGGCAGGGGCGCACTCCTCCTCTTCTGAGGATCGCTCGGCAACGGGATGACCATGCACTCCACTCTAGCCAACGCTTCCGTCCTGAGGGCCGACGCCGGGACTGTGGAGGGCGGGCGCGCCGGGATCTGCAAAGATTTAAGGACTATGGCAGCAGATGAGACGGCACCCCAGGGGACCCAGCAGGCAGCGGTGCAGCTCGAGGTCGACCCGGTGGTACTCGAGCTCGGGGCGCGCTTCGCGGACGCCGGATTCGAGCTCTCCCTCGTGGGCGGGCCCGTGCGGGACCTCTTCCTCGGCCGCATCTCCCCGGACCTGGACTTCACGACCGACGCTACGCCGGACCAGACGGTCTCGGTGGTCCGCGGCTGGGCCGACGCGCACTGGGACATCGGCCGCGAGTTCGGCACCATCGGCCTGCGCCGGGGCCGGCACCAGATCGAGGTGACCACGTACCGGGCCGAGGCGTACGACCCAGACTCGCGCAAGCCCGTCGTCGCCTTCGGCCGGAACCTCGTGGACGACCTCGAGCGTCGCGACTTCAGCATGAACGCCATGGCGCTGCGCCTGCCCTCGCTCGAGCTCGTCGACCCCTTCGGCGGAGTCCGCGATCTCCACGCCGGAATCCTCCGCACGCCAGGTGCGCCCGAGCTCTCCTTCTCCGACGACCCGCTGCGCATGATGCGCGCGGCGCGCTTCGCCTCCCAGCTCGGCGTCGACGTCGCCCCCGAGGTCAGGTCGGCGATGACGGCGATGGCTGGGCGAATCGAGATCATCTCGGCCGAGCGGGTGCGCGACGAGCTCGTCAAGCTCATCAACGGTGCGGCGCCGCGGGCCGGCATCGACCTCCTCGTCGAGACGGGGCTCGCCGAGCGCGTCCTGCCCGAGGTCCCCGCGCTCCGGCTCGAGGCCGACGAGCACCACCGCCACAAGGACGTCTACCACCACTCGCTCACGGTCCTCGAGCAGGCCGTGTCCCTCGAGACGGACGCCGACGGCCCCGTGCCCGGCCCGGACTTCGTGCTGCGGTTCGCCGCGCTCATGCACGACGTCGGGAAGCCGGCGACGCGCCGCTTCGAACCGGGCGGCGCGGTGAGCTTCCGGCACCACGACGTCGTGGGGGCCAAGCTCGTGAAGAAGCGCATGAAGGCGCTGCGCTTCGACAACGACTCGATCGCCGCCGTCGCGCGGCTCGTCGAGCTCCACATGCGCTTCTACGGCTACGGCGAGGCCGGGTGGACCGACTCCGCCGTGCGCCGCTACGTGACCGACGCCGGGCCGCTGCTCGAGCGCCTCCACCGGCTCACGCGCTCCGACGTCACGACCCGCAACCAACGCAAGGCCGAGCGCCTCGCCTTCGCCTACGACGACCTCGAGCAGCGCATCGCCGAGCTCGCCGAGCGGGAGGAGCTCGCGGCGATCCGCCCGGACCTCGACGGCGAGCAGATCATGGCCCTTCTCGGGATCCGGCCCGGCCCCGTCGTGGGCCGCGCCTACCGCTTCCTGCTCGAGGAGCGCATGGAGCACGGCCCGCTCGGCGAGGAGGAGGCACGACGCCGGCTGCTCGCCTGGTGGGCGGAGCAGCCAGACGCTGCGGGCCAGCAGGAGAACGTGAAGAACACCAAGGACGGGGACAGCGAATGAGCGGCATGGGGCTTCCGGGCGCCGAGGACTACGGGTTCACGCGCCTCTGGCTCCTGCGCCACGGCGAGACCGAGTGGTCTCGCAGCGGCCAGTACACGGGCCTCACGGACCTCACGCTCACCCCTGCCGGCGAGGACCAGGCGCGTGCCGCGCGGGCGACGCTCGACGGCGTCGACTTCGGTCTCGTGCTGACCTCGCCGCTGCAGCGGGCCCGGCGCACGGCTGAGCTCGTCGGGTTCCCCGACGCCGAGGTCGAGCCGAACGCCGTCGAATGGGACTACGGCGACTACGAGGGCATCAAGTCCGCCGACATCCGGCTCAAGAACCCGGGCTACCTCATCTGGACCCACGGCGTCCCGAACGGCGAGGCGATTGCTGCGGTCGGGGAGCGCGCGGACCGGATCGTCGAGCGCGTGCGGGCCTCGGGGGTCGCGAACGCCCTCGTCGTGGCGCACGGGCACTTCTGCCGTATCCTCGCCGCACGCTGGCTCGACCTCGACCCCGTGGAGGGCCGGCACTTCATCCTCGGCACGGCCAAGGCCTGCCGGCTCGGATGGGACAAGAAGACGCCGGCCATCGAGGCCTGGGGACTCTGAGCTGCGCCGACATGCGGGATATGGAATTTCCTCGCCTGCGCTTGCGCATTATCCGAAATGTGCATTAGCTTTGACGTGCGCCTCCGCTCGGGGGCGAAAAGCTAGCAGCAAAAGGAGGCTGGGACGATGATGATCACCGCGTACATCACCCGTGGTCGGATCGGCACTGACCGTCGCGAGCTGGCTGCTGGCATTCTCGGCGCATAAGGCGCCTCGGCTAGCCGCCGCGCGCTTCCCTTCACCACGCCCGCCTGGATGATTCCGGGCACTCCCGTGGGCGCCCTGCGCCGCCGGGGAAAGGCGTTGCCGCTAAACAGGGAACCGCGATCTTCCCCGACGACCAGTCCCGGCGGGGTCGAATTCGCGGCCGCTTTCACGTGCCGTGCTGCGACGGATTCTGACCCTTCCGGTATTTCCGCAGGTGTTCTTTTGTCGAGGATGCGAATGCCGTCCTGATTTCTGCACACATTTCCGCTGAATTCTGCCTGTCTGAATTCAGCATGCCCGCTGTCGGCCACCCCCAGGAGCCTTCCGTGCCTTCCACTCAGCATCCCGTCTCCGCCGCCCCGACCCGCGCGGGAGCGGCGGCCGCAGGCGTGCGGCGCGTCATCGCCGTCGTACGCCGCTGCCTCTCACGCCTGCCCCAGCCGGACGACGAGCGGATCGCGCAGCACCGCGACACCGTCTACCGCCGGGTGCAGCGCCTGCCGCTCGCGTAGCCCCGGCACATCGGCTGCGCGAAGTCTGGTCAGCGCCCCCGAGTGTGTGAAGAATGTCCTTCACACACTCGGGGGAGAGGAACTCAGTCATGCGCACGAAGATCGTCGCTGCCTTCGCGGCCCTGGCAACGGCGCTCGGGCTCGCCGTCTCGGCGGGTCCCGCCGCCGCCAGCACAGGGGGGACGCCGGACGGCGACCTGCACCCGAACGTGGGGCTCATCCTGTTCTATGACGCGTCTGGGGGCAGGTTCCGCTGCTCCGCGACGCTCGTGACGCCGACCGTGCTCCTCACGGCCGCGCACTGCACGGACGGCACCGTGGGCAAGACCATGGTCACGTTCGAGTCGGTCATCGCCGAGGAGCCGCCCTCTGGCCTCCCGGCCGCCTCCGACTCCTCGGTCGGGTTCACGGCCCGGGACCTGAAGGGCTACTCCTACGGCACGGCACACACGCACCCGCAGTACTCGGGCTTCACGGACATGGAGAACTGGAACGACGTCGGCGTCGTCGTGCTCGAGAAGGCCGTCTCGCTCCCACCCGGGCAGGTCGCGCCCGCGGGGACGCTCGGCGCGATCCCGACGAGCGAGCTGCGCAGCACGATCTTCCGCGCCGTCGGCTACGGCACCGAGGTGCGCAAGGCCGAGGAGGGCCCGCAGAACCCGCAGCCCATGACCTACCCGCTCATGCGCCGCTACGTCGACATGCCGGGGCAGAAGCTCACCCCGCAGATCCTGCAGACCAACGGCAACGAGAACGACACGTTCGGCACCGGCGGGACGTGCTTCGGCGACTCCGGCGGGCCGCTCTACCTCGGGGACAGGATCGTGGGCGTGACGAGCTTCGGCTACACCTCCACCTGCCGTTACCTCGACGGCTACCAGCGCGTGGACATCCCGGTGGTCCAGGACTGGCTCAGGACGTTCCACGTCCCGGTCTGACGTTCCCGTGCGATGGCGAGCAGGGCCCCGGCTTCCCGCCGGGGCCGTGCCCATCTCCGGGGCGCCGGTAAGCTCGGGGCCATGGAGTCGACGCAGGACGGCAGGGCCCCCCAGCACCACGCAGTGATCTCGCCGACCCGCAACGATCCCCTCCTGCGCACCCTCTCGGAGTCCGTCGGCGGCCCGCTCGGGGACCACGCCGCCCCGGGGGTCGTGGGCAGTGGTCTCTGGACCCCCGAGCGCGTGCTCATCGTCCTGACGACGCTCGCGGCCGTGCTCGGCGTCGTCCTCAAGGGCTATTGCCGCGTCAACGGGTGGACCACTCCGCAGCACTTCTACGCGACGTGCTACTCCGACCTGCCCACGCTCTTCGGGGAGCGCGGCCTCGCCGAGGGCGTGCTGCCGTTCTTCACCCAGGACGCCCTCTTCGAGTACCCCGTGGTCATGGGGCTCATCGCCGGGGCGACCGCCCTCCTCGTGCCGGGCAGCGGCGTCAGCCAGGCCCGGGCGACGGCGTACTTCGACATCAACGCCGTGCTCGTCGCGATCATGTGGCTCGTCGCCGTGGTGGCGACGGCGCGCTCGAACCGCCGCCGCCCGTGGGACGCCGCGATGCTCGCCATCGCGCCCGGCGCGATCCTCTCGGGCTTCATCAACTGGGACATGTGGGCCGTGGCGCTCCTGGCCCTCGGCATGCTCGCCTTCGCGCGGAACCGGCCCGTGTGGGCCGGCGTGTTCATCGGCCTCGGCACGGCGACCAAGCTGTACCCGATCGTCGTGTTCGGCGCCGTCCTGGTCCTCGCCGTCCGCACCGGCAGGTATCGACCCCTCCTGCTCACGCTCGCCGGCGCCGCGGGCTCGTGGCTCGCGGTCAACGTGCCGATCATGCTCATGAATCCCGCGGGCTGGGCGTACTTCCTCGAGTTCACCCGCGAACGCCCGGCCGGGTTCTCCTCGATCTACTTCGCGTGGAACCTCATGGCCGAGCGGCTGCACTGGATCCTGCTCGACGCCCCGGGGATCAACGCGATGGCCACCGGGTCGTTCGCGCTCGCCTGCGCCGCCGTCGCCGTCGTCGGCCTCCACGCGCCCCGCCGGCCGCGGCTCGCGCAGCTTGCGTTCCTCATCGTCGCGGCGTTCGTGCTGACCAATAAGGTCTACTCGCCGCAGTTCGTCGTATGGCTCATCCCGCTCCTCGCGCTCGCCCGGCCGCGCTGGCGCGACTTCCTCCTCTGGATGGCCGTCGAGGCCGCGCACTGGGCGGCTGTGTGGATGTACCTCGGGCAATGGACGAGTGGCGGCTCGCCGCAGAACAACATCGACTCGCCGTACTACATCGCGGCGATCATCGCCCACATGGGCATGCTCGGGTACCTGTGCGTGCGCGTCGTGATGGACATCTACAACCCGTCCTCGGATCCCATCCGGCGCAGCCGCCAGGATGACCCGCAGGGCGGGGCGTTCGACGGCGCACCCGACGCGGTCACGCTGCGCACCCTGCGCTCGGCGTTCGACCGGATCACGGGGCGGAGTGTCCAGCCGACAGCCGATCGTACCGACGTGGCTCGGGTATCGACGCTCGGCACAATGGACGGGTGACCTCCCGCCAGTTTCCGGAGCCCTTCGACCTCGCCCGCATCGGCGCCGGGCTGGCCTTCGCCGGTTCGCTCGGGGAGCTCGAGGCGGCCCTGAGCCGGCAGGCCGGAAGCCCTGCCGGGCCCGCCGCCGTCGTCCAGGCCCCGCCCGGGACTGGCAAGACGACGCTCGTCCCGCCGCTCGTGGCCAATCTCTTTCTGGGTGGGCCTGAAGACGGGCGCGCGGTTGGCGCGCACGACGGCGGCGCCCCGCCGCGCGTCGTCGTCACCCAGCCGCGGCGCGTCGCCGTCCGGGCGGCGGCCAAGCGCCTCGCAGCGCTCGACGGCTCCGCCCTGGGCGAGCGCGTCGGCTTCACGGTGCGGGGCGGGCGCAAGGCTGGGCCCGCGACCCTCGTCGAGTTCGTCACGCCCGGGATCCTCCTGCGCCGCCTCCTCGCTGACCCGGCGCTCGAGGGCACGGCCGCCGTCGTGCTCGACGAGGTCCACGAGCGCGGCCTCGAGACCGACCTCGCCCTCGGCATGCTCGCCGAGGTGCGCCAGCTGCGCGGCGACCTCACGCTCGTAGCGATGTCCGCTACCCTGGAGGCGCCGCGCTTCGCGGCCCTGCTCGCGGACGACGGCGGGGCCCCGGCGCCCGTCGTCGACTCGCCCTCGGTGCTCCACGAGCTCGAGGTGGGGTGGGTCCCGGCGGGCGCGCCCCGGCTCGACGAGCGCGGCGTAGCGAGGGCCTTCCTCGATCATGTCGCGGACACCGCGGCGGCCGAGCACGGCGCCGCCCTCGCCGCCGGGCGGGACGTGGATGCGCTCGTCTTCCTGCCGGGGGCGCGGGAAGTGCGGCAGGTCGCCGAGCGCCTGCGCGGGCGTGTGGCGGCGGAGGTCCTCGAGCTGCACGGCCAGGCCCCGACCCCCGAGCAGGATCGCGCCGTCTCCGGCCGCGGCCCGGGGGACCCGCCGCGCATCGTGGTCTCCACGGCCCTCGCCGAGTCCTCGCTCACCGTCCCCGGGGTCCGGCTCGTGGTCGACTCGGGCCTGGCCCGCGAGCCGCGGCGCGACGCCGGCCGGGGAATGACCGGCCTCGTCACGGTCTCGTGCTCGCGGGCCTCGGCTGAGCAGCGCGCGGGCCGCGCCGCCCGCCAGGGCCCGGGCCGCGTCGTGCGCTGCTACGACGAGCGCGCCTTCGCGGCCGCGCCGGCCCAGTCGACGCCGGAGATCGCCGCGGCGGACCTCACGTCCGCGGCCCTCGTACTCGCGTGCTGGGGCGCCCCGGGCGGTGCCGGGCTCCCGCTCCCGGACGCGCCGCCGCGGGCCGCGCTCGACGACGCCGTCGCAGCCCTCGCGGCGATCGGCGCCGTCGACGACAGCGGCCACGCGACGGACCTCGGCCGCGCCCTCGCCCGGATCCCCGCCGATCCGCGGCTCGGGCGGGCGCTGCTCGAGGGGGCCGGGCTCGTCGGGGCCCGGGCGGCGGCCGAGGCCGTCGCGCTCGTGGAGGGGGACTCACGGGCGCCCGGGGCGGACCTCAGCCGGCTCCTCACGGATCTGCGCTCCGGCAGGGATCCCGGCGCCCGGCGCTGGGCCGAGGAGGTGCGCCGCCTCGAGCGCCTCGCGGCCCACCCCACCCCAGAACGCGGGGTCAGATCTCAAGGACGCGGGGTCACCTCTCTAGGACGCGGGGTCACGTCTCAGGGCAGTGACCCCGCATCGCAGGGACATGACCCTGCATCGTGGGGAGGTGACCCCGCGTGGGGGGTGGGGGCCGTCGTCGCTCTTGCCTTCCCCGGCTCCGTCGCGCGGCGCGTGCCCGGGGACCGCGAGCAGTACCTCCTGGCCTCCGGCACGCGCGCCGGCCTGCCGGCCGGGAGCGGACTCGCCGGGCACGAGTGGCTCGCCATCGCGGAGGCCTCGCGGACCGAGGGCCGCGACGCGGCGGGGACGGGCGCCGTCATCCGCGCCGCCGCCCCCATCACCCAGGACCTCGCCGAGCGCGCCGCCGATCACCTGCTCACGGACCGCGTCGAGGCGCGCTTCGAGAACGGACGCGTCGCCGCCCGCCGCGAGCGGCGCCTCGGCGCCATCCGGCTCGCCTCGACCCCGGTGCGGCCGCAGCGCGAGGAGGGGCACGCCGCCGTCGTGCGCGCCCTCGCGGCGGAGGGGCTCGGCGTGATCGGCTGGTCCGACACGGCGGACGCGCTGCGCCGCCGGCTCGCGCTCGTGCGGCGCGAGCTCGGTGAGCCATGGCCCGACGTGTCCGAGCCCGCGCTCCTCGCCAGGCTCGACGCGTGGCTCGCCCCCGAGGTGGATGCCCTGGCCGAGGGCGCATCCGTGCGCGGGATCGACCTCGCCGAGCCCCTGCGCCGTCTCCTGCCCTGGCCCGACGCCGCGCGCTTCGACGAGCTCGCGCCCGAGCGGTTCGACGTGCCGAGCGGCTCGCGCGTGCGGATCGAGTACCCTGCGGTCGATGCTGGCGACGGCGCGCAGCCGGTGGTCGCTGTCAAGCTCCAGGAGTGCTTCGGCTGGGCCGAGACGCCGCGGCTCGTCGACGGCCGGGTGCCCGTGATCTTCCACCTCCTCTCGCCGGCCGGGCGGCCGCTCGCTGTGACGGGCGACCTCGCATCATTCTGGTCGGGCCCGTACGCGCAGGTGCGGGCCGAGATGCGCGGCCGCTACCCCAAGCACCCCTGGCCCGAGGACCCGTGGACCGCGGTGGCGACGGCTAGGACGAAGCGTCGGATGTAGCGGTCCAGGTGACCCCGCATCGTTGGGAGGTGACCCCGCAACGTTGGGGCGGGCGGGCGCCTAGACTTGGCCGGTGGCCCACCTCGACCTCTCCGGCATCGACTACTTCCTCTCCGACGGCACGCAGCTGCTCAACGGCGTGACCTTCAAGGTCCCCGACGGGTCCAAGACCGCACTCATCGGGCCGAACGGCACGGGCAAGACGACCCTGTTCAAGATCATCGCCGGAGACCTCGCCCCGGACGAGGGGACCGTGGGCCGCTCGGGCGCGATGGGCGTCATGCGGCAGTTCATCGGGCATATCCGGGACGATTCGACGGTGCGGGACCTGCTCCTGGGAGCCGCGCCGTCCGACGTCGCGGCGGCGGGCCGGGCGCTCGACGACGCCGAGCTCGCCATGATGGAGGACGACGGCGAGGCCACCCAGATGCGCTACGCCCACGCGATCGCCGAGTGGGGCGACGCGGGCGGGTACGAGTGGGAGACCGTGTGGGACGAGGTCACGATGGCCGCGCTCGGGGTGCCGTACGAGCGCGCGCAGCACCGTGCGGCGTCGTCCCTCTCCGGCGGCGAGCAGAAGCGGCTCGTGCTCGAGGCCCTCTTCGCGGGCCCCGACGAGCTCCTGCTCCTCGACGAGCCGGACAACTACCTCGACGTGCCCGGCAAGCGCTGGCTCGAGGCCCAGCTCGCCGAGTCCCGCAAGACGGTCTTCTTCATCAGCCACGACCGCGAGCTGCTCAACAACGCCGCCGAGCGCATCGTCACGCTCGAGCCGGGCATCAACGGCGCGAGCGCGTGGATCCACGGCGGCGGCTTCGGCTCCTACGTCGACGCCCGCGCCGAGCGGAACGCGCGCTTCGAGGAGCTGCGCAAGCGCTGGGACGAGGAGCACGCGAAGCTCAAGGAGCTCGTGACGATGTACAAGACCAAGGCCGCCTTCCGCTCCGACATGGCCAACCGGTACCACGCGGCGCAGACCCGGCTCGAGAAGTTCCTCGCCGCCGGCCCGCCCGAGGCCCTGCCGCTCGAGCAGAACGTGCGCATGCGACTGCGCGGCGGGCGCACCGCGAAGCGGGCCGTCGTCGCGGAGAGGCTGGGCCTCACGGGGCTCATGAAGCCGTTCGACGCCGAGATCTGGTTCGGGGACCGGGTCGCCGTGCTCGGCTCGAACGGCTCGGGCAAGAGCCACTTTCTGCGGCTGCTCGCCCTCGGGGGAACGGACCCCGAGCGGGAGCCCCTGCCGGTCTCCGACGTCGTCATCGCCCCGGTCCCGCACGAGGGGACCGTGAAGCTCGGCGCCAGGATCCGGCCTGGCTACTTCGCCCAGACGCACTCGCGGCCGGACCTCGCGGGCCGGACGCTCCTGGAGATCCTGCACCGCGGCGACGAGCACCGCTCGGGCCTCGCGCGTGAGGCCGCGGCCGGGGCGCTCGACGGCTATGGGCTCGCCGGCCAGTCCGAGCAGAAGTACGATTCGCTCTCGGGCGGCCAGCAGGCCCGCTTCCAGATCCTCCTGCTCCAGCTCTCCGGGGCCACGCTCCTGCTCCTCGACGAGCCCACCGACAACCTCGACCTCCACTCGGGCGAGGCGCTCGAGCGGGCCATCGACGCGTTCGAGGGGACCGTGCTCGCGGTGACCCATGACCGCTGGTTCGCGAAGTCCTTCGACCGGTTCCTCGTCTTCGGCTCCGACGGCACCGTGCGCGAGGCGTCCGAGCCGGTGTGGGACGAGGGCCGGGTCGAGCGGGCGCGGTAGGCGCGCAGCTGGGAGCGTACGAAACTGCACAACTCAGGCCGGAATGGCGGCCGGAGGGGCCACATGAGGGCCAGGGTTGTGCAGTTTCGTACAGGATCGGGCTCCGGCGAAGGCGCTCGGACTCCTACGCAACGGCCGGGAGCCCGAGCGCCGAGGCCAGTGCCGACCCCGCGGCGAGGACCGGGTCGATGACCGGCACCCCGAGCGTCCGGCGGAGATGCGGGGCGATCCCGATGCTCGAGAGCGCGGCCGAGCCGAGCAGGATGACATCCGCCCCGGCGTCGCGCAGATGCGCGGCCTCGGCGACGGCGCCGAACGCGCCGGTGGGGGTGTGGAACCCGGCCGGGTCGGCGACGCCGGCCGGGCCGGCCGTGACGCTGGGCCGCGGCCAGATCGCGTCGGTGACGGCCTCGGGGATGGCCCTCTCGAGGCCGAGGACGCCCGTCGTCCCGCCCATAGCGAGCGCCGCGGCGGCCCCGGCCGCGCCGGCCCCGACGACCGGCACGCGCACGGCGCGTCGGGCCTGGCTCAGGCCGGGATCGGCCGTGCAGGAGATGAGCACGGCGTCGACCTGGCCCTCGAGCTCCCGGGCCATCGCGACGACCTTGGGTGCCGCCTCGGCGAACGACGCCGCGTCATGGACACCGCGGGGCTGGTCCGGGATGCACCGGGTCACGACGTGGAAGCCGTAGGCGCGCTCGAGCGCGCGGCCGTGGGCGTGCTGGAGCCTCGGATCGGATGTGGTCAGCGCGCGGATGACGGCGATTCTCATGATTCCCCCATCGGTGGTTCGGGTGCGGCGGGGCCCATGGGTGCGGCCCTCGGTCCCGACGCTACGCCGACGAGATTTCACCGCCGTGACGGCGCAGTAACGAACCCACGCGGCGCCGCGCGCTTAGGCTGTGCCCCATGGGGAAGCCACGCGCGCTTGCGCTCGTCCTGTCCGCCGCGCTGCTCGCCGGCGCCCTCGCCGCGTGCGACGACGGCCGGAAGGCCGCTGCCCAGCAGGCCGTCGGGCAGCTCGCCTCCGCGCTGTCCGCGCTCGACGTCGGCGGCGTGCCGATGCGGGGCACGGAACCATCCGCCGCGCAGGCCCAGGTCGAGGCCGCCGTCGAGGGGCTCGACGGGGCGAAGCCGGCCGTCGTCGCCGTCGAGCCGACGATCGACGGCGACCGGGCCGACGTCGTCCTCGACTACCGCTGGACGCTCTCGGGGCAGGAGTGGACCTACTCGACGACGGCGAGCCTCGCCCGCGAGGGCGACCGCTGGCTCGCCGAGTGGCGGGCGGACGTGCTCGCGCCGCAGCTCGCCGCGGAGGAGGTGCTCGTGCTCGAGGCGACCGCGCCCGAGCGGGCCGAGATCCTCGGCGCCGAAGACGCGAAGCTCGTGACCTCGCGGCCAGTCCTGCGCGTGGGGATCGACAAGACCAAGGTGGCCGCGGAGGGGCAGGAGGCGGCGGCGAAGGCCCTCGCCGAGCTCGTCGGCATCGACCCCGCGGTGTTCGCGCAGCAGGTCGCCGCCTCGGGGGAGCGGGCCTTCGCAGAGGCGATCGTGCTGCGCGACGAGCCCGCGCGCAGCCCGACCGACGAGCAGATCGCCGCCGTCCCGGGCGCCGTGACGGTCAAGGACACCCTCCCGCTCGCCCCGAGCCGGACCTTCGCTCGCCCCGTCCTCGGCAGCGTCGGGCAGGCGACCGCGGAGCAGGTCGAGGCCTCCGAGGGCGCGCTCCAGGCCGGCGACGAGACCGGGATCGGCGGCCTGCAGGCCCAGTACGACGCGCAGCTGCGCGGCAAGGACGGCCTCGCCGTCTACGCCCAGCCCGCTGAACTCACCGCCGAGGCCCTGCGCGCGGACCCCTCGGTGCGGCGCACGCTCTTCTCCGCGGACCCGGTGCCCGGGACGCCCCTCAAGACCACCCTCGACCCTGGGCTCCAACAGCTCGCCGAGGACACGCTCGCCGGGGTCGGGCGGGCGTCGGCCCTCGTCGCGCTCCGCCCGTCCGACGGCGCCGTGCTGGCCGCCGCGTCCGGCCCAGGCAGCAACGGCTACAACACGGCGATGCTCGGCCAGTACGCGCCGGGCTCGATCTTCAAGACGGTCGACTCGCTCGCGATCGTCCGCGCGGGCGGATCCGCCGAGACCCGCGTGCAGTGCCCGGAGACCCTCACCGTGGACGGCCGGACGTTCTCCAACGCGCCCGGCTACCCGGCGTCGTCCCTCGGGGACATCACGCTGCGCGACGCGTACGCGCACTCGTGCAACACGGCCTTCATCGGCCAGCGCGGCGCGGTCTCGCAGGGCCAGCTCGAGGCGGCGGCGACCGCGCTCGGCGTCGCCGTCGACCACCCGGGCCTCGGTGCGGCCGCGTTCCTCGGCTCCGTGCCGGGGACGGCGGACGGCACCGAGCACGCCGCGTCCATGATCGGCCAAGGGAGGATCCTGTACTCACCGCTCGCGGCGGCGATCATGGCGGGCTCGGTCGCGAAGGGCTCGCCGGTCTCGGCGCGGCTCGTGGTCGATCTGCCGGCGTCGGCCCCGGCGAGCCCGGCGGCGACGGGGGACTCGGCGTCCCCGACGGCGGCACCGAGCCCGACGGCGTCGCCCGCACCCGGGGTGACCGCCGCCGAGGCGGGCGTCCTGCAGGGCCTCATGCGCGCCGTCGTCACGAGCGGCCACGCGGGCTTCCTCGCCGCCATCCCCGGCGCGCCTGTCGGGGCGAAGACCGGCACCGCCGAGTTCGGCGCCGACACCCCGCCCAAGACGCATGCGTGGATCATCGGGACCCAGGGCGACCTCGCCGTCGCGGTGTTCGTCGAGGAGGGCGGCTTCGGCGCGGAGGTGTCGGGGCCGCTGCTGACGGCGTTCCTGACGGCGGCGGGGTGACCCCGGGTCGCAGGGAGGTGACCTCGCATCGTTGGGAGGTGACCCCGGGTCGCAGGGAGGTGACCTCGCATCGTTGGGAGGTGACCCCGGGTGTCAGAGGAGGAAGATCGGAAGAGTCCCGGGATGGTGCGCGTGCACGATCACGAGGAACACCACGAGGTCGAACAGCAGGTGCACCGCGACGACGTAGGCGAGCGAGCGCGTGATCGAGAACGTGAACGCCTGCAGGAGCGCAAACGGAATGGTCAGCGCGGGCCCCCACTCGCGGTATCCGAGCTCCCAGAGGAACGCCACGAACGCGACCGCCTGCAGCAGGTTCGCGAGCCAGTCCGGGAAGTGCCGGCGCAGGAGCACGTAGACCGTGCAGACGAAGAACAGCTCGTCCCAGATGCCCACGGCGTTGACGCCCACGAAGAGCCTGGCGATCTCGTCCGGCGCGGCGACGGCCGGCCAGTTCCGGTAGGCGCCCGAGGTGATGAAGTAGAAGGGCAGGATGAGCCACGCAAGAGCCACCACGAGCACGAGGTACGCCCACTGCGCGCGGGTCCACGCGTGGTCCCCGCGCCATGGGAAGCCGATGGCCCGCTCGCGGAACACGTGGCGGGAGACGATGTACGGCACGGCGACGGCGAGCGACAGGACGATGCCCATGAGCGCCATGTTCGGGTAGGAGATGTCCGCCTCGACCGAGATCGTCGAGACGATCACGAGCCCGGTTGCGATGAGCGCGAGGCTCCGCGCGAGCGCCCGGTCAGTCAGCGCCGCGAGGGCCAGGCCGGCGGCCATGACCGCGTAGCCCGGCAGCGGCGCCCGCAGGGCGTAGAGCAGGACGGCGGAGCCCGTCACGAGTGCGGCTGCCGCCACGGCCGTCGGGCGGACCCGCGGCGGCGCCTCGGTCCCCTGAGCCGTGCCCTTCACCATGGCCACAGACTATGCCACGGTCCCGACGACCGTGATCATTCGATCATCATCTGCTTTCGTTTGATACGCTGGAATCCATGGAGACCGACGAGAGGCACCGCCTCATCGCAGCGATAGTGCGCGCGCGCCGCACCGTCGGCGTCGCCGAGCTCGCCTCGGAGACCGGCGTCTCCGAGGTCACGGTCCGCCGCGACCTCGGCGTGCTGGAGGAGCGCGGCGTCCTGCGCCGGCGGCACGGCGGGGCCGAGAGCCTCCTGGGCCGCGGCGAGGACCCGGGCTTCGGGCAGCGGCGCATCGAGAACGCCGAGGGCAAGGCCCGCGTCGCCGCCGCGGCCGCCGCGCTCATCCAGGACGGCGAGAGCCTCATCCTCGACTCGGGCACGACGGCGGTCGAGCTCGCCCGCGGCCTCGCTGGCCGCCGCGCGACCGTCATGCCCCTCTCGCTCCAGGCCGCGACGGCCCTCGCGGACGCCGCGGGCATCGAACTCGTCCTGCCCGGTGGGTCGATCCGCCGCGGAGAGCAGGCCTTCGCGGGCCCCACGGCGGAGGCGGGGGTGCGAGCGCTGCGTGTGGACACCGCCGTCGTGGTCCCCTGCGGGCTCACGCTCGCGGACGGGCTCACGGCCTACGACCTCGCGGACGCGAGCATCAAGCGGGCCGCCGCCGAGGTCGCGGCCCGGACCATCGTCCTGTGCGACGAGGGCAAATGGGGCCGCGTGGCGCTGGCCCGCGTGGGAGCATTGGGCATGGCCAGCGTCCTCGTGACCGACCATGCGTGCACCCCCGAGGAAACCGAGTACTTGACCACCCACGGCATCGAGGTCGTCACCGCATGAATCCCGAGAACACCACGCCGTCCGCGCCCACCACGCACAGGAAGCCCCCAAGCTCCCGCGCCGTGCGCGCCGCCGCCCTCGCGGTCTTCGCGATCTTCGGCACGAACGGCTTCGTGTTCGCGAGTTGGGCCGCGCGCATCCCCTCCGTGACGGACATCCTGGGTCTCTCGACCGGGCAGATGGGCGCCCTCCTGCTCATGATCGCCGTCGGCTCGCTCATCGCGATGCCGCTCACGGGCACCGTCGCGGACCGAATCGGCCTCAACCGCACCGTGCGGCTCGGCGGGATCCTGGCCGCAGCCGCCGGCACCGCTGTGGCCGTGGGCCTGCTCATGGCCTCCGTGCCCGTCGTCGCCGTGGCCCTCGCCGTGTTCGGCGCGGGCATCGCCCTCTGGGACGTGGCGCAGAACATCGCCGGGGCCGACGTCGAGCACCGCCTCGGGCGCACGATCATGCCCCGGTTCCACGCGGCCTTCTCAGGCGGAGCGTTCGCCGGCGCGATGCTCGGGGCGGGCCTCTCCGCCGCGGACGTCTCGCTGCCGATGCACCTGTTCGCGATCGTCGTCGTCGTGCTCGCGGTGATCCTCGTCGTGCCCCGCTACTTCCTCGCGCACGACGCCGGCCACCCGGCCCCCGCGGGCGAGGCGGCGGGTGGCGCCGCGGCAGGAACAGCGGCCGCCGAGCAGCCCGGGAAGGCCCGCGGCGGCGCCCTCGCCGCGTGGCGGCACCCGCGCACGCTGCTCATCGGCGTCGTGGTCCTCGGCGCGACGCTCACGGAGGGCGCGGGCAACGACTGGATCTCGAAGGGCGTCGTCGACGGACTCGGTGCGAGCGAGGCCGCGGGCGCCTCGCTCTTTGCGGTGTTCGTGGGCGCCATGACGGTCGCCCGCTGGTTCGGCGGCGGCGTGATCGACCGGATCGGACGGGTCGCGGCCCTGCGGATCAGCATGGTCTCGGCGCTCATGGGCCTCACGGCATATTCCCTTGCGGGCACCTACTGGCTCTCCGCCGTCGGCGCAGTGCTGTGGGGCCTCGGCGCGGCGCTCGCGTTCCCCATGGGCATGTCAGCCGCGGCGGACGATCCCCGGCACGCCGCCAACCGCGTCGCCGTCGTCTCGACCATCGGGTACATCGCGTTCCTCGCTGGCCCGCCGTTCCTCGGCTACCTCGGCGACCACGTGGGGCTGCGCCCTGCGCTGCTCGCGATCCTCGTTCCCATCGCCCTGGCCCTCGTCCTCGCGGGGGTCACCCGCAAGGAGCCCGCCCCTGTCGCCGGCGTCGCTGCCGGCGGGGCCGGTGAAGGCGCGGCGGCCGAATCCGTGGGCCGCCCGGAGGCCGGCGCGTAGGGCTGGCCGGCCCGTGGCGCGCCCGGAGGGCGGCGCGTAGGGTTGCCCGCATGATGAGCGAGCCCGTCAGGGTCCGCCGGCGCCTCCGCCCGCCGGGCCGGCCGCCGTTCCATGCCGTCGAGGGCATGGACAGGGCGCTCGTGCGCAGGATTGCGAGCCTGCCGCGCGGCCCGTGGGACAGGGCTCTCGTGTGGCTCACGCGGGCGGCGACGAAGTCCAAGCTGTGGATGGCCGTGGCCGCGCTGCTTGCCACCCGTAAGGGCCCGCCCCGCCGTGCGGCCGCCCATGGCCTGCTCGCCGTGGCAGTCGCCTCGGCGGTCGTGAACATCGTCTTCAAGACGATCCTCCCGCGCGCCCGGCCCGAGCCGCACCACCTCCCGGTCCACCGCTTCCTGCACCCGCAGCCCACGAGCTCGTCCCTCCCGAGCGGCCACTCGGCGTCGGCCGCGGCCTTCGCCACCGGCGTCGGCATCGTCAGCCCGCCCCTCGGGGCGGCGCTCGCCCCCGTGGCCGCCGGGGTCGCGTACTCCCGCGTGCACACGGGCGCGCACTGGCCGAGCGACGTCGTCCTCGGCTCGGCCATGGGGGTGGGTGCGGCCTTCGTGACGCGCTCGTGGTGGCCCCGCCAGGAGGCCCCGCCGCCGCGCACCCTGACCGCGGCCACCGCTCCCGCGCTCGACGGCGGCCGGGGACTCGCCGTCGTCGTCAACCCGCTCAGCGGGGAGGTGGAGCAGGACGTCCTTGCCGCCCTGCGCGTGCTCTTCCCGCACGCGCTTGTGCACGAGCTCGAGCCGGACGACGACGTCGCCCGCGCGGCCCGGGATCTCGCCGCGACGGCGGGCATCCGCGCCCTCGCGGTGTGGGGCGGGGACGGGACCGTGGGCACCGTTGCCGGGGTATGTGCTGAGGCGGGCCTGCCGCTCGCGGTGCTGCCTGGCGGGACGTTCAACCACTTCGCGCGGGACGCTGGCGCGCTCGAGCCCGCGGAGGTTGCCGAGGCCGTGTCCGCCGGCCGCGCGGTGCGCAGCGACCTCGGCAGGGTGCGCGCCGAGCGCGGCGCCGCGGACGCGCCCCAGGTCCAGGAACTCGTCATGCTCAACACGGCGAGCGTGGGCCTCTACCCGGACCTCGTGCGGCGCCGGGACCACTACCTGCACCGCGTCCCGATCCTGCGCAAGCGCGGCGCCGCGGCCGTCGCCGCCCTGCGGACCTTCGTTGGCGGCGTGCCCACCCGGCTCACGGTCGACGGCGTCCCGCACCGCCTCTGGACCCTCTACGTGGGCCGCGGCCGCTATTGGCCCAGGGACCTCGCCCCCCTCGAGCGGCCCCTTCTCGACGACGCCGTGCTCGACGTCCGGTCGGTCAACGACGACGGGCGCTTTGCCCGCCTGCGCCTCGCCGCGGCCCTCGTGACGGGCACGACGGCGAGCTGCCGCGTCGTGCGCATGGGCGACCGAGAGGGCGAGGCGGCGCGGCTCGACGTCCGCGCGGACGACGGTGCACTGACCCTTGCGATCGACGGCGAGGTGCTGCCGGGCGTCCGCCGCGCCGAGCTGTGGGTCGAGCCGGGCGCGCTCACGGTCTACTCGCCGCTCGCCCCAGACGGGGAGTAGCCCTCGGAGTAGTCCTGGGGGAGGAACGTCCCCGGCGAGGTTCATCCTCCCGGGCGTCGCGCCCGCAGGTCGGCCGCCCCTAGCGTGGAGGTGTCAGCCAGCGCGGTGCACGAGCCGCCGGCTGGACCAACGACATCAACCCCAGGGGGACCCATGATCCAGGCGACAGACCTGGCCAAGGTGTATGGCGAGAAGACGGCCGTGGCAGGCGTGACCTTCACGGTCGAGCCCGGCCGCGTGACGGGCTTCCTCGGGCCGAACGGCGCCGGGAAGTCCACGACGATGCGCATGATCATGGGGCTCGACGCCCCGACGCGCGGCACCGTGACCGTCAACGGCGAGCCCTACGCGAGGCACCGCGCGCCACTGCGCGAGATCGGCGCACTGCTCGAGGCACGCGCCGTGCACCCCGGCCGCTCAGCCTTCCAGCACCTGCACGCCCTCGCCGCGACCCACGGCATCCCGAGCTCCCGCGTCGGCGAGGTCATCGACATGACCGGCCTGGGCGCCGTCGCCCGCAAGAAAGTCAAGGGCTTCTCGCTCGGCATGGGGCAGCGGCTCGGGATCGCCGCCGCCCTCCTCGGCGACCCTCAGGTCGTCGTGCTCGACGAGCCCGTCAACGGCCTCGACCCCGAGGGCGTCGTGTGGGTGCGCAACCTCGTCACATACCTGGCCAGCGAGGGGCGCACGGTGTTCCTCTCGAGCCACCTCATGAGCGAGATGGCCCAGACCGCGGACCATCTCATCGTGATCGGCCGCGGCCGGATCATCGCGGACGCCCCCATCAGGGACATCCTCGACGGGCAGGGCCGCGCCCGCTCCCGCGTCCGGACCGACAGCCCCGCCGAGCTCATCGCCCTCCTCGCCCGCGAGGGCGTGAGCATCGCGGCGCAGGAGGACGGCCACCTCGAGGTCACGGGGCTCGAGCCGCGCGAGATCGCCCGCGCCGCGCTCGGCGCCGGGATCCTCGTCTACGAGCTCACGCCGCTGCAGGCGTCCCTCGAGGAGGCCTACCTCCAGCTCACGCGGGACGACGTCGAGTACGAGTCCCACCCGGCCCAGGCCGGCGGCGGCGCCGCGCCTGGAGTCCCGGCCACTGCAGGCCCGGCCACCCTCAGGGAAGTGATCCGATGAGCACCCTCACCAGCAGCGCCCCCGCCAGCTCCGCCAACCACGTCCCCGGCCCGAGCTTCCTCCGCGTGCTCAACGCCGAGGCCATCAAGACCCGAACACTCCTCTCGACCACGATCCTCCTGCTCTGCGCGGTCGCCCTCATGGCCGGCTTCGCCGCGCTCCAGGCGTGGGGCACGGGCGAGTTCACGCGCGCCGCGGCCACCGACCCCGAGGCGGCCGCCGCGCTCGCCCAGCAGGGCGGCGACATCGCCCTCACGATCCCGACCGCCGCCGTCTCCTTCACCCAGCTCATCATCGGCGCCCTCGCCGTGCTCGCCATGAGCTCGGAGTTCACGACCGGAATGGCCCGCGCGACGTTCTCCGCCGTGCCCCAGCGGCTGCCGGTGCTCGCCGCGAAGCTGCTCCTCGTCGTCGTCCTCGCGTTCGTGGTCACGTACTCCGGGGCGATGCTCGGCGGGCTCGCGGCCCAGCCGATCGTGCAGGAGTACGATCTGGCCCTTGACCTCGCGTCGCAGGACGTCCAGCGCTCGATCCTGCTCAACGGCGTCTACGTCGCGGCGGTCGCGGCCATGGGGCTCGGCCTCGGGACGCTCCTGCGGAATTCCGCGGGCGCGATCGTCACCCTCGTCGCGGGGCTGTTCGTGTTGCCGATCATCTTCCAGCTCATCCCGGGTGAGTTCTTCGAGGAGGCCCGGAAGTACCTGCCCACCAATGCGGCCTCGGCCATGGTCCAGTGGGGCGTCGATCCCGTCGCCGGCAGCCAGCTGCTCGAGCCGTGGCAGGGCGCCCTCATCCTGGCCGGCTATGTCGCCGCCCTCGTCGTCGGCGCGGCGGCGAGCCTCAAGGCCAGGGACGTCTGAGCGCACGACGATGGAGCGCATGGGCTCCCCGGCGGCACAGCACGCACCCGCGGCCCCGGCCGTGCCGGCCCTCGCGGTCCCGGCACGGCCGGGGCGCGTGCGCCGCTACCTCGCGGAGCACCCCGCGCTGGTGGACTGGATCGTCGTCGCGAGCGCGCTCTTCCTCTCGGTGCCGCTCTTCGTCGAGTACGCCCTGCACCGGTTCTGGTGGTTCGGGGCCCTCCTGATCCTCCAGCAGCTGCTCCTCGTGTTCCGGCGCCGCGCCCCGTGGGCGGTGCTGGCCGCGGCGGTCGCGATCGAGGCGGCGCTCCTGTTCTCCTCGCCGCACAGCTCGATCACGAGCGTCTCCGTCCTCTTCGCGCTCTACGCGCTCGCGACCGCCGTCCCCGCCGCCGCGGCCATCCCCGGGGTCCTCGCCGCGGCCCTGCCGGCCTGGATCTACTACGCGTTCGTCTACAGGCCGGACGGCGAGTACGTCCCCGACAACGGCCGCTACGTCGGGCTCGTCGCGGCCGCCTCGGTCGCGCTCATGTACGTCCTCGCCGCGGGCCTCGGCATGTGGGTGCGCGGCAACCGCCTGCACCAGGCGGACGTGCGGGCGTGGGCTCTGCGTCGCGCCGAGCTCGCCTCCGTGCAGGAGCGGAACCGGATCGCGCGGGAGATGCACGACGTCGTCGCGCACTCCCTGACCGTCATGGTCGCCCTGAGTGACGGCGCCGCGACGGTTGTCGCGAAGGACCCGGAGCGCGCCCAGGAGGTCCTCGGCGAGCTGTCCCGCACGGGCAGGGCCGCCCTCGCGGACATGCGGCGCGTGCTCGGCGTCCTGCGCGAGGACGCGGGCGGGGCGAGCCGCGCGCCCTCGCCCGGGACGGGCTCGCTGCAGTCGCTCGTCGCGGGCTTCCGCACCGCAGGGCTCCCCGCCGTCCTGACGCTGCTCGGCGGGCCGCTGCCCGAGGACGCGTCCTTCCAGCTCGCCGTCTACCGGATCGTCCAGGAGTCGCTCACGAACGCGCTGCGGTACGGGCGCGGCGTCGGCCGGGCGGACGTCGTCGTCGCCCGCGAGGACGGGAGGGTGCGGATCCACGTCGAGCACGACGGCACCGTCCCGCCGGAGGGGGCGCGGCCGCAGCTCGGCACGGGGCGGGGCATCGCGGGCATGCGCGAGCGGGCCGCGATCTACGGCGGGACACTCAGCGCCGGCCCGCGCCCTGGGGGAGGATGGGCCGTGGAGGCCACGCTGCTCTGGGCGGAGCCGAACGGTGACTGAGGGGGACTCATGGGGGGATCCGGGACAGGGGACAGCGCGACCGAGGCCAAAGACGGCGCGCTGCGGCTCCTGCTCGTCGACGACCAGCCGCTCCTGAGGATGGGCTTCCGGCTCGTGCTCGAGTCGGAGGAGGGGATCGAGGTAGTGGGCGAGGCCGGGGACGGGGCCGCGGCGGTCCGGCTCACCGCGGAGCTCGCGCCCGACGTCGTGCTCATGGACGTGCGCATGCCCGTCATGGACGGGATCGAGGCGACCCGGCGGATCGCCGCGGACGGCGAGGCCCGCGTGATCATCCTGACGACCTTCGACCTCGACGAGTATGCCTTTGCGGGGCTGCAGGCCGGGGCGTCCGCGTTCCTGCTCAAGGACGTGGCCCCCGCCGAGCTCGTGACCGCCGTGCGCGTCGTGGCGAGCGGCGACGCCGTCGTGAGTCCCCGCGTGACCCAGCGCCTCCTCGAGACCTACGTGCGCGGGGAGGCAGTAGCGGAGGCTGAGGGGAGCGGCGCCGGGCGGCCCCGTCCCGCCGCCGCGCCCGAGCCCGACCCGCTCCTGCAGGAGCTGACCCCGCGCGAGCTCGAGGTGCTCCGGACCATCTGCGAGGGGCTCAGCAATGCCGAGATCGCCCGGCGGCTCTACCTCTCCGAGGCGACGGTCAAGAGCCACGTCCGGCGGATCCTGACGAAGCTGCACCTGCGGGACCGCGTCCAGGCCGTCGTCTACGGCTACGAGACGGGCCTCGTGGTCCCGAGCAACCCGGACTACTGAGCCGGCCTCTGCTTCGGAACCTCGGCCGCGCCGTGGCCGCGCCCCTATCGGTTTGTCGGGGGATCGGAGCAGAATGGCCGCATGCGGCCCTTCCTGCTCCTGGCCTCGCGCGAGCACGACATCGTGGCCGACGACGAGTACCGCGCCTTCTGCGAGTACTCGGGCCTCGGACCCGAGCAGCTGCACCGCGTCCGCGCCGAGGCAGGCCCCCTGCCGGAGATCCGCCTCGATGACTACTCGGGCGTGATGCTCGGCGGGAGCCCGTTCACGGCGTCGGACCCGGAGGAGTCCAAGGACGAGGTCCAGCGGCGCGTCGAGGGGGAGATCTCCGCGCTCCTGGACGTGATTGTCGCCGAGGACTTCCCGTTCCTGGGCGCGTGCTACGGCGTCGGGCTCCTCGGCGCGCACCGGGGCGCCGTCGTCGACCGGCACTTCGGCGAGGCCGTGGGGCCTGTCAAGGTGCGCCTGAGCGCCGCGGGCCTCGCGGACCCGCTGTGCGCCGGCCTGGACCCGGTCTTCGACGCGTACGTCGGGCACAAGGAGGCCATTCGGACACTCCCGAGGGACGCGGCGCTGCTCGCGGGCTCGGACACGTGCCCCGTGCAGATGTTCCGGTTCGGCCGCAACCTCTACGCGACGCAGTTCCATCCCGAGCTCGACCTCACCGGCATCGAGCGGCGCATCGAGGCCTACCGGCATTCGGGGTACTTCCCGCCTGACGAGGCCGAGGCCGTCAAGGAGCGCGCTTTCGGGGCCCTCGTGACCGAGCCGCAGAAGCTCCTGCGGAACTTCTGCCGGCTCTACGCGCGCGGCTGAGGGCGGCCCGGGCCGGTTGAGCGGAGCCGAAACCCCCGCTGGCTAGAGTGAACCCATGCCTACCGCCGCGCACCGCCACGCCCAGGACCTCGGCCGCTTCGTCATGGCCTCGCCGTCGAGCTTCCACGCCGCGGCGGAGGGCGCCCGGCGGCTCGGGGAGGCCGGTTTCGAGGTGCTCTCCGAGACCGAGGAGTGGCCGACCGGCCCGGGAGGCTACGCCGTCGTGCGCGACGGCGCGCTCATCGCGTGGTCCGTGCCCGACGGCGCCGGGCCGCGCACGCCGTTCCGCATCCTCGGCGCGCACACCGACTCGCCGTCGTTCAAGCTCAAGCCCAAGCCCACGACGGGCCGGCACGGCTGGCTCCAGGCCGGCGTCGAGGTCTACGGCGGGCCGATGCTGAACTCGTGGCTCGACCGGGAGCTGCGGCTCGCCGGCCGCCTCGTGACGCACGACGGCGGGCAGCACCTCGTGGCGACCGGCCCCCTCCTGCGCTTCCCGCAGCTCGCGATCCACCTCGACCGGACCGTCAATGACGGGCTCACGCTGGGTAAGCAGCAGCACATGAACCCGGTCTGGGGGCTCGGCGAACCGTCGTCGGCCGACCTCCTCGGGCTCCTCGCCAAGGCCGCAGGGGTGGACGCCGCGAGCGTGGGCGGGTTCGACGTCGTCGCGGCGGACGCCCAGGAGCCCGCCGTCTTCGGAGCGCACGAGGAGCTCTTCGCCTCCGGCCGACTCGACAACCTCTCCTCGGTCCACGCGGGCCTCGTCGCCCTGCAGCGGGCCCACGAGCACCCGTCAGCCGGAGGCGACTCGATCGCCGTCCTGGCGGCCTTCGACCACGAGGAGGTCGGCTCGGCGTCGCGCTCGGGCGCCTCGGGGCCGTTCCTCGAGGACGTCCTCGCGCGCATCGGCGACGGGCTCGGCGCGGCGGCGACCGACCGGCGTCGTGCGCTGGCGGGCTCGTGGCACCTCTCCGCGGACGCCGGCCACGCCCTCCACCCCAACTATGCCGAGCGGCACGACCCGGCCAACCACCCCGTGCTCAACGGCGGGCCGCTGCTGAAGATCAATGCGAACCAGCGGTACGCGACGGACGCGCCGGGCGCGGCGCTCTTCGCCGCGCTGTGCACCGAGGCCGAGGTGCCGTACCAGGAGTTCGTCTCCAACAACGACCTGCCGTGCGGCTCGACGATCGGCCCGCTCACGGCGACGCGGCTGGGCATCCGGACGGTCGACGTCGGCATCCCGCTCCTGTCGATGCACTCCGCGCGGGAGCTCGCGGGCCTGCAGGACCCGTGGCGGCTCGCGCTCGTCGCCGAGCGCTTCTTCCGCCACTAGCGGGCGACGGCGCCCGGCGGCGAGGGCACGGAGCGCGTCTGGGCTGCCTCGTCGCGGGCGGTCTCGAGCAGTGCGGCCTGGAAGGCGATCTCCGCTGCCGGGCGGACCCGGTCGTGCCGGTGTGCGAGCAGGATCCTCCGCGAGGGGGCCGTCCGGCCGAGGGAGAGGATGCTAACTCCGGGGTGCTTGTTCACGACGGCGGTACGGGGCGCCAGGGCGACCCCGAGACCCACGCTCACCATGGCCTGCGCCTCCTGGTAGTCGTTGGCCTGGAAGGCGATGCGCGGGACGAATCCGGCTGACTGCGCGCTTCGTTCCAGGACCTCGACGACGGGGTGCTCGTCGGCGCGCACGATCCACTCTTCCTTGGACAGATCTGCCATCTGCACCTGGCGGCGTCGCGCGAGCCTGTGCTCCTTGCCGACAATGAGCACCGTCTCGTCCTCGAACACCGTCGTGAGGGCAAAGCTCTCGGGACTGATCCTGTTCCATTCGTAGTCCCACAGGAGCGACATGCCGACCTGGCCGTTCTCGAGCATCTCCACGAGCTCTCCGAACCGGCTGCTGCGGACGTGCAGCTCGATGGCCGGGTACTGCTTCTTGAAGCGGCTGATCACGAGCGGCAGGAACGACCCGCCCAGAGTGGGGAAGGTGCCGACGGTCAACGTCCCCCGCCGCAGGCCTGCGATCTCTGCCAAGTCGGCCTCGGCAGCGGCGAGCTGTCGCAGGATGCGACGTGTGTGCGCCGCGAGGACGTGGCCTGCCTCGGTAGGGACCATGCCCCTCGGCTGCCGCTGGAGCAGCGGCTGGCCGATCTCCTCTTCAAGACGCCGCAGCTGCTGGGAGACGCCGGAGGGCGAGTAGACGTGCTTCTCCGCTGCCGCCGTGATCGAGCCGAGCTCGACGACGTCGAGCAGCAGCTCGAGCCTGCGGACGTTGAGCATTTCCGTTCCCTCTCTGAAGACCTACTTCAACATCATGAAGTCTATGTGACATCGGCTGCACACACTGCGCGTCAGGGGACCACATGGATCGTTGGTGACGACGTCGACCGGGGTTCCGCACGGCTGAAGCCGACCACGATTGAAGTAGAAGTGCACAGGGCTTCAGATATCTGTGATGGTAATTCACTCTTCCCAGGGCAACACTGAATGCAGCCGGACGGCGCCGAAACGCCTCCCCGGGACAGGCTTCAGGAGAAGAACCAAGATGCACAAGATCCCTGCGACATGGATGCGCGGAGGCACCAGCAAGTGCTGGGTGTTCGAGTGGGACAGCCTCGAGGTGCCGGGCAAGGACATCGACGAGGTCCTGCTCCGCCTCTTCGGCAGCCCGGACAACCGGCAGATCGACGGCGTGGGCGGGGGGACCTCCACGACGAGTAAGGCTGTCATCCTCGCGCCGTCCTCGTCCGACGACGCGGACGTCGACTACACGTTCGCCCAGGTCGGCATCGACGAGCAGCGTGTGGACTGGGGCAGCAACTGCGGCAACTGCTCCGCCGTCGTGGCCCCCTATGCCATCGCCCGGGGCTGGGTCCCCGCGGGCACGGAGTCCACCTCGGTGAGGACTCTGAACACCAACACCGGGCAGCTGATCCTCCAGAAGGTGCCCACGCCGGGAGGCCGCCTGCCGGAGAACGGCACCCAGATGATCCCCGGCGTCCCCTTCCCAGGCCTGCCCGTGGGCATGGGCTTCCTCGATCCCGCCGGGCGGACCACCGGCAGGCTGTTCCCCACGGGGGAGCACGTCGACAAGCTGGCCTTCGACGGCCGGCAGGTGCAGGCGACGCTCATCGACGCCGGTGCGCCCGTCGTCATCCTCGACGCCGCGGACCTCGGCCTGACCGGCCAGGAGACGGCCGCCGAGATCGACAGCCGGCTCGAGCTGCTCGTCCACCTGGACGACGTGCGGCGGGATGCAGCGGTCCTCATGGGCCTGGCACCGACCCGTGCCGAGGCCGAGCGTGCGGTCCCCAAGCTGGCGATCGTCGCCCGGTCCGCGGACGGCAGCGGAGCAGACCTCGCCGTCCGCATGCTGTCGATGGGCCGGCTCCATCCCGCGCTGGCGATCACCGGCAGCGTCGCCCTCACCATGGCGGCCCAGCACGAAGGGACCCTCGTTCGGAACCTCATCACGGGGGACCCTTCGTCGGGGCTGACCATGCAGACGCCCGCAGGCCTGATCGAGACGTGGGCCGAGGACCGCGACGGAGTTCCCGTCGTGGGTGCACTGCGCAGCGCGCGGCGCATTGCCGACGCAGAACTCCTGCTCCCGGCGGCATGGTAGCCGCCACACTTAAACCGTGTCCGGTTCGCCGCGAAGTCAGCGGCCGGACCCAACCGAAGGACCCGCTGTGACGATGAAGTCATCCCTGGAACCTCCGGGGCAGATCCCCGGAGACGTAGCCCCCGAGCCGGCAGAGCCGCCTGCGCCGTCGCGCCGCACCGTGATCACCGCGGTCGCCTCATTCGCGGCGCTCGGCGCCGTCACGGCGGTCTTCGGCGGCCGGCTCCTGAATCCGCCGTCGAGCACCGAGGACGGGGACTTCAGCGGCGAGACCCTTGAGTTCCTGATCCCCCTGGCCTCGGGAGGCGGCACCGACACGTGGGCCCGGTTCATCGGCACCGAGCTGGTCAGCCGTGTCCCCGGGCGGCCGGGCTTTGCTCCGGTCAACGAACCGGGTGGAGAGGGCATCTCGGGCACCAACCGCTTTGCCCGCTCCGCACGCGAGGATGGCACCGAGCTGCTCGTCGGAACCGCATCGACGGTCGTCCCGTGGGTGCTGGGCCGCTCCGCCGTGCGGTATTCGTTCGATGACCTTCAGCCCATCGTCGTCAACGGCACCGGCGGCGTGATCTACGCCCGTACCGAAGCCGGAGTCCGGGGCCTCGAAGACCTGGTCGGCCGATCGGCGCCCTTGGAATTCGGCGGAATCAGCGCGACAGGTCTGGACATCACCACGCTCGTCGCCTTCGACCTCCTGGAGGCTGACGTCACCTCGACCTTCGGCTTCGAGGGCAGGGGACCAGTGAACCTGGCCCTGCAGCGGGGCGAGATCGACATCGACTACCAGACGACGTCGTCGTACGGCCCTGCCGTCGCGGGGATCGCCAAGGAGGGCAAGGCCACGGTGCTCATGTCCTTCGGACAGCTCGACGACGCGGGCCAGGTCGTCCGTGACCCCAACTTCCCTGACGTCCCGACCGTCCCCGAGGCCTACGAACAGCTCCACGGCGCACAGCCGGCCGGGGAGAAGTACGAGGCCTACAAGACCCTCTTGGGCCTCACGTACACCTACCAGAAGAGCCTCTGGGTGCCGAAGGGCGCACCGGCCAGGGCCGTGGACCTGCTGCGCAGCTCGTGCGCGCAGCTCGGGGCCGACAAGGGCTTCCAGGAGAAGGCGGCGAAGGTGCTCGGCGGCTACCCGCTCGTGGCCGACCCAGGAATGCCAGCCCGCGTCCGGGACGCGTACAGCGTCAGCAGCTCCGTCCGGGCCTACATCTCCGAGCTGCTCGCAGCCAAGTACAACATCCACGTGGAATAGGACTCCCATGCTCGACTCCGCCATGGCAGCGCTGGCATCACTCGCTGATCCGTCCCTGCTCCTGATGCTCCTGATCGGCACCGTCGCCGGTCTCGTCATGGGCCTCATCCCTGGGCTCGGCGGCACCGGCGCCGTCGCCATCCTCCTGCCCATCACCTTCGGCATGGAGCCGGCCCAGGCCCTTGCCCTGCTCATCGGCGCCCTCGCCGTCGTCCATACCTCCGACACGGTCTCCGCCGTGCTCCTGGGCGCGCCGGGTTCCGCCTCGGCGAGCGTGACGATGCTGGACGGGTATTCCATGGCCAAGAAGGGCCAGGCGGCCAGAGCCATGACCCTGGCCTTCCTCTCCTCCATGGCAGGCGGGATCATCGGCGCTGTCGGCCTGACCCTGGCCATTCCGCTCGCACGCCCCCTCGTGCTCTCCTTCGCGAGCCCCGAGCTGTTCATGCTGACCGTCCTCGGCGTCGCCCTCGCTGCCGTCCTCTCGCGGGGCAACATCATCAAGGGCGTTTCGGCAGGCCTCCTGGGCCTTGTCCTGGGCATGGTCGGGACCTCGCCCACGACCGCGGAAGAACGTTTCACGTTCGGCAGCCTCTTCCTGGGGGACGGGCTCTCGCTCGTCGCCGTCGCGCTCGGCGTCTTCGGACTGGCCGAGATCGCCTCCCGCGCCAGCCAGCGGAAGGGCCAGCACTCCAACATCACGCTCGGCGGCGGATGGCTGCGTGGCATCAGGGAGTGGGCCTCGCACTGGACCCAGGTGATCCGGGGCGCGCTCATCGGCATCTGGGCCGGCGTCCTCCCGGGAGTGGGTGCCACGGCAGGCACGTGGCTCGCCTATGGGCAGGCGGTCGCGACGGCCAAGGACAAGCGGCAGTTCGGCAAGGGTGATCCCCGCGGCATCGTCGGTCCCGAGAGCGCCAACAACTCCGTCGAAGCCGGGGACCTGATCCCCACGCTCCTGTTCGGAATCCCCGGCGGCGTCCCCTCCGCCATGCTCCTGGGCATGCTGCTGACCTACGGCATCCAGCCGGGGCCCTCCATCATCACCGACCACTTGGACCTGATGTACCTCATCGTGTGGTCCTTCGCCATCGCGAGCGTCCTGGGCGCACTCTTCTGCTTCCTGAGTGTCAAGCCGCTGGCGCGGCTGACGAAGGTCCCCTTCGCCGCCCTCGCCGCCGGGCTCGTCGCGATCATGCTCCTGGGCTCCTTCCAGGAGGGCGGCCAGCTGGGCGACCTCTGGGTCATGATCATCCTGGGCGCCTTCGGGTGGCTGCTGAAGACGACGGGCTTCCCGCGCGCGCCGTTCCTCATCGGCTTCGTCCTCGCCATCCCGCTCGAGCGCTATTACTTCCTGACCGACAGCCTCTACGACGGGCTCGGCTGGATGGCCCGCCCCGGCGTGCTCGTCTTCCTCGCGATCCTCGTCCTGCCCATCCTCTGGGCCCTTGTGAAGTGGATCAGGGCCCGCCGTCGCACCAATCTGGACGATGGCCACCGCGATGAGCGGCCGGAGGACGACGAGAGCGAGCTGAAGAACTCTACGTGGTCCCTCGCTGCCGCAGGGGTGTTCGTGGTGGCCTTCGCGGCCGCGCTCATCGCCTCCACCGGCTTCTCCCCAGAGGCCCGGCTGGTCCCCCAGCTCGTCGGCGCCGCCGGCCTGATCTTCTCGGGCATCCTCCTCGGAATCGAAGTCCGGACGGCACTGAAGGCGAGAGCGGCGCGACGTACGAGCCCCGGGTGGACCCCCGATGCCGGCTTCGCCCTGAAGACGTTCCTCTGGATGACGGGCTTCCTGGCCCTGACGGCGGGATTCGGATACCTCATCGCGGTGCTCGTCTTCATCCCCGCCTTCCTGCTTGTCGTCGCCAGGGCCCGGACCAAGGTCGCCGTCGCCTACACGCTCGTGCTGTACGTCGCGCTCCTGGCCCTCCCATCCCTGCTGCCCATCGACCTGCCGCAAGGCTGGCTGCAGACCATCATCTGAGACCGCAGCCCGCGGATCCCGACAGACTGGAGGAGAACCCCCACATGACTATCCTCGTGGCCTACGCTCCCGCCCCCGAGGGGCGGGAGGCGCTGAAGGCAGGGATCGCCGAAGCCCTGCTGCGCAAGACCGACCTGCTCATCGTGAACGTGAGCCGAGGGCACCACGAGCTTGAGCCGGAAGAGCTCAAGGAGGTGGAGGCCCGGCTCGCCGAGAACGGTCTCGCTCTCACCGTGGAGTCCTCGGTGCTCGCGGACCCCGGAGACGCCGTCGTGCAGATCGCCCAGGACAGGGGTGCCACCATGATCGTCGTCGGGCTCCGACACCGCTCCATGGTGGGCAAGCTCATCCTCGGCAGCACCGTCCAGCGCATCCTCCTCGAGGCGACCTGCCCGGTGCTCTCGGTGAGGACCGACGGCCTCTAGGGCCGCCTGCCAGGACCGCCGGGCAGGACCGGTGGCGCGCCGACCCCTCCCGCATCCCTTCGCAACAGGAAGCCCGACGGCCGGGCGCGGGAGCCGGGCCGGCTGCATGCCAGAAGCGGGGCGCCGCGAGAAGCGCCCCGCTTCTTGGTGCCCGCTTCCCCCGAGGTCCCGGCCTAGGCGGCGACGCCGATCACGAGGTTGACCGTGCTTGCGAGCACGAGGGTGGAGAACACGTAGGCGAGGAGGCTGTGCTTGAGGGCCTCGGCGCGGACGGCGGCGTCCGTGATGGCGGTGTCTGAGACCTGGAACGTCATGCCGAGGCTGAACGCCATGTAGGCGATATCGGTGTAGCTCGGCGGCGCCTCTTGGTTGAAACCGATGCCCCCTTCGGGTTCCGTGTAGTAGAGCTCGGTGTAGCGCAGCGTAAAGAGCGTATGGACCAGGAGCCAAGACGCGGAGACGACCAGGAGCGCGACGAGAGCGAGGACAACCCGCTCGGCCTTGTCCTCGCCGCTCGCCGAGATCATGACAAGGATGACGGCGATGATCGCCGCCGCGTTCGCGCACAGGATGAGGAACTCGCGAGTGCGCCGGCTCGGGTCCTCCTCGAGGGCGTGGGCGCGCGTCTGACCGACATCCATGGGGGCGATGCGGGACCACACCCAGACGTCGTAGACGAGGGCGGCCACGCCCCAGCCGACGGCGGGGGCGTACCACCACGACGCCGCAAGGCCGGTGGCGGCGAACCCGGCCGCGCCGAGGGCCGCCATCACGGTCAGGCGGGTGCGGGCCGTGCGCGCACGGGCGGAGGGGGCTGCCTGCTCCGGGCTCATGGGGCTATCCTCCTCCACAGCTGCGCGCAGCGGCGCGTTGTCCACATGCGCGTCCCGACGGTGCCGCGCGTCCGGTAAGATAGTGCAGTCTGTGTTCCAAGCCGGTCCTTCGGGTCGGCGGGGAGCGCGGGCACACGCACTGAACCTCCTGTTGCGGAGAGACCGCAACCGCTTAGCCCGAAGGAGGTGGGTTCACGTATGCGTCCTTACGAACTGATGGTTCTCATTGACCCGGAGGTCGACGAGCGCACTGTCCAGCCGTCGCTGGAGAAGTTCCTCAATGTGATCACCACCGACGGTGGAACCGTCGACAAGGTGGACATCTGGGGCCGTCGCCGCCTCGCCTACGACATCAAGAAGAAGAACGAGGCGATCTACGCCGTCGTCAACTTCACCTCGGAGCCGGCCACGGCCCAGGAGCTTGACCGTCAGCTCAACCTCAACGAGACGATCCTCCGCACGAAGATCATCCGCCCCGAGGACCAGAAGGTTTCCGCCAAGTAGTCTTGGCGTGATTCCCTCGCAATCCAGTACAACGCTGTTCAGTACGCAGGCACGGAACCAGGAGGAAGCATGGCAGGCGAGACGACCATCACGGTCATCGGCAATCTGACGAACGATCCCGAACTTCGGTTCACGCCGTCGGGTTCGGCCGTCGCCAACTTCACCGTGGCCTCCACGCCGCGCACCTTCGACCGCCAGACCAACGAGTGGAAGGACGGGGAGACCCTGTTCCTCCGCGCATCGATCTGGCGCGAGGCCGCCGAGAACGTCGCCGAGTCCCTGACCAAGGGCATGCGCGTGATCGTCTCGGGCCGGCTGAAGAGCCGTTCGTACGAAACCAAGGAAGGCGAGAAGCGCACCGTCATCGAACTCGAGGTCGACGAGATCGGCCCGAGCCTGCGCTACGCCTCTGCCAAGGTCAACCGCACCCAGCGCTCCGGCGGCCAGGGTGGCGGGAACTTCGGCGGCGGGGGCAACTTCGGTGGTGGCGGCGGCCAGTTCGGCGGCGGCAACGCCGGCGGGAGCTGGGGAGGCGGCCAGGGTTCCCAGAACCAGGGCGGCGGCTCCGGCGGCTGGCAGCAGGGCGGCGGCGCCCAGCAGCAGGATGACCCGTGGGCGACCCCGGGCGTCAGCAGCTCCGGAGGCTGGGGCAACGGCTCCGACTCCGAACCGCCGTTCTGAGCCGATCGACTTCTACTCATCAACACACCATCCCGTGGCACCGCCCACGGGCTCCACGACTCTAAGGAGCTCCACGATGGCCAAGGCTGAAATCCGCAAGCCGAAACCAAAGTCCAACCCCTTGAAGGCCGCTGACATCACTGTCATCGACTACAAGGACGTCGCCCTGCTGCGCAAGTTCATCTCGGACCGCGGCAAGATCCGCGCCCGTCGGGTGACCGGCGTGTCCGTCCAGGAGCAGCGCAAGATCGCCCAGGCGATCAAGAACGCCCGCGAGGTCGCTCTGCTGCCCTACTCCGGCGCTGGCCGCGGCTGAGAAGGGAAGCGATAGATCATGGCAAAGCTCATCCTGACTCACGAGGTGTCCGGTCTCGGCACCGCCGGTGACGTTGTCGAGGTCAAGAACGGCTACGCGCGCAACTACCTGCTGCCGCGCGGCTTCGCGCTCACCTGGACCAAGGGTGGCGAGAAGCAGGTCGAGCAGATCCGCTCCGCCCGCGAGGCGCGCGAGCACAAGACGCTCGAGGCCGCCCAGGCCCAGGCCGCTTCCCTCGCCCAGGCGCCCGTGCGCCTCGAGGTGAAGGCCGGCAAGGAGGGTCGCCTCTTCGGCACCGTCCGCGCCGAGGCCGTTGCCGGTGCTGTCGAGGCCGCCGGCCTCGGCGCCATCGACAAGCGCAAGGTCATCCTGCCGGGTCACATCAAGACCACCGGCAAGTACGAGGTCACCGTGCGCCTGCACGACGAGGTCTCCGCGGTCGTGACCCTCGAGGTCGTCGCCGCGAAGTAGTCCCGCCGGGCCCCTCAGGGCCGTTGGACACGAGGACCCCCTCCGCAAGGAGGGGGTCCTCTTCCGTTTCCCGCCCCGCCTCCGCCCCCGCCGGCCGGGTGGGAATACGACGCGGGCCGCTTCCGTTGAGGCGATAGATGCAAATGCATATACCCTCCCCAGGGAGGGGCCGGGAACAGAGCGAGGGAACCATGGAAGCCACCAGCATCGTCGTCATCTCCGCGGGCCTCGGGGTGCCGTCCTCCAGCCGGCTGCTCGCGGACCAGCTCGCCGCGGCCGCTGAGCGCCGCGCCCGGGAGGCGGGCCTGGAGCCGCTCGTGACCGTCTACGAGCTGCGCGACCTCGCCGTGGACATCGCCAACAACGTCGTCACCGGGTACGCGGCGCCGCGGCTGGCGGAGGCGATCGACGCCGTCGAGCGCGCCGACGCGATCATCGCCGTGAGCCCTGTCTTCAGCGCCTCCTACAGTGGCCTCTTCAAGTCCTTCATCGACGTCCTGGACCCGAAGTCCCTCCAGGGCAAGCCGGTCCTCCTCGGCGCGACCGGCGGCTCCGAGCGCCACAGCATGGTGGTGGACGTCGCGATGCGCCCGCTCTTCGCCTACCTGCGCACCCGGATCGTCCCGACGGCGGTGTTTGCCGCGCCCATGGACTGGGGCCGGGACGGGGCGGAGGGCGCCAATGGCGGCCTCTCGGCCCGGATCGAGCGGGCAGCTGCGGAGCTCGCGGCCGAGCTCGCCCCCGCCCCGGCGCACGCGGGCGCGGACGAGGGGTCGGGCGCGGGCGCGCACGCGGGGTCGGGCGAGCGTTCGGGCGAGGGGACCCGCCGCCCCGCCCTCGCCACCCGCCCCGCCGTCGCCACCCGCCCCGAGGACAAGTCCTTCGAGGACATCCTCGCGGATCTGACCGGGAGCCGCTGACGGTCCGGCCGCCGCTCCCGCGTACGATGGCGGGCATGGACGACCCCGCGGAGGACTTCGCATCGCCGGCACCGGTCTTCGACGGCCACAATGACCTGCCCTGGGCTCTGCGGCAGGACTTCGGCTACGACATCGCCGCCGCCGCGCTCGATGCGCCGCAGCCCCGCCTCCACACCGACATCCCGCGGCTCAAGGCCGGGCGCGTGGGGGCCCAGTTCTGGTCCGTCTTCGTGCCCTCGACGCTGAGCCCCGAGCACTCCGTGGTCGCCACCCTGGAGCAGATCGACTGCGTCCACCGTCTCGCGTCCACCCACCCGGACGTGTTCGAGCTCGCCGAGACGGCCGCCGACGTCCGGGCGAGCGCGTCACGCGGCCGGATCGCGTCCCTCCTCGGCATGGAGGGCGGCCACAGCATCGCGGGCTCCCTCGGGACGCTGCGCGCGATGCGCCAGCTCGGCGTGCGCTACCTGACGCTCACCCACAATGACGACATCTCGTGGGCCTGCTCGGCCACGGGCGCGGCGCGTGAGGCGGGCGAGGACTTCGGGCTCACCGCGTTCGGCCGCGAGGTCGTGGCGGAGATGAACAGGATCGGCATGATCGTGGACCTCTCCCACGTCTCCGAGCGAACGATGCATGATGCCCTCGACGCGACCTCAGCGCCCGTGCTCTTCTCGCACTCTTCGGCCCGCGCCGTCTGCGGTCACCCGCGCAACGTCCCCGACGGCGTCCTCGAGCGGCTGCCCGACAACGGCGGCGTGCTCATGGTGACATTCGTGCCCAAGTTCCTCTCCGAGGCCTGCCGCGCCTATGCCTGGGACCTGCGCGAGAAGCGCCGCGAGCTGGGCCTGCCGGTCGGCTTCCACGACACCGCCCCCGACGAGGACCCCCATGCGGCCTCGGAGTTCGCGGCCTGGCAGGCCGCCCACCCCGCGCCCGCGGCGACGGTCGACGACGTCGTGCGCCACCTTGAGCACGCCCGCGAGGTTGTCGGGCCGCGCCACCTCGGGCTCGGCGGCGACTTCGACGGCACCCCGGACCTCCCCGTCGGCATGGACGGCGTGGCCGGCTACGCGCCCCTCCTCGAGTCCCTCGCCGACCGCGGCTGGTCACGAGCGGACCTGGACGCGCTCTCGTGGGCCAACGCCATGCGCGTCCTCGAGGCGGCCGACTCCTAGAGCAGCGCGACGAACGCGCGCGCATCCTCGATGCTGATGTCGGAGTGCCGGCACAGCATCTGCGCGGCGTCCTCGGTGTCTCCGATGTGCGCGAGCTCCTTGATCTCGGAGTAGATCTGGTCGTTGAGCATGTTGCTGGCGACCTCGAGCGTCTGCCGCCCGTTGCTCACGATCGCGCGGTAGCGGTACGGGAAGCGCTGGGGGCGGCCCTCGCCGGAATCGGCCGTGGCCTTGGCCGGGGGCTCCGTCGCCTTCGTGGGGTGTACGGCGTTCTCGGGGCCGTTCTCGGGGCGCACGACGGCGGGCGGCTGCTCGGGCGTCCGGGGCACCTCGGGAGCTCGGCCCGCCACCGGGGCGTCCGCGGCGTCGCGGTGGGAGCGGGCGTCGGGGCCTGCGGTCTGGGTGGGCTCCATGGGGGCGGGCTCGGTCCCCCCAGTCTGGGGGCGCGTGGGCTCCTGGGGGGCGGATCCCGTGGGGGCGGGCTCCTCGCCGGCCGGCCGGCCGGGGGCGGGCTTCTCGGACACGGGCTTTCCGGGCCTCCCGGGCTCGGCAGACGTCGGCGGGGCCGCGGGCGCGGCCTGCCCGCCGCGGTACGGCTGGGGATAGCGGTCCAGGAGGAGCACGGCGTTGCGCGCCTCGACAAGGCGCACGTGGGTCGCCTCTCGGTAGGCGGCGATGGCCTGGACCGTCTGGCCTCTCGCGATGAGCGAGTAGATGGAGCGGTGCTGGGCCTCAGTGAGGCGGGCCGCGGCCGCCGCGGCGGCCTCGGGGCCGTCCGAGAGGGCGTCGCCGAGGGACGCGCGGCTGCGGCGGACCCCGGCGCGGATCACGAGGACGGCGGCGGCGACCACGAGGAGGATGGCCAGGGGCGGCAGGAGGTTTTCCATGGGAGGCGGGCTTCTCAGGGTTGCGGGACGGGCACTTCAAGCCTAGTCCCTGACCCCCTCGAGAGCCGCCTATATGCCACGGAGAACATGGGCCTCGAGGAGCATGGACCAGAAACGTGACGAACACCACATATTTTCCCGGCGCGTGGCTGAAAACACATATGTGAGCAGAACTCCGCCCGTCTGCGCTGTGGATTGCCGCTGTGGACAAAAAACTTTGATCCACACGCTGTCGATGGAGTTTTCCCACGTCAAAGGCCACTTATGCGAGCCATCGAGAAGTTATCCACACTTATCCACAGGGGATGCGAACAACGAAGGGCCGCTCTTCCACACCTTTTCCACAGGGGTGGTGAAAACGCGGCTTCACGGCTGTCGGTGAGCACCGTTAACGTTGCTGGCAACCCCTCCGGAGCGCCCGCGCGTGCAGCGGCACTCTGGGCCAAAGCTAATGACCGAGGTGTTCCGGTGTCCGCATCATCCGTCGAATCCCCGCCGGCCTACCGCGACGCGGACGCGGCGCGGACCCCACCCCAGGACATCGCGGCGGAGCAGTCCGTGCTCGGCGGCATGATGCTCTCCAAGGACGCCATCGCGGACGTCGTCGAGGTCGTGCGCGGCGTCGACTTCTACCGCCCCGCCCACGAGGCCATCTACGAGGCGATTATCGACCTCTACGGCCGCGGCGAGCCGGCTGACGCCGTGACGGTCTCGGACGAGCTGACCAAGCGCGGCGAGATCAACCGCGTCGGCGGGCCGGCGTACCTCCACGAGCTCATCCAGTCCGTCCCCACGGCCGCCAACGCCGGCTACTACGCCGAGATCGTGGCCGAGCGCGCCGTCCTGCGCAGGCTCGTCGGGGCGGGCACCAAGATCGTCCAACTCGGCTACGGGCAGGACGGCGAGGTCGAGGACCTCGTGAACCAGGCCCAGGCCGAGGTCTACGCCGTGGCAGAGCGCCGCACCTCCGAGGACTACGTCCCGCTCTCGCAGGTCATGGAGTCCGCGATGGACGAGATCGAGGCGGCCGGGCACCGCGGCGGCGGGATGACCGGTGTCCCGACGGGCTTCTACGAGCTCGACGAGCTCACCCACGGCCTGCACCCGGGCCAGATGATCGTCATCGCCGCGCGTCCCGCCGTCGGCAAGTCGACCTTCGCGCTCGACTTCGCCCGCTCGGCCGCGATCAAGCACAAGATGGCCACCGTCTTCTTCTCCCTCGAGATGGGGCGCAACGAGATCGCGATGCGCCTCATGAGCGCGGAGGCCTCGATCCAGCTCCAAGACCTCCGCCGCGGGACGCTGCGCGACGAGCAGTGGTCCAAGATCGCCTCGGTCCTCGGCCCGCTCAACGAGTCGCCCCTGTTCATCGACGACTCGCCCAACATGTCGCTCATGGAGATCCGGGCCAAGTGCCGCCGGCTCAAGCAGCAGCACGACCTCAAGCTCGTCGTCCTCGACTACCTCCAGCTCATGACGAGCGGCAAGAAGGTCGAGAGCCGGCAGCAGGAGGTCTCGGAGTTCTCTCGCGCCCTCAAGCTCCTCGCCAAGGAGCTCCAGGTACCGGTCATCGCCCTGTCGCAGCTCAACCGCGGCTCTGAGCAACGCCAGGACAAGCGCCCCATGGTCTCGGACCTCCGCGAGTCGGGTTCGATCGAGCAGGACGCCGACATGGTGATCCTGCTCCACCGCGAGGACGTCTACAACAAGGAGTCCCCGCGCGCTGGCGAGGCGGACATCCTCGTGGCCAAGCATCGCAACGGCCCGACCAAGGACATCGTCGTGGCGTTCCAGGGCCACTACTCGCGTTTCGCCAACATGGCGGCCGACGCTGGCGGAGAGGGCGGCGGGTTCTAGGACCGCCTCAGTCGAGGCAGAGGCAGAAGGGGTGCCCGGCCGGGTCAAGGAACACCCGGAAGGTCGTCCCGGGCTGATGCTCGTGCTTCCTGGCCCCGAGGTCCAGGACGGCCTCCTCGCCCGCGTCGAGGTCGTCGACGCTGACGTCGAGGTGCATCTGCTGGGGTACCTCCTGCCCCGGCCATTCCGGCGCGTGGTAGCCCTGCACGCCCTGGAACGCGAGGGCCTGGCCGGACTCGGCGCGGATCTGGGCCCACTCGGCCGAGGATTCCTCCACGGTCCAGCCCAGCAGCGCCGAGTAGAAGGCTGCGAGGGCTGGCGCATCGGGGCAGTCGATGACGGTGATGGGCGAGCGTGCGATGGCCATGGGCACACGCTAGCGGGGGAAGCGGGCGGATGGGGTCCCTTGGCTCAGCCGAGTTGGAGGCGCATGAGCACGCGGGGGAAGCCCGCGGAGACCGAGCCTGTGTCCGCGGCCTTCCAGAACCCGGCCCGCTCGAACATGGCCCGGGTGCCGACATAGGCCATCGTGAGGTCGACGCGCTCGCCCCGGTTGTCCACGGGGTAGCCCTCGACGGCGGGGGCGCCGCGGGAACGGGCGAACTCGACGGCCCCGTCGACGAGGGCCTGGGCGATGCCCTTCTTGCGATAGCCGGCCCGGACCCGGAGGCACCAGATGCTCCACACGGGCAGATCGTCGAGATGCGGGATCTTGGTTGAGTGCTCGAAGGGGTGGAGCTCGGAGCGGGGCGCGACGCCGGCCCAGCCGCACACCTCGCCATCGAGGTAGGCCAGGACGCCGGGCGGCAGGTCCCGCCCGCACAGCTTCCGGACGTACTCGCCGCGTTCGCGGCCCACGAGGGAGCGGTTCAGACGCGAGTCGACCCGGTGGCTCAGGCACCAGCAGACGTTCGAGTCTGGGTTCTTCGGCCCGAGCACCGTCGCGACGTCGTCGAACCGCTCGGCCGTGGCGGGCAGGACCTCGATCGGCATGTTCAGTGCACCACCGTATAACGCGCGCACGCGAAGTCGCGGTTCCGGGCGACGTCCTCGAGCCGGAGCTCGAGGCGGCGCGGCAGCAAGGGCGCGCCGGAGCCGAGAGCGACCGGGGCGTACTGGACCCAGATCTCGTCGAGCAGGCCCGAGTCGGCGAACTGTCCCGCGAGGCCCCCGCCACCCACGACCCACAGGTTGCGCCCACCCGCCGCCTGGATCATCTCACCGTGCACCTCGGCGACGGGGGCCGACGTGACCCGGATGTCGCCGTCGACGGTCGGGACCCCGCCGTGGGTGAACACCCAGGTCGGCTGCCGGTAGGGCCAGCGGCCGTCCTCGAGGGCCTCGGGGTGGTCGAGGATCCAGCGGTAGGTGTTGGCCCCCATGGCAATCGCCCCGACCTCGGCGATGAACGCGTTGTAGTTCATTGGCCCCCGGCCATCGATGTCGCGGGTCAATAGCCACGACAGCGAGTGCTCGGGGTCGGCGATGAACCCATCGATGCTGGAGGCGGTGTAGAACTGAGTGGCCATGGGCGCCAGTATGCCCCGCTCCTGTGGCGGGCACCACGGCGCCGCGTGCATCGGAAGCAGCGCGGGCCGGTCGGCCCGCACGAACACACCCCTGCCGAGGACAAGGCCGAGGCCCTTGAGGTTGACGCCGAGGCGCACGGTCATGGCGCCTGAGGCGTCTGGCGGACGACGGCGGGAGCGGCCGTCGCGTGCTGCCTCCCGCCGTCGGGGTTTAGCCGCGTGGATGCAGCGCGGCAAGGGCATGGTCATGTTCAGCCGTCGGGTCTGCGGCGGTGACACCTAGGGTCACGGGGCTCGCACGAGTCGGGTCAGAAGGGTGGGGGTGGGTCGGTGTGGGGGTAGGTGATGTGCTTGCGGCCGGAGGGCGCGGTCCATTCGAGGGTGCCCGGAGGGGGACTGTCTGGTGTCTTGGGCGGTGGGGTGCCTGGGCTGTTAGAGGAGTCCTGCCCGCTCTTGTGCTCTGTTCCTTGTTTGCTGCCGATCTGGCGGACTTTCCAGTAGCCGAGGGTCTTCTGGCGGTGGTGTTCGCGGCAGAGGAGGGCGAGGTTTCCGATGTCGGTCTCACCGCCCTGGGACCATGCGTGGGTATGGTCGGCCTCGGTGGCGGGGCCTGGCTTGTCGCAGGCGGGGAAGGTGCAGGTTGCGTCGCGGATGGTGAGGAAGCGGCGCATGGCGGCGGTGGGGGCGTAGCGGGTGCGCTCGATGGCCAGCGGGGCCCCGGTGAGGGGGTGGACGACGAGCCGGGTCCAGAACTTCGTCTGCGCGGCGAGCCGCCGGGCGGCCTCGGAGTCGATGAGCCCGTAGCCGAGGATCTCCCCGGGGGTGTCACTGGTGCCGGCGAGGGTCGCAGCGGGGACGGTGACCACGAGTTCGGTCCGCACGCCCGCGATCGGGCCCCCGGCCGAGCTGGTCCCGGTGGCGAGGAGGAGGTCGGTGAGGGCGTCGGCGCGCAGCTGGTTGACCGTGCGGGCCTCGTCGGGGGTTTGGAGGGAGCGGGCGATCGCGGTCAGTCGGGTGTCGATGAGGGCGCCGGTCTCGAGCGGGATGAGGGCGGTGAGGTGGGCCATGCCGTCCCCGCAGGGGGTGATGTCCACGCGGCGGTCGGCGAGGGCCTTGGCCTTGCGCACGGCCAGGGGCGTGTCGGCGTAGTCCTCGGCGAGGCGGTGCAGCCGCCGGCCGAGGGCGCCGGGGGTGGGGGTCAGGTCGGGGTCCTCGGGGGCGGCGATTCCCGCGGCGGCGGTGGCGAACTCCTCGAGGCGGGCGGCCGGGATGGGGATGGCTGCGTCGAGGATGACCGCGGCCCGGCGCCGGGTGAGCCGGCCGGCGCGCATGGCGGCCAGGACGGGGGCCATGGAGGGGTGGGTCGGGGCGAGGGCCTCCTCGACCATGGCCCGGGTGGTGCGCTGGGCGAGCTTGAGGCCCGCGGCGGCCTCGGCGGCGGCCACGGCGGGGGCGTCCAGCCGGTCCACGGGGGCCTCGCTGGAGGAGCCCTCGGCGCGGGCGAGCGCGGCGAGGAGGAAGATCCTGTTGGCGTCGAGGCGGGCCTGGTCGGCCCCGTTGGCCTCGAGGGCGTCCAGGACCTCCGCGGCGCGCTCGAGCCGGATCTGCGCCATCGCCGCCTCAGGCGAGGGCGGCTCCCCGGACGGGTCAGCCCCGGGATCGGCCGCGGGCACGGACGCTGGATCGGATGCTGACCTCGGCCCGGCATCGGACTCGGGATCAGGCGCGGGAGCGGCTCCAGGACCTGACGTGGAGTCGGGCGCGGTTGCGGCTGCCTCGGTTGCCTGCCCGCAGGTGCAGCCGCAGCGGCAGCCGCCGTCCGCCGTCGTCCTGGGCATGCCCGGGAGCGGGTCGAACTGTGCCGGGTCGAACCGCGGAGCCTCGATCCACCGCACGTCGGGGGAACAGAGGTAGGCGAACTCCTCCGGGCTCATCGGGTCCACGACCCCGAGCTCCTCGGGGCTCAGGTCAACGCAGTCGGCTTCCAGATACCCCCAGTCCTCGGGCTCGGCCACGTCGAGCTCCCACCTAGGGGCAGGCCGTGATGGATGGGGGGCGCCACCGGTCTCGCCGGTGACCTCTTCATCGAATCCATGTTCCCCTGCCATGGACCGATGATCGCATGCACCTCCGACAATTCTCTGCGGAGGCCAGAGAGCGGGGCGCCGCCGCCGCCCCAGCCGTGTGACCTGTGTGGCTAGAGCCGCTTTCCGGCGTCGAGGGACGCGGCCATGAACTCGGCGACGACCTTCTGCGAGATGGCGACGTCGAGCACGAACACGCCGTCCTCGCCCGTGGCGAGCCACTCCTCGAGTGCGGCGAGGTCGGCGAGGGTGCGGGCCTTGGCCCCGTGCGCGCCAAGGGCCCGGCCGAGAGCGGCGAAGTCGACCTCGCCGATGAGCATCGCCGTCGGGTCCAGGCCCTTGGAGGCGTACTGGTGCAGTTCGGCGCCGTAGGCGGAGTCGTTGAGCACGAGGATGACGCCCCGCCGGGTCGCGCGCAGGAACGTCTCGAGGTCGGCAAGGCCCATGAGCCCGCCGCCGTCGCCGGTGACGAGCACAGTGGTCCGGTCCGGGCGGGCGGTGGAGACCCCGGCGGCCGAGCCGAAGCCGAGCCCGATGGACTGGAACGCGGTGCCGACGAGGACCATGGCCCGGGGATCGGGCACGGAGAGGTACATCGGCGCCCAGCCGATGAAGTGCCCGCCGTCCATCACCACGGAGCGCTCCGCGGGCAGGATGCGCTCGAGGGCGGCGACGACGGCGCGCGGGTTGAGCCGGCCGTCGGGGCCGAACTCGGCCGGGTCCTCGACGGGGTCGGCGGAGCGGAACGCCTCCCCGGCCACCTCGGGAACCGCGGCCCGCCACGTCCCGGCCTGGTCGGCGGCGGGGATGCGTCCGGCGAGTCCCTGCAGGGCAGGGGCGAGGTCGGCGTGGAGGTAGTCGGTGACCTGGGGGTGGGCGAGGTCGGCCTCGGGCTCGTTGTCGATCCGGATGACGCGGGTGCCCTCGGCGAAGAGGGTCCCGTAGCGCCACTGGAAGGCGTTCAGGGACGCGCCGGCGACGAGGACGACGTCGGCCTGCCGGGCGAGCTCGAGCCGGTGGGTGCGGGTGAACCCGCCGGCCACGCCCAGGTCCCACGGGGAGTCGACGACGCCGACGGCCATGACCGAGGTCATGTACAGGGCGCCGAGCCGGTCGCCGAGCTCCTTGAGTGGGGCGGCGGCGTCGGCCAGGACGACCCCGCGCCCGGCGAGCACGAGCGGCCGCTGGGCCGAGGCCAGCAGCTCGGCGACCCGGTCGAGCTCGGCGGGGTCGGCGTGCCAGACGGGCTTGATGGGCAGCGGCTCGAGAGGCACCTGCCCCGCGGGCCCGGCCAATGGCGAGTTCCCGACGTCGTAGGGGATCGCGAGCACGACCGGCTGGACGGTCTGGGCGGCGAGGTCGAAGGCGCGGTGCGCCATGGCCGTGGCGTTCTCCGGGGTCGCGACGAGGGTCGTCACGCCGACGGCGGCGGCCGCGCCGGCCTGGTCGATGTCGAACGGGCGGGGCCCGGTCGTGGGGGCATCGCCGACCACCAGGACGAGCGGGATGCGGGCCAGTCTCGCCTCGGCCAGGGCCGTGTAGGTGTTCGTGAATCCCGCGCCATACGTCGTCGTCGCCGCCGCGATCCGGCCGGTGGCGCGGTGCCACGCGTCGGCCATCGTCACGGTCGCGGCCTCGTGCCGGGCAGAGGTGAACGGGAAGCCCGCGTAGGTCAAGTGGCTGATCATGTGGGCGTTGCCGTTGCCCATCAGGCCGAACAGGTGGCCTGCGCGCTCGGCGATGACCTGAGCGACAGCCGTGGAGACAGTGACAGGGGAGGAGACAGTGACAGCGGGGGAGACAGAGGTCGTCGAGACGGTCGTGGTCATGAGGGGCCCTTCAGTGCTGTGGGGCGAGGAGGGAGGCCGCGGTGCGGGCGGTGCTGAGGACGCGGTCGTTGGCCTCGGGGGTGCCGAGCGAGATGCGCAGGCCCTCGCCCGGGAAGGCCCGGACGGAGAGGGCGCTGTCCTCGAAGAGCCGGGCGAGGCGCTCCGTGTCGGCGCCCGCGGCCAGCCAGAGGAAGTTGGCCTCGGACGGCAGGACCGGCAGGCCGGCGTCGAGCATCCCCGCGAAGACGCGGCGGCGCTCGGCGACGAGGGCATCGATGCGCTCGCGCAGCTCGTCCTCGGCCTCGAGGGAGGCGATGCCCGCCGCCTGGGCCAGCGCCGTGACGGCAAAGGGGACCGCGACCTTCCCCAGGGTCTCGATCAGCTGGCGGGGACCGACGGCGTACCCGAGGCGCAGGCCGGCCAGCCCGTACGCCTTGGAGAAGGTGTGAAGGACGGCGACGTTGGGGTACCTGCGGAACAGCTCCATGCCAATGGCGGTGTCCGGGTGCCGGTTGAAGTGCACGTAGGCCTCGTCGATGACGACGAGGACATGCGAGGGTACCTTCTCCAGGAAGTCGTCGACGGCGGAGGCCGTGAGCACCGTCCCCGTGGGGTTGTTGGGGTTGCAGAGGAAGACGACCCGGGTCCGGGGCGTGATCGCGGCGGCCATCGCGGCCAGGTCGTGGCCGCCGTCGGCCGTGAGGGGGACCGGCTGCGGGACTGCCCCGGCCACCGTGGACAGGATCGGGTACGCCTCGAAGGAGCGCCACGCGAACATCACGCCGTCCCCCGGGTCGGTGGCCGCGTGGATGAGCTGCGAGGCCACCTCGACCGACCCCGCCCCGAGCCCGATGTTCTCGACGCCGACGCCCCACCGGAGCGCGAGGGCCTCCTTGAGCTGCTCCGCCGCGATGGCGGGGTAGCGGTGGAGG
>NZ_KV908323.1:0-4574 GCF_001999765.1 Sinomonas mesophila | reverse complement strand
GGGGGGGGGGGGGGGGGGGGCCCCCCCCGCCGCGGCGGCGACGGCGGCGACGACCGACGGGAGCGGCGGGTAGGGGCTCTCATTCGAGGAGAGCTTGTGCGGCTCGAGCCCGCCCGTGCGCGCAGGTACGGAACCCTGCCGGTACGGGGGGATGGCCTCGAGCCCTGCGCGCTGGAAGATGGTCATGAAGGGACCGTAGGTGTGAAGCGCCCCACTGCACAAGTTACAAAACTTCACTCGAACAGACTGTCACTTCTGTGAGGCAGAATTCGGTTATGTCCTAGCAGATTGTCCAATTGGCCGCGCGGCCCGTCGGGCGCCGGCGAGGGGGCCCTCGACGGCGTCGGCACCCGCCTCCGCCTGGCCGGCGGCCCGGTAGCCCGCGGCGACCCGGGCTGCCCCGCCACGCTTCAGACCAGGTCGTGACCAGCACGAACGGCGCCCCGGGCTGGGAGCCGCGCACGACGACGCCGGGCTGGGTCGAGGAAGAGAAGGAGGCCAGGCCCTTCAGGGCCTGACCTCCTTCTTCACATGCGCAGTGCCTGTCAGCCGGCTACGGCCGTGTACTTGTACTCAAGGTATTCCTCGATGCCGATCTTGCCGCCCTCACGCCCGAGGCCGGACTGCTTGATGCCTCCGAAGGGGGCTGCCGGATTCGAGACGATACCGGTGTTCACACCGACCATCCCCACCTCGAGGTCTTTCGAGAAGCGGAGCGCCTTGTCCAGGCTCTCGGTGAAGACGTACCCCACGAGCCCCCAGTCGGTGTCGTTCGCGAGGCGGATGACCTCGTCCTCGCTGTCGAACGCGGTGATGGCTGCCACCGGGCCGAAGATCTCCGTGCTCATGAGCTCCGCGTCGAGGGGAACATCCGTCAGAACGGTGGGCTTGTAGAAGTAGCCCGGGCCCTCGGGGCGGCTTCCGCCGGTGAGGACCCGCGCGCCCCTGGCCACGGCGTCCGCGACGAGGCTCTCGACCTTGTCCAGGCCCTTCTGCTCGATGAGGGGGCCAACCTCGGTGCCCGCCTCCGCGCCGTTGCCGACCGTGAGCTCCGACATGCTCTTGGCGAGCTTCTCGGCGAACTGGTCCACCAGCGTGCGGTGCACGAAGAAGCGGTTTGCGGCGGTGCAGGCCTCGCCCATGTTCCGCATCTTGGCCTTCATGGCGCCGTCGACGGCACGCTCGACATCAGCGTCGGCGAGGACGATGAACGGAGCGTTGCCGCCCAGCTCCATGGAGGACCGCATGACGTTGTCAGCGGCCTGGCGGAGCAGGATCTTGCCGACCTGGGTCGAGCCGGTGAAGCTGATCTTGCGTGCGATGCCGCTGGACATCCACCTCCCGACGACGGTGGAGGGGCTGGAGGTCGTGACGACGTTGAGGACGCCGTCGGGCAGGCCGGCCTCCTTGAAGATCTCCACGAGGGCCAGCGAGGTCAGCGGCGTGAGCTCGGCAGGCTTGAACACCATGGTGCAGCCCGCCGCCACCGCCGGCCCGATCTTGCGGGTGCCCATGGCGAGGGGGAAGTTCCACGGGGTCACGAGCACGCACGGACCGACGGGCTCCTGCGTGATCATGATCCGGGTGCTGCCATCCACGGACGTGGTCTGGTCACCGCCGATGCGGACGGCCTCCTCCGAGAACCAGAGGAGCATCTCGGCGCCGTACGCGACCTCGCCCCGGGCCTCGGCCAGCGGCTTGCCCATCTCGGCGGTCATGATCGAGGCCAGGCGGTCGGTGTTGGCGAGCACGAGGTAGTAGGCCCGGCGCAGGATCTCCGCCCGCTGGCGCGGCGTCGACCGGCCCCATTCCGCCTGCGCGCGGCCGGCGGCCTCGATGGCCAGGATCGCGTCCTCCGGGCCGCCGTCGGCGACGTGGGCGAGGACCTCGTGTGTCGCGGGGTTCTCCACAGGGAAGATCGCACCGCCGGTCGCGCTGCGCCACGCGCCGTCGATGTACAGCTCCGTGCGGAGGGTGGTGGGATCGAGAGTAGGGCTCATGTCAATCTTTCGTCTGATGAGGGGGTGGAGGGAGTCGACGCCCGGGCGGGCGCTCAGGTGGTGGCGGCCTTGAGAGCCTGCGTCAGCCTGGTCAGGCCGGCCTGTACTTCGTCGCTCGTCACGTTCAGGGCAGGGATGATGCGGATGACGTTGCCATTCGGGCCGCAGGTGAGGAGCAGGAGCTCCTCCTTGACCGCGGCCTGCTGCACAGCGAGGGCCGTCTCCGGGTCCGGGGTGTTGGCCGCCGTCGTGAACTCGAGGGCCTGCATGAGGCCGCGGCCACGGACGTTGCCGATCACCGGGAACTGGGTCTGGAGGCCGTCGAGCCCGGCCCGCAGCTCGTCGCCCCGGACGAGGGCGTTGGAGACGAGGCCTTCCTGCTCGATGACCCGCAGTGTCGCCACGCCGGCGGCAGCGGCGACGGCGTTTCCGCCGTACGTCCCACCCTGGGAACCGGGCCGGGCCTTGCCCATGAGCGAGGCCGAGGCGGCGATCGCGGAGATCGGGTAGCCGCTCGCGAGGCCCTTGGCCGTGATGAGGACATCGGGCCGGATCCCGGACCAGTCGTGTCCCCAGAAGGAGCCTGTGCGCCCGACGCCGGCCTGGACCTCGTCGATGATGAGCACGATCCCGTGGCGGTCCGCCCGGTCCCGGAGACCCTGCAGGAAGCCCGAGGGCGTGGGGATGTAGCCACCGTCGCCGAGGACGGGCTCGATGATGAAGGCCGCGGTGTCCTCGGGGCTGCTCATCGTGACGAGGAGGTGGTCCAGCTCGTTGAGGGCGAAGTCGACGGCGGTCGACTCGTCCCAGCCGTAGCGGTACGCGTGCGGGAAGGGAGCCACGTGGACGCCCCCCATCAGCGGCGCGAATCCCGAGCGGAACTTCGTGCCCGCCGTCGTGATCGAGGCCGCTCCGACCGTCCGGCCGTGGAACCCGCCTTGGAAGGAGATGATGTTGGGCCGGCCGGTGGCCATGCGCGCGAGGCGGAGGGATGCCTCCACGGCTTCGGCGCCCGTGGTGGCGTAGAAGACGCTGTCGAGGCCCTCGGGCAGGAACGCGCCCAGCCTCTCGGTCAGCTCGAGGAGCGGCTGGTGCATGACGGTCGTGTACTGGGCGTGCACGATCTTGCCGACCTGCTCACGTGCGGCCGCGACGACCTCGGGGTGGCAGTGACCAGTGCTCGTGACGCCGATCCCCGTAGTGAAGTCAAGGTACTTCTTGCCGTCCGTCGCGTGGATCCAGCTGCCGGACGCATAGTCGACGACGACCGGCGTCGCCTGCTTGAGGAGGGGGCTGAGGGTTGCCATTCCGTGCCTTCTTGCTGATCGAGGGCTGGGACTGGGCAGCGGCGGCCTCGAGGGGCCGCCGCTGCTCAGAGGGGTTAGGTGGTGAACCTGGATGGGCGCAGGAAGTCGAGGTTCTCGACTGTCTCCTTGCCCAGGGCCTCGAGGGCGGCGATCTCGCCGTATCCGGAGGCCATCTTGAAGCCCGCGCCGGAGAACCCAGTGGCGCAGTAGATCCTGCTGCCTTCCTCCAGCCGGCCGAGAAGCGGGTTGCTGTCGGTGGTGAAGAGGTCCGGGAACGCGTCCGTGCGGACGATGTTCGGGTACAGGCCGGGGAAGAACTCGCTCACGGTCTCGGTGGTCTCGGCGATCTCCTCGGGGGTGAAGTCCCTCGAGATGGCCTCGAACCCGGGCACGGGCTTGCCGCGGCCGTCGAGCGTGGCCTTGACCGTGGCCCCGTCGACGCTCGGCGCACCGTACATCGAGCGCTCCCCGGAGATCCGGATGAAGATGGGGAACCGCTCCGGGGAGAAGAGCGCGGGATCCTTCGCGACGAACCACGAGAGGAAGACCCTCTTCATCTGGGTGTGCGCCCGCAGCGCCTCCGGCAGGAGCTTCCGGGACCAGCCGCCCGAGGCGACGATGACGTTCTCGAAGGTCCAGGACCGGTCCCCGGAGGTCACGACGACGCCGTCGGCGGTTTCGCGGATCCCGTCCACCGGGGTGTCGGTGAGCACGGTGGCGCCGTTGGCCTGGGCTGCGGCGACCGCCGCGGTGACGGCCTGGTCGGTGCGCAGCGCGCCGGCGTGGGGGTCGTAGACGGCGACGTCGTCCGGGCGCAGGTGGTGCTGCGGGTACCGCTCGGCCATCTCCTCGCGGGAGAGGATCCGGTGCTCGGCCCCGGTCGCCCGCGCCGTCTCGAGCAGACGCGGGATGTACGGGCCGTCCTCGGTGCCGATGAACAGCCCGCCGCAGCGCAGGAGGACGTCCTGGCCAGCCTGCTCCCGGAGCTCAGCCCACAGGCGCTGGGAGCGCTGCAGGATGGGGTAGTAGCTGGGGTTCCCGCGGTAGAGCAGGCGGAAGAGGCGGGTGTCCCCACCCACGGCGCTTCGGCCGTGGGCGGGGACCTTCGCTTCGAAGCCGACCACCGAGTCGGACAGGCGCGAGGCCTGCCACAGGGCCATGCTGCCGATGCTGCCGAGGCCGATGACGGCCAGTTTCCCGTCCACTCAGAGCACCTTCTCGAGGAAGGACTGGGTGCGGGACTCCTGCGGGTTGGTCAGGACCTCGC
>NZ_MTIC01000003.1 GCF_001999765.1 Sinomonas mesophila | reverse complement strand
ACTCGCCCTGGACCCTCGCGGCCACCGCCGTCGCCTGCGCCCTCATGGTCATCGGCTGGTACGCCTCCCGGGAACGCATCCGCGAGATCGCCAAGGCCCGCGAGGGCTTCACCGGCGCCGCACCCGTCGTCGCCAACCGCCCAACCCGGTCGCAGTAGGCGCCCGGCTCCAGGTCTGCCAGCGCTGGGGATCCGGGCCTGATGGCCGGCCATTCACAGGCCTAGCCCACGGACTGCATGGCCGGCCATGAGAGGCTGGAGCTCGTGGACCAGCAGCGGACATTGACAGAGGCCCCGACGGGGCCGGAGCTTCAAGCACCGGACCGTCGGGGCCTCTCGGCGTCGCCGGGCGGCGTCGTCCGATGGCGTGCGTGGTCCCTGTGGCGAGTCCCACTCGTCCGCCAACTCACGCGCTTCGCGGGGGTCGGCGTCGTCTGCACTGCTGCCTCGCTCGCGCTCTACGCCCTGTGCCGGCCCTGGCTGGGTGCGCAGGCGGCGAACGCCGTCGCCCTCGTCCTGACCTCGGTCATGAACACGGGACTCAATCGGCGTTTCACGTTCAAGGTGCGTGGTCCGGGGCGCCTCGCCCAGGACCACCTCCACGGGCTCCTCGCCCTCGCCGTCGCGCTGGCCCTCACGGCCGGAAGCCTCGCGGCGCTGCACTGGCTCGTGCCCGAGGCCGACGTCGCGCAGGAGCTGTGGACGACGACGATCGCCGGCTGGGCGGCCACTGTGGTGCGGTTTGTGCTGCTGAGGAACTGGGTCTTCCGCCGGGCCCGCGACGCCTGACGGCGGTAGTGGCTCGGGGTAGCGCGCTCACCGCTCCTGGTCGCCGAGAATTGTCGGAGCCCTGTGCGAGGGTAGGTCCATGGCAGGGGAACAGGGATTCGATGAGGGGGCCGCCATTGGCGCACCCCTCCCTGGGCCGTCGCCTGTGCCCGACTGGGACCCGGACCTGGACGTGAACGAGCCCGAGGACTGGGATGACCTGAGCCCGGAGGACCTCGGGATCGTGGACCCGATGAGCCCGGAGGAGTTCGCCGCGATCTGCTCCGGGAAGGTGCGGTGGATCGAGGCCCCGCGGTTCGACCCGGCACTGTTCGACCCGCTCCCGGGTACGAAGGACGTGTGCCGGTGCGCCTGCGGCCATGCCCACCAGCCGCCCCCGGTCGGCCAGGAGCCCCCGGCGGCCGAACCCTCGGCGGCTGATGGCGAGGCCCCGGCCGAGGCCGAGGGTTGTGCCCTCATCGATGATGCCGGGGCCGTGCGTGATCCGTCGGACCCGGCCGGGCCGCCCACGCCGGAGGCGGCGATGGCGCAGATCCGGCTCGAGCGCGCCGCGGAGGTCCTGGACGCCCTCGAGGCCAACGAGGCCGACCAGGCCCGCCTCGACGCCAACAGGATCTTCCTCCTCGCCGCGCTCACCCGCGCCGAGGGCTCCTCCAGCGAGGTCCCCGTGGACCGGCTCGACGCCCCCGCCGTGGCCGCCTCCGAGGCCGCCGCGGTCCTCAAGCTCGCCCAGCGCACCACCCGGGCCATGGTCGAGGAGGCCCTCGCCCTGACCCACCCCTCCCTGGCCCCCGTCCTGGCCGCCATGCGCGCCGGCCGGCTCACCCGGCGCCGGGCCGCGGTCATCCTCGACGCCGCCATCCCCACCCCGGCCGCCCGCCTCGAGGAGTTCGCCACCGCCGCCGCGGGAATCGCCGCCCCCGATGACCCCGACCTGATCCCCACCCCCGGCGCCCTCGGCCGGCGGCTGCACCGCCTCGCCGAGGACTACGCCGACACGCCCCTGGCCGTGCGCAAGGCCAAGGCCCTCGCCGACCGGCGCGTGGACATCACCCCCTGCGGGGACGGCATGTGCCACCTCACCGCCCTCATCCCGCTCGAGACCGGCGCCCTCATCGACACCCGACTGACCGCGGTCGCCCGCTCCCTCCAAGCCCCCGACGAGGCCCGCACGGTCAACCAGCTGCGCGCCGACGCCCTCACCGACCTCCTCCTCGCCACCGGGACCAGCTCGGCCGGGGGCCCGATCGCGGGCGTGCGGACCGAACTCGTGGTCACCGTCCCCGCCGCCACCCTCGCCGGCACCAGTGACACCCCCGGGGAGATCCTCGGCTACGGGCTCATCGACTCCGAGGCCGCCCGGCGGCTCGCCGCGCAGACGAAGTTCTGGACCCGGCTCGTCGTCCACCCCCTCACCGGGGCCCCGCTGGCCATCGAGCGCACCCGCTACGCCCCCACCGCCGCCATGCGCCGCTTCCTCACCATCCGCGACGCGACCTGCACCTTCCCCGCCTGCGAGAAGCCCGGCCCCGCCTGCGAGGCCGACCACACCCACGCATGGTCCCAGGGGGGTGAGACCGACGTCGGAAACCTCGCCCTCCTCTGCCGAGAACACCACCGCCAGAAGACCCTCGGCTACTGGAAAGTCCGCCAGATCGGCGGCAGGCAAGGGATAGAACCGGAGACCGGGCAGGACTCCTCAGACAGCCCAGGCACCCCACCGCCCAAGACACCAGACAGTCCCCCACCGGGCACCCTCGAATGGACCGGCCCCTCCGGCCGGAGGCACAAGACCTACCCCCACAGCGACCCGCCCCCACCGTTCTAACGGGCTGGCTGCCTGCTGCGGCTCACCTCCCGAACCATCGCGGCTGATCACCGCGTGGCACTGCGAGTGATTCAGCGCATGCCGAGTCCAGCCACGACGTCGTGGGCCTCGATCACGGCGGCCGAGGCGGCGTCGAGCTCCTCGGCGGTCACGGTGCCGGGGAGCGTGAAGCGCACCGCTGTCTGGGCCACGGCGGGCTCGAGGCCGAGCGCGAGTAGGACGTGCGAAGGATCGCTCGAGCCGGCAGCACAGGCGGAGCCGGAGGAGCATACGACACCCCGCCGCTCGAGCTCGAGCAGCACCGACTCGCCGCTGACGCGCGGGAAGCAGAACGACGCGCTGCCCGGGAGCCTCTCCGTCGGGTGCCCCGTGAGCACCGCATCGGGAACGGAGTCGAGCACCCGCCCGATGAACCGGTCCCGCAGGAGCGCAAGCCGCTCCCCAGCCGTCGTACGCTCCTGCTCGGCGAGCCGCAGCGCGGTGGCGAGCGCGACGGCGCCCGCGACATTCTCCGTCCCGGAGCGCAGCCCGCGCTCCTGCCCGCCGCCGTCGATCAGGGGCTCAACGACCGTGCGCCCCGCGACGAAGAGCGCGCCGACGCCCTTCGGCGCGCCGAGCTTGTGCCCCGAGATGCTGAGGGCGTCGACGCCGAGCTCACCCACGCCGAGCGGGAGCCAGCCTGCGGCCTGGACGGCGTCCGTGTGGAAGGGGACGCGCGCGGCGCGGGCGACGGCGGAGAGCTCGGCCGCGGGCTGCACGGTGCCGACCTCGTTGTTCGCGTACATGACCGAGGCGACGGCCGTCTCGGGTCCGAGGAGCCCGGCCAGGGCCTCGGGCGCGACCCGCCCCTGGGCGTCGACCGGAACGACGTCGACGGCGAACCCGTGCAGGCGGGCGAGGCTCCGCGCGGACTCGAGCACTGCCGGGTGTTCGATGGCGCTCACGGCGATGCGCGTCCGGCGCGGATCGGCGGCGCGGCGCGCAAGCGCGATGCCCTTCACGGCAAGGTTGTCCGCCTCGGTCCCGCCCGACGTGAAGGTCACCTCCGAGGGGCGGCAGCCCAGGACGCCGGCGACCTCGGCCCGCGCGCCCTCGAGGGCCTCGTGCGCCCTCGCCCCGAGCTCATGGTGGCTCGACGCGTTCCCGAAGTCCCCCGTGAGGTAGGGCCACATGGCCTCGAGCACCTCACGGCGGACCGGGGTCGTCGCGGCGGCATCGAGGTAGATCATGGCCGGTCCGTTTCCCCGGGCTCGATCACGACGTCGAGGCCCAGATCCAGGTTGACGACGGAGTGGGTCAGTGCCCCGACAGAGATGACGTCGACGCCGGTCGCGGCGATCTCCGCGACGGTCGTGAGGTTCACGCCGCCGCTCGCCTCGACGATGGCCCGCCCGGCGATGAGCGCGACGCCCTCGCGCAGCTCGGCGGGCGTGAAGTTGTCGAGCATGATCGTGTCGACCCCGGCCGCGAGCACGGGCTCGATCTGCTCGATCCGGTCCACCTCGACCTCGACATGCGTCGTGTGGCCGAGGCGCTCGCGCGCGGCACGGAGGACCTCGGTGAGCCGCGAGGGGTCGCCGCCCGTGAGCACGGCGAGGTGGTTGTCCTTGGCCATGACGGCGTCGGAGAGGCTGAAGCGGTGGTTGCGCCCTCCGCCGCAGCGCACGGCGTAGCGCTCGAGCTCCCGGAGGCCGGGCGTCGTCTTGCGCGTGTCCACGATCCTGGCCTTCGTCCCCGCCGTGAGCGCGACGTACTGTGCCGTGAGCGCTGCGATCGCACTCATGCGCTGGAGGAGGTTGAGCACGACCCGCTCGGCCGTGAGGATGGCCCTGGCTTCCCCGGTGACGCGCGCGAGGACCGTCCCGGGGCCGAAGGCCTCCCCCTCGGCGACGAGGAGCTCGACCTCGGCCGCGGGGTCGTGGAGCCGGAAGCCGGCCTCCGCGATCGGCCCGCCCGAGAGCACGCCGGCCTCGCGGGCGCGCAGCTCGGCCGTTGCGCGGGCGCCGGCGGGGATGAGCAGGAGCGACGTGAGGTCGCCGCTCGGGGTGTCCTCGGCGTAGGCGGCCTCGAGGACGCGTCGCACGGCGGCGGGCGCCAGCGGGACGGGGGCGAGTGGGATGGGGGCCGGGGCGAGCCTGATGGGGGCCGGCGCCGGGGCCGTCGTCGCGGAGGGCGTAGGGGCTGCGGGTGTCATGTCAGGCGGTCCTTCCTGCCAGCGCGGGCTGGCGGACGACGCCGATCCTCGCCGACGCTGCGGTCTCGCCGAAGAGCTGGTCGCCGACGGCGGTGAGAGGGTCGGCGCGGCGCGCGAGGCGCCGCTGGGGGAAGTCGAGGCGGAAGTGGGCGCCGAGCGACTCCTCGCGCGCCGAGGCCGCTGCCGTGAGGAGCCGGCCGAGGGTCAGGAGGTTGGCCGTCTCGGGGTCGTCGGAGGACCACGCGCCAAGCGTCCGGGCGAGGCGTGCGAGTCCGTCCGCGTCGCGCAGGACCCCGGCGTCGGCCTCCATGGCAGCCGCGAGCCTCGCCCGTCCGGCGTCGCCGGAGAGGAGCTCGGGCGACGCGCTGAACTCGGGCTCCTGGAGCTGGTCGTCGCCAGGCAGGGGCAGCCGCGCCCCGCCCGCTTCCCCTAGGAGGCCGGTCCGGGCGTCCGCCGCGGCAGCGGGCCACGCGAGCGCCTCGCCGGCCAGGAAATGCTCAACGGCCCGCGCGGCGAACACGGCGCCCTCGAGCAGCGAGTTCGAGGCGAGACGGTTGGCCCCGTGGACCCCGGTCCGCGCGGCCTCGCCGGCGGCGTAGAGGCCCGGGATGCTCGTCGCGCCATCGAGGTCCGTCACGATGCCGCCCATCCAGTAGTGGGCGGCGGGCCCGATCGGGAGCAGCTCGCGGCGCCAGTCGAAGCCCGCGGCGCGGGTCATGGCGTCGAGGCCCGGGAAGCGCCGAGCGAGGAACCCACGGCCGTGGGCATCCTCGAGCCCGGTGGCGTCGAGGAACGCCTGACCGTGCCCGGCACGGCGGTGCAGGGCGAGGGCGCGGGAGACCGCGTCCCGGGGCGCGAGCTCGCCGAGCGGGTGGTAGTCGGCCACGAAGCGGCGGCCGCGGGCGTCCCGGATCACGGCGCCCTCGCCGCGCACGGCTTCGGAGACGAGCTGGGAGCGCAGCCGCCCGTCGGGGCCCACGGTCTGGAGGGCGGTCGGGTGGAACTGGTAGAACTCGAGGTCGGCCAGGAGCGCCCCGGCGCGGAAGGCGAGCGCGACGCCGTCGCCCGTCGCCACGGCCGGGTTCGTCGTCTGGGCGAAGAGCTGGCCCGCTCCCCCGGTGGCGAGGAGGACGGCGTCGGCGTCGAGGACGTGACGGGCGCCCGCGGCCACGTACTCCACCCCGGCGACCCGGCCGGCGTCGAGCACGAGCTCGGTGGCCATGGCGCCCTCGACGATCTCGACCCGGCCCTGCGCGGCGAGGAGGCGGACGGCGTCCGCGAGGGCGCGCGTGATGCCCGCGCCGCTCGCGTCGCCTCCCGCGTGCAGGATCCGCGGGAAGGCGTGCGCGGCCTCGAGGCCGAGGGCGAGCCGGCCGTCCGCGCCGCGGTCGAACACGACGCCGTGGGCCATGAGGCCGTCCACGGCCTCTGCGGCGCGGGCGCACATGGCCTCGACGGCGGCCCGGTCCCCGTGCCCCGCACCGGCGGCGAGCGTGTCGGCGACGTGGCTCGCGACGGTGTCGCCCGGCGCGCGCTGCCCTTCGGGCAGCACGGCGGCGAACCCGCCCTGGGCGAGCATGCTGTTGCTGTCCTCGAGGCCCGCCTTGGTGAGCAGGACGACGTCGGCCGAGGGCGCGCCCGCGCTGGGTGCAGCAGCGCGGATCGCCGCGACGAGCCCGGCGACGCCGCTGCCCACGACGACAAGGCGACGGGTAGGCGTCGTGCGGGACCGCATGGTGCGCCCCGGCGCCCCGAGCCGCAGCGGCGTGCTGGTCACGGCCGCGCCGCCAGCATGCGCTCGAGGGCCACGCGCGCCGTCCCGGCGACCTCGGCGGGGACCTCGATGCGGTTGCGGACCTCGCCCTCGACGAGGCCCTCGAGGACCCAGGCGAGGTAGCCGGGGTGGATCCGGTACATCGTCGAGCACGGGCAGATCACCGGGTCGAGGCAGAAGATCGTGTGCTGCGGGTACTCGGCCGCGAGGCGGTTGACGAGGTTGATCTCGGTGCCGATCGCGAAGACCGTGGGCTCCTCGGCGCGGGCGATCGCCTTGCGGATGTAGTCGGTGGAGCCGTACTCGTCCGCGGCGTCGACGACCTCCATGGGGCACTCGGGGTGCACGATGACGCGCACGCCTGGGTACTCGGCGCGGGCCTTTTCGATCTGGGCGACGCTGAAGCGCTTGTGCACGGAGCAGAAGCCGTGCCACAGGATGACGCGGGCGTCCTGGAGGGTCTCAGGATCGGTGCCGCCCCAGGGCTTGCGCGGGCTCCACATCGGCATCTGCGCCAGCGGCACGCCCATGGCCTTGGCCGTGTTGCGGCCCAGGTGCTGGTCCGGGAAGAACAGGACGCGCTGAGCCCGCTCGAAGGCCCACTCGAGCACCGTGGCGGCGTTCGACGACGTGCACACGATCCCGCCGCGCTCGCCGCAGAAGCCCTTGAGCGCGGCCGAGGAGTTCATGTACGTCACGGGGATGACCGGGACGCGGCCATCCTCGTCCGGCTCGGTGCCGAAGAGCTCCTCGAGCTGGGCCCAGCAGGCCTCGACGGAGTCGATGTCCGCCATGTCCGCCATCGAGCAGCCGGCCGCGAGGTTGGGCAGGATCACCGCCTGGTCGTCGCGCGAGAGGATGTCCGCGGTCTCGGCCATGAAGTGGACGCCGCAGAAGACGATGGCCTCGGCGTCCGGCCGGGTCAGCGCGGCGTTGGCGAGCTGGAAGGAGTCGCCCACGAAGTCGGCGTGCTCGACGACCTCGTCGCGCTGGTAGAAGTGGCCGAGGACCACGACGCGGTCCCCGAGCGTGGCCTTGGCCGCGCGGATGCGCTCGTGCAGCTCGGCCTCGGGCGCGTCGCGGTACTCCTGCGGCAGCTGGCCCTGGCGGGGCGTCGAGGCGGGGGCGACGTCGCCGACTGAGGCGCCGGGGCCGTAGGCGGGCAGCCCGCGCAGGGCCTCGGCGGCGTCGAACTCCCACGGGCCCTTGGCGAGGTCCGCGCCACACGTGCTCCCCGCGGACGCGCCGGGGCTTCCCTTGAGCCCGCGCTCCGCCTCGGCGCGGGTGATGAGGCTGATGCTGGTGGCGACCGAGGTCATGGCGTGCTCCTGGTGGGGGGTGCGGACGAGGGACAGACGAAGGGAAGGAGAAGGGGAATCAGAGGCCGCGCGGGCCCGTGTAGCGGTAGAGGCGTGGGGGGCGGTGCCGGCCGCCCTCGAGGTAGTGCTCGGTGGCTTCGAGGTCGGCGGTGCCCTTGAGCTGGCGGCGGAAGTTGGCGGGGTCGAGGCTGCGGCCGAGGACGGCCTCGTGCACCTCGCGGAGCTGGGCGAGGGTGAACATCTCGCCGAGGACGTGGTACGCGACCTGCGCGTACTCGATCTTGTTCCGGAGGCGCCAGAGCGCGTAGTCCACGATCTCGCGGTGGTCGAACGCCAGCTCTGCGGGTCCGCCGTGCGAGGGCTCGGCGGGGTGCCACGCGACGTTGTCCCGCTCCTCGCCCAGCTCTCCCCCAAACTCCGTCTCGTGGGCCCGCACGAGGGCCCAGTAGACGATCGAGACGACGCGCTGGCTCCCGATGTCCGGGCGGTTGGCGCGCCGCAGCCCGCCGAAGGCGTAGAGCTGCTCGAGGTAGGCCGGGTCGAGGCCCGTCGTCTCGGCGAGGTTCCGACGCGCGGCGTCCTCGAGGGACTCGCTCGCGGTGAGCGGGCCGCCCGGGAGGGCCCAGGATCCGCGGTAGGGCTCGCGGACCCGTCGCACGAGCGGCACCCAGAGCGTCGGCCGGCCGTCGGGGGCCGGTTTGAGCGCGAAGATCACCGTGGAGATGGCGAGCGACGGCGGGAGCTGCGCGCGCTCGGCGACGTTAGCGCCGCCGACGGCGACCGGGAACGGCGCGGGGGCCATGCCACCTCCTCAGGCTGGGTGCGTGCAGTGAGGCCTGCGTCGGAACGTCGCTGCGCCTTCACCGCTAGTTAAAGTCAAAATGACTTTAAGTGATCATACGCGCGGGCCGCGCGCCGGTGCAACATGATGACGCGCACGCGAGCGCGTGCGTCGTCCTGTGCACGCGCGGCTCGTCAGCGGCGCGCGGCGGCCTCGAGGAGCGGGAGGGTGCGGCCCTCGAAATGCGTGTTGAGCACGATCACCGAGGACGAGCGGACCACGGCCTTGGTTGCGGTGACGGCGTCCAGCACCCGCTGGAGGTCGGCGTTGGACCGGGCGGCGACCCGGGCCATGAGGTCGCTGTCCCCCGAGACGGTGTGCACCTCGAGCACTTCGGGAATTCTGGCGAGCGCTGCGGCGACGGCGTCGTGCCCGAAGTCCTGGTGGATCGTGAGCGCGCAGTACGCGACGACCGGGAAGCCGAACGCCCGGGGCTCGGGCTGGGGCGCCCAGCGGGCGATGACACCGCTCGAGACCATGCGGTCGAGGCGGGCCTGGACCGTGGCCCTGGCGACCTTGAGGATGCGCGAGGCCTCGAGCACGGACATCCGCTGCTCGTCCGTGAAGAGCCTCACAATCCGCGCGTCCAGCTCGTCGACCTTCATGGGGCCCTCCGTCCCTCGTCCTGCCCCCGCGGGGCGGTCGGCACGATGCTACAGATTGATGCGCCACCATGCATGCACTGCGCAATATGTGTAGCTGGAGCGGCGGGTTGGGACCGAGACTGCACAGGATGCACAGGGGCGTGAGATGCACCACACACGCCGCGGCGAAAGGCGCTATCGTCATCGACGTCCTCTGGCCCGCGGCGCCCATCCGGCGCCCGGGCACCGCACTCCGAAAGACGGATATGACAGCAATGCACACTGCAGACGGGCTCGCGACGCAGGCGTCGACGGCAGCCTCGTCCACGGCCGGGCCCACCGAGGCCCGGCCGACGGCGGACGCCCGGCTCGGTCACTCGATGTCCCCGCGGCAGCTCACCATGATGGGCCTCGGCAGCGCGATCGGGGCTGGCCTCTTCATCGGCTCCGGCGCCGGCATCCAGGCCGCAGGGCCCGCCGTGCTCGTCTCCTACCTCGTGGCCGGGACGCTCATCATCATCGTGATGTGGGCCCTCGGCGAGATGGCCGCCGCCAACCCCAACAGCGGCGCCTTCTCCGTGTACACCTCCAAGGCGCTCGGCAGCGTGGCCGGCGCCACGGTGGGCTGGCTCTGGTGGCTCCAGCTCGTCGTCGTCATCGCCGCCGAGGCACTCGGGGCCGCCGGCCTGCTCTCGACGCTCGTCCCGGCCGTGCCCGTCTGGCTCATGGCTCTCGTCTTCATGGGCGTCTTCACCGCCGTGAACCTCACGGGCGTGAAGAACTTCGGCGAGTTCGAGTTCTGGTTCGCGCTCCTCAAGGTCGTCGCGATCGTCGTGTTCCTCCTCGTCGGCGCTGCGCTCCTGTTCGGCTGGATCCCCGGCGCCGAGTCGCCCGGGCTCGCCAACCTCACGGCGGACGGCTTCGCGCCGAACGGCCTGGCAGGCATCGCGACGGGCCTGTTCGTCGTCGCCTTCGCGTTCGGCGGCACGGAGATCGTCTCGGTGGCCGCGGCCGAGACCCGCGACCCCGCCAAGAGCGTCGCCAGGGCGGTCAAGACGGTCGTGGCCCGCATCCTCGTGTTCTACGTGGGCTCGATCTTCGTCATCGCCGCCGTGGTCCCGTGGACGTCGCCCGGGCTCAAGAGCCCGTTCGCGGCCGTGCTCGAGGCCGCCGGGATGCCCGGCGCCGCCTCCGCGATCACCCTCGTGGCCGTCGTCGCCCTCCTCTCGGCGCTCAATGCGAACCTCTATGGCGCCTCGCGCATGATCTTCTCGCTCGCCGAGCGCGGGGAGGCGCCGCGCGCCCTCGTCTGGCTCACGGGGGCGAAGGTGCCCGCCGTGGCTGTCCTCGCGTCCGTGGCCTTCGGCTTCGTCGCGACCGTCCTCGAGCTCCTCTTCCCCGAACAGGTGCTGCCGCTCCTGCTGAACTTCGTCGGCTCGACGTGCCTCGTCGTGTGGGGCTCGGCGCTCGTCTCGCAGTTCGTGCTGCGCCGGCGCGCGGATCGGGCGGTCGCCCAGGGCGGGGCAGGCGACGACAGCGCCCAGGATGTCCTGCCCCTGCGCATGGCGGGCTTCCCCTGGCTGACCGGCGTCGGCATGGCGCTGCTCGCGGCGATCTTCGCCGTCGGCCTCGCAGCGGAGGACTCGCGCGGGCAGCTCCTGAGCACCTTCGGGCTCGTGGCCGTCATCGCGGCGGGCAGCTGGCTGCGCCGACGCGCCGCGGGCTCGAAGGCGGGCGCAGACCGGGAGATGGAGCCCTCACAGGGCTGATCCTCAGATGCACCACCGACCCGGCGGCCGCCCCTGCGGGCGGCCGCCGGGCGGGCAGCCGGGCAACTGCGCACGGTGACCTGTGACGCAAGGCACAGCGCCCCTCGAATGGACAGACTGTCCAGTCGCTGAGGGATTGCTTGAACACCGTGCGCGGCGGCCCTACCTTGAGGCCATGCAGCGCGTGCAGGGCCTCGGCCGATCGGGAGCCGCAGGCAGCGCGGCTCCGCCGGTCCCCGAGCTCCCCGCGGTGCCGCCCATGACCGCCCCGGAGCTGCGCGAGGTCTACCGCCTCATGAGCTCGGTCCGCCGGCTCGACGAGGCCGCCGTCGCGTGGCAGCGGCAGGGCATCCTGCCCGCGTATGCGCCTCTGCTCGGACAAGAGGCGGCGCAGGTCGGCTCGGCGTTCGCCGTCGACCGCGAGCGCGACTTCCTCTTCCCGACCTACCGCGAGGCCGGCGTGGCCCGGACCCTCGGCGTGGACATGGTCGAGTACATGTCCACCCACAGGGCCACGTGGCACGGCGGCCTGTGGGACGCGGCGGAGCACCGGCTCGCTCCGATCCAGGCGGTTGTCGCCGGGTCCGTGCTGCACGCCGTCGGCTGGGCGCACGGCCAGCGCCTCGCCGCGGCGTCGCCCGGAGACCCGCAGGACCCGGTGGGCGGACTGGGTGTCGCCGTTGCCTACCTCGGCGACGGGGCCTCGAGCCAGGGCGACGTCCACGAGGCCATGAACATCGCGGCAGTCTTCGCCGCCCCCGTGGTCTTCTTCGTGCAGAACAACGGCTGGGCCATCTCCGTGCCGACCGAGCGCCAGGTCGCCGGCGGGAGCGTGGCCGCCCGCGGCGCCGGATACGGGATGCCCGCGCTGCGCATCGACGGCAACGATGCCGAGGCCGTCGTCTCAGCGACGCGCCGCGCCCTCGCGTACGCCCGCGCCGGCCGTGGGCCCGTGATCGTCGAGGCCGTGACCTACCGTCGCGGCCCGCACTCGACGGCCGACGACCCTGGCCGCTACCGCACGCTCGACGACGAGCGGCGCGACGCCGGCGCCGACCCGCTCGAGCGGCTGCGGGCGCGGCTGCTCGGCGAGGGCCTCGCGAATGAGGCGTTCGTCGCCGAGTGCGACGCGGCTGCCGCGGCGGAGGCCGAGGCCGTGCGCGAGGGCGTCCTGGCACTCGGGCCCCGCCCAGGCGCAGAGATGTTCGACCTCGTCTTCGCCGAGCCCACGGAGGAACTGCTGCGCCAAAAGGCTCAATGGCGCAAGGAGTCCGAGCATGGCTGAAGCGATGGCACCCGCAACCCGCGAACTGTCCCTCCAGCAGGCGCTCAACCTCGCGCTCTCCGAACTCCTCGCCGAGGATCCGAAGGTCCTCGTGTTCGGCGAGGACGTCGGTGCCCTCGGCGGCGTCTTCCGCGTGACGGACGGCCTCGCGGCCAAGCACGGCTCCGAGCGCGTGTTCGACACGCCCCTCGCGGAGTCCAGCATCCTCGGCCTCGCGATCGGGCTCGCGATGGCCGGGTTCCGCCCCGTGCCCGAGGTCCAGTTCGACGGCTTCGCCTACCCGGCCATGAGCCAGATCGTCACACAGCTGGGCCGCATGCACTACCGCTCCCGCGGCGCCCTGCGGATGCCCGTCACGCTCCGCGTGCCGAGCTTCGGCGGCATCCGTGCACCCGAGAACCATGGGGAGAGCCTCGAGGCCGTCTTCGCCCACGTCCCGGGCCTCAAGGTCGCCTGCCCCGCCGACCCGCAGCAGGCCTACACGCTCCTGAAGGCGGCGGTCCGCTCCGACGACCCGGTGATCTTCATGGAGCCGAAGTCGCGCTACTGGCAGAAGGGCGCGGTGGTCACCGAGTCGGCTGACTGGGCCGGGGCGCGGGTCGCCCGCGTGGGCCGTCACTTAACCCTCGTCGCGTGGGGCGCGATGGTCGCGCGCTGCCTGCAGGTCGCCGAGCTCGCCACGGAGGACGGCGTCGACGTCGAGGTCGTGGACCTGCGCTGGCTCAAGCCGATCGACACCGAGAGCCTCGCGGCGTCCGTCGGGAAGACGCGCCGCGCCGTCGTCGTGCACGAGGCACCGCTCACGGCGGGCCTCGGGGCGGAGGTGGCCCAGCGCATCACCGAGCGCTGCTTCGGCACGCTCAGGGCGCCCGTTGAGCGCGTCACAGGGTTCGACGTACCGTATCCGTCAGGCGACCTGGAGGACGAGTACATCCCGAGCATCGACCGCATCCTGTTCGGCATCCAGCGAGTATTGGAGTACAGGCGTGGCTGAGATCCCCTTCCCGCTCCCGGACCTCGGCGAGGGCCTCATCGAGGCGACCGTCCTCGAGTGGCTCGTGGCCGAGGGCGACCAGGTTGAACGCAACCAGCCGCTCGTCGAGGTCGAGACGGCCAAGTCCGCGCTCGAGCTCCCCTCGCCCCAGGCAGGGCGGGTCCTCAAGGTGTACGGCGCCCCGGGCGAGGTCATCCCCGTCGGAGACCCGCTCATCGTGTTCGAGGTCCCGGACGACGCCGCGGGCATCGTCGGCACGGTGCCCGCCGACGGCGCGCCGACGCGCCGCGTGCGCCTGAGCGCGAACCTGGACGATGACTGAGGGCGCAGACTGGGCACAAAAGCCGACTGGGCAGAAAAGCAGTGCAGACACCGAGGGAAGAGGGACTGATGGCGATGACGACAGGGCGGCACACCGGAGCCGCGGCCCACCACACGGTCGAGGGCACGGATCCCGGGCTCAACGTGGTCACTGCGGTTCCGGAGTCCCCCGCGGCGCTCCCACCCGTCCTGCTCATCCACGGCTTCGCCTCCTCGGTCGAGCTCAACTGGGACAAGAGCGGGTGGATCCAAGCGCTCCTCGAGGCCGGGCGGCGGGTCATCGCCGTCGACCTCCCCGGGCACGGGGCGAGCAGCGCGCCTGAGGACGTCGACTCGTACACGCCGAGCCGGATCCGCGCGGACCTGCTCCAGATCGCGTCCGACGCCGGCGCCCGGCCGATCGCTGACGGGCACCCTGACAGCGGGCTCGACGTCGTGGGCTACTCGCTCGGCTCGCGCCTCGCGTGGGAATTCGGGGCGACGCAGCCCTCGCTCGTGCGGCGGCTCGTGCTCGGCGGCCCGAGCAGCCGGGACCCCCTCGCGGAGTTCGACCTCGTCGCGGCCCAGCGTTTCCTCGCCGACGGCACGCCGATCGAGGACCCCTCGACGGCCACGCTCGTGTCGATGGCGCAGGCTTCCCCCGGCTCGGACATGTATGCCCTGCTCTCGCTCGTCGAGGGCGTCAAGGAGGAGCCGTACGATCCGGGCGAGGCCGTGCCGCGGCAGCCCGTCCTCATGGTCGCCGGCGAGCGGGACGAGCGGGTCGCGACGATCGAACGGCTGCGCGAGCTCGTGCCCCACGCCGAGGTCCTCATCCTCCCGGGGCGCACCCACGTCAACGCCGTGACGGCACGGGCCTTCAAGCACGCGGCGATCGAGTTCCTGGCCCAGTCCTGATCCGGGGTCACCTCCCAACGTTGCGGGGTCACCTCCCTACGTTGCGGGGTCACCTCCCAAGGATCCGGGGTCACCCGGATCCGGCACCTAGAACCATCAGCCATCGGCGAAGCGGATCTCGAGGCATCGCTCGGCATCGAGCCATCGGGCCTCTGTGCCCAGCTGGGCGCTCCGCCGCTGCATGCGCCGGGCTATCCACTGCGCCTCCGCGCCCGCCCTCCTGACCTGCAGGTCCGCGATCACCGTGGGAAAGAGGCGCAACCAGGTGGGCGCGCCGTCGTCCACCTCGAGCAGGAAGAGGAAGGACTGGTCGTTGCGTTCGATGTCGTCGACCGCGTAGTCGTCGACGAAGTCCCCCGCGCTGTAGACGACAGGCTTCCCCCGGTACACCTCGACGCCGCGGAAGATGTGGGCGGAGTGCCCGAACACGGCGTCCGCCCCCGCGTCGACAAGCGCGTGCGCGAGGGCGGCGTGGTCCGGGGGCACGGCCGTGCCCCAGTTCGGCCCCCAGTGGGCCGAGAGCACGAGGAAGCCGACCTCGCCGCGGACCCTCTGCACACCCTCGACGAGGGCGCGCGTGCGGGGATCGGCGAGGTCCGTGGGCGCGTGGAAGATCCCCGGGGTCACGGCGCCCGCCGCCCATCCGGGCTCATTGTCGGTGAAGGCGAGGACCCCCAGCGTGGTGCCCCCGGCGGTGACGGTCGCCGGCCGCTGGGCCTCCGCGGCGTCGAGGCCCGCACCTGCGCGCCGGATGCCGTGGGCGTCGAGCAGGGGCAGCATCTCCCGGAATGCGTCGAAGCCGTAGTCGAGCGTGTGGTTGTTCGCGAGCGAGACGACGGTGATCCCCGCGGCCTCGAGGCACGCGACGTTCTTGCTGTCGGAGCGGAAGTGGAAGACCTTGCCCGGCCACGGCGAGCCGCCGTCCGCCATGACGCATTCGAGGTTCGCGAAGCGCACGTCGGCCTGGGCGAGGATCGGCAGGAGGTCACCCCAGACATACGCGGGTTCCACGCGCCGCAGGCGCTGGTTCACAAGGCGGCCCAGCATCACGTCCCCCATCATCCCGATCCTCATGAGCGCCTCCTGCTGGCTTCCATGGTGCGCGTCACTCTGCCCCTTGAACCACCCCGAGACTTCGTATACGATTTTCGTATACGATCCGAGACGCGAAGGAGAGGCCTCCGTGGAGCACCTCACGCAGGAAGACCTGGACGCCGCCGGCAAGGTCATCGCCGTCCATCTGAACTACCCCAGCCGCGCCGCCCAGCGCGGGCGCACCCCCGCCGTCCCCTCGTACTTCCTCAAGCCCGCGACCTCTCTCGCGCTCCACGGCGCCGAGCTGCGCCGGCCGCAGGGCGTCGAGCTGCTCACGGTCGAGGGCGAGGTCGCCCTCGTGATCGGGAGCCGCGCGCGCAATGTCTCGCTCGAGGACGCCTGGCAGCACGTCGGCGCTGTCACCGCTGCAAACGACGCGGGGCTCGCCGACCTCCGCTGGCCGGACAAGGGCTCGAACCTCCGCTCGAAGGGCGCCGACGGCATCGCGCCCCTCGGCCCGGCCCTGCTCCCTGCCCAGGAGCTCGACCCGCACGCCCTCCGCGTGCGCCTGTGGATCAACGGCTCCCTTGTCCAGGAGGACTCGACCGCGACCCTGCTTTTCCCGTTCGCGCAGCTCGTCGCGGACCTCTCGCGCCTCATGACCCTCGAGCCCGGCGACGTGATCCTCACCGGCACCCCGGCCGGCGCGACCGTGGCCCAGCCGGGTGACCTCGTCGAGGTGGAGGTCGACGGCGAGGCGGCCGACGGCGCGCACCTCACCACCGGGCGGCTCGCCAACAAGGTGGTCGAGACGAACCAGGCCCTCGCGCCCTTCGGCGCGATGCCCAAGATCACCGACGCAGACCGCATCGACGCCTGGGGCTCGGCGCAAGCGGCCGGACTCGAGGCACCCGAGGAGGCCACGCCGTCGTCCGCCTCCGCCGGCGAAAGCACGGCCGGCGAGCCCGACACCCGCCCCGCGAGCGTCCTCAGCCCCGAGCTCGAGGAGAAGCTGCGCGGCGTCGGGACCGCGACCCTGAGCGTGCAGCTGCGCCGCCGCGGGATGCAGAACTGCCACATCGAGGGCCTGACCCCGACCAAGCCGGGCGTCAAGGTCGTGGGCACCGCGCGGACCCTTCGCTACGTCCCGGCCCGCGAGGACCTCTTCAAGGAGTTCGGCGGCGGCTACAACGCGCAGAAGCGCGCGGTCGACTCGCTGCGCCCCGGCGACATCCTCGTCATGGACGCCCGCGGCGAGAAGGGCTCAGGCACGCTCGGCGACGTCCTCGCCCTCCGCGCCCAGATGCTCGGCGCCGCGGCCGTCGTCACCGACGGAGGCATCCGGGACCTCGGGCCCGTGAGCGCGATGGACCTCCCCGCATGGGGCGCGACCGGCCACCCCGCGGTCCTCGGCCGCAAGCACGTCCCCTGGAGCGTCGACGACACCATCTCGTGCGGCGGCGCGGCGGTCGTGCCGGGCGACGTGATCGTGGGCGACGAGGACGGCCTCGTCGTGATCCCCGCGCACCTCGCCGCGGAGGTCGCGGACGACGCCGTCGCCCAGGAGCGCGAGGAGGCGTGGGTCGCGGAGCGGGTCGCCGAGGGGCACGCCGTCGACGGCCTCTTCCCGATGAACGCCCGGTGGCGCGCGGCGTATGAGGAGCACGTGCAGCGCCTTCAGCACGGGCAGGACACGGCGGGACGGTCATGACCACCGCGGCTGAAAGCGCAAGCAAGGCTGCCGGTAAGGCGGTCAGCAAGTCGGGACTCGCCTACGACTGGCTGCACGAGCAGATCGTCGCGGGCGACCTTCCCCCGGGGGCGCGCCTCGTCCTCTCCCAGGTCGCCGAGAAGCTCGACGTCTCGGTCGTCCCGGTCCGGGAGGCCGTCCGCCGTCTCGAGGCCGAGGGGCTCGTGACGTTCGAGAAGAATGTCGGTGCCACCGTCGCCGGCATCGACCCGGTCGAATACCTCTACACGATGCAGACCCTGAGCCTCGTCGAAGGCGCCGCGACGGCGCTGTCCGCCCCCGCCGTCGGCCCCGCGGACATCGCGAGGGCGCGCGAGGTGAACGCACGCATGCGCGAGTGCCTCCACGACTTCGACCCGGTGCAGTTCACCGCGCTGAACCGAGAGTTCCACAGCGTGCTGTTCGAGCACTGCCCGAACCCGCACATCCTGGACCTCGTCCACCGCGGCTGGAACCGGCTCAAGGCCCTCCGCGGCTCGACCTTCAGCTACGTGCCCGAGCGGGCCGCCGAGTCCGTCGAGGAGCACGAGCAGCTGCTGTCCCTCATCGAGCGGGGCGCGCCGACGGCCGAGGTCGAGCTCGCCGCACGGCGCCACCGCTCGGCGACGCTCGACGCCTACCTCGCCCGGACCGGGGAGAGCCCCGGCTTCCCGACCCTCTAGCCCACCCACCACGACGACCGGCAACCTGACCCGCACCAGGAGCGACACCCATGAGCAAGCACTTTGTCCCCGAGAACCTCCCGACCCATCTGAAGCACTACATCGGCGGAGCATTCGTCGACTCGATCGGCGGCGAGACCTTCGAGGTCCTCGACCCGGTCACCAACACGGCCTACGCGACCGCGGCCTCGGGACAGAAGGCGGACATCGACGCCGCCGTCGCCGCCGCCCGCGAGGCGTTCGTCAATGGGCCGTGGCCGCGCATGAAGGCCCGCGAGCGCGCCAAGGTGCTCTACGCAATCGCCGACGCCGTCGTGGCACAGGAGGACCGCCTCGCCGAGATGGAGACCTTCGACACAGGCCTGCCAATCACCCAGGCCCGCGGCCAGGCCCAGCGCGCGGCGGAGAACTTCCGCTTCTTCGCGGACCTCATCGTGGCCCAGCACGACACGGCGCTCAAGGTGCCCGGCACCCAGCTGAACTACGTCAACCGCAAGCCGATCGGCGTCGCCGGCCTCATCACGCCGTGGAACACGCCGTTCATGCTCGAGTCCTGGAAGCTCGCGCCGTCGATCGCCTCGGGCTGCACCGTGGTACTCAAGCCAGCCGAGTTCACCCCGCTCTCCGCCTCCCTGTGGGCGCAGATCTTCGAGGACGCCGGCCTCCCCGCTGGCGTGTTCAACCTCGTCAACGGCTTCGGCGAATCCGCGGGCGATGCGCTCGTCAAGCACCCGGACGTCCCGCTCATCTCCTTCACGGGCGAGTCCTCGACCGGCCAGACGATCTTCCGCAACTGCGCCGAGCACCTCAAGGGCATGTCGATGGAGCTCGGCGGCAAGTCCCCCGCCGTCGTCTTCGCCGACGCCGACCTCGACGCCGCGATCGACTCGACCCTCTTCGGCGTCTTCTCGCTCAACGGCGAGCGCTGCACGGCCGGCTCGCGCATCCTCGTCGAGCGCAGCGTCTACGACGAGTTCACCGAGCGCTACGCCGAGCGGGCCAAGAACATCGTGGTCGGCGACCCGTCCGACCCGAAGACCCAGGTCGGCGCCCTCGTGCACCCCGAGCACTACGCCAAGGTCATGAGCTACGTCGAGATCGGCAAGGAGGAGGGCCGCCTCCTCGCCGGCGGCGGCCGCCCGGAGAACCTGCCCGAGGGCCAGGAGAGCGGCTCCTACGTCGCCCCAACTGTGTTCGCCGACGTCAAGCCGGACGCACGGATCTTCCAGGAGGAGATCTTCGGCCCGGTCGTGGCGATCACGCCGTTCGACTCGGACGAGGAAGCCCTGTCCCTGGCCAACAACACCCGCTACGGCCTCGCCGCCTACATCTGGACCAACGACCTCAAGCGCGCGCACAACTTCGCGCAGTCGGTGGAGGCGGGCATGGTCTGGCTCAACTCGCACAACGTCCGCGACCTCCGCTCTCCGTTCGGCGGCGTCAAGGCCTCGGGCCTCGGCCACGAGGGCGGCTACCGCTCGATCGACTTCTACACCGACCAGCAGGCCGTGCACATCACGCTCGGCGACGTCCACACGCCCAAGTTCGGCGCCGCCCCGGTGGCCGCCGACGTCGTCGCCGCCTCCTCCACCAACGACCAGTAACCCGGCCCCCCTTCTCGAGGAAGAGAACCCCCATGACCGCGAACGCCCAGCTCCCCCACCCGCCCATCCCCACCCCCTCCGTCCCAGCCCCGGACATCGTCCGCTGCGCCTACCTGGACCTGGTCGTCACGGACCTGGCGAAGTCCCGCGACTTCTACGTGGACCTGCTCGGCCTGCACGTGACCTACGAGGACGACGAGGCGATCTACCTGCGCTCGTTCGAGGAGTTCATCCACCACAACCTCGTCCTCCGCAAGGGCCCCGTGGCCGCGGCCGCCGCCTTCTCCTACCGCGTCCGCACCCCGGAGGACGTCGACCGCGCCGAGGCGTACTACCAGGAGCTCGGCTGCCGCACCGAGCGCCGCAAGGACGGCTTCGTCCGCGGCATCGGCGACTCGGTGCGCGTCGAGGACCCGCTGGGCTTCCCGTACGAGTTCTTCTACCACGTCGAGCATGTCGAGCGCCTGCACATGCGCTACGACCTCTACTCCGCCGGCGAACTCGTGCGCCTCGACCACTTCAACCAGGTCACCCCGGACGTCCCCCGCGGCCGCGCCTACCTCGAGGGCCTCGGCTTCCGGGTCTCGGAGGACATCAAGGACTCCGACGGAGTCACCTATGCGGCGTGGCTGCACCGCAAGCAGACGGTGCACGACACCGCGCTGACGGGCGGCGACGGCCCGCGCCTGCACCACATCGCCTTCTCGACCCACGAGAAGCACAACATCATCCAGATCTGCGACAAGATGGGCGCCCTGCGCATGTCCGACCGGATCGAGCGCGGCCCCGGCCGCCACGGCGTCTCGAACGCCTTCTACCTCTACATCCTCGACCCGGACGGCCACCGCGTGGAGATCTACACGCAGGACTACTACACGGGCGACCCGGACAACCCCACGATCACGTGGGACGTCCACGACAACCAGCGCCGCGACTGGTGGGGCAACCCGGTGGTGCCGAGCTGGTACACCGAGGCCTCGCTCGTCCTGGACCTGGACGGCAACCCGCAGGAGGTCGTCAAGCGCGAGGACAAGTCCGAGATGGCCGTGACCATCGGCGCCGACGGCTTCTCCTACACGCGCGCCGGGGACGAGTCCGGCTCGTACCACGGCGAGGCGTCCAAGGGCTTCAAGCTGGGAAGCCAGGTCTAGCCGATGCTCGACGAGCAGACCATCGCGGCCATCGCCGACGAGCTCGTGGAGGCGGGGCGGACGCGCACGCCCGTCCCCCTCCTCCACGACCGCTACGAGGGCATGGACATCGAGGACTCGTACGCCGTGCAGAAGCTCTGGGCCTCGCGGCTCGAGGCCGAGGGCCGGCGCGTCGTCGGGCGCAAGATCGGCCTGACCTCCAAGGCCATGCAGGCGGCCACGGGCATCACCGAGCCGGACTACGGCGTCATCTTCGACGACATGGTGCTCGAGAATGGCGCCACGGTCGAGTGGAAGCGCTACACGCACCCGCGCATCGAGGTCGAGCTCGCGTTCAAGCTCGGCGCCGACCTCAAGGGCCCGGGCATCACGCTCTTCGACGTCCTCGACGCGACGGAGTACGTGGTCCCGGCGCTCGAGATCCTCGACTCGCGGATCGAGATGGAGGGCCGCACGATCGTGGACACCATCTCGGACAACGCCGCGATGGGGGCCATGGTCGTCGGCGGCCGCCCGGTGCGGCCGCACGAGACTGACCTCCGCTGGGTCTCCTCGCTCCTGTACCGCAACCAGGAGATCATCGAGACCGGCGTGGCGGCGGGCGTGCTCAACCACCCCGGGACCGGCGTGGCGTGGCTCGCGGACAAGCTCGCCCAGCACGGGCAGGAGCTGCGCGCCGGGGACCTCATCCTCGCCGGTTCGTTCACGCGGCCCATGTGGGTCTACGAGGGGGACACGGTGTACGCGGACTATGGGCCCCTGGGGACGGTGACATGCCGTTTCGTCTAGAGCCAGAGATGACCTTCCGGCACTCCCTCGCCGAGGCCGCGGCCCGCACCCCCGAGGAGGGCGGGGGGCCGCGGATCGGCCTGTGGGTGTGCTCCGGCAGCCCGCTCGTGGCCGAGATCATGGCGGGCTCGGGGGCGCACTGGCTGCTCATCGACGCCGAGCACAGCCCGAACTCGCTCGAGTCGGTCCTCGCCCAGCTCCAGGCCGTGCACGGCTACGATGTCCTGCCGGTCGTGCGGCTGCCGTGGAACGACACCGTGCTCATCAAGCAGTACCTCGACCTCGGGGCGCAGAACCTGCTCATCCCCATGGTGAACGACGCCGAGCAGGCGGCGGCAGCCGTCGCGGCCGTGCGGTACCCGCCGCACGGCGTGCGCGGCGTCGGCTCGGCCCTGGCCCGCGCGGCGCGGTGGAACCGCATCCCGGACTACCTCGCGCGCGCGGACGAGACGATCTCGCTCATGGTCCAGATCGAGACGGCCGAGGCCGTGGAGAACGTCAAGGAGATCCTCGCCATCGAGGGCGTGGACGGGATCTTCATCGGCCCGTCGGACCTCGCCGCATCCATGGGCCTGCTAGGGCAGCAGGAGCACCCGGACGTGCGCGCCGCCGTCGAGCGCTGCCTCGAGGCCGCCGAGGCGGCCGGCAAGCCCGCGGGCGTCAACGCCTTTGTGGAGGCGACCGCGAGGCACTACCTCTCCCGCGGGGCGCGCTTCGTGCTCGTGGGCGCGGACGTCTCGATCCTCGCCCGCTCGAGCGAGGAACTCGCCTCCCGCTTCACCGGCGAGCCGGGGACCGGCGCAGCCGGAGAAACTGGAGCCGACGGCGGGCAGCCGGCGAGCTACTGACGTCGCCTGAGGCCGGGCGGCCGGCGAGCCTCAAGGCTCGCCGGCCGCCCGGCTCGTCGTGTGATCGTGGATCGCCGCGATGAGCACGGGCCAGTCAGCTCGGTCCACCCCGTGTCCTGCGTCCGGGAGGACGAGCAACCGAGCGCCCGGGATCTGCTCGGCCAGCGCCCGTCCATGCGCGAGGGGGAACATCGGGTCCGCGGCGCCGTGCACCACGAGTGTCGGCACCCGGAGGCTCGTCAGGGGCGGACGGGCCCGTGGGGTCTCCTCGAGGAGGTCGTGGTTCTGCGCCGAAGCAGGGCTGCGTGCACGGAGGACGTCCGCCTCCACCAGCCTGCGGACCTCGCGCTCCTCGAAGGCCCGGCGTCCACCCGCGAGGATCTCCGTGTACCTCATCAGATAGGCGACGACCGAGTCGCGGTCGGCCCAGTCCGGGCCGGACGCCCGCAGGAAATCCCTGAACTCGCCGGTCGGCCCGGGCAGATCGTGCCCCTCGGGGGCGGCCACGGCCAGCGTGGTGCTGATCAGGGTGAGGCTGCTGGTCCGGTCGGGATGATCAAGCGCCACCAGCTGGGCCAGTGCGCCTCCTGCCGAGACCCCCACGAGGTGCGCCGTCTGGATGCCGAACGCATCGAGCACGCCGGCTGCGTCCTCCGCCAGGTCGCCCGCGTCATAGCCCGGGTGCCCCGGCTCGTAGACGACGGACCGACCGGTGTCGCGGTGGTCGTAGCGGATCACGAACCGTCCGTTCGCCATTCCCTCCGCGGCAAGCCCGCGGCAGAAATCGTCCTCCCACCACATCATCGATGCGCCGTTCCCCATGATCAGCAGCACTGGCGGCCGCCCCGGGTCGCCGAAGGACTCGGCGCACAGCTGCACTCCCCGCACCGTGATCATGCGCTCGGCCATCATGGACGCCCTCCGTGGGCAGAGCGCGTCGCCCTGCCCAGCCGGGAGACCAGGCGCCGCCAGCCCGACGGCGGCGTCCCTGCGGCGTCGTGCGCCTCCTCGGCGCGGGCTGCCGCCGCCTCGCGCGCCTCCCGCCGGGCCCGCCAGGCGCCCACCTCGGCCTCGACGTCGCGGGTCTTCGTGACGACGGGCGGCCCGCCGAGGAGCTGCCGGCGGGCCTCGATGACCCTGCGGTTGAACGACTCCACGGCGTCGCGGACCTGCTTCTCGGTGTGCAGGGCGTCGAGCGTGTCGGCGAGCCGGCCATCCTCGACCCGCAGGAGGAGCGCCTCGGGCCCGAGCCCCGTGAGCTGCTCCCGTTGGATGAGGCCCTTGATCCACCAGTCGGGGTCGTTGACGTTGTCGAGGTTGGGGATGGGCTTGCCCGCGTACTTCAGGTGGTCGAACTCGCCGCGCGCCATGGCCTCCCGGATGAGGTAGTCGGCCCGGCGCGCCGTGTCGATCTCCCGCCGTCGGCGGTTGAGCTCCTCCTCGCGCGCGAGCTCCTCCGCCTCCTCGGGCGACTGGGCGCCGCCGGCGGCGCGCAGCTCCGCGAGGCGCTCGAGCCGCTGGCGCTGTTCCTCCTCGCGCCGGTTCTCCATGGACACCAGTATCGCCCTGCGTCCGGAGTCCCTCGGCGTAGGGATGGCCTCCTCAGGCCGACAACGCCGCATCGCAACACGCCGTTATGGGCATCCCGTAACGGCGTGTTGCGATGCGGCGTTGTGAGGGGTGGGGCTAGGCGTCCTCGCCGAGGTGGTGGGCCTCCCGAACCTCCTCGCCGTGGCCGATCCGTCGGTAGAGCTGCGCGTCCGTCCGGCGCAGGCACAGCGCCCACGCGATGCCCGCGAGCCCGGGCAGGACGACGATCGCCGGCAGGACCCAGCTGAGCGGGCTGGGCTCGGTCTGGCCGAGCAGGACGTCGAAGTTGGCCACGATGAGGCCGAAGACGGCCGCGAGCGCGACGGCGCCGAGGGACGGCGCGACGATGGCCGTCCAGGGCCCGGCGGCGAGCTCGCCCCGGCGGCGGAAGAAGCCGACGACGGCGGCGGAGACGACCGCCATGAGGAGCACGAGGCCCAGTGCGCCCGCGTTAGTGAGCCACGTGAACATGGTCAGGACGGGGTAGAGCGGGCCGAGCTCGGAGCCCATGCCGGCCACGGCGAACCCGGCGGTGACGAGGATCGCGATGCCCGTCTGCACGAGCGAGCCCGCCCGCGGCGCCCCGTGGCGGCTCGTCCCCTCGAGCCATGCGGGCAGGACGCGCTCCCGGCCGAGCGAGAAGAAGTACCGGGCCACGGCGTTGTGGAAGCTCACGAGGGCGGCGAAGAGGCTCGTGACGAAGAGCAGCTGGGCGATGTCGGCGACGATGACGCCGAGGCGCTCGGACAGGAAGGCGAAGACGAGCCCGGGCCCCTGCTCCCCCGCGACGGCCGCGAGCTGCGACGGCCCCGCCCCGACGGCCATGGCCCAGGCGGACACTGCGTAGAACACCGCGATGACGCCAACGGCGGTGTACGTGGCCCGCGGGATGGTCCGGTGGGGGTCCTTGGCCTCCTCGCCGTAGATAGCCGCGGACTCGAAGCCCATGAAGGCGGCGATGCCGAACGACAGGACGGCGCCGACGCCGGGGAGAAGGAGGCTCGAGGGCGCGAGCGGCTCGGCGGTGATGCCCTCGGGGGCGACGGCGAACGCTGCGACGTCGTAGACGATGACGACGAGGAACTCGAGGGCGACGAGCGCGCCGAGGACCCTCGCGGAGAGGTCCACGCGGTTGACGCCGAGCACGGCCACGACGGCGATGCACGCGAGGACCGGGATCCACCACGGGAGGTCGACGCCGAACCGCTCGGCGAGGAGCGAGGAGACGGTGAACCCGAAGAGCCCGTAGATGCCCACCTGCATGAGGTTGTACGCCATGAGCGCGACGAGGGAGACGCCCACGCCCGCGGGCCGCGAGATGCCCTGGGAGACGTAGGCGTAGAAGGCGCCCGCGTTGGTCACGTGGCGGCTCATTGCCGCGTAGCCGACCGCGAAGACCGCGAGGACGGCGCCGAGGGCGAGGTACGAGAGCGGGACGCCGAGCAGCCCGGTGACGGCGAACGTCGTCGTCACGCCGCCAGCGAGGACGGTCAGGGGCGCGGAGGCCGCGATGATCATGAGGGTCACGGAGGCGACGCCGAGGCGGCGCTGTCGGGTCACGGCCACCTCCCCCGGCGTCCGGTGCGAGCTCGTCGAGATGCTCATGGGTCCTCCAGCAAGTAGTGGGGTGGATGGCGTCTTCGGGTGGATTGCGGAAACGGGCACGGCGGCCGCTGCACCTATCGTGCTGCGGCGGCCGTGCCCGTGACTTGTCCCACAGCGAACGGCTCTTGTCCGCGGGAGAGATCCCGGGGCGAGGGACTCAGCGGTGGCAGTGCCCGCCGTCGCCCTTGGCGGGGGCGGGGACGTCGAGGACGGGGCTGCGGTCGAAGAAGCCCTCGGGGCGGATCGTGAAGCCCACGTGGTCGACGGGCATGATCGGCCAGTCCTCGGGCCGCGGGAAGTGCGTGAGGCCGAACGTGTGCCACACGACGAGGTCCGTCCCGTCGAGGTCGCGGTCCTGGGCCTGGTAGGCGGGCAGGCCGGCGCCGCCGGGGTGCTGATTGACGAAGTCGCCGGTCGGGTAGCGCTCGGCCTCGTCGTACTGGGTCACCCACAGCGCCTTGGTCGCGAAGGCGGCGCGGCCGGCGACCGACGACGCCGGGTCGGCCAGGAGGGTGGGGTGGCCCTGCGGGTGGATCTTGTACCCGACGGGCTCGCCGAGGCGGTTGAGCGAGGTCGGGTTGCTCACGATCCAGCTCCGGCCCGCGGCCATGTCGGCGTCGCGCGCTGCCTCCGACTCGCGGGACAGGACCGTGCGCCTGCGGGTGAAGGCGTTGCCGCGCTCGTTGCCCGGGCCCATCGGCACGCGGACGGCGTCCTCCTCCTCGACGCGGTTCGGCCCGCCGTCGAGCGCGAAGTCCAGGCGCGCGCTGAACAGGTGCTGGTGGAACGGGGCGCCGAGCCCGGGAGCCATCTCGGACGAGAACCGGTAGTCGCCCTCGGGCTGGGCGCTCGTGAAGACGACGCCCGTGGCCTTGGCCTCGAACTCGATCGTTCCGTCGAGGTAGAGGTACCAGTAGAAGCCGTAGTCGTAGTTGCCGATCGTCGTGAAGAAGCTGATGACGAGGCGGCGGTTGCGCCGGACGTAGTTGACCCCGGTCCACAGGTCCGAGTGCTTGGCGAGGATGGACCAGTCCTCCTCGTGCATGCACACGCCGTTGCGGATCTCGCGCGGGTTGCCGAACGCGTCGCTCACAACGGGGCTCAGGTACGTGATCTCGCCGAGGCAGTCGCAGCCGAGCTCGAGCGAGTTGGCGTACTGGCCCACGAGGTACTCGCCCGTGTCGAAGTAGTTCTGCCACGACCTCACCGGGGACGGGTCGCCGTAGGGGACGACCATCTCGGCGATTGACGCCCTGTCGAGGATCCGCCGACGGCGGGTGGTGCGGGGGCTGCCAGGGTTGCCGGCCACGTCGTCGTCGAACGAGATGTTGTGCAGCACGAGGCCCTCGCGCACGTCGAAGCCGACGTCGAGGCTCCACTTCTCCCATTCGACGTGGTTGCCGCCCGTGACGGTGAAGCTCGGGCCCTCGGGCTGGGTGATGAGAAGCGGCTTCTGGCTCGTGCGGACCGGGCCCGTGAGCTCAGGGTCGGTGAAGTTGCCGTGCTCCGCGGGGATCGGGACGGGCCCGAAGTCCAGGACCTGGTCCACGCTGCGGTTCACGATGTCGATGTAGGCGACGAGGCCGTCCACGGGGTGCGCCCACGGGCTGTCCGTGGCGTGCTCCTGCACGAACGCGAGCCCACGCAGGATCCGCCGGCCTCTCTCCTCCGGGTACTCGAACACGCCCGCCGAGAGCGGGGCGACGCGCACGGTGGACACGTTGAGGCCGCGATCCGCGAGGGCCCTGAGCCACCGCGCGTCGGCGTTGAGTATCTCCTCGACGGCCTCGAACTCCTCCTCCAGAACGGGCAGCTCGCCGGTGACGGCGGTGTCGAGCTCGACGGCGGAATCGACCTCTCCGCGCGTGACCGAGACGGTGACGTCGTGCGGGCGGGCGCCGCCGACGTCGTGCAGGAAGGCGCGGAAGCGCCTGTCGACCGCGGTCGCCCCCTTCGCCGCGGAGCCGCGGGCCGGCCCCACGAGGCCGAGGTAGGCGATGCGGGTGGTCTCGTGCCACAGCCCGGCGGCGTCGAGGATGCCGCGGACGGCGGTGATCTCCTCGGGCGTGGCGAGCGCGTAGGCGCCGGCGGCCGGCTGGGCTGCAGCGCCGTCAGCGGTGTGGCCGCGGCTGTGGCAGGGGTGCGTGGTCGTCTCGGTGCTCATGGCTCCTCCGGAGGTCGCTGAGTTTTTTTCTATGGACGTAGACAATAACGGCCCTGTAAGGTGAATCACAACAGGCGTAGAAAAAAAGACCGGAGGATGGGGATGCCGAAGATCGTGAACCACGACCAGCGTCGCCTCGAGCTCGTCGACGCGACGTGGCGGATCATCGCGGAGCGCGGGCTCGATGCCGCGACGATGCGGGACATCGCTGCCGAGGCAGGCTTCGCCAACGGCGCCCTCAAGCCCTACTTCGCCACGAAGGACAGGCTCCTCGACTTCGCGTTCGAGCACATCTTCGCCCAGACGAACCGCCGCATGGAGGCCGCGACGGCGGGCCTGTTCGGCCGCGCCGCCCTGCGGGCCTACTGCCACGAGATCCTGCCCCTCGATGACGAGAAGCTGGCCGAGGCCCGCGTCGCGATCGCCTTCTGGCAGAAGGCCCTGCGCGACCCGGCGAAGACCGCGCTGCACGAACGCTCGATGGAGCAGTGGCGCTCCGCGATGGCCGGGTTCCTGCGCAACGAGGCCGAAGGCACCGGCGGGGATGCCGGGAGCGGGGGCGAAGCAGCCCTCGAGGCGCACGTCGGCGCCATCATGGACCTCGTCCTCGGCGCCCAGATCACCGCGACGCTCTCGCCGGCCCACCACTCCCCCGGCCAGCTCGTGGCCCAGCTCGACTGCCTCCTCGACGGCATCCTCGGGAGCGCGTCGTGAGCGCCTTGGACGTGACCCTCGCCCACGACTTCGACACGTGGCGCCGGGCCGTGTCCGCGTCCTTCGTCCCGCTCGCCGTCGAGGCCGACCGCAGCGGGACCTTCCACGGGAGTATGCGCGGCAAGCACATCGCCCGCGAGGACCTCAGCATGATCGAGGTCGCCGCGAGCAGCCACGCCGTCATGCGCACGCCGAAGCTCATCGCTGCCGCCGACCGGCGCTACTTCAAGCTCAGCATCCAGCTCGCCGGCACGGGGCTGCTCCTCCAGGACGGCCGCGAGGCGGTCCTGCAGCCGGGTACCCTCGCCGTCTATTCGACGGACCGGCCGTACACGCTCGCGTTCGACGGCGACTTCCGCTCGCTCGTGCTCATGTTCCCGCACTCGGCCCTCGACCTCCCGGCCGACGCGATGTCCCAGATCACGGCCACGGCGATGAGCGGGGAGCACGGCCTCGGCGCGCTCGTGGCGCCGTTCCTCGTGCGGCTGTCCGAGAACCTCGGCGCCGTCGCGGGCCCGAACGGAACGCGGCTCGCGCACAACGCCCTGGACCTCGTCACGACGCTCTTCAACGGTGAGCTCGACGCGCGCTCGGCCGCGTCCCGCGACCCGCACCAAGTGCTCCGGGCCCGCATCCACGACTTCATCGAGGCGAACCTGGGCGACCCGGAGCTCTCCCCCGGGGCGATCGCGACGGCGCACTACATCTCGACGCGGCACCTCCACGACCTCTTCCGGGAGCACGGCACCACGGTCTCGGCCTCGATCCGCGAGCGCAGGCTCGAGCGCTGCCGCCGCGACCTGCGCGACCCGGTGCTCGCGGACCGGCCCGTCACGGCGATCGCCGCGCGCTGGGGCCTGACGGACTCGGCCCACTTCAGCCGGATCTTCCGCGCCGCCTTCGGCGAGCCGCCGTCGTCGTACCGGGCCGCCGGCTAGAGCTCCCGCCCCATCCGATCCAGGCGCGCGCTCCGAAGGGAGTGCATGGACGCCCGGACACGACGCTCACGACGCCGTGCCATCGCCGCGGCCCTCGCCGCCGGTCCCGGCGGGACGGCGCTCGGGGCTGCCGCGCACGTCCTCGCGGGCGGCGCCCTCCCGTCCCCTGGCGTCGCCGTCGCGTGCGCGACGCTCCTGGGTCTCGCGGCGGCCGCCGGAGTATCACGCACCCTCGTGCCCACGTGGGCCATCGCGCTCTTCTGCGGGCTCTCGCAGCAGGCGCTCCACCTCGTCTTCGCGTCCACAGCCTTCGCCGCCGGGTCCCAGGACGTCACGGGCCACCACGGCCGGACAACGCCGGCTGATCCGGTCCTGAACGCCGTCCCCGACCCGGCGCTCGATCCTGGCGCCGCGGCGGCCGATGCGTCGCACGGGGACCTCCACCTCTTGGTCACGGCCCACCTCGGGGCGGCGGTGCTCACGGCCGTCGTGGTCTCCCTCGCGCTCGCCCGGTCCTCCCGGCTCCACGAAGAAGCCGAACGCGCAACGGCGACCAAGGGCAACTGACTCGGGCTTCACTCTGGAGTGAGCCGTCAACTCCGTCCTTGGATGCCGGTCCACACGAGTTCGGGCACGCCGACCCACGGAATTCTGCGCAATGCCCCGGACCATGTGGTTGACGTCGCGGGTGGGAGCCGAGCGCTGAGAGGCTCGAAGAACATCCCAAAAGTTCCATCAGTCTGCCGGGGGCATGACAAGACCTGCGAGGCGATTTCCCTTCGCCGGTATTGTCCGGATCAGGTAGTTGGGGTCGCCAGTCGATCTTTCGACCTTCTGGCCTCTCAGCCTTTCGGCTCCCTCGCCCGTCCCGCAGGCCTGTAACGAGCATACGCCTCTGGAGCATCTCGAAACAGGGGACAAGGGATCCTGATTTCGACTTCCAGAAGGGCTGGACGTGTCAACCTCGACCTCGAGTGCCAGTCGCCGCTGCGGAGCTGCGCGGTATGGAGAGGTCTACGGAGGGGAGTCCTGCACGACCGTGGACGAACGCCCCGGCGACCCCCGGGCTGCAACTGCTCCTCATCCCACTCGATCCAGACATCGAACTCCGGCTCTGCGCCCGGTCTTCCGGTCCATCCCCATCGACTCCCCGAGCGCATGACCAACTCGACCAGATCCATCGATGCCGCACTCCTGGGGGAGAACCCCGAGTTCCTCGCCGACTCGCTCGCGGCGATGCTCAGCTCGTGCGTGGCTGGCCGAGCAGGAAGGGCACGAGCTCGTCGAGCACGGGCGCGGCTGGCGCGAGGGTGCCCGCGTGCGTGCGGCCGGGCAGCTCGACGAACCTGGCCCGCGGCATGAGCTCCGCGGCGAGGCTGGAGTCCGCGAGCCTCGCCCGGTCGCGGGTGCCGGCCATGAGCAGGGCCGGGAGCGCGAGCTGCGCGACGACGGCCTCGGGCAGGCCCGGGTCCTCCTCGGTGGCCGTGAAGCACGCGGCGAGCGCCGCGCCGTCGTTCGCGAGGAACGCGGCGCGCGTGCCGGGGTCGAGCGGCCGGCCCGCGGCGGCGAAGCCGTCGACGAAGGCCTGGACGCCGCCCGTGCGGAGCGCGTCGAGGTAGCCGGAGAAGAAGACCTTCTCGACCTCGCCACGCTGCGGCCGGAAGGTCCCGCCGAGCGTCGTGAGGCTCGCGACGCGGCCCGGGGACGTGGCCGCGAGGGAGAACGCGACGCGCGAGCCGAGGAGTAGCCCACGACATGCGCGCGGCTGATCCCCGCCGTGTCGAGGACCGCGAGGACGTCCCCGGCGTGCCGGGCCATGCGGTAGCACTCGGGGTCGTGCGGTTTGCCGCTGCGCCCGTGGCCGCGCAGGTCCACCCGGACCACGGTGTGCCCCTCGAGCGCGGCGGTGTAGCCGAGCCCGCGCCAGATCGCCTTGGACAGCGCCGAGCCGTGCAGGAGCACGACGGCGGGCCCCTCCCCCGCCACCTCGAAGTGGATCGGGGTGCCGTCGTCGGGATTGGCCGTCGTGCTCACCGGGCCACCCTAAGCCGCGGATCGGGCCCGGGCGGGGAGATGTGGCGGACGCCTCACGCAGACGGGGCCGCAGGCTGGGGCCGGGCCCTGCGGGCCGCACCCAGCCACGCGGCGGCGAGGAACGCCGCGAGGAGGTCCGCGCCGACGACGGCGAGCATCGCCTCGGCGTGCCCTGCCGTTGGGTGCCCCGCGACCGGGTGCCCCGCGACTGGCGCAACGCCGGCTCCTCCGGGCTGGGCATGCGCGTGGGCCGCCACTCCGTGCGCGGCCGCGGGCTCGGGGCGGAGCACGAGAACCGCGTGGATGAACACCATGGCGAGGGACATGCCGAGGAGCGCTCTGGCGGTGCGGGCAGCCGGGCGGCGCCACAGGTGCCACGCGCACGGGACGCAGGCGGCGGCCATCGCGAGGCCGAGGGCCGCCATCCACCCCCCGGAGGGAACCATCGCGAGGTGGGCCGCTGCGCCCGCGGCGGCCGCCGCGGCGGCGAGCCGGCCCCTCAGGCGCGCGGGAGCCGCGCCGTCGTACGCGGGGGTGCCGGCGCCCGCTGTGCCGGCGCCCGACGTCGTCCGGGTCGGCGCGCTGAAGGCCACACTGCTCATGCACCCACGATGCCGCGCGAACGGCCCTGCCCGCCGGGGCACGAGCGCACGGCGCTTGACCGCGAGCGCACGAATGGCGACGCTCACCCCGGAGCCCCCAGGAGACGGCGACGACGGCGGGCCTCCCCGCGCAGGGGGAGGCCCGCCGTCGTGCGCACCGCAGGGCCGGAGCGGCCAGCGTCAGAGACCCGTCAGCGTGCGGCCTCCGGGTGCTCCTTGACGTACTCGGCATGTGCCTCGGCGACGTGCAGGTCCACGCCCTTCGTCTCGCGCACGAGCGAGACGCCGATGAGCGAGATGACCGCGGCGATCGCGATGTAGAGGCCGATCGTCCACGACGCGCGGAAGGCGTTCATGAGCACCTCGGCGATCATCGGGGCGAACGCGCCGCCGAGGATGGCGCCGAGCGCGTAGCCGATCGAGACGCCGGAGTAGCGCACCTTGGCCGGGAACATCTCGGCGTAGAGCGCCGACTGCGGGCCGTAGCTCAGGCCGAGGCCGAACGTCATGACGAACAGGGCCACGAAGTACCAGACCACGTTCCTCGTGTCGATGAGGAACCACATCGGCACGGCCCACAGTGCCAGGAAGGCGTAGCCGATCTGGAAGGTGCGGACGCGGCCGAGCCTGTCAGAGACGATGCCGCCCCACAGAGTGAAGGCGAGCCAGCCGAACGAGGCCAGCGTGGTCGCGAGGAGCACGCTCGGGCGGTCCATCTTCAGCACGCCGACGGCGTAGGTCGCGAAGTACGCGATGAGCAGGTAGCCCGCGGCGTTGTTGGCGATGAAGATGACGGCCGTGAGGATGACCTGCCGCCAGTTCCAGCGGAACAGCTGGCCGAGCGGGGCCGAGGACTCCTTGTGCCGCTGCTGCAGCTGCTTGAACACGGGGCTCTCCTCGACCGCGCGTCGGATCAGGTAGCCCACGACGATGAGGACGATCGAGAACAGGAACGGGATGCGCCAGCCCCACTCGTTGAACGCCGGGCCCATCGAGGTCGTGAGGACCCAGAGGGTGGCGGTCGCGAGGATCATGCCGATCGGGACGCCGATCTGCGGGAACGCTCCGAAGAAGCCGCGCCGGTGTGCCGGGGCGTGCTCGACCGACATGAGCGCGGCGCCGCCCCACTCGCCGCCGGCCGAGAAGCCCTGGAGGATGCGCAGGAAGATGAGCAGCACCGGGGCCAGGACGCCGATCTGGGCGTAGGTGGGCAGGACGCCGATGAGCGAGGTCGAGGCGCCCATGAGGATGAGGGTGAACACGAGCATCTTCTTGCGCCCGAGCCGGTCCCCGAGGTGGCCCGCGACGATGGCGCCGAGGGGACGGAACAGGAAGGAGATGCCGATGGTCGCAAAGGCGATGATCTGCGCGAGGCCGGGGCTCTCCTGCGCGACGGGCGCCAGGAAGAGCGGCCCTAGGACGACGCCGGCCGCCTGGGCGTAGATGAAGAAGTCGTACCACTCGATCGTGGTGCCGACGAGGGTGCCGGCGAGGACCTTGCGCTCTTCCCGGGACATCTGGTGGGAGGCTGGCCGCGCGGCGTTCACTGCTTTGGACATTCGAACTCCGTCGTTCTTCAGGGTGCGGGGCTGGGGGGCCTATTACTGACCGATTGGTCGGTCAATAAAGAAGAGAATACATGAAGTGTGAGGTGCCGCACACCCCCGGCCCTCCACGGGCGGCCGTCCGGCGCTCAGTCCTCATGGTGAAGGAGCTCACGGATCCGCTCGCGGAGGGGTTCGCGGTCGTAGCTGTTGACGAGGGCGCCGGCCATCCGGACGGGGTCGCCGAAGAAGAAGTACTCGTACAGCGCCTGCCGGCCGGCGAACCCCGTGACCGAGGCGTCGGCGGCGAGCTTGAAGAGGCGGATGCGCTCGGGGCCTGTGAGCGACTTCCCCTGGAGGTACATCTCGATGTCCCCGCGGGCGACGTCCAGATCCGCCTCGCCCGGCAGGGCCATGAGGCCGGACGCGCAGAACTTCCGGATGATCTCCGGGTAGCGCTGCGAAGCCTTCGGGTACCAGTTGCGGGCCGCGTTGAGGGTGGGCCAGTGCGGGAGCATGACGCCGTCGTCGGACAGCGCCGCCTGCGCCTCGGCCGCGACGATGAGCGCCCTGCCGATCTCGACGTTGCGGATGAGCTCCGCGAGGTCCTCCTGGATGTGCTGGAAGCCGTCGATGCCGATCGCCGCGGCGATCTCCGAAGCGAGCCCGAGGAAGAACTCGCTCTTGGCGAGCGTGCGGGTCACGACCTGGTGGGCCATGAGCGGCCCCGCGCCGGTCTCGGCGTACCACGCGTTGCACAGGTCGGGGCGCCCGAGCATGAACACGCGCTCGCTCGGCACGAAGACGTCGTCGAAGACGACGACGGCGTCGACCTCCTCGAAGCGGCTCGCGAGCGGCTCGTCGTGGTGGCCGCCGCCGTGGTGCAGGCCCGTGCGGCAGAGGTAGCGGAGGCCGGGGGCGTCGTTCTGGATCGCGAACGCGAACGAGTACGGCACGTCGTCGGGCCCGCCGCGCAGGAGAGTCGACGGGAAGACGAGCAGCTCGTCGGCGATCGGGGCGATGGTCGCGAGCATGCGCGCGCCGCGGACCACGACGCCGTCGTCGCGCTCCTCGACGACACGCGCGGCGAGCTGTCCGCCGAGCTGCTCGGAGCCGGACACGGAGCGGTTGGCCTGCGGCGGGATGAGGGTGTGGGTCGCCAGGAGGTCCTTCTCGCGGCACATCTCGTAGTACGCCTCGACGCGCTCGCCGTAGGCGGGATCGGCCTGGGTGAAGAACTTCTTGGCCGAGCCCAGGGCCGTCAGCGCGGAGTTCATGTAGTCGCCGGTGCGGCCCAGGAAGCCGTGGGAGTACTGCGCCCAGACGGTCATGCCGGCGCGCCGCCGCTCAAGGTCCTCCCTTGTGCGGGGCACGAGGAAGGAGACGTTGACGGGCTCGCCCGTCGTGGGGGAGCCGTAGGTCAGCGCATCCCGGTGCTCGGGGTCGTGCTGGAGGTCGAAGAGCGCCGCGAAGCTGCGGGCAAGGCCCCTGAAGGAGGGGTGCTCCGTGAGGTTCTCGGAGACGACCTCGCCGTCGATCACGAGGTGCGGACGCATCGCGTTCAGCTTCGCGAGGAACTGCTCCCCAGTGCGGATGCCCATGGCTGTCACTCCAGTCGTCGTCGGTGGCGGGATGGTGCCGGGGTCCGTGCCCCGGAAGGGCTAGAGGAGGTCCTCGACGCCCAGCTCGCTCTCGGGGATGGTCGTGAAGCGGCCCCCCTGGAAGGCGAGGGCGTCGCCGGGGCGGTGGTTGAAGTCCACGACCTCGCCGACGTAGAGGGTGTGGTCCCCGCCGTCGTAGGCGGCCCACGGGGTGCAGACGAAGTAGGCCAGCGGCCGGGCGAGGCGCGGCGCCGTCGGGCCCTCGACCCATTCCGGCTGCAGTCCCGGCCTCCCCGCGAAGTGCAGGGCGAGGGCCTTCTGCTCGGCGCCGAGGATGTTGACCGAAAACGGCCGGCCCGCGAGCTCGTTGTGGGCCCGGGCGGTGCGCGCGATGCTCACGAGCACGAGCGGGGGTTCGAGCGAGACCGAGATGAAGGAGTTGACGGTGATGCCGTGGCGGCCGCTCGGGCCGTCGAAGGCCACGATGGCCACCCCCGTGGCGAAGCGGCCGAGGCTGCCGCGGAAGTGGTGGGCCTGGGCGCCGCCCGTCCACTTGTGTGAGGTGCCCGAGTGTTCAATACTGCTGGTGTCTGGCATTCGAATATCGAACTGTCCGTGCTTATATAGAACAACCACACTGTAGGTCGCGTGCGACCCGTGGCACAAGGCCCAGCGACGCCGAGCCTGCCCCGAACCCCGCCCGAGCCTGAATCCTAGGATGGTCAGATGCCACGCACCGCCGCGGAGTCCGGTCCGCACTCGCAGACCCTCTCCCGGGGGATCCGCGCCCTCGAGGTCCTCGCGGAGGCCCGGAACCCGCTCACGATCGCCGAGCTCTCCGCGGCGCTCGAGGTGCACCGCTCGATCGCCTACCGCATTGTGCGCACCCTCGAGGACCACGCCCTCGTCACGAGGGACGAGTCCGGCCGTCTCAGCCCCGGCGCGGGCCTCTCGGTGCTCGCGCGCTCGGTGTCGAGGGACCTCCAGACGGCCTCGCTGCCCGAGCTGAGCCGGCTCGCCTCGGAGCTGAAGATGACGGCCTTCGTGGCCGTCTGGGACCGCGCCGAATGCATCACGCTCGCGACCGTCGAGCCGCAGCACAACGGAGCTACGCTCGCCGTGCGGCCGGGGACGCGGCACAGCCTCGACCAGGGCGCGCCCGGGATCGCGATCCAGTCCGCCCTCGGGCGGGAGGAGTGGGAACAGCGGGCGCCGGAGATCCCGTATCGCGACGACGCGGACGCGGCCAGGGAGCGCGGGTACTCGCTGAGCCACGACGAGGTCATCCCGGGCTTCTCCTCCGTGGCCGTGCCCCTCCGGATCCCGCACCAGCGCCCCGCCGCCCTCGCCGTCGTCTACTTCGGCGGGATCACCGACCACGCACGCATCGGCGCGGCCCTCGCGGCCGCGGCCGGACGTATCCAGGACGCCATCGGCTGAGAGCCGGGCCGGCGCGGCGGCCATGCACACAACCCCGCATCGCAACACGCCGCTATGGGGAGACCATAACGGCGTGTTGCGATGCGGGGTTGCTCAGGTCGGAACGATCCGGTCTAGCGGATCTGGATGTTGCCTCCCTCGAGCGTGTGCGAGCCCGAGTCGTAGCCGGTCTCGAGTCGGATCCAGTAGGTGTCGTTGCCCTTGCCGGGCTCACCGAAGTCCTGGACATCGATCCGGAACAGGTGCGAGCCCTGACCGTCGATCGTGGCGCGGCCGAAAATCGTCGCCTGGGTGTGCTGCGGGTTGCAGGTCAACGCGAGGATCCGGATGGACTTCACCCTCTGTGGCTGGGCGGGACCGTGGTCCTGGTACTGCTGCTGGCCCTTGACGTTGCCGACGGCGTTTGACTGGGCGTTGCCGCCGAACGTGGCCTTGTCGCCGTTGTTGGCGATGATCGTGCCACCCGTCTCGGTCTTGACCTGGCAGAGTGGCGTGGTAGTCGGAAGCGTCCAGGCCTTGGCCGCGGTGTCGGAGGGTTCACCCGGATCCTGGGTGGTGTCGTTGTCGGTGTCGGCGAAGGCTGTGATCGCGTCCGCGCCGGGGAGCTGGGGGCCCGGGTAGCAGAAGGTCGCTTCCCCGTTCGCGTCCGTGGTGTCCGATCCGCTGGTGGTCACCGAGCCGGTGACCGTGAAGCGCACGGTGATACCCGGAATCGGGTTGCCCGACGCGTCCTTGACCGTCGCGGTCACGCAATGCTGGGTGCCGATGTCGTTGGTGTCCGTCTTAGGGGCGAGCGTGATTGTCGCCGGCGCGCCCGGGCCGAACGTGAGCTTGGCGACAAAGGCATCGGCGACGCCATCGAAGATGGTGTCGAAGGCGCCGGCGGTGGTCGGGAAGTCGGCCGAGCCCGTGGACCCGGTGACGTAGGCGCTCCCCACGGCGTCGACGGTGACGCCGGCGCCGTTGTCGAAGCCGCTCCCCCCTAGGTAGGTCGAGTCCAGGAGACTCGATCCGGTGGGCGAGAGCTTGGTGACGAACGCGTCGCCGCCGCCATTTAGGGTGGTATCCAAGGCGCCAGCGGTGGTTGGGAAATCGGTCGAGCTCGTGTTGCCGGTGATGTAGGTGTTGCCCGCGGCGTCGACGGCGACGCCGAGGCCGCGATCAAAGCCGCTCCCCCCGAGGTAGGTCGAGTAGACGAGGCTCGACCCGGTGGGCGAGAGCTTGGTGACGAAGGCGTCGTTGCTGCCGTTGGCGGTGGTGTCGAAGGCACCGGCCGTGGTCGGGAAGTCGGTCGAGGTCGTGGACCCGGTCACGTGGGCGCTGCCCGTGGCATCGACGGCGACGCCGTTGCCGGGGTCGAAGTTGCCACCCCCGAGGTAGGTCGAGTAGACGAGGCTCGACCCGGTGGGCGAGAGCTTGGTGACGAAGGCGTCGCCGCCGCCATCGAGGGTGGTATCGAAGGCGCCGGCCGTGGTCGGGAAATTCGTCGAGCCCGTCGCGCCCGTCACGTAGGCGCTGGCCGCGGCGTCGACGGCGACGCCGAAGCCGTTGTCGTCGTCGCTCCCCCCGAGGTAGGTCGAGTAAAGGAGGCTCGATCCGGTGGGGTCCAGCTTGGTGACGAAGGCGTCGCGGATGCCGCCATTGTGGATGGTGTCGAAGGCGCTGGCGGTGGTCGGGAAATCGGTCGAGCTCGTCTCGCCGGTCACGTAGGCGCTGCCGGCCGCGTCGAGGGCTATGCCGAAGCCGTTGTCAAACGACGTCCCGCCCAGGTAGGTCGAGTAGACGAGCGCCGAGCCGGCCGGGTTGAGCTTGGTGACGAAGGCGTCGTTGCCGCTGTTGAAGGTGGTGTCGAAGGCGCCGGCCGTGGTCGGGAAGTCGGCCGAATCCGTTGTGCCGGTCACGTAGGCGCTGCCCACGGCGTCAACGGCGACGCCGGCGCCGGTGTCGAAGCCGCTCCCCCCGAGGTAGGTCGAGTAGACCAGGCTTGACCCGGTGGGCGAGAGCTTGGTGACGAATGCATCGTCGCCATTGATGGTGGTGTCGAAGGCGCCGACGGTGGTGGGGAAGTCGGTCGAGTTCGTGGACCCGGTCACGTACGCGTTGCCGGAGGCGTCGACGGCAATGCTGAGGCCGGCGTCAATGCCGCTCCCGCCGAGGTAGGTCGAGTACGCGAGGGCCGGGTCGATCACCAGCGGCTGGCTTCGGTCGTAGCCGCCGAGCGCGAAGCCATAGGAGTGATCTTCGAGCGCGTAGCGGCTCTCGACCGGGACGGACCTGCCGTCGATGAGCTGGTAACTCGTAGGGGCAGAGTCCCGCAAGGCCCCCAGCGGGGTGTCGATGAGCAGCGCACCGGCAGGGCCGAGCGCGAGCCCGTCGGCGCCGCCGTAGGAGAGGCGGATGTCGCCGGGATCGGCTCCGGGCGCCACGTGGAACTCGTACTTCAGCGTTCCGTCCCGGCCGGCGAAGACCATGTCGATGCCCGGCCAGAGCCCCCGGTAGACGACCTGCTGGTAGGTGGGCAGGCTGGTGTGGCTCTCGCCCGCCGTCAGGTAGTTCACCGTCCCGGCAGCGGGCTCGCCCGCCTCGAGCGTCGCGTCCGGGCTGGAGCCGAGAAAACCAAGTTCAAGCGCATGGCCGCGGTCGCCTTTGGCCAAGGACAGGACGGCCTTGCCCTCGGTGAAGAAGAAGCCGAAGCCGGCTCCCTGCGCGTAGTACCGCACGCTCTCATCGGTCTGGCCGGCATTCGCCACGAAGGACAGAGGCAGCTTCCCATAGGCGTCCAGGGCGTCTTCCCTGCTCGCCCGCGAGAGACCGTCCGAGCCCGCAATCCCGGGCTGGGGAAGGCCCAAGGCCTGAACGGCAGGCACCGGCCCGGCCGCCGCAGGCGCGGGGCCTCCAGCAACTCTCAAGGTCATCTGCGCCAGCACAATCGACGCGACGGCGAGCATGGCCAGGACGATCAGGACCAAAGTGAACCCCGCCCGATGCCGGCCCGCCCGGACCGGGCCAACGCCCGAGCCGATCACTCCCGCAGACGCGTATTCGGTCACCAGTGCCATAGCCGTACCCTCTTCTCCGAACGTCCCGCCATACAGCCCACGGGCGGCGAACCCCAACGTGAACACCCCGACGCATGCGGCCCCCGAAAGCTCCACGTTGCACGCGTGCCAACATTTCAACCCGACGGCATCTCAACGCGCACGAGTAGCGTGTACTCGTTTGAGGGGACTGCGCATCAGAGAATCACCTGTCATGGACCACCTCGCCGCAGGATGCCCGATCGATGGGACCTCGCCCCTGCTGCCGCAAGAGCCCGGGGCGATGACGGTAACCAGCGTCTGCATGCCGGGTGGTCAATTGATTGACCGAGCAATTTGCGATAGCTAAGATTTCTTCACTGCGCGCTGGGGAGCCCGGACAAAAACGAAAGGACCTCCCACAGTGCACCGTTTGACGCGCTTGGTCACCGCCGCCGCCGGCGCTGGCCTGGCTCTCGCCCTCACTGCCTCGCCGGCGCTGGCCGCGCCGCCATCGGGCTCGCCCAGCAACCCCGCCCAGGTGGAATACCTCGAATACAGCAGTCCCGATGGGTCATACACCCGTGAGTACCGCTCCGTGACTCGATACATTGCGAATGAGTACTACACGAGCAATAACCGCGATCAAGAAGTTCTTGAGGGTTACACGTCCGACTATAAACAGCACTATCACTTGAACGACAAGGTGATAAAGCTGACTAGCCAGAACACGTTTACCGAGAATGGCGAGACCTGCCGCGTCAACTCCCAGTCAGTCACCACCAATGGTCAGACGCGCACGAGTAGGTCCGATAAGGTCTGCTAGCTCGCCCGGGGGCGGCCCCGTCTGGATCGCCAGCAAGGGATCCAGTCCCGGAGCTTGTACGTGTCCCGAGCCGAGCCGAAGCTGGCAGGTGCTGCATTCCGAGGAAGGCTCGCGCGTAGTGACGGCGCGGCTCAGTCGACGTGGTTCCCCCACCCCGCTGCTGCCGCCACCGCGCCGAGCACGAGGAGGCCCGCCGCTGCCCCCAGCGGCGCGCCGAACGCGGCGGCCACTCCCCCGGACTCGGCAAGCGCCCCCGCGAGGCCCGAGCCGAGGGCCGTGCCGGCGACGAGGCCGCTCGCGAGGGCGGTCATGACCGTCCCGGCCCTGCCGTCCGGGGCCACGCGGCCGCCGACGGCGTAGACCGTGACCATGATGGGGCCGACAGGGAGGCCGAGGACCAGGAGCGCCGCCGTGAGGCTCTCGAACGAATCGGCGGCCAAGGGCAGGAGCGCGGCCAGGACCATGGCGGCGGCGCAGGCCGCCCAGCGCACAGGCAGGGCGATGCGCGGACTCCACGCGGCGACGCTCAGCGCCGTCACGGCCGAGGTCGCCCCGACCGCAGCGTAGAGCAGCCCGCCGACCTCGGCCGCACCGCGCTCGCCGGCGAACGCCGTGACCGCCGCCTGCATCGCGCCGAAGAAGGTCCCCATGGCCGTCATCGCCGCGACGGGAACCAGGACGATGAGCCACGCGCGCGCGGGGACGCGGGCGTGCGGGTCCCGCCCTGCGGGATGGGCGGCCACGGCCGTGGGATGCAGCGCGAAGGCGCCCACGAACACGGCCGTGAGGGCGGCCGCGACGCCGAGGGGGACGCCGGGGCCGAGGAGCGCCGCGAGGGCGCCCACGAGCGCGGGGCCGAGCACGAACGTCACCTCGTCCGCCGTCCCCTCGTAGGAGAGGGCTGCGTCGAGCTCGAGCGCCCGTCGGGCCCTCCCGGCGGTGAGCGCCATCCAGCGGGCGCGGGCCAGGGGCCCCACCTGCGGCGTCGTGAGGCCGGCGGCGAAGGACGCCGCCACGACGGCCCACGGCGGGGTCTCGCCTGCGAGCGGCGGCGGATAGCTCGCAAGGACGACGGCGAGCATGCCGGCGGCGTTAAGCAGCCCGGCGGCGAGGACCACGTGGCGCTGCCCGTGCCTGTCGGCCAGACCGCCGAGCAGGGGCGCCCCCAGGGCGGCGCCGAGCCCGACGGCTCCCGCCGCGAGCCCGCCGAGGGCGTAGGAACCCGACGCGACGGCCACGGCGGTGAGCGTCCCGACGGTGAGCATCGCGAGGGGCAGCCTCGCGACGAAGGCGATGGGGATGAACGACGTCCCGGCCAGGGAAGGCAGGGCGGCGTAGCGGGCCAGGAAGGAGACGCGGACGGGCACAGGCACACCTCAGGGAGCGCACGGCGTCCCTGCCACCCGCCGTGCAGGACCCGGTAGCCTCACCATCCTAGCCCGGGGCCGAGCCCTCCCGCCTAGGCTCCCCGCTGACCCCGACAAGGTTCACATGGGATCCCGTCCTGCCCTTGACGACGCGGATCTGGGCGGGGATCCGCTGCTTGAGCTCGGGCACGTGGCTCACGAGCCCGACGACGCGCCCGCCGGCGCGCAGGCCCTCGATCGCGTCCATGACCTGCTCGAGCGACTGCTCGTCGAGGCTGCCGAAGCCCTCGTCCACGAAGAGCGTCTCGATGTCGATGCCCCCGGACTCGTGCTGGACCACGTCCGCGAGCCCGAGAGCGAGCGCGAGGGAGGCCATGAAGGACTCTCCCCCGGACAGCGTCGACGGGTCGCGCCGCTGGCCGGTCCAGCCGTCGTGGACCTCGAGGCCGAGGCCCGAGGCGGCGCCGCGGGCGGCGAGCGCGTCGCTGTGCTCGAGCGTGAAGCGGCCGTCGGTCATGGCCAGGAGCCGCTCGGTCGCCGCGTGGGCCACCTGCTCGAGCCGGGCCGCGAGGACGTAGCTGTGCAGGGACATGCGCTTGGCGTTCTCGCCCTGGCCGCGCACCGTGCGCAGGAGCTCGGCCAGCAGGTCCGCCCGGTCGCGGGCACTTGCGAGTGCCGGGAGGCAGGCCTCGAACTCTGCCTCGAGCCGGCGCCGCCGATCCTCCGCGGCGGAGGCGGCGTGGGCCGAGACCTCGCCCCGGCTGCGGCGCGCCTCGGCCTCGGCCTCCCGGGCGCGCAGCATCGCGAGCTCCTCGGGCCGGACGGCACGCCCGGCGGACTCGGCCTCGAGCGCGCGCCGCACGGCCGCCGCATCGAACAGGCCTCCGAGCTGCTGCCCCTCGGCCTCGTGGGCCCGGACGGCGTCCTCGAGCGCGCGGGCAGCCTGCTCGGGGACGAGGGCCTCGCGCACCGCTGCCTCGTCGGCGAACGGGGTGGCCGCGAGCGCCTCGGCGAAGGCGACGCGGGCGCGTTCGAGCGACGCGGCCGCGGAGCCGTGGCGCAGGACCGACTGTTCGAGGGAGTCGAGGGTGCGCGCCCGGGCGGCGACGTCGGCCTGGCGCGCGGCGAGCGAGGGATAGCCGGCCCTCCAGACGGCAAGCTCGTCGCGCCTGCATCGCGCGTCCGAGGCGAGGCGGGCGAGGGACCCCTCGGCGCCAGCCTGGGCGGCTGTCGCGTCGGCGAGCGCGACGGCGGCGAGGTCGCGGCGGCGGGCCGCTGCCTCGAGCCGGCTCAGGACGGCGACGAGCTCGGCCGAGGCGGCTTCCGCGTGCCGGAACTCGGACAGCGCCTCCTCGAGGGTCCTCGCCGCCTTGTCGGGGTCGGTCGCGCCGCCGCGCGCGTCGACCGCGGCGAGCCGCTCCCGGGCTGCCGCGACGGCGTCGTTCGCCGTGCGCTCCCTGGCGACGGCGGCCTCCGCCTCCTGGGCGGCGGCGCGCTCGGCGTCGACGAGGCCGAGGGGCTCCTCGGCGCCATGCGCGGGCTGCGGGTGCTCCGGGGAGCCGCACACCGGGCAGGCCGCGCCCGGCTCGAGCCGGGCCGCGAGCTCGGCGGCCGACTGGTCGAGCCGACGCTCCCGCAGGGCGAGCCAACGCTCGCGCGCGTCGAGCGACTCCTGCCGCAGGCGCGTGTGTGCCTCGGCGGCCGCAGACGCGGCGGGCGCGGCCTCGGCGTGCTCCTGGACGGCCTCCATGACGGCCCGCGCGGCGTCCGCCTCGACGCGGGCGAGGCCGAGCGTGGCGGCAACCGGCTCGAGCTGCGCGCGCGAGGCCGCGAGCCCCTCCGCGTGCTCCGTCGCCTCCCCAAGGTCCTGCGCGGCGCGGGCGCTCGCCTCGGCGAGCCGCCGGGCCTCGGCGGCCTCGCGCTCATGCCGGGCCTCGAGTTCCTCGAGCTCGCGCTCGGCCGGGAGCCGCTCGGCGAGCACGGCGGCCTCCGCCGAGGCCGCCGCCGAGGCGCGATGCACGAGGCCCGCAGACGGAAGGCCGAGCGCGTCCCCGGCGCCGTCCTCCTCCGACGCCCCCGGGACCCAGCCCGCGGCCTGCGCATCCTCGAGCGCCGCGAGGGCCTCCCGCACGGTGCGGCGCTCCTCGGCCGCGCTGCGCTCCGACTCGGCGAGGTGCGGGCGCAGGCCCACGGCCTCGCGGTGGGCGGCGAGCGCGGCGACGTGCCGGGCATGCTCGGGGCCCGCGTCCTCCCAGACGGCGCGGCTGGTCCGCGCTCGTGCCAGTTCCTCGGCGTCCTCGAGCGAGCGCGCGGCTGCCTCCGCGGCCTCTCGCGCCGCCTCGAGATCGGTCTTGGCACGGGCCTGGGCCTCGGCCGCGGCGGCCGACTGGGAGGCGTAGGCGCGCTCCGCCGCGCGGAACAGGGAGCGCGCGGACTCGGCCTCGACCCGCGACGGGCGCTGCGGCGTGGAGTCCGCGTCATGATCGGCACCCTCGGCCGGGGCCGCGGCGAGCTCGGCCTCGAGCTGGGCGATGGGCAGCGCCGCGGCGCGCTCGGCCTGCTCGGCCTCCCCGCGGGCGGCCTGAGCGAGATGGGCGAGCTGCTCCTCGGCGTCGGCGTACCGCTGCGTGCCGAAGAGCTTCTCGAGCAGGGCCACGCGCTCGGCGGCCTTCGAGCGCAGGAAGGACGCGAACTCGCCCTGGGGCAGCATGACGACGCGCGTGAACTGCTCGCGCCCCATGCCGAGGACGTCGGCGAGGACCGCTCCGACCTCGTCGTTGCGCGCGCTGAGGGCTGCCCACTCCCCGTCGACGTGCTCCCTCAGGTGGGTCGAGGCCTTCTGCACCGACCAGCCGCCTGCGGCACGGCGGCTCGGCTTGGACCACTCGGGGGTGCGGCGCACCTCGAAGCGGCGGCCCTGCGCGGTGAACTCGAGGAGCACGGAGGGCTCGGCGTCCGCGGCGGCGTGGTGGCTCTTGAGCGCGCGGCTTCCCTGCCGAGCGCCCGGGAGGCTCCCGTAGAGGGCGAAGCACACGGCGTCCAGGATGGACGTCTTGCCCGCCCCCGTGGGGCCGTTGAGCAGGAAGAGCCCGTGCTCCGCGAGCGCGTCGACGTCGATGTGCTCGGTCCCGGCGAAGGGGCCGAAGGACGTGATCTCGAGCCGATGGAGCCTCATGCGGACACCTCCGCGAGCCGGACGGCATCGAGGGCCTCGCCGAGGGCGGCCCTCTCGGGGCCGCTCGGGCCCCGCCCGCGCACATGCTCGAGGAAGCCGCAGCACACGTCGAGGTCCGTCTGTGCCGCGGCGAGCCGCGAACGGTAGCTCTCGCCGCCGTCCTTCGCCCCGCCCTCGGGCTCGAACGCGAGGGCCACCGCGAGCGGGAACCTCGCCCGGAGGCGCTCCATGGCCCGCTGCGGACGGTCGTCGTCGACGAGCGTGACGTGGCAGTATGCGCCCTCGGCCTCGGCGTGGGCCGGGTCCGCGAGGAGTTCGTCGAGGCGTCCCCGCAGGACCGCGAGGCGGTGGCTGCTCGGCCAGGCCACGGGCTCGACGGATTCGATGCCCTCCGGTCCGGCCTCGATGAGCCAGGCTCCCTTGGCCTGGCGCGCCTCCGAGAAGGAGTAGGCCAGCGGCGATCCGGAGTACCGGACGGTCGGCGTGAGCTCCTGCCGGCCGTGCAGGTGGCCGAGCGCGGCGTAGTCGAAGCCGTCGAAGAGGCCCACCGGGACGACGTCGAGTCCTCCGATCGAGAGCGCCCGCTCGCTGTCCGAGGGCGCTCCCCCGCCAGCGAACGTGTGCGCCATGACGATCGAATGGACCGGCCCGGCCTGACGGCGGGCCTCGAGGTCCGCGCGGGCGCGGTCGAGCGCCGCGCGCGTGACGGCGGTGTGCCCCTGCTCCGAGACCCCGAGCGCGTCGCCGACGAGCCGGGGCTCGAGGTACGGCAGGGCGTAGACGGCGAGCTGCGCGCCCCCGAGGAGGGGCAGGAGCACGGGCGAGCCGATCTCCTCCACGCGCGTGCGCAGGTGGACGCCGCCGCGCTCGAGCAGTCGCGAGGCGAACCCGAGGCGCACGGCGGAATCGTGGTTTCCGCTGCTGATGACGACCTGCGTTCCGGCCCCGACGAGGCGCACGAGGGCCGAGTCGAGGAGGTCCACGACGTCGACCGCCGGCAGCGCACGGTCGTAGACGTCCCCCGCGACGAGGACCGCCCCGACCTCCTCCTGCTCGACGAAGCGCACAAGCCCGTCGAGCCATTCGGCCTGAGCGGCGAGCATGCCGACGCCGTGGAAGGAGCGGCCGAGGTGCCAGTCCGAGGTGTGCAGGATCTTCATGCGAGCGAGGCTAGCCGGTGGCACCGACATTTCTGCGGCGCCACCGGCCCGCGGCGCAGGTTCTCGGCTCAGCGGTTCTTGTCGAAGAAGTCGCGCGCGTCGTCCTCCGGGCTGCGCGGGGTCTCGGCGGCCGGGGTCTCGGCAGCTTGGGGCTGGGCGGCCTGGGGCTCCGCCGTCGCGGTCCCGGCGGTCTCTCCCTGGGCCTCCGCGGCGGCCGCGTCCTCAGCCGTCTCCGCAGCGGCGGCGGCCACCGCCGCGTCCGAGGCGCGGGCGCCGTCGTCGCGCGTGGCCTCGGCTGTCACGTCGGCGAGGGCGCCTGCGGTGGCGCGGTGGAGGTCCTCGGGCGAGCCGAAGCCGCGGAAGATGAGGCCGACGATCACGGCGCCCAGGATCGGGGCGACCCAGAAGAGCCACAGCTGGGCGAGCACGCCGGGCTCGGCGAACACCGCCGTCGCGGTCGAGCGGGCGGGGTTGAGGCCCGCGTTCGTGATCGGCGCGATGCCTTGGACGAGGACGGCGAGGCCGAGCCCGATGGCCCACGGCGCCATGCCCTTGATGGCGCGGCGGCTCGTCACGGCCAGGACGACCGCCACGAAGGCGCCAGCCGACACGACCTCGGCAAGGAGGCCCGCGGCGAGCGGGAACTGGTTCGGCGAGTGCTCGCCGAACCCGTTGGAGAGCTGGGAGAAGATCGTCTGGACGTTGCTCAGGTTCGGCAGCGTGCGCACGCTGACCCAGAGCACGAGCGCGCCCAGGAGGCCGCCGACGAGCTGCGCCGCGATGTATCCGGGGACGAGCCGCCAGTTGGTGCGCCCCGCGACCGCGAGGCCGAGGGTCACGGCCGGGTTGAAGTGGCCGCCGGAGACGTGGCCCACCGCGGCGATGCCGACCGCGAGGGCCAGGCCGAGCGCGAGCGGCGTCGGGATCGGCGCCGCCGAGGGGTTGCTGAACAGGGCCACGCCGAGCGCGCCGAAGACGAGCAGGAAGGTGCCGAAGGCCTCGGCGGAGAGCTTGGCGACGACGCCGTATTCGGGCGCCGTCGCAGGCGTGCGGTCGGCCACGGTGGTGGTCATGGAAGTCCTCTTTCGTGGAGCTTTCGTGGTCTCTGCGGGTGTCCGCAGCGGTTCGGCGGGGCCTGCGCCGGTCCCAGTGAAGGTTACCGCCCGAGCAGGATGACGGCGATCGTCGCCGCTCCGAGCACCACGAGGGCCGCCGTGGCCCAGCGCATGAGGGCGGCGGGCGGCGCCTGAGTGCCGTGACGAAGCTCACGCCGGCGGGCCCGCGCGCACAGGGCGAGGACGGCGGTGGCCGTCGCCGCGGCGCCCGCGCACACGCCGAGCGCGGCCACGACGCCGGGGCCGCGCCCGCCGTCGTCCGCCGCGACGAGCCACGCGCGCCACACGAGCAGGTCCAGGATGATGAGCGAGAGGAGTGTGCGCCGCCAGGACAGGGAAGTGCGCTCGGGCTGCAGGCCCGGGTCCCGCGCCTCTCCCCCCGCGCCCGGGGCGGCCGGGACGGTCACGGCCGGACCACGACGAGCACGGCGAAGGCAAGCGCGGCGAGGGCCACGACGAGGGTCATCCCGAGCATGACCCTCGAGAACGGCAGCTCGCGCCCGTGGCGCATGGCCTGCTCGGCGAGCGACCAGCGCCGGTACGCAAGCGCCGCGAGGGCCGCCCCGACGCCCGCGAGGGCCACCGCCAGGATCCCGCGCACGAGGGCGGGCGCGATGTTGGGCGTCAGCTGGTCGAGCGCGACGGCGCCGGCCAGGAGCGCGAGCGCCGTGCGCAGCCACGCGAGGAACGTGCGCTCGTTCGCGAGCGAGAAGCGGTAGTCGGGGGTCGTCCCTGTCCTGCGCCACGCGGGTTCGCGCATGAGTCCCTCTCGTCCCTTCGGCCTCGCGTCGGCCGGCTCCGGTGCACTGCGGGCACGGCTCTGCCCGTGAAGGATACCCGGTAGATTGTGGCCCATGAGCACTCCCACTGCCGCCGAGCGGATCCACGGCTGCCTCGCGGGCACCGCCGTCGCCGAGGCGGCCGCCCTCGACCCCGCCGGCACCGACGCGCCGGGCCCGGCCTCGCGCCCCCTCGGCGCCGCCGGCCAGCTCACGCTCTTCACCGCGGATGCGCTCGCCGAGGCCATCGAGTGGGCGAACGACGGCGTGCACGCGGACGAGGCGGCGTGCGTGTGGCTCGCGTCCCTGCGCTGGCTCGGCGGCCAGGGCGTGCCGATCGCCCCCTCTGCCCCCGTTGCGCAGGCGCGTTGGCTCGACGGCCAGGAGGGCGTGCGGGTGCCCGCGCGCCCGCTGCCGGCGTGGGTGGACTCGCTCGCCTCGGGCGAGATGGGCACGCCGGCGCGCCCGCTCGGCCTCGCACACGACGACGCCGGGGCCGCCGCGCACACGGCCCCCTTCGGCCTCGTCCCCCACATCCCGGCGGCCGCCGTCGCCAAGATGAGCGCGGACGCCGCCCATCTGACCCACGGGGCCGCGCCTGCCGTCCAGGCCGCCGTCGCCGTCGCCGCGACGGCCCACTACCTCGCGCTCGGCGCCGACGCCGCGACGGCGCTCGGCTCGGCGCGCGCGCAGGTCGCCTCGCTGCGGGTCCCGGACCCGGACGTCCTGTCCGCACTGGACGGGATCGGTGGCGTGGGCGTCGGGGCGGGACCCGCCGCCCAGGCCCTCGGCCGTGCGGCGTCGGCGGTCCTCGCGGCCGAGAGCGCCGGGCGGTCCGGCGAGCCTCTGGACGGGGCGTTCGCGGCGGGCGTCGGCCTCGCCGCGGGGCACGGGAGCGACGCGGCGGCCATCGCGGGCGCGCTCCTGGGCACGCTGTGGGGCCCGGCCGCCGTGCCCTCCGCCTGGGCGGAGCGGACGGCGGGGATGGCGGCGGCCGACGGCGTGGCGGCGCGCCTCGCGGCGGTCACGGGGGCCTGAGCGCGGCCTCGGTCAGCGTCCGCTGCGGGCGCTGCCGACGCTCGAGCAGGCTTCGCACACCGATGCCGGGATCAGGCCAGCGTCCTGGAGCCGGCCGAAGATCCAGCAGCCGAGGCAGAAGCCCACGAAGGCCTCGAGCGACGCGGCCACGATGAGGATGCCGAGGACGCTCCAGGCGGCGACGACGAGGCCCGACGCGTGCAGGATCGCGGCGGCCGTCGAGACGACGAGCCCGATCCCCTGGGCGAAGCGCTTGGGCGGTCCCGCCACGAGGCGCGCCGGGCCGAGGCGCGGGGCGATGACGTGCACCGCGAGCCGGCCCTCCGGGGAGTAGCGGGGCCCGCCCGCGACGCGCAGCGCGAAGCCGATAGCGATGGCCCACAGCGCCCACCCGGACTGGGTCAGCAGCGCGGCGAGGCTCAGGACGACCACGATGCCCGCCGTCGCGCGCGCCGCGTACTCGTTGACGGGGTTGGGGAAGGCGAACGCGCGCCGCAGAAGGCTCTGGCGGGGTGCGACGCTGACCACCTCAGTAGCATCGACGTGGGCGAATCCGGTCTGCGCGAATCCGGTCTGGCTCTCGGTCATGCCCACCAGCCTAGGGATCCGGCGAGCCGCCCCGGAAGGACTGTTGCGTCGCGTGACCGGCCGGACCTCCTCGGCTAGGCGCTGCGGGCGGGCCACCGCCCGCCCAGCATCTGCAGGAACTCGGCCTCGGAGAGGACCTCGACCCGCTGGCCCCGCTCGCGCAGCTCGAGCACCCGGCGGGCCTTGGACGTCACGCGGCCGGAGACGAGGTCCGAGGCGACGAAGCCGTCCCCGACGACGAGGATCGTCGTCGCGCGCGTGACCGTGCTCGCGGGCTGCGCGCCGAGGGCTGCGGCCCGCTCCTTGGCCTCGGAACGCGTCATGCCGAGCGTGCCCGTGAAGACGATGCGGTGCCCGAAGAGGGGATGGTTGGGGTCTGCGGCGGCGTTGGCGAGCGGGTTCGCGCCCTCGGTCGGCCACGGCGCCCACGCACGCCCCGTGCCGGCGGGGCGCGATCGCGGGGCGCGTCCCGCCGTCGTGCGTCCCCTGTCCGGGGCGCCCGGGCCCGTGCGCGCGATGGCACGCGCGGTGGGGCGCGAGGGCTCGTCGACCCCGGGGACGAAGCCGTCCTGGCGCGGGAGCGAGAGGCCCAGCGCGCCGTAGACGCCCCCGACGCTGTCCGCCCCGTGCCGCCGGGCGATGTCCACGAGGACCCCGGCGCACGCTGCGGCGTCCTCGGCGGCGTCGTGGTGGCGTTCGAGCTCGACGCCGGCGGCGCGCGCGGCGAAGGGCAGCGAGTGCGAGGGCAGGTCGTAGGTGCGGCGCGAGAGGACCACGGTGCACGCGTAGTCGTAGGCCGGGGCCGGCAGGGCGCTGACCTCGAGGGCCGAGCGGATCACGCCGAGGTCGAAGGCCGCGTTGTGGGCGGCGAGGACGTCGTCGCCGATGAACCCGCCGATCTCCGCGAAGACGTCGGCGAAGCGCGGAGCGTGCGCCACGTCCTCCGGCCTGATGCCGTGGACCGCGACGTTGCGCGGGTCGAAGTGGTCATGGCCCTCCGGGGGCCGCATGAGCCAGTGCGCGCGCTCGACCGCGCGCCCGTCCCGGACGCGCACGAGGCCCACCGAGCAGGGGGAGCCCCGGAACCCATTGGCCGTCTCGAAGTCGATCGCAGTGAAGTCCAGGGGCACGGCGACGAGTCTAGCCGCGCCCGGGCCCCGCGCCCGTGAGCCACACGCCACAGCGGGTGCACAGGCTTTCTCCCGTAGGCTTGGGGGGTGACTCCGACGCTCCTGACCTCCCTGCCCGCTGCGACCGAGGCGCTCAACGGGCTGGCCGTGCAGGCCCTCGCCGTGCAGCCGCACATGGCCTCGTTCCTGCCCGACTGGCTCAACCCGGACGTGTTCCTGCGCAACTCACCGCTGGGGCCGTGGGTCGTGCTCCTCGTGTGCGGCATCGTCTTCGCCGAGACCGGGCTGCTCGTGGGCTTCTTCCTTCCCGGCGACTCGATGCTCTTCACCGCCGGGCTCCTCGTCGCGACGGGGGCCATCCAGTTCAACCTCTGGGCCATGGCGGGCCTCATCATCGTCGCCGCGGTCATCGGCAACCAGGCCGGATACCTCATCGGCTCGAAGGCCGGCCCGGCCATCTTCAACCGTCCGGACTCGCGCCTGTTCAAGCGCGAGAACGTCGAGAAGGCGCACGCGTTCTTCGAGAAGCACGGCGGCAAGGCCCTCATCCTGGCCCGCTTCGTGCCGATCATCCGCACCTTCGTGCCCGTGATCGTGGGGGTCGCCCAGATGGGGAAGGGCAAGTTCTTCCTCTACAACGTCATCGGCGCGCTCCTGTGGGGCGGCGGCGTGACGCTGCTCGGCGCGTGGCTCGGCCAGTACCAGTGGGTCGGGGACAACATCGACATCATCTTCATCGCGATCGTCCTCGTCTCGGTCCTGCCGATCATCCTCGAGTTCGTCCGCGGCATCTCCGCGAAGAAGCAGGCGGAGCGCTTCGGCACCGACGTCGTGGACGAGTTCATCGAGGAGCACGAGCCCGTCGAGGAGCGCAAGACGCACCCGGACGGGAAGTAGTCCCTCACACCTCAACGCCGCATCGCAACACGCTGGAAAGATCCGTCCTTTTCGGCGTGTTGCGATGCGGCGTTGCTGTCTTCAGCGGAGGGCCGCGATGATCGCGGGCAGGAGCGCCCGGAAGGCCCGGCCGCGGTGGCTGATGGCGTTCTTCTGCTCGCGCGTGAGCTCGGCGCAGCTGACCTCGAGGCCGGCCGGCCGCAGGATCGGGTCGTAGCCGAAGCCGCCCTCGCCCTGCGGCTGGCGCAGGAGCGTGCCCTCGAGCCGGCCCGTCTCGACCGTCTCCGGCACCCTCGCCCCCGGGTCGACGAGCGCGGCCGCGCAGACGAAGGCCGCCTGCCGGTGCTCGTCCCGCACGTCGGAGAGCTGGGCGAGGAGGAGCTCGAGGTTCGCCCGGTCGTCGCCGTGGCGGCCGGCCCAGCGGGCCGAGAAGATGCCGGGCGCGCCGCCGAGGACGTCGACGGCGAGTCCGGAGTCGTCCGCGATCGCTGGCAGACCCGTCGCGGCGGCGACCGCGCGAGCCTTGAGCAGGGCGTTCTCGGCGAACGTCACGCCGTCCTCGACCACGTCCGGCCCGCCCACGGCGCCCGCGTCCACGACCTGCGTGTCGACGTCGAGGCCGGCCACCTGGCCGCGCAGGAGCGCCCGCAGCTCGGCGAGCTTGCCCTGGTTGTGGGTGGCGAGGACGAGCCTCGGCGCGAGGTCAGCGGCGGCCGGCCGCTCGCCGTCGTATGTCACCTGAGCGCCTCCGCAAGTGTCTCCCGCTGGATGTCCGCGAGCTGAGCCGTGCCCAGGAGCGCGAGGTCGAGGAGGCTGTCAAGCTCCTCCCGGTCGAACGGCGCGCCCTCGGCCGTGCCCTGGACCTCGACGAACTTCCCCGAGCCGGTCACGACGACGTTCATGTCGGTCTCGGCGCGCACGTCCTCGACGTAGGGCAGGTCGAGCATGGGCACGCCGTCGATGATCCCCACCGACACGGCCGAGACCGTGTCGATGAGCGGGTCGGCGCCGGGCTCGATGAGGCCCTTCTCCTTGGCCCACCGCACGGCCTCGGCGAGCGCGACGAAGGCCCCGGTGATCGCGGCGGTGCGGGTCCCGCCGTCGGCCTGGAGGACGTCGCAGTCGAGGACGACCGTGTTCTCGCCGAGCGCCTTCGTGTCGATGATCGATCGCAGCGACCGGCCGATGAGGCGCGAGATCTCGTGCGTGCGGCCGCCGATGCGGCCCTTGACCGACTCGCGGTCGGAGCGCGTGTTCGTCGCGCGCGGGAGCATCGCGTACTCGGCCGTGACCCAGCCGCGGCCCTCGCCCTTGAGCCAGCGCGGCACGCCCTCGGTGAAGGACGCCGTGCACAGCACGCGCGTGTTCCCGAACTCGATGAGGGCCGAGCCCTCCGCCTGCTTGGACCACCCGCGAGTGATCGAGATCGGGCGCAGCTGGTCCGGGGAGCGGCCGTCGGCGCGCACGGTGGAGAGAGGGTGCTCAGAGCTCGGGATCATGACCCCAGCTTATCCAGAGTCGGATCGCCGGGCTCGATCCTCTCGGGTCAGATCGTCTCGGTCAGATCGTCCCGGGTCAGATCGTGTAGTGCACCCCAGCGACGGCTACCGCGATCGGGCCGTCGTACGCGCGCTGGGCCTCCTCGACCGAGCGGTTCGCGTCGTTCCACACGGGCAGGTGCGTCAGGAGCAGGCGGCGGGCGCCGGCATCGTGCGCCGCCTGCCCGGCCCGCAGGCCCGTGAGGTGCACGCCCTCGATCGCGTCGTCGCGGCCCTCGTGGTAGGCGGCCTCGCACAGGAACATGTCCGCGTCCCGGGCGGCCTCGATGAGGCCCGGGCACGAGTCGGTGTCCCCCGAGTAGGCGAGCACGCGGCGCCGCTCGCCGTCCGCGCCGTCGGGCTCGACCGACTCGACGCGGATCGCGTAGGACTCGGCGATGGGGTGGCGCACCGTGATGGCCTCGAAGCGGAACGGCCCGAACTCGACCTTCTCCCCCGGGGTCCAGCGGTGGAACTCGAAGTCCTCCGTGAGGTCGGCAGGCGGCTCCATGTCGAGGGCCATCGTGATGCGCTTGGCCGTGGCCTCCGGCCCCCATACCGGGATGCGCCCCGAGGGCCAGCCGTGTGGGTCCCAGTGGACTGCCACGTGCAGGCCCGTGAGGTCGATGCAGTGGTCCGGGTGCAGGTGGCTCAGGAGGACGCCGTCGATGTCGGAGAGGTGGATGTAGCGCTGGAGCACGCCGAGGGCGCCCGAGCCAAGGTCGAGCAGGATGCGCCAGTCGCGCTTGCCGTCATTCGCCGTGAGGAGGTAGCACGAGGCGGGCGAACTCGGGCCCGGGAACGATCCCGAGCAGCCGACGATGGTGAGTTTCACGGTGACATCCTGCCCGGTTCGCCCGCCGCGAAGTGGGAGATCCGCGCCGACCCGCCGCGCGCGCGGGCATCCTCGATCATCTCGGGCGTGATCTGGGCGAGGCTCGCCGTGGGGTACCGGGCGGAGACGTGGTCGGCGTGCTGGACGCCCTGCACCTCGGGCCCGAGGAAGCGCCGGGCCAGGACCTCGAACTGCCCCGGGTCCCCGGTGGCCACGAAGCGGTGCACGGGGGGCGCCGCGCCCGTGCGCTCGAGGCCGTGGCCCACGAGGGCACGGTAGACGTCCTTGGCGGTCTCCTCGGCGCTCGAGACGAGCGTGACGCCGTCCCCCATGACGTAGGAGATGACGCCCGTGAGCAGCGGGTAGTGCGTGCAGCCGAGCACGAGCGTGTCCACGCCCGCGGCCTTGAGCGGGGCGAGGTACGCCTCCGCGGCCTCGAGGAGCTCGGGGCCGGTCGTGACGCCGGCCTCGACGAAGCGCACGAACTCCGGGCACGCGGCCGAGGTGATGCTCAGCCCGGGCGCGGCGGCGAACGTGTCATCGTACGCGCGCGAGCCGATGGTCGTGCTCGTCCCGATCACGCCGACCTTCCCGTTGCGGGTGGCGACGACGGCGCGGCGCACCGCGGGCTGGATGACCTCGATGACGGGGATGCCGTAGCGGGCCGTGTACCGCTCGCGCGCGTCGCGCAGGACGGCGGCCGAGGCAGAGTTGCACGCGATCGTGAGCGCCTTGACCCCCGAGTCGACGAGTTCGTCCATGACGCCGAGGGCGAAGGCGCGGACCTCGGCGATCGGGAGCGGCCCATACGGGCCGTGCGCCGTGTCCCCGACGTAGACGATCGACTCCTGCGGGAGCTGGTCGATCACCGCGCGGGCAACGGTGAGGCCGCCGACGCCCGAGTCGAAGATGCCGATCGGCCGCTCGGAGCGGGGCAGCTCACTCATTGCCGCTCCCTTCCGAGCGCACGCGGTGAGCGTCGAGCATCGCCTCGATGAGCGTCGTCTGGAGCCACGTGACGAAGTTGTACACGAGCGCGAGGTAGGTCTCGACGTCCTCCGCCTCGGACCAGTCGGTCTTCGCGTGGATCCTCTCGGCGTCGTCCTCCGAGCGGATCCCGAGGCGCTCGGCGAGGACGAGGCGCACGTCGTTCAGCGCCGTCGACCAGTGGCCCGCCGCGGCATCGTCGAGCACAAGGTGCGCCGAGTCGAGGCCGAGGGCTGCCGCGCGCAGGGCGCCGGCCTTGCCCTGGCGCAGGGAGCGCTCGGTGAGCCGGCGGAACTCGAGGGAGGCCTCGGCGTCGTCCTTGACGGCGTTGGGCAGGAGGCGCGCGAGCGCCGGGTCCTCCGGCTCGCTCGCGTTCGGGCTCAGCCCGACGAGCGCCTCGAGCGGGTCGGCGTGCGTGCCCTCCTCGGGCTCGAGCATGCCGACGACGTCGTTGAACAGGCCGCGCAGGAGTTCCCGCTCGGCGTCCTCCAGGCGCCCCGTGATCCCTCGCAGGCCGTAGACGAACGGATCAGCCATCCTCGCCGGACCTCTCGATCGTGGCCCACAGGCCATAGGTGTGCATCGCGACCACGTGCTGCTCGACCGACTCCTTCGAGCCCTGCGTCACGACCGATCGGCCCTCGGTGTGGACCTGCATCATGAGGGCGTCCGCCTTGGCCTCGGAGAAGCCGAAGTAAGTCTGGAACACATAGCTGACATAGCTCATGAGGTTGACGGGGTCGTTCCAGACGATGAGATTCCACGGCGTCTGCCGCGCTGCCGTGGGGTCCGGGACTGTCTGGCCCGCGACCTCCTGCGAGGGCTCAGTGGCGACGCTCATGCTCATGCGCTCCATTCTAGGCAGGGGCACCGGCGCCTTCCGGCAAGGGCACCGGCGCCGCGGCGGGCCGCTAGAGTGAAGCGCGTGACTGACATGAGCCTCTGGGACCAGCCCCGCACGTCGCTCTTCACGGACCACTACGAGCTCACGATGCTCCAGGCGTCGCTCCACTCGGGGGCCGCGCACCGCCGGTGCGTCTTCGAGGCCTTCGCGCGCCGCCTCCCGGACGGGCGCCGGTACGGGGTCGTGGGCGGGACGGGCCGCGTCCTCGAGGGCATCATGAAGTTCCGCTTCACCGACGAGGAGCTGTCCTTCCTCGAGCGCACACAGGTCGTCAACCGCGAGACGCTCGACTGGCTCGCGGACTACCGCTTCTCCGGGAACGTGTTCGGCTACGCCGAGGGCGAGGCGTACTTCCCGAACTCGCCGGTCCTCATCGTCGAGTCCACGTTCGCCGAGGCATGCATCCTCGAGACGTACATCCTCTCCGTGCTCAACCACGACTCGGCCATCGCCTCGGCGGCCTCGCGCATGACGACGGCGGCCGGCGGCCGGCCGTGCATCGAGATGGGCTCGCGCCGCACCCACGACGAGTCTGCCGTCGCCGCGGCCCGCGCCGCCGTCATCGCGGGCTTCTCGAGCACGTCGAACCTCGCCGCGGGCCTGCGCTACGGGATCAAGACCGTCGGAACGGCCGCGCACTCGTTCACGCTCCTGCACGACACCGAGCGGGACGCCTTCGAGGCGCAGGTCAGCTCGATGGGCGCCGGCACCTCGCTCCTCGTGGACACGTACGACGTCGAGACGGCCGTCCGCACGGCCGTCGAGATCGCCGGGGACGGGCTCGGAGCAGTGCGGCTCGACTCGGGGGACCTCATCGAGCAGGCGCATTGGGTCCGGGCCCTCCTCGACGACCTCGGCAACGTCAACACGCGCATCGTGGTCACGTCCGACCTCGACGAGTACGCGATCGCGGCGCTGCAGTCGGCGCCCGTGGACGCCTACGGCGTCGGCACCGCGCTCGTGACGGGGTCGGGGGCGCCGACGGCGTCGATGGTCTACAAGCTCGTGAGCCGCACGGATGACGACGGCGAGTTCGTCTCCGTCGCGAAGGCCGCCAAGAACAAGGTGAGCATGGGCGGGCGCAAGTACGCGCTGCGCCGGCTCGACGGGCGCGGCGTCGCGAGCGCCGAGGTCGTCGGGATCGGGCGCCGCCCGGAGGACGACGGCAACGACCGGCCGCTGCTCGAGCATTTCATCGTCGACGGGGACCTCAAGCCGGGCTGGACCGGGCCCGAGGGCGTCGAGCGGGCCCGGGCCCGGCACGCGGCCTCCCTCGCCGAGCTGCCCGCGTCGGTGCACCGCATGCACCGCGGAGAGCCCGCGATCCCGACCCTCTACGAGGACGCCTGACCCGGGGTCATCTCCCTGCGACCCGGGGTCACCTCCCTGCGAGCCGGGCTCAGGCCAGGACGACTCCTGCCTTCTCCAGATCGCGGTAGGTGGGCTCAAGGTCGTCCGCGATCCCTGCGCACAGCCCGGTGAGCACACGAGTCGAGTAGCCGGCATGCGCAGCGTCGACCGCCGTCGCCTTGACGCAGTAGTCGGTCGCGATGCCGGTGACGTCGAGAGCGTCGATCCCCTCGGCCCGGAGCCACTCGTCCAAGGACGCAGCATTCTCGGAGGCGCCGAGGACGTCCTCGGGCGATGCGAGCCTGCCCTCGAATCCCGAATAGGCAGCTGCGTGCTGGCCCTTGCGGAACATGGCGTCCACCTGATCCGTCTCGAGGTTCGGGTGGAACGCGGCACCCTCGGTGCCGGCGACGCAGTGCGGAGGCCACGAGTCGACGAAGTCAGGCTGTGCCGAGAAGTGGCTGCCGGGGTCGACGTGCCAGTCCTGCGTCGTCACGATGGCGTTGTAGTCACGCGCGTGGTCGGCGAGGAATGCGGTGAGCCGGGAGGCCACCGCCCCGCCGCCGTCGACGGCGAGGCTGCCGCCCTCGCAGAAGTCGTTCTGGACGTCGACGATCACGAGCGCTCGGGATGCCATACGTCCATTCTCGCGCAGAAGCCCCGAGGTGACCCCGCAACGCAGGGAGGTGACCCCGCAACGTGGGCGGACGGGGGGCGGCTCAGGTGCGGCCGACGAACCAGTCCCGGAGCTTGGCGAGCCGCGCCTGAAGCTGCTCCTCGCTCGCCTGCGCGACGGCGGGCCCGCCGCACAGCTCGCGCAGCTTGTTGTGCACCATGCCGTGCGGCGTGCCGGTCCGGGCGCTCCACGCCGAGACGTTCCTGGCGAGCTCGTTCCGCAGGTCCATGAGGAGGCGGTGGTCGGGCACTCCCGACGGGGAGGACGTTGCGGAGGACGTCGGCCGCTTGCTCCGCCGCGACACCTGCTCCTGCTGCCGCTGCCGCAGGAGCGTGGCCACCTGGTCCGCGTCGAGGAGGCCGGGGATGCCGAGGAAGTCGAGCTCCTCGTCGGAGCCGACCTCGCCGCCCGTGCCGAACTCGCCGCCGTCGAACAGGACCCTGTCGAACGCCGCCTGCGACTCGAGCGCCTCGTACTTGCCCTTCGTGAGCGTGTCGGAGGCCTTCTCCTCGCGGTTGGCCTCGTCGATGAGCGACTCTTCGAGGTCCATGAGCCCGTCCTCGTCGTTGACGGGGCGGTCCAGCGCGTGGTCGCGCTCGGCCTCCATCGTGTTGGCGAGGACGGTGAGCTGCGGCACCGACGGCAGGAAGACCGACGCCGTCTCCCCCCGCCGTCGTGCGCGCACGAAGCGGCCCACGGCCTGGGCGAAGAACAGCGGGGTCGAGGTCGACGTCGCGTAGACGCCCACGGCGAGACGGGGCACGTCGACGCCCTCGGACACCATGCGCACCGCGACCATCCAGCGCTGCTGCCCTTCGGCGAACTCCTCGATCTTGCCCGACGCCTTCGCGTCGTCGGAGAGGATGACCGACGGCGACTGGCCCGTGATCTTCTTCAGGAGCCCCGCGTAGGCGCGCGCGTCCTCGTGGTCGGTCGCGATGACGAGGCCGCCGGCGTCGGGGACGGAGCGGCGCACCTCGGTGAGCCGCCGGTCCGCCGCGGCGAGCACGGCCGGGATCCACTCCCCCTGCGGGTTGAGCGCGGTGCGCCAAGCCTGGGCCGTGACATCCTTGGTCACCGCGGCCTCGCCGAGGGAGGCGGCCATCTCCTCGCCCGCGCTCGTGCGCCAGCGCATCTGGCCCGAGTAGGCCATGAAGATGACGGGCCGCACGACGTGGTCGCGCAGCGCCTGCCCGTAGCCGTAGGTGTAGTCGGCCTTCGAGCGCCGGATCCCGTCCTTGTCCTCGGCGTAGTCCACGAACGGGATCGGCGAGGTGTCGGAGCGGAACGGGGTTCCCGTCAGGGCGAGGCGGCGGACGGCGGGGTCGAAGGCCTCGCGGAGCCCGTCGCCCCACGAGAGCGACTCGCCGCCATGGTGGATCTCGTCGAGGATCACGAGGGTGCGTGCGGCCTCCGTCTTGGCGCGGTGCAGGAGCGGCTTGCTCGCGACCTGGGCGTACGTGACCGCGACGCCCATGAAGCCACGCCCGTGCTGGCCGTCGGAGTTCTTGAAGTTGGGGTCGATCGCGATCCCGACGCGCGCAGCGGCGTCGGCCCACTGCCGCTTGAGGTGGTCGGTCGGGGCGACGATCGTGACTCGGTTGACGACGCCGCGCTCGATGAGGGTCGACGCGACCCGGAGCGCGAACGTCGTCTTGCCGGCGCCCGGCGTCGCGACGGCGAGGTAGTCGCGCGGGGCGAGGGCGAGGTACTTGTCGAGGGCCTCCTGCTGCCACGCGCGGAGCTTGGGGGCGGTGCCCCAGGCGGCGCGCTCGGGATATGCAGGGGGCAAAGAAGGTGGGGCAGGCCCGCCGAAGAGGGTGTCCGTCATGCGCGGGGGGCCTTCCGGTCGGCGGACGACGGCGCGTGCGTGCGCGTGCCGGCGAACGCGCCGACGAGGGCGGGAACCGCCAGGACCCCGGTCAGGAGGGCGAACCCGAGGGCCCCGGGAGTGCGTGAGGCGTCAAGCAGCAGGGCATAGAGGCTTCCGGCGCCGGCGGTTCCAATCACTCCACCGAGCATATCGGCCAACTGGAGGCTGGCCGAATTCCTCCCGCGCTCGGCCGCGTCGCTGAGGTCCAGCATCGCCACGGAGGTCGTGGACATGGCCAGGCCCATCCCCGCGCCGGCGAGGACCCACGCCGCCGGGATGGCCCACGCGGGCGCGGCTGCGGCGACGGACGCGGCGACAGCGGCGAGGCACGCGGCGACGGCGGCGGGCCCGAGCACGAGGTAGGCCGACCGCGGGAGCCAGGCGCGGGCCTGTGCGAACGAGCCGGCGGTCCAGCCGAGGGCGCCTCCGGTGAGCGCGAGGCCGGCGATCGAGGGCTCGAGCCCGTACCGGTCCACGAGCAAGAGCGGGATGAAGGCCTCGGCACCGAAGAACGCGAAGGTGATGAGCCCGCGCACGGCCATGACGGCCGGCAGCCCGCGCCGGGCGGTCCACGTGCCGCGGAGGATGAGACGCCGGGCGGCCCCCGCCGCGAGCGCGGCCCCCACGACGCCGACGACGGCGAGCAGCGCCGGCGCGGCTGCGCGCACTGGCGACGTCGGGTCGGCCGCGGCCACGGCCGCCCACTGGGCCCCGGCAATTCCGGCGGCGAGCACGAGTCCGAGGAGGGCGCGCCGTCGTCCATCCGTGGGCGAGCCGGACCCAGACGACTCATCGGGGGCGGGCGGGCCGAGCGAGCGGACGCGGGGCCAGACGAGGGCCATGGCGGCCACGACGATCGGGACGACGCCGAGGAAGGGCCAGCGCCAGCTCACGTGCTGGGCGAGCAGGCCCGAGACGTACGGCCCCACGAGGGACGGGACGACCCAGGCGGCGGAGAACCAGCCGAACATGACGGGCTGGAGCGCCGAGGGCAGCACCTGGCCGATGACGACATAAACGGCGACGATCATGAAGCCCGCGCCGAGTCCCGAGACCATGCGCCCGAGGGTGAACACGGCGAAGTCGGACGCCGCCCCGCCGAGGACGAGGCCGGCGCACATGAGGCCGAGTCCGGTCAGGAGCGCGGGGCGGGCGCCGCGGAGGTCGCACCAGGGCCCGGCAGCCGCGGTGGCGGCCATGGAGGCCGTGAGGAAGAGCGAGAACGCGAGCCCGTAGGCCCCCTGCCCGCCGAGCTCGGCTGCCACCACCGGCATCGCCGTCGTGACGGCCATGGCCTCGAACGCGCCGCACGTGACGATCGCGAGGAGCCCGACGACGAGCGCCCGGCGTGCGGGCGCCATCAGCCCGGCGCGCGGTCCGGCGTCCGCCGGGGCCTCCTCAGGGACGGCGCCGCGCCCGCGGGCGCGGCGAACGGGTGGCACTCAGGACTTGTCGTCGTCGCTGCCGGGGCGCAGGCCCTCGTAGATCTCCTTGCACGTGGGGCACACGGGGAACTTCTTGGGGTCGCGACCGGGCGTCCAGACCTTGCCGCACAGGGCGATCACGGGCTCGCCCGTCAGGGCGGACTCCATGATCTTCTCCTTGCGCACGTAGTGCGAGAAGCGTTCGCGGTCGCCCGGCTCGAGCTCTTCGCGCAGCTCCTCGCGCTCGATCGTGGCGGTCGAGCCGCCGCGGGAGGGGTCTCGGGGATCGGAGTCGAAGGGGTCTGGTGGCATCGTGGTCATGGACTCATGGTAGTCGCGCGGCCCTCACGGGTCCCGGGTCAGAGCTCCTGCCAGTCCGGCTTGTTGTCGTAGACATGCCGGTAGTAGTCGGCGAGCTTCAGGGAGGACGCGGCGGCGTTGTCGGTGATCACCGTCGCGTGGGGATGGAACTGGAGCACCGAGGCGACGCACATCGCGGAGACAGGCCCCTCGACCAGCCCATGGACGGCCTCGGCCTTCGTCGCCCCGGTGGCGACGAGCACGACGTGCCGTGCCTCCATGATGGTCCCGACGCCCTGGGTCACGACGTGGTGCGGAACCTCGGCAGGCGAACCGAAGAAGCGAGCGTTGTCCCGCCGGGTCTGCTCGGTGAGGGTCTTGATCCGCGTGCGGGACGCGAGCGAGGAGCCTGGCTCGTTGAAGCCGATGTGCCCGTCGGTGCCGATGCCCAGGATCTGCAGGTCGATGCCGCCCGCGGCCCGGATCTCGTCCTCGTAGGCCGCGCACGCCGCGGGCAGGTCCGCCGCGCCGCCGTCCGGGCTGTGCATGCGCGCGGGATCGAGCCCGACGGGGTCGGCGAAGTCGCGCCGGATCACCTCGCGGTAGGACTCGGGATGTCCGGGCGGCAGCCCGACGTACTCGTCGAGCGCGAAGCCGGTCGCGCGCGAGAAGTCGAGCCCCTCCTCGCGCACGAGGCGCGCGAGCTCCTCGTACACGGGCTGCGGCGAGGACCCCGTCGCGAGGCCGAGCACGGCGTCCGGCCGCGAGCGCACGAGCCGCGCGAACACCGAGGCCGCCATGCGGCCCACCTCGCGCGTGTCCCGGAGGATGACGATTTCCATGACCTTCCCCCTTCGTCACGCCACGCGCACGAGGGAAGCGTAGAGCTCGGGCCCCCGCGCGTCGAGCACGCGCCCGCCGAGGGCAGCTCCGCCGGCCAGGAGCGCCGCGCCGAGGACGGTGCCGACGGCGAGCGAGGCCCACCCGTAGGCGGGCTCGCCCGTCGCGAGCGCCAGCACCGTGAGGGCCACCTCCGGAGCCGCGAGGACGCAGAGGAGGACCATCCCTCCGCATTGGACGGCCATCGTGAGGCCCATGTTGCCCGCGGGCTTCTTGAAGGGGCTCTCCCCCGGCAGCGGCACCGCGACGGCGTAGCGGGCGGAGACGACGGAGGACAGGCCCGTCCCGCTCAGCAGGACGCCGACCGCGAGTCCGAGCACCGCGGGGAACGTTGCCCACTCCCCCGCGACGGCGAACGGCACTGCCGTGACGACGAGCGTCACCGGCAGCCCGAACGCCAGGAGCGCGAGGGCCCGGCCCCACCGGTCATCGCGCCCGCGCACGCCCGCGGCGAGGTGACCGGCGAAGGCCGTCGAGTCGTAGGAGACGTCGGCCGAGATGCTCCACGCGAGGACGAACGCGACGAGCGGGCCGCTCAGGGCGAACGGCCCCGCGAGCGGCCCGCCCCCGCCGTCCTGGCCGAGGGACGCAGCGTACAGGACGACGGGCAGGAGCGGGACGACGATGAGCCCGCCGCCGTAGCGGGGGTCGCGGACCCAGTAGACGAGGCTCCGCGCGGCCACGGCGCCGGCGGCCGTCGCGGGCACGAGGGCGAAGAGCCCGAGCCCGTCCCGGCCTCCCCGGGCCGCACGCGCACGCCCGCCGCTGCTCGGACGCACAAGGGCCCGTCCGAGGGTCCCGGACCAGGCCCACGCTGCGAGCGCCAGGGACGCGGCGGCGATGGCGAGCTTGGCGGCGGCCGTGGCCCCGAGGCCCTGGGCCGCGTCGGCGGGGGCGGAGAAGGCTGCACCGAGGGGCGTCCAGACGAGGACCTCGGCGGCCCCGCCCAGGGCGGCCACATCGGAGAGCGCGGGCAGCGCGAGGCTCACGAGGGGCGCGAGCAGCACGAGCGGGACAAGCAGGACGAGGCTGCTGCCGTCCCGGAAGCGGCGTGAGGCCGCGAGCTCCGAGGCGAGGCTCGCGACCAGCCGGCTCACGACGACGCACAGGCCCAGGGCGAGGGCCGCGCCGGCCACGGAGGCCGCGAAGGGCGCGAGCCCCCGTGTCCACGTGAGCGTCGTCGCGGCGAGGACGAGGGCCGTACAGAGGCCGGGCACGCCGATGAGCGCCGCCAGCGCGTGGCCCGCGAGCAGCTGCCCGCGCGGGATCGGGTAGGGCGCGAAGCGGGCGGGGTCGAGCGTGAGGTCCACGCCGGCGACGGCGATCGGGGCCAGGGCCCAGACGGCCACGAGCGCCGAGCCGCCCAGGACCAGGGCCGTCTCCGCCGTCGCCGCGTCCGCGAAGCGCAGGGCCGCGAGCCCCACGGCGCAGGCGGTGACGAGGCCGAACCCGTACAGGGTGGCGATGCCCAGCCCGACCGCCTGCCACACGTTCCGGCGCAGGCCGTTGGCCAGCAGGAGCAGCTTGAGCGAGATCAGGTGCGCAACCATGTCAGCCCCTCCGTGCGGCCCGGCCCGCCGACGAGCTCGACGAAGCGCTCCTCGAGGGTCGAGCCCGCCCGGACCTCGTCCACGGTCCCGGCGGCGAGGATGCACCCGGCCGCGACGACGGCGACGTGGTCGCACATGCGCTGGACGAGGTCCATGACGTGGCTCGAGACGATCACGGACCCGCCCCCCGCGACGAAGTCCGCAAGGATGCCGCGGATGTTCGCCGCCGAGACCGGATCGACCGACTCGAACGGCTCGTCGAGGACGAGGAGGCGCGGGGCGTGCACGAGCGACGCCGCGAGGGCCGCCTTCTTCGCCATGCCGGCGGAGTAGTCGACGACGAGCGTCGCCGCGGCGTCGGCGAGCCCGAACGCCTCGAGCAGCTCGTGCGTCCGCTCGACCGCGGTGCGCCTGTCGAGCCCGTGCAGGAGCGCGGCGTAGGTGATGAGCTGCGCGCCCGTGAGCCGGTCGAAGAGGCGCACGCCGTCCGGCAGGACCCCCATGAGCCGCTTGGCGGCCAGCGGGTCACCCCACACGTCGACGCCGAAGACGTGCGCCGTCCCGGCGTCGGGGCGCAGGAGGCCCGTGGCGATGGACAGCGTGGTCGTCTTCCCCGCGCCGTTGGGCCCGACGAGCCCGTAGAGGGAGCCGACGGGGACATCGAGGCTGATCCCGCTGACCGCTGGCTTTCCGCCGAAGGCCTTGACGAGGCCGCGCAGCGACAGGGCGGCGGAGGGGACAGCGGCTGGCGAGGGGGCAGAGGCCGCCGACGGCGGGACGAGGCCACTCATGGCCCCACGCTAGCAAGGCGCCCGGCGCCGCGGGATCCTCCGCGAGGACGAGGCCGACCTCATCCGCGGGGAGGATCCTGCGGGGCCGGGGTCGGAAGAGCGCCCGGGGTCAGAAGAGAGCCCGGGCCAGCTGCGCCCTGGCCGCCGACACGCGTGGGTCCGTCCCGCCGACGATCTCGAACAGCTCGAGCAGGCGCACGCGGGTTCGCTCGCGGTCGTCCCCCGCGGTTCGCCCCACGAGGCCCACGAGCCGAGCGAAGGCGTCCTCGACGTGCCCGCCCATGATGTCGAGGTCCGCGACGGCGAGCTGGGCCTCGACGTCGTCCGGGGCATCCGCGGCCGCGGCACGGAGCCGGTCTGCGGCGGGCTGGTCGATCCCCGCGCCGCGGGCCATGAGCTGGACCTGCGCGAGGCCGGCCTTGGCCTCGCGATCCGCGGGCTGCTCGGCGAGTGCCTTGCGGTACGCGGCCTCGGCCGCGGCGAAGTCCCCGCGGTCGATGGCGTCGAAGGCCTCCTGGTGCAGGGGCGGGAGCTCGGGCTCGGCGGGCGCGCCCGCTCCCTGCGCCGGGCCCCCCGCGCTGCCGGTGACCCCGTTCGCCGCGGCGACGCGCAGGAGCTCGTCGAAGAGCTGGCGCGCCTGCGCCTCGGCGGCGGTGCCCTGGAACAGCGGGATGGGCTGGCCCTTGAGGATCGCGACGGCGGTCGGCACGGCCTGCGCCTGGAACGCCTGGGCGAGCTGCGGGAAGGCCTCGACGTCCGCCGTCGCGTAGAGGAGACGGCCCGCGTAGGAGGCGACGATGCCCGCGAGCTCGTCCCGGGCGCGCAGCGACTCTGGAGAGTAGGACGCCCACAGGAGCACGACGACGGGCACCTCGCCCGAGCGCTGGACGAGCTCGGGGAAGCTGCTCTCGTCGATCTCGACGGCTCCGGCGGCGCCTGCCTCAGCGCCGGAGGCCGCCTCGGCTCCCGCGCCCGGGGCGCCCGCGAGGGACTCGTCCGGGGGGGTCGTGCCGGAGGCCGGCGCCTGGGGCGAGGCGGGCGGCGAGGCCGTGGCGCGGGCCTTGAGGGCCGAGAGGTCGACGGCGCCGCGGAGGTTCAGCTGCGGCTGGGGCTGGCGGGAACCGGGAACGCTCATGACTCCACCTTAGCGAAGCCCAGAGAACGGGCAGCAACGTCCGGGAGCGACCAGGGGCGCCGGCCGCACACGCGGCCGGCGCCCTTGGCACCTGTGCTTCGAGCCGTGCTCACGGGGCCGTGCTCACGGGAGCCGTGCCCGTGGGAGCCGTGCCCGGGTGCCCATCAGCCCACGCTCGCCCCGGAGAGGTTGCGCGTCGCCCCGATGAGGGTCACGTTCTGGCTGGCGCCCTCCTTGGGCACGTAGAGCATGACGGTCTCGCGGAAGGTGAGCACCATCTTGGACGTGGCCTCCTTGCCGCCGGCGAGCGCGGCAGCGTCGTCGGCAAGGGTCACCTTGTCGCCCTCGGCCTTGGGCGTGCCCTCGACGGTGAAATCGAGAGGCGCGAGGACGATCGCCCCGCCGTCGGCCGTGCGGAACGCGACCGCCTCGTCGCCCACGAGGGAGTGGCTGAAGGCGAAGTCGCCGTTGGGGCTGCTCGCGACGATGTCGGCCTGGTAGCCCTGCGTGTCCGCGATGTACGCGTTCTCGGGGATGCGGTCCTTCCAGCTGCTGTCCGGGGACGTGAGCCGGTCGGCGAGCCCGGCGATGGCCTCCCCGGGGGTGTTGACGAGGCCGGCCTTGTCATCGAGCGGGAGCTGCTCGACGCCCGCGCGCGACGTGCTCGGGAAGGTCGCGCCCGGCAGGAGGGGGGCCGCCTCGATGAGCTTGTAGTTCTCGCGGGCGCTCGCCTGCCGCAGCGTCAGCAGCTGGGGCGTTGTGTTGCCCTCGCCCTGGGTCACGGCGACGACGGTGCGGGGCCACTCGCGGCGCGTCGTGACGACGCTCGTGAGCAGGTCGGACGCCCGGACCGGGGAGAGCGCGGGGGCGCTCGCAACGGCGGCGCGCACCTTGTAGTTCTGCGTGCGGGTCAGCAGGGCGGTGCCGTCGACGCGCGGGGCGAGCTTGGCGGCGTCCTTCGCGTCGTCGCCGGCCTGGACCGCGTTGCCGGTCTGCTCGAGGATGCGGGTGAGCTGCTCGTCGATGAGGACCTTCTCGGAGGCGGCCGGGGCGGGGGACGTCGCCGCGTTCGCGGCGGGCACCGCGGCCCCGAGCCCGGCAAGGCCAGCGACGATGGCCGTCCCCGCCGCCGCGGCGCGCAGGCCGCGGCCCTGGGCACCCCGGTCGCGGGGGGCGGACGACGGCCCCGCCATCCGCGGCGCGGAGCCCGGGCGACCGCGCCGGGTGGGAGCAGCCGGCCAGCCGGCCTGCGGGCGGCGGGCGGCGGAGCCGCGGCCGATGCCGGAGCCCGGGCCGCGGCGCGCACCGAGGAGGACGAGGGCGACGGCCGCGAGGATCGCGAGGGCGCCGACGACGATGAGCGGGACGCCCCACGGGGTGGTCGCGTTGCTCGGCCACGTGATCGTCACGTCGCGGGGCGCCGGCGCGGAGCCGTCGCTCGCGAGCAGGAGCTGCCACTCGCCGTCGTCCGGGAGCTCCCAGCGGTACTCGAGGGTGCCGGACGCGCTCTGGCTCGCAGCGAAGAGGTCGGCGCCGGCGGGGTCCGGCGAGGTCGCCTCGCCGTCGGTGTGGGCGACCGTGAGGGTGCGGCCGTCCTCCGACGCGCCGTCGATGGTGTTGTGGGCCGCCGGGCCGACCCAGGCCTCGATGTCATCGGGCCGGGCCGCGGAGAGCGTGAAGCTTCCTTCGGAGCGGACCGTGAGGGTTGCATCGCCTCCACGCAGGTCGCGCAGCCCCGTGTCGATGACGGTCAGCGGGGCGTCCTGGGCGTCGGCCGGGAGCACGGCGGTCACATGCTCGTCGGGAGCCCACCAGGAGAGCTGGCCGATGCCGGCCACGAGGGCTATGAGGCCGAGCAGCAGGATCGCAGCTGCGGTCTTCAGTCGCACGGGTACACCTTTGCGTTGGGGACACAGACCCTCCAATGGTAACCAAATCGTGATCAAAAACCCGATCCGGACCGGCTGGTAGGGTGGCCGGAGGGCTGCGACGGCTTCCGGCGCGGGCCTGGACGAGGTCACCCAAGGGGAAGGCGCATCCTGTGGCAGAACACCGCCAGGCCGGGTCGGACGCGGCCGGCGGCAACAGCGGGGGGGACTCCTCCTCGACCGGCCAGGGCGGCCTCCCGCCCCAGCCGCACGGCGGGTTCGGGGCATTCCTCCACGGTGCGGCCCGGAAGCTGAGAACGCCCCTTCCCGGAGCGCAGCCGCGCGTGCGCTTCGAGATGCCGCCGGAGCGCGGGGGCGAGGAGACCGCCACGGAGCCGTCCGAGGCCGCGCCGTTCGGCAGGCCGGGGCCACGGATGTCGAGCAAGCACCCGCTGTACATGGGCTTCATGGGCACCGTCGGCGTCGGGATCGCCCTCGCGCTCTACTACATCGCGTCCCATACGACGCAGCTGCTCCTGTGGATCCTCGCGGCGCTCTTCATCGCCCTCGGCCTCGACCCCGTCGTGCGCTGGCTCGAGAGGCGGCGCGTTCCCCGCGCCGTCGGCATCGCGGGGACGATCCTGGGCCTCTTCGCCGTCCTCGGGGCCTTCTTCGGCACACTCATCCCGACCATGATCGAGCAGGTGGGCGAGCTCGTGGGCAACGTCCCCCGATGGATCCAGGACGTCCTCGAGTCCGACTTCTACCGCAGCATCGACGAGCAGTTCGGGGTCAAGGACCGCGTGACCGAAGAGCTGCAGAAGCTCGGGCAGAACTCGGAGGCCATCACGAACGTGTTCGGCGGCGTGCTCGGATTCGGCACGACGGTCGCCAACTCGCTCTTCGGCGTGCTCATCGTCGTCGTCCTGAGCCTGTACTTCCTCTCGGCCCTGCCCGCCATGAAGGCGTGGAGCTTCCGGCTCGCGCCGCGCTCGCGCCGACTCCGCGTCGAGGCCCTGAGCGAGGAGATCACGCGCTCGGTCGGCAACTACGTCATCGGCCAGGTGTGCGTCGCCGTCCTCAACGCGACCTTCGCGTTCGTCGTCATGGGGCTCCTGGGAATCCAGTTCGCGGCCCTGCTCGCGTTCGTCGTCGGCTTCCTCGCGTTCATCCCGCTCGTCGGCGGGGTCGTCGCGGGCGTGCTCATCTCGCTCGTCGCGCTCACGGGCGGCTGGCAGACGGCGCTCGTCCTGGCGATCGCGTACTTCGCCTATCTGCAGTTCGAGGCATACTTCATCTCGCCTCGGATCATGCAGAAGGCGGTCGCGGTCCCGGGGTCCGTCGCGGTCATCTCGGTCATTGCCGGCGGCAGCCTCCTGGGCGTCCTCGGGGCGCTCATCGCGATCCCCACGGCGGCCGCGATCATGCTCCTCGTCAGAGAGGTCTACATCGTCCGGCAGGACCAGCACTAGCCGACGGCCGTCGCGACCGGGCCGTCCCACGACGTCGGGAGCCCCTCGGCGCCCGAGCCGGCGTCGGTGACCTCGTCCACGATCTCGCTGAGGGCGCGGTGGACGAACTTCTCCCCCACCCAGAGGTGCTTGGCGCCGTCGACGCCGACGACGCGCGCCTGGGGGACCCGGGCGAAGCGGTCGGCCGCCTCGGCGGGGCGCAGGTAGTCGTCGTGCTCGGGGACGAGCGCCGTGAGCGGTCGACCCGCGGCGGCCCACGCGTCGAGGTCGGCGTCGACGGCCCGGTGGAGGGGCGGGGAGAGCAGGACGGCGCCCTCGGTCGCCCCGGCGACGGGCTCGACCGCCCCGTACTTGAGCGCGAGCTCGGTGCCGAAGGACCAGCCCACGAGCCAGCGCGCCGGGAGGCCGCGCTCGACGGCGAACCCGACGGCGGCCTCGACGTCGGCGCGCTCGCCCACGCCCTCCTCGAAGCGGCCCTCGCTCGTCCCGCGTGGGCTGGAGGTCCCGCGCGTGTTGAAACGCAGGACCGCAAGGCCCGCGAGCGCGGGGAGGCGGAAGGAGGCCTTGCGGAAGACGTGCGAGTCCATGAAGCCGCCGTGCGTGGGCAGCGGGTGGAGCGTCACGAGCGTCGCCTCTGGCTCCCGGTCCGCCGGGAGGGCCAGCTCGCCGACGAGCGTCAGGCCGTCCTGCGTGCGCAGCTCGATGTTCTCCCGGCGCGCGGGGAGGACCGTGTTGGCGCGGATCTCGACAGGGCCTGCGGACGGGCTGAACTCATAGGACGCGGGGTCGAAGGGCATGGTGACAGCCTAGCGATTCACCGGAACCTGTACTTGCGGGTGCGCCAGCAGTGCGTGTGCCAGTGCCTGCGCTCGGCGATCCCTGCGGCCTCGCCGAAGAGGTGGTCGTCGGCCCAGACCACGAGGTGCGCCGTACCGGGCGGGATCGTGCGCGAGCAGCCCGGGCACGTGTAGTCCTTGGCCGCGCTGCGCGTCGTGACCCGGCGGACCCGCCACTCGCCGTCGGGCGCGGACTCGAGCCGCGCGAAGCCGGCAAGCACGCGCTCGGGGTCGAAGTCTTCGCGGTCCTCGCTTCGGTCCACTGCCTCCCGCGCGGTGCGGGGCGGCGACGGACGGCGGCGGGGACGGTTGGAGCGGGGCATGGTCACCATTGTGCCGTGCCCCAGGACTGTGCCCTTCCCCGGCGACGTTCCGGGCCGCCGCCCGGGCGGGCCACGGCGGCTCCGGTAGAGTGCTCGGGTGCGACTCGTCATTGCCCGGTGCTCCGTGGACTACGTCGGCCGGCTCAAGGCCCACCTCCCGCTCGCGACCCGGCTGCTCGTAGTCAAGGCGGACGGCTCGGTCCTCGTGCACTCGGATGGCGGCTCGTACAAGCCGCTCAACTGGATGAGCCCGCCCGCGACCCTGCGCGTGAGCACGCCCGAGGAGGCCGAGCTCGAGACGGGCGTCGTCGAGCAGTGGTCGGTCCAGTCGGCCAAGACGGACGACCGCCTCATCGTGAACATCCACGAGCACCTGCACGACTCGAGCCACGAGCTCGGGATCGACCCGGGCCTCATCAAGGACGGTGTCGAGTCCGACCTCCAGCGGCTCCTGGCCGAGCAGATCGAGACGCTCGGCCCCGGTTTCACGCTCATCCGCCGGGAGTACTTCACGGCGATCGGGCCGGTCGATATCCTCGCCCGCGACGCCGCGGGCGCCACCGTCGCCGTCGAGCTCAAGCGCCGCGGCGACATCGACGGCGTCGAGCAGCTCACGCGCTACCTCGACCTGCTCAACCGCGACCCGCTGCTCGCCCCCGTGCGAGGCATCTTCGCGGCCCAGCAGATCAAGCCCCAGGCCCGCGTGCTCGCCCAGGACCGCGGGATCGACTGCGTGACGCTCGACTACGACGCGATGCGCGGCGTGGATGACGTCGAGTCCCGCCTCTTCTGAGCGTCGGCGCCTTCTGCCACCGTGCTCCAACGCCGGTAGGACCGGCGCCGCAAGGGCACTCCCCTAAGATCGTGCTATGACCTCTGCCACGCCCCCGCCCCCCGAAGCCGGCGCCCTGGTCCGCCTCGTCGCGCGCGGGCGCATCGTGAGCGACGGGATGGCGATCGACGGCGGCGTCGTCGCCACCGAGGACGACCGGATCGTCTTCGCGGGCCCCAGCACTGAGTTTGATGCCGAATTCGGCGCCGAGTTCGGCGGGACCGAGCTGGACCTCCCGGCGGACGCGGTCCTGATGCCGGGGCTCGTCGACCTGCACTGCCACGGCGCCGCGGGCGTCGACTTCCCGAACGCCGATGAGGACGAGGCGAGGCGGGCCCTCGCGTTCCTGCACGGGCGGGGCACGACGACGCTGCTCGCGAGCCTCGTCACGGCGCCGCGCGAGGCGCTGCTCTCCGGCATCGGCCTCTTCTCGCGCCTCGACGCCGAGGGCCTCGTCGCGGGGATCCACCTGGAGGGCCCGTTCCTCTCGCACGCGCGCTGCGGCGCCCAGAATCCCGACTTCCTCCTCGCCCCTGACGTCGACCTCGCCGCCGAGCTCATCGAGGCCTCGGACGGCCGACTCGTCACCATGACCTACGCCCCCGAGCTCCCCCGGGCCGCGGCCCTCGTGGACCTGCTCACGGCACACGGCGTCACGCCCTCGCTCGGTCACACGGACTGCGACGACGCGACCGCCGCGGCGTCCCTCGAGCAGGCCCGGGACGGCCTCGCGGCCGCGGGGTTCGACGGCGCCGAGGGCATTCCGACCGTCACGCACCTCTTCAATGGGATGCCCAGCCTGCACCACCGCGCCCCCGGGCCCGTCGCCGCCTGCCTGCGCGCGGCGTCGCGGGGAGGCGCCGTCGTCGAGCTCGTGGCCGACGGCGTCCACCTCGACGCGGCGACGGTGCGCACCGTGTTCGAGCTCGTCGGGGCGGCCAACATCGCCCTCGTGACGGACTCGATGGCCGCCGCAGGGCTCGGCGACGGGCACTACACGCTCGGCCCCTCCGCCGTGACCGTCGATGACGGGGTCGCGACCCTCGACGCAACGGGCTCGATCGCGGGCGGCACCGCGACCCTCATCGAGGTCGTCGCCCAGACAGCTGCGATGGGTGTCCCGCTCGAGGAGGCCGTCGTCGCGGCCACGGCCGTGCCCGCGGCCGTGCTCGGCCGCTCGGACGAGATCGGCAGCCTGCGCAGGGGGCTCCGCGCCGACCTCGTGGCCGCCGACGCCCAGCTGCGGCCGCTCGCCGTCGTGCGCGCCGGCAGACTCCTGGGCGCCTCCCGCGGCGTGTAGGCATCGCCTGAACGACACTGCCCCCTGGCGAGGGGACGGGCGTTTTACGTGCCGTTACCGGAAATTCTCCAAATGTCTGCGGAAAACATGTCAATGCCGTTGACCGGCGTTCTGACATCGTGATTGGCTAGGACCAGTCTTGATGTAGGTAGCAGTGTTTTTCCATGCAATGCATGCTCGCAAGACCGTTGCGAGCGTGGAGTTCCCGGCTAGACCGGGTCCTCCCGCGGAGTAACTCGACCGGCGCAGAAAGCGCCGGTGTCCCGTTGCAATTCCACAGGAGAACGCAAGGTCATGGCACAGGGAACCGTCAAGTGGTTCAACGCTGAGAAGGGCTTCGGCTTCATCACCCCGGACGACGCTGAGGCTGACGTCTTCGTCCACTACTCGGAAATCAAGTCGAACGGCTTCCGCACGCTCGAGGAGAACCAGCGCGTCGAATTCGAGATCGGCCAGGGCGCCAAGGGCCCGCAGGCCACGGGCGTCACCGCCCTCTGATCGACGCCACTGCGTCTCGACAGCGCAGCGATGGGCCCCGGAGAAATCCGGGGCCCATCGTCGTCTCGTGCGCAACGCCCGCGACACATTATTAACGTGAGCTGTAAATAAACTTTCGCCGCTCAGCCCACGAGGCTGCGCAGGAGCCGCATGCGGTGCCTCATCGTGAGCCCGGGAAGGTAGGCGGCCGCGAGCGCCTGCCCGATCGCGGGCAGCTGGAGTGGGTCCTGGTAGTACATGTAGAGCGCGTGGTACTCGGGCTGGAACCGCGACTTGAACTTGGCGAGCGAGCGGAAGCCGTAGACGGGCTCGAGGACGCGGCCGACGGCGTCGAGGATCCTCGAGAGCAGCTCGTCGCCGCGGTCGACCGCGGCCCGCTCCCCCGTCGGGTCCGCCGCGAGCGGCGAGCCCGAGAGCGAGATCCACTCGACCGAGGAGCGCAGCTCCGTGACGGCCGAGGAGATGAGGAACTCCATGACGCCCGGGAAGCCGTCGGGGCCGCGGCGCATGAAGTCCAGGGTCCAGCCGACGATCCGCTCGTGCTCGAAGACCGGCAGCCAGCTCGTGACCCCGTGGAGCCGCTCCTCGTCGTCGAGCGCGAGGCACAGCCTGACGTCGGGGTCATCGAGCTCGTCGAGGCCGCCGAGCGTGAACCCCATGTCCGGCAGGGCCTTCTGTGCGGACCACTCCTCCGACAGGACGCTCAGCTGGGCGCGCTGGGACGGAGCGAGCTCGTGGTAACGCGTCCAGACGGCGCGCACCCCGAGCTTGCGGGCACGGTTGACGGCGGTGCGCACGTTCTGCCACTCCTTGCCCACGAACTCGAGCTCGCGCACGGACAGCCGCGTCTCCTGGGCCACCTCGACCCTCCTGAAGCCCTTCGCGCGGAGGGTCGGCCAGAGCTCATCCGTGACCGAGTAGAAGCAGGGGATGAGGGCGTGCTCGGCGCAGTGGGCGATGAACTCGGTGACCGCGGTCGGCCCGCGTCCCGGCGCCCCGATCGGCCCCGCGACGGAGAGTGCGACGGCGCCGTGCTGCTGGAAGGCGAGCCCCGCCGTCGCGTGCGAGTCGAACCAGAAGCTGTTGGGCGGCCACAGCGTCATCCAGGACAGCGAGCCCCCGCCCTTGCGGGCGAGCGAGCGGGCGAGCTCGAGGCTGTCGTCGCGCGTCCCGAGGGTCTGCCGCCCGCGCAGGACGGCGAAGGCGACGATGACGAGCGCCGCGGCCCACAGGATGAGCCCGCTGTGCGTGAACAGCCACAGCTCGGCGTCGCCGCGGCCGCGGAACGCCGCCGCGTAGCTGCTCGGGATCGGCGCCGGGAGGTACTGCCGGACCAGCTCCGCGGCGAGGCCCCAGATGCCGTCCCGCCGCCCGGCCCCGCCGCCCTGCCACCACAGGAGGGCGTACGAGAGCACGAGGGCGAGGCCGAGGCCGGCCCCCACGATCTCGAGCCGGCGGCGCAGGCCGCGGGCTGTCTCGACGCGGAACAGGTCGCGGCCGAGCCAGAGGACGGCTCCGAGGGCGACGGCCGTGAGCGCGATCGGCAGGAGGTGCACGAACCCCGACGTCACGATGCCGAGGCGCGGAGTGCGCGGCGTGAAGGGGATCCGGAGGAAGAGCGCGAGGTAGCCGACCGCAAGGGCGCCGATCGCAAGCTGGACCGCGACGGCGACGCGCAGGGCCACGGAGCGCCCGCGCCGCAGGCCCTCCGCGCACACGAGCAGGATGAGCATGGGCACGAGCGCCGTCGCGTAGCCGACCGGCGAGAGGGCATTCGGCTGGGCCGCCTGGAGGCACGCGGCGTCGACGGCGCCCCGGCAGTCCTCCTGGAGCTGGGTGAGCGCGGGCAGGGGGTTCAGGACGATGTCCCGCACGAGTGCGAGCGGCCCCGAGGGGCTGCGCGAGAGGGCCGTCAGGACCGGGCCGACGGCGGCGAGCGTCACGAGCAGGGCCAGGAGGTTGCGCCGCTCGCGCACGCTCGGGAGGACGACGTGCGGCTCGGGATGGGCCGCCGCGGACCACCAGCAGGCCACGAGCCCGAGGAGCGCCCCGGTGAGTCCGAGGACAGTCTCCGAGTGCCCCACGTAGAGGGTGAGCATGCCCGCGATCCCGAGGACGGCAGCGCGCAGCCGGCGCCGCCAGAGGACGCCGAGGGCTGGGCTCGCCGCCATGGCCGCGAACAGGGCCGCGGGGTAGGGGCCGAGCACGGGGTCCTCGACCATCGACCCGAGCCACCCGTCGCCGCCGAGCCGTGCGAGCTGCGTGACGGCGAAGAACACGGTGATCGAGGCGACGTGGCCCCCCACGAAGAGTGCGGCGGCCCGGAGCGCTCCATAGGCCGTCTCGGCGACGGGGACGAGGACGGCGAGGACCACAGTCGCGGCGGCGTAGGCGAGCGGGTTCGTGACGAAGAAGATCGACGTGACGGCGCCCCACCACTGGCCCGAGCGCAGCGAGCCGATGTCGCCCCCGACGACCGCGAGGACGTCCTCGGGCGGGCCAGCGAGGATGCTCCCGGTCGCGAGTCCGACCACCCAGAGCGCCGCGATGAGCGAGACGGTGAGGGGGACCTTGCGGACGCTGCGCGCCGCGGCCACGGCCGCCGCCCCTGCGGTGCCCCGGAGGCTCACGGCAGGCCCCAGCGCTCGGCGAGCCGCTCGAGCCCGACGGGCATGGCCTTGCCGATCATCTCCCACGAATGGCCCTCGCCGGGCACGACCTCCTCGTGCACGTCGGCCCCGCCGCCCCTGGCCTGGCCAGCGATGACCTGCGCCTGCGAGACGAAGTCCGGGTCTCGGCCGCCCGCGGCGAGGAACAGGAACTGGCCCTCATGGCCGCCCTGGGCGAAGAAATGTGAGGGGAGCTGATCCTCGAAGGCGGCCGTGTCGCCGTCGAACGCCCCCTGGATCGTCTTCGACCGCTCCTTCGCGAGCGCCGGCTCCTTCTCGGCCGCGAAGGCGAGGGCCGAGCCGAACGCCTCGGGGTGCTTCGCGAGGAGCTGGACGGAGCACGTCGCGCCGAAGGAGAAGCCGCCGGCCGCCCACGCGCGCGCGTCCGTCGCGACGCTCAGGTGCTCCTTGACCCACGGCACGACGTCGTCGAGGAGGTACGTCTCGGCCCGGCCCAGCTTCGTGTCCATGCAGAGCGTGTTGGCCGAGGGGTTCCCGATCGGGTCCGCGACGACGACGACCGGCGCCACGCCGCCGTGCTCACGGGCGAAGCGGTCCATGCGGCCGCGCAGCTGACCGCCGGTGAGCCAGTCGGCCGGCCCGCCGGGCTGCCCCGCCATGAGGACGAGGACCGGCAGCTCAGGGCGGACGGCGGCGGAATACGCCGGGGGGAGGTAGACGAAGGCCTCGCGGGCGGCGAATCCCGAGGCCGCGTTGGGAAGCCGCACGCGCCGCAGCTCGCCCGTGGGCGGGAGCTCCTCCGGGGCGGTCCAGCCGGTCAGCGGCACGCTCGAGGCTCCCCCGCGCTCGAGGGCCGGTTCGAGGGCCTCGATCCGGCTCAGGCTCGAGCCTGTCAGGTCTCCGACCGTGAGGTTGAGGCCGAAGTAGGCGTTGATCTGCTGCGCGGCCAGGAGGGCGACGGCGAGTGCGGACGCCACGGCAAGGGTCCGGCGGCCCCACGAGCGCGCCGAGCGGCCCCAGCGCACGAGGCACGCGGCGGCGAGGAGCACGCCGAAGAGGCCGAGGCCCGTGAAGAACAGGACCTCGGGCGGCAGGTCCGAGGGGAAGACGCTCGCGATGTCCACGAGGAATCGGTGGACGAGGAGCGTGAGGGCGGGGGCGGCGAGGGCCGCACCTGCGAGGAGGGCCGCGCCGCGTACGCGCGGGCGGCGGGAGACGAGGCTCCAGGCGAGGTAGGCGACGCCGGCTGCGGCGAGGGCCCAGCAGGCCACCGCGACGGGGCCGTCCACCACGCGCAGCTCGAGCACGGCGTCCATCGCGTCGCGGCTCAGCGCCAGTGGCCGACGCCCACGACGGGCCCGGCCTCGAGCCAGGCGGCGAGGCCCGCGTAGGCGTTGAAGTCCATTGCGAAGCGGACGCTCTCGTCGAAGTAGCGGAGGTCGACGATCACGACGTCGGACTGGACCTTGGCCCGCTCATCCTCTGTGGGGGCGCGCCGCCCGAGCAGCTCGAGGGAGCTGCGGGTGAAGCGGTGCTTGGCCACGGGACTGAGCGAGAGCAGGTGGAACCATTCCAGTTCGGCGTCCTGATAGCGGCAAACCCCCATCCGCCACGGCCCGGAGGCCATGGAGATGGAGGCGTCCACCGTCCCCAGGGTGCGCCGCAGGACGGCGCGGCGCACCCCGAGGACACAGAGCATCGCTGCAAGGAGCAGGAAGACCGCTGCCAGAACGATGAACGGAATGGCGGATTCGTCCATCGAGGTCTGGCTAACGGATCCCCGCGGCCGACTCGCCGATCTTCGCGTTGTCGGCGACGATCACGACACGGTTGCTGTCGACGGAGAAGAAGCCAGCGTCGACCGTGGCCGTGATCCGCGAGCCGGTGACCGGCTCGATCGCAATCTCGCCCGCATGCAGGATTGCCAGCAGCGGCGTGTGGCCGGGAAGGATCCCGACCTCGCCGTCCGCCGTGCGGGCCTTGACCATCTTCGCCGGGCCGGACCACACGAAGTGGTCCGCCGCGACGATCTCGACCTCGAGCTCAGCCATCTACTTGGTCTGCTCCTGGATCTTGGCCCAGTTGCGCTCGACGTCGTCGAGGCCGCCCACGTTGAAGAAGGCCTGCTCGGCCACGTGGTCCAGCTCGCCGTCGCAGATGGACTTGAAGCCCTCGATCGTGTCCTTGATGGAGACGGTCGAACCCTCGACACCCGTGAACTGCTTCGCGGTGTAGGTGTTCTGCGAGAGGAACTGCTGGATGCGGCGGGCGCGGGCCACGACGATCTTGTCCTCTTCGGAGAGCTCGTCGACACCGAGGATCGCGATGATGTCCTGCAGCTCCTTGTTCTTCTGGAGGATCTGCTTGACGCGCACGGCCGTGTCATAGTGGTCCTGGCCGATGTACTGCGGGTCGAGGATGCGTGACGTCGAGGTCAGCGGGTCCACGGCCGGGTACAGGCCACGCGAGGCGATCTCACGCGAGAGCTCGGTCGTCGCGTCGAGGTGCGCGAACGTCGTGGCCGGGGCCGGGTCGGTGTAGTCGTCCGCGGGGACGTAGATGGCCTGCATCGAGGTGATCGAGTGGCCACGCGTCGAGGTGATGCGCTCCTGGAGGATGCCCATCTCGTCGGCGAGGTTCGGCTGGTAGCCCACGGCGGACGGCATGCGGCCGAGCAGCGTGGAGACCTCGGAGCCCGCCTGCGTGAAGCGGAAGATGTTGTCGATGAAGAGCAGCACGTCCTGGTTCTGCACGTCGCGGAAGTACTCCGCCATCGTCAGAGCCGTGAGCGCGACGCGAAGGCGCGTTCCCGGCGGCTCGTCCATCTGGCCGAACACGAGCGCCGTGTCCTTGAGCACGCCGGCCTCGTCCATCTCGACCCAGAGGTCGTTGCCCTCACGCGTGCGCTCGCCGACGCCGGCGAACACCGAGGTGCCGCCGAAGTTGCGGGCAACGCGGGTGATCATCTCCTGGATGAGGACGGTCTTGCCGACGCCGGCGCCGCCGAAGAGGCCGATCTTCCCACCCTTGATGTACGGGGTGAGGAGGTCGATGACCTTGATGCCGGTCTCGAGCATCTCGGTCGAGCCCTCGAGCTGCGCGAAGGACGGGGCCTTGCGGTGGATCGGCCAGTGGTCCGAGGCCTGGATCTCGGACTCGTCGACGTCGAGCGGCTTGCCGAGGACGTTGAAGATGTGGCCCTTGACGCCGTCGCCGACGGGGACGGAGATCGGGGAGCCCAGGTCGACCACCTTGGTGCCGCGGACGAGGCCGTCCGTGGCCTGCAGCGAGATGGCGCGGACGAGGTTGTCGCCGAGGTGCTGGGCCGTCTCGAACGTGATGGTCCGGGTCGTGCCGCCGAGGGTGATCTCGGTGGTGAGGGCGTTGTAGATGTCCGGGATCGCGTCGGCCGGGAACTCGACGTCGACAACCGGACCGATCACGCGGGCAATCCGGCCCGTCGCGCCGGCGGTCGCAACCGCTTCAGAGGCAGTGGCAGTCATCTTTCTCACTTCTTGGTAGATGGCGTGGAATCAGTCTATTCAGTGGTGCCTGCGAACCGTCGGCTCAGGCGTTGAGGGCATCGGCGCCGGCGATGATCTCGGTCAGCTCCTGCGTGATCTCCGCCTGGCGGGCGGTGTTGCGCAGTCGCGTGTACTTCTTGATCAGGTCCGTCGCGTTGTCGCCCGCGTTCTTCATCGCCCGCTGGCGCGACGCCAGCTCGCTGGCCGCCGACTGCAGCATCGCCGCGAAGATCCGCGACTCGATGTAGCGCGGCAGGAGCGCGTCGAGCACCTGCTCGGGCTCCGGCTCGAACTCGTACAGCGGAAGGAGCTCCTTCGCCTCCGCAGCGTTCTCCTCGACGACCTCGAGGGGAAGCAGGCGGACGACGGTCGGCTCCTGCACCACCATCGACTTGAACTGCGTGTAGACGACGTGGATCTCGTCGACCCCACCGTCCTCGTACCGGGTCGCGAAGGCCTCGAGGAGGACCTCGCTGATCTCCCGGGCCGTGGCGAACTCGGGGTTGTCGGTGCCACCGGTCCACACCCGCGCGTACTCGCGGCCACGGAAGTCGAAGTAGGCCTGGCCCTTGCGGCCGACCAAGTAGGTGGCCACCTCCTTGCCGTCTCCGCGCAGCAGCTCGGTGAGCGACTCGGTCTGCTTGAGGATGCTGGCCGAGTAGGCGCCGGCCTGGCCCCGGTCTGCCGTGAGGACCAGCACCGCCGCACGACGCACCTGAGTGGGCTCGGTGGTCAGCGGGTGGTCGATCTCGGACGAAGAGGAGACAGCAGAAACGGCGCGAGTAATGGCATTCGCGTACGGCAGGGAGGCGGCCACGCGGGCGCGCGCCTTGCCGATGCGGGAGGTGGCAATCAGCTCCATCGCCTTGAACATCTTGCGCATCGACGTCGTCGAGGCGATCTTCTGGCGGTAGACCCGGATCTGGGCTCCCATTCTTGTCCTTTCCTCACCCTCGCTTGACGGACGGGCCGGGGCCGTTCGCCCCGGCCCATCCGCTCAGCAGCAGGGAATCAGCGCTTCTGCTTGACGATCTTTTCCTGGGTGACGTCGCCCTCGGCCAGAGCATCGTGCTCCTCGTGGCCGGCGCCGACCAGGCGGCTGTCGCCCTCCCCGAAGAAGCCCTTCTTGAAGTCCGCCACGGCGGACTTGAGGGCCTCGACGGTGTCGTCGTCCAGCACGTTGGTCTGGGCGAGCGTCGTCAGGACCGAGGTCTTGCGCTTGAGGTAGTCGTGGAAGTCGCCCTCGAAGCGGCGCACGTCCTCGACCGGGACGTCGTCCAGGTGGCCGTTCGTGCCGGCCCAGATGGACACAACCTGCTCCTCGACCGGGAACGGCGTGTACTGGCCCTGCTTGAGCAGCTCCATGAGACGCGCGCCGCGGGTGAGCTGCTGGCGGGAGGCCGCATCGAGGTCCGATGCGAACATCGCGAACGCCTGCATGTCGCGGTACTGGGCGAGGTCGAGCTTGAGCGTGCCCGAGACCTTCTTCATGGACTTGACCTGGGCGGCGCCGCCGACGCGGGACACCGAGATGCCGACGTCGACCGCGGGACGCTGGTTCGCGTTGAACAGGTCCGACTGGAGGAAGATCTGGCCATCGGTGATCGAGATGACGTTCGTCGGGATGTAGGCCGAGACGTCGTTCGCCTTGGTCTCGATGATCGGCAGGCCGGTCATCGAGCCCGCGCCGAGCTCGTCGGAGAGCTTCGCGCAGCGCTCGAGCAGGCGGGAGTGCAGGTAGAACACGTCGCCCGGGTACGCCTCGCGGCCCGGCGGGCGGCGGAGGAGGAGCGACACGGCGCGGTACGCCTCGGCCTGCTTGGACAGGTCGTCGAAGATGATCAGGACGTGCTTGCCGCCGTACATCCAGTGCTGGCCGATCGCGGAGCCCGCGTACGGCGCGAGGTACTTGAAGCCGGCCGGGTCGGACGCCGGGGAGGCGACGATCGTCGTGTACTCGAGGGCGCCGCGGTCCTCGAGGGTCTGGCGCACGGCCGCGATCGTGGAGGCCTTCTGGCCGATCGCGACGTAGACGCAGCGGACCTGCTTCGTGACGTCGCCCGAGGCCCAGTTGGCCTTCTGGTTGATGATCGTGTCGACGGCGATGGCGGTCTTGCCCGTCTGACGGTCGCCGATGATGAGCTGGCGCTGGCCGCGGCCGATCGGGATCATCGCGTCGATGGCCTTGAGGCCGGTCTGCATCGGCTCGTGGACCGACTTGCGCTGGGTCACGCCGGGGGCCTGGAGCTCGAGCGCGCGGGAGGACTCCGCGGCGATCGGGCCGAGGTCGTCGATCGGCTGGCCCAGCGGGTCCACGACGCGGCCGAGGAAGGCATCGCCCACCGGGACCGAGAGGATCTGGCCGGTGCGGTGCACCTCCTGGCCCTCCTCGATGCCGGTGAAGTCGCCGAGGATGATGACGCCGATCTCGCGGACGTCGAGGTTCTGGGCCAGGCCCAGCGTGCCGTCCTCGAAGCGGAGGAGCTCGTTCGCCATGACCGAGGGGAGGCCCTCGACACGGGCGATGCCGTCACCGGCGGTGGTCACACGGCCGACCTCGACGCGCTCAGCCGTACCGGGCTCGTAGGAAGCCGCGAAGTCATTCAGCGCATTGCGGACGTCGTCGGCATTGATGGTCAATTCGGCCATCTTGCAGTCCCTGCTCTCTTGAGTGTCATGGTCATCGGAGCGGATCTGTCTGCGATGACCGGATTGTCTACTACGAAGTGTGCTGCCTCAGCGGGCGTGCGTGGCCAGCTGGCGGCGCAGCTCGCCGAGCCGTGCCACGGTCGAGGCATCGAGCACCTCATCGCCGACCGTCACGCGGAGCCCGCCGATCAACCGCGGGTCCACGGTCGTGTTCATCTTGAGCTCGCGCCCGTAGAGGCGATTGAGCCCGGACTGAAGACGCTCGGCCTGGCCGCCGTTGAGCGGGCGCGCGACGGCGACCTCGGCGATCCAGCGCTTCTGGCGACCCGCGGCGAGCGCGGCAAACTTCTCGACGAGCGCCGTTGGCTTGGCCCCGCGCGGGGCCGCGGCCGCCTGGCCGATGAGGAGCTTCGCCTCCTCGGACGCCTCCGGGGCGACCCGGAGCGCGAGGGAGCGCTTGGCATCCGTCGATGCCTGCGGCTCGGTCAGGGCAGCCTGGAGTTCGTGGTTGCCCTCGACCACGCGGTTGAACGCGAACAGGTCGTTCTGGAGGCGTTCCAGACCGCTGAGCCCGTTCGAGGCGCCGATGCCCTGCTCCGCCACGGCGATCGCCACGGTCGAGGCGAGGGTCTCGAGTGCATCGCTGATGTCGCGGGCGTCAGCCCACCGCGAGGCGGCCAGCCTGGCCGTGATCTCGACGGCGTCGGCGGACACCTTGCCCTCCAGGAGGCTGCGCACGAGGGCCGACTTCTCCGCGCCCTCGCGGGACGGATCGGTCAGCGCCCGGCGCAGGCCCGCGGAGCTGTCAAGGATGCCGAGGACGCCGAACAGCTCGCGCGCCAGCGACAGCGAGGCCGTGGGCAGCGTGGTCTCCAGGTCCGCAAGCGCTGCGGCCAGCGATTCGCTCGATACTCCTGCCATTACTTCGCTGCACCTGCGTTCTGGGTCTCCAGCTCGTCGAGGAAGCGGTCCACCACGCGGGAGGCGCGCTCGTCGTCGTCCAGGGACTCGCCGACGATGCGGCCGGCCAGCGTCGTGGCCAGCGTGCCGACCTCGGCGCGGAGCGACGCGACCGCCTGCTGGCGCTCGGCCTCGATCTGCGCGTGGGCCTGCTCGGTGATGCGGTCGTACTCGGCCGCGGCCTTCTCCTTGAGCTCGGCAAGGATCTGGGAGCCCTCGGCGCGGGCCTCCTCGCGGATGCGGTTGGCCTCGGTGCGGGCGTCCGTGAGCTGCTTCTTGTACTCCTCGAGGGCCGCGGAGGCCTCCGCCTGGGCCTTCTCGGCCTTGGCGATGCCGCCCTCAATGGCCTCGGCACGCTCAGCGAACGTCTTCTCGAACGCCGGGACGACGAACTTGACGACGATGAAGAGCAGCACGGCGAAGCCGATGGCGGTGACGAGCACCTCCCACCAGTTCGGCATGAGCGGGCTCGCGGCGCCCTCGGTGGCGGCGCGGACAATCAGCTGGTTCATGTGCTCCACCCCTCCTATCTACTCGGTACTGGCTCCGTGTCTGCCTGGTGCTGGATCAGAGCACGAAGGCGAACACGAGACCGAGGATCGCGAGCGCCTCGGTCAGCGCGAGGCCAAGGAACGCGATCGGCTGGAGCACACGCTGGGCCTCCGGCTGACGGGCCACACCGTTGATGTAGGCAGCGAAGACGAGACCCACGCCGATGGCACCACCGATAGCGGAGAGACCGTAGCCGACGAGGTTGAGGTTGCCTTCCATTGTTTTCCTTTCAGGTTGCCCGCGCGGGCAGTGTTGGGTTCGGTTCATCCCCCGGTGAGGGGGAAGTCTCAGTGGGCGTCGGCGTGAAGCGCGCCCTGGATGTAGATCGCGGTCAGCAGCGTGAAGACGTAGGCCTGCAGGACCATGATCAGCGCCTCGAGCCCGTACATGGCGGTGGCGCCGACCAGCACGAGGAGCGACGTGCCCTGGAGGAGGACGTTCTCCTGGGCGATGAGGAACGCGATGCCGGAGCCGGCGAGGGCGACGACGAGGTGGCCGGCCAGCATGGTCGCGAAGAGACGGAGGCTGTGCGTCATCGGGCGGACGATGAAGTTCGAGATGATCTCGATCGGGACGACGATCGGGAGGATGAACCACGGCACGCCGCTCGGGACGATCGTGAGCTTGATGAAGCGCGGGCCGTACTTGCGCAGGCCGACGCCGATCCAGGTGATGTATACGAAGCCCGCGAGGAAGTACGCGCCGCCCACGTGGGACATCGTCGGCAGCTGGAAGAACGGGATCGCGCCGTAGATGTTGTTCACGAGGATGAAGAAGAAGAGCGCGAACAGGAGCGGGACGAACTTCATGAAGTCCCTGCCGCCGATGATGTCCTTGCCGATCGAGTTGCGCACGAAGCCGTACGCGCTCTCGCCGAGGAACTGCAGCTTGCCCGGGACGAGCTGGCCCTTGCGCGACGCGGCGATGAAGAACCAGGCGATGAAGACGACGGAGAGGAGCACGAGCAGCATCTGCTTCGAGAAGCCCTCGCCCTCGCCCCACGGGAAGATGGCCGGGAGGTGCATGTCCTCGAGGGTGGGCGGGGTGAAGGTGCCGCCGTCAGCGGCCGGAAGCGCGAGCGGGGTCAACGCAATTCCTCTCTGCAGTGTCCATCGTCGGGCAGATGCTGGGGCGAGTGGCTTCGACCCCCACATGTGAAATTTTCGGGTGCTCCATCAGTCGCGGTCCTCGCCCCTCGCATCCCGGCCGTCGGTGCTCCCGTGGGGATCCGTGCGACGCTGCGAGAAGAGCCCGTGCTTGATGGTCAGGTAGATGCCGCCGGCAATCCCCACAAGGGCGCCAGCGAGCACGAGCCAGCGGGTTTTCAGGAGATTGTCCAGCCCCCACCCTATCAAACTCCAGACAACGATCCCGCCGATGACGTAGCTGAAGACAGCCATGCCGGCGTTGTAGCCGCCGTCGCCGTCGGGGCCGTTCTCCGGGCCGTTTTCGGGCTCGTTCTCGCGGCCGCTGGCACGCGGGTCCGGGTCAGCCACGGGGTCCCTCCTCGGAAGAGCCGTCGGAGTCACCGAAGATCAGCAGGCGCAGCCGGCTGAAGGAGAGGACCTCCACCACCTGCCACACCACCACCGTGACGATGCCGGACGCACCGAACCAGGGGCCGTCGACCCACCCGGGCCGGCCGAGCCACAGCAGCAGCGCGGCGAAGCCGACGATCTTGAGCACGTAGACCACCGCGAACGCGCCGATCGCGCCGGAGGGGTTCCGGCGTCCGATCGCGTGACCGGCCAGGAGGCTGATCGCGAAGAACGCGATGACGACGCTGGCCGCGAAGGCGACGCTGCCGGCGGCGGGGGGTCCTGCCGCGGCCAGGGCGACGCCGGCGAGCACCGCCGCGGCCGCCGCGCTGGCGCCCGTGCAGCGTGCCGCGAGGCCTAGCCATGGGGAGCCGACGACGCCCTGGGGGCCGGAGGGGCCCGGTCGGTGCGTCATTCGGGTCATGTCATGCCGATCGTCGGCGGCCTGCGTGTCAAGAGGCCCGCGGTGGGAGGGTCATCACTATTCTACACGCCATAGAACTTGCGGTTCGCGCCCGCTCCCCCAGTGCTACGCCCTGCGTCGCACGCGCAGCAGCACGCCGATCCAGCGCGGCGCCGTTAGGTAGGCCACGAGGACGACGGCGGCACCCGTCTGGGCGGCGACGGTCCCCGCAGGCGTCGCGGACACCGCGTAGAACCCGGCGGCCCCGACAAGGAGCGTCGCGGCGGTGACGAGCGCGGCGACGGCGACGTGGCTCAACCCGACGTCCGTGAGCTTCTGGTACACGTGCTCGCGGTGCGAGGCGTACCACCGCTTCCCGGCGGCCATGCGCCGCACGAGCGTCGTGAACGTGTCCGCAAGGTACACGAGGACGGGCGAGAAGACGTACTCGAGCCGGATCTCGGCGAGGAAGGCGGCGACCGCCGCGAAGGCGATGCCCGCCCCGAGGAGGTAGCTGCCGACGTCGCCCATAAACATGCGGCCGCGCACGAGGTTCCACGGCAGGAAGCCGGCGAAGGCGGCCGCGAGCAGGACACCCGCGGCCACGAGCCAGGCCTGGCCCACGACGGCGCCCGCGGCGGCATAGAGCCCGCCCACGGCGACGGCGTGGAGGCCCGAGATCCCGTTGATCCCGTCCATGAAATTGGCCACGTTGATGTACGCGGCAACCGCGAGCGCGCCGAAGGGCAGCCACCAGAGGCCCTTGCCCGTGATGAGCAGGAGCGCGAGCGTCCCCGCCGCGCCGAGCGCGAGCTGCAGGCCCGCCCGGCTCACGATCGACAGGCCGCGCAGGTCCTCGGCCCAGCCCACCGCGGCCGCCGCGGCGGAGCCGGTGACGACGCACACGGCCAGCCACACGCCGTCGTCCGCGGCGCCCGTGGCGAAGGCGAGGGCCCAGCCCGCCGCGAGCCCCGCCGCGATCGTCAGGCCGAGGCCGCGGACGGTGGGCTGCGTGTGCGAGGAGCGCTCGCTCGGCAGGTCCACAACCCCCAGGCGCGCGAGGAGCGGGTGCGCGACGACGGGCAGCGCCGCGCTCACGGCGAAGGCGACGATCCCCGCGAGGAGGACCAGGAGCGCGTCGCCCGGCAGGGCGCTCATGCCGCGCCCGATCCGCGCAGGCTCTCGTGCGAGAGCTCGGTCTCCTCCTGCACCTGGGCCTCGAACATGGCCTCCTCCGAGCGCTCGCACTCGGCGAGCCAGCGCTCGTAGTCGAGCTGCTCGGGCGGCATGCCGGAGGCGGCCGCGTGCGAGATCTTCGGGTGGAGGGGCCGCACGTCCGCGACGTCCGGATCGACGAGGTCCTCGTGGAGCTTCTCCGCCGGCCGCAGGCCTGTGTAGACGATCTCGATGTCCCTCCCGGACATCGCGATCATGCGCCGCGCGACGTCAAGGATCCGCACGGGCTCGCCCATGTCGAGGATGAGCACCTCTCCCCCGGTGCCGATGGCCCCGGCCTGGATCACGAGCTGGCAGGCCTCGGGGATCGTCATGAAGAAGCGCGTGACCTCGGGGTGCGTGACAGTCACGGGCCCGCCGTTGCGGATCTGCTCCGAGAAGAGCGGCAGCATGGACCCACGGCTGCCCATGACGTTGCCGAAGCGCACCGAGACGTACTTGCGCCCCGTCCTCCCCGCCATCCACGCGGTGAGCCGCTCGGCCATGCGCTTGGAGTGGCCGAGGACGGTCGTGGGGGAGGCTGCCTTGTCGGTGGAGATGTTCACGAAGGCCTCGACGCCGGCGGCCTCGGCCGCGCGCAGGACGTTGAGCGTGCCGAGCACGTTGGTCTTCCACGCCTCGCCCGGGTACTGCTGGAGCAGCGGCGCGTGCTTGAGGGCCGCGGCGTGGAAGACGACCTCGGGACGGCGTTCGGCGAAGACGGCCGCGAGGTTCGCGCCGTCGCGGATGCTCGCGAGCACCGTGTCGCTGCCGGCAAGGAGGCCACGGCCCGTGAGCGAGATCTGGGTCTGCTGGAGGGCCGTCTCGTCGTGGTCGAGCATGATGAGCTCGGCGGGCTCGAAGGGATGGATCTGGCGGCACAGCTCGGAGCCGATCGAGCCGCCGGCGCCCGTGACGAGGACGCGCTTGCCCGTGATGTACCCGGCGATGTCCTCGACCGTGATGTCGACGGGCCGGCGGCCGATGAGGTCCTCGACGGCGACCTCGCGGAAGTCGGTGACGCTGTGGGAACCGCCTCCGAGCATGTCCTTGAGCGGCGGGAGGACGAGGACCTTGACCCCGAGCCCCGCGACGTGGTCCGAGACCCCGCGGATGAAGGACGCGTCCGCGGCGGCGAAGGCGAGGATGAGGACCGTCGCGTGGGTGCGGCGGACGAGCTCGGGCAGATCGTCGCCCGTGCCGAGGACCTGGACGGAGGAGACCCGCAGGTGCTTCTTCGCGGGGTCGTCGTCGACGAAGCCGGCCGGGAAGTATGGCGACGCCGGGTCCTGCATCATGCGCGAGACGAGGTTGGTCCCGAGGAAGCCGGCGCCGTAGACGAGGGCCTGCTGCGCGTTCGCGCCGGGCTTGGCCTTGCTCTCGACCACCATGCGCTTCGCATACCGCGTCGCGGCCATGAAGAGGGCCGCGAACGGGAACGCGATGACTCCCGTGCTGCGCGGGATCTGGAGCGTGAAGCCGAGGAACGTGCTGAGCAGGACGAGGATCGTGGCGACGATGAGCGTCACGGCGACGAGGAGCCGCGCCTCCTCGAAGCTGCCGAAGCTGTGCCGGCCCTGGTACAGGGCCATGCTGAAGCCGACGAGGGCCTGGCTGCCGATCGCGAGCAGGCTGAAGACCGCGACGCCGCTCGGCGTCATCGTCTGCTCCGTGAGCTCGTAGCGCAGGACCACGGCCATGAGGATCGCGAGGGTCCAGGCGCCGGCGTCGAGGAGGAACTGGATCCAGCGCCACAGCACCGGCCTCGGGGCCTCCGGAGTGGTTGCGCGCTCGGTCATGGGCGTTTCAGTGACTCTCTCTAGCGGGAGGCCGCGCTCTCGCGGCCTGGCGGCATGCTGAACCAAGATACTCCGATTCGCGCGCCTCCCCCGTCCGGCGCACGACGGCGGCTGGTCACCGTGGGGCGACCATCCGGCGGTAGCGCCGGGCGCGCACCGCGGTCGGCAGGAATCGGTAGACCGCGCGGACGGCGACGTTGCGCAGCCACTGCCCGGGGCCCACGAACCCGCCCGCGCGGAGCTGGGCCTGGACCACGAGGTCACCGCGGAACGCGCGCAGCCCTCCCCTGCGCTCGTAGGCGCCCCCGGAGACCCGGTAGCGCACGAGCGGCTCGGCGAGGTTGCGCACGTCGGCGCCCGCGGCGATCATCCGTGCCCACAGCCACCAGTCCTCGGCGCCGGGCACCTCCTGGTAGCCGCCGACAGCGTCGACGGCGGCGCGGCGGAACACGACGGTGGGGTGGTTGAACGGGTTGCGCGCGTGGGCCGTGCGGGTGATGACGGACGGCGCAGTCGGCACGGCGCGGTGGGCGACGACGGTGTCCTCGTCGTCGCCGATCTCCTCCATCGCGCTGCCCACGAGGTCCGCGCCGGCCTCGATGACGGGCAGCTGGGCGGCGAAGCGCCGCGGGAGCGAGACGTCGTCGGCGTCCGCGCGGGCCACGACGGCGTGCGTGCACTCGGCGAGGCCGAGGCCGAGGGCCGCGGTGAGGCCCACGTTGTCCGCGAGCTCGAGGACCCGCACGGAGGTGCCAGGCCCGGCGATGGCGGCCGCGTCGTCGAGCGCGGCCTGCAGCTCGGCGCCGACCGGCCCGTCGCGCACGATCACCGCCTCGGCGGGGGGCCTGGCCTGCTCGCGCGTGCTCGAGGCGAGGGCGCGGCGGAAGCGCTCGGGCGTGTCGCCGTCGTACACGGCCATGAGCAGCGAGAACGGCAGGGGTGCCTCCGCCCGGTCGGACGAGGTCCGCGCCACCTGCGGAACGGGCCGCAGGGGGTAGACGCCCGCGAGCACCTCGGCGTTGGGCCGCGGCGCGCGCAGCCCGTCGAGCGCCCCGCGCACGAGGCAGCGTACGAGCACGCCGCGGTCGGAGGAGTTCGCGAACGTGCGCACCCAGATCCGCCCCGTCGCGTAGGTGAAGGCGAGCCTCTCCCACGGCGCGAGCGACTGCGACCGGCCGTAGGTCCAGAAGCGGTTGCGCACCTCGTAGTAGAAGCGCGGGCCGGGGTCGACGTCGGTCGTGCCGAACTTCTTCGTGTGGTGCACGACGACGGACTCGGGCGCCTGGATCGCATCGTTGAAGCGCGCGAGGCGGGTCGTGTGCTCGAAGTCGTCGGCCCAGAGGAAGTAGTCGGCGATCGGCAGGCCGAGCTCGCGCACGGCGTCGGCCGAGAGCAGGCACGAGACGTAGGAGGCGCTGCGGATCGGCATCGCGCCCACGGCGGCGGCGCGGCGGCGCTGGGCCGGGGTGGCCGCGAACCACTCGACCATCGTGTTCATGGGGTGCTCGCGGCCGTCGGTCCACAGGACGCGGCTCGCCACGACGGTGGGGCGCTGCTCGGGGGCGGGCGCGTAGTCGGTCCAGGCCCGCACGGCGGCGGCGAGCGTGCCGGGCTGGGGCTCGGTGTCGTCGTCCATGACCCACACGAGGTCCGCGGCGTGGTCGAGGACGGCGCGCTCGATCCCGACGGTGAAGCCGCCCGCCCCGCCCACGTTCGTGCCGAGCTCGACAAGGTCAAGCTCGAGTCCGAGGCCCAGCCCGCGCACCATGTCCGCCGAGCCGTCGCTCGAGGCGTTGTCGACGACGACGACCGCATCCGGCCGCAGCTCGCCGCCTGCGATCCCCGCGAGGGTGCGGGCCAGGAGCTCGCGGCGGTTGAAGCTCACGACGACGGCGACGACGCGGGGTGCAGGGCTCATGCTGGGGTCAGGACCTCTTCGCGGGGGGCTGGGCACGTTCACGATACCTGCTGCGAGGCGGTGCCCCAGACCCGGTGGGGAAGCAGCACGTCCCGCCGCGCCTACGATGGGTGCCATGGCCGAGCAGACGCAGCACCCCCGGCAGGCGCAGCCGCACTGGTTCGTGGTCGGTGCGGGAGGATTCGTCGGGGCCGGGATTGCGAACGAGCTGCGGACACGCCGCCTGCAGTTCTCGGAGCCGCACGCCGAGCGCGTCGCTACCTCCGCACGCACCCCGGAGGCAGTGATCCAGGCCGCGGACGCCCGTGGGGACCTCGTCGCCCGCGTGTCCGCGGGCATCACGCCGGGGGCCTTCGTCATCAACGCGGCGGGCCTCGCGTCGCCCGACGCTGCCGAGGACGACGCGCTCTACGGCGCCAATGCCCTCTGGCCGGCCGTCCTCGCCCTCGCGTGCGCGCGCTCCGGCGCCGCGCGGCTCGTGCACCTCTCGAGCGCGGCGGTCCAGGGCGAGCGCCCCGTCCTCGACGAGACGTGGGAGACGAGCCCCTTCTCGCCCTACTCGCGCTCGAAGGCCCTCGGCGAGGCGGCGCTGCGGCAGCTCGCGCCGCGGCTTCCGGACGGCATGCTCACCATCCTGCGCGCCACGAGCGTCCAGGGCGCGGGCAGGCGCACGACGGCGTCGCTCGCCCGCGTGGCCGCCTCGCCGCTCGCGTCGGTCGCGGGGGCCGGGGACGCGCCGTCGCCCGTGAGCTCGCTCGCCGCGCTCGCGCAGTTCGCCGTCGACGTCGCCGAGGCGCGGCCGGACCGGCTCCTCGTGCTGCAGCCGTGGGAGGGCATGACGGTGCGCGGCGTGCTCGAGGCGGCGGGCGGGCGGGCGCCGCTGCGGCTGCCCGCGCCGCTGTGCCGGGCCGCGGTGGCCGCCGGCTACGCGCTCTCGCGGCTCGCGGGCGGGCGGCTCCACGGGGCTGTGCGCCGCGCCGAGGTCATGTGGTTCGGCCAGTCACAGGCTCCCGGCTGGGCCGAGGAGGCCGGCGCCCTGCCTAGGCCCCGGGCCGCTGCTGTCCTGCGTCAGGCTGCCCAGGCGCGGGCGCGGGCTCGCTAGCAGGCTCCGGCTCCTCGCTAGCAGGCTCCGGCTCCTCGCCATGGCCGAGGAGGTCCGGCGCCACATCGCGCAGCTCTGCCAGGCCCAGGGCGCCCTCGCGGACGATCCGCAGGCGCTCGCCCGTGCAGTCCACGATGGTCGAGGGCACGCCGCTCGCGGCTCCCTCCGAGTGGTCGGCGCTGCGGGGGCGGAACCCGTCCTCGAGGTACACCTCGACGCTCTCAGCAAGCTGCTCGCGCGCCTCCGCCCCGGTCTGGGCCGCGGCATGGCCCGTGCGGTTGGCGCTCGAGACGGCGAGCGGCCCCGTGACCGTCAGGAGCGCCTGGGCGAGCTCGTCGTCGGGGATGCGCAGCGCGACGGTCCCCCGGGTCTCGCCGAGGTCCCACGTGAGCGAGGGCTGGGCGTGCACGATGAGCGTGAGCGGCCCCGGCCAGAACTTCTCCGCGAGGGCGCGCGCGGCGGCGGGGACGTCGGTCGCGAGCCCGTCCATGGTCTGCAGGCGCGGGATGAGCACGGGCGGCGGCATCGAGCGGCCGCGGCCCTTCGCCGCGAGGAGCGTCGCGACGGCCTGGGCGGAGAACGCGTCGGCCGCGATGCCGTAGACGGTGTCGGTCGGCATCACCACGCACTGCTTCTGGGCGATCGCGCGCTGGGCGTGGGCGAGGCCCTCGGCACGCTGTTCCGGATCCGTGCAGTTGTAGGTCGTGGTCGTCACGGCCCTCATTCTTCCATGGCTTTTTTCGCGGCTTCTTTCACGGCTTCTTCCACGGCTTCTTCCGCTGCGCGGGTGGCGCTCGTGGCCCGCGCGAGCCCGTTGAGGTCGACGTGCGAGGCCACGGACGTCCAGGCCGGGTCGCGTGCGAGGAGCCGGGCAAGGCGGTCCCCCTGGACCTCCGCGTGCTCCATGACGAAGAGCCCCCCGGGGCGCAGCAGCCTGGCTGCCGTGGCCGCCGCGGCGAGCGGCATCTCGAGGCCGTCCTGTCCCCCGCCGTAGAGGGCGAGGTCCGGATCATGCTCGGCGGCCTCGGGATCGCGCGGGACCATGTCGGCGGGGATGTACGGCGGGTTGCTCACGACGGCGTCGACCGTCCCGTCGAGCGCGGGGAGGGCCGTGCGCAGGTCGCCGAGCACGAGCTCGACGCCGTAGGGTGCGAGGTTCCGCTGTGCCCAGGCGTGCGCGAGCTCGGAGAGCTCGACCGCGTGGACCTCGCTGCCCGGGTGCTCGTGGGCGATCGACGCCGCGATCGCGCCCGAGCCGGTGCCGAGGTCGACGACGACAGGCCGCCGGGACTGCGCGGGCCGCCCATCCTGCTGGGACTGCGCGGGCCCGAAGCGCTCCGCGAGCCAGTCGAGCACAAGCTGCACGACGCCCTCCGTCTCCGGCCGGGGCACGAAGACCCCCGGTCCCACGGCGAGCGTGATGTGGCGGAAGTGCGCGACGCCCGTGAGGTGCTGGAGGGGGATGCGGCGGGCCCGCTCGGCCACGAGCTCCCAGAAGGCATCCCCGAACCCCTCAGGGATCGGCGCGCCGGTGATCGCGAGGGCGCGCAGCCGGCCGAGGCCGCAGCCGAGCAGGTGCTCGGCGAGCTGCTCGGCGTCGGCCCGGGGGCTCGGCACGCCGGCCTCGGCGAGCATGGCCGCGGCGGAGCGCAGGGCAGCGCCGAGGTCCGTGCCGGCGCCCTCGCGACCGTCGCTCATGCTGCTGTCATTTCGGTCATTCGCCGATCGCGTCGAGGCGCGCCTGCTCGTCCAGGTCGATGCACGACTGGATGACGGGGCCGAGGTCGCCGTTCATGACGGCGTCGAGGTTGTACGCCTTGTAGCCCGTGCGGTGGTCCGCGATCCGGTTCTCGGGGTAGTTGTACGTGCGGATGCGCTCCGAGCGGTCCATCGTGCGGACCTGGGACTTGCGCTGCTCGGCGTTCTCGGCGTCGATCTGCTCCTGCTGGTGCGCGAGGAGGCGCGAGCGCAGCACGCGCATCGCGGCCTCGCGGTTCTGCAGCTGGGACTTCTCGTTCTGCATCGCCACGACGATCCCGGTGGGCAGGTGGGTGATGCGCACGGCGGAGTCGGTTGTGTTGACGCTCTGCCCGCCCGGCCCCGAGGAGCGGTACACGTCGATCTTGAGGTCGTTGGCGTTGATCTCGATCTCCTCCGGCTCATCGACCTCGGGGAAGACGAGCACGCCCGCGGCGGACGTGTGGATGCGGCCCTGCGACTCGGTCACGGGGACGCGCTGCACGCGGTGGACGCCGCCCTCGAACTTGAGGTGCGCGAAGACGCCCTCGGCCGGGTCGTTCGAGGAGCCCTTGACCGCGATCTGGATGTCCTTGTAGCCGCCGAGGTCGGACTCTGTCGAGGACAGGACCTCGGTCTTCCAGCCCTTCGACTCGGCGTACCGCGTGTACATGCGGGTCAGGTCGGCCGCGAACAGCGCCGCCTCGTCGCCGCCCTCGCCGCCCTTGACCTCGAGGATCACGTTGCGGGCGTCGTTGGGATCGCGCGGGATGAGGAGCCGGCGCAGCCTCTCCTGGGCAACAGGCAGCTGCTCGTCGAGCTGGACCACCTCGTCCGCGAAGTCCGGGTCCTCGCTGGCCATCTCGCGCGCGGCGTCGAGGTCGTCGCGGAGCTGCTTCCAGCGGCCGTAGGCCTCGACGATGCCGTTGAGCTGAGCGGAGCGGCGGCCGAGCTTCCGCGCGAGCGCCTGGTCCTGGTAGACAGCGGGGTCGCTGAGCTGCTTCTGCAGGTCTGCGTGCTCGTCCAGCAGTCCTTGCACGGACTCGAACATGTCGGGGGCCTTTCGTCGAAAAGTGCGAAATGGGGGCGGTGGGGGGCCACGCGGGGGCGCGGGTTAAACGCTGACGACGGCGGCCGGCGCCTGGGTGCCCAGGGCCGGCCGCCGCCGTGAGTCGCTAGTGCTTGTCGTTCTCCGACTTGGACGCGAGCGTCGTCTTCTGCACCTGCAGGAGGAACTCGACGTTGGACTGCGTCTCGCGGAGCTTCGACGTGAGCAGCTCGAGAGCCTGCTGGGTGTCCAGGCCAGCGAGCACGCGACGCAGGCGCCACATGATCTTGACCTCTTCGGGCGAGAGCAGGTTCTCCTCGCGGCGCGTGCCCGACGCATTGACGTCCACGGCCGGGAAGATGCGCTTGTCCGCGAGGGCGCGGGAGAGGCGCAGCTCCATGTTGCCCGTGCCCTTGAACTCCTCGAAGATGACCTCGTCCATCTTGGAGCCGGTCTCCACGAGGGCCGTGGCGAGGATCGTCAGCGAGCCGCCGTTCTCGATGTTGCGCGCGGCGCCGAAGAAGCGCTTCGGCGGGTAGAGCGCGGCCGAGTCGACACCGCCCGAGAGGATGCGGCCCGACGCCGGGGCCGCGAGGTTGTACGCGCGGCCGAGTCGGGTCATCGAGTCCAGGAGCACGACGACGTCCATGCCCATCTCGACGAGCCGCTTGGCGCGCTCGATCGCGAGCTCGGCGACCGTCGTGTGGTCGTCGGCGGGGCGGTCGAAGGTCGAGGCGATGACCTCGCCCTTGACCGAGCGCTGCATGTCCGTGACCTCTTCGGGCCGCTCGTCCACGAGCACCATCATGAGGTGGACCTCAGGATTGTTGGCAGTGATCGCGTTCGCGATGGACTGCAGGATGAGCGTCTTGCCGGCCTTCGGCGGCGAGACGATGAGGCCGCGCTGGCCCTTGCCGATCGGGGCCACGAGGTCGATGACGCGCGGGCCGATCTTCTTGTTCTCGGTCTCGAGGCGGAGGCGCTCAGAGGGGTAGAGCGGGACGAGCTTGCCGAACTCGACGCGGCCCCTCATCTCGTCGGGGGTCTTGCCGTTGACGCTCGTGACGCGCACGAGGGCGTTGAACTTCTGCCGGCTGCCCTGGCCCTGGCGGCCGCCGCCGCTGCCCGGGTTGTCCTCGCCATCGCGCGGGGCGCGGATCGCGCCGACGACGGCATCGCCCTTGCGCAGGCCGTTCTTCTTGACCTGGGCGAGCGGGACGTAGACGTCGTTCGGGCCCGGCAGGTAGCCGGACGTGCGGATGAAGGCGTAGTTCTCGAGAACATCGAGGATGCCGGCGACGGGCACGAGCACGTCGTCCTCGGTCACCTCGGTATCGTCGACCTCGGGGCCGGCGCCGCGACGGCCGCCGCGGTCCCGCATCCGCTCGTTGCGGTCGCGGAAGCGGTCGCTGCGGTCGCCGCGCCCGCCCTGCTCGGCGCCCTCGCGGTCGCGATCACGCCCGCGCCGGGACCGGCGGGAGCGGCGTCCGCCGCCCTCCTCCTGCTCGGCCTCCTCGCGCTCGCGGCGGGACGGCTGGCGCTCCTGGCCCTCGTCCGTCCGCTCGCGGCCCTCGCGGCCACGGCGACGGCGGCCCTCGCCGGCCTCGGCGGGCTGCTCGGCCGGGGCCTCGGCGGGCGCCTGCACCGCGGCGGCCTGCTCGGCGGCCTGCTCCGGTGCGGCCTCGGCGGGCGCCTGCACTGCGGCGGCCTGCTCTGCGGCTGCCTCCTGCTCGGCGGAGCCCTGAGCCGCCTCAGCGCGGCGGCTGCGACCGCGGGCGCGGGCGGGACGGGTGGTCTCGGTGGGTGCCTCGGCCGGGGCGACGGCGGGCTGCCCCGCGGCGGGGGCCTCGGCCGGGGCTGCCTCGGGGGCGGCGACGCCCGCGGCGGCCGCGGCGGCTGCAGCGCCGGCGGTGACGACGCCGTCGCTGCCCGCGCGGCGGCGGGTGCGGCCACGGGTGCGGCCGGGGGCCTCGGCCTGCTCGGCGGCGGCCTCGGCCGCGGGGGCCTCGGCGGCTGCTGCCTCCGGCGTGGCCGCCGGCGCCGCCTGCTCTGCGGCCGCCTTCGCGGCGCCGCGTCCGGACGGGCGGCTCACGGGCTCGCCCTTCTGGTGAGCGGAAATCGCGGCGACGAGATCGCCCTTGCGCATGCGGGACCCACCGGTGATGCCCAGCTGGGAGGCCAGAGCCTGGAGCTGCGCCAGCTTGAGGCCGGCGATGCCCTTGGACTCGGAGGCGGAGGATTCCACGGCTGGGGTCAGCTCAGTGGTCTGTGTCACGGATGATCCTTCCGGAGTCGACTGCGCGGCTTCAGCGGCCAGCGCAGCGGGGTCGTGGCCGCCGACTCGAGCGGCGACCAGGCTGGGGCACTGCGGGGCCTGAGGCCGGGCAGGGCCGTAGTCGAACAGCCCGCCCCGAGCGTGCGGGAGGATCCATGAGCTGCTTGCGGGGACAGCCGCGAGCAGCCTGACCGGCTGCAGAGCTGGAGGGGCGGCACCCTCTGCCGGGAACCTGGCATCAGGAAGGCTGCTGAGAGTCCCTTACTAGACCGGCTACGCCTGACTGAGGCAGATTCACCGCGGGTGCACGTCCACTTTAGCACCTTCACGGTCAACAGCCAGCCGCAGGACACGCCAGCCAGTCACAGACGCCCGTCCCTGCTCGGTGTCGATAGTCCCTGCGCCGCCTCCGTGCGCGAAGCGCTCGACCGCCGCCTGGACCTCGTCGGCCTCCTGCTCGCCGTCCGCGAGCACGAGCACGGTGGGCCCCGCGCCCGAGACGACCGCAGCGTGCCCCTCCGCCCGCAGGCGCTCGATCAGCAGGGCGCTGGGCTCCATGGCCGTCGAGCGATAGCTCTGGTGCAGGTAGTCCTCGGTGCCCGGGAGCAGGAGCGACGGATCCCGCGTGAGCGCATGCACGAGCAGCGCCGCGCGGCCCGAGTTCGCCGCCGCCGCGTGGTGCGGGACCGAGGAGGGCAGGAGCGAGCGCGCGAGCTCGGTCGAGAGCTCGAAGTCCGGGATCGCGACAATGGGGACGACGGTGCGGACGACGTCGGCGACGGCCGTGCGGAACGACTCGCCCTCCTGCCACGAAAGCGCGAGCGAGCCGAAGATCGCGGGCGCGACGTTGTCCGGGTGGCCCTCGATCTCGCTGCACAGCTGGAGCGCCCACTCGCGGCCCGGCCTGTCGGCGGGATCGACGAGCTCCGCCGCCGCGAGGACCGCCGCCGCCGTCGCGGATGCCGACGAGCCGAGGCCGCGCCCGTGCGGGCTCACGTTCTCCGCCGCGAGGCGCAGGCCCTTTCGCGCGTAGCCGAGGCGGGCGAGGGCGGCGTCGATCGTGCGAACCACGAGGTGGCTCTCGTCGCGCGGGAGGGACTCGGCGCCCTCGCCCCGCAGGTCGAAGTCCAGCCCGCCGTCGTCCGACGTCTCGACGGTGACGGTGTCGTACAGGGCCAGGGCGAGGCCCAGGCTGTCGTAGCCGGGGCCGAGGTTGGCGCTCGTGGCCGGGACACGCACGGTGACGCGCTGCCCCGGCCGCACGAGGCGCAGCCCGTGGCGCGACGCGAGGCGCGGATCGGGGGAAACTGCAGACATCAGACGGCCGACTCGAGCCCCAGAGCGGCGGCGACGGCCACGACGTCGTTGCTCACCTTGAACGGCTCGACCTCGCTGCCGTCCTCGGTGCGCAGGGCCCACTGCGGGTCCTTGAGCCCGTGGCCCGTGACGGTGCAGACGATCGTCTTCCCACTCGGCACCTGGCCGGCGGCGTGCCGCTTGAGCAGGCCCGCGACCGACGCGGCGGAGCCGGGCTCGACGAAGACGCCCTCCTTCGAGGACAGCCAGCGGTGCGCGGCAAGGATTTCTTCGTCCGTCACGGCGTCGATGAGGCCGCCGGACTCGTCCCTCGCGGCCACGGCCGTGTCCCACGAGGCGGGGTTGCCGATGCGGATCGCGGTCGCGATCGTCTCGGGGTGCGTGATCGGGTGGCCCGCGACGAAGGGGGCGGCGCCGGCGGCCTGGAAGCCCCACATGACCGGGAGCTTCGTCGACACGGACGGGAGGGTGCGGCCCTCGCCTGCACCGGACGCGGCGTCGGCCTCGCCCTCCCCTGCGCCGTACACCGTGTCCTTCGCGTACTCCTTATAGCCCTTCCAGTACGCGGAGATGTTGCCCGCGTTGCCGACCGGGAGGACGTGGATGTCCGGGGCGTCGCCGAGGGCGTCGACGATCTCGAAGGAGGCCGTCTTCTGGCCCTCGATGCGGGCCGGGTTGACCGAGTTCACGAGGAACACGGGGTACGACTCGGCGAGCTTGCGCGCGATCTCGAGGCAGTCGTCGAAGTTCCCGTCGACCTGGAGGAGCTGCGCGCCGTGGGCGATCGCCTGCGAGAGCTTGCCGAGCGCGATCTTGCCCTCGGGCACGAGGACGGCGCACGTGAGGCCCGCGGCGGTCGCGTACGCGGCGGCCGAGGCCGACGTGTTGCCGGTCGAGGCGCACACGACGGCCTTCGCGCCCGCGGCGACGGCCGCGGTCATGGCCATGGTCATGCCGCGGTCCTTGAAGGAGCCGGTCGGGTTCATGCCCTCGACCTTCAGGTACACGTCCGAGCCCGTGAGCTCCGAGAGCTCCTGGGCGTACACGAGCGGCGTGCCGCCCTCGCCCAGGGTGATGACCCTGGTCGACTCGGTGACGGGCAGGCGGTCGGCGTATTCGCGGATGACTCCGCGCCACTGGTGGGCCACTAGACTCCTTCGACTCTCAGGACGCTCGTCACGGACTCGACGACGTCCAGGTTCCTGATGTCCGCCACGGTGGCGGCGAGGGCGGCCTCGGAGGCCGCGTGGGTGACGAAGCGCAGCTCGGCGCGCCCGTCGGGGATGGCGTCGGCGTCGGACACGCCCTGCGCGCCAGCGCCATCGATGCGCTGGCGCATCGTCTCGATCGAGACGCCGTGCCCCGCGAACACGGACGCGACGCGGGACAGGACGCCCGGCTGGTCGGCGACCTCCAGGCCGATGCTGTAGCTCGTCGTCACGGACTCGGGGCCGAGGATCGGCAGGTCGCGCGTGGACGTGTTCGTGCGCCCGGGAACCCCCTGGACGAGCCGGCGCGCGGTCGAGACGACGTCGCCCATGATCGCCGAGGCGGTCGGGGCTCCGCCGGCGCCCGCGCCGTAGAACATGAGCGAGCCAGCGTTCTCGGCCTCGACGAAGACGGCGTTGAAGGCGCCGTGCACGGCGGCGAGCGGGTGCTTCCGCGGCAGGAGGGTCGGGTGCACGCGAACGCTCACGCCCTCCGAGCCGTCTGCGTCGCGCACGAGCTCTGCGATCGCGAGCAGCTTGATCGTGAACCCGGCGTCCTGAGCGGCGGCGATGTCCCCGGCGGTGACCTTCGTGATGCCCTCGCAGCGGACGTCGTCGAGCGCGACGCGCGTGTGGAACGCGAGTGAGGCGAGGATGGCCGCCTTGGCCGCGGCATCGAGGCCCTCGACGTCGGCCGTCGGGTCCGCCTCGGCGTACCCGAGCCGCTGCGCCTCGGCGAGGACGTCGGCGAACTGCGCGCCGGTCGTGTCCATCGCGTCGAGGATGAAGTTCGTGGTGCCGTTGACGATCCCGAGGACGCGCGTGATGCGGTCGCCCGAGAGGCTCTCACGGATGGGCCGGATGATCGGGATCGCCCCCGCGACGGCGGCCTCGAAGTTGAGCTCGGCGCCCGTGCGCTCGGCCTCGTCGAAGAGCGCCGCGCCGTCCTGGGCCAGGAGGGCCTTGTTGCCGGTCACGACCGACGCGCCGCGGCCGAGGGCCTGGAGGATGCGCGTGCGGGCGGGCTCGATGCCGCCCATGAGCTCGATTACGAGGTCGGCGCCCTCCACGAGGGCCTCGGCATCGGCCGTGAAGAGCTCGCGCGGGAGGTCGACGTCGCGCGGCGCGTCGACGTTGCGCACGCCGATCCCCGTGAGCTCGAGGCGGGCGCCGGCGCGCGCGGTGAGCGCCTCGGCGTCGTCGAGGAGGATGCGCGCGACCTGCGCGCCCACCGTGCCGCCGCCCAGCAGCGCGACCTTCAGGGTCCTGTCCGTCATTCGGTCTCCCATCAGCTTCAAGCTCCCATGTCGCGCGAGAGCAGGTCTTCTTCGGTCTCGCCGCGCACGATCCAGCGGGCAGAGCCGCCGTCGACGGCCACGACGCCGGGGCGGGCGAGGTAGTTGTAGTTGCTCGAGAGCGCCCAGCAGTACGCTCCGGTGCCGGGCACGGCGAGCAGGTCGCCCGCGCGCACGTCATCGGGCAGGTAGGAGTCGCGCACGACGATGTCGCCGCTCTCGCAGTGCTTGCCCACGACCCGCGAGAGCTGCGCCGACGCGGACGAGGTGCGGGACGCGAGCGCCACGGAGTAGTCGGCGTCGTAGAGGACAGGCCGGGCGTTGTCGCTCATGCCGCCGTCGACGGAGACGTAGCGGCGCACGGCGGTCTCGTCGCCGTCGTTCTCCGAGGGCACATCAACGACTGGCACATCAACGACGACGTCCTTGATGGTCCCGACCTCGTAGAGCGTGAACGTCGTCGAGCCGACGATCGCGCGGCCGGGCTCGATCGAGATGCGCGGGGCGTCGATGCCGAGCCGCGCGCACGTCTCTCGAACGACGCCGGCCAGCGCCCGGGCGATCTCGGCCGGCGGCCGTGGGGTGTCCCCGGGCACGTAGGCGATCCCGTAGCCGCCGCCGAGGTCGAGCTCGGGAAGGGCCGCGCCGTAGGCCGGGCGCATCGCGGCGACGAACGTCAGGAGCTTCACGGCCGCGAGCTCGAAGCCCTCGGGGTCGAAGATCTGCGAGCCGATGTGGCAGTGCACGCCGAGCAGCTCGATGCTGTCGTGGTCCACGGCCGCCGCGACGGCCTCCTCCGCGGCGCTCGCCTCGGTTCCGCCGTGCTCGCCGACGAAGCCGGCGCTGGCCGTGCCCGGGGCCAGCGAGAGGCCGAACTTCTGGTCCTCGTGCGCGGTCGCGATGAACTCGTGCGTATGGGCGTGCACGCCGGGGGTGAGGCGCAGCATGACCTTCGCCCGGGGTGCCTCTCCCCCATCCGGCCCGGTGCCTGGCGTGTCGGTGCCCCGCGCGGCGGCGATCCGGGCCACGCGCTCGAGCTCATCGAGGCTGTCCACGATGATCCGGCCGACGCCCATGTCTAGCGCGCGGACGATCTCGGCGTCGGACTTGTTGTTGCCGTGCAGCCCGATGAGCTCGCCCGCGAGGCCGGCCTTCGCGGCCACGGCGAGCTCGCCTCCCGAGGCCGTGTCGAGGCGCAGGCCCTCCTGCCCGACCCACGTCGCGACGGCGCTGCACAGGAACGACTTGCCGGCGTAGTAGACGTCGACGCCGCCGCACACGTCGGCGAACGCGGCGTCGAACGAGTCCTTGAATTCGCGCGCGCGGCGGCGGAAGTCAGCCTCGCTGAGCACGAACAGCGGCGTGCCGAAGCGCTCCTTGAGCACCGCGACGCCGAGCCCGCCGACGGTGAGCTCCCCGCCCGCGGTCCGCTCGACGTCGTGCGCCCACATCTTGGGCTCGAGCGCGTTGAGGTCCTGCGGCACGTCGAGCCACGCGGGCGCGAGCGGCGAGGCGGCCCGCGACGCGGGCGCCGATGCGGTCTGTCCCACTGCCTACATCCTCTCCGGCGCCGAGACGCCCAGCAGCCTGAGGCCATTGGCAAGCACCTGGCTCGTGGCGTCGTTGAGCCACAGGCGGGTGCGGTTGAGGTCGGTGACCTCCTCGTCGCCCAGCGGCGCGATGCGGCAGTTGTCGTACCACGAGTGGTACGCGGCCGCGATGGTCTCGAGGTGCCGGGCCACGCGGTGCGGCTCGCGGAACTCGGCGGCCTTGCCCACGATCGAGGGGTAGGCCGCGAGGTGCGCGATGAGCTCGTTCTCGGTCTTGTGGTCCAGCAGCGCGGCGTCGAACGCGTCCTCGCCGCCGACCGTGCGCTCGACGCCGGCCGCGACGGCGTTGCGCGCCGCGCCGCGCGAGCGGGCGTGCGCGTACTGGACGTAGAACACGGGGTTCTCGTTCGTGTTCTTCTTCAGCAGCTCGGGGTCGAGAGTGAGCGGCGAGTCGGCGGGGAAGCGCGCGAGCGAGTACCGCACCGCGTCCTTGCCGAGCCAGTCGATGAGGTCCTTGAGCTCGATGATGTTGCCGGCCCGCTTGGAGAGCTTGGCGCCGTTGACCGAGACGAGCTGCCCGATGAGCACCTCGATGTTCGCCTCCGGGTCGTCGCCCGCGCACGCGGCGATGGCCTTGAGGCGGTTGACGTAGCCGTGGTGGTCGGCGCCGAGGAGGTAGATCTTCTCGCCGAAGCCGCGGTCCTTCTTCGAGAGGTAGTAGGCGGCGTCGGCGGCGAAGTACGTCGGCTCGCCGTTGGCCCGGATGAGCACGCGGTCCTTGTCGTCGCCGAAGTCGGTCGTGCGCAGCCACACGGCGCCGTCCTCGTCGAAGACGTGGCCCTGCTCGCGCAGGCGGGCGACGGCGGACTCGATCGCGCCGGCGTCGTGCAGGGACTTCTCGGAGAAGTAGACGTCAAAGGAGACGTCGAAGGCCGCGAGGGTCGCCTTGATGTCCTTCATCTGCGCCTCGTACGCGGCGTGGCGCACGATCGGCAGGGCCGCGTCCTCGGTGAGCTCGCGCACATCGGGGTGGGCGGTGAGCACGTCGTGGCCGAGGTCCACGATGTACTGGCCCGGGTAGCCGCCCTCGGGGACGTCGCGGCCGTGCAGGCGCGACAGGACGGAGTTCGCGAACACGTTCATCTGGCTGCCCGCGTCGTTGATGTAGTACTCGCGCGTCACCTTCGCCCCCGAGGCGCGCAGGACGCGGGCGATCGAGTCGCCGAGTGCGGCCCATCGGGTGTGGCCGATGTGCAGGGGCCCGGTCGGGTTCGCCGACACGAACTCCATGTTGACGACGTGCCCCTCCAGGGTGTCGTTCGTCCCGTAGGCCTCGCCCGCCTCGACGATGGTCTTCGCGAGCGCACCGGCCGCGGCGGCGTCGAGCGTGACGTTGAGGAAGCCGGGGCCCGCGATCTCCACGGAGGCGACGCCCTCGAGGCCGCCGAGGCGCTCGGCGAGGATGCCGGCGAGCTCACGCGGGTTCATGCCCGCCTTCTTGCCGAGCTGGAGGGCGATGTTCGTCGCCCAGTCGCCGTGCTCGCGGTTCTTGGGGCGCTCCACGCGGATGTCCTCCGGCACGTCCACAGAGATCTCGCCGGCGCGCACGGCGTCGGCAAGGCAGGCAGAGATAGCGGCGGAGAGTTCTTCGGGAGTCACGGCCTATAGCCTACCGGCGCGGGACTGCCGCCCTGAAACCAGTCCACTGCCTGAGCCGGGATGCGACGCCAGGCACTCACCGAGCAGCGAGGACGCCCTCGTCGTCGTCCACGAAGCCCCGCCGGCTGATCACCCATCCCGCCGCGGCGAGCACCGCGAGCGTCGCGCCGAGGAACGCGAACAACGCCGTCCACTCCCCCGTCGCGTCGTGGAGCCACCCCGTGACCAGAGGCCCGAGGCACGCGAGCGCCGACCAGAGGGACGGCGCGGCGCCCGGCGCGAGCCACAGGCCGGCCTCCTGCGGCGGGAGGCCCGCGTCCGCGAAGACGGAGGGGATCCACGCGAACATCCCGTACGTGTTGAGTGACGTGCAGCCGAAGACGAGCGCGAGAGCCCACGCCGTCGGCGAGCGCCACACCCTCACTGGCCCGGTGTGGGGCGGGGGCGGGCCGCCGCCCAGGCGGCCCTGGGATGCGGCTCCCGGACCGTCGGGGCTGTCGCTGCGCACGACGGCGCCGGGCTGGCCCTCGCGCGGCGCCCGCCCGCCGTCGTGCGCGGGGCGCAGCGCCAGGCCAAGCCACGGCAGGACCGCGACGACGTTGAGCACGGCCCAGGAGGCGCTCCGGACGCCCCCGCGTAACCATTCTCACGTGCAATTACCTCAGCCTACTTTGGCCAAGCAGATTCCTAGGAGATATCTCTTCTCACGCCAGCCCGTGTCCACTAGACTTTCGTATATATCTTCGAATGAGTCCGCTGCTCGGGGGGTGAGCGCATGCCGATGCTGGCCGAACGGCTGCTGCCGCCCGACATCGCGTTCGCTTCCCGCCATCCGGAAGCCCTCCGTGGGACACTCTGGTTCGCGCCGGACACGTTCGACTCGCTCGAGGGAGTCCTCAACGGACTCCGGGCGATCGCGGATATGGATTCCTTCAATGCCTCCATGCGCGCTCTGCTCGTGGACCGCATGGCCCACCTGATCGCCGAGGAGCCCCTCGAGGGACGTGCCGGCCAGCCGGCGCGGCTCGGCGGAGACCATGCCCACGCCGTCGCCGTCTCGGAGCTCGCGCTCCTGCTGGGCACGTCCGAGAATGCAGCGGCCCGAACCCTGAACTTCTCCCAGTCGCTCGTCGGCCGGCATGAGGGCACCTATGAGGCCCTCTCCTCGGGAGACATCACCGAGGCCCACGCCCGCATCCTCGTCGAGCAGGCAGGGACGCTCCCCGAGGACGCCGCAGCCGCCTTCGAGGCTGAGGCCCTCCAGCGCGTGCGCACCCGTGCCGGGCACCGCCGCACGCCCGGCGAGTTCCGCCGGGTGGCACGGGACCTCCGCGAGCGCCTCCACCCGGAGTCCGTCGCCGTGCGCAAGGCCAAGGCCCGGGCGGACCGGGGCGTCTGGTACGAGCCCGCCGAGGACGGCATGTGCACCCTCACCGCGCTCCTGCCCGCCGAGACCGGCCTCGCGATGTACGAGCGCGTCGACGCCCTCGCCCGCGCAGCGCACGCCGTCGAGGGCGAGCACCGGACGCTGCCGCAACTGCGCGCCGACACCATCGCTCACCTCGCCCTGTCGCTCGCACCGGCGGGCACTGCGGAGGCGCCCATGCTCAAGGGCGCCGTCGGGGCCTCGGCAACAGCTGCCGAGCCCGGCGCGGGCTCTGCCCCTCAGATTCCAGAGGACTTCAGCTCGAACATCAAGGCCGAGATCGTCGTGCACATCCCGGCGGCCGTCCTGCTCGGCGCCTCGGATGACGTCGCCGAGCTCGAGGGCTATGGCGTCATCGACGCGACGACCGCCCGGCAGCTCGCCGCGGCCGCCCCGACCTGGGAGCGGCTCCTCACCGACGTGGAGGGCGTCCCGCTCAGTCTCGGCCGCACCGCCTATCGACCATCCGCGGGGCTGCGCCGCTTCATCCAGTATCGCGACGGCGAATGCCTCGTGCCCGGCTGCACATGCGCCGCCCATCGGTCCGAGGTCGACCACACGATCGAATGGCAAGACGGCGGCACCACCGACGCGAACAACCTGACCCTCCTGTGCCGCAAGCACCATGCCCTCAAGTCCCTCGCGCTGTTCCACTTGCGGCGAGCCGCGGGGACCCGCGCCTCGGATGGGGGGCCACCGGTCGTTCCGGGCGAGCTCGTGTGGGAGACGCTCCTCGGCCAGACGTTCCCCGTCGGTCCCGCAGACCGCGAACACATCCTCGGCCCGCGCCTGGCGCCCCTTGGGGCATCGCTGCCACGGCCCCCCAAAGACCCGCCAGCGGGGGACGCTCCGGCTCCCTTGCCACCCGATGCGCCCGCCGTCGTCGTGCGCAACGACCCGCCGCCGTTCTGATGCGCCCCGCGCAGCGCGGGGCCGATGAACGGCGCAAGCCCTCTCACCGCTCCGCTCACCCCATGGCGCCTAGAGCGGGCGCGGCCGCATGAGAGGCGGGTTGAGGACCGCGCGTCCGGGCTCGGCGCGGGCACGGTCGGCGAGCCGGAAGAGGGCGGCGGGCCGCCCGGCGTCGCCGGAGGAGACCCTTCCCGTGTCCTCGAGGAAGTCGGGCGTTCCCGTGGCCTTCCGGTGGAAGTTGCGGGGGTCGAGCCGCGTGCCCCATACGGCCTCGTAGACGGCCCGGAGCTGGCCGATCGTGAATTCCTCGCCGCAGAACGCCGCCGCGAGCGGCGAGTACTCGAGCTTCGAGCGGGCGCGTTCGACCGCGTCGCGGAGGATCCGCTCGTGGTCGAAGGCGAGGGCGAGCGTGCCGCCGAGGGCCTCCGCCACGGGGAACCAGTCGGCGTGCTCCGCGTCGCTGCCCGCGACGAGCACGGGGAAGTCCGGCGCGAGCAGGAGGTGGGCGACCGTGAGCACGTCGCCTCGCGGGTCGCGGCCCTTGGGCCCGTAGGTGGCCAGTTGCTCGAGGTGGCCAGGTACGCGCTCGACGCCGGTCTCCTCCGCGAGCTCCCGGCTCGCCGCCTCCCCGACATCCTCTCCCGATGTGACGAAGCCGCCGGGCAGGGCGAGCCGTCCCTTGAAGGGGTCGATGAGTCGGGTGACGAGCAGGACATTCAGCGAACCGTCCCGCACGGTCAGGGCGACGACGTCGACCGCTACGGGAAGGCACGGGAGGCGGGAAGGCGTCGAAGGCACGTCCTCACCGTATCCGTATTATCGTCACCTTGACAATAATCCTCGCCCCGCCTAGATTCTCTTTATCGTCATATTGACGAAAATTGAGGCAAGGAGGAGCCATGCCGACCATCAGGCACTATCCCTGGATCAACCACTTCCTGGGCAGCCCGACGGGCTACGTCGTGCACTTGCAGAAAGGCGTGGTCACGCACCAGGGAGTGGGCCAGGCGTTCTGGTTCCGCCCCGCGACCTCGGTGCTCAGCGAGGTGCCGGTAGACGACCAGGAACTCCCTACGCTCTTCCATGCACTCACCCGCGACCACCAGGATGTGAGCGTCCAAGCCAACGTCACCTACCGCTTCGCGGACCCGGTCACCGTCTCGGCCCGCCTCGACTTCGCGATGCGCGACGACTCCAAGCGGCCGGCGCGGGGGCGGGAGCAGGTGGCCACGATCGTGGGCCAGCTCTGCCAGAGCCTGAGCATCGACCACCTCGCGACGCTGACGCTGGCAGAGGCCCTCGCCCGGGGCAACGGCGAGCTCCGCGACCTGCTCTCGGCCGGGCTCGCGAGCGACGAACGCCTCGTGACCACCGGAATCCGGATCATCGGGGTCCGCGTCCTCGCCGTTCGCCCCGAGGCCGACGTGGAACGCGCCCTGCAGACGCCCGTCCGCGAGCAGCTGCAGTCGGAGGCCGACCGGGCCACCTACGAGCGGCGGGCCCTCGCCGTCGAACGCGAGCGTGCCATCTCCGAGAACGAGCTCGCGAACCAGATCCGGCTCGCTGCGCAGCGCGAGCGGCTCGTGTCCCAAGAGGGCGCGAACGCCCGGCTCGAGGCCGAGGAGCATGCAGCGGCCAGCCTGATCGGCGCACGCTCTCAGGCCGAGCAGCGCGGGCTCGCGGCGGAGGCCGAGGCAGGGCAGATCCGCATCGTGGGCGAGGCAGAGGCGGCCAGGGAGGCCGCCGCGCTGGACGCGTACCGGACCGTGGACCAGGGCACGCTCCTCGCCCTGGCCCTGCGCGAAGCGGCGGGACGGCTCCCGGCCATCGAGAGCCTCACCATCACCCCGGACATGCTCACCTCGGCCGTCGCGGCCCTGACCCGCCTGGCCTCGCACCCTGCGGGCTCGGCGGGCTCGGCGGGCTCGGCGAGCCACGAGATCTAGGAGGCCCCCGTGGGAAAGCCGAGGCTCGTCCTGGTCCACCGGCGCACCGAGCTCGACGAGCTCCTCGAACGGCACGCGACGCGCGGCCAGGCGGAGTTCTTCCTCGGGCTGCGGGGGCGAAGCCTGTCGGAGGTCGAGGAGCAGCACGACGTCATCCGGGCCGCACTGCAGCAGGTCCGCGAGGCCCTCCCCCTTGCCTGGCGTCTGGCCCAGATCGAGCGCTCCGACCTCAGCCGCTTCCTGTGGGAGCCGGACGACGTCATCGCCGTCGTCGGGCAGGACGGGCTCGTGGCCAATACCGCGAAGTACCTCGCCGGGCAGCCTGTCATCGGCGTCAATCCGCTGCCGGGCGTCAATGCGGGAAGCCTCGTCCGGCATTCTCCGGACGAGGCGGTGCGGCTCATCGGCGCGGCAGCAGAGGCCTCGGCGTCAGCCCTCAGGTCCGAGGAGCTCACGATGGTGCGGGCGCGGCTCGACGACGGCCAGGAGCTCTGCGCCCTCAATGAGGTGTTCGTCGGCCACGCGTCCCACCAATCGGCGCGATACACGGTGGCCACCCCGGACGGCGGCTCCGAGCTGCAGTCCTCGTCCGGCCTCATCATCTCGAGCGGCACGGGCTCGACAGGCTGGTGCGCGTCCATCGCCAGGGACCGCGGAGGCCGCCGCCTCCCCCTGCCGACCGAGCGCCGGCTGGCCTGGTTCGTCCGCGAGGCGTGGCCGTCGCCCGCCACAGGCACCGCGCTGACCGAGGGCGTCCTGACCCGCGGCGAGGAACTCCGCATCACCGTCATGTCGGGCCAGCTAGTGGTCTTCGGCGACGGCATCGAGGCGGACCGGCTCGATGCCGGCTGGGGGCAGGAGATCGCCGTCGGCCTCGCCGACCGCCCCCTCCTCCTCGTCGCGTGACGGGCCAGCGCAGGAGCGGCCCCACGCGCCGAGAGTCCCGGCGGAAGCGGCGCCGCGCGGGCAGGCGCGAGTTTGCATCGGCACCCCCGGCAGCTGATAAGCTCAGTGAGTTCCCACCGGGACGAGCTGCCCTCGTAGCTCAGGGGATAGAGCGTCTGCCTCCGGAGCAGAAGGCCGTAGGTTCGAATCCTATCGAGGGCACATCCAGCGATGTCCGTGGACGTCGTCAGAAGGCCCCGCCGAGTCGCACGAGACTCAGCGGGGCCTTCTCTCGTCTGCGGGTGCACGCGGACGGTGCAACTAGACTGGACCAGCCATGGCCTTGACGATCACCTACCCCGCCGCCCTCCCCGTCTCCGAGCGCCGCGAGGAGCTCATGGAGGCCATCGCCGCCCACCAGGTGACGATCATCGCGGGTGAGACCGGCTCCGGGAAGACCACGCAGATCCCCAAGATGTGCCTCGAGCTGGGCCTGGGCGAGAAGGGCCTCATCGGGCACACGCAGCCCCGCCGGCTTGCCGCGCGCACGGTCGCCGAGCGCATCGCGGAGGAGCTCGGCGTCGAACTGGGTCAGGAGGTCGGCTTCCAGGTCCGCTTCACGGGCGAGGTCGGGCCGCAGACGCGCGTCAAGCTCATGACCGACGGCATCCTTCTCGCGGAGATCCAGCGGGACCGGCTGCTGAAGAAGTACTCGACGATCATCATCGACGAGGCCCACGAGCGCAGCCTCAACATCGACTTCATCCTGGGCTACCTCAAGCGGGTCCTCCCCCAGCGTCCCGACCTCAAGGTCATCATCACCTCGGCCACGATCGACCCGGAGCGCTTCGCACGGCACTTCGCCCAAGAGGTTCCCGGCGAGGAGCCCGAGCGCGCCCCCATCCTCGAGGTCTCGGGCCGCACGTACCCGGTCGAGATCCGGTACCGGCCGCTCGTCGCCGAACCCGCCAGCGATGACGAGGACGGCGAGGGCGGCGCCCCCGACGACCCTCTGGAGGAGGACCGCGACCCGCTCGACGCGGTGTGCGACGCCGTCGACGAGCTCTCGCGCGAGGCCCCCGGGGACATCCTCATCTTCTTCTCGGGCGAGCGCGAGATCCGCGACGCCGCCGAGGCCCTCGCAGGCCGGATCCAGCGCAACCCGCGGATGGCGGACGCCGAGATCCTGCCCCTCTTCGCCCGCCTCTCCCTCGCCGAGCAGCACCGCGTCTTCACCCCGGGAGCGCGGCGGCGCATCGTCCTGGCCACGAACGTCGCCGAGACGTCCCTCACGGTCCCCGGGATCAAGTACGTCATCGACACGGGCACCGCCCGCATCTCGCGCTACTCGCACCGCACTAAGGTCCAGCGCCTGCCGATCGAGCGCGTCTCCCAGGCCTCGGCGAACCAGCGCGCGGGCCGCTGCGGCCGCGTCTCCGACGGCATCTGCATCCGCCTCTACTCGGAGGAGGACTACCTCTCGCGGCCCGAGTTCACGGACCCGGAGATCCTGCGCACGAACCTCGCTGCCGTCATCCTCCAGATGACCGCGATGGGGATCGCGCGCGGGCCCAAGGACGTCGAGGCGTTCCCCTTCGTCGAGCCGCCGGAGTCGCGCGCGATCAACGACGGCGTGGCCCTCCTGCGCGAGCTCGGCGCCCTCGCGGAGGCGGGGAACGCGAAGGGCGGCCTCAGCGCCGTCGGCCACCAGCTCGCCCAGCTGCCGGTCGATCCCCGCCTCGGACGCATGATCGTCGAGGCGTCCCGCCGCGACTGCGTCCGCGAGGTCATGGTCCTCGCCGCCGCCCTGACGATCCAGGATCCTCGCGAGCGGCCCTCGGCTGAGACCGGAAAGAAGCAGGCCGCGGAGGAGAAGCACGCGCGCTTCAAGGACGAGAACTCCGACTTCACCGGCTACCTCAACCTGTGGAACTATCTGCAGGAGAAGCAGCAGGAGCTCTCGTCCTCGGCGTTCCGGCGCCTGTGCAAGGCCGAGTTCATCAACTTCCTGCGCGTGCGCGAGTGGCAGGAGCTCTTCGCCCAGCTGCGGCAGCTCGCGCGCCCGCTCGGCATCAGCGCGGGCCAGGGCCGCGGCGAGGTGCGGCTCGACGCCGTCGGGAAGCACGACGCCGTGCACCAGTCGCTGCTCGCAGGCCTCACGAGCCAGATCGGCCTGCTCGACGAGCGCAAGGGCGAGCGTGGGCGGGAGTACGTCGGCGCCCGCGGGACGCGCTTCGCCATCTTCCCGGGCTCGGCCCTGTTCAAGAAGAACCCGACCTATGTCATGGCCGCCGAGCTCGTCGAGACGAGCCGGCTCTGGGCCCGCACCGCGGCGAAGATGGACCCCGCGTGGGCCGAGCTCGTCGCGCCGCACCTCGTCAAGCGCTCCTACTCGGAGCCGCACTGGTCCAAGCGCGCCGGCGCCGTCATGGCGTACGAGAAGGTCACGCTCTACGGCGTGACCCTCGTGGCGCAGCGGCGCGTCAACTACGGCCGGATCGACCCGCCAGTGGCCCGGGAGCTGTTCATCCGGCACGCCCTCGTCGACGGCGAGTGGACTACACGCCACCACTTCTTCGCCCGCAACCGGGCCCTGCTCGAAGAGGTCGAGGAGCTCGAGACGCGCGTGCGACGCCGTGGCCTGAGGGTCGACGACGAGGACCTCGTCGAGTTCTACGACGCGCGCCTGCCCGAGGGCATCGTCTCGGAGCGCCACTTCGACTCGTGGTGGAGAAAGGCCCGCCAGAAGGACCCGCACCTGCTCGACTTCGACCGGGCCCTGCTCCTGCGCCAGGAGGCCGAGGACACCCTCGAAAGCGCGGACGCCGCCTACCCCACCGTGTGGCGGCAGGCCGGCTTCGACCTCCCGCTCGCGTACGAGTTCCATCCTGTCGCGCGCGGCGGCATGCAGGACGGCACGCCGGAGCTGGGCGACGGCGTGACCGCCGAGGTCCCCGTGCTGTTCCTCAACCAGCTCGACCCGGAACCCTTCCGCTGGCAGATCCCGGGCCTGCGGACCGAGCTCGTCACGGCCCTCATCAAGTCCCTGCCCAAGCAGGTGCGCAAGAGCTTCGTGCCCGCCCCGGACGTCGCCCGGCAGGCCGTCGCCGCGCTCGAGGCCGACTTCGACCCCGCTCAGGACTCCCTCACGGATTCCCTCGAGCTCGTGCTGCGCCGGCTCAAGGGCCAGATCATCCCGCCCGGGTCCTGGAACTGGGAGGCAGTCCCGCCGCACCTGACGATGGCCTTCAGCGTCGTCGACCCGAAGGGGACCGTGCTCGGCGCGGGGAAGGACCTCGCGGCCCTCAAGGAGCAGCTCGCCCCGGCGACCCGCAGGGCCATCGCCGAGTCCCTCGGCGCGACGCCCACCCCGCCGACGTCGGGGGGCATGCCGCCGAAAAGGGGGACTGTGCCGCCGAAGTCGGGGGGTATGCCGCCGAAGAGGGGGTCTGGCACCGCGGCCTCAGGGTCAGTGAGCACGACGGCGGCCACCTCCGAGCGCGGCGGCGTCACCGAAAGCGGAGGCCTCGCCGAGAGGATCGGGCTCACCGAGTGGAGCGTGGGCACGATCCCCCGCACGGCGAGCACGACCGTCGCGGGCCACACGGTGACGGGCTACCCGGCTCTCATCGACGAACAGCTCGAGGGCCGCCCCAAGGGCTCCTCCCGGGGGACGGCGGGCCTGCGCGTCTTCCAGACGGAGGAGGACCAGCTCGCCGCGCACCGCGCCGGCGTCATCCGCCTCCTCGCCCTGCGCGTTCCGCCGCCGGACCGCTACGTCCTCGAGCACCTGAACAACCGTGAGAAGCTCACGTTCAGCCAGAACCCGCACGGCTCCGTCGCTGACCTCATCGCCGACTGCGTCCTCGCGGCCATCGACCGCCTCGTGCCCGCGGCCCTGCCGTGGGACCGCGCGGCCTTCGACGCGCTCTACGACGAGGTCCGCGCCGAGCTCATCGACACCGTCTTCGCCGTGACCGCGATCGTGGAGCAGGTCCTCGCCGCGTCGCTGCGCATCGGCAAGGCGCTCCGGGGCTCGACAAGCCTGGCCCTCGTCTCGGGCCTGAATGACATCAAGGCCCAGCTCGAGCAGCTCGTGTACCCGGGCTTCGTCGCGCAGACGGGCTACGCCCAGCTCGCGCACCTGCCGCGCTATCTCGCCGCGATGGAGCGCCGGCTCGAGAAGATGCCCGCGAACGTCCAGCGCGACGCCGTCGCGATGGCCACAGTCCAGTCCCTCGAGGACGACTACGACGACGCCGCGGCCGCCCTCGCGGCCGGCGGCCGCCACCGCGCGAAACTCGAACGCGTGCGCTGGATGATCGAGGAGCTGCGCGTCAGCCTCTTCGCCGTCGAGCTCGGAACCGCCGGGAAGGTTTCCGAGAAGCGCGTCCGCCAGGCTCTGAACGAGGCCCTCGCCCCGGCGTAGCCGGTCCCCTGCCGCTGTCCCCTCCTCCGGCCCCCGCGGCCTCGCCCACCACCCGAAAGGACCCCATGCCCGTGCTCCGCCTCCCCCCGACGGCCGCCGGCACCGAGATCGCCGGCCTCGGCCATGCCGACGCCTCCCGGCTCATGGACAACCACGAGCTCGAGACGATGATGGACACCTCGGACGAGTGGATCCGGCAGCGCACGGGGATCGTGACGCGCCGGATCGCTGACGGCCAGACCGTCGCAGACCTCGCCGCGGAGGCCGCCCGGCACGCGCTCGAGGACTCGGGCGTAGGCGCCGAGGAGATCGACCTCGTGATCGTCGCGACGACCACGGCCGAGGAACGCTCCCCGAACACCGCCGGCCGCGTCGCCGAAGCCCTGGGACTCGGCACCGACGGCGCCGGCGAGCGCGGCCCCGGCATCGTGGACGTCAACACGGCATGCTCGGGCTTCGAGTACGCCCTCGCCGTCGCGGACCAGTCCATCCGCACGGGCTCGGCGACGCACGCGCTCGTCATCGGCGCCGAGAAGCTCTCCTCGGTCACGGACTGGACGGACCGGACGACGGCGGTTCTCACCGCCGACGGCGCCGGCGCCGCCGTCGTGCGCGCCGCGGAGGCGCCGCGGATCGGCCCTGTCGTGTGGGGCTCGAAGCCCGCGATGGCCGGCTCCGTGACGATCTCGCCGCCCACGGGGACCTTCGCCCAGAACGGCCGGGACGTGCTGCGCTGGGCGCTCACCGAGGCCGCGGGCCACGCGCGCTCTGCGGTCGAGCGGTCCGGCCTGGCGCTCGAGGACATCGAGGTCCTCGTCACGCACCAGGCGAACCTGCGCATCATCGAGCCGCTCGCCGAGGCGCTCGGCCTCGCCGACCGCGTCGTCGTCACCGACGTCACGGAGTCGGGCAACACGTCCGCCGCGAGCGTCCCGCTCGGCCTGAGCCGCTGGTGGCATGCCGGCCGGATCCCCGCCGACGTGCCCGCCCTACTCTTCGGCTTCGGCGGCGGCTTCACCTTCGCCGGCATGGTCGCGATGACGCCGCGCAGGGACTGAACGACCCCTGACGCACCGGCCCCCTGTCGCACTGGCCGGCGCAGCGCGCCCGTCAGGCCTCCGGGACGGAGTCCCCGTGGCCTGCGGCGCGCAGGGCCGCGCGGAGCTTCTCGGCGGCCGCGTCCATGACGGCGGGGTCCGGATTGTGCTGGGCGCGCTTGAAGTCGAACTCAGCCTCGGAGTTGGACGGCCACACGTGCAGGTGGAGGTGGTGGACCTCGAAGCCGGCGATGATGACGCCCGCCCGCTCGGCGTCGAACGCCTCGACCTGCGCCTTGCCGATGATCTGGGCGACGGCGGCGACCTTCGCGAAGAGCTCCGGGGACGCGTCCGTCCACCGGTCCACCTCCTCGCGCGGGACGACGAGCGTGTGCCCCTCAGCGAGGGGCCCGATGCTCAGGAAGGCCACGACCTCGTCGTCCTTCCAGACGAAGCGGCCGGGGATCTCGCCGTCGATGATCTTGGTGAAGATGCTGCTCATGGGCTTCCTCTCGGGGGGCAGGACGCGGGCGAGCTTGTCCGCGCCGGGGAGGGCAGGGCGTCCGGGTGTCATGAGGCCGACGCTATCCCATGCTGGAGCCCGGACGGGTCGGCGCCGACGGCCACGGGGCGCTCCGGGTCGCGGGACCACTGGGAGAACGAGCCGGGGTACAGGGCGGCCCGGATCCCGGCCACCGCGAGGGCGGCAACGCTGTGCGCGGCGGTGACGCCCGAGCCGCAGTACACGGCCACGGGCCGGCCTGCCTGCACGCCCAGCCGGGCGTAGCGCTCGCGCAGGGCGGCGGCGGGCAGGAACGTCCCGTCCTCGGAGAGGTTCGCTGCCGTGGGGGCGCTCACGGCCCCGGGGATGTGGCCAGCGCGCGGGTCCACGGGCTCCGTCTCGCCGCGATACCGTTCCCCTGCGCGGGCATCGAGGAGCACGCCCGGGAACTCCGCGGCCTCGTCGGCGCCGATCACGGGAAGCTGCCCGGGGCGCAGGCGCACGCTCCCGAGGGCCGCGACCTCGTGACCCGTCTCGAGGGGCAGGCCAGCGCGCGTCCAGGCCGCGAGGCCGCCGTCGAGGATCGTGACGTCCCCCACGCCGGCATCGCGCAGCATCCACCACGCGCGGGCCGCTGACTGCCCGGCGCAGTCGTCGTAGACGACGACCGCATCGCCGTCGTCGATCCCCCACCTCCGCGCGGACTCCTCGAAATGATCCGCGGCGGGGAGCGGGTGGCGGCCGTCGGCCGCCTCCTCGGCGCTGCCGGGGGCGACGGGGACGGCGAGCTCGCTCGGCAGGTCCGCGTACACGGCGCCCGGGAGGTGGCCCTGCGCGTACGCGGTGCGCCCGTCGGGACCGCCGAGCTGCCAGCGGACGTCGAGGACCACCGTCCGCAACCCGGCATCCATCCGCCGCGCCAGGTCTCCCACGGAGACCAGGACCTGCTCTGTGCTCATCGCCACTCCTTCGTGAGGATCGTCCAGCCCTGCGCGCCGGGATGTGCGCGCACGCACTCCCACCCTAGTCCCGCGGATAGGCTGTTGCGGTGGATTCACCAGCACCAGCAGCCACCCCAGATCCCCGCGGGAGCGAGCGCGCGTGGGCCGACGAGGCCATCCGCCGCATCGAAGCGGACGCCCGGCGCAGCGCGGACACCCACCTGCACGCCGTGCCGCTGCCCGCCGAGTGGGGCGTGGACCTGTACGTCAAGGACGAGTCGACGCACCGCACGGGCAGCCTCAAGCACCGCCTGGCCCGCTCGCTGTTCCTCTTCGGCCTCGTCAACGGCTGGATCCGCGAGGGCACGATGGTCGTTGAGGCCTCGAGCGGCAGCACGGCCGTGTCCGAGGCCTACTTCGCGCGGCTCATCGGCGTGCCGTTCACGGCGGTCGTGACGCGCGGGACGAGCCACGAGAAGCTCGCCCTCATCGAGTCCTACGGAGGCCGCATCCACACCGTCGAGCAGGCCGGCGAGGTGTACGGCGAGGCCGCGCGGCTCGCCGAGGCGTGCGGCGGCCACTACCTTGACCAGTTCACGTACGCCGAGCGCGCCACCGACTGGCGCGGGAACAACAACATCGCCGAGACGATCTTCGACCAGCTGGCCCTCGAGCCGCACCCCGTCCCGCGCTGGATCGTCGTCGGCGCAGGCACGGGCGGCACGAGCACGACGATCGGCCGCTACGTGCGCTACCGCCGCCTCGCGACCCGGCTCGCCGTCGTGGACCCCGAGGGCTCGGCCTTCTACCCGAGCTGGGCCTCGGGCACCGCGGCAACGGGAACCGGGTCCCGGATCGAGGGCATCGGCCGGCCCCGGCTCGAGCCGAGCTTCAATCCGCGGATCGTGGACCGCATGCTGCAGGTCCCCGACGGCGCCTCGGTCGCCGCGATGCGCGACGCGCGGGAGCGGCTCGGGCTCGACGCCGGGCCTTCTACGGGCACGAACCTGTGGGGCGTGTGGCAGCTCGTGGCCGAGATGGCTGCGGCGGGCGAGCGAGGGAGCATCGTCACCCTCATGTGCGACGCGGGCTCGCGCTACGCCGAGTCCTACGGCGACGACGCATGGGTCGCCGAGCGGGGCCTCGACCCGGCGCCGTTCGGGAGCGTCATCGAGGAGTTCTTCGCGACGGGCCGCTGGCGGGGCTGACGGGCCGGCGGGGGCTGACGCCTAGAGCTCCGTCGACCCGCCGGGGGCGAGCGGGGTGTACTCGGTGCCGTACTGCCGGCTCACGCGCTGCACGTGCTTCTCGACGACGCCGAGCCCGCGCTCGTTGAGGAGCGCGTTGTGGATCGGCAGCGCCCGCTTGGGCCGCACGGCGATGAGGAAGTCGAGAACCTCCCCGACGCGACTCCACGGCGCGTGGATCGGCACGAGGAGCGTGGGCACCTCGACGCCGTGGGGCACGGTGAAGGAGTCCCCGGGATGGAACACCGTGCCGTCGACGAGGTAGCCGATGTTGGGGACGACGGGAACGCTCGCGTGGATGAGGGCGTGCTGGCTCCCGAAGGTCCGCACCGGGAAGCTGCCGGCCTCGAACTCCGCGCCTGGCTCGACCGTGTGGACCCGGCCCGCGGCCTCCGGCGCGGCCTCGCGCAGGGAGCGGGCGACGCCGTCGGGCGCCCACGCCTCGAGCCCCGCGTTCGCCGCGAGCACGGGCGCGACGCGCGGGATGTCGACGTGGTCCGGGTGCTCGTGCGTGACGAGGAGCGCATGCGCGCCGTCGAGCGCCTCCTCGACCTCGGAGAAGTTCCCGGGATCGATGACGAGCACACGCTCGGCACTGCTGCCGCTGGTCCCGCTGCTCTCGCTGGCCTTGCTGAGCCGGACGCAGGAGTGGGTGTACTTCGTCAGCTTCATGGCGGCCAGTCTAGTTCCGGACGCTTGCTAGGCTGGAAGACCAGCAGCAGAGGAACGGAGGACACGTGGCAGAGACGACGGCGCATGGCACGGCGCGCCGTGGGGGCCGCGAGCAGAGGGTGACGAAGCAGAGGCTCGCCGTCTCGGCGGCCCTTGACCGGCTCCAGGACTTCGTCAGCACGCAGGACCTGCACCGGCTCCTGCATGACGAGGGCGCCTCTGTCTCCCTGGCCACGACGTACCGGATCCTCCAGTCCATGGCCGATGAGGGCCTCGTGGACGTCCTGCGCACGGACGACGGCGAGGCCGTGTACCGCCGCTGCGAGGCCACTGGCCACCACCACCACCTCGTGTGCCGCCGCTGCGGCCGCGCCGTGGACATCGAGGCACCCGCTGTCGAGACGTGGGCGAGCCACGTGGCGCGCGAGCACGGGTACACGGCGATCGAGCACACCGTCGAGATCTTCGGCCTGTGCCCCGAGTGCACGGCGATCGTGGCGCGCGAGGCCGCCGAGGCCTGAGGACGGAGCGCGGCCCGGCCCGCGGGCCGGGCCGCGCTTTGAGCGTCAGGCCGCGACCGGCGTCGTGCGCTCCTTCTCCCCCGCGGCGAGGACGCGGCCGTTGGCCCCCCGCCGGCGCCGCACCCGGCCGGTGACGGCGCACACGGCGTAGATGAGGAACGAGAGCGTCGTGATGTAGGGGCTGATCGGCAGCCGGCCGCCGAGCGCGAGCAGGATCCCCCCGACGGTCGCGACGACCGCGAACACGATGCTCAGCACGAGCGTCAGACGCGGCGAGGACGTGACCTTGAGCGCGGCCGCGGCCGGGGTGATGAGGAGGGCAAGGACGAGCAGGGCGCCGACGACCTGGATCGAGAGCGCGACGCTCACGCCGAGCACGAGCAGGAAGAGGACCGACAGGCCGCGCACCGGGACGCCCGCGGCGACGGCCATCTCGGGGTCCACGCTCGAGAACGTCAGCGGGCGCCACACGGCCACGAGGACCAGGACGACGACGAGCGCCGTCACCGCGAGCAGCTGGAGCTGGACCGTGTCCACGGCGACGATCTGGCCCGTGAGCAGGCCGAACTTGTTGGCGGCCCGGCCCTCGTAGAGCGCGAGGAAGAGGATGCCGAGGCCGAGCCCGAAGGGCATGAGGACCCCGATCACGGAGTTCTTCTCGCGCGCCCTGCCGCCCATGAACGCGATGAGCAGGGAAGCGACGACCGATCCCACGAGCGATCCGGCGACGACATCCGTCCCCACGAGCAGCGCGAACGCCGCGCCGGCGAAGGAGAGCTCGGAGATCCCATGCACCGCGAAGGCGAGGTCCCGCTTCATGACGAACGTGCCCACAAGCCCGCCGAGCAGGCCGAGGACGGCCCCCGCCCAGACCGAGGTCTGCACGAGGGCGAGGATCTCCCCGTAGTTCTCGAACGAGAACACCGCGCCGAGGATGTCGCCGAGGCTCACGCGGGCTCCTTCTCGTGGGGGTCCTGGTGCTCGTGGTGGTGGGTGGTCGCGTCGGGCAGGCCGACGACGACGATCCGCCCGTTGACGCGTGAGACCTCGACCCGGCTGCCGTACAGCTCGGAGAGCACCTCGGTCGTCATGACCTCCTCGGGCTCGCCGACCCGGAACTTCCCGTCCGCGAGGTAGAGGACGCGGTCCACGTAGTCGAGGATCGGGTTGATCTCGTGGGTGACGAACACGACCGCCGTGCCGTGCTCGCGCCGCTGGGCGTCGATGAGCCGGCTCACGGCCTGCTGGTGGTTGAGGTCGAGGGAGAGCAGCGGCTCGTCGCAGAGCAGGACGCGCGGCCGGGACGCGATGGCCTGCGCCACGCGCAGCCGCTGCTGCTCGCCGCCCGAGAGCTGCCCCACGGGGACCCTCGCGTAGCTGCCCGCCCCCACCGTGGCGAGGAGCTCGTCCACACGCGCCGCGACGGAGCGACGGTTGAGGCGCACGCCCCAGCGGTGCCCGTCGATGCCGAGCGCGACGAGGTCCCGCGCCCGCAGCGGCGTGTCAGCCGCGAACGAGCGCTGTTGCGGGATGTAGCCGATGCCCTCGCCGCGGCCCACCGGCCGGCCGGCGACCTCGACGGTCCCCGCCGTGAGCGGCACGACGCCGAGCAGCGCCTTGAGGAAGCTCGTCTTGCCACTGCCGTTGGGCCCGAGGACCGCGAAGAACTCGCCTGGCCGGACGTCGAGGTCGAGCCCCGTCCAGAGCGGCCGCGCGCCGAAGGCGAGGCTCGCGCCGCGCAGCCGCACGGCCGGGGCGTCGGCCACTCGTGTCATGACCTCTGAGTCTAGGGCAGTCGGGCCCGGCCTGGGGGACAGCCAGAGATCGTCAATCAGGCGTTCGTCGATCACGCGAGGGCTTTCGCGACCGCCTCGGCGTTGGCCTGCATCCAGGCCGCGTAGTCGCTGCCCTCGGGGAGGGTCTCGGTGAACTCGACGACGTTCACCCCGGCGTCCTCGGCCGCCTTGCGCACGGCCTGCGTCTGCGGGCCCTCGGTCTGCTTGTTGTACGCGAGCAGCGCGACGCCCTTGGACGAGACGAGGTCGAGGGTCTCCTTGAGCGCGGCCGGCGGGACGTCCTGCTCCTCCTCGATAGCCTCGGTGAAGGCCTCGGGAGTCGCGTTCTCCAGGCCAGCGGCCTCGAGCAGGTAGAACGGCACGGGCTCGGTCATGACCACGGTCTTGCCGCCGTGGGCCGCCTTGACCTGCTCGAGCGTGACCTCGACCGCCTCGAGCCTGGCAGTGATCTCCACTGCCCGGGCGCTGAACTTCTCGGCCGAGGCGGGCTCGAGCGCGCCGAGACGCTCGGCGATCTCGGTCACGACCTTGGACATGGCGTGGACGTCGTACCAGACGTGCTCGTTGAAGGCGTGGTTGTGGCCGGCGTGCGGGTCCGCGGCGGCGCTGGAGGTCTCCGCGGTATGCGTGCCCTCGCTGTGGGCGCCCTCGGTGTGGGCGCCCCCCGCCTCGAGCCCCGCGACCTGGACGGCCGTGATGACCGCGGAGTCACCGAGCTTGGCCTCCTGCACGAGCGGGCCGAGGAACGGGTCGAAGCCGCCGCCGTTCTCGACGACGAGGCGGGCCTTGGACACGGCGAGGCGGTCCTGCGCGGTGGCCTCGTACGAGTGCGGGTCCTGGGTCGGCTTGGTCACAATCGAGGTCACCGCAACGCGGTCGCCCCCGATCGTCTCGACGAGGTCTCCGTAGACGTTCGTCGACGCGACGACAGCGATCGGGCCGGCGGCGTCGCCGCCGCCACCCGTTCCGGGCTGCGCCGGGGTGCACGCCGTCAGGAGCAGGGAGGCCGCCGCGGCAACGGCTGAGGCGCCAAGAGCAGCGGCACGGAGGGCAGCGCCGCGGGCAGTAGCAGGGCGGAGAAGGGGAGAGCGCACAGGATCCTCGGTTCTCATCGTGGCTGGACGGCGCCTCGGCGCCGGGCCGACCCGCTCCACATGAGAACGGATCGCAAGTTCCCGTCCACTGTACCGCTTCTTGGGAACAATTCACATTTAGGTCTGCAGCCCCGGGGCGCCAGCGCTCAGTGGCCCGCGGCCCCGTTCTCGTACCGCCGGGCGCCGCGGCTCTGGGTCGCGTCCCGGATCTCCCCGACGAGCTCCTCGATGACGTCCTCGAGGAACACCACGCCGAGCGTCGCGCCGCCCGGGCCGATCACGCGGGCCAGGTGGAGGCCTGACTTCTGCATCGCGGACAGCGCGTCCTCGATCTCGTCGTCGAGCCCCAGGTTCGCGAGGGAGCGGACTCTTGCCTCGCCGATCGGGCGGTCCCGGGCGTCCGCCGAGATCGCCAGCACGTCCTTGACGTGGAGGTAGCCCGCGAGGTCGCCGGCGTCGTCGACCATCGGGAAGCGCGAGAAGCCGGTCTTCGCGACGGCCTTCTCGAACTCCGCGGGCGTGGTCGAGGTGGGCAGCGACACGAGCTCGCCGACGGGCACCATGATGCTCGCCGCCGTGAGGTCGGAGAATTCGAGGGCGCCCGAGAGCAGGCCCGACTCGTCGTCGACGAGTCCCCGACGGGTGGACTCCTCGACGATCGACTGGACCTCCTCGAGGGTGAAGCTCGAGGTCACCTCGGCCTTGGGCTCGACCCGCAGGAGCCGCAGGATCGCGTTCGCACTCCCGTTGAGCAAGTGGATGACGGGCCTGACGACGCGCGCGACGCCCATGAGCGCCGGGGCGAGGAGCAGCGCCGATCGGTCGGCGGCCGAGACCGAGATGTTCTTCGGGACCATCTCGCCGAAGGTCACGTGCAGGAACGTGACGATCGCGAGCGCCGACGCGAAGCCGGCACCGTCCGCGAGCTCGTCGGGGAGCCCGAGGTCGTGGAGCGGATCGCCGATGAGGTGGTGGATGGCCGGCTCGGCGACCTGCAGGATCAGGAGGGAGCACACGGTGATGCCCAGCTGCGCGCACGCGAGCATGAGCGAGACGCTCTCCATGGCCTGCAGCGTCGTCCGGGCGCGTCCCGAGCCGCCCTCCGCGAGGGGCTCGATCTGGCTGCGCCGCGCGCTCATGATGGCGAACTCGGCGCCGACGAAGAAGGCGTTGCCGAGCAGGAGCACGGCGAGCCACACGATCCCGGCCCAGTCCCCCATCACGCGGCCCTCCCGCCGTCGTTCGCGGCGGGCTCCATGCCCGCAGCCCCAGCGCGCGCCGCCACGAATTTGAGCCGGTCGACGCGCCGTCCGTCCATGCGGACCACCTCGAGGCGCCCGCCGTCGAGGTCGACAGAGTCGCCGGTCGACGCGATGCGCCCGAGCGAGCTCATGACGAACCCGCCGACGGTCTCGTAGGCGGGGCTGTCCTCGACCACGAGGCCGGGCACCTGCTCGGAGACCTCGTCGGGCCGCATGAGCCCCGGGAAGTACCAGTCCCCGGCGGCGCTCTGCAGGACGCCGGGCGCGAGCCGGTCGTGCTCGTCGGAGACCTCTCCGACGATCTCCTCGACGAGGTCCTCGAGGGTCACGATCCCCGCCGTGCCGCCGTACTCGTCGAGCACGACGGCGAGCTGGAGGTTGCCGTCGCGCAGCTGCGAGATGAGCGCGTCGAGATGGATCGTCTCGGGCACGCGCAGGACGTCGGCCATGATGGCCCCCGACTCGACCTTGCCGCGCCGCTTGCGCGGGACGGCCACGGCCTTCTTGACGTGCACGACGCCGCGGATGTCGTCCGGCGAGTCGCCGATGACCGGGAAGCGCGAATGGCCCGTGCGGCGGGCGGCGTCCACGACGGCGTCGACGGGCTCGGTCGCCTCGACCGTCGTCACGCGCATGCGCGGGGTCATGACGTCGGCCGCCGTGCGCTCGGAGAAGCTCAGCGTGCGGGCGACGAAGCGCGCGGTGCCCTCATCGAGGGTGCCGAGCTCGGCCGAGCGCCGGACGAGGGACGCGAGCTCGGCGGGCGAGCGCGCGCCCGAGATCTCTTCCTTGGCCTCGATCCCCATCGAGTGCAGGACGCGGTTGGAGAAGCCGTTGAGGACGATGATCGCGGGCTTGAAGACGGCCGTGAACACGAGCTGGGCGGGGGCGACGGCGCGCCCTATCCCGAGCGCCCGCGCGATCGCGAGGTTCTTCGGCACGAGCTCGCCGATGAGCATCGACAGGAGCGTGGCCAGAGCCATCGCGACGGTGAGCGACACGGCAGGGGCGGCCGGGACGCCGAGCGCGGCGAGCGGAGTCTCGAGGAGGCTCCCGACGGACGGCTCCATGACGTAGCCCGTCAGGAGTGTCGTGAGGGTGATGCCCAGCTGGCAGCTCGAGAGCTGGGTCGAGAGGGTCTTGAGGCAGCGCAGGAGCGCCTCGGCGCCGGGCTCGCCGGCGTCGATGCTGCGCTGGACGGTCGCCTGGTCGAGCGCGACGAGCGAGAACTCGACCGCGACGAAGAACCCGGTGCCGAGGATGAGGGCCAGGCCGGCGGCCAGCAGAATCCATTCCACGCTCAGGCACCTGGCCTGAGGTCCGTGGCGGGGGTTCGGCCGCGCGAGTCGGAGGGGGCAAATACACGGTGTCTGCCGGCGCGACGGCCGCGGGCGCGCCCAATGCGCCCACGTCCGGGCCGGCATCTAGAGGTGCCGTCCATAGTGGTTCCAGCGTATCAGCGCGGCGTCCGCGCCAGCGAGACGGGGGGCACTGCGCCAGCGCGCCACCGCACCGCGCAGCCGACTGTGATACCGGACTCAGATTGCCCCATTAGCACGTCGGGTCACTACACTATTCAGGAGCGTGTGCCCCTTGATGGGGGCCACGGCGGTCGGCGGATCCGGCCAGCCTCTGGACGACAGCGCGTGGGCCCTAGCGGCCATGCGCCCGGGCGCCAGGCGCGGAGCCGCGGACGGCGGGCCAACGTATCGATGGAAGAGGCGTATCTCCAGTGCCAGAACTGCCAACCCACCGCCTGCCCGAGGAATTCGGCGGCAATGAGTGGCTTGTGGACGAGCTCTACGAGCAGTACCAGCAGAACAAGAACTCCGTGGACTCCAAGTGGTGGCCGCTGTTCGAGTCCTTCGACTCGGACAGCGGCCACACGTCCAATGGCTCGGGGAAGGCGCCAGCCGTGGACGTGACCACGCAGGAGGCCACGCGACCGGCCACGCCCCAGGCCCAGGGCTCCGCGGGCCCCGCCGCTCCCGCCCCCGCGGCCCCCGCCGCTCCTGCCCCCGCGGCCCCCGCCGCGCAGGCCGCCCCGGCGCAGCCCGCTCCCGCCCCGGCGCAGCCCGCTCCCGCGGCCCAGCCGGCTGCCGCTCCGGCGGGCGCGCCGAAGAAGGGCGCGGCCGCCGTCGTCCGCGACGGCGCCAAGCCCTCGTCGACAGGCCTCATCCCCGCCCAGCTGCCGAAGACGGCCAAGGACGAGACGATCGAGGAAGACATCGTCTCCCCGCTGCGCGGGCCGGCGAAGGCCATCGCGACCAACATGGTCACGAGCCTCGAGGTCCCGACCGCGACCACGGTGCGCGCCGTCCCGGCGAAGCTGCTCATGGACAACCGCGTCGTGATCAACAACCACCTCACGCGCGTGCGCGGCGGCAAGGTCTCCTTCACGCACCTCATCGGCTTCGCCGTGATCCGGGCGCTCAAGCTCATGCCCTCGATGAACGTCTCCTACGACGAGGTCGACGGCAAGCCGGTCGCGATCCAGCACGCACACGTGAACTTCGGCATCGCGATCGACCTGCCGAAGGACGACGGCACGCGCCTGCTCGTCGTGCCGAACGTCAAGAAGGCCGAGACGATGAACTTCTCGGACTTCTGGCACACGTACGAGGACCTCATCAAGCGCGCCCGCAACGGCAAGCTCACGGCGGACGACTACGCGGGCACGACGGTCTCGCTGACGAACCCCGGCGGCATCGGCACCGTTCACTCCGTGCCGCGCCTGTCCAAGGGCCAGGCCGCGATCGTGGGCGTCGGCGCCCTCGAGTACCCGGCCGAGTTCCAGGGCTCCTCGGAGAAGATCCTCGCGCAGAACGCCGTCGGCAAGGTCATCACCCTGACCTCGACCTACGACCACCGCGTCATCCAGGGCGCCGGCTCGGGCGAGTTCCTCCGGATCGTGCACCAGCTGCTCCTCGGCGATCAGGGCTTCTACGACGAGATCTTCGAGTCCCTGCGCATCCCGTACGAGCCGGTGCGCTGGAGCCCCGACCTCCAGGTCAACCCCGAGGACGCCATCAACAAGGTGGCCCGGATCCAGCAGCTCATCCACGCGTTCCGCGTGCGCGGGCACCTCATGGCGGACACCAACCCGCTCGAGTACGTCCAGCGCAAGCACCCCGACCTCGACGTGCTCACCTACGGCCTGACCCTGTGGGACCTCGACCGCGAGTGGCCCACGGGCGGCTTCGGCGGCCGGCCGAAGATGAAGTTCCGCGACATCCTCGGCGTGCTCCGCGACGCGTACTGCCGCACGACCGGCACGGAGTACATGCACCTCCAGGAGCCGGCCGAGCGCCAGTGGTTCCAGGACGAGATCGAGCACCCCTACAGGAAGCCCAGCCGCGAGGAGCAGCTGCGCATCGTGTCGCGCCTCAACGCGGCGGAGGCCTTCGAGACGTTCCTGCAGACCAAGTTCGTCGGCCAGAAGCGCTTCTCCCTCGAGGGCGGCGAGTCGCTCATCCCGCTGCTCGACGCGGTGCTCTCCGAGGCGGCCGAGGACGGCCTCGACGAGGTCGCGATCGGCATGGCGCACCGCGGCCGCCTCAACGTCCTCACGAACATCGCCGGCAAGACCTACGCGCAGGTCTTCCGCGAGTTCGAGGGCACCCAGGACCCGCGCAGCGTCCAGGGCTCGGGCGACGTCAAGTACCACCTCGGCACCGAGGGCACCTTCACGGCCGAGAACGGCAAGCAGACCAAGGTCTACCTCGCTGCGAACCCCTCGCACCTCGAGGCCGTCGACTCCGTGCTCGAGGGCATCGTCCGCGCGAAGCAGGACCGACTCGACCAGGGCGAGGCCTTCCCCGTTCTGCCGATCCTGGTCCATGGCGACGCGGCCTTCGCGGGCCAGGGCGTCGTCGCGGAGACGCTCAACCTCTCGCAGCTGCGCGGCTACCGCACCGGTGGCACGATCCACATCATCGTGAACAACCAGGTCGGCTTCACGACCTCGCCGTCCGCGTCGCGCTCGTCGGTGTACTCGACGGACGTGGCCAAGATGGTCCAGGCGCCCGTCTTCCACGTCAACGGCGACGACCCCGAGGCTGTCGCCCGCGTCGCGCAGCTCGCGTACCGCTTCCGCGACCGGTTCCACAAGGACGTCGTCATCGACCTCGTGTGCTACCGCCGCCGCGGCCACAACGAGGGCGACGACCCGTCGATGACGCAGCCGCTCATGTACAACCTCATCGAGGCCAAGCGCTCGGTGCGCAAGCTCTACACCGAGAGCCTCATCGGCCGTGGCGACATCACGCAGGACGAGGCCGAGCAGCTCCTCCGCGACTACCAGGAGCGCCTCGAGCGCGTCTTCGCGGAGACGCATGCCGCGCAGACGTCGCCGATCCCGGTGGTCACGGCGGACGCCCGGGCCGTCGCGGACCTCGAGCGCCCGATCGCCCAGCAGCAGGACGACGACGCCGTCCGCACGCCGCGCTCGACGTCGATCAGCCCCGAGCTGCTCGCCCGCATCGGCCAGGCGCACGTCCAAGTGCCCGAGGACTTCACGGTCCACGCCAAGCTCAAGCAGCTCCTCGAGCGGCGCGAGCAGATGTCCCGCGAGGGCGGCATTGACTGGGGCTTCGGCGAAGTCGCTGCGTTCGGCTCCCTCATCACCGAGGGCGTCCCCGTCCGCCTTGCGGGCCAGGACTCGCGCCGCGGCACATTCGTCCAGCGCCACGCCGTCTTCCACGACCGCACGACGGGCGCCGAGTGGACTCCGCTGGCGAACCTCTCCGAGGATCAGGCGAAGCTCTCGATCTACGACTCGTCGCTCTCCGAGTACGCCGCCCTCGGCTTCGAGTACGGCTACTCCGTCGAGCGCCCGGACGCGCTCGTGCTGTGGGAGGCCCAGTTCGGCGACTTCGTCAACGGCGCCCAGACCGTCATCGACGAGTTCATCTCCTCGGCTGAGCAGAAGTGGGGCCAGCGCTCCTCGCTCGTCATGCTCCTGCCGCACGGCTACGAGGGCCAGGGCCCGGACCACTCGTCCGCGAGGATCGAGCGCTTCCTGCAGCTGTGCGCGGAGGACAACATGGTCGTCGCGCAGCCGAGCACGCCGGCGTCGCACTTCCACCTGCTGCGCCGCCAGGCGTACAGCCGCCCGCGCAAGCCGCTCGTCGTGTTCACGCCGAAGCAGCTCCTGCGCCTCAAGGGTGCGGCCTCCTCGGTCGAGGACTTCACCACGGACTCGTTCCGGCCGGTCATCGGCGAGCACGAGCAGCTCGACGGCGCGGCCGTCGAGCAGGTGATCCTCGTCTCGGGGCGCCTGTACTACGACCTGCTCACGTCGCGTGCCAAGGCGAAGGACACGAAGACCGCGATCATCCGCGTCGAGCAGCTGTACCCGCTGCCCCAGGCGGAGATCGAGGCCGAGCTCGCGAAGTACCCGAACGCCAAGGTCGTCTGGGCCCAGGACGAGCCCGCGAACCAGGGCCCGTGGCCGTACATGGCCGTGAGCCTGGCCCCGGCCCTCGACAAGCGGATCCGCGTCGCCTCGCGCCCGGCGTCGGCGTCCACGAGCGCGGGCTCGATGAAGCGGCACACGGCGGAGCAGGAGATCCTCCTCCGCGACGCCTTCGACCGCGCGTAGCGTCAGGTTGATCCACGACGGCGGCCGGTCCCCTCGACTCCGAGGGAACCGGCCGCCGTCGTCCGTGCGGGCGTGCGCGCACGGCGGCGCAGCGGCGACTCCTTCCTTCGCTAGACTCGGAAGCCGAGAGCAGGGCCGGTAGCCCATGACGAGGGGATTGTGGATGGCGCACGAGAGGAAGCTTCGCCTCGCGGCGATCGGCGACGAGCTGCTGGCGGGCAACGGTGATCCACGGGCCCTCGGATGGATCGGCAGGGTCCTGGCCCGCACGCCGCGCGAAGAACTGACCCTCGAGAGCTACGTGCTCGCGGCCCCGGAGGAAGGCACGGAAGGGCTCGCGGCCCGCTGGGAGGACGAGGCCCTGCGCCGGTTCGGCGACGGCTTCGAGAACAGGCTCGTGATCGGCCTCTCCGGCCGCGACATCGCGTTCGGCATCACGCCCGCCCGCAGCAGGCTCAACGTCGCGAACATCCTCGACTCGGCCCAGCAGAACAGCACCGAGGTCTTCGTCGTCGGCCCGCCGCCCACGCTCGACCCGGTGCAGAACCGGCGGCTCGCGGAGCTCAACACGGCCTTCGCCGACGTCACGACGCGCCGCAACCACTACTACGTCGACACGTTCTCCCCGCTGCTGAACCACGAGCAGTGGCGCGGCGACCTCGCGGCGAATGCCGGCGCCCCGGGCCAGGCGGGCTACGGGCTCATCGCGTGGCTGGTCCTCCACCGGGGCTGGTTCCCCTGGCTCCGGCTGCCCCAGCCGCAGTAGGCGCCCGGACATGGGGCCCCGGCCCGGCTCCGCCGGGTCTTGCCCCGCCCGAAAACGCGATATATCGTGAGATAGCCAGATGCGATATATCGCGTTTGGCGTCAGCACCGGGTTCTGCACCAGGAGGGAAAATGTCCGCGGAGAGCTGGTCCGTCACCGGGCCCCAGACCATCGACCTCGAGGGGGTCTCCTCGCTCAAGGCGGGGATCGTCGCCGGCCGCCTCGATGTCCTCGTCCAGGAGGACGCCGCCGACGCTTCCGGCACGGCGGCCCGGATCGAGGTCACCGAGGTCAGCGGGGACCCGATCAGCGTGAGCCTCGAGGGCGGGAGGCTCGAGGTCCGCCATCAGCGCCACGGCGCCCAGGGCTGGTTCAAGAACCTCATGGGCACCGTGGCCGGGACGAGCGAGAACCACGCCGTCGTGAGCATCTCCGTCCCCGCCGGGACCGCCGTCGAGATGGGGACGGTGAGCGCGGACGGGCTCGTCTCCGGGGCGCGCCCGCTCACGCGTCTCAACACCGTCTCGGGGTCGATCATGGCGGACGGCACGTCGGGCCAGCTCCATATCAGCACCGTGTCGGGGGAGGTCATCGCGCGGGGCCATGAGGGCGTGCTCACGTCCAGGACCGTCTCGGGCGAGGTCACGGCGTCAGGGGACCTCCGCCACGTCCGCGCGAACTCCGTCTCGGGCGATCTCGCCTTCGACTCCTCGGGCTTCTGCGAGGATCTCGGGGCCAACACCGTCAGCGGCGACCTGACCATCCGCCTGCCCCACGACGTCGGCGTGGACCTCTCGGCGAACACGGCCTCGGGGAGGATCGTCGTCGACGACCAGCGCTTCAGCCCCACGGGCGGCAAGCTCACCGCGATCCTGGGCCCCGACGCCAAGCTCATGCTGATGCGGGCCAATACGGTCTCGGGCAACATCTCGGTCGTGCACAGGCTCGAGGACCCGACGGCGCCGGCGGCGCCCGAGGGGGCGATGGGCTGATGGCCCCTCCCGTCTTCGCCCACGGGGCCCTGCGGCTGTACCTGCTCGCACTGCTCGAGGAGGGGCCCAAGCACGGCTACGAGCTCATCCGGGCCCTGAGCGACCGCTTCGGCGGGGCCTACTCCCCCAGCCCCGGAACGGTCTACCCTCGCCTGTCCAAGCTCGAGGAGGAGGGCCTCGTCCTGACCCGGGCGGAGGGGCGCCGCACGCTGTACTCGGTCACGGAGGCGGGCCTGGCCGAGCTCGACGCGCGCCGGGGGGACCTCGCCGACGTCGAGGAGGACATCGCGGCCTCTGTGCACCGGCTCGCCGACTCCCTGCGCACCGAGCTCAAGGCCACCATGCGCGGGCTCCGCGCGGACCTCGCCGCGACGGCCGAGACCGCGCGGCACACGGCGAGGAGGGCGGCCGCGGGGGCAGAAGGCGTCGGGCGGCTTGCCGAGGCGGAGATGCTCGTCCAGGCCTTCCGGGACGACATCCGGGTCGAGCTGCGCACCCACACCGCGACCCGCCCGCTCAGCGAGGTGACCCTCGAGACGCTGCGCACGGTCCTCGGCCAGGCCCGCATCGCGATCCGTAACTCCCTCCGCTGAGGTGCCCCTACCGCGCCCCGTGCGACAGCGCCGGGGCGTTTAGGCTCTGCCCGACGCGTGTGGGAGACTGGGGGGCGGCCTTCTCGGCCAGGAAGTCCAACTACGTCGAAGGAGGCCAGCTATGAGCAAGCGTGCACGCAAGCGCCGTGACCGCAAGCGCGGCGGCGCGAACCACGGCAAGCGCCCCAACACCTGAGCGCGCGCCGAGCATGCAGGAGGCCCCGGACCGTCTGGTCAGGGGCCTCCTGCTGTGTCTGCGGCCGTCACGTCCGGCGGGCGCCGGGCATCACGCCTCGGCGCGCAGCGCGTGGATCTTGTCCAGGATGGAGACCTTGAGCTTGTCCGGCGCCTGCTCGTGGCAGCTGCGCTTCATGGCGGAGCGGATCATGCACTCGAGGTTGTGCTCCTCGAGGCACTCGGAGCATGTCTCGAGGTGCGCGCGGATCTCGGCCACGTCATGGGCCGGGAGCGCACCGTCGAGGTACTCGTAGAGCCGCTGGAGGCGGCTGTCGTCGCAGTCGCCCAGTCCCTGGCAGTCGTTCATCGTTCCTTCTCCTGGGCCGTGGTCTGCGCTGTGTGCTGCGTTGCGTTCGGCGCACTGTTCTGCGCTGCGACGGCGCGGGCGCCCGCGAACCCGCGCTCTGCGGCGTAGTCGGCGAGCCGGTCGCGGAGCATCTTCCGCCCGCGGTGCAGCCGGCTCATGACCGTGCCGATGGGTGTGCTCATGATCTCGGAGATCTCCTTGTACGCGAACCCCTCCACGTCGGCGAAGTAGACGGCGAGGCGGAACTCCTCGGGGATCGAGGCGAGGGCCTCCTTGACGTCGGAGTCCGGGAGGCGGTCGAGCGCCTCCGCCTCGGCGGAGCGCAGGCCGGTTGACGTGTGCGATTCGGCGCGGGCCAGCTGCCAGTCCTCGACCGTGTCCGTCCCGGCCTGCTGCGGCTCGCGCTGCCGCTTGCGGTACAGGTTGATGTACGTGTTCGTCAGGATCCGGTAGAGCCACGCCTTGAGATTCGTCCCCGGGCGGTACTGGTGGAAGGCCGCGAACGCCTTCGCGTAGGCCTCCTGGACCAGGTCCTCGGCGTCGGCCGGGTTGCGGGCCATGCGCATCGCCGCGGAGTACAGCTGGTCGACGTACTGCATCGCATCCCGCTCGAAGCGGGCGCGGCGCTCGTCGGCCGTCTCCCCAGGCCCACCCGCTGCGGCGCCGTCGTCCGAGGCGCGCGGGTCACCGGCGCGCGCGATGTCGTCCGCGACGATTGGATCGTCCAGGTCGGTCTCGGGCTCGCGGGGCTGGGCACTGGTCATTGCCGACCAGTCTACTGTCGGGGCCAGGGTGGCACGGTCGAGGACCAGCACTCGGCCTCCCTCCTGGTCTGCGGGCTTTCTCTGCCCGGCACAACGCCGCGCTCGCAGGAAAATATTCCCCAAAGGTGCGAGACTGGGGACCGTCGGAGCACGCCCGCAGAACCTCCAGGAGGCCTCATGACCGCAGTCCGATTCATCGCCCGCCCGCTCCTCGCCTCGTCGTTCATCGTGGCCGGGGCGGACAAGCTGAAGAACGCGGACGACACAGCGGAACAGCTTTCCCCCGTGCTCCGGCGCGCCGCGGACGCGCTGCCCATCCGCGTCGACGAGCGCGTCCTCGCACGCACGCTCGGCGCGGCGCAGTTCGGTGCCGGCGTGCTGTACGCGCTCGGCAAGGCACCGCGGCTCTCGGCGACGGTCCTCGCGGTCACGAGCGCCCTCAACGCCTTCGTCGAGTGGCGCACGGCGGACATCAGCTCCCCCGAGGGCCGCGCCGCGCGGCGCGCTGGCCTGCTCAAGAACCTCTCCCTCGGCGGGGGCGTCCTGCTCGCCGCCGTCGACACCGCGGGCCGTCCCTCGCTCGTGTGGCGCGCGCAGCACCTCGCGGCGGACACGGCGAAGGCCGGCCGGCGCCAGCTCCACGCAGCGGAGAAGGCGGGACGCCGCGCCGAGCGGGCAGTCCGTTCCGCCGCCCGCGAGGCCGTGGACACCGCGGCGGGCGTGCTCCCGTGACGGCATCCTGGCCGGCGCCCTTCGCTACGCGCCCCGTCGACGCGACCGTCACGGTGCCGGGCTCCAAGTCGCTCACCAACCGCTACCTCATCCTCGCGGCCCTCGCCGACGGCCCATGCCGCCTGCGCGCGCCCCTGCACTCGCGGGACTCGGCCCTCATGGTGGGTGCCCTGCGCGCCCTCGGCGCGACCGTGACGGAAGTCCCGGGCGACGGCGACTTCGGCCCCGACCTCGAGGTCACCCCCCTGCCAGCCGGGGAGGCCGCAGGCACGGCACAGGTCGACTGCGGACTCGCGGGCACCGTCATGCGCTTCGTGCCGCCGATCGCCGCGCTCTACCGCGGGAGCGTCGCGTTCGACGGCGACCCGCACGCCCGAGTGCGCCCCATGGGCCCCGTCATCGACGCGCTCGAGGCCCTCGGGATCGGGCTCGCCTCCCCCGACGGCAGCCGGCCGTCCTCGCTCCCCTTCACGCTCCACGGCACGGGCTCGGTGCCCGGCGGGCACGTCGTGCTCGACGCCTCCGGCTCGAGCCAGTTCGTCTCGGCGCTCCTCCTCGCCGGCGCCCGCTTCGAGCAGGGCCTGCACCTCGAGCACGTGGGCCGGCCGGTGCCCAGCCTCGACCACATCGCCATGACCGTCTCGGTCCTGCGCGAGCTCGGCGTCGAGGTCGACGACTCCGTGCCGAACCACTGGGTCGTCGCCCCGGGCCCGATCCGCGCCTTCGACGTGCGCATCGAGCAGGACCTCTCCAACGCGGGCCCCTTCCTCGCGGCAGCCCTCGCGACCCGCGGCACCGTCCGCGTGCCCAACTGGCCCGCCGGCACGACCCAGGTCGGCGATGCGTGGCGCACCATCCTGCCGAAGCTCGGCGCCGACGTGACGCTCGACGGCGGGACCCTCACTGTGCGCGGGGGCGAGCGCATCACCGGCGCGGATCTCGCGGACACGAGCGAGCTCGCCCCGACCGTCGCGGCCCTGTGCGCCCTCGCCGACACGCCCTCGCGGCTCACGGGCATCGCCCACCTGCGCGGCCACGAGACGGACCGGCTGGCCGCGCTCGTGAACGAGATCACGCGCCTCGGCGGCGACGCCGAGGAGACCGAGGACGGGCTCGTGATCCGCCCCGCCCCGCTGCACGGCGCCGTCGTGCGCTCCTACGCGGACCACCGCATGGCCACGGCGGGGGCGATCTGGGGCCTCGCGGTCGAGGGCGTCGAGGTCGAGGACATCGCCACGACGTCCAAGACCATGCCCGAGTTCCCGCAGATGTGGGCGCGCATGCTGGCCCAGGTCGCTCCGAGCACGCAGGGAGCCGGCGCCTGACATGCCCCGGGAGTGGGACGAGAGCGACGTCCGCGTCCGGCCGAACAAGCGCGGCAGCCGCCCCCGCACGAAGGACCGGCCGAGCCACGAGGACGCGGTCGTCGGCCGGATCGTGACCGTGGACCGCGGCCGGTACACGGCCGTGGTCGCCGAGGACACCCCCCAGGAGAGGATCGTCATCGCGGCCCGCGCCCGCGAGCTGCGCCGCACCCCCGTCGTCCCCGGGGACTTCGTGGCCCTCGTCGGGGACGTGTCCGGGCGGCCGGACACCCTCGCGCGGCTCGTGCGCGTCGAGGAGCGCCGCACACTGCTGCGGCGCAGCGCCGACGACACGGACCCGGTCGAGCGCGTCGTCGTCGCCAACGCCGACCAGCTCGTGATCGTCGTCGCGGCCGCGAACCCCGAGCCGCGCACGGGCTTCATCGACCGGGCGCTCGTCGCCGCCTACGACGCCGGCATCGAGCCGCTTCTGCTCGTGACCAAGGCGGACCTGCGAGACCCGGCCCCGCTCCTGGCGACCTACGAGCAGCTGCCGCTCGCCGTCGTCGTGAGCCGGACAGCGGCAGGGCCGGAGGAGCCCGAGGACGGCGGCGATGTGGCTGGCGGCGAGCACGCCCGGGAGGCGCGCGGCGTCGAGGCACAGGGCATCGATGCCCGCGGCGCGGACGGCTCCTCGGCCCGGCTCGACGAGGACGCCGTCCGCGCCCTGCGCGCCGAGCTCGAGGGGCGCGTCACGGTGCTGCTCGGCCACTCGGGCGTGGGCAAGTCGACCATGGTCAACGCGCTCACGGGCGCCGACCGGGCGACCGGCGGCGTCAACGCCGTGACCGGGCGCGGGCGCCACACGTCGTCGTCCGCCCTCGCGCTGCGGCTCGAGGACGCCGCGCCGGGCAGCTGGATCATCGACACCCCCGGCATCCGCTCGTTCGGGCTCGCGCACGTGGACCCGGACCGCATCCTGCATGCGTTCGGCGACCTCGAGCCGGGGACCGAGGCCTGCGAGCGGGGCTGCCGGCACGATGCCGCAGCCGTGGGCTGCGGCCTCGACGCGTGGGTCGCCGAGGGGCACGCGGGCGACGCCGGCCCCGCCCGCCTCGCGTCCCTGCGCCGCCTGCTCGGCGCGGATCCCCGCGAGGAGGCGCAGGAATCCAAGGAGCTCGGAGCCTAACCGCCCCTTCGCGCCTGCGGCCGCGAGGCGCGCCGAGGCGATAGCGTGGGGTCCATGAACCACGAGCCCGAGACCTACAACGACGACCTCCGCCTGGCCCACGTGCTGGCGGACTCCGTCGACGCCCAGACGATGGAGCGGTTCAAGGCCCTCGACCTCAAGGTCGAGACGAAGCCCGACCTCACGCCCGTCACGGACGCGGACCGCGCCGCCGAGGAGGCCATCCGTGGCCAGCTCTCGCGCTCCCGCCCGCGCGACGCCGTCGTCGGCGAGGAGTTCGGCACGACGGGCCACGGGTCCCGGCGCTGGATCATCGACCCGATCGACGGCACGAAGAACTTCGTGCGGGGGGTGCCCGTGTGGGCCACGCTCATCGCCCTCGCCGACGGGGACGAGATCGTCGTCGGCGTCGTGAGCGCCCCCGCCCTCGGCCGGAGGTGGTGGGCGGCGAGGGGCGCGGGCGCGTACACGGGCCGCTCGCTCGCCTCCGCGACCCGGCTGCGCGTGAGCAACGTCGCCAAGCTCGGCGATGCCTCGCTCTCGTACTCGAGCCTCTCGGGCTGGAAGGAGCGCGGGAACCTCGACGACTTCCTCGGGCTCACCGAGGACGTGTGGCGGACGCGCGCCTACGGCGACTTCTGGTCGTACTGCCTCGTCGCCGAGGGTGCCGTGGACATCGCAACGGAGCCCGAGCTCGCGCTCTACGACATGGCAGCGCTCGTGCCGATCGTCACCGAGGCCGGCGGCCGGTTCACGTCGCTCGAGGGCAAGGAGGGCCCGTGGGGCGGCAACGCCCTCGCGACCAACGGCATCCTGCACTCCGAGGCGCTGAGCCGCCTCAACCCCGGGTACGACGACCTGCTCTGACGCGGCGGCTGTGTGACGCACTCGCGTCACAATCGCGTCACACAGGCGGCGCGGGTGCGCGGGGGCGCGCCCGTGCCCTACTGTCGTGGACAGGTCACGAGTGCCAGCGCGAAACCCCGGTTTGCTGGCCGGCAACCCTCCAACCGCGGTGGGGTGCCCCGGGTGACGACCAGGCCGGTCCGGAGCGGATGCGGCAAGCGCGGACCCTGCGGTCCCTCACTCATGCGAGGTATGCCCCGTGAGCACTGCCCTCTCCCACGCCCCTGTCCTGTCCCGCGATGCCTACCCCGATGCCCTCGCCCCGCTCGCCGAGGTCGTCGGCTCCGAACTCCGCGCGCCGCTCGTCGGTGGCGGCGAGGTCCGGTACGCAAACCTCGACTACGCGGCGTCGGCCCCGGCCCTCGCGGACGTTGCCTCCCACCTGAACGAGGTCCTCCCCTACTACGCGAGCGTGCACCGCGGCGCCGGGTACGCGTCCCAGATCAGCACGAGCGTGTATGAGAACGCCCGCGCGATCGTGCGGAGCTTCGTCGGCGGCCGCGACGACGACGCCGTCATCTTCACGCGCAACACGACCGAGTCGCTCAACCTCCTCGCGGGTTGCCTCCCCGCGCGCGGCGACGTCCTGTACCTCGACGTCGAGCACCACGCGAACCTCCTCCCGTGGCAGGCGCGGCCGCACCGCAGCGTCATCGCTGCCGGCACGATCGCCGAGACCCTCGAGCTCGTCCGGCTCCAGCTCTCCGACGGGGGCGTGAGCCTCCTCGCCGTCACGGGCGCCTCGAACGTCACCGGCGAGGTCCTGCCGCTCGCGACGCTCGCCGAGCTCGCCCACGAGCACGGCGCACGCATCGCCGTCGACGCCGCGCAGCTCGCCCCGCACCGCCGCATCGACGTCGCCGGAACCGGCATCGACTACCTCGCGTTCTCGGGCCACAAGCTCTATGCGCCGTTCGGCAGCGGCGTGCTCCTCGGCCGGCCCGACTGGCTCGACGCCGGCCGGCCTCACCTCGCCGGCGGCGGGGCCGTGCGCGAGGTCCGGCTCGACGCCGTCACGTGGGCCGAGGGCCCGGCCCGGCACGAGGGCGGCTCCCCGAACGTGCTCGGCGCGGCGACGCTCGCGCGCGCTGCCCAGGTCCTCGGCGGCCTCGACGAGGGCCTCTGGCACCGTCACGAGCAGCAGCTGCGGGCCGCGCTCATCGACGGGCTGTCCGACATCGACGGCGTGACCGTGCACCGGCTCTTCGCCGACTCGGAGGCCGACGCCTCGTCTGAACCCTCCGCCGGCGGAGCCATCGGCGTCGTCAACTTCTCCGTCGCGGGGCACGATTCCGGCCTCACGGCCGCGTACCTCTCGGCCGAGCACGGCGTGGGCGTGCGGGACGGCCGGTTCTGCGCCCACCCCGTCCTGCGCCGCCTGGGCCTCGCCTCGGGCTCGCTCCGAGCCAGCTTCGGCGTCGGCTCGCGGCTCGAGGACGTCGAGCGGCTCGTCGGGGGCGTCCGCCAGCTCGTCGAGAAGGGCCTCGGGCTCGACTACGTCGTGGACGCGGGCCGCTGGGTCCCTGCCCGCGACACCCGCGTCTTCCCCGACTGGGCGCCCAACACCCCGGGCACCGCGGGCGCGGCGCCCTGCAGCACCGACTGACGTAGGCTCCGCACCCGCGCCGCTCCCGGCCCGGTCCCAGCGTGCTGGGGTAGATTGCTGGGGGACGTCAGGAGGAACGATGGGACGGGGCGGGCCGAAGCTCGGCGCGACACGACGGCGCGAGCTCGCCGCGGCCTTCGAGGCCGGCGGTGAGCATTACGAGCGCGTCAGGCCGGGCTACCCCGAGGACGCGGCGGACTGGCTCATCCCCGCGGGCGCCCGCACCGCCGTCGACCTCGGCGCCGGCACCGGCAAGTTCACCGCCCTCCTGATCGCCCGCGGGCTCGAGGTCACTGCCGTCGATCCGAGCGCGGACATGCTCGCCCAACTCGAGCGGCTCCATCCCGGCGCTCGGTGCGTCGTGGCCCCAGCCGAATCGACGGGCCTTCCCGATGCGAGCGCCGACCTCGTGGTCGCGGCCCAGGCCTGGCACTGGTTCGACACCCGGGCCGCGACCAGGGAGGCCACGCGTCTCCTGCGCCCGGGAGGGCGGGCGGGGCTCGTGTGGAACCAGCTGGACACGACCGTGGCCTGGGTGCACCGGCTCTCTCGCATCATGCACGCGGGCGACGTCCACAAGCCCGACTACCACCCGCCGTCGGGCCCCGAGCTCGCCGGCTGGGAGTCGGCGCTCTTCCGCTGGGAGGACGCCATCACGCCGGAGGGGATCGTCGAGCTCGCCAAGTCCCGCAGCTACTACCTCAGGGCCTCGGCCCGGCACCGCGCCACGGTCGAAGACAACCTGGCGTGGTACCTCCTCGAGCACCTCGGCCACATGCCCGGCGAGGCCCTCGCCCTCCCCTACTTGACGCAGGCCTGGCGGGCCGTGCCCCGGGCGCTTGGGTAGGCTGGTGTCGTGAAGAGCGCCCCCTCATCCTCGATCGAGGACTACGTGAAGGTCATCTACTCCTTCACGGAGTGGCAGGACAAGCCCATCACGTCCTCACAGCTCGCGGCGCGCCTCGGCGTCGCGAACTCATCCGTCTCCGAGATGGTCCGCAAGCTCAAGGACCAGGGCCTCGTCGACCACCGCCCCTACGGGGCCGTGCGGCTCACGGACGCCGGCCGGGACCTCGCCCTGACCATGGTGCGCCGCCACCGGCTCCTCGAGACGTTCCTCGTCAACGAGCTCGGCTACCGGTGGGACGAGGTCCACGACGAGGCCGAGCAGCTCGAGCACGCGGTCTCGGACCTCTTCGTCTCGCGGCTCGCGGCCAAGCTGGGGCATCCCGACCGGGATCCGCACGGGGACCCGATCCCCAGCGCGTCGGGCCAGGTCAGCCGCCCCGACGCGCACCGGCTCAGCGACTTGGACCCCGGCCACGAGGGCAGGATCACACGCATCAGCGACGACAACCCAGATCTCCTGCGCTACCTCGCGACCGAGCACATCGTGCTCGACGCCGACGTGCAGATCGTGCGCCGCAAGCCCTTCGGCGGGCCGCTCGTCGTGCGGATCCGGCAGGGCGGCGAGGAGCGCGATTTCGACGTTGCCGACGAGGTCGCCGACTCGCTGTGGGTCCACAGCGAGCACAGCCACCCCGGCTGCACGCTCGGGCGCTAGCCAGCCGAGGGCCGCCACAGCATCGCGGACGCAGGAACGCCCCCGGTCCGAAGACCGGGGGCGTTCCTGTGTTCACAGTGGAGATGGGGGGAATTGAACCCCCGTCCGATGCGGCTTTGCCAGGGATTCTCCGGGCGCAGCGTGCGTCGGGATTTCTCGGCCCCAGCCATCATGCACGCCAGTGGCTGACCCGGGCCCAGTCATCTAAGAGTCCCGACAGCCCCGATGACGAGGACTGCCAGCAGTGGCTATCTAATCGACGCCAGGATCCGGGACGATAGCAATCCCGGGCTGACGGACTTGCTCGCTACTTAGGCAGCGAGGGCGAAGTCAGTGCGCTTAGAGTTGGCACTTATTGGTTTGCAGAGAGCGTTGACGAGATGACTCTGCATCCTCGGCCCGCTTCACCTGTCGCGACCTACATCGTCGAAACCGATCATCCCCTTTTCAGTTGTCAAACTGACTCAGCTGTGACACTGACCGGCCAGCCTCTCGGCCGCCGGAACATCCAGTATAGCGTCTCGGTCCGCACAGATATTCCCGGGCGATGGCATTCCCGTGCACCGCCGAGCCCCCGAGAGCCCTCAGCCAGGGAGCAGCCCAGCGCGCTCCTTCGCCTCGAGCACGGCGAGCGCCGCGGCGTCGAGCGCCTGCGCGAACGCGGGGTCCGCGCGGGCCCGATCCACGATCCCCTGCCAGAGCCTCGGCGCCATGCCCGCATTGGTGCACAGCGCCATCGACCCTCCCGCCGCGATGAAGTCGGCGCCGCGCCGCTCGGGCGGGACGGCCGAGAGCTGCACCGCGTCGCACACGTCGTCGGACACGACAACCCCGGTGAAGCCCAGGTCGCCGCGCAGCATGCCCTGGATGACCGTCGGGGAGAAGACGGCGAGACTGCCGGGATCGATGCCGGGATAGAGCGCATTCGAGAGCATGACCCACCAGGCACCTGCGCGGACGGCGTCCCGGAACGGGACGAGATACGGATCGCTGCGCGTCGCCTCGGGATCCGCGACGTCCGCGCTCGTGTCGGTGTTGGCCGTCGCCCGGCCGAGCCCGGGGAAGTGCTTGGGGGTCGCTGCGACGCCGGCATCCGCCATGCCCTGGGCGAACGCGAGCCCGCTCGTCGAGACCGCCTCCGGCGTGTACCCGTACTCGCGCTCCCAGCGCCCGATGGGTGCGTTGTACGGCGCGAACGCGGGCGAGGGCACGGTGTCGAGCACGGGGCCGAAGTTGACGTTGACGCCGACTGCCGCGAGTTCGCGGCCCCACGCCGCCGCCGCGGCCCGGAGGTCGGCCGGGTCCATCGTCCCCTGGGTACGGGCCGAGGGGATGTTGCTGAAACCCGGGCCACGCATGATCTGCACGTGCCCGCCCTCCTGGTCGGTCGCGACGAAGGGGGCCACGGGGCCGGCGGGCATCGGCACTGTCGCCGGGGCGCGCACGGCCGCGACGGCGCCCGCGACGGCCGCCGCGCCCGCCGTCGTGCGCCCGCGCAGGAAGACGTTGCCGATCCCCGTGCGGCCGAGCGCATCGAGCGTGACGGCGTCCGGCCCCGCGACGGGCGAGCCGACCATCATGACCTGCCCCGCGCGCTGCTCGAGGCTCAGCCCGCCGAGGACGTACTGCGCGCGGCTGGGCGGGGGCGGCGGCGGGCCTTCAGGGGCGGCGGACGACGGCGTGGCCGCCGCCGCGGTCGTCCGCGCCGATGGCGTGGGCTCGGTGGGAGACGCCGACGGGGAGCCCGCAGGGGCGGGAGGCCCCCAGAGGCGCGGGAGGACGATAGCCACGAGGGTCAGCACGGCAAGGGCCCCCGCGGCGATGGCGAGTCTCGCCATGGCGCCAGCTCTGGGCATGGAACGTCCTTCCCGCATCGGTGCCCGTGACGCTGTCGGAGGTCAGCGGCGCCGGTTGCGCTCCCGCATCTCGCGCAGGGCCTCGCGCTTGTCCTGGGACTCGCGCAAAGCCTGGCGCTTGTCGTAGTCCTTCTTGCCTCGGGCGAGCGCGATCTCCACCTTGGCGCGGCCGTCGTGGAAGTACACCTGCAGGGGCACGACGGTGAGCCCGGACTCGTTGACCTTGTGCTCGATCTTGGCCAGCTCCTCGCGATGCAGCAGGAGCTTGCGGCGCCGCTTGGACGGGTGGTTCGTCCAGCTGCCCTGCGAGTACTCGGGGATGTTCACGGCCTCAAGCCAGAGCTCGCCGTTGGTGAACTGGCAGAAGCCCTCCCCGAGCGAGATGTGCCCCTCGCGCAGGGATTTCACCTCGGTGCCCATGAGCACGAGGCCAGCCTCCCAGGTGTCGAGGATGTGGTAGTCGTGCCGGGCCTTGCGGTTGGTGGCCACAGCCTTCCGGCCACTCTCTCTGGGCACGGCCTGACTCCTTGTCCTTCGTCAGCGGCGCGGGCCGCCGGATCCGTCATCGGGGGGCGCGCCGGATGTGCGGCGCGGGGCAATCCAGTCTACAGCAGGCCCATCGGGTCGACAGGCGAGCCATTGAGCCACGTCTCGAAGTGCGAGTGGCAGCCCGTCGAGTTGCCCGACGTGCCCGAGTAGGCGATGAGCTGGCCCTGGCTCACGTACTGGCCCACCCTGACCGTCACCGAGGAATTGTGGTAGAAGACCGTGGTCAGCGAGTTCCCCTGGACGACGCCGTGGGAGATCATGACCGAATTGCCGCCGCCGTTGCTGAGCCAGCCCGCCGTCGTGATCGTCCCCGCGGCCGGGGCATAGACGGGCGTGCCGCAGGCCGCACCGAAGTCGATGCCCGTGTGCATGTAGCCGCCGCTGCCGTAGAAGTCGATGGAGCCGGGCGGGGTGGCGCGCCAGCCGAAGCCGGAGGTGATCGGGACGCCGGGGAACGGGTTCATGAGCCCGAAGGCCGACGGCGAGCCGACTTGGACCGCGGCGTTGCGCGCGGCCTGCGCCGCGGCCTCCGCGGCGGCGGCAGCCTGCCCGGCGGCCAGCGCGGCGGCCCTGGCCTCGGCGGCTCGCTGCTCGGCGATGCGCCGCTGCTCGGCCTCCCACGCCTCGCGCAGGCGCCGGTCGCGCTCGACGATCTGCGCGGCGACCTGGTCCTGCTGCGCCTTGAGGTCGGATATCTGCCGCTGGATGGCCGGGCGGGCGGCCTCGAGCTCGGCGTTGAGCCTGGCCGTCTCCTCGATGAGCCTGTCGACCTCGGCCTTCCTGGCCGCTGCCTCGTCGCGGGCTGCCTGCTCCTTGCGCAGGGCCTCGTCAGCCTTGGCCTTGAGGTCCCGGATCTCCTCCTCGACGGCGGCGAGGCGCGCCTCGGCGTTCACGTTCGCGGCGCTTTGCTGGGACAGCTTCTCGAGCGCGGTGTTCTGGCTGCGCATGGCCTGGTCGGCGAGGTCGATCGAGCCGGTGAGGCTCCCGCCCTCGGCCGAGCCGAAGATGAGGCTCAGGTTCGAGGGGACGCCGCCGGTCTTGTAGGCCTGGCTCGCGATCTGGCCGATGAGCTTCTTCGTCTCGTCCATCTTGCTGCGGTCGGCCTCGAGCTGGGCCGTGATCTTGGCCTTGGACTGCTGGGCGGCGTCGACCCGGACGGCGAGGGCGTTGACCTCGGCGGTCGCAGCCGCCACGCGGTCCTGGGCCTCGAGGAGGGCCTGCTGCGCCCCGGGGAGCTGTGCCTGGTAGGTCGCGAGGTCCGCGGCGGCCTGCGCGATGCGGCCGTCGAGGAACTCGAGGGAGTGCTGGACGTCCTGGGCCTGCTGCGCGAGCCGTGCCTTCTGGTCGTCGAGCTCGTCCGCCGTCGCCGCCGGGCCGGAGGCGCAGAGTGCAGCGACGAGCGCGAGTGCTGCCGCGGTGCCTGCCATTCGGCGGCGGCGGGCCCGTCGGTCCGCTGCGTGTTCGTCACGCCTCCGTGCGCTCATGTGATCCCCCCTCCCCTCCTGCCTGGCTAGACCTTGAGATAGCGACGGAGGGTCACTATCGAGGATACACCAGCGAGCAAAATCCCCAGGGCGATGAGCAGCGGCGCAAGCACGAGCGTCTGGGACGGCGAGATGAACGCCGTGTCCGGATACTGCTTCGCCAGAACGTCCCCCAGGAAGAACTGGGAGACGCCCCAGAGCGTCGCCGACGCGAGAACGGCCCCCACGGCTGCTGCGATCACGCCCTCGAGCACGAAAGGCAGCTGGATCATGATCTTCGACGCGCCGACGAGCCTCATGATCGCGGTCTCCCGGCGGCGGCTGAAGGCCGAGAGCCGGATCGTGGTCGCGATGAGCAGGATCGCGCACACGATCATGATCCCCGCGATCACGATCGCCACGAGCGACGCGCCGTTCATCACGGAGAAGAGCCGTTCGAGCAGCTGGCGCTGGTCGACGACGGTCTCGACCCCGGGCTGCGACGAGAACGTCTCGCTGATGATCTGGTACTTCTCCGGGTCCTTGAGGTTGATCCGGAAGGAGGAGGGGAGCTGGTCCGGCGTCACCGAGTCCACGATTGGCGAGTTCGCGAACTGCTCCTTGAAGTGCTCGTACGCCTCCTCGCGCGTCTCGTAGTGGTAGTCGTTGACGTACTGGGCCACGGCCGGGGACTCGAGCAGGTCCGCGAGCGCCGCCTGCTGCTCCCCGGTGACGGGCCCACTGACGCAGCCAGGCGCCGTCGAGCCCTCACCGCACAGGAAGATGGCCACCTGGACGCGGTCGTACCAGTAGCCCTTCATCTGCGTGATCTGGAGCTGAAGCATGCCGGCGGCCCCGACGAACGTGAGCGAGACGAAGGTCACGAGGATGACCGAGACGACCATCGAGACGTTGCGGCGCAGGCCCGAGGCGATCTCCCCGAGGATGAAGGTGACCCTCATGCTCGGCCTCCCTCCCCGTCGCGCCGTTCGGCGGGCGGCACAGACGGGATGAGGGACGTGTAGAGGGCGCGAGCCTCGTCCCGGATGACGTGGCCGTCCTGGAGCTCGATGACCCGTTTGCGCATTGAGTTGACGATGTCGGTGTCGTGCGTGGCCATGACCACGGTCGTGCCGTTCTGGTTGATCTTGTCGAGGACGGCCATGATGCCCTGCGACGTCGAGGGGTCGAGGTTTCCCGTGGGCTCGTCCGCGAGGAGGATGCCCGGGCGGTTGACGACGGCGCGCGCGATCGCCACGCGCTGCTGCTCGCCGCCGGAGAGCTCGTGGGGCATGCGGTGCTCCTTGCCCTCGAGGCCGACCGTCTTGAGGACCTCCGGGACCGCATCCCGGATGATGCTGCGGTTGCGGCCGATCACCTGCATCGCGAACGCCACGTTCGCGAAGACGGTCTTCTGCGGCAGGAGACGGAAGTCCTGGAACACGACGCCGATCCCGCGCCTCAGACGCGGGACCCGCCAGCTCGAGAGCGAGGCGACGTTCTGGCCCGCGACGAAGACTCCTCCGCTCGTGGCCCGGTCCTCGCGCAGGACGAGGCGCAGGAAGGTGGACTTGCCCGAGCCGGACGCGCCCACGAGGAAGGCGAACTCGCCCCGTTGGATCTCCAGGGAGACAGAGTCCAGCGCCGGGCGGGCCTTCCTGTCGTAGACCTTCGTGACATTCTCGAAGCGGATCATGGCTCTTCCGGGCCCGTTGGGACGCGGCGCATCCGTCGCCGGCGCACGGGCACGATGGGGGGAAAGGCCGCCGGCGGCTCGACTATAGGCACAGGGGCGCGCCGCAAGGCGCCACCGACTGCGGCGTGTCGGCATTCGGCGCCGGTCAGCGACGTGGGACGGATCGTGTGGCGTCCCCTTGGATGGCACCGCCTGAGGGCCTAGCCTGTCCAGAGGCTTCGTGGGGAGATGCCTGGGGAGAGGGGGGACCTTGAAGAAGACTGCCGCGCTCTGCCTCGCACTGCTCACAGCCCTCTCGGTGCCGGGAGGCACTGTCCCCCGGCCCGCCCCCTCGGCGGCCAGCACACCCGCTGAGCCGGCCCCCGCGCCGGCCGAGGCACCGCAGTCCCGGCCGCTCGACGTCGTCCTCGGCGAACCGGAGCGGACCACGCCCCTCGCCGAGACGGACCAGGCGCCGGCGGGCCCGCCGCCCCTCCCGGAACCGGAGCCCGTCCACATCACGGACCTGGGCGTGGCCCCGAGCGTGACCTCGGTGCAGCCGCTGCTGCAGGTCTCGGCCGACCACCTCGTGCGGGACGACAACTCCGCCCAGATCCGCGCCGTCTTCGACGCGATCAACAGCTACCGGGCCTCCCTCGGCCTCGGCAGAGTCCAGTACCACGCGACCGTCGCCGGCATGGCCCAGGAGTGGTCGGACTACATCGCCTCGCGGGAGGTCATCGAGCACCGGCCCTCGTTCTGGACGGACCCCCGGGCTCTCTCGCCCGACCGTGGGGCCGGTGAGGTCATCGCGGTCCGCTGGGACCGCAGCGCGGCGGAGATGGTGGCCTGGTGGAAGACCTCCCCCGCGCACAACGCGATCCTCACGGATCCGCGCCTGAACGTCATGGGCGCCGGGGTCACGTTCACCGACGGCACGTGGCAGACGACGCCGACCCGGTACGCCATGTGGGGAGTCGTCAACCTCTTCGGCTACTCCCGGCTCCCGGCGGGCACGACGAGCTCGCCGGGGACGAGCATGCCCACGCCCCCGCCGGCACCGCCCGGGACCGGGCCCATCACGGGCTCGCTCCCCCAGCCTGTCACACTGTGCGACCCGAGCGTGCGCCACATGCCCCCGACCCTCGACCTGAGGCAGGCCTCGATCCGCTCGGCGGGCGACGTCGTCGCGCTCGATGCCGGAGGGACGGTCTGGAACCGGCCCTCGGCCGGCACCGGGGCGCTGGGCGCGCCCACCGCCATCGCCTCGGGCCTCGCGGGCGCCTCCCGCGTGTTCACGCCCGACTGGGACCGCGACGGCGTCTTCGACCTTCTCGTGCAATGGACCGACGGGCGGATCACGCTCCTGCCCGGGCGGCCAGCCGGCGGCTTCGGGCCCCAGGCCACGCTTGGCGCCTCGGGCTGGAGCCCCTACGGCCTCGCGGTCGGCGAGTGGTGCGCCACGAACCGGCTGCCGCAGATCCTCGCACGGGACGCGGCCGGCGGCCTCTTCCTCTACCCCAACCGCGGGCTCGGCGACCTCGCTGCCCGGGCCGCCGTCGGCACGACGGCGGCGACGGCGCGGCTCGCGATGGCGGACGCCGACGGAGACGGCCTCCAGGATGCCCTCCTGCTCGACGGCGGGGTCCTCACGTTCCGCCGCTCCGGGGGTCAGCTGGCCCTGCTCGCCGAGGCTCCGCGGACTCTGGCCACAGGCTGGGGCTCGGTCTCGACCTGGCGCGTCGTCACCGGCTTCGAGGCCGGCAAGACGGGGATCGTGGCCGTGCGCACGGACGGCACCTCGTTCTACGCACCGCTCGCCGCTGGGTCCCTCGGCCCGGCCCGGGAACTCGGGCCAGCGCTGAACGGGCTGCGGCTCGCGGGCTGAGGCAGCTGGGGGGAGTCCGCGGGCCTCAGCCGCGCCTGGGGTTCAGCTGGCGGCGCCCTGGCGCTGCCCCGCGCGCCAGCGGATGCCGGCGTCGATGAAGTCGTCGATGTCGCCGTCGAGCACCGCGGACGTGTTGCCCACCTCGTGCTCCGTGCGCAGGTCCTTGACCATCTGGTACGGGTTGAGGACGTAGGAGCGCATCTGGTCGCCCCACGAGGCCTTGACGTCGCCTGCGAGCGCCTTCTTCTCGGCGTCCTCCTGCTCCTTCTTGAGCAGGAGCAGGCGGGACTGGAGAACGCGCATCGCGGCTGCGCGGTTCTGCAGCTGGGACTTCTCGTTCTGCATCGAGACGACGATGCCGGTCGGGAGGTGCGTCAGGCGCACGGCGGAGTCCGTCGTGTTGACCGACTGGCCGCCCGGGCCCGAGGAGCGGAACACGTCCACGCGGATCTCGTTGTCGGGGATGTCGATGTGGTCCGTCTGCTCGATGAGCGGGATGACCTCGACGGCGGCGAACGACGTCTGCCGACGGCCCTGGTTGTCGAACGGGCTGATCCGGACGAGGCGGTGCGTGCCGGCCTCGACCGACAGCGTGCCGAAGGCGTAGGGCGCGTTGACCTCGAAGGTCGCCGACTTGAGCCCGGCCTCCTCCGCGTAGGAGGTGTCCATGACCTTGGTCGCGTAGCCGTGGCGCTCGGCCCAGCGCAGGTACATGCGCATGAGCATCTCCGCGAAGTCGGCGGCGTCCACGCCGCCTGCGCCCGCGCGGATCGTCACGACGGCCTCGCGCTCGTCGTAGTCGCCGTTGAGGAGCGTCACGACCTCGAGGTCCTCGAGGGCCCTGCGGATCGACTCGAGCTCCTTGGCGGCCTCGGCGAGGGAATCGGCGTCGCTCTCGTCCTGGGCGAGCTCGACGAGCACCTCCAGGTCGTCGATGCGCTCGCCGAGCTTCTCGACCCGCTCGAGCTCGGACTGCCGGTGCGAGAGGCGCGACGTCACCTGCTGTGCCGACGACGGGTCGTCCCACAGGTCCGGGGCGCCGGCCGCCTCGCTGAGCTCGGCTATTTCAGCTCGCAGAGACTCGACATCCGTCACCTGCTCGATGGACGCGTGGGTGCCGCGGAGCGCGCGGATTTCTGTGGGGAAGTCGATCTCAGCCATATCCATTCAAGATTACGCCATGCGTGCGCGGCCGTCGCCGGCCTCGCTCAGCGCACCAGCCGGGCCCGCGCGCTGGCCGTGGCCTGGATCGGGACGCCGTCTGGGAGCACGATGCTCACGAGGGGGACCCGCGCGAACGCGGTGAGGCTGACCGTCGCCGTGCGGCCATCGGGAGTGCCCGTCGCCGAGGCGACGGCGAGCCGCTCGAAGCGCGCCCCGGCGCCGGCGCGCTCCAGATAGGTCGCCACGACGCCCCGAACGCGGTCCTCGGACAGCAGGGCGGCTGGCGGCGCCTCCCCCGACGCGGTGTCCGCGAGGGTGAAGCTGTCGGCGGCAGCGGCCGCCGCGCCGTCGGCGGCGGAGAGGAGCTTCTTGTGCTCGATGTGGACCGCCGAGACACCCATGACCGTCGTCGCCACGAGCAGGCACAGCACGGCGAACCCGACGGTGAGGACGAGGATCTGGCCGGACTCGTCGCCTCGCGCGCACCCGCGCAGGCGGCGGACGACGGCGGCAGCGACGACGTGGCCATGCCTCACCTGAACCTCCCGACGAACTGGGTCGCCGATGCGTCCACGCGGCCGACGGTGAGCCCGAACCCTTGGCCGGAGGGGATCAGCGGAAGCGGCACCTCGACGTGGACCCGGGCCGAAACGGCGGCCCCGGCCTGGAGGCACGGGTCGCGGTCGCAGGCGAGCTCGAGGCGGGCGCTGTGCTCCACGATGCCGAAGTCGGCCATGGCCACGCGCACCGACGCCTCCGCGGCGGAGTGCGCCGCTTCCTCGTCGGCGGCCTGCGCGAAGGACTTGGCCGCATGGTCTGCGGCGCCCACGGCGGCGAAGGAGGCGCCCTGGAGCGAGCCGACGGTCAGGACGAAGTAGACGACGGGGACGAGCACCAGGAGCCCGAGGGCCACGAACTCGACCACGGCGCTCCCCTCCTCCCCCGCCGTCGCGCATCCGGCGCTGCGGCGGGCCGCGGCCAGGCGGGAGACCTGCGCCCGGAGCCGGTCATGGGAGCGGCGCATGCCCTGCGACCTCCATGGCTCCCGAGGGCCCGATGAGCCCGACGACGGGGATCGGGGCGACGACGCGGACCTCGAGGCTGCGGACACCGGCGACCTCGGCTTCGCCGACGCGGACGTCGCCCGCGTAGTCAGCGCCGACGGCGCCCGCAATGAGCTCGCGCGCCCGCTGCTGCGCGTCCTGGGGAGTCCTGTCCGCGAGCGAGCCGTACCGCGCCCCCGAGGCCGCCGCGTCAACGAGGACGTTGCGCACGTGCAGCACGAGCGTGAGCTGGATGACCGCGAGCGCGAGGACGGCCATGAGTCCGCCGACCATGACGAAGTCCGCGACGGCGGAGCCGCGCTCCGGCGGGCGGGCGCCGGGGCTGCGGTGGGCCCCCACGCCTCTACTTGCTGACCTTGTTGATCGCCTGCTGGAACAGGCCCTCGAGCGCGGGGCCCGCAAGCGCGAGGAGGCCCATGACCAGAACGGCCGACATGAGCGTGATCATGACCCAGCCGGGGACGTCGCCGCGTTCGTTCTCCCCCGCCCCGGCCCGCGGCGCGCGGTCCGTGAGCAGGGCAGGGAGCATCGCGAGCAGGATGCCTGCCCTGATGATCGTATTCATGGTTCCCCTTCCCCCAGTGGGTGGTTCTCTCGTGCAGTGGTCGGTCAGAATCCCAGGGTCACGGCGGCGACACCCGGATACACGGCAAAGACGACGGTGAGCGGGAGCACGCCGAAGACGAGCGGGACCATCATGCCGATCTCCTTCTTGCCGGCGGCCTCCATGAGCTCGCGCTTGGCGACGTCCCGGACGTCCTGCGCCTGGGCGCGCAGCACGTCACCGAGCGGCGTCCCACGCTCGATCGCGACGACGAGGCCGTCGACGAAGCGGGTGATGGGCGCGAGGTCGATGCGGTCCGCCATGCCGTGCAGGGCCTCGACGAGCGGCGTTCCCGAGCGGGTGTGGGCGAGCACGGTCCCGAATTCCCGCGCGAGCTCGCCGGTCGAGGCCTTGGCCGTACGGTCCAGGGCACCCGCGGCCGTCTCCCCCGCCCCGACGGCGAGGGCCATCATGTCAGCGATCGACGGAAACTCGCGCAGGATGCGCTGCTGGCGCTTCGCGATGGCCGAGCCCAGGACGTACTCGCGCGCCATGAAGCCCGCGGCCGTCGCCGCGACGACCATGAGGACCGCGAAGACCGCGTTGACCCTCCCGGACAGGGCGGTGAGGACGGCCCCGACCGTCGCCACGACAAAAGCGGCACCGGCCCAGAGCAGCTGCTCGGCCCTGAAGTCCACCGGGGACCTGGCCGACCCAGCCTGGGCCAGCCGCCGGGCGAGCGCGGCGTTGCCGAGGTTGAGCCGGGACAGCGAGCCGACGGCGTCGAGCAGGAGCGGGCGGAGGACCTGCTCCAGGGGGCCGAACGGGGTGAGGCTGGCCGGCTCATCGCGCAGGAGCCGGGAGCGGCGGTCCGCGGAGCGCAGCTGCGGCGCCACCCGCTCGGTGAACGTCATCCGGCGCATGGCCGGCAGGCGGACGAAAGTTATCCAGAGCCCGACGCCGAGCACCGTCCCCGCGAGGACCGCGAGCGCCGTGGTGCCGGTCACCGCAGGACCCGCTCTTCCTGGGGCAGCGCGCCGATGCGCAGCATGAGGCGGTAGCAGAAGACGGAGACGACGAGCCCCACGACGAGGACGGCGAGCCCGGTCGGGCTCGCGTAGGCTGCCATCGCCTCGGGCCGCGTGGACATGAGCAGGAGCACGATCCACGGCGCCGCGACGGCGAGGCGTGCCGCGTTGACAGTCCAGGACTGGCGCGCCTCGAGCTCCCGTCGCGTGCGTGCGCTCTCCCGCAGGAAGTCGGCGAGCGTGCCGAGGAGCCGGCCGAGGTCCGTGCCGCCGACGTCCCGGGTCAGCCGGAGGGCCTCGACGATGCGGTCCCCGACGGGGTCCGCGAGCCGCTCCTTGAGCCGGTCGAGGGCGACGCCGAAACTCCCGCCCGAGCGATAGTCGGCCGCGAAGTCGAGGAAGACCCCGCGCAGCGGCTCGGGACCCTTGTAGCCGAGCTGCATGAGCGCCTCTGGCAGCGACAGCCCGGCGCGGATGGCCGAGCGGAGGTGGTCGACGACGTCGGGCCAGAGCTCGCGGAGGACGGCGGCCCGGCGCGCCGCCTGCCAGCGGACGAGGGTCACGGGGAGCGCGGACGCGAACAGCCCGAAGCACAGCCCGACCGGGGCGGCGGCGGTGACGACGTAGAAGAGCAGCGCGATGAACAGACCGAGTGCGAGGCTCGAGGCGACGAGCCCCGCGGGCGTGACGCGCTGGATGCCCGCCTGCTGGATGAGCGTATGCAGGCGGCCGGGGCGCTTCGCTGGCGGGCGCCGCGCGGGCAGTGGCCAGAAGGACCACCAGACGAGGAACAGCCCGATCCCTCCGGCCAGGCCCAGAGCCGCGGCCATCAGGCGGCCTCGAGGAGGAGGGCCACGTCGATCCCGGCCCGTGCGAACTTCTCGACAGCGGGCAGGCCAGTCGCGCCGGGTCGCAGCACGCCGTCGGGCTCGAGGGCGAACACTGTCGAGGTCTCGATGACGCCGTTCTCCACGCGCTGGCCGAGGGCGAGGATCTCGCTGACCTGCCGGCGGCCGTTGGGTTGGCGCGTGCAGTGCACGACGAGGTCGATGCAGGCGGCGACGGTCGGCACGACGAAGGCCGAGGAGATGTTCGCCCCCGCCAACAGCGGCAGGGTGCAGAGCTTCGTGATCGCATCCTGTGCCGAGTTCGCGTGGATCGTGCACATGCCGGGGAGGCCGCTGTTGAGGGCGATGAGCATGTCGAGGCTCTCGGCCTCTCGGACCTCACCGACCACGAGCCGGTCCGGCCGCATGCGCAGCGCCTCCTTGACGAGGCGGCGGAGCGGGATCTCGCCCGTGCCCTCGAGGTTGGGCTGGCGGCACTGGAGGCCGACGACGTCGCGCAGCGGCAACTGGAGCTCGAAGATCTCCTCGACCGTCACGACGCGCTCCCGCGAGCCGATCGACGCGCCCAGGCAGTTGAGCATCGTCGTCTTGCCTGCCTGCGTGGCGCCGGAGACGAGAATGTTGAGCCCGCCGGCGACGGCCCCGGCGAGGAAGCGGGCGGCCTGCGGCGACAGGGAGCCGAGCTCGACGAGGTGCTCGAGCCTGCTGGCCTTGACGACGAACTTGCGGATATTCACGGCCCAGTGGCGGCGCGTGACATCGGGGATGACGACGTGCAGGCGAGAGCCGTCCGGGAGGGCGGCGTCGACGAAGGGGCTCGAGAGGTCGAGCCGGCGGCCCGACGACTTGAGCATGCGCTCCACGAGGTCGCGCACCTGCTGCTCCGTCAGGGTCACCCCCGTGAGCTCGGACTCGCCGTTGCGCGCCACGAAGACCTCGTGCGGCGCGTTGAGCCAGATCTCCTCGATCGTCGGATCGTCGAGGAAGGGCTGGAGCGGCCCGAAACCGGCCACCGCGTCGAAGACGCTCCTGCGCGCGGCCTCGAGGGCGCCGAGGGGCGGGACCGCGCCGAGGAGCGCGCGCTCGTCGTAGTCGACGACAGCGGCCTCCACGAGGCGCCTGACCTCCGCCGACTGCCTCAGCGGGTCGAGGCCGCGAAGCCTGATGAGCTCGCGGACCTCCCCCTCGACAATGCGCACTGCCTCCACAGCTTTCCCCCGAATCGCCCCGGTGCCCGGGCCTTCGCCCGGCAGCACTGGAAAGACTAACGGATTCAGTAAAGCCGTGCGGCCGCGGGGGTCATGCTGTGGATAACTCCGTCACGAGTCTCCCCCGGACGCGGCGCGACCCCGCCGACAGCCCCTACAGCCCGGCGGCGAACTCCTTGAGCCAGGGGCGGAGCTCGTCGCCGAGGTCCTCGCGCTCCACGGCGAGCGAGACGACCGCCTTGAGATAGCTGACCTTGTCACCGGTGTCGTAGCGGCGACCGCGGAAGACGACGGCGTGGACCCCGCTTCCCTCCCCCTCAGCGCCCGCGAGGGTCTCGAGGGCGTCCGTGAGCTGGATCTCCCCGCCGCGGCCCGGGGCCGTCCGCTCGAGGACGTCGAAGACGGCGGGATGCAGCACGTAGCGGCCGATCACGGCGAGGTTCGACGGCGCATCCTCCGGCGCGGGCTTCTCGACGAGGCCGCGGACGCGGACGAAATCCTCGCCCTCGACGGCCTCGACGTCGGCGCAGCCGTAGGCGGAGACCTGCGCGGGGTCGACCTCCATGAGCGCGATGACGGATCCCCCGACTGCCTGCTGCACGCGGATCATCTCGCTGAGGAGCTCATCCCGCGCGTCGATGAGGTCGTCGCCGAGGAGGACGGCGAACGGCTCGTTGCCGACATGCCGCTTGGCGCAGAGGACGGCATGGCCGAGCCCCTGGGGATCGCTCTGGCGGACGTAGTGGATGTCGCCGAGGTTGTTGGACTCCTGCACCGCCGCGAGGCGGCGCTCGTCGCCCTTCGCCTCGAGGACGGCCTCGAGGTGGGGGACCCGGTCGAAATGGTCCTCGAGGGCCCGCTTGCTGCGGCCCGTGATCATGAGGACATTGTCGAGGCCGGCTTTGGCGGCTTCAGCGACAACATATTGGATGGCTGGCTCGTCCACGACCGGGAGCATTTCCTTCGGCATGGCCTTCGTGGCGGGCAGAAAACGGGTGCCGAGGCCTGCGGCGGGAATGACGGCCTTCGTGATTCGTGCAGTCTGTGGCATAGACACAGCCTACGGGCAATGGCCTCCAGACTCTTCCTCGGACGCCACGATGACAACTCTGGATGTTGTTTTCAACTCTGTGCACTCTGGGAACAGGAGTAGTCAACTGTTACTCTTTTCGAGCCCGGCCAGACCTTCGTTGCGGAGCCCTTTATGACGCTGCTGAATCACATCCGACGCCGCACGGACGGCACGAGGAATCCCATCGCGTGGATCGCGGCGTCCGCCCTCTTGGCCCTTTCGGCTCCGCTTCTCACCGCCGTCTCTCCCGGTCCTGGCGCGGGGGACGGCGGTATCTCGTCTCCGGCGTCGCCTGCACCGATTGCCCCGTCCGCGGCGCCCGCCGCGCCCGTGAACCTGCCCGCCGAGCCCGGCGACGACGCCGCACTCAACGAGGCGATGCGGCTCGCCGTCGGCCGCGGCGCGAAGATGGGCCAAGCGAACCCGAAGGCGATCGTGAGCCAGGCCTTCGGACCCGCCCGCGGGAAGGCTGTGCACGTCCCCCTCTTCGGCTCGTGGCAACCCGGGTGGGGTATCGCCGGGCTCGACGTGAGCGCGTGGCAGGCCATCGAGTCGCCGGCGGGGAGCAACCAGTACGCCGACGCCGTCGACTGGCGGGCCCAATGGAATATGGGGGCCCGGTTCGCCTACGTCAAAGCAAGCGAAGGCAATTACTACACGAATCAGGCATTCGGCCAGCAGTACGACAATTCGCGCCGTGTGGGGATGATTCGCGGCGCCTACCACTTTGCGATTCCGAATTGGTCCTCCGCGGCGGATCAGGCGCACTATTTCGTCGCCAACGGGGGTGGGTGGTCGCCCGACGGCGTGACCCTGCCGCCCGTGCTCGACATCGAGTACAACCCCTACGCTGGCAGGACCATCAGCGGGGTCTACATGGGGGACACGTGCTACGGCATGGCGGGCAGCCGGATGACGGCATGGATCGCGGAATTCAGCAACACGGTGCTGAACCTGACCGGGCGCAACCCGGTCATCTACACGACCACCGACTGGTGGACGCGGTGTACCGGCAACTCGGGAGCCTTCGGCGCGAACCCCCTGTGGATCGCCGCGTACAACGAGTCGGGCCCGGGCACGCTGCCCGCCGGCTGGGACACCTTCAGCATGTGGCAGTACAGCTCGACGGGGCCCTTCGCCGGCGACTCGAACACGTGGAACGGCGACTACAGCAGCCTCCAGCGGTTCGCAACGTACGGCGAGCGGAACCCCAGCTGGTCGATCGGCAGGGTCGCCGCCGACAACTCCTCAGCACTCGGTGGCCCGATGGGCGGCATCACCTGCGGACTGATCGACGGCGGGTGCTACCAGAACTTCGAGCGCGGGGCCGTCCTCTGGTCCCCAGCCACGGGTGGCCATCCGAGCTTCGCCGGGCCGCTGCGCGATGCCTACAAGGCCTCCGGCTTCGAGGGTGGTCCACTCCGGTACCCGGTGAGCACTCAAGTGTGCGGCCTCAAGGACGGCGGCTGCTACCAGAACTTCCAGCGGGGCGCCATCGTCTGGTCCCCGGCGTCCGGAGCCCAGATCTCGCCCAACGGTCCCATCCGCGACGCGTGGAAGGCGTCCGGGTTCGAGACGGGCGTCCTCGCCTACCCGACCAGCGGCGTCGTCACAGGGCTCGTCAACGGCGGCTCGTACCAGAACTTCCAGCGCGGGGCCATCATCTGGTCGCCGGCGACGGGCGCCCAGACCTCGCCCAACGGTCCCATCCGCGACGCGTGGAAGGCGTCCGGGTTCGAGACGGGCATCCTCGCCTACCCGACCAGCGGCGTCGTCACAGGGCTCGTCAACGGCGGCTCCTACCAGAACTTCCAGAACGGAGCCATCATCTGGTCCCCGGCGTCCGGCGCCCAGGCTTCCCCGAACGGCCCGATCCGGGACGCGTGGAAGGCGTCCGGGTTCGAGACGGGCATCCTCGCCTACCCGACCAGCGGCGTCGTCACCGGCCTGGCCAACGGCGGCTCCTACCAGAACTTCCAGAACGGGGCCGTCATCTCCTCGACGGCCGGAACATTCATCTCGCCCACCGGCCCGATCCGCACCGCATGGCTCACCTCCGGCGCAGAGAGGGGCCCCCTGGGCTACCCGACCAGCGGCGTCGTCACCGGCCTGGCCAACGGCGGCTCCTACCAGAACTTCCAGAACGGGGCCGTCATCTCCTCGACGGCCGGAACATTCATCTCGCCCACCGGCCCGATCCGCGCCGCATGGCTCACGTCCGGCGCAGAGAGGGGCCCCCTGGGCTATCCCACCTCGGGCGTCGTATGCGGGCTCCGGGAGAGCGGCTGTTATCAGAACTTCCAGGGCGGCGCCATCGTGTCCTCGCCAGCCGGCACGTTCGTCTCGCCGAGCGGCCCGATCCGCACCGCGTGGCTCACCTCGGGCGCCGAGAACGGCCCGCTCGCCTATCCTACGTCCGGTGTCGTGACGGGGCTCATCAACGGCGGCGCGTACCAGAACTTCCAGAAGGGCGCGATTGTCTGGTCACCGTCCACCGGAGCCCAGCTCTCCCCGAATGGACCGATCCGGACCGCGTGGCTCGCCTCCGGAGCCGAGGGCGGTCGCTACGGCTATCCAATCTCGGGCCACACCTGCAACAGCACGCAGACTTCGTGCTCCCAGGCGTTCCAGGGGGGCATCCTCACCTGGACGAGCAACGGGGGTGTGTCGTAGGCGGTGAGGCTGCTCAGGTGAGGAGTTCGAGCAGGTACTGTCCGTATCCGCTCTTGACCAGCGGCTCGGCGCGTTCGCGCAGCTCGTCGTCGCTGAGGAAGCCCTGCCGCCAGGCGATCTCCTCCGGGGCGCCGATCTTGAGGCCCTGGCGGTTCTCGACCGTTCGGATGAAGTTCGAGGCGTCGTTCAGGTCGGAGAACGTCCCCGTGTCGAGCCACGCCGTGCCCCTGGGCAGCACCTCGACCTGAAGGGTGCCGGCCTCGAGGTACGTGCGGTTCACGTCCGTGATCTCGAGTTCCCCCCGTGCCGACGGCTTGAGCGACTTGGCGATCTCCACGACGTCGTTGTCGTAGAAGTACAGACCGGGCACGGCGTAGTGGCTCTTCGGCTTGGCTGGCTTCTCCTCGAGCGAGATGGCGCGGCCGGCGGCGTCGAACTCGACGACGCCATAGGCAGACGGGTCCTTGACCCAGTACCCGAACACGGCGGCGCCGTCGATGTCCTGGTGCTTTCGGAGCTGGGTGCCCATCCCCTGCCCGTAGAAGATGTTGTCGCCGAGGACCAGCGCGACGGTGTCGCTGCCCACATGCTCCTCGCCGAGGATGAACGCCTGGGCCAGGCCGTCCGGCGAGGGCTGCTGGACGTAGGTGAGGCTGATGCCGAAGCGCGAGCCGTCGCCAAGGAGCCGCTGGAACTGTTCGGCGTCGTGGGGCGTCGTGATGATGAGGATGTCCCGGATGCCGGCCAGGATGAGGGTCGACAGGGGGTAGTAGATCATCGGCTTGTCATAGACCGGAACCAGCTGCTTGCTCACCCCGAGGGTAATCGGGTGCAGGCGCGAGCCGGTTCCGCCCGCCAGGATGATTCCACGCATGGTCACGCTCCTAATAGCTTCTTGTCCGTCAGAGACGGAAACAGGGAAGGGGGACTTCCTCGAGATCCCATCCTGCCGGAGCCACCAGTGCGCTCGCGAATTCGCGGCCGGGTTCCGCCTCGCAAAGAGCCCTCGCGACGGCGATCTGGGAGGACCAGACGGGCCCATCGGACCTCGCGCTGTAGGTGGGGAAATAATGCGCGAGCATGACAACAGCCGCGGCCCCGGTGACCGCCGCAGAGCGGAGTGCTCGGGTACCCACGGCATCCTCCGAGGACGGCCGGCCCGGCGCCGCGCCGCCTGCCGCGAATGCCGCAGCACCGAGGAGGAACATCCCCGGAACCACTGCGTAGCGCACGTAGCCGAAGCGGGACCACTCCTCGGAGGTCAGGAGCGAAAAGTTCAGGAAAGCCCTGTTGTTCAGGATCTGTGCGGCGGCCCAGAAGACGCCCGAGGCGACGACACAGCCGAGCGCGCCCCAGCGGTATTCCCGGCCCGCTCGCCAGGCCACGGCCAGAACCGTCACGACGACCAGCGCCGGAACCACGAGCACCCACCCGCCGAAGAAGTTCCAGATTGCTCCGACGGCAACCGAGGACGGCTGGACGAGTGACATGCCGCCCTGGAGGAGCCAGCCTATGACCACGCTCCAGGGGTCCCACGGCACGACATCCGGCGACGTCGTGCGCGGGAAGATGACGAATGTCGCGAACTGCAGGGAGACCCCGGCCGTGAGGCCAATCCCCGCTGCGATGCGCCGGCGGTCCCGCACGGCGGCCCAGACGGCGACCGGGAGGAAGGCAGCCGTCTGGATCTCAGTCGTCGCTGCGACGAAAGCGGCCACGGCCAGCCCAACGGCCGCAGGCCAGCCGTGCGGACGACGAAGCAGGAGCCAGGGGGCCAGCCACAGCATGTACCAGTGAAGGTTCGCGGTGTTGCCGAGGACTTCAAAGGGAGCGGCGGGCAGGAGCGCGGGGATCGCGGCGAGAAGGATCCGCGTCACCCTCGACGGAATGAGCGACGAGCTCAGGTGATAGACCGCCACCGAGATGATCCCCACGCAGAGGCACGAGATCCAGGCGACGCGCACCGCGTAGTCGTCGAGAGGGCCCAGTCGCAGGGCCACGTGCGCGATGGCCCGGGGCACGACATGGAGGTATCCGTCGTACGGGTCGAAGATGCCCGCCAGGAACGGCGACGAGAGGGCCTGGCGGAGGAAGATGGCGCCGTCCTCGGCCCAAACGGTCTCGACGGTGCGTGCGGGCAGCCGCAGGAGGGCGAGGGCCGCGATGCCGACGGCGGCCAGCAGGCTCGCGCCGACGACCGCGAGCTGGGCACGGACGCGGTCCCGCGGGGACGTCAGAGCGACCCCCGCAGCCCACCGGCCCCCGGGGCGCTCCCCGCCTCAGGACGGGGCACAGCAGAAGACCCAGACCCGATCGTCAACGAGTTAGCCTTTCATCCGGCACCTCAGCAAGCCTATCGGCTAGGCTGTGGAATCATGCAACGACTCCTCGTGACCGGCGGAGCCGGGTTCATCGGTTCCAACTTCGTCCACTACGCGCTGGACAACACCGACTACCACGTGACGGTACTGGACAAGTTGACCTACGCCGGGAACCGCGCCTCGCTCGAGGGCCTGCCGGCCGACCGCTTCGCCTTCGTCCAGGGCGACATCGCGGACCCCGCCACGGTCGAGCCGCTCGTGGCGGAGGCCGACGCCGTCGTCCACTACGCGGCCGAGAGCCACAACGACAACTCGCTGCACGACCCGCGCCCGTTCCTCGACACGAACATCATCGGCACGTACACGCTCATCGAGGCCGCGCGGAAGCAGGGGAAGCGCTTCCACCACATCTCGACGGACGAGGTCTACGGCGACCTCGAGCTCGACGACCCCGAGCGCTTCACCGAGCAGACGCCGTACAACCCCTCGAGCCCCTACTCCTCGACGAAGGCCGGCTCCGACCTGCTCGTGCGCGCCTGGGTCCGCTCGTTCGGTCTGCAGGCGACGATCAGCAACTGCTCGAACAACTACGGCCCGTACCAGCACGTCGAGAAGTTCATCCCGCGCCAGATCACCAACGTGATCGACGGCGTCCGCCCCAAGCTCTACGGCAAGGGCGAGAACGTGCGCGACTGGATCCACGCCAACGACCACTCCTCCGCGGTCCTGACGATCCTCGAGAAGGGCGCGATCGGCGAGACCTACCTCATCGGCGCCGACGGCGAGAAGAACAACAAGGACGTCGTCGAACTCATCCTCACCGAGATGGGCCAGGCCGCCGACGCCTACGACCACGTCGTGGACCGCGCGGGCCATGACCTGCGCTACGCGATCGACTCGACGAAGCTGCGCACCGAGCTCGGCTGGAAGCCCGAGTACTCGGACTTCGAGGCCGGCCTCGCCGCGACGATCCAGTGGTACCGCGAGAACGAGGCCTGGTGGCGCCCGCAGAAGGCCGCCACGGAGGCGAAGTACAAGGAGCTCGGCCAGTGAGCATCGAGTTTTCGAAGCTCCTCGCAGCGACCGAGACGCCCATCCCCGGCGTCGTCCTCTACGACCTCCCCGTCCACGGCGACAACCGCGGCTGGTTCAAGGAGAACTGGCAGCGCGAGAAGATGCTCGCGCTCGGCCTGCCCGACTTCGGGCCGGTGCAGAACAACATCTCCTTCAACGAGACGGCCGGCACGACGCGCGGCATCCACGCCGAGCCGTGGGACAAGTACGTCTCCGTCGCGACGGGCCGGATCTTCGGGGCGTGGGTCGACCTGCGCGAGGGCCCGAGCTTCGGCGCGGTCTTCACGGCCGAGCTCGACCCGTCGAAGGCCATCTTCATCCCCCGCGGCGTGGGCAACGCGTTCCAGACGCTCGAGGACGGCACCGCCTACACGTACCTCGTGAACGACCACTGGTCGGCGGACGCCCAGGGCCAGTACACGTTCCTCAACCTCGCCGACGAGACGGTCTCGATCCCGTGGCCGATCCCCCTCGGGCGGGCCGAGCTCTCCGACAAGGACCGCATGCACCCGCGCCTGGCGGACGTCACCCCCATGCGGCCGAAGAAGACGCTTCTCCTCGGCGCGAACGGACAGCTCGGCCGCGCGCTCCGGGCGGCGTACGAGGCGGACCCCGACGGCGCCCCCGTCGAGTTCGCGACCCGCGCCGAGTTCGACCTCGCCGACCCGGCCGCGTACGGCTCGCGGAACTGGAGCCAGTACGGGGCGATCATCAACGCCGCCGCGTACACCGCCGTCGACAGGGCCGAGACCCCGGAGGGCCGCCGCGACGCGTGGGCCGCCAACGTCACCGCCGTGGCAGCCTTGGCGCGCATCGCCGTCGAGCACCGGCTCACCCTCGTGCACGTCTCGAGCGACTACGTGTTCGACGGGACGAAGGACTCCCCCTACACCGAAGACGACGCCGTGTGCCCGCTCGGGGTCTACGGCCAGACCAAGGCGGCCGGCGACGCCGTCGTCTCCGTGGTCCCGCAGCACTACATCGTGCGGACCTCGTGGGTGATCGGCGACGGGAACAACTTCGTGCGCACCATGGCGAACCTCGCGGCCAGGGGCGTCAAGCCCGCGGTCGTCGACGACCAGGTCGGCCGGCTCTCCTTCACCGAGGACATTGCCGCTGGCATCCGGCACCTCCTTGATTCCGGGGCGCCGTATGGCACGTACAACCTCACGAACGACGGCGATCCCCGCTCGTGGGCCGACGTCGCCCGCACGGTCTACGAGCACGCGGGCCGGCCCGCCGGCGACGTCTCGTCGGTGTCGACCGCAGAGTACTTCGCGGACAAGCCGGAGGCAGCGCCACGGCCGCTCACGAGCACTCTGGCGCTGGACAAGCTGCGCTCGACCGGGTTCAGGGCAGCCGGTCAGGACGAGCGGCTCGGGCCCATGGCGACCGTCCCGGCGGGCCATCGGTGACCCCCGCGCCCCACCCCTCTGACGGTGTCCGCCACTATGCCTATGAGAGAATGTTCCGGTGACTAAGACTTGGGTTGTCATCCCGATGTACAACGAGGCGACCGTCGTCGGACGGGTCGTCGAGGGACTTCTCGGGACCTTTCCGAACGTCGTCTGCGTCGACGACGGGAGCCGTGACGGCTCCGTCGCGGTCGCGCGCAAGGCCGGTGCCGTCGTCGTCGAGCACCCCGTGAACCTCGGTCAGGGAGCTGCCCTCCAGACGGGCATCGAATATGCGCTGCAGGATCCGGAGACGGATTCGATCGTAACGTTCGACGCCGACGGGCAGCACCGCGTCGAGGATGCCGCCGCGATGGTGGACCGGCTGCGGGCCGAATCCCTCGATGTGGTCCTCGGCTCCCGCTTCCTCGACAGCCGGACCGAGCTCACGGCGCTCAAGCGGCTTGTGCTCAAGACCGCCGCCGTGCAGATGAAGCTCTCGACCGGGCTCGACCTCACGGACGCCCACAACGGCCTTCGGGTCCTCGGACGCGACCTCGCGAGCAGGATCAACCTGACCCAGAACCGCATGGCCCACGCGTCCGAGCTCGTCCACCAGCTCGCGTCGCTCAACGCACGCTATGCCGAGCACCCGGTGCACATCATCTACACCGACTACTCCAAGGCCAAGGGCCAGTCCCTGCTCAACTCGGTGAACATCATCGCCGATCTGTTCTTCAAGTAGGAGACCCCTGACGTGATCTTCATCGTCCAGCTCGTCCTCGTCGTCGCGGTGATCCTCGTCTCGCTGGCCCTCATGCGGGGCGGGTCGAACGCGAGGCACCTGGCCATCCGCCGGCTCATGCTCGTGGTCTTCGCCCTGGCCGCGGCCGTCTCGATCTTCATCCCGGAGATCCTGACCCGTGTCGCGCAATTCCTCGGGATCGGCCGTGGCACGGACCTCGTGCTCTACGCCCTCATCATCTCCTTCTTCATCTTCATGTCGACGACATACCAGCGGTTCCGCCAGTCGGAATCGTCCGTCACGCGGCTTGCCAGGCGCATCGCCCTCGACGAGGCGCCGCGTCCTTGGCTCGGGGATGGGCGAGCGCGCGTGGCTCCGCCCGCCCCGCCGGTCTCGGCCGAGACCGGGCGGGACGCGTAGGCAGGCAGCACCTAGCCAGAGCGGAGACAAACGGAGGCTCCCGCAGAATCCCTGCGGGAGCCTCCCCTGCCTTTCCGCCCTGCGGAGCTCAGCCCGCCGGCGGGTAACCCTCCGGGTTGGACGCCTGCCACCGCCAGTGGTCGGCGCACATGACGTCGAAGGAGCGCTCGGCCTTCCAGCCGAGCTCCCGGAGCGCCTTGGACGGGTCGGCGAGGCTCACCGCGACGTCCCCGGGCCGGCGTCCGACGATCTCGTAGGGAACCGGGCGGCCGGAGGCGTTCTCGAAGGCCTTGATCACCTCGAGCACCGACGTGCCCTGGCCGGTGCCGAGGTTCCACGTGAAGACGCCGTCATTCGCCTCGAGGTAGCTCAGCGCTGCGAGGTGGCCCGCCGCGAGGTCGACGACGTGGATGTAGTCCCGCACGCCGGTCCCGTCCGGGGTGTCGTAGTCGTCGCCGAAGACGCGGACCATCGGGCGGAGCCCGACGGCGACCTGGGCAACGAATGGCAGCAGGTTGTTGGGCGTGCCGACCGGGTCCTCGCCGATGGCGCCGGACTCGTGCGCGCCCACGGGGTTGAAATAGCGCAGGATCGCGATGCGCCACGACGGATCCGAGGCGCCGATGTCCTCGAGGATCTCCTCGACCTGCTGCTTGGTCCGCCCGTACGGGTTCGTCGCGCCGCGGCGCATGTCCTCGAGCAGCGGGAGCGGGTTCTCCGGGTCATAGACGGTCGCGGAGGAGCTGAAGACGAGGGGGGCCACGCCGTGCTTCTTCATGGCGCCGAGCAGGTTGAGCGTGCCCACGACATTGTTGACGTAGTACTCGTGCGGGATCTCCGCCGATTCCCCGACGGCCTTGAGGCCGGCGAAGTGGATGACGGCGTCAGGCCGGAAGTCTGCGATGAATCCCTCGAGGGCGTCGACGTCCAACAGGTCCGCCCAGCAGGTCTCCACGGTGCGGCCCGCGAGCTCCTGCACGCGCTCGATCGAGACGGGACTCGAGTTCCTCAGGTTGTCGTAGACCGCCACGTCATGCCCGTTCTCGAGCAGCTGCAGGACGGTGTGCGAGCCGATGTAGCCCGCGCCGCCCGTAACCATGATCCTCATGCCCTCAGGCTATCGGGAGGCCGCGGGCACCGTTCAATCGTCCGGCGTGTCCCGCCGCGGTTGGTATGCTGTGGGGGCCGCCACCCGCCAACCGCCGGAGGATTCCCCATGCCCGCACGCCCGGCCGTCTCCGTCTGCATGGCCGCCTACAACGGCGCCCAGCACATCCAGGAGCAGCTGGAATCCATCCTCGCCCAGCTCTCGGAGGGCGACGAGGTTGTCATCGTCGACGACGGCTCAACCGACGGCACGCGCGAATGGCTCGCGTCCCTCGAGGACCCGCGCGTGAAGGCCCACTTCAATGAGTCGAACCTCGGATACGTCCGCAACTTCGAGAAGGCGCTGCGCCTCAGCCGAGGGGACGTCGTCATGCTCTCGGACCAGGACGACCTGTGGCTGCCCGGCCGCGTGGACGCGCTCGTCGCGGCGCTCGGCGGCGCCGAGGCCGTCGCCTCGAACTTCAGCTACTTCGAGGGCACCCCGCGCAGGATCGAGCAGCTCCGCCTCAAGGAGGGCACAGGCGGCCACACCGTCCGGAACCTGCTGCAGCTGTGGATCGGCATCATCCCGTACTACGGATGCTCGATGGCCTTCCGCCGCTCGTTCGTCGAGGCGAGCCTGCCGTTCCCGTCCTTCCTCTTCGAGACGCACGACCAGTGGCTCGCGATGCTCGCCAACGTCCGCGGAGGCATGGCACACCTCGAGCGCGAGACGCTCAGCCGCCGCCTGCACGCGAACAACACGACGCCGAAGACGTTCCGCGGCTTCCCGGCGATCCTCAAGTCCCGCTGGATGCTCGCGAAGGCGTTCGTCGTGGCGCTGCGCCGCCGCAGCGCCTAGCGGACTCGCGAACGCGAAGGGGCAGGCCGGTCGGACCGGCCTGCCCCTTCGCTTCGGGCCCCCGCAGGGGTCAGCCCACGACGTGCTTGAGGAGCTTCTGCACCGAGGCGCCCTGGCCGGACGTGATCGCCTTGACCACGAGGGAGCCGGCGTTGAGCCGGCTCATGAGGTGAGTGCTCGCGGCGCGCGCCGCCTTCTCCCAGCCGCGAGCCCGGAAGCGGTTCGCCTGGGTCTCGAAGAAGCGGCGCTCCTCCTCGAAACGGCGGCCGTCGAGGGCACGGACCGAGGAGTCCGACGCTGAGTGGCGCCTGTAGAGGAACGCGAGCTCGGGGTCGACGACGAGCTCGCCGCCGCGGTCGGCGACATCGAGGAGCATCGCGAGATCCTGAACGACGTCGAGGCCCTCGGTGAAGCCGATCTGCTGCACAGTCTCCGTGCGCCACGCGAGGGACGGGAAGTAGGTCCAGTTGGCCCGCAGGAGGCTCGCGGCCATGGCCTCGTGGGAGAGGACGACCGGGGCGGACGAGCGGGGAGCGCAGGCCTTCTTCACGCGGTCGACGAGAGGAGTCACTGCCGCGCCGTTCTCGTCGATCACCTGGACGCCGGGCTGGACGATGACGGCCTGGGGGCGGGCCTCGAAGGACCGGACGACGACGTCGAGGTAGTTTGGCAGCATGATGTCGTCAGCGCCCATGATGACGACGAAGGGGGCCTCGGCCTGCGCGAGGGCCTTGCGGTAGTTCCCGTTCGCACCCAGGTTCTGCTCGTTCTTCTGGTACGACACACGGGGATCGTCGATGCCGGCGAAGAACTGCTCCGGCTCTGGGCTCGGGTAGCCGTCGTCGAAAACCCTGAGGCGCCAGTCCTGGAAGTGCTGGGCCATCACGCTACGGGCAGCCGCCTTCATCTGCTCGACGTCCCCGTAGTAGGGCAGCATGACATCGACTACGGCCATAGGGAGATCCTCCAACCAACGTATTGCACCGGATGGCACTGTCCCCTCGATGCTACCGGACGCCCGGCGTGCATTCCTCGTGGATAGACTGGGCCATGCCACCCCTGAGGATCCGTGGGAAGGAACACCGTTGCCCGAGCAAGACTCGGTGATTGCCGTACTGTCGCTGTTCAATCCGCCTCCGGGTGTCGTCGACCGCGTGCGCCGCCTCCGTCCCCACGTCGACGCTGTCGTCGTCGTCGACGACGGCTCTCCAGCGCCCGACGAGGGCGTCCTCGTTGCCCTGGGCGAGGTTGCCGACGTCGTGCGCCTGCGCGAGAACAAGGGGATTGCCGCGGCCCTCAACGCGGGCATCGTCCACGCCCGCCGGACATCCGATCCTGCCTGGCTCCTGACGCTCGACCAGGACTCGGAGATCGGCAGCGACTTCGTGGTCAGGGCCCTCGCGACCGCGCGTCGGGCCTCCGGATCCGGGATCAGGGTCGGAGCGGTGACCCCGGAATCCCACAACGGATTCCCGATCGACATGATGCGGCCCCACGATGGCTTCCGGGAGGGCTTCGATCCCATGCAGTCGGGGACCCTGATCTCCGCCGCCGCACTCGACGAGGCCGGGCTCCTCGATGAGGGGCTCTTCATCGATGCCGTCGACTCCGAATACACCGCCCGGCTGCGCCAGCGAGGGTACCGGGTGATCGCCGGAGAGGGGTGCGACCTCTCCCACACCCTCGGGCAGGCGCGGCCGATGACAATTCTCGGGTGGAGGGTGAAGCTTGCGGGGCGCGAGCTCAATGTGTACTACCACGCCCCGTTCCGCGTGTACTACATGGCACGGAACAGCATCAGGCTCACCCGGAAGTACGTGCTGGGCCAGCCCGCGTGGATTGGGAAGCGGGTGGCCTTGGAAACGATCTTCCACCTGATCCGCTTCACGTTCGGCCCTCACCGGCTGACCTTCCTCAAGGCCTTCATCCTGGGCACGCGCGACGGCATCCTCGGCCGGACAGGACGGATTCCCGAGGACGTCAGAGCCCAGCTTCGGGTGCCGAGTGCCACATGAGGGCGTGGACTGCACGGCAGTCCACGCCCTCATCCTTTCGGGTCGGTCTGGCTCAGAGGCCTATGGCCTTGAGCTGCTCGGCCGGCAGGGTGGCGACGAGACCGCCGGGCATGATCCGAGTGGGCCGGCGAACGAGCCCGTGAAGCCACCCGCGAGACGATGCTGAGACCCATCCGGCCTTGTTCTCGGCTTTGACGGCCTGCTCGAGCGTCTGAACAGCCAGGCCAGCGAGTCCGATGAGCTTGGCGTTGCGGTCAACGTCCTTCTCGCGCAGATACCACAGGCTATTGCGGATGTGGTAGTACAGTCGGGCCCCCATGTCCGCCGTCGTCCCCTTGGCCACCGGATGGTTGACCATGCTGGCCGGAACCGTCATGGCCAGTGCCTTGCGGGACAGCCGGTGCGTGTACTCGGAGTCATCGATCCAGATGAAGAAGTCCACAAACGGAAGATGCGTCTGGCGGGCAAGGTCGAGGTTGACCAGGACGCCGACGAACGTCGCAGTGTCGATGGCCACGCCGCCCAGGGCGTTCGCATCCATGTGCCGCTTGGCGTCCGCCGTGATGACGGGAGGATTCCTCGTGTTGAAGACGTCGCGGCCGTGCGTGACGAGGGAGGCCAGGACAGACGGCTTGGGCTCGATGCGCAGGTACGCCTCCTTGAGGGGGGCGAACGCGTCCAGCTCGGGCTCCGCGTCGTCGTCCATCAGCCAAGCAGCCTCGTGGCCCTTGGCCATCGCGATGTCCAGGCCCCAGGCGAATCCGCCGGCCCCTCCCAGGTTCTTGCCCGTCTCGAAGAGGGTGATGTTCGGATGGTTGTCGCGGATGTAGTCCGGGCTCCCGTCCGTTGATCCGTTCTCAACGACGATGATCTCGTCAAGGGGCTCAGTCTGGGACTCGAGTGCCGTCAGACACTTCTTGAGGAAGTCCAGTCTGTTGTAGGACACGACGACGGCCGCAAATGACAATGCAACTCCTTGGTGCGGGGCAGTTCGGCCAGTCTATAGGACCATGACCCGTCCTCCCGGTCCACTAGAATCTGGGGGACGCCAGAAGAGGAGTGCCGTGTCGATACGAGCAGGATCAGCTCTCGCCCGCCGTCTCGCTAGCTTCGCGGCCACGGTCGGCGCTTCAACCGTCGTCAGCTTGGTGACCGTCCCGCTGATCATCGGAAGGACCAGCGCGCAGGCGTGGGGCGAACTTGCCGTCGTGCAGACTGGGGCGATCCTCTTCGGGGTTCTCGTGGCCTTCGGCTGGGGTACCACTGGAGCAGCCACAGTGGCAGGCACGCCCGCAGCCAGCAGGCCTCGGCTCTACGTCGAATCGCTCGTGACCCGCGGCTACCTCTTCGCTTTCACGCTTCCCGTCATGATCGGGGTCATGCTCGTCGTCTCGCCGGCGAATCCCGGCGTCGTCGTGACCGGGTCGATCGCCTATCTGCTCCCGTATGCGGGCGCCTCCTGGTACTTCATCGGTGAAGCGAGGCCAGCCCGGCTCTTCTTCTTCGACGCCCTCCCGCAGATGATCGGCGTTCTCATGGGCTTCCTCGTCCTCAATCAGACGGGGGACCTCACACACTTCCTGCTACTCCTGGCCGTCATGACGCTCGTTGGCGTGGGCGTCTCGGGCCGCGTGATCCTGCGAGGACTCCGTCCGGGGGACCGCGTCGATCTCAGTCTGGGCGCAGCATGGAGACGCCTCGCAGCACAGCGGCATGGCGTCATCACTGCCGCCACGACGAGCCTGTATGTCTCACTTCCACTTCTTGCCGTCTCGGCGGCCATCCCAGCGTCGACCCCGCTGTACGCCATGGGGGACAAGCTCTTCAGATTCGGCCTTGTCGCCTTCTCCCCGGTTCTCCAGGCGATCCAAAGCTGGGTTCCCGAAGGAGGAGCAGAGTTCATCACGCATCGCGTGCGTCGCGCGGCCCTCTTCGGGCCCCTCTTCGGCCTTGCGGGTGGAGCGGGCATCACCGTGGCATCTCCGAGGATCGCGGACGTGCTCTCGCATGGCGAGATCCGTCTGTCCCTTCTGCAGGCACTTCCCTTCGGCCTCATGTTCACCGTCGTCGCCTGCACGCAGATCATCGGGCTCGCCTGCCTCGTCGCGATGAATGCGTCCAAGGCGCTGGCAGTCTCGACGGTCATGGGGGCCGTCGCAGGCGTCCCGCTCATCGTGGGCGCCGCACTGTTCCTCGATGTATGGAGCGTTGCCTGGGCAGTCGTGGTGTCGGAGGTCGTTGTCCTCGCCTATCAGGTGAAGATCCTCTCCCATAGGGCAGCAGGCAGGCAGGGCCAGGGCAGTCTCAGCCGCGGCCATCGGCCGCCCCGGGAATCAGCCGCGTCCGGAGATTGACCCCGTTGGGGTGAACTCGCCTGGCATGACCGGCCGCGGGTTCCGGGCCAGCCCCTCCCACAGCCCGCGGACGAGGGCAGAGGCCCATGTCTTCTTGGACCGGGAGTCCGGGAACATCCTGAGTGCGAAGCCGATCACGCGAAGCGCCTTGACCACCGCGCTGCCCTCCCAGGCCCCTGCTCCCTCATAGAGCTTGCTGAGCCAGATGTGGTTGCGGACGTAGTAGAACAGGCGGCCCGCCATGTCGGGGTTGGCGGCGCTGGCGGGCTTGGCCGGATGTCGGACGATGCTTGTCGGGACGTAGACGCCGATCGAGCGACTGGCGAGACGGCGGGTGTACTCGGCGTCGTCGAGCCAAATGAAGAAGTCGGCGTAGGGAAGCGGCATCGTCCGGGCGAGCCCAAGGTCCACGAGGACGCCGACGAACGTGGCCTGAGTGACCGCAACGCCGCCCACCGCTGTAGCCCGCACCTGCTTCTCGGCATCGGGGTCGAAGATGGCGGGATGCCCGGGGTTCGGTGCCGTTCCTGTGTCGTCAGTGACACTTGCGGCGATGAAGCCCGGCCGCAGTTCGCTGTCCTGTGCCACCTCAACGAGTCGGGCGAGGCTTCCGGGGGCGGGGTCGGCGTCGTCGTCCATGAGCCACCCGAAAGCGTGCCCGCGTTCGATCGCGAGCTGGAGGCCGAAGGCAAAGCCGCCGGCACCGCCGAGGTTCGCCCCCGTCTCACACAGGGTGACCGAAGGGAATTCCTCGCGAACCATGTCCGGGCTGCCATCAGTCGACCCATTCTCGACCAGGATGATCTCGTCCAGGACATCGCCCTGTGCCTCCAAGGATGCGAGGCACCGCCGCAGCAGGTCCTTGCGGTTGTACGAAACGACGATCGCCGCGACAGTCACCGTGTTACCTCCTGATTGGCCTCCACAACAAGCTACCAAACCCTCCATTTCGCGCCTTCGGGGGCGCTTCCGGGATCGACGTGCGAGTGCTGCCGGGAGCCGGCTGGGCCCGGGCCCAGCCGGACCTCGTATAAGATCAGCAGGGGTGAGACGACCGCTCGAGCGGAGCCGCCGACGACCTTGCCCAGCAGGCCCGGCCGCATGGCCCCGAGGACGGGCGGGACGCATTCGCCGTTCCCCCGGCAAGGGTCTCCCCCACATGGCCTGAATGCTCATGCCCGCGGGTCCGCATCCGAGGGACACCGCTCGACCTAGCTAGAGGAACAGTATTGACCTGGATGTCGGTCGCGCCCGCTGCGCTGGCCACCGCTGCTGCCCTGCTGATCCCCGGTGCTGGCATCGGCTGGTGCCTCGGGTTCCGTGGACTGGCGATGTGGGGGACAGCACCCGCATTCGCCACGGCGTCAGTGGTGCTGGCCTCCACCGCCACGCCCTTCATTGGCGTTCCCTGGTCCCTGATCGCCTATCTCGTTGCTGCCGCAGTCGTGGCGGCTGCGGCGTACTTCGTCCGGCGGTTCACCTTGGGCGGGGAACTGGAGTCGTCGAAGGCCCACCGGGCAGTGCCTGCCATACGCATGGCAACTGTCGTCGCCGCGGTCGTTTCCGGTGCGGTGCTGCTGTGGCGCAGCTGCGACATGATCGGCTCCCCCGAGAACATCTCGCAGACATACGACAATGTCTTCCATCTCAATGCACTGAAATACGCCACTGAGACCGGGCAAGCGTCCTCGCTCACCGTCGGGAAGATCGCCGGCCTCCCGTACTACCCAGCCGCATGGCACGCCCTCGGCAGCCTGGTCGTCGGGACCTTCCAGCTCTCCGTTCCCGAGGCCACCAACGTGGTCACCTTGGTGATCGCCTCCGTCGTCTGGCCTCTCGGGGCGATCTACCTCTCGAGAACCGCCTTCCCCGAGAGCGCCGTGGCCCCCGTCGCCGCCGCGGCCGTGGCGTGCGGATTGGGGGCCTTCCCCTATCGGCTCATGGACTTCGGGGTGCTGTACCCCAACTTCTTCGCCATCTCGCTTCTGCCCATCGTCCTCGCGCTGGCCATCCATGCCTCACGGGCCGTCAGGGGGAGCGTGCGCAAGCAGCAGCTCTGGACTGTCGTCCCCGCACTGCTGCTGGCATCCGGAGCCGTTCTGGGCGCGCACCCATCGGTCTTCGTCGTGGCGCTTGCCTGCGGCTTCGCCGTATGGCTCCCCCATGTCCTCCGGCGCGTGCAGGTCCTGAGGGCCTCAAGCGGCCATCGCCTCCGGCCGGCCATGATCCTGTTGGCAGAGGCGCTCATCGTGGCTGTGGTCCTCGCCGTCACGTGGCGGGCCCTTCGCCCGGACCCGGCGGCGGCGTTCTGGGGCCCCTACAGCACCTCGGCCCAGGCCGTCGGCGAGGCCGTCATGCTGGCCCCTCTCAACCTCCCGTCAGCGTGGGTTCTGGGCCTCCTGCTGGTTCTCGGGGCGGTCAGCTGCTTCCTGGGCCGGTATCCGAGGACCTATCTCCTGATCTTCGCCCTGCTCGCGGCCTTGTACGTCGTTGTCGCAGGCTTCCCCCGGGGAGACTTCCGATCGATCCTCACCGGCGTCTGGTACAACGACAGCTACCGCATCGCCGCATTGCTTCCCCTCGGAGCTCTCCTCCTCGTCCCCGCAGGCCTCGACGCTTCTGTCCGATGGATCGGAGACAAGGCGCGCCGATGGAACCGAACCCCCAAGCTGGATCTCCTCGCGTCCGGCGGCCGCGTCCAGGCCATCGGGCTGATCGTGCTGCTGCTGTTGCTCACCGGAGCCACGCAGCGCTCCAACGTGGGGGCTGCTGTCGATGCGGGCAAGACCACGTACGCGCTGACGGATGACGCGCCCTTGGTCAGCTCTGACGAGTACCAGCTGCTGCGCCGGCTGAGCGCAGAGGTTCCCGACGGCGCGAAGATCGTGGGCAACACCTACAACGGCAGCCCCCTGTCCTATGCGCTGGGCGACCGCGAGAACGTCCAGCTCCATATCCTCAGCCCTGTGCCGCCGAAATTGTCCGAGATCTACGACCATCTGGACGCGGTGAACACCGACCCAGCCGTGTGCGAGGCCGTGCGTTCGCTCAACGCGTTCTACGTCCTTGACTTCGGAACCCGGGAAGTCCACGGCGGGGCGCACCAGCCGAGTGGCCTCAAGGATCTGGATCGGAACCCCGGGCTGGAACTGCTCGACGAGGAAGGCCCCGAGGCACGGCTGTACGAGATCACGGCCTGCCGCTAGACCGGAGCGTGGCCCCCCGCCGCCGGCGGGGGGCCACGCCGTCCTTCTCAGACGGGGTTCAATCCGCCGGAAGGCGACGCGCGCGGCACCTACCGGGCCCGCTGCACCGCCACGGCCTCGGAGATCGGACCGTCGAAGATGACGCGTCCGTGCTCGAGGACCACGCCCCTGTCGCAGACCCGGGAGACAAGGTCGAGGTCATGGCTGACGACCACGAGGGTCTTGCCCTGGGCCGCGAGGTCATGGATCTTCTCCAGGCATTTGCGTTGGAAGGGCTCGTCACCCACGGCAAGGATCTCGTCCACGAGGAAAACTTCGGGGTCCGTGTGGACGGCAACCGAGAAGGCCAGCCTCAGGTACATGCCCGAGGAGTAGAACTTCACCTCGGTGTCGATGAACTGCCCGATTTCGGAGAAGGCGACGATGTCGTCGAAGCGCTCCTTGATCTGCTGCTCGTCCATGCCGAGGATCGCCCCGTTGAGGTAGACGTTGTCGCGCCCGGTCAGGTCGTGGTGGAACCCGGCGCCGACTTCGATGAGGCCGGCAACGCGGCCTCTCGTGAGCACCACGCCTTCGTCCGGAAGCATGACGCCAGAGATGTGCTTCAGCAGGGTGGACTTTCCGGAGCCGTTGAAGCCGAGGAGCGCTACCGTCTCACCCTGTCTGATCGTCAGGTTGACGTCCTTGAGCGCATCGAAGGTCTCGGTCAGCTCCCCTTTGCGCCCCTTGACGAGCCAAACGATGGCTTCCTTGATCGAACGCGAGTGGCGCAGCACGAACTTCTTGGTGATTCCGCGGATTTCAACGGCGACGGACATTCAGAGCTCCTGGGCGAACCGGCCCTCGAGCCGGCTGAAGGTCAGCTGGCCGACAATGACGACGGCGAGCGAGACGGCGAGCCCGATGGGGACCCAGAGGGTCAGCAGTTGATCGGGCACAGCCGACGATCCGTCAGTGGTCGGGAGCCAGAAGGCATAGTGGAATGCCTCGACCCCGACGCTGATCGGGTTCATCTGGTAGAAGAAGTAGAACGTCTCCCCCATCCGCTCGCGCACCATCTGCCACGAGTACATGACAGGGGAAGCCCACGTGGCGATCATCAGGAGCATGTCGACGAAGTTCTCGGCGTCGCGGAAGTAGACGTTGGCCGCGCCGAACAGCAGCCCCAGGCCGAGGGCCAGCAGCGCCACGATGACGAAGCCCGAGAGGGCGGCGACAAGCTGCATGACGTCCGGACGCCACCCGACAATCAGGCAGGCCGCCAGGAGGATCACGAGCTGGGGCACAAGGTGCACCCCGGAGACCCACACCGACGCGACCGGGAAGAGCTCCCGGGGCAGGTAGATCTTCTTGATGAGGCTGCCGTTGTTGACGATCGACCGCGCGGCGTTGCCGAGGGCCTCGGAGAAGAAGTTGATCAGCACGATCCCGGAGAACAGATAGATCGCATAGTTCGACAGGCCCGACGGGTTGCGGGGCCCCTTCTCCAGCCCGAGGAACACGCCGAGTGCGATGTAGAAGACCACGAACTGCAGACCGGGCTTGAAGTATGACCAGACGAGGCCGAGCACCGACCCCCGGTACCGGACCTTGATCTCCTTGTCGACCAGCAGCTTGAGCAGGAACCGGGAGGCCATCACGTCGCGAAGGCCCCGGCCCTTCCCCGGCTGGACCAGCGCTCCGACGGTCAAGACGACGTCTTCCCCAGGTCCGAGTGCTGCTCGAAGGTCTTCCGCCAGGCCTCGATCGAGGTGATCTCGGGGAGCGCCTCCCGGTACTCGGCCCGGAGGCGGTTCCAGTGGCGCAGGATCTGCCCGTGCAGCCTTCCCGCTTCTGCGAGTGTCTCGCGGAGGGTCTGCGGGTCACGCTGGTACCAGCTGACGCCAGTGCCCTCAGCGTTGGAGACCAGGGCACTGTCGTACTGCGACATCCGCCACCAGCGGTTGTCCTGGTGCGGAATCAGCGCCTGGGGACGTTCCTTGCTGACAGGCTTGACCGGCTTGAGGAGCTGTCGGGCCACGGTCTTGGCCGTCCAGGGCAGCAGCCGGACATAGCCGGGAGACTGGAAGCCCTGACCCTTCCGAGGGGGCTTGTCCATCTTGGGGCTCGGGAAGTCCTCCGGCTCCGGCTTGAACGTGGAGTCGGAGAAGTCCTTGGCCATCGACCGGATCTCCGGAAGCTTGGCCGGCAGGAGGTCATGGAGGTGGGCGGGTCCCTGCAGGAGGTCGTGCAGGGCCATAACGCGTCCCCGGGCCGTGTAGTACTGCATCGAGATCAGGTGCTTGACGTCCAGCTGGAACGACTCGCGGACCACTCGCCCGCCGAGCTCGTAGGGACTGTGAAGCAGCGCGGTGATCAGGCGATTGCGGGTGTGGAAGTATGCCTGCCATCCGACCAGGTCGTCCTTGTCGATCCACGAGACGTGCCAGACCGCGGCACCGGGCATCGACACGGTGGGGAAGCCGTGGTCACGGGCCCTGAGCCCGTACTCGGCGTCGTCCCACTTGATGAACACCGGCAGGGACAGGCCGATTTCCCGGATCACGGCCGTCGGGATGAGGCACATCCACCAGCCGTTGTAGTCCACGTCCGTGCGCCGGTGGAGCCAAGGCGTCTGCCGGAGGTTGGAGAGCGCGAAGTCATGCCCGAGGATGGCGTCGTCGTTCGGGAGGGCGGGCTGGATCCGGTACGGGTTCACCACCTCGCCGAAGGTGTGGAGGACGGTCCGGTTGTAGAGGTCGAACATGTGCCCGCCGACGATCGTCGGCTTCTTGCACAGCTCGGCGAACGTCACGACGCGGTTGATGCTCTCGGGCTCGATCATGACGTCGTCATCCAGCAGGAGCGCGTAGTCGCTGCCGTTCTCCACGGCCTCGAACATGCCTCGGGCGAAGCCGCCCGAGCCTCCGAGGTTGTCCTGGTTGATGATCCGCAGCTTGCCGCCCAGGGCGGCCTCGGCCTCGGCGAAGCCCTCGGCATCGGCCACCTTCGAGGTGCCCTGGTCGACGATCACCACCTCGCGGACGTGCGCCAGGGTCTCAGGCGCGCTGGCGAGGGTCCTGAGGTTCTGGACGCAGAAGTCCGTCTTGTTGAGCGTGGTGATCTCGAGGGTGACAGAGGTGGAGATCGTCGTGTCCGTCTTCGTCTGCCACTCTGCGGCCTCCAGCACGAGGCCCTCGGAGCCGGCCACGAGGTCGAACCAGTACCAGCCGCCGTCGCCGAAGGGATCGAGGGTCAGCTCGAACGTGGAGATGTGCGTTCCGTGGACCCGCGACGACGCCACACGCTGGAGGGATCCGCGCGCGTTGGACTTGTAGACCAGCACCGAGCCCGTTCCGGTGGTCTTGATGCTGAGCCGGACGGCATCCACGTGGGTCCAGCGGCGCCAGTAGCTGGCCGGGAAGGCATTGAAATAGGTGCCGAAGGAGAGCCTTGCCCCTGGGCGGACCCGCATCGACGTCCTGGACAGGAAGTCCTCGACATGGGCGATGGATGCCGCGACGGATGTGGCGACGAGCTGCTGCCTCTCCCGCCGCTTCTGCGGGGAGCCGTTCATCGTGCTCAGCGGCGCCGACGTTGCGATGGTCGAGTCCACGTAGAGCTGGGCAGTGTCGACCTGGGTAGCTTCCGGGAGCACGACCCGCTGGAGGGTCAGGTAGCCCGCCTCGCGCAGCTCGTCGACGGCGGCCTCGTCGATGGCCGTCACGCGTCCACTCCCCCGCTCTCGAGGGACTGGCCGCCCTGGAAGTGCGGCTTGATCTTGTTCTCGTACATGCTCAGGGCCGAACCGATGGCCATGTGCATGTCGAGATACTTGTACGTGCCCAGACGGCCGCCGAACAGGACGTCCTTCTCGGCGTTGGCGAGGTCGCGGTAGGCCAGGAGCTTGGCGCGGTCCGCCTCGGTGTTGACGGGGTAGTACGGCTCGTCGCCCTTCTCCGCGAAGCGGGAGAACTCGCGCATGATGAGCGTCTTCTCCGTCTGGTAGTTGCGCTCGGGGTGGAAGTGGCGCGGCTCGATGATGCGCGTGTAGGGGACGTCGGCGTCGTTGTAGTTCACGACCGAGGTGCCCTGGAAGTCGCCGACGGGGAGGATCTCCTCCTCGAAGTCGATCGTGCGCCACGAGAGGTCGCCCTCGGTGTAGTCGAAGTAGCGGTCGACGGCGCCGGTGTAGACGACCGGTACGTTCCCGACGACGTTGGCCTTGCTCAGCGGCTGGGACGAGTCGAAGAAGTCAGTGGACAGCTTCACCGTGATGTTCGGGTGGTCCGCCATGCGCTCGATCCACGCGGTGTACCCGTCGGTCGGGAGGCCCTCGTAGGTGTCGTTGAAGTAGCGGTTGTCGTAGGTGTAGCGCACGGGGAGGCGGGAGATGATCCCGGCGGGCAGGTCCTTCGGATCGGTCTGCCACTGCTTGCCCGTGTAGTGCTTGATGAACGCCTCGTAGAGCGGGCGGCCGATGAGCTGGATGCCCTTGTCGTTGAGGTTCTGCGGGTCGGTCCCGGCAAGCTCGCCCGCCTGCTCCTCGATGAGGGCCTTGGCCTCGGCGGGGCTGTAGTTGGCGCGGAAGAACTGGTTGATCGTGCCGAGGTTGATCGGCAGGGGGAAGACCTCGCCCTTGTGCACGCCGTAGACGCGGTGCACGTAGTTGGTGAAGGTCGTGAAGCGGTTGACGTACTCCCAGACCTTCTCGTTCGAGGTGTGGAAGAGGTGCGCGCCGTAACGGTGGACCTCGATGCCCGTTGCGGCATCGGTCTCGCTGTAGGCGTTGCCGCCGATGTGGTGGCGGCGGTCGATCACCGCGACCTTGAGGCCCAGCTCCTTGGCAGCGCGTTCGGCCACGGTGAGGCCGAAGAATCCGGATCCGACGACGACGAGATCAGCGTCCACAAACTCTCCTGTTTCGGGGCATGCCTCTGCGATGGCAGGGGCCTTCCTGCGGTCCAAGACTACCGGACCGCTCCCCGTGCCCCTGCCCGGGACCACCGTTGCGTTATCCACAGAACCCGGAATCCTGTCCCGGGACGCTGTCCTGCGTACCTAGCCTTGGAGCGAGGCGAGGGGGACCCATGGAACTGCACTGCACGCTCGTCACGCCCACCGTCAGCGGCGCGCTCGGCGGGGGCATCCGCCACGAGCTCGTCCTCGAGATGCCCGACGAAGCGTCGGGGGCCCAGATCGCGGCGCAGCTCCTCCGCACCCATGGGGCTTCGCACATCTCGGTCGAGGGGATCCCGCTCGAGCGCCTCGCCGCGGGCCTGGCCCCGCTGCGCAGCGGGGCCGTGCTCGTGGCGGGCGCACCCACGGACCCGCCTAAGGAGCAGCGGGCCGCCGCTCCTCTCGCCCTCGTCGTTCACGCGGGTCCAGCGGCAGGGACCGTCGTGCCGCTGCCCCGGGGGACGGTGCGGCTCGGGCGCGGCGGCTCCCCCGGACCAGGTGCCCAGGCGGTCCTCGCGGACCCCGAGCTCTCGCGCGAGCACGCTGCGATCGAGGTGGGGGACACCGGCGTCGTGCTCCGCGACGCCGGGAGCACGAACGGCACCTGGCTGGACGGGCGCCGCGTGCGCGGGAGCGTACGCGTTGCCGCCGGGCAGCGGATCCAGATGGGGGCGACGGCCTGCACCCTAGCCTTCACGGCCGAGCCCCCGCCGCTCGACCCGCTGGCGGGCGCGCCTGCACCAGAGCCCCTGCGCGTCGTCCGGAGCGACCCTCCGCAGCGCAGGGCGGCGATCATCACGATGGCGATCCTGCCGGTCCTGCTCGGCGTGGGCATGGCCGCCGCGACAGGCATGTGGATGTTCCTCGCGTTCACGGCCGTCTCGGCCGTCTCGCTGCTCATCCCGCTCGCGGAGGGCCGATCCGCCCGCCGGGAGTTCGAGCGTCGTCTGGCTGCGGCGGCGCACGACGACGACGCGCGCCGCCGCCGCGCCGCGCCCGACGCAGGGGTGCTGTGCAGAACGGACGGGGCGGTGGCCGCCCTCCCGGGCGGCACGGGGGGCGCGAACCCCGAGGGACCCGTGCACGTCCGCCTCGGGACGGCGCGCCAGCCGGCGAACATCACTGTCGAGCCCGCCGACGCTGGCGTCGAGCCCCCCGCGCTCGAGGCCGCGCCGCTGACCCTGCCCGTGCGCGGCCGGCTCGCCGTGCACGGCGGCGACGCCCCGGTCGAGGCCTTCCTGCGCTGGATCCTCCTGCAGCTGGCCGCCCTCCCCGCGGCCGACGGCGTGGTGGCCCTCGTGGCGGGCGGCACGCCGAGCACGCGGCTCGCGGCGCGCTTCCTGCCGCGCACGCGGATCCTCTCGGACGCCGAGGCCCCTGACCCGGGGGCCCTCGATGCCGCGAGGCCCGCCTCAGACCGCGTCGTCGTCGTGGTCCTGCCAGGGTCCCCTCCGGGAGCCCTCGCAGCCTGCGCCGCCGCGGGCGGGCGAGGATGGGCGGTGGTCGGGCCCGAGACGCTCGTCGGCCCCGCCCCGGACGCCGAGGTCTGGCTCGGCACCGGCCGGGCGCACCTCGTCGCGGGCGGCGTGCCGCAGGAGTTCGTGCCGGACCTCCTGCCGGCGCCGGTCTTCGACGCCGCGGCGCGCCGCACGGGCATGCGCGGAGGCGTCCGCCGTGCCGGGCGCGTGCCCGAGCACTGCGGCCTCGACGAGGTCGCCAGCCTCGGGGCCGAGGCGCTCACCGCCGCGTGGGCCGCTCCCGCCCCGGCGGACGCCCTCCGCGTGCCGCTGGGCCTTTCGGCCGCGGGGCCCGTCGTTCTGGACCTCGTCGCGGACGGACCCCACCTCCTCGTCGCCGGGACCACGGGCTCGGGCAAGTCCGAGCTGCTCCGCAGCCTCGTGGCCGGAGCCGCTGCGCTGGCCTCCCCCGAGCGGCTCACCTTCCTCTTCGTGGACTTCAAGGGCGGATCGGGCCTCGATCCCCTCGCCGGGCTGCCGCACTGCGTGGGGCTCGTGACCGACCTCGCTACCGGCGGAATGGAGCGGACGCTCGCGTCGCTGCGGGCCGAGCTCAAGCGGCGCGAGCGGCTCCTGGCCGCCTCCCGGGCAGTGGACATCGCCGACTACGTACGGCGGGGCGGCACTGGGCTCCCGCGTCTGGTGCTTGTCGTGGACGAGTTCCGCATGCTCGTCGAGGAGGCGCCTGCCGCGCTCGGAGAGCTGATGCGCGTGGCCACGGTCGGCCGGTCCCTCGGCATGCACCTGGTCATGGCAACCCAGCGCCCCCAGGGCGCGATCTCGGCGGACATCCGTGCCAACGTCACGACGTGCCTGGCCCTGCGCCTCCAGAGCGAGGCCGAGTCATCCGATGTCATCGGCAGCCCGGCTGCCGGCCGGATCCCCGTCAGGCTCCCCGGACGCGCCTACCTCAGCGTCGGGGGCGGCGAGGCCCTCGAGTTCCAGGCAGCGTGCCTCGGCCTCGGAGGAGCACGCACGCGCGACCGGTCCATCCGGGTGTTCGAGGCCGAAGCCTGGCTCGCGGGCGGCAGAGGCCGAGGCGCCGCCCAGCCGGAGACCTCCCCCGCCGAGGCGGCGCGTCCCCTCGTGGAGGCCGCACGGGCAGCGTGGGAGCGGCTCGGCGCGGGATCCATCCGGCGGCCCGTGGCTCCCCCTCTGCCCGAGCGGATCGCACTCCGGCTCGACGCCACGGGTCCCGGAGGCGAGGTCCGGGCGACCGCCGACGGGTTCCCCGGCCTGCCCGCCGCGGTCGGAGGCGATCAGCCGTGGTCGGCTCGGGGCCGGGCGGTGCTGCTGGGCGCCGTCGACCTCCCCCACGAGCAGCGCACGGCCCCTCTCACGTGGAGCCCCTCCGAACACGGCCATCTCGCGCTGGTCGGCCCGCCGACAGCGGGCACCTCCGCCGCCCTCGCGGCAGTGACGGGCCAGTTGGCCTCCTCGGCGGCGGTCCGGCACCTCTACGTGCTCGACGCCGACGGGGCGCTGTCGGGCCTGCGAGGCCATGCGAGGATCGGTGCGCACGTCGGCGTGGCCGACGTACGCCGGGCTGCCCGGGTCATCGCCCGGCTCGCGGAGGAGTGCTCGGCGCGGCTCGACGACCGCGGCGGGACGCCGCTGATCCTCGCTGTCTCAGGCTGGGGCAGCTGGATCTCCGCCCTGCGCCGGAGCCCCTCCGCGTGGGCCGAGGAGACCCTCAACGATCTCGTGCGGGACGGCCCGGCGGCGGGGCTCGTGCTCGTGGCGGCCGGGGAGCGCGAGCTCGTGGCCTCCCGGGCGTTCACCGGCATGCCGTCGCGCCTGTACTTCCCGCATGGCGCGGCGGACGAGGCACGCCTTTCCTGGCCCGGGCTCCCGGCGATGCCCTCGGTGGCGGGGCGGGCCGCGGCATGGGGCACGATCGTGGAGGCGGGCAGCGTGGCCGGCGCGGTGTCGATGGCCGGCGCCGTGTCGATGGCCGGCGCGGGCACCGCATTCGGTCCGGGCTCCCTCTTCGGCTCCGGGGCGTACGCCGTGCAGTGCTGCGCGCTCGAGGGCCCCGTGCCCGTTCAGGGCGAGGACGATGGCGGCGGCGAACCCCGCCCCTTCCGCGTCGATCCTCTCCCCCACCTCGCATGGGCCCACGACGTCGCCGCGGCCGGGTCGAGAGCGTCAGTCGCGGGCGGCGGGGCGGGCGGCCGGCTGCGGCTGCTCGTGGGCGTGGCCGGGGACGAGGGCACTCCACTCGGCCTCGCCCTCGGGCCGGGCGACGTGCTCCTCGCCCTCGGTGGCCCCGGCTCGGGCAAGACTTCGTTCCTCGACGCGCTCCCGGCCATGAACCCGCAGCTCGCCTTTGCGTCCGCCGGGCGGGACGGGAGGCTGCGCCTGTGGGAGCGGATCCTCGAGGCCGCCGAAACGGCGCCGCCCGGAGATCCACGCCCGGTGGTCCTCGTCGACGACGCCGACGGGCTGGCCCCGGACGAGCAGCGGCTCGCAGCCAGGCTCCTCGAGGCGGGATGCGCCGTCGTCGCGACCTCCGGCTACAGCGCGAACCTCTACGCCCGCTGCCCGCTCGCCCTCACGGCGCGCTCGAGCGGGACAGGAATCCTGCTCGCGCCCCGTGCGCCGGGCGACGGCGACGTGTTCGGCGTGCGGATCGCCGTTCCGGGCCGCGTGCCGCCCGGCAGGGCGGTGGCGGTCGTAGACGGCCACGGCGTCGACGTCCAGCTCGGCCACCGGGCAGCGACGGAGGCGCCGCCGTAGGGCGGGGCGGAGCAGCTCAGCCGCGATGTCCTCCCGACGGCGGCTGCGTGAAGAGCAGGACCCTGCGCTCGAAGAGGAGGAAGCACGCGGCGATGGCCGGGACGAGGATGAGCAGGCCGTAGACGACGAACCCTGAGGAGAGCGTCGGAACGCCGATGACCAGGGCGAACAGCTGCGCGATGAGGGCCGCGGCCCGGGTCCAGCGACGACCGCGCCACAGGAAGACGGCGACCGCGGCGAGCCACGCGCCGAACGCGGCGAGAAGGACCAGCGTGAAGAGCGCCCCGCCCGGGGAGACCCTCGCCTGGCCGCCGAGGAGGCCGACTGCGTAGAACACGGCGAAACCGAGGAGAACGAGCGCCTCGGCGAGGACGATCGCGACGAGCGCGGTCAGGGTCCAGGGCCGCGGCGGGCGGGAGACTGCATCGGTGGGCACACGGGCACCCTACCCGAGCGTCCCCGCCGCCGTCCGCGTGGTACGTGAGACCCGGACCACACGTGTGACGCATACCTCCCGCCGGAGGCCGGAATCCTTGCTCAGGACCCTTGTTTACAAACAGTTAACGTGACAACCTTTAAGGCAGTTGACCGCGGGGCCCCCACAAGGCCCCTTTGCTTTGGGCGGCTTCGTGAATCTTTTCACAAGCCAGCCAGACCCCGAGAACGAAAGTTGCACAAACCTATGGATTGGCGTGACCGCGCGGCCTGCCTCGACAAGGATCCCGAGCTGTTCTTCCCCGTCGGGAACACGGGGCCGGCCCTCCTCCAGATCGAAGAGGCGAAGAGTGTCTGCCGCCGCTGCCAGGTCGTCGACACGTGCCTCCAGTGGGCTCTCGAGTCCGGCCAGGACGCCGGCGTTTGGGGCGGCATGAGCGAGGACGAGCGCCGCGCCCTCAAGCGTCGCGCCGCCCGAGCCCGCCGGGCCTCCTAGGAGTCGGCCGGCCCAGGCCCCCTCAAGCGACGGGACCGCCCGGGACAGTGACGCTGTCCCGGGCGGTCCCTTCTTCTGTCTGTTCCTCGATGGCTGAGGAAGCGGATGCTCTGCGCCCGGCCCCGACGGCCTCAGCCGTGCCGGGGCCTGAGGACGATCCGCACACTCGTGCCGCCGCCGTCGCGCCGCCCCCACTCGATCGTCCCGCCGAGCTCGCTCGTGACGAGCGTGCGCACGATCTGCAGCCCGAGGCCCTCGTGGCGCGACGTCGCCTCCGGCAGCCCCACGCCGTCGTCCTCGACGGTGACCTCGAGGACCTCGCTGCCCGAGGAGTCGAGGCGGCGGTCGGCCGTGAGCCAGACCGTGCCGGAGCGGTCGGCGAGCCCGTGCTCGACGGCGTTGGTCACGAGCTCGTTGATGACGAGCGCAAGTGGCGTGACGAAGTCGCTCGCGAGCTCGCCGAACTCGCCCCGACGCTCGGTCGCGACGTGCTGGCCCTCGGTCGCGACCTCGACCGAGAGGCGGAACTGGCGCCCGATGAGCTCGTCGAAGTCGACGGTCTGGGTCAAGCCCTGGGAGAGGGTCTCGTGCACGAGCGCGATCGTCGCGACGCGGCGCATCGCTTGCTCGAGCCCCTGCCGGGCCTCGTCGCTCTTCATGCGCCGCGACTGCATCCGCAGGAGCGCCGCCACGGTCTGGAGGTTGTTCTTGACCCGGTGGTGGATCTCCCGGATCGTCGCGTCCTTGGACACGAGCTCCATCTCGCGGCGGCGTAGCTCGGAAACGTCGCGGCACAGCACGAGGGCGCCGAAGCGCTCGTGCTCGTCGCGCAGCGGGATCGCGCGCAGGGACAGGCTCACGCCGCGCGACTCGATCTCGCTGCGCCACGGCATGCGGCCTGTGACGACGAGCGGCAGCGTCTCGTCGACCATGCGCCGGTCCTTGAGCAGGCCGGCCGCGACCTCGGCGAGGGAGCGGCCCTCGAGGGACTCGATCCCGCCGAGGCGGCGGAAGGCCGAGACGCCGTTGGGGCTCGCGTACTGGACGATCCCTTCTGCGTCGAGGCGGATGAGGCCGTCTCCGACGCGCGGGGCGCCACGCCGCGATCCGGTCGGCGAGGCGAAGTCGGGCCACAGCCCGAGCGTCCCCATGCGCAGGAGGTCGTACGCGCACTGCCGATAGGTCAGCTCGAGCCGGCTGGGCATGCGGGAGCTCGAGAGGTCCATGTGCGAGGTCACGACGGCGAGTGTGCGGCCGTTGCGCACGAACGGCACCGCCTCGACGCGCATGGCCATCTCGGCGTTGAAGCTCGTCTCGTGGCTGCGCTCGATCGACTGGCTCGCCCACGCCCGGTCCACGATCCCGCGCAGGTCGGGGCGGATCTTCTCCCCGACGAAGTCGCTGTGGAACACCGTATGGGTCGTGGAGGGCCGCACATGGGCAAGGGCAACATACCCGTCCTGGGGGTGCGGGAACCAGAGGGCGAGGTCCGCGAACGCGAGGTCCGCCACGAGCTGCCAGTCGCCGACAAGGAGGTGCAGCCATTCGGCATCCCCTGGACCGAAATCAGCATGCTCCCTGATGGGGTCCGTGAAGATGGCCACTGCACCGCCTTGTCGTCTCGAGGTCTCGGGCCCAGCCCGCGCCTGCTAGTGGCGCACGATCGACCGGAGCAGCCTCAATGCTACCGAGAGGGACGCCATGTCGTCGCTCTCGAGCGCGTTGACCTCGGCGAACATCGTCGCGGCCCGCTCGAGCTGCTCCTCGTTCTGGGCCTCCCACGCGGACAGGCCCTCCTCAGGGGCGAGGTCCCCGGACGAGGCCTCCATGACCGAGCGGGTGATGTCCGCCACCGTGCCGTAGAGGTCGTCGCGCAGCGCCGCACGGGCAAGCGACTGCCAGCGGTCCCGCCGCGGGAGCGCCGTGATGCGCTCGAGCAGCGTGTCCACGCGGAAGCGGTCGAACACCGTGTAGTAGAGGCTCGCGACCCGCTCGACTGGGGCCCCGCTCGTCTGGGCGATCCGGGCCACGTCGAGGAGCGCGTAGCTCTCGAACAGCTCGGCCCAGCGGTGCGCGAGCTCCTCGGGCAGGTTCCAGTCCCGCGCCTTCTCCAGCAGGCCCGAGACCCTCTCGGCGTCCTGGCCGTGGAGGAACTCGAGGAGGCGGGTCCGCAGCGACGTCATGGTGGGCTCGTACTGGGCCACCACCTCGGCGATGCTTCGCCCACCCGTGCCCTCATGCAGGAGCCAGCGGACCGCCCGGTCGAGGAGCCGGCGGATGTCGAGATGGATCGCCGTCCAGTGTTCGGTCGGGAACGACGCCGGGAGCGCGTTGAGCGCGTCCGTCATCTCCTCGACGCGGTAGATCTCACGCAGAGCCACGAACGCCTTGGCGATCGCCGCCGGCGTCGCACTCGTCTCCTCGATCGTGCGGAAGGCGAACGTGATGCCGCCGACGTTGATCATGTCGTTCGCGACGACGGTCGCGATGATCTCCCGGCGCAGCGGGTGGCTGTCGAGGTCGGCGTCGAAACGCTCGACGACCTGGCCCGGGAAGTACCGGCGCAGCGTGTCCCGGAACCACGGGTCGTCCGCGAGGTCAGAGGCGCGCAGGGCCTCCGTGAGCTCGATCTTCGCGTAGGCGGCGAGGACCGACAGCTCGGGCGACGTGAGGCCCTGGCCCTGCTCGAGCCGCCGGTGCAGCTCCTCCGTCGTCGGGAGCGCCTCGAGCTCGCGCTTGAGGTCGGCCTTGTCCTCGAGCCAGTCCATGAGCCGCTCGAAGCTCGGGCTCCACTCGACGATCTTCGCGCGGTCGTTGACGAGCAGGATGTTCTGGTCGATGTTGTCCTCGAGCACGAGCCGCGCCACGTCGTCCGTCATGGATGCGAGGAACGCCGTGCGCTCGGCGGGATCCAGCTTCCCGGCGGCAGCCATCCGGTCGATGAAGATCTTGATGTTGACCTCGTGGTCGGAGCAGTCCACGCCGGCGGAGTTGTCGATCGCGTCCGTGTTGAGAATGACGCCCTGCAGCGCGGCCTCGATGCGCCCGCGCTGGGTGAAGCCGAGGTTGCCGCCCTCGCCCACGACCTTGACGCGCAGGTCCCGGCCGTCGACGCGGATGGCGTCGTTGGCCTTGTCCCCGACCTCGGCATTGGTCTGCGTGCTGGCCTTGACGTAGGTCCCGATCCCGCCGTTGTAGAGCATGTCCACGGGCGCGAGGAGCACCGCCTTGAGCACCTCGTTCACGCTCAGCTGCGCCGTGCCCTCCGGCAGGCCGAGCGCGGCGCGGACCTCCTCGGAGATGGGAATCCACTTGGCCGAGCGGGGGTAGACGCCGCCGCCCGGGCTGATGAGCGAGCGGTCGTAGTCGTCCCACGAGGAGCGCGGGAGCTCGAAGAGGCGCCGCCGCTCCGCGAAGGAGGTCGCGGCGTCGGGATTCGGGTCGAGGAAGATGTGCCGGTGGTCGAACGCGGCGACGAGCCGGATGTGCTCCGACAGGAGCATGCCGTTGCCGAAGACGTCGCCGGACATGTCCCCGACGCCCACGACCGTGAACTCCTCGGACTGCGTGTCGAGGTCGAGCTCGCTGAAGTGCCGCTTGACCGACTCCCACGCGCCCCGGGCCGTGATGCCCATGGCCTTGTGGTCGTAGCCGACCGAGCCGCCCGAGGCGAAGGCGTCGCCGAGCCAGAAGCTGTACTCCGCGGCCAAGCCGTTCGCGATGTCCGAGAACGTCGCGGTGCCCTTGTCGGCGGCGACGACGAGGTAGCTGTCGTCCTCGTCGTGGCGCACGACGCCGCGCGGCGGCACGACCTGCGCCGTGCTCGTGCCGTCCTCAGCAAGGGTCGTGACGCGGTTGTCGGTGATGTCGAGGAGACCGCGGATGAACGTCTTGTAGCTCTCCACGCCTTCGGCGACCCAGGCGGCGCGGTCGAGCGCGGGGTCCGGGAGCCGCTTGGCGAAGAACCCGCCCTTGGCCCCGGTCGGGACGATGACGGCGTTCTTCACGACCTGGGCCTTGACGAGCCCGAGGATCTCGGTGCGGAAGTCCTCGCGCCGGTCTGACCAGCGCAGACCGCCGCGGGCCACCTTGCCGAAGCGCAGGTGCACGCCCTCGACGCGCGGCGAGTAGACCCAGATCTCGTACGCCGGCTTCGGCGATGGCAGGCTCTCGATCTGTGACGGCAGGAACTTGAAGCTCAGGTACGAGCGGTCGAGGTAGAAGTTGGTGCGCAGCGTCGAGTCGATGAGGTTGATGAACGTGCGCAGGAGGCGGTCGGCGTCGAGCGTCGGGACCTGGTCGAGGGCCTCGGTGAGCTCGCCTCGCAGGAGCGCGGCGGTGTCGGCACGCTGGGCCTCGCCGAGGGCGGGGTCGAAGCGAGCCTCGAAGTACTGCACGAGCCGCCGGGTCACCTCGGGATTGGCCAGGAGCGTGTCCGCCATGAAGCCGAACGAGTTCGTGTTGCCCATCTGGCGCATGTACTTCGCGTAGCTGCGCAGCATCGTGACCTGACGGGAGCGCAGGCCCTCGCGCAGGACGAGGCGGTCAAGGCTGTCCGACTCCGTCTCGCCCGAGACGGCCTGGCCGAAGGCGTCCGCGAGCAGCCGGCCCGTCGAGAGCGGGTCCACGCCGGGCGGGTACTTGAGCCCCAGGTCGTAGAGGAAGAACTCCCGGGCGTCGCCGGTCTCGATCTCGAAGGGGCGCTCGTCGAGCACCTCGAGGCCGAGGTTGTGGAAGAAGGGCAGGATCTGGGTCAGGCTCTTGGGCTCGAGGAGGTAGAGCTTGACGCGCGCGTCCTCCTCGAGCGCCTCGCCGGCCTCGTGCGGGAGGTAGACGTGCACGGCCGGCCGTTCGGGGGCCTCCTCCTCGGGGCCCTTCTCGGCCGCCGCGCGCTCGGCGGCGTAGGCCTCGAAGCGCGTGAGGTCCTCGAGGGCGTCCTCGATGTTGTAGTCCACGCGGTACGACGCCGGGAAGGCCTCGCCCCACAGGGCGGAGAGGTGCTCGGCCTCGGCGAAGGCCCGGTTCTCGTGCAGGACCTGCATGATGCCCTCGCTCCACGAGCGGGTCGCAGTGACAAGGCGCTGCTCGAGCGCCGCGGTGTCGACGCTGCGCAGGTCGACCGCCTTGGCGTCGGCGCCCTTGGGGAGGCGGATGCGGAAGTAGAGGCGGGCCAGGGCGGAGTCGCTCATGTGCGAGTCGTAGTCGATCGAGGAGGAGTGGAACTCCCGCTCGAGCTCCTGCTCGATGCGGCGGCGCACCGCCGTGTTGTAGCGGTCCTTGGGCAGGTAGACGACGGCGTTCATGAAGCGCCCGTAGATGTCCGGGCGGAGGAAGAGCCGGGTCCGCCGGCGCTCCTGGAGCCGCTGGACGCGCGTGACCGTGTCGAGGAGGGTCCCGGCGTCGATCTGGAAGAGCTCGTCACGGGGGTACGTCTCGAGGATGGCCATGAGGTCCTTGCCCGAGTGCGAGTCTGCCGGGAAGCCCGAGCGGCGCAGGACCTCGGCGATCCTGTCCTTGACGATCGGCACGGCGCGCGCGGACTGCGTGTACGCGCTCGAGGCGAACAGTCCAATGAAGCGGCGCTCGCCGTCGACCCTGCCGTTCGCGTCGAAGCGCTTGATCCCGATGTAGTCGAGGTACGCGCGGCGGTGCACGGTGCTGCGCGAGTTGGCCTTCGTGATGACGAGGGCGCGCCGTTCCCGGGCGTGCTCCTGTCCCTGCGTCGTGAGGTGCTGCAGGGCGTGGGCGCCGTCCCCCCGCAGGAGGCCGAGTCCGCTGCCCTCGACGAGCTCGAGGACGTCCTCGCCGTCGACCGTCTTGAGGTCGTACTCGCGGTAGCCGAGGAAGGTGAAGTTGCCTGCGTCGAGCCAGCGCAGGAGCTCCTGGGTCGGCACGAGGTCGGGGATGTCCTCGGCCCCGACGACCGACCCGAGGCTGTCGGCGATCTGGAGGGCCTTCGTGCGCATCGGGTGCCAGTCCTCGACGGCGGCACGCACGTCGCCGAGGACGCGGCGGATCCCGTCGACGATCTCGGCGCGCTGCGCGGCGCCGGCGCGGTCGGTCTCGATGGCGATCCAGGACTCCATCGAGGTGATGTTGTCCGACTCGGCAGCGAGCGCGCTCAGCCGAGGCATCGTGGCCGTGTCACCGCTCGTCATGCCCCACTGGGCGGGGACGCGCTCGACGGCGACGAGGGAGTGGTCGCTGCGGCGGCGCGTCACGACGAACATCGGGTGCACCACGAGGTGGATGGCCATCTGCTGGCGCACGAGCTCGGCGCTCACCGAGTCGACGAGGAACGGCATGTCGTCCGTGACGATGTAGACGATGCTGCGGCCGCCATCGTCCACGACGGAGATGTTGGCGGTCCCGGGGAGGCGCTCGTCGCCGATTCGCCAGTGCTCCCGCGCCCTCCCCGCGAGCTGGTCCGCCGGGTAGGACTGGGAATCCTCCTCGGCGAGGTGCTCGTAGTAGTCCGCGAGGAATCGGGATTCCTGGTCTGCGGATGGGAACGGGGTCTGCTGGGCAGTACCGGTCGACACTCGGGCTCGCCTCCACTGGACGGTGCTGCTACGGCGCAGCTCTTACGACGAGCCTAACGCGCTGCCCGGAGCCCTGCTTTGGCACCTCGTATGGCGAATCTGCGATTTCGTTGTGCAGGTGAACACACCAGTCCGGCGATGCTGGTCCGGATCGCGGACTCGGGGGCCGCCTCGAGCAGGACGGACCCGCCGAGCAGCGCGGCGTCGGCCACTGCCGCGTCGTGCGGGATCATCGCGCTGATGGGGATCCCCGGCCCAAACCGTTCCCAGGCCTCGCGCAGCGCCCGCTCAGGGAAGCGGCCGATCGACGAGGCCCGCACCTTGTTGAAGACGACGGTGGGGGTTGCCGACGGAACGGCGCGCTCGAGCTCCGCGAGCGCCCGCACGAGCCGGGGCATCCCGATCGTGTCCGCCGAGCCTACGGCGAACAGCCGATCAGCAAGCTCGAGGCTCCGCAGCGTGGCGGCATTGCGGCGCGGTGCCATGGTGTCGAAGCTCAGCTCCTCGTCCGCCTCGAGGCAGAACCCCGCGTCGACGACCACCACGTCGGCGATCTCGCGGCAGCGCTCGAGGACCGTCGTGAGGGCCGCGGCGCGCAGCTCCGGCCAGCGGTCCGCCCGCGTGAGGCCCGTGAGGACGCGGAGGGTCCCGGCGCCGGTCATGACGGGCACGGCCACGCGCTCGAGGGCGCGGCGGTCGAGGACGCCCTGGTCGGCGAGGCGGCACGCCTGCGCAAGGCCCGCGGAGTCGTCGAGCAGGCCGAGCGCTCCCGCCACCGACGCGCCGTAGGGGTCCGCGTCGACGACCACGGCGCTGCGGCCGTCGGCCACGAGCTCCGCGGCGCAGTTGACCGCGAGGGTCGTGCGCCCGGGAGAGCCGATCGGGCCCCAGAAGGCGATGATCTCCCCCTCCCCCGCCGGCTCGTCGGGGCCGTCCTCGGCCGCGGCCTCGGCGATCGGCCGGGCCCCGGCGAGGGCGAACGACGAGGAGGACGACGTCGGCGCCGCGGCAAAGGCGGTGGCGCGGTCCACCGCCTCGGCGATGAGGTTCGCGAGCTCGGCCGCCGGCACCGCCTCAGGGGCGGCGAGCACGCCCAGGCCGTCGAGCCGGAGCCGCTCGGCGTCGTCGTCCGCAAGCCCCACGAGCGCGACGCCGACCCTGGCCAGGCTGTCGACGAGCGTCGCGGTGATCTCCCCCGTCCCGCCCGCGACGACGGCGGCGCGCGCGAGGCCGGTCTGGCACGCGGCGACGAGCTCGGCCAGCTCGGAACAGCGCCGCACGACCGTGACCGGGCCGTGCAGGCGCTCGAGTGAGCCGACGAGCTCGGCCTGGCCGGCGCCGATCGTGACGACCGGGATGCTCATCGGCTGCCCCCCGCGGGGTTCCAGACCAGCGAGACCTTGGCGCTGTTGGCCTGTGCCCCGAGCAGCTGGGCGAGCTTTGCGTCCTCGACGAGCACAAGCACCTGCGTCTCTCGACTTCCGCCGAGGGTCGACGACGATGTCTCGACGTGGGCGATCTCCGCCCCGGGCATGAGGAGCTTCGGCTCGGCGAAGCCGTTGCGGCCGTCCGGAGGCGCGACCCACACGTCCACGCGCGTCCCCGGGACAGCCTCGGCCGGCAGCGTCTCCTGGGCGCTGATCGCGACGGGCTTGCGGCCCAGCGCCTGGGGCTCTCCGAGGACGGAGGCTGCGACGAGGTCCCCCTTGGCGACGCGCTGGAGCGCGATCCTGCCCTCGGGCAGCGACCCAGGTGTCAGGTAGCGGCTCTCGGCGTCGCCGAGTCGGACGTCGATCCGGACAAGCCTGTCGGCGTCGACCGTCTGCCCGACGGCGATGTCCTCCTTCGCCGCGTAGGCCTCGACCGTGCGGTCGGCTGCCTCGACGAGGGCAACGACCCCCGCGATGGAGGCCAGCACGAGAAGGAGCCCCACGAGGAGCCGCGGGTCTTTCCACGACGGCTTGGACAGCCGGGAGCCCGGCGGATTCTCGGCAGCGGGCATTGGCCCCCCTCACTCACGGGCCGCAAGGCCGGCCCCCCGGGGACATTCTTCTTCACGCCCGGAGTCGATCCCAAGTCACACGGCATCAAACGGCATCAAACTGTGGATAACCGGGTCAACCGGGTCCGAAAGCTGGCACAATGTTTCCATGCCTCGTTTCCTGACGCTCGCGGATGTGTGCGAGCAGCTCCAGATCAGCTCGGCCCAGGCATATGCCCTCGTCCGCAGCGGCGAGCTCAAGGCCATCCAGGTGGGCGGCCGAGGACAGTGGCGCGTCGAGGACGTCAAGCTCGAGGAGTACATCCAGGCCAGCTACGCCAAGGCGGAGAAGCTGCTCGCCGAGGGGCGCCGCTCACACACGGCCGGCTGACGGCCGTCCAGTTCCGCGCGGGCGACGGCGGCCGCGCCGCCTCGCGCGTGCCCGCACCCCTGCCGGTGTGCTCCGCTGGATCCCCCTGCCCTGTGCGCCCTCATCCCGGTCCTCAGCCGCCTGACCGCACGGCGATGAGCGACCCGAACGGCACGAGCGCCGTCGACGCCGAGGCCGCAGACCAGGCGTCGTCCCGGCGCACGGCCAGCTCGATGTAGTCCCGCCCGACCGTGTCGATCGTGCCGACGATGACGTGGGGCTCGCCCGCACCCCCGTCGGCGAAGCACGACACGAGGGCCCTGTCGCGGGCAAGGGCCCGCAGTCCCGAGGCAAGGGAGAGCGTGCGGCGGACCGCCGACGCCTCCGACCGCGCCACTCGCCCCAGCCCCGACACGGACACGACCGCACCGACGGGCACCAGAGCACTGTGCGGGGCCGCATCGACCACGAACCAGGCGTCCGCGAGCTGGGTGATGCGCCCGCGCAGGCGGACGCCCGCGCGCAGGAGCAGCTCGGCGGGGGCGCCCCCATGGCCCCGCAGCCTGTCGACGAGCCCGAGCCCCGCCTGCTCCGCGCGCACGAGCTCGGCCACGTGGGCCTCATGCTCAAGCAACGTGGCGGAGGCGAGCTGTGCTTCGAAATCGTCGAACAGGCTGTCCCAGCGCATGCGCCCCACCCTATGAAGCAAGGTTCGGGCGGTCAATTCACCCCAAATCTCCCATTTACTAGACAACCGGCACTTGTCATGCTCAAACTAGGGCACATCTCATCAAACAGGATCAAATGCGATCAAAGCTCAGCGGGCGGAAGCCGCCACCTACGTCTTCGGGGGGGAACGATGGAGAACACTCGCAGGCAGCAGCTCGCCGCGGACGGGCTCGTGACGGCCGCCGTGCTCGCGCTCGGCGCAACGCTGGTCGCCGCCGGGAGGATCCTCGCCGGTGACGCCGCTCCGGGCGGCCGGGGCGATTGGCTTCGCATGGCGCCCCTCATTCTCGAGGACGCGTCGCCCCGGACCGTCACCGTCCTCCTAGGGGTGGCTGCCAGCGTCGTGGGGCTCGTCGTGGTCGCGTGGTGGCTCCTCGCGATGGCCCTCGCGGTGGCCTCCGCCCTGCTGCACGCGGCGGGCGCCCCGGGTGCCTCACGCTGGGCCGGAGCCTTCGCTCCGGCCTTCATGCGGCGGCTCGCCCTCACGACGCTCGGCCTGAGCCTCGTCACCGCGCCGGCGGTGCATGCTGCGACGGCCCTACCGGACCCGACGTGGCAGCCCGCCCCGGTGTCGCGGCTGGCCGTGGAGCCGGCAGTGCCCGAGCCCACCGCTGTCGAGCCCGCCGTCCCGGAGCCCGTCGTCCCGGAGGCCGCCTGGATCCCCGAGGCCCCGCCTCCGGCCACGGGCCCGCTCGTGCGCCAGCCGATGCGTGCGGCTGCCGTCCCGGGGGCTGTCGAGGTCCGCCCCGGCGACTCCCTGTGGTCCATCGTCGCCCGGCAGCTCGGCCCGGGCGCCACCGATCTGGACATCGCCGAGGCCTGGCCCCGCTGGTACGCAGCGAATGCGAGCGTCATCGGAACGGATCCCGACCTGGTCAGGCCCGGGCAGCTGCTCGTCCCGCCTCCCTAGGACGCCAGCCGGATCGCCCCCCCGGCCCCGGACCCGGCCCGGCCCCGACAGCCAACTCACCGCCACAGCCACTGCCTGCCCCGGCACCCACCGAGCCGCCGCGCGCCCCGCGGCCCCGAGAGAAGGAAGCACGCCATGACCGCACCCACCGACATTGCCGGCCCGGCGGCCCGCCGCAGGGCCGAGGGGCCCCAGACCGCGGACGTCCTCCGCTTCCACTGTCCGCGGCCCGCCGAGCCCGCGCCCGCCCGGGACCAGCGGGGACGGGCGCGGACGGCGGGCAGCGCGGCCCTCGCCCCGACCCGGGAGGACCTCCGGCCCGAGCCGCCCGTCCGTCGCCTGCGCGCCGTCCAGACTCCCGACGAGAGCGAGGAGGTCCGCAGGCTCGCCGCCACGATCACGCTCGCGGCCATGGAGGTGCTCGCCGGCACACGGCCCGTCCAGCAGCTCGCCATCTGGCTCCACCGCGATCTTCTGGTCCCGGTGCAGCTGCGCGCCGAGCTCAGCCGGGCCAGCACGGCCGCCCGTCAGGAAGCTGCCGGCGCCGCGGGACGCCGTCTGGCGCTCGTCCACCGTGCTGCCGTCGTGAAGGCCGCCCGCGCCTCCCTCGTCGGGCCGGGCGTCTACGAGGCCGCCGTCGTCGTAATCGATGCCGCGCGCTGCCGCGCCGTCGCCCTGCGCCTCGAGGCATCGGACCGTGGCGGCTGGAAGGTCACGGCCCTCGAGATCGGGTAGGCGGCGCCGTCAGGCGTCAGCGGCGCCGCGTGCGGCGCCCGGGACCGCCCTTGGCCCCGGAGCCGCCCGACTGCGCGGCCTTGGGCTGCGCCGCCTTGGCCCCGCCGCCGTTCTGGGCGGCCTTGACCGAGCGTGCCTGCTCGACGTGCGTCTCCGTCGAGCCGTCTTCCCTGGGCGCCGTGTACTGGAGCTGCACTGGCCGCGCCGGGGCCTCGAGCCCGGGAGCCGCGGCGCCCTCCTGCACCTCGGCGGGCTTGACCTCGAGGTTGAACAGGAAGCCCACTGACTCCTCGCGGATGGCCTCCATCATGGCCTGGAACATCGCGTAGCCCTCGCGCTGGTACTCGACGAGGGGATCGCGCTGGGCCATCGCGCGCAGGCCGATTCCCTCCTTGAGGTAGTCCATCTCGTAGAGGTGCTCCTGCCACTTGCGCCCGATCACGGACAGCACGACGCGGCGCTCAAGGTCGCGCATCAGCTCGGAGCCGAGGGTCTCCTCGCGCTGGGCGTAGACGAGCTTGGCATCCGAGAGGATCTCCTCCTTGAGCATCTCGACCGTGACCCTGGGCTTGCCGCCGGCCTCGTCGATGATGTCCTGCGGCGTGAGCGTGACGGGGTAGACCGTGCGGAGGTTGGTCCAGAGGGCGTGGAAGTCCCAGTCGTCGCCGTTGCCCTCGGCCGTCGCGGCCTCGATCATCGCGACGAGGGTGTCCTCGAGGAAGAACTGGACCTTCTCATGCAGGTCGTCGCCCTCGAGGATGCGGCGGCGGTCGCCGTAGATGGCCTCGCGCTGGCGGTTGAGGACGTCGTCGTACTTCAGGACGTTCTTGCGCTGCTCGGCGTTGCGCCCCTCGACCTGCCCCTGGGCGGACTGGATGGCCCGGGAGACCATCTTCGACTCGAGCGCCGTGTCGTCTGGGAGGCTCGAGGCCATGAGGCGCTCCGCGCCGCCCGTGCCGAAGAGTCGCATGAGGTCGTCCGTGAGCGAGAGGTAGAAGCGGGACTCGCCCGGGTCACCCTGGCGGCCGGAGCGGCCGCGCAGCTGATTGTCGATGCGCCGGGACTCGTGCCGCTCCGTGCCGAGGACGTAGAGGCCACCGAGCCCGAGGACCTCGTCGTGCTCTGCCTTGACGGCCTGCTGCGCGGCCTCGAGGGCCTGGGGCCACGCGGCCTCGTACTCGGCCGAGTTCTCCTCGGGATCGAGCCCCCGGGCCGCGAGGTCGGCCACGGCCATGAACTCGGCGTTGCCGCCGAGCATGATGTCGGTGCCGCGGCCCGCCATGTTCGTCGCGACCGTGACGGCACCCTTGCGGCCGGCCTGTGCGACGATCGCGGCCTCGCGCGCGTGGTTCTTCGCGTTGAGCACCTCGTGGCGGACCCCCGCCTTCGCCAGGGCCTTGGAGAGGTACTCGCTCTTCTCGACGCTCGTCGTGCCCACGAGCACGGGCTGACCCGTCGCGTGGCGGCCGGAGATGTCCTTGACGACCGCCTCGAACTTGACCACCTCGTTCTTGTACACGAGGTCCGACTGGTCGAGGCGCGCCATGGGCTTGTTCGTCGGGATGGGGACGACGCCGAGCTTGTACGTGCTCATGAACTCGGCGGCCTCGGTCTCGGCGGTGCCCGTCATGCCGGAGAGCTTGGAGTAGAGGCGGAAGTAGTTCTGCAGCGTGATCGTGGCGAGGGTCTGGTTCTCCGCCTTGATCTCGACACCCTCCTTGGCCTCGATGGCCTGGTGCATGCCCTCGTTGTACCGGCGGCCCGGGAGGATACGGCCGGTGTGCTCGTCGACGATGAGCACCTCGCCGTCGAGGACGACATAGTCCTTGTCGCGCTTGAAGAGCTCCTTGGCCTTGATGGCGTTGTTGAGGAAGCCGATCAGGGGGGTGTTGGCGGACTCATAGAGGTTGTGGATGCCGAGGTAGTCCTCGACCTTCTCGATGCCGGGCTCGAGCACGCCGACGGTCCGCTTCTTCTCGTCCACCTCGTAGTCGCCGTCGCCGAGGCGCAGGGCCAGCTTGGCGAACTCGGAGTACCAGCGGTTCGCATCGCCCTGGGCCGGGCCGGAGATGATGAGCGGCGTGCGGGCCTCGTCGATGAGGATCGAGTCGACCTCGTCCACGATGGCGAAGTGGTGCCCGCGCTGCACGAGTTCGTTGCGGTCCCAGGCCATGTTGTCGCGGAGGTAGTCGAAGCCGAACTCGTTGTTCGTGCCGTAGGTGATCCCGGCCTCGTACTGCTTCTTGCGCTCCGCCGGGTCCATGCTCGCGAGGATGCAGCCGCTCGAGACGCCGAGGAAGCGGTAGACGCGGCCCATGAGCTCGGACTGATACTCGGCGAGGTAGTCGTTGACCGTCACGACGTGGACACCATCGCCCGTGAGGGCGTTGAGGTAGGCGGGCGCCGTGGCCACGAGGGTCTTGCCCTCGCCGGTCTTCATCTCGGCAATGTTTCCCAGGTGCAGGGCCGCCCCGCCCATGAGCTGGACGTCGAAGTGCCGCATCCCGAGGGTGCGTCCCGCCGCCTCGCGCACGGCCGCGAAGGCCTCGGGCAGCAGGTCGTCGAGGCTTTCGCCGTCCCCGTAGCGCGCCCTGAGCCGGTCCGTCTCGCCGCGCAGCTCGGCGTCGGTGAAGCCGCGGAACTCGTCCTCGAGGGCGTTGATCGCGTCGGCATAGACGCGCAGCTGCTTGAGCGTCCGGCGGTCGCCGGTGCGCAGGAGTTTCTCGAGAAGGTTTGCCACGGTGGCTGTGCTCCCTTGTCAATGGCGGTTCTGTGCGTGCAGCTGGCGCGCCCCGTGGGCGGGCGGATCTCAGTCTACGGGAGACACGTACGAGGCGGCGCTCAGGTTCCGGTTCCCCACGGCGCGGGCGACGGCGGGTGCGAGCCCTCCGCGGTCGGCGACCCTGACGCCGTCGAGCCCGAGCCACCCGGCCAGGAGCTGCAGCTCGGCGGCGAGCTCGGCAGCGGTGTCCCCCGGCGCCCCGGGCTCCGCATGCGCCGCCTGCACGAGGAGCGTCCCAGAGAGACGGTCCGCCTTGAGGTCGACCCGCGCTGCCATCCGGTCCCGCAGGAGGAAGGGCAGGACGTAGTAGCCGTACTCGCGGCGCGGCGCGGGGGTGTAGATCTCGATCCGGTAGCGGAAGCCGAAGAGCCGCTCGAGCCGCCGCCGCTCGAAGACGAGCGAATCGAAGGGGCTCAGGAGGGCCCGCCCGGTGGCGGTGCGCGGCAGCGCCGCGGCGGCGTGGAGGTAAAGCCGGTCCGGCCAGCCGTCGACGCCCGCCTCCTCGAGCGAGCCCTCGGCCACGAGCCGGCTGACGGCGGCCGCCGTCGCGCGCAGGGGCAGTCGGAAGTAGTCGGCGAAGCAGCGCACCGTCCCGATCCCGTGGGCCTGGGCGGCGGCCTCGGTGAGGGTCAGAATCGCCTCGTCCGGGTCCGCCGCGTCGCCGTCGGGGATGCCCGGCGGCAGCACGGCCGAGGTGAGCGCGTAGCGCCTCTCGAACTGCGGCGTCCGGGCGGCGCTGCTCACGGTGCCCGCCTCAAACAGGCCCTCGAGCACCCGTTTGACGGGGTTCCAGTTCCAGCCCCAGGCCTCGCCCCTGGGGGAATCGTGCTCGAGGCGCCGCGTGAGCTGCGCCGCGGTGAGCGGGCGGCCATGCGCGAGTGCCTCGAGGATGAGCGCCTCGAGGCGCTCGCGCACCGCGGGGTCGAGGCCCGCGGCGCCGACCCATGCGCGCTTCTGCCACGCCCGCAGCGCATGGAAGTGCTCGGGCCGGATGAAGCTGGCCTCATGCGCCCAGTACTCCATCATGCGCCGGGGGTTCCGGGACGCGAGCCGGTCGACGATGGCCTGGTCGTAGGGGCCCAGCCGGGAGAAGAAGGGAAGGTAGTGGCTGCGGACGAGGACGTTGACGGAGTCAATCTGCGCCAACTGGATCCGGGCCAAGGTCCGGCCCACCGACCTCGCCGTGGCGGGGCCGGTGGGCCGGGGGCGGTGCAGTCCCTGCGCCGCGAGAGCGATGCGCCGGGCCTGGGCCAGGGTCAGGGTCGCTGTCACGCGTCCCCCGCCCCGGCCCTCGGGTCAGGAGACGACGGCACTCTCATCGTCCGAGCGGTAGGCCAGGATGCGCTCCTCGACGACGGTCTGGCCGGGCTCGCAGGCCTGGTCGAGGCTGATCACGCCGTAGGTCCACCCCCGGCGCCGGTACACGACGGAGGGTGTGTTCGTGTCGGCGTCGATGAAGAGGTAGAAGTCGTGGCCCACGAGCTCCATGTTGTCCACGGCGTCGTCGAGGGTCAGCGTGGCAGCGGGGAAGACCTTGCGCCGGATGAGGACGGGCGAGTCGCCGGCGGGGATGTCGTTTTCGATCTCGTACGGCGAGCGCTCGTGGGTGTCGAGCTTGCCGGATGGCACGTCGAGGGCGTGCTCCGCGTAGATGGGGGTGCTCCCGCTCACGACCGGCAGCGAGGCGGTGGCCATACTGACTCCCACCGGGGCATGCTGGCCATGGTGGACCTTCCGCTTGTCCTTGGCCCGCCGCAGGCGTTCGAGGAGCTTGCCGTACGCCAGATCGAAAGCGGCGAACTTGTCCGGTGCCGTGGCTTCGGCGCGGATCACGGGGCCGCGACCGGTGACCGTGAGCTCGACGGTGAGCTGGTCCCCGCCCGAGCGGGCGCCGTTCAGCTTGGAGCACTTGGCATCGACACGCTGGACCTTGTCCGCGAGCATTCCGATCTTCTCGAGCTTCTCACTCGCGTACTCGCGGAAGCGATCCGACACAGTCACATTGCGTCCGCTGATCTTGAACTCCATGGTGCCCTCCAGAAAACTTCTGAGTTCAGCCCGACAGGGCTTCAGAATCAGGGGCTCACCGTGACAGTCGAGCCCCTTTCCTGAGCCGCTATCGACAGGTCCCTTTCGCTATGGAACCTATTACCGACGTTAGTGGATGGACACGGTTTATTCACCCCTTGTTGCCCTCATTTCGGAACTGTCCGCTCGGAGCGGAAGCGGCGCATCGCTAGTGCCGGTGTGTCGGGCTGCGGAACATGGGCGAGCGCCACGAGCCCGACGACGACGGCGCCCGCCGCCTCGAGCGCACGGGCCGCCTCCCGCGCCGTCGCCCCGGTCGTGAGCACATCGTCGACGACGATGCAGCGCCGGCCGCGCAAGGCCCCGACCTGCCCTGGGCGCCCGGCACCCTGCCGCCAGGCCCACACGCGCCGGGATCCCGCGGGACGCAGGACGACGCGCCTCCGGGCCGCGAGCGAGCCGGACGCGCGCGAGCGCCGCGCGCCGCGGCCGAGCCCCTTCTGCGTCCCGGATCCGGCCCGGAGGACGGCGCGCGCCCACGCTGCCGCACGCTCGGAGGGGCGGAGCCTGCGCGGCCGGAGGGCCTCGGCCCACACGGCGCCCGCGGGCAGCCGGCCCTCGCGGCGCAGCCTGCCGAGCAGGATCCCGAGGGGGTCGAACCCCCGCCGGACGTAGGCCGAGGTGGTCGTGGGAACGGGAACGAGCCAGACCTCCTCGCTCCCCGCCGCAGCGCGCAGCGCCCGGGCGAGGCCGGAAGCGAGCTCGCTGGCGAGCTCGGCGCTCCCATGCCGCTTGAACGCAAGGATCGCGAGGGAGAGCTCGTCCCGATACGGGCCGGCGGCGACGGCGGCGAGGAGAACGCCGCCGTCCTCCTCGACGAGGGCCGGGGCGTGCTCCTCGACCCGGCGCGGCACCGATGTCAGCGCCCGAAGGCGCCGGGCGCACGCGGCGCAGAGGAGCGTCTCGGGCGCACCGCACGAGACGCAGTCGGCAGGGACGAGAAGGCCGAGCAGGTCGCCCGCGGCGGCCCGCAGCGCGGCGAGAACCCGGGCTGCCCGCGTGCGGGGGCCCGCCGCGTGGCGCGCCGTCCCGTCGCCCCCGGGGATCCCGCCGTCGTCCACGCCCCCAGCCTCCCGCAGCGCGCCGCAGGGCGCGAGCGCCTCCGGCGAGGCTGTGGACAAACCCGGGTCTAGCCCGCGAAGGACGGGGCCTCGACCCCCTTGCCGAGCTCGACCCACGAGTTGCGCACGAGCTGGAAGACGCCGGCGCCGGTCTGGGCGTAGACCTCCTGGTCGCCGTTGCCCGCGCTGACCGAATGGATGCCGTTGAGCGGGGGCAGCTGGCGGGGCTCGCCGCCACGGAGGGAGATGAGCGCCGGCGTGACCGGATCCGACGAGGACAGGCCGGAGGCCAAGACCGTCATGTCGTCCACCCACACGACCCGCCGATACTGCTCCTGCCCGACGCTCAGGGTGATCGGCGCCGTGAGCTCGCGCGGGGCGCCGTCGGGCCCGCGCAGGATCCCGGCCAGCTGGAGCACCGTCTGGCCGCCGGACGTGGAGAGCACGAGGGCCCGCGTCCCATCGCGGGAGACGCGGACATGCTCGATGACGCGGCCCGCGAGCCACGCGGGCTCAAGGACGGCCTTCGGCACGTCTGCCCCCTCCGCCACGCCCTGGGGCCGGAACGCGATGACCTCCGTCCCGCCGTCCCCACCGGGCCCGGCGCTCCAGACCCAGCCATCAGGGCCGACCGAGGGCGGGCTCAGCCGGGTCCGCGCGTCGAGCAGCCGGGCGGGCTGGTTGGGCACGATCGAGTAGAGGCCCGGGCCGGAGCCGATGAACGCGAACACGCCCTGGGACGGGGCCGCGGCGGGATGCTCGGGACCGAAGGACGCGACCGAGCGCAGGGCATCGACGCGGCTCGCCTGCCGGTCCGCGTAGAGGACGAGCTCGCCCCCTGCCACGGCCACCTGCCACGCGGGCACCCTGGGGTCGACGGTCGGCGCGGGCGCCTGGCCGCCCGTGGACGGATCGACGAGCGCGACCTCGCTCTGGTTGGACCGCAGGGACACGCCCACAACAGAGCTGATCCCGCTGAAGCTGCGCACGAGCTGGCCGTGCATCCGCTGCCGGTCCGTGAAGGACGCGTCGCGGACCTCGCTCGTGAGATCGACCTGGGCCATGCTGTCGACGATCGGCACCGACTCCCGCTCAAGCCGCGTGCCGGGCGGGAACGCGCTCGCGACGGCGGAGCGCAGGTACGGCGCGGGCCCCGCCAGAAGGGCGCTCACGAGCGACTTCGCGACGCCCGAGTTGTCGATGAACCAGCGAACGTCCGGGACGAGCGTGGCGAAGGACGGGTCGAAGAAGTACACGGGGAAGGCCTTGTAGAGGACCTTGAAGGTCTCCTCCGGGATCGCCGTCCCGTCGGGGAGCTTCGACACGCGCCACTGGCCGTCGACGGACGACAGGCTCACGTCGATCGACTCCCGCGTGCCGGGCGGGAACGGCGTCGCGACCCCGTCGACGTCCACCGAGTAGGCCAGGTCCAACTCGTAGCGGTACTCGTTCTCGCGCCCCGTGGGGACGACCGTCGCGCTGCCACGGTAGACGAGCGTGCGCTGGCTCGGCTTCCACGAGACAGCGTTCGCGGGCGCGAGGAACTGACGCGCGACCGTGAAGTCGTTCTGGTAGCCGCTGCCGGCGTTGAAGAACCCCTCGATGATGGACTGCGGGCTCGCGCCGTCGCGCGGCCCGGGCGGGATGTACTGCGGCGCGTTGCCGCCCGTGAGCGCGCTGTCCTCGCTCCTGCCGACGGGCCCCGTGGTGGGCATGCGGGCGCAGCCCGCGAGGACGGCGAGGAGCACAGCCAGGCAGACGACGACGGCGAGCGGCCTGCGGGTCACGGCTCCTCCCCTGGGTCTCCAGCGCTGGGCGGGAGCGCGTGCGTGCCGACGACGACGCCGCGCGTCCCCTGCCCCTCCAGGAGGGCGACATCGGCGGCGGGCATCTCGAGGGCCACGGGCGAGTCGGTGATCTGGGCGTCTCGGCGCAGCGGGAGGGTGAGCCGGAAGCACGAGCCCTCGCCCGGCCTGCCCCACGCCTGGAGCCAGCCGTTGTGGAGCTTGACGTCCTCGGTCGCGATCGAGAGGCCGAGGCCAGAGCCGCCGGTCTTGCGGGCGCGGGCAGGGTCGGCGCGCCAGAAGCGGTCGAAGACCCGGGCGGCCTCGGCCGGCGTCATGCCGATGCCGTGGTCGCGCACGGCGATGCCGACGGCGTCGGCGTTCGCCGCGGCGAAGACGTCCACGGGGCGCCCCTCGCCGTGCTCGAGGGCGTTGAGCAGCAGGTTCCGCAGGACGCGCTCGATCCGGCGGGCGTCCATCTCGACGATGATGCTCGGGGAGCGCGTGAAGAAGCGCACCTCGGAGCCGCAGTCGGCGGCGACGGGCGCGGCGGACTCGATGACGTTGCCCACGATCGCGACGATGTCCTGGGCCTCGGAGTCGAGCATCGCGGCCCCGGCGTCGAAGCGCGAGATCTCGAGGAGGTCGTTCAGGAGGGCCTGGAAGCGCTCGACCTGGTTGTACAGCAGCTCGGCCGAGCGCTTCGTGACCGGGTTGAACTCGTCGCGTGCGTCGTAGAGGACCTCGGCCGCCATCCGGACCGTCGTGAGCGGGGTGCGGAGCTCGTGGCTCACGTCCGAGACGAAGCGCTGCTGCATGTGGGACAGCGTCGCGAGGGCCGTGATCTGGTCCTGGAGGTTCGCAGCCATGTGGTTGAAGGCGGCGCCGAGGCGCGCGACCTCGTCCTCGCCCTCGACCGCCATGCGCTCCTCGAGCTGGCCCGAGGCGAGCTTCTCGGACACCGCCGCCGCATGGCTCACGGGCGAGACGACGCTGCGCGTGACGATCCACACGATCGCGCCGATGAGCAGGAGCAGGAAGATCCCGCCGAACCACAGCACGTTCTGCATGTCGTCGAGCGTCTGCTGCGCCGTCTGGATGTCGTACAGGAGGTACAGCTCGTAGACGGTCCCGCCGAAGCTGACCTTGTTGCCGACGGCGATGGCCGGGTGCTCTTCGTTGGTCGCCGTCGTGAGCGGGATCGACTGCCAGAACTGCTCCTGCTGGGAGTTCTGCACGGATTCGCGCAAGGAGGCCGGGATGTCGTTCTCGGTGCGCAGGTACGACGCGCGGCTGTCGACCCAGCGGTTGCGCGGCTGGTCCTGGTTCGGCACGGCGAGGAACACGTACTGGCGCGGGGACACGGACTCGCGTGCCTCGAGCTGGTCGAGCGTGTCGTTGACCAGCTTGAGCACCCCCTGCTGGTCGGTGACCTGGGCGCCGTCGAACGTCTCCTGCACCTGCTCGACGGCCTGGCGGGTCTGCAGCTCCGCCTGGGTGAGCCGCTCCTGGAAGAGATTGTTGGCGATCTGGTTGGACAGGTAGGCACCGACGGCGAGGAACGAGACGAACGTCAGCATGAGCGTGACGAGCACCGTTCGGAACTGGAGCGAGCGGCGCCAGCGGCGCACGAACCCGCCCCGCGCCGAGGCGATCCCGGGAATGATCCCGGCGGCCCAGGACACGACGGCCCGGGCGGCCCTCACGGCGAGCGACCGCACACGCGTGGCCAGGAGCCTGGCCGGGTGCCGGGGGCGGTCGCGGCGCGACCAGCGGCGCACGAGGAGCCGCGCAAGGCGCAGCCGGGCCGGGAGCCTCGCTGAATTCCAGTCGGCGACGGCCCAGGCCCGGGCCCGCCGGATCGCCGGAACGGCCTGCTCCCTGACGGCGCGGGCGCGGCGGGTCAGCGCGGCGAACGCCCGGGCGCGCTCGAGCGCGCCGTCGTCGTGCGGGGGTTCCGGCTGCGCCGGTGCCGAGCGCTGCTCCTCGCTGTCCACGTCCGCTTCAGGGGTCCTCTCGGTCAGGTCCCGGCCTTGTAGCCGACGCCCCGGACGGTTAGGACCACCTCGGGTGCCTCGGGATCACGCTCGATCTTGGAGCGGAGCCGCTGGACGTGGACGTTGACGAGCCGCGTGTCGGCCGCGTGCCGGTACCCCCAGACCTGCTCGAGGAGGAGCTCGCGGGTGAAGACCTGCCACGGCTTGCGGGCGAGCGCGACGAGGAGGTCGAACTCGAGGGGGGTCAGCGAGATGAACTCGTCGCCGCGCTTGACGGTGTGGCCGGCGACGTCGATCGTGACCTCGCCGATCCGCAGGGTCTCGGGCGCCTTGGTCTCCCCCGGGCGCAGCCGCGCGCGGACGCGCGCCACGAGCTCGGCCGGCTTGAACGGCTTGGGCACGTAGTCGTCGGCGCCGGACTCGAGGCCGCGGACGACGTCGGACGTGTCCGACTTCGCGGTGAGCATGACGATGGGCACGTCCGACTCGGCGCGGATCTGCCGGCAGACCTCGATCCCGTCGAGGCCCGGCAGCATGAGGTCCAGGAGGACCAGGTCAGGCTTCTGCGCCCGGAACACGTCAGGGGCCTGGGCGCCGTCGGCGCAGAAGACCGGCTCGAAGCCGTCGTTGCGCAGGACGATGCCGATCATCTCGGCCAGAGCCTCGTCGTCGTCGACAACCAGAATGCGTGCCTTCATGCCTTCCACTCTCCCCCACATCGGGCGCAGGGACGCTGTTGGCGCGCTGCGCATGCCTGATTCATTCTAGGCTCGGCCCTGCGCGCCTCAGCCGAGCGCAATCTGGTTGACCGCGTCGGCAAGCTTGACCACTCGGGCGAGCCGCGCCGTCGCCTCCTGCGGCGTGCAGGCGGCGAGGCTGCCGGCCGGGGTCAGGCGTACGGCGTCGAGCGCCTCGAACGGCAGGCCCAGCTGCCGCCACGGCCGCACGAGGCGCTCGGCGAGCTCCCCCGTGCGGGTGGACGGCGCGCCGTCGGCCGGGAGGGCCCCGAGCCAGAGCCGGCGCCCGGCCTCGACGGCTCCGGCGAGCTCCTCCCACTGGGGAATGCTGAGGTCAGTGAGCGGCAGCGCGACGCCGTCGGCGCCCGAGGCGAGGGCGTCCGCGAGCGGCGCCTCCCACGCGGGCAGCGCCACGATGGCCTCGGCACCCGCGCCCTGGATGGCCTCGACGGCCTCGGTCCAGACGGAGCGCGCCTCCGAGCGCGGGAGGGCGCGCAGCGTCCGGTAGCCGCTCATGGTGGGCACGAGCCCGGCGAGGACGCGCGCGGCGTCCGGCTCGTCGAGCTGGACGGTGAGCGCGGCGCCGGGGACGGCGCGGCGGACGCGTTCGAGGAACGCGGGCAGACCGGCGGCGAGGGACTGCGCGATGTCCCGGCGCGCGCCGGCGTCGACGAGCGTGCGCTCCCCCGAATGCACGTACAGCCCGGCCATGAGGCTCACAGGCCCCAGGACGCGGACCGCGAGGCCCTCGGCCGGGCGCTCCTCCGCCCCGGCGACGTCGGCGAGCACGTTGAGATCGGTCGCGAGGGCCGAGGCGGCGCGCTGCGCATCCTGTCCGGGCCGGTCCACAAGGCGCCAGCCGTGCGGCTGGACGTCCGCGTGCAGGTCGACGAGGAGGGACGCCGCGCGGCCCACGGGGTCCGAGCCGACCCCCCGCGCGGGGAGCTCGGCGAGGAACGGCAGGTGCGGGCTGCCGAGTTCCCCGCGGATGGCCTTGGCCGCCTCGAGCGGGTCCGTCCCCGGCCAGTCCCCGAGGGCGGTTGCGGTGACCTGCCCCGCCATGGTCAGGCGTCCGCGCCGGCTGCCCCGTTGGCCCGGCGCGACTCGTGGTCCTCGGAGATGGCCTGGTGGTGCCGGATGACCTCGCTGATGATGAAGTTCAGGAACTTCTCGGCGAACGCTGGGTCGAGGTGGGCCTCCTCGGCGAGGCGGCGGAGGCGGGCGATCTGGGCTGCCTCGCGGGCGGGGTCCGCCGGCGGGAGCTGGTGGCGTGCCTTGAGGAAGCCGACCCTCTGTGTCGCCTTGAAGCGCTCAGCGAGGAGGTAGACGAGGGTCGCGTCGATGTTGTCGATGCTCGAGCGGATCGAGAGCAGCTCCTCCATCACGGCCGGCGCCACGCTGGCCCCGAGCGAGCTCGCCGTGGGGTCGTAGTCCGTGGTGGCTTCGGGCATGGCGCGGTCGCTGCTGTGCTGCTCGGTCATGCAGCCCAGTCTATGGGCCGCCGGGGCATTGACCGGCCGGGACCGCCCGCGGTAGGCCTAGGGCCGGCGCCGGGCACAGAGCCGGGCGGAGTGGGAGGAGGCGCATGGACATCGGAATCCTGGGCAGCGGGACGGTCGGCCGGACGCTCGGGGCACGGCTGCGGCAGCTGGGCCATCGGGTGGCCCTCGGCTCGCGGGACGCAGCGAAGCCCGAGGCGCGCGCGTGGGCCGCCGCGCACGGGGCCCTCTCGACGGACTTCGCGGGGGCGGCCGCTGCGGGCTCGCTGCTGGTCAACGCCACGGCGGGCAGCGCGTCCCTCGACGCGCTCCGGGCGGCCGGCGAGCCGGCCCTGGGGAACAAGGTCCTCCTCGACGTCGCCAATCCGCTGGACTTCTCGGGGGGCTACCCGCCGACGCTCACAGTTGCGAACCGGGACAGCCTCGGGGAGCAGATCCAGCGCGCGTTCCCGCGTCTGCGCGTCGTGAAGGCGCTCAACACGGTCACGGCCGCGGTCATGGTGGACCCGGCTGGGATCGGCGCCGGGGTCCACGACGTGTTCCTGGCGGGCGAGGACGCCGGCGCGAAGGCGCAGGCCGGCGAGCTGCTCGCGTCGTTCGGCTGGCGCCCCGAGCGGATCCGCGACCTTGGAGGGATCGACGCCGCCCGCGGCCTCGAGATGTACCTCCCCCTCTGGATCCGGCTCACGGGCCTGCTGGGGACGGCGCAGTTCAACATCCGGATCGTCGGGACAGACCCGCAGTCCTGACCCCGCGTCCCCGGGACGGCGGACGACGGCGGCACTCGCCGCGCGCCGTCGTCCGCCCGTGCGCTCTGGGTGCGCCCCGCTCGCCGCGGCCCTGCGGATCAGCCGGTGTAGGCCACGTGGCTCCAGGTCACGACGTCCTCGTCCCGGCCCGCGTTCGGCGCGACGGAGAAGCGCAGCCACGAGTCCACGCCGGCGGCGCCCTCGACCGTGACCCGGTGCAGGTTGGCCGCCGAGCCGGTCACGCCGTAGCGAGCGAGCCACTCGGAGCCGGGCGCGAGCGGGGAGTCCTCGTGGTAGACGTGGCTGTCGCCGTCGACGAGGTAGACCGGGCCGCCGAAGGCCGTCGCCTCATCGACGAGGGCCTGGACGAAGGGCGTGAACGCGTCAATCGGCCACCCGTCCTGATAGCCCGGATCGAACATGTCCGCCTGCGTGAAGACGACGACGGCGCGGTCCTGGCGCTGCTTCGCCGCCGCGAACGTCTCCCTCAGGAGCGCGAGTCCGGCCTCGGTGCGGTCGGCGACCTCGGCGAACTGCTGGGCGGTCGGTTCGGTCTCGCCGAGGCCGGTCCAGGGCAGGGTCGAGTTGTTGCTGCCCACGATGTGCACGGCCGCGAAGGCGACGCGCTGGGTCCCGAAGGAGACGTTCTCCGGCAGCCCGCGCTCGGCCTGCGAGCGCACGGGCATCGTCGCGCCGAGAGTCTTGCCGGGCTCGTCGAAGAAGACCTCGCGGAGCGCGCCGAGCCGCTCGAGCGGGTTGTAGGCGCCGTTGTTCACGCGGTGGCAGTCGGTCCACTCGTTGTCACCAGGGGTGTAGACGAGCGGCATCGCGAACGCGTCGAAGTCGGCGCGGATCCGGGCGAAGTAGGCGTCGGTGCACTCGCTCGAGCCGTTCTTGATGTCGCCGACGTGGACGGCGAAGCCGAGGCTCGCGTCGGCGTTGATGTCCGCGACCTTGGCGGGGAAGGTCTCGACGTCCGGGGCGCCGTAGGGGACGTCGCCGATCACGGCGAAGCTCAGGGACTCCTCGGAGCCACGGGGGCCGGGCGCCTCGCCGGCAAATGCCGGGGCGGTACTGAACGCCGCGGCGGCGAGGGCGACGGCGCCGGCTCCGGCGAGGGCGCGGAGGCTTCGGGCGGGACGGGGTACAGGCATCGGTGCTCCTGACGAGAGTGCGGGGGCGGTGCGCGCCCCGGTTGGACGCACCAGCGAAGGCTAGGCGCCCGGATCGGACTCGGAGCGTCCGGCAGGTGTACGGCGAACGAATGCAGGCCTACCCTGATCGGAGCGTACGAGGAGGAGTCCGCCATGCCGAGGGCAGCGCTGTGCGTCGGGATCAACCGCTTCGCGCGCCTGCCCGACTCACACTGGCTCCGCGGCTGCGTCAACGACGCCGAGGACATCGCCGAGGTGCTGCGCTCGCGCTACGGCTTCGCCGACGGCGAGGTGACGGTCCTGACCGACGCGCAGGCCACGAAGGACGCGATCGTGGACCGCCTCGCGGACCTGGCCCAGCGCGCGGCGGAGGGCCGCCTCGACCAGCTCGTCTTCACCTACGCGAGCCACGGGACGCAGATCCCGGACGACGACGGCGACGAGCCGGACCAGATGGACGAGGCGCTCGCGGCATACGACCTTGCCACGGCCGGCGACCACTGGGACCGCGCGAGCGTCATCGCCGACGACGAGCTCCACGCGCTCCTGCGCCGCGTGCCCGCGGAGGTCCCGGCCGACGTCGTGCTCGACACGTGCCACAGCGGCACGGGCCTGCGCTCCTTCGACCTCCTGCCGGGGCGGATGCCGCGCTTCATCCCGCCCCCGACCCCCTTGGGCCTCGACGCCGCCGAGCGGGCCGACCGGCGGGGGCTGCGCGACCTCGTCGCGGCGGGCCCGGGCCCCGTGCTCTTCGCCGCCTGCCGGTCGGACCAGACGGCCTCCGATGCGCTCTTCGGCCAGCGCTACGCCGGAGCGTTCACGCACTTCTGGCTCGCCGCGCTGGCCGAGCGGCCCGACGCGACGCGCAGCGACACCCACCGGGCCGTCTCGGCGGCGCTGCGGGCCGCCCGCTTCTCCCAGCGCGCCCAGCTCGAGGGGACGCCGGGCCAGCGCGCGGCCACGTGGTGGCACTGACACTGTGGTGGCACTGACAGTCTCCTGTGGGGCACTGACAGTCTTCTGCGTGGACCGCCGGCGGCTCTAGGCGGGGACGCCGTCGCGCTCGTCGACGGCGTGGTAGCCGATGACCGGGCGCGCCGGCTGTTCGCGCTCGGCCCGGGCGGTGGCCGCCCGGGCCTGCTGGCGCTGGGCGTCCATGACGGGCTTGAGCGCGGCGAAGCACAGGCGGCCGCCCTCGTCGAAGCGCAGCGTCCCGCCCCCGCGCACGACCGCGTAGTCGCCCAGGATGCGGAGGCCGAGCCGGTCCCTCGCCTCGCGCCGCGTGAGCAGGACCTCCTGCACGAACGAGGCGCAGATCTCGGAGACGATGAAGCCATCCGGCCCCACGCGGACGGTCGGGCGCACCCTGTCCACGCGCAGCCCGGTGTCCTCGTCGAGGTCCATGGCCCGCATGAGCCGCGGGTTGGCCCAGATGAAGCGGTTGACCTCCTCCGGGTCCGAGGAGAGCGCCGAGAGCCGCACCGGATACCGCAGGCCCTCGAGGTCGTCGAGCCCGTCGAGCCGGGTATCGGGGTCCGTCGAGACGTTGATGTCCCAGAACCGGTCCCGGATCACTTCGCGGTAGCCCTTGGGGCGCGGGGCTCCGGGGCGGCGCGAGCCCGGGCACGGCGGGGCGTCGGCGGGCATCATGACGAGGTCCGAGGCCAGGATCGCACGCAGGAGGTCAGTCCACGTCGGATCCACCGGGGGAAGGTACGCGAGCGCCCGCACGACCATGCCCATGACCTGCTGCCCGACCTTGGCCCCCGACTGGGCGATCTGGTAGCGGCTCGCGCGCCCGCCCGGGCAGTCGAGCCGCTGCCGCCAGAGGTTGACGACGGCGTTGAGCACCGCCTGCACGACGATCTCGCCGCGCGCATGCGGCTCGGGATCGAGCTGCCAGTCGTAGGGGACGCGCCGGTCGAGCGGGCGGCGCACGGCGCCGCGCGAGAAGAGGCCGTCCGCGAGGCCGAACAGGCCCGAGCGGAGGATCTCCTCGTCGCCGCGCTCCCCCGGGCCGCCGCGCCCGGCCGCCGCCCCAGAGGACGCGCCATCGTCCTGCGCCCCGCCGTCGTGCGCCACACCGTCGTGCGCCACACCGTCGTGCGGCCCGCGCGCCCGGCGCGCCCGCGCCTCGGTCTCGAGGAGCCGCTCGACGAGATCGGGCGAGGAGAACACCGAGAGCATGGCCACGAGGTCGGCGACGGCCTCGTGGAGGGCGAACCCGTCGAGGAGGGCGTTCGCGTCGGCCCAGCGCGGCCGGTAGCCGTCGAGCACGGCGTGCGTCACCTCGTGGGCCACGAGGTCGCGGTAGAGGGCCATCGGGACGTGGCGCTGCGCCCGTCCGTCCGCCCGGTGGCCGAAGCGGATGAGCTGCGCCTGCGGGTCGTAGCCCGTGGCCCGGAAGTCCGCGGAGTCGTACGCCTCGATGCGCAGCCGGTGCCCGGCGGCCCAGCCGAGCCGCCTGCCCATCGTGCGCTCAAAGGCCTGGAGCGTGTCGGAGGCCACCGCGTAGACGTGCTGGGCAAGGAAGCGGCTGTCGCCGAGGAGCTCCTCGAGGTCCTCGGGCGGGCGGACGTCGTCGATCCCCCACGCGGTGCCGTCGAGCGCGAGCGCGATGGGCTCGGCCTCGTCCCGGCCGGGGCGGCGGACGCGGACGTCGAGCCGGGCTCCCGCGGGGCCCGAGTGCACGCGCTCATGCGGGACGCGCACCGAGGCGAGGGCCGCGGGGGTGCCCGTGAAGGGCCCCTCGGCGAGCACCGAGAGATCGATGAGCTCGGCGCCGTAGCCGACCCCCGGCTGGAATCCTTCACCTGCCATGACACACCGCCCGAGCAGAGGGACAGCCCCCCGCAGGCCGTCTTTCCCCCAATTATTGCATCGATTGGAGTAACTGGCCATCCCCGGAACGCTCCCGGGCACGGGCGGTGTCGATCGTGGCCTGGCCGAGGACCCTCGTGCCCTGGTACAGGACCACCGTCTGCCCGGGTGCGACTCCGCGCAGGGGCGTCTCGAGCGTCACGACGAGCACGGCGTCGTCCTCCCGGGGGACCTCCCCGGATCCCTCGCCGGGCTCCACGCGCTCGAGCCGGGCACGCGCGGGAACCGGGTCGCCGTGCGCGCGGACCTGCGCCTCGCACGCGAACTCGGTGCCCCACGCCGCGGCCGTGGCCTCCGCCGGGGGCAGGCCAGCCCACGAGACCCTGATCCCGCGGATCTCGGCGACCGCGAGGAGCCGCTCGGGGCCCACGACGACTGTGTTGTCCTTCGGCCGGACCTCGAGCACGAAGCGCGGCTTGCCGTCCGGTGCGGGGCGGCCGAGGCGCAGGCCCCGGCGCTGGCCCACGGTGAAGGCGTTCGCGCCCGCGTGCTCGCCGACCTTCGCCCCGGTCTCGTCCACGATGTCCCCGGGTGCCATCTCGATCCGCTCCTCGAGCCACCCCCGCGTGTCGCCGTCGGAGATGAAGCAGATGTCGTGGCTGTCCGGCTTCTTCGCCACGGACAGGCCCCGGAGCTCCGCCTCGGCGCGGACCTCTGCCTTCGACGCGGCATCGGCGAGCGGGAAGAGGCAGTGCTCGAGCTGCTCGCGGGTCAGGACGCCGAGCACGTAGGACTGGTCCTTCGCCCAGTCGGAGGCGCGGTGCAGCTCGGGGTTGCCGTCCGCGTCCCGGACGACCTTCGCGTAGTGCCCGGTGCACACGGCGTCGAACCCGAGCGCGAGCGCCTTCTCGAGCAGCGCGGCGAACTTGATCCGCTCGTTGCAGCGCATGCAGGGGTTCGGTGTGCGGCCGGAGGCGTACTCGGACACGAAGTCGTCCACGACGTCGGCCTTGAACCGCTCCGAGAAGTCCCAGACGTAGAAGGGGATCCCGAGCCTGTCGCACGCGCGCCAGGCGTCGTTCGAGTCCTCGATCGTGCAGCAGCCGCGGCTTCCCGTCCGCAGTGTCCCGGGCATGCGGTTGAGCGCGAGGTGGACGCCGACGACGTCGTGCCCGGCCTCGACGGCGCGGGCGGCGGCGACCGCGGAATCCACTCCACCGCTCATGGCTGCCAGAACTCGCACCGGTCTATTCTAGCCGGAGGGTGCCCGGCCGCCGCCGGGCCACGACGGTCGCTGCAGGGCACCGGCCCCGCGGCACCGACCCTTCGGGAGGGAGGAACCGTGCAGCACCCCATTCTCATCGTCGGCGGGGGCCTCGCCGGCGGAAACGCGGCGAAGACGCTCCGGCAGGAGGGCTTCAGCGGGCCGATCCAGATCATCGCGGCCGAGCGCCGGGAGCCGTATATCCGCCCGCCGCTGTCGAAGGAGTTCCTGCGGGGCAAGGAGGACGAGTCCGCGCTGGCGGTGAACCCGCCGCGGTGGTACGAGGAGAACGACGTCGAGCTCCTCACCGGCAGGCACGCCGTCCAGCTCGTCCATGACGCGCACATCCTGCGCCTCGACACCGACGCGCTCCTGCCCTACTCCCGCCTGCTCATCGCGACCGGGGCCAGCCCGCGCGGGCTCGCCATACCCGGCGCCCAGCTCGAGGGCGTGCACACGCTCCGGCGCGTCGAGGACTCGATCGCGCTCAAGGACGAGCTCTCCCGCGGCGGCCGGCGCGTGCTCCTCGTCGGCTCGGGGTGGATCGGGCTCGAGGTCGCCTTCGCGGCGCGCGAGTACGGCAACGAGGTCACGGTGCTCGGCCGGCACTCTTCGGTGCTGCGGCAGCTCGAGCCGCCGCTCGGCGACGTCTTCCAGCGCGCGCAGGAGGACCTCGGGGTCGGGTTCAGGCTCCCCGCACACCCCGTTGAGCTCCTCCCCGGGGCCGACGGCGAATGCGTCGCCGCGGCCGTCCTCGACACCGGCGAGCGCCTCGGCGCGGACCTCGTCGTCGTCGCCGTGGGCGTCGAGCCCGAGACTGCCCTCGCGGAGGAGGCCGGGCTGCGGATGGGCGACGGCATCCAGACCGACGCGTCGATGCGCACGAGCGCGCCCGACGTCTTCGCGGCGGGCGACGTCGCGAGCTCGCTCCAGCCGGCCACAGGAGACCATGTGCGCAGCGAGCACTGGCACAACGCCCTCACCGGCGGCAAGATCGCTGCCAGGGCGATGCTCGGCCAGGACGCGCGCCTGGACAACCCACCGTACTTCTACACGGACCAGGCGGGGCTCAGCATGGAGTACTCCGGCTACACGCAGCTCGCCCGGGGGGCCAAACTCGTGCTGCGGGGGCGGATCGACTCCGTCGAGGACGCCCGGGCGGGCTTCGTCGCGCTCTGGCTGCGCGACGGTGCGGTCGTCGCGGGCATGAACGTCAACACGCCGAAGCAGCAGAAGGCCATCAAGGCGCTCATCGCCTCGAAGGCGCCCGTGGGCGAGGCACGGCTCGCGGACACCTCGGTGCCGCTGCCGGAGCTCGCTGGGGTCCAGCAGGCGTAGCGGCTTCGGTGGGGTGACGGTCCACCCCGTTTCAGGTACGGATCTCGTCGCCAAATGCGGATTCCGGGTACAGCGACGGGTGCCGTCCGTGCACCCGAAACCCGGTTTCCGCGTCCAGATGCGTACCCGAAATGCCGTGCTAGCCCCGCGGACGTCCGCGCGTGCTTGCCGTGGCGATCGCGCTCTCCCGACCCGCCATCCCCGCGGTCCTGGCCTGCGCGACGGCGGGCCCGATCGCGGCGGCGAGGCGGTCGACGTCGTCCTGGGTCGAGTTCCATCCGAGGCTGAAGCGCTGCGACCCGCGCGCCTGCTCCTCGGTGCGGCCCATCGCGAGCAGCACGTGCGACGGGCGCGGGACGCCGGCCGTGCAGGCCGAGCCGGTCGACGTCGCGATGCCGGCCATGTCGAGCAGGAACAGGAGCGAATCGCCCTCGCAGCCCGGGAACGTGAAGTGCGCGATCCCCGGCAGCCGCGCGCCCTCCACCGCGTCTGGGCCCGGGCCGCTCAGGGCGGCGTCCGGCACGGCCCGCAGGACGGCGTCGACGAGCGCGTCCCGCAGCCGGCCGAGCCGGGCCGCCTCCTCGGGCAGCCGCGCCACGGCCTCGCGCGCCGCGACCGCGAACGCCGCCGCCCCCGCGGCGTCGAGCGTGCCCGAGCGCAGCCCGCGCTGCTGGCCGCCGCCGTGCTGGACGGGGGTGAGGACGACGTCGCGCCGCACCACGAGCGCGCCCGTCCCCACCGGGGCGCCCACCTTGTGCCCGCTCACGGCGACGGTCGCGAGGGACGACGAGGCGACGTCGACGGGGAGGTGGCCGAAGGCCTGGACGGCGTCGGAGTGCAGGGGCACGCCGTGCTCGCCGGCGAGCGCGGCGGCCTCGAGGACGGGCTGGACGGTCCCGACCTCGTTGTTGGCCCACATGAGCGCCACGAGCGCGACCGATTCGGGCTCGCGGGCGAGCTCGGCGCGCAGCGCCTCGAGGCTCGTGGCGCCGGCGGAGTCGCACGGCAGCCACACGGCCTCGGCGCCCTCGTGGGCCACGAGCCACTCCACCGTGTCCGCGACGGCGTGGTGTTCGACGCCCGAGCACAGGATCCGCCGCCGGCAGGGGTCCTCCGCGGTGCGGGACCAGTAGAGCCCCTTGACGGCCAGATTGTCCGCCTCCGTGCCGCCCGAGGTGAAGACGATCTCGGTCGGGTGCGCGCCGAGCGATGCGGCGAGGGACTCGCGGGCGTCCTCGAGGACCCGCCGGGCTGCCTGCCCCGCGGCGTGCAGCGAGGAGGGGTTGCCCCCGCGCGCGATCTGCTCCGTGTACGCCGCGAGCGCGGCCGGCATCACGGGCGTCGTGGCCGCATGGTCGAGGTAGACAGGCACACCTCCACTGTAGGCCCGCTGACAGGATGCGCCCGGGCCCAGCCCGCTCACAGGATGCACCCGGGCCCAGCCAGCTCACAGGATGCCCCCGGGCCCGCCACCTACGATGGACGCATGACGGCGCACGTACCCTCCCACTACGAGGTGCTCGGCGTCCCCGTCACCGCATCGCCCGCCGACGTAAAGCGCGCCTACCGCCGTGCCGCCAGGACCCACCACCCGGACCACGGCGGCGACGCCGCGGAGTTCCACCGCATCGCCCTCGCGTTCGAGGTCCTCTCCGACCCCACACGGCGCGCCGCCTACGACCGCAGCTACTTCTCGGCCTCCGCCCAGCGCGAGGCGCCGCGGCCCGCAGGTGCGGGGACCACGCCGTCGTCCGCCGGCTCCGGGCCCCCGGGCGGGTTCCGGGCCCAGGCCCGCGGCCGACCGTCCGGCCAGCGCAATCTCGCGGGCGAGCCCGCCGTGTACGAGCCCCCGTTCGCGCCCGGGGCCGTCCCCCTCGTCCCGGCGGAGGTCGCGGCCCGGGCGGAGCACGGCCAGCCGCGCCGCCGCGGGCTCTTCGGCGCCGAGGCCAGGATCCAGCGCGAGACGCGCACGGCCGCACTCATCCGTCGCCACGTGCTCACCGAGATCCCGTCGGCACGGCTGCTCAACGGGCTGCGCTCCCCCATCGACTCCTCGCACGTCGCGCACGCCGTCCTGGCCGGCTACCGGCTCGCGCTCGTGGACTCGATGCTCGTCCCGCGCGGCAACTACGCGTGGGACGGCGCGCACCTGCTCCATGGCTCCCGGGTCGTGGCGCCCCCGCGGCTCGCCGAGCAGGTGCGGCACTTCCAGAACCTGTTCCCCGAGCTCAACGTGCAGGGCTTCGTGCTCGTGCAGACCCAGGGCGAGAACCCGCACGAGCCCGTGATCGACGTCCGCCGCGGCGCGGAAGGCATCATCGAGCCGCTCAATCCGGCCAAGTTCACGCGCGAGCTGAAGTTCTTCCTCGCGTCCGGGCCGCAGCCGAACACCGTCTTCGTCCCGGCGCTCGCGCGGCTCCTGACGGGGCTGCACTGAGCGGGGCGGTCCCCTGCCCGGCCTAGGATGGAGGGCGTGTTCCGCATCCTCTTCTACACGCCCGAGATCCCCGGCAACACGGGCAACGCCATCCGCCTCGCGGCCGTGACGGGCTGCGAGCTGCATCTCGTCGAGCCGCTCGGCTTCGACTTCGAGGATGCGAAGCTGCGCCGGGCCGGCCTCGACTACCACGACCTCGCGGTCGTGACCGTGCACAAGACCCTCGACGACGCGCTCGCGGCGCTGGCGCCCGCGCGCGTCTTCGCGTTCACCTCCCACGGCGAGACGCAGTTCGCGGAGGTCGCGTACGAGCCCGGCGACGTCCTGCTCTTCGGCCCCGAGTCCGTGGGCCTGCCCGAGCACGTCCTGTCCGATCCGAGGGTCACCGCGCGGCTCCGGCTGCCGATGCAGCCGTCCCGCCGGTCCCTCAACCTGGCCAATGCAGCGTCGATCGCCGTGTACGAGGCCTGGCGGCAGAACGGCTTCGCGGGCGCCCAGGCCTGAGGCCCGGCGCGCCCGCGCTAGGGGGCACGCCGGGCCTCAGAAGCCGGCGATCGTGTCCGGGTTGTTGACCGAGACGACGTGGAACTCCTCGGCCGAGGACCCCTCGGGGAGGCCGTCAGCCTCCGCCGCGGCGCGCATGCGCGAGCGCACGGACTCCTCCATCGAGGCGACGTCCGGGTGCTGGCTGATGTGCACCTGGAGCGCGGTGATCTTCGTGTCCACGAACTTGCTCACGTCCACGCGGTGGTTGGTCCGCTCGGCCGGGCCAGCGAAGAGCCACAGCCACGGCACGCGGTACGCGTCGAGGCCCGCCTCGGCGAGCTCGGGGTACGCGAACGGGTTCTCGACCGCGGGGTAGACCGCCCGCGTGACGGCCTCCCCGCAGGCGAGGTGGTCCGGATGCGACTTCTGGATGCGGTCCCAGTTCCGCTCGGGGTGCATCGCGACGACGACGTCGGGCCGCACGCGCCGGATGAGCTCGACGACGTCGCGCATCACCTCGTGCGTGGGCTCGAGGTAACCGTCGCGGTAGCCGAGGAAGTGCACGTCCGACACCCCGACGAGCGCCGCGGCACCGCGCTGTTCCTCGTGGCGCATCGCGACAATGCTGGCCCGGTGCGCGGGGTCGAAGCCGCCGGCGTCGCCATCGGTCATGATGCAGTAGTGCACCTCGACCCCGGCCGCCGTCCAGGCCGCGACGGTCCCGGAGACGCCGAAGTCGAGGTCGTCCGGGTGGGCGCCGAAGGCGACGACTCGGCGCACTGCGTGACGCTCCGGGTCAAAAGGGCTTTGCGCCGCGACGGGTGCCGCGGGCATCAGGCGCGGCGCCGCTTGATCTCGGCCGTGGCCTGCGGGAGGACGTCGAAGAGGTCGCCCACGATCCCGAAGTCGGCGATCTCGAACACGGGCGACTCCGGGTCGGAGTTGACCGCGACGATGACCTTCGCCGTCTGCATGCCCGCCTTCTGCTGGATCGCGCCGGAGATGCCCGCGGAGATGTACAGCTGCGGCGAGACGGTCTTGCCCGTCTGCCCGATCTGGAGGTCGTGGCTCACCCAGCCGGCATCGGCGGCGGCGCGCGATGCGCCCACGGCGCCCCCGAGGGCGTCGGCGAGCTCCTCGATCGGGCCGAAGTCGCCGTCGGTGCCGCGGCCGCCGGCGACGACGACGCGCGCCTCGGTCAGCTCGGGGCGCCCGGAGACGGGCTTCTCGGTGCGGCCCGTCACGCGCGCGGCGGTCGCGAAGGCGCCCTCGGGGACGCGCACAGGGGTGGCCTCGGCGGCGCCAGGGGCGTTCGCGGGCGTGGCCTCGACGCTGTTCGGCTTGACCGTCAGGACCGCGACGCCGGTGGTGGCGCGGGCGCGGACCTCATAGGAGCCGGCGAGCACCGACTTGTGCGCGGTGCCGTCGGCCTCGATGGCCACGACGTCGGTGATGACGCCCGCGCCGAGGCGCACCGCAAGGCGCGCGGCGGCCTCCTTGCCGGCTGGGGAGTTCTCGAGCACGACGGCGCGCACGCCGCCGGCCGTGGCGACGACGTCGGCGAGCCACGCGGCCGTCGGGCCGACGAGGTACTCGCCCAGGTCGGCGCCGTCGGGCGTGTAGACGGCGGCGGCGCCGTGCTCGGCGAGCTGTGCGCGTGCGGCCTCGGAGACGGGTCCCGTGACGGCGGCGGAGACGGAGCCGAGGATGCGGCCGGCGGCGAGGAGCTCGAGCTGGCCCTTGCGGAAGGTCTCCGCGGGCGCGTCGAGGACGACGAGGACGGTTTCAGCAGTCATGTGTCTTCTCTTCTCTTCTCGTCCTCAGATGAGCTTCTGGGCGGCCAGGAAGTCCACGAGCTTGACGCCCGCGTCGCCCTCGTCCGTGATGACGGTGCCCGCCGTGCGCGCCGGCCGGGGCTCGGCCGACGCGACCCACGTGAGCGACCCTGCCGCGCCGACCTGCCCGGCGTCGACGCCGATCTCGGCGAGCGACAGCGTGCGGATCTTCTTCTTCTTGGCCGCGAGGATGCCCTTGAAGTTCGGGTACCGGGGCTCGTTGATCTGGTCCGTCACCGACACGACGGCGGGCAGCGCGGCCTCGACGGTCTCGGAGTGCCCGTCGCCGTCGCGCTGGATCCGCGCGGTGCGCCCGTCGACCTCGAGCGAGGAGGCGAAGGTCAGTTGCGGCAGGCCGAGGCGCTCGGCGAGCTGCGCAGGCACGAGCGACGTCTCGCCGTCGGTCGAGGCCATGCCGGCGATCACGAGGTCCACGTCGCCGAGGTGCCGGATGGCGGCGGCGAGCGCGAGCGACGTCGCGGCGGCGTCGGAGCCCGCGAGCGCCTCATCGGTGAGGTGCACGCCGGAGCCCGCGCCGATCTGCAGCGCCTTCTTGAGGGCGTTGGCGGCGTCGGGCCCACCCATCGTGAGCGCGATGACCTCGTTGCCGGCCTTCTCGCCGCCCCGGGCCTCGCTCAGCTGCAGCGCCGCCTCGAGGGGGTATTCGTCGAGCTCGGAGAGGATGCTCTCGGAGCGGTCGAGGGTGCGCTCAGCGCCGATGTGACGGTCGAATTGCGCATCGGGGACGTGCTTGACCAGCACGACGATCTTGAGGGAGTCTCCCACGGTCCATGGCCTTCCATACTCGCCGCTTCGGCCGCGGAGGGGATCCGACCGCGGCACACATGCGACCCGCCCGCCGGGCGGGGCGCGCCGAAGCGGGCCCGCGGCAATGCGGCAGCCGGGCACGCCCTAGCTAACCACACGCCCCGGCCCCGCGCGCCCTCTTTTTGACGTCCTGTGTCGGCGGACGCCCCTCGGCCGGCCGCTACGAGGCGGAGCCGAGGGTCACGTCGAGCTCCATCGACTGGCCGTTGCGCTCGAGGGTCACCTTGACCGTGGCCCCGGCAGCCTGCTCCCGGACGGCAGCGGTGAGCTCGCTCGCGTCGCCGATGTGCCGGCCGGCGAAGTCCGTGATGACGTCGCCCGTGCGGATGCCCGCCTTGTCGGCCGCCCCTCCGCCCGTGACCTCCTCGACCTGGGCGCCCGAGGAGAACGACGAGCTCGTGCCGTTCGCCGCGTGCGGTCGCACCGACACCCCGAGCTGCCCGTGCGTGGCCTTGCCGTTGGCAATGATCTCCTCCGCGATGCGGTGCGCGTAGTTCGCCGGGACGCTGAAGCCGACGCCGATGTTGCCCGCCGTGCCGGTTGCGTCGCCAGAGCCGGCGGAGGCGATCGCGACGTTGATGCCGATGAGCTGGCCCTTGCTGTCGACGAGCGCGCCGCCCGAGTTGCCGGGGTTGATGGCCGCGTCCGTCTGGATGACGTTGATGCTCACGCTGCTCCGCGCGTTGCTCGGCTGCTGGCCCTGGCCCGGGGGCGCGAACTGGAAGTCCTGCCCGTTGTTCTGCGAGTTGTCTCCCCCCTCGGGTACCGCCGAGGAGGCCACCGAGATGGTCCGGTTGAGCGTCGAGATAATGCCGTCCGTGACCGTGTTGTCGAGGCCGAGGGGCGCGCCGATGGCCACGGCGATGTCCCCCACGTTGAGCCTCGACGAGTCGCCGAAGGTGACTGCGGGCAGCTGCGCGCCGTCGACCTTGACCACCGCGAGGTCGGAGAGCGGGTCCGTGCCCACGAGCTTCGCCTTGTACACCGAGCCGTCGCTCGCGCGGACCTCGATCGAAGGGTTGGCTGCCTGGCCGTCGAGGGTCACGACGTGCGTGTTCGTGAGGATGTGGCCCTCGCCGTCGACCACGACACCCGAGCCCGTGCCCGACGAGTTGCCGGAGGTGACGCCGATCGTCACGACGCTCGGCGCGGCCTTGGCGGCCGCTGCCGTGACGGCGTTGACGCTGTCCTGGTTGTTCACGATGAGCGGCGCACTCTGCACGGTCGCCGCCTTGCCGGTCGACTGGGGCGCGAGGAGGCCCGCGCTCCCGGCCGCCACGCCACCGCCGAGCAGACCCGCGACGAGCATGCCGCCGACGAGGACGCCAGTGCCCCAGCGCCGCCCCTGCTGCGGGGTGCTGCCCTGCGCCGGCCGGTAGAAGGACGTGCCCTGGGGCTGCTGTCCCTGCTGGGTCTGGCCGTAGTTCTGCGGCTGCGGGCCAAACTGGGCGGGCTGACCCTGCGGTTGGCCATAGCCCTGCGGGGGCTGGGAGGGCTGCTGCGGCCAGGCGAACTGCTCGGTCCGCGCCGGCTGGCCGGGCTGCGCCGACGGCGGGGCTGCCGGCCGCTCGGGCATGGCCTGTCCCGCTGCCTGCTGGTCTCCACCCTGCTGGTATCCGCCCCGCGGCGCCGCGCCCTGCTGCACCTGTGCCGGCTGCGCCGGCATCCGCTCGGTCGAGCCGGCCGCCGTCGGGCGCTCCCCGCCCTCGCCGGCCGCCCCCTGGCTGCCGGTCAGGGTGCGGGGGTCGTCTCCACGGGGTGCATCGGTCTCGTTCATCACTGGCGTCCTTTCCTGAACTGCTACCACTATGGCCCCTGAAGCTGTGCCTGACACTGCCGTTCTCTGGAAGTTCGCTGGAAGGCTCCCGACAGTGCCGATGGTGACCCTCGGGCGGTTTCGCTTCCGGCGGACAGGGGCCCCGGCCCGGCGGGACGGGCGCCCCCTAGAATCGAGGTGACGTGCCACGGCCCCGCTCTGCCACGCGCGAGGGGGCGGCGCGGACCCGGGGCCGACGCCCCCGGGCGGAGCGAAGGGTTGCGCCATGCGTTCGACGCCGAAGACTCTCCTGACGGCCCTCGCGGCGGTCCTGCTCGTGCTCCTGCCCGCCGCCCCCGGGTGGGCGACGGACCCGGTCACGATCCCCTCGGGGACCAACATCGTGGACCGCACGGGATCCCTCGGTGGGCGGACGGACGAGGTCGATCGCGCGATCGACGAGCTACGGGCGGACCAGGGAGTGAACCTCTACGTCGTCGTCGTGGACGCCTTCACGAATCCGAGCGACCGCGCCGCGTGGGCCGAGGAGGTCGCGAAGGCCAAGGGCATGGGCGCACAGGACGTCCTCTTCGCGGTTGCCATGAGCGGCCAATACCAGCTCACCACCAACAGCCGGAACACCGAGCTGTCCTCGAAGCGCCAGGCGATCATCGAGAACGCGATCGTGCCGAACCTCACGGGCGGGGAGCCCGACGTCGCGCAGGCTGCAGTGGACACGGCGAAGGCCGTGGGCGACGCCGCGGGCGGCGGAAGCGGCGAGGTCTCCTCCGGAGCGGGCGCGGCGCCGTGGCTCATCGGCGGAGGGCTCCTCGCCGTGGGTGCCGCGGGGGTCTACGTCCTCGCGCGCCGGCGCAGGGCCGCGGCGGCGAAGGGCGCGCAGGGGACCCTCGCGCCCGGCAAGGATGAGCTCGACCCGCTCGCGGCGATGAGTGTCCCCGAACTCCGCACGAAGGCCAACGGCCTGCTCGTGAGGGCCGACGACGCGGTCCGCTCGAGCGAGCAGGAGCTCGCCTTCGCCGAGGCATCCTACGGGGCCGACGCCGTCACGGCCTTCACCGCGGCCCTCGCCGAGGCGCGGGCGCACCTGAGCGAATCGTTCAAGCTCCAGCAGCAGCTCGACGACCACATCCCGGACACGGAAGAGCAGCAGCGCACGTGGCTCGGGGACATCATCCGCCGCTCCGAGGCGGCCATCGGGTCCCTCGCGGAGCAGAAGGCGGGCTTCGACGGCCTCCGCGAGCTCGAACGGAACGCGCCGGCGGCCCTCGAGACCGTCGATTCGGGGGCAACCGAGGCCGACGCCCGGCTCGTCACGGCGGAGGCTGTCCTCGCGACCCTGCGGGAGCGCTATGCGGGGCGTTCAGTGAACCAGGTGGCCGACAACGTCGCCCAGGCCGCCGAGCGCCTGGCCTTCGTCGACAACGCCTCGGCCCGGGCCCGCGAGCTGCTCGACGCCGGCGAGACCGGCCAGGCCGCCGTCGCCGTCCGGGCGGGCGAGCAGGCGCTCCAGCAGGCCCGCGTCCTCCTGGACGCGATCGACAAGGCGGCGTCGTCCCTCGACACGGCCCGCCACGGGCTCGAGGCGGCCCTCGCCGACACGCAGTCAGACGTCGCACAGGCCACGGCGATGGCCGCCTCCGGGCAGTACGAGGGTCTCGCGGCGACGGTCGCCGGCGTCGAGGCCGCTCTCGGCGAGGTGCGCCGGGAGCTCGACGGCGGGAAGACTGATCCCCTGGCCCTCCTCGAGCGGACCGAGAAGGCTCATCAGCAGCTCGACGAGGCGCTCGCCGTCGTCCGGGACCGGCAGCAGCAACAGCAGCGCGCCGAGGCCTCGCTCCAGCAGGCGATCATGAGTGCCCAGGCGCAGATCACCGCGACGAGCGACTACATCGCGGCCCGACGCGGCGGCGTCGGCTCCGAGGCCAGGACCCGGCTCGCCGAAGCGCAGCGCAACCTCGACTACGCCCTCTCCATCTCCCACAGCGACCCGGCGACCGCCCTCGCCTATGCGCAGCAGGCGAACGCGCTCGCCGCCCAGGCCGCGCAGATCGCGCAGCAGGACGTGGACAGCTTCGCGGGGTGGGGCGGCGGGCCCGGGGTCGGCGGCATGTTCGGCGGCCGGCGCGACGGCGGTGGGATCGCCGGCGCAGTCCTCGGCGGCATCATCATCAACTCGATCCTCTCCGGCGGGGGGCACCATCACGGCGGTGGCGGCTGGGGCGACGGCGGGGGCTTCAGCGGCGGCTGGGGCGGCGACGGCGGCGGCTTCGGCGGAGATTTCGGCGGCGGAGGAGACTTCGGCGGCGATGGCGGCAGCTTCTAGGCCACGACTCGAACGTTCGATCAACGAAAGGGAGCACCATGTCAAAGCAGTCCATCTTCGGCCGCATCGCACAGCTCGCGAAGGCGAACATCAACGCCCTGCTGGACCAGGCGGAGGACCCGCAGAAGATGCTGGACCAGATGGTCCGCGACTACACGAACAACATCGCCGAGGCCGAATCCGCGATCGCCCAGACGATCGGCAACCTGCGGATGCTCCAGGAGGACCACGCCGAGGACGTCAGGGCCGCGCAGGACTGGGGTAACAAGGCCCTCGCCGCGTCCCGCAAGGCCGACGAGTTCCGGACCGCCGGCAACGACGCGGACGCCGTGAAGTTCGACAACCTCGCCAAGGTCGCCCTCCAGCGCCAGATCTCCTCCGAGAACGAGGCCCGCGCCGCCGAGCCGAGCATCTCGAGCCAGACCGAGGTCGTCGACCGGCTCAAGAGCGGCCTGGACCAGATGAAGATCAAGCTCAACCAGCTCACCGCCAAGCGCAACGAGCTGATCGCGCGCAGCAAGACCGCCGCGGCGCAGGCGCAGGTGCACGACGCCCTGCGCAGCATCGACATCTTGGATCCCACGAGCGAAGTGAGCCGTTTCGAGGAGAAGATCCGCCGCGAGGAGGCCAAGGTCCGGGGCCAGCAGGAGCTCGCCGCGAGCAGCCTCGACGCGCAGTTCAACGAGCTCGAGGACCTCGGCGAGAAGACGGAGATCGAGGCACGGCTCGCGGCCCTCAAGCAGGGCTCCTCCCCGGCCGCGATCGGCCGCGGGGAGAGTGCCCCAACGGCCTCCACGGCCGTGGACGAGGCGGACTTCGACAAGCTCTAGGCCTCCCGGCAGAGCGCATGCCACCGGGCATGGCAAAGGCCCCGGTCCGATTCCGGACCGGGGCCTTCGCATGAGTTGCGGGGACAGGATTTGAACCTGCGACCTCTGGGTTATGAGCCCAGCGAGCTACCGAACTGCTCCACCCCGCGGCGCACAGACAACATTACCAACAGGCGAACGCCGGACCAAATCCGCCCCCTCCTTCTGGCACACGGGCGGCGGACGCTCGGCCCGCTTCGGCGGGCCCGCCGAAGCGGGCCCGCCGGGGCTTTACTGGGCGGGGGCAGGCGACTGCGCCGGGGCCGGCGCCGCCGGGGCCTCAGCGCCCGCCGAGACCCTTGCCTCGGCGTCGAGCGCCCGCTGGAGCGCCGCCGAGAGCCTCTTCTGCGCCTCGCCGTAGGCGGCGAAATCGCCCGCAGCCAGGGCCGTCTGCCCGTCGCGGATGGCCTGGCTCGCATCGGTGAGGGCCGCCTTCAGCTCGGCCTGGGCATCCGCGGTGCCGTCGCCCGCGGGCGGCTGCGGCTGTGCAGGGGCTTGGCCGTTCTTGTCCGAGTCGCCGGCCGCGGCGCCGGAGTCGCCGCCGAAGAGCTCGTCGAGTGCGGCGTCGAGGGATGCGGCGAAGCCGATCTTGTCGCCGAACGCCACGAGCACGCGCTGGAGCGTTGGATACGAGGTCGTACCCGTCGACTTGACGTAGACCGGCTGCACATACAGCAGGCCCCCGCCCACCGGCAGCGTCAGGAGGTTGCCATTGAGCACGTCCGAGGCGCCCTGGCGCAGGAGGTTGAGCGCCTGCGAGACCCTCGGGTCCGAGTTGAACTTGTTCTGCACCTGCCCCGGGCCGGGGACGAGCGTCTCGGTGGGCAGCTGCAGGAGCCTGAGCTTCCCGTATTCCGGGCCCTTGACGCCCGCTTGGCTGCCCGCGTCCGAGTCGGCGGCAAGGAAGCCGTACATGACCTCACGCGAGGTCCCGCCCTCGACGATCTGCGGGATGAAGCTCGAGGTGAGCTGGAAGGCCGGGGCCTCCTGGTCGGGCATCTGCAGGCTCATGTAGAACGGCGGCTGCTTGACGCCCGTCGACTGGACGGTCGGGTCGTTCGGGACGCTCCAGACGTCGTCGTTCTTGTAGAAGCTGTCCGGATCAGTCACGTGGTACCGGCCGAGGAGCTCCCGCTGGACCTTGAAGAGGTCCTCCGGGTAGCGCACGTGGCTCATGAGGCCGCCCGACATCTCCGAGATCGGCTTGACGGTGCTCGGGAAGATCTTCTGCCACGACTTGAGCAGCGGATCCTGGTCGTCCCACGCGTACAGGGTCACCGAGCCGTCGTAGGCGTCGACTGTGGCCTTGACCGAGTTGCGGATGTAGTTGATGGTCGACGCCGGCAGCTGGCTCGAGCGCCCGGCGGCGGTCTGCGAGTCGGCCGTGGCCTGCTGGAGCTGCTGCTGCTGGGAGTACGGGAAGTACTGGCTCGTCGTGTAGCCGTCGACGATCCACTTGACCCGCCCGTCGACCACCGCGGGGTACACGTTGCCGTCGATCGTGAGGTACGGCGCGACCTTCTCGACGCGGTCGCGCGGGTTGCGGTCGTAGAGGATCTGCGACTCGGCGTTGACGCCGTCGGAGAAGAGCATGTCCGTGCTCTGGAACTTCACAGCGTAGAGGAGCTTGTTGAGGAGGTTCCCGACGTTGGGGCCGGCGTCGCCCTCGAAGGAGTACTGCGCCTCGCCGGTACCGCCCTGGGGGCGGTCCTGCTCGCGGGCCGGGGCGCCCTCGGGCGCGCCGACGATCGAATACTCGGGCGAGTACTCGCCGAAGTAGATGCGCGGCTGGTAGCTCTCGTCCGTGCCGAGCACGCCCGTGGACGGGATGCCGGACTGCATGAAGACCGGCTTGCCCTCGACCGACGACTTGTTGCCGTAGGCGGCGACGACGCCGTAGCCGTGCGTGTACACGATGTGGTTGTTGTACCAGGACTGCTGGTTCGGCGAGAGGCCCTGCGGGTTGAGCTCGCGGACGGCGATCACGGTGTCCTGGATCTTGCCGTCGATCGTGTAGCGGTCCACGTTGAGCGAGGGGGCGAACTGGTAGTACGGGCGGAACTGCTCGAGCTGCTGGAAGGTCGAGGAGACGAGGGTCGGGTCGAGGAGGCGGATGTTCGCCGTCGTCTGCGCGTCCTCGCGGAGCGCCCCGGGCGTCGCATCGGTCGTGGCCTGGTAGTCCTTGACCTGGACCTGGTCGAGCCCGTAGGCAGCGCGGGTCAGGCCGATGTTGCGTTCGAGGTAGGGCCGCTCGACGTTCTGCTCGGACGGGCGGACCTGGACCTGCTGGATGACCCACGGGTACACGCCGCCCGCGAGGATGCCCGTGATGACGAGCATGGCCGTGCCGATGAGCGGGAGCCGCCACCGGCCCACGACGGCGGCCACGACGAACAGGATGGCGACGATGGCGGCCGCGACGGCGAGGATCGCCTTGGTCGGGATGACGGCGTTGACGTCGGTGTAGAGCGCGCCGGAGACGCGACCGGCGGAGCTGTACAGCGAGCTGTAGCGGTCGAGCCAGAAGTTCGCGGCGATGAGCGCGAGCAGGACGGCGCCCGAGATCGCGAGATGCAGCTGGGCAGGCCGCGCGGTGTAGACGCCGCTCTCGCTGATCCGGATCGAGCCGTAGAGGTAGTGCGTGAGCAGTCCGGCGATCCCGGCGATCACCACGACGCCGAGCAGGTACCCGACGAGGGTGCCGAGGAAAGGCAGGGTCATGAGGTAGAAGCTGAAGTCGAGCCCGAACTGGGGGTCCGTGACCCCGAAGGGCTCCTGGTTGAAGAACAGCGCGATCTTCTGCCACTGGCTCCCGGCGGCGGCGCCGGCGAAGAGGCCGAAGACGATCGGCACGGCGGCCATGACGATGCGCCGGACGGGCTCGAGCTGTTCCTGATAGCGGCTCAGCGGGTCCTGCTGGCCGCCGTCCGGGGCGTAGACGGCGCGGGACCTGTACGCCGAGCGCATGGCCGCGTAGATCGCGCCTGCCATGACGAGCGCCGCGACGAGGAACACGGCTCCGCGCGCGATGTTCTGCCGGATGAACACCTCGAGGAAGCCGAGCTGGTCGTACCACAGGACGTCGGTCCACAGCTGGGCCATGAACACGAATCCGACCACGAGGACGCCCGCGATCACGAGAGTCGGGACCAGCGCCCCCCTCCTGCGGCGGGTAGGGCTGTAGCTGCCTGCGGGACGCGATGTCACGGTGTACCTCGTTGTGGGTGCGGTGTCGGGTGCTGTTTCGGGTTCACGGCGGTGTCGGAGGGTGCGGTCATGCGGCGCGCAGCGCGTGCCGGTCTAAGTCAAGCACGCCCGGAACGATGCCGCAGTTCCCGCACCGGGCGGCCGCCTCGGTAACGATTCGGCGTCGGCCCGGGCCACGGTCGCCCCGACGTCATCCCGCGCTGCACTGGGGCATGCCTGCGGGGTCCTCGCCCCGGGCATAGCCCTCGACGGCGGCCCGGGCGTCCGCGAGCGTGCGAACGCTCACGACGGCGAGGCCCTCCGGGATGTGCCCCACGACCTGGTCGCAGTTGGCCTCCGGCGCGAGGAACAGCGCAGCTCCCCCGCTCCGGGCCCCATGCATCTTCTGCGCGATGCTCCCGATCGAGCCGACCTCGCCGTCGGGCCCAATGGACCCCGTCCCCGCCACGTGGCGGCCACCGGTCAGGTCGCCCGGCGTGAGCTTGTCGAGGACCCCGAGCGCGAACATCATGCCCGCGCTGGGCCCTCCCACGCTGCCGAGCTCGAACTGGACGTCGATCGGGAACTCGAAGCTGTACCTGATCCCGACGCCCAGGACCCAGCGGTCGTCGCGGCGCGCTGGCGTGATGGTCTCGGTGGCCTCGGCGCCGTCGCGCTCGACGACGACGGCGGCCGGCGCGCCGTCGCCGGCAGCGAGCACGTCCTGGACGTCGGCGAGGGAGCCCACGGCCCGTCCGTCGACGCTCACGAGCCTGTCGCCCTCCCGGAGCCGCCCGGCGGAGGGCGAGTCCCGGAGGATCGCGGCGACGTCGAGGAACTGGGCGTACGGGATGTCGAGCTCGCCCAGCGCGGCGGCCACGGCCGTGCCTTCGGAGTCCTGCATGAGCGCAGCGTTCTGCTCCGCGACCTCCTCGCGCGTGACGTCCGGCGGGTAAACGACCTCCACCGGGAGGATCGCCACAGTGGGGTCGAACCACGAGCGCGCGAGCTCGAGCAGGCCCACGTCCGTGGTGGGCCCGCCGTGCACGTAGACGGTCGTGATGTCGAGGCTCCCCCCGGCGTCGTACGAGTCGCGCCCCGAGACGGTGATGACCTCTTTCCCGCCCGTCTCCCCGAGGGTGTTGTAGGTGGGCCCGGGGATCTCGACGACATACGGTACCGGCGCGTTCGCGACCGTCAGTCCCAGCACGAGCGCCGCCGCCCCGCTGACCGCCGCTGCGAATCCCCTGCTGCCCACTCGTCCGTTCCCCTCGACTGCCCGTTCCCTGCCTCCGGCCGCTTCCTCGCCCCGCGGCTCAGGACAGCCTAGGCCATCTGCCTGAGCCCGCCGCGTGCGGCCTGTGTGCCGACAGCGAAAGGGACCCGCCCGCCGCAGACACGTGTGCTGGCCCGCGGTACCGTGAGGGTGTCCCTCCCAGTCCAGACGCAGTGATCGGCGGCACCATGACCACTCCAGACAAGCCTTCGGGCCACGACGACGAGCCTCAGGACCCGCTGTCCGAGCTCTTCGGCAAGCTCATGGGGGGCCAGGGCGGCATCGATCCGACGGAGATCGCGAAGGCCGCGGGCCTGCCCAGCGACCCGGCCGTCCTGCGCCAGATGTTCGAGCAGGTCCAGTCCATGATGGCCGCCCCCGCGGGCGAGGGACCCGTGAACTGGCAGCTCGCCCACGACCACGCCCGCCGCACGGCGGCCGCGGCCAAGGACCCCTCGGTCTCCGGCACCCAGAACCGCGACGTGGACGAGGCCCTTCGCCTCGCCGAGCTCTGGCTCGACAAGGCCACCGACTTCCCCTCCACGGGCCTGATCGGCCGCGGCTGGTCGCGCGCGGAATGGATCGAGGCGACGATGGGGACATGGCGGCGACTCACGGAGCCCGTCGCCAACAGCATCGCGACGGCGCTCTCGACGGCCCTCTCGGAGCAGATGCCCGAGGAGATGAAGGGCCTGCTCGGCGGTGCCTCGAGCATGCTGACCAACATGGGCGGGGCGATCTTCGGCATGCAGCTCGGCGCGGCGATCGGGGCGCTTTCGGGCGAGGTCGTGAGCTCCTCGGACATCGGCGTGCCGCTCGTCGACCTCGAGATGGCGCTCCTGCCGGCCAACGTCGCAAAGTTCGGCGAGGGCCTCGGCCTGCCGGAGGGGGACGTCCGGCTCTACCTGGCCGTGCGCGAGGCGGCGCACGCACGCCTGTTCATGCACGTCCCGTGGCTGCGCGGCCACCTGCTCGGCACGATCGAGGACTACGCGCGCGGCATCCACATCGACGTCTCCCGCATCGAGGAGATGGCGCGGGACATCGATCCGAGCAACCCCGAGTCGATGCAGGAGGCCCTCCAGGGCGGCGTGTTCATGCCGCAGCGCACTCCGCAGCAGGACGCGGCCCTGGTCAAGCTCGAGACAGCCCTCGCGCTCGTCGAGGGCTGGGTCGACGAGCTGACCGCCGCCGCCACCGAAGGGGTGCTGCCCTCGGCGCTGGCCCTGCGCGAGGCGGTGCGCCGCCGTCGTGCGACGGGCGGGCCGGCCGAGCACGCCTTCGCCTCCCTCGTGGGCCTCGAGCTGCGGCCCCGCCGGCTGCGCGACGCCGCCGTCCTGTGGCACACCCTCGCCGAGGAACGCGGGATCACCGGCCGCGACGCCATCTGGAAGCACCCCGACCTCCTGCCCACGGCAGAGGACCTTGACGACCCGAAGGGCTTCTCCGGCCGCCGCTCCCTCGCCGAGGCCAAGGACTCCGAGGTTGACGAGGCGCTCGAGAAGCTGTTCGCGGGCGGCTTCGACATGCCGGCCGACGCAGGCCAGAAGGACCCAGGCCGGAACGACCCAGATCAGAAGGACAGCGGGCACTCCGGGGGCGGCGCGCAGCCGTCGGACGACGACGAGGGCCGGTCCCCCGGCAAGGGCGCCTAAGCTTGCGGCGCCTGGGCCGCTGAGGGCTCCGGCGTGGCGGGGGACCCTCTAGTCCAGGTCCTCGACGATCTGCCCGTACGGGATGTGCTCGTCGATGTGGGCCTGCAGGAGGTGGGGTTCGACGACGATGCGGACGCCCGCCGTCTGGTCGGCCGCCGACTGAAGCAGGACGGGGCGCACGGTGTCCACGAAGATCGGGTCGCGGCCCTCGAGGTACTTCCGGTAGCTGGCTGGGAGCTCGCTCATGGGCGAGATTCTAGACCTGCTCCTCGTCGCCGATAAGGCCCCAGCCGCCGTCGTCCGCGCCCGCATCCGCGTCCCCGACCGCGCCCCCGTCGGGCAGATCCCCGGGCCGGGTCCCGGCGAACGCCACGCCAGCGAGGAAGGCCTTGGCCTCGGCGAGCCGCGGGTACGCGTCGAGCAGGCGCCAGAACACGGGCCCGTGACCCGAGACGAGCAGGTGCGCGAGCTCGTGCAGGATCACGTAGTCGACAACCCAGGCCGGCATGCCCTGGAGCTCGTGCGAGAGCCGGATGGTGCGCTGCGACGGCGTGCAGGAGCCCCAGCGCCGGCGCTGGTTCGTGACCCACCGGATGGAGGCCGGGCGGGCGCGCCCGCCGAGGTAGGCGGAGGAGAGCTCGAGCCCGCGGGAGAGCAGCGCCGCGTCCCCGCGGGGCCCGCTGCGCCGTGCGGTGTCCTCCCTGAGGCGGGCGACCATGCGCTCGACCCAGTGCGCCTCCTGGGCCCGCGTGAAGGACGCGGGGATGGCGACGACGGCCGTCCCGCCCTCCCAGAAGGCGGACACGGTCTTCCTCCGCCGCGCCGAGCGCCGCACCTCGACCCTGGGCTTCCCCTCAGCCGCCGTGTCAGGAGCCATGGAGCAGCTCCAGGACGGCCTCGCCGTAGCGGTCCAGCTTGGCCTTGCCGACCCCAGCGACCTGCGAGAGCTCCCCGAGGCTCGAGGGCCTCGCCTCTGCGATCGCCGTCAGGGTCGCGTCCGTGAAGACGACGAACGCCGGGACGTCAGCCTCGCGCGCCTGCTCGAGCCGCCACGCGCGCAGGGCCTCGAACGTCGCCTCCTCATAGGTCGGCGGGCAGTTCGAGCACCGGCCCACCTTCCGCTCGGCGCCCGTGGCGAGGATCGTGCCGCAGACGCGGCAGGCCGTGGGGCCCTTGAGCTCACGGCGCGCGCGGCGCGCGCCGCCCTGGGCGTGCGACGCCGTCGATCCCACCGGGCGCAGCCCGTCCAGGAAGCGGGAGGGCCGGCGGTGGGCCCGCCCGCCTGGGGTCCGGGAGAGCGACCACGACAGGTGCAGGAACTCGCGGGCACGCGTGATGCCGACGTACAGGAGGCGCCGCTCCTCGTCGACCGCCACGGGCGTGTCCGCGAAGGAGATCGGCACGAGCCCCTCGCTCAGCCCCACGAGGAAGACCGCGTCCCATTCGAGGCCCTTGGCCGCATGCAGCGACGCAAGCGTCACGCCCTGGACGGCGGGCGCGTGCTGGGCGGCCGAGCGCTCCTGCAGTTCGGCGACGAAGTCGGGCAGGCCGAAGCCCTCGCCCCGGGCCGCCGAGAGCTCGTCCGCGAGCGCCACGAGGGCGGCGAGGGACTCCCAGCGCTCGCGCGTCGCGCCGCCACCGGTCGGCGCCTGCTCGGAGTAGCCCAGCGAGGAGAGGACGTCGCGCACCCGCTGGGCCAGCGGCACGCCGTCGTCCGCGTCCGCGCGCGCTGCGCCGCGCAGCTGCAGGAGGCCGTCGCGGACCTCGCGGCGGTTGAAGAAGCGCTCCCCGCCGCGGAGCTGGTAGCCGATGCCGGCCGCGCTGAGGGCCTGCTCGAAGGCCTCTGACTGGCCGTTCGTGCGGAAGAGCACGGCGATGTCCTTGGGCTCGGTGCCCGCGGCGATGAGGGCGCCGATGCGGCGGGCGACGGCGGCGGCCTCGGCCTCGTCGTCGGTGCACTCGGCGAACTCGGGCTCAGGCCCGGAGGGCCGCTGGGCGAGCAGGCGCAGGGGCTCGGCCCAGCGGGCGTCCGCCGCGGGACCGCCGCTGCGCCGCCCGGCAAGGAGTTCGTTGGCCAGCCGGACGACCTGCGGGGTCGAGCGGTAGTCGCGGACGAGGCGGACGATGGCGGCGCTCGGGTGGCGCTTGCCGAACTCGAGCAGGTGCGCGGACGTCGCGCCCGTGAAGGAGTAGATCGTCTGGCTCGCGTCGCCGACGACACACAGCTCCTCGCGCCCGCCGAGCCACAGCTCGAGGAGACGCTGCTGGAGCGGGGAGACGTCCTGGTACTCGTCGACCACGAAGTGCCGGTACTGCTCGCGGACGGTGGCGGCGACCTTGGGGTCCTCCTGCAGGATGCCCACCGTGATGAGCAGCACGTCCTCGAAGTCAATGAGGTTCCTGTCGACCTTGACGTCCTCGAAGGCCTGGAAGAGGCGCGCGACGGTCTGGGGCTGCAGACCGCCGGGCTCGCCGCGGGCCGTCGCCCCCTGCAGGTATGTCGAGGGGGTGAGCATGGACACTTTGGCCCATTCGATCTCCGAGGCGAGGTCCCGGATCGCGGCGCGGTCCACGGTGAGGCGGAGCCGGCGGGCTGCCTCGGCGATGGTCTGCGCCTTGTGCTCGAGCAGCCCCGGCACGGTTCCGCCGACGGCCTGGGGCCAGAAGTACTGCAGCTGGCGCAGCGCGGCGGCATGGAATGTGCGGGCCTGGACCCCGCCGACGCCGAGGTCTCGCAGGCGGCTGCGCATCTCGGCGGCGGCGCGGGCGGTGAACGTCACGGCGAGGAGCCGCTGCGGCGCGTAGACGCCCGTGTGCACGCCGTAGGCGATGCGGTGCGTGATGGCGCGCGTCTTGCCCGTGCCCGCGCCGGCGAGCACGCACACGGGACCGTGCAGCGTCGTCGCGACCTCGCGCTGCTCCTCGTCCAGCCCGCCGAGGAGCCGCGCCTCGAGGCTGCCCTCGGGGAAGCGGCCGGCCTCGGGGAAGGAACTGGCCTCGGAGAGGTGAGCGGCCTCCGCGGCCTCTTCCGAGTTCATCGTCCGGTCCCCGCGGGCTCGGCGATGCGTCCGCCGAACCAGTGCTCGATGAGCGCCCGGGCGATCGAGATGCTGCTCGGGAGCGTGATCTCGCCCGAGAGGACGGCGGCCTGGAGCTCCTCGCGCTCGAACCAGCGGGCGCGGACGACCTCTGCGCCGTCCGGCTCCGCCGCGACGTCCTCGGTGCGGGCGGTGAAGCCGAGCATGAGGGAGGCCGGGAAGGGCCACGGCTGGGAACCGAGGTACTGGCAGTCGGTGACGCGCACGCCCACTTCCTCGGCGATCTCCCGGACCACGGCCTGCTCGAGGGACTCACCGGGCTCGACGAAGCCGGCGAGGGTCGAGTACATGGTCGAGCGCATCTGGGCGCCCGTGCCGAGCAGGAGGCGGCCGTCGGGGCCGACGACCGTCACGATGATGGCGGGGTCCGTGCGCGGGAAGTGCTCGGAGCCGTCCTGCGGGCAGCGTCGGACCCAGCCGCTGTGCACGACCTCGGTAGGGGCGCCGCAGCGCGGGCAGCGCACGTGGCCCTCGTGCCAGTTGGCGATCGCGGTTGCCTCGATGAGGAGGGACGCCTCGACGGCGTCGAGCACAGCGCCGGCCTCGCGGAAGCCGGCCCAGCGGGCGCCGTCGGGCAGGAGCTCGGCACCCGGGACCGCGGGCTCCGGCAAGACGCCCTCCACAGGCTCGACGGGCTCCGGCAGGGCCACGAGCACGACGTCAGTCCCCGGCTCCGTGCCCTCCGCCGCCAGAGCCTCGGCGGGGTCCGCGGGCAGGCGGCCGAGGTAGACGACCAGGCCCTCGAGCCATGCGGCCGGCAGGAGGCCGGCGGGGAGCAGGGCCAGCCGCTCGCCGTCGAAGGCCGCCCGGCGCTGGGACACCAAGAGGGCCATGGTGCCCGGCCCGCGGAGGACGCCGGTCAGAAAGGACGGGTCGGCGCGCTCGGCCGACCGCCGGTCGATGGCCGCCGAGGCCACGGGCAGGAGTGTCCCAGCCAGCCGGCCCGCCGCGTCGGGGTGCGCGCTGTCGGAGTGCGCGCTGTCGGGGGCGCGCGGGGCGCTGACGGGGAGGGGGCCGGAAGTCATACCCTCTAAGGTACTGACCCCCTCCGACACCCGCACAACACGAGGCGCCCCTGTGGACAGTGGTCTGGGCGGGAGGTGGTCTGGGCGGGACAGTGGTCTGGGCCACGGCGACTCGCCGCGCGCGGGCCGTGATCGGCGGGACGGCGCGGGCTACCGTGGAGAAGGTGAGACGCACACCGTTCGAGCTGGCCGCCATCGCAACCGCCGCCGTCCCCGGACTGCAGCCCACCGCCGTCGCCCCCTCCCCCGACGACGCGACGGACTTCGACGCCGCGCTGCTCGAGACCGCGGATGGCCGCCGCTGGCGGATCCGCGCCCCGCGCGGGACGGAGGCGAGCGCCCGGCTCGAGACCGAGATGCTCGTCCTGCGCGCCTTCGAGCCGTCGGTGCGCACGGAGCTGCCGTTCCAGATGCCCGCCGTCGCGGGCACGGTCCGGCTCGCCGGGCTCACGACGTGCGTGTACACGAACCTGGCCGGGACGGTGCGGGGCCTCGACGAGCTCGCGGCCGGGTCGCCCAGGCTCGCGCAGGACATCGGGCGGGCACTCGCCGCGATCCACGCCCTCCCTCAGGGCCTCGTGGACCGCGCGGACCTGCCGGTCTACACGGCGAACGAGTTCCGCCAGCGCCGGCTCAACGAGCTCGACCAGGCCGCGACGACCGGCAAGATCCCGCCCGTCCTCCTGCGCCGGTGGGAGCAGGCCATGGAAGACGTCACGATGTGGCGCTTCCACCCGACCGTGGTCCACGGAGACCTGCACGAGGACAACCTCCTGGTCGACGACGACCGGGTCACGGCCGTGACGGGGTGGACCGACCTGCGGATCGGCGACCCCGCGGACGACATCGCGTGGCTCGTCGCCTCGAACGAGCCAGCCTTCGTCGACGCCGTCCTGGCCGCGTACCACGAGGCGCGCACGGAGCCGGTCGACCCGCAGCTCGCGCGACGCGCGGCCCTCGCCGCGGAATTCGCCCTGGCCCAGTACCTCGTCAAGGCCCTCGCCCTCGGGGACGCCGAGTCGGCCAAGGACGGCGAGGAGATGCTCGCCCAGCTGGCCGAGGACATCGAGGCGCACGACGCCGAGCGCGACTCCGCGGGGGACGGCACCGAGGAGGGGGGTGCTCCGGGTGGCGACGGCGGGCACGGCGCGGAGCCCGCCGGGGCCTCCGACAGGCCGGAGGCCGGCCCCGACACCGACTCCGACTCCGGGGAGGGCCACAGCCCGGAGCCGGCGGATGCCCCGGTGGCAGCCTGTGGCCCAGACGACGCGACGGACGCGATCCCGCTCGTGCCCCGCCATTCGACATAGCGGCGCGCTCACTCAGCCGATGGCCGCAGCGACGATCGCCTCGAGCTCGGCCTCACGTGCGAGGGCGTCCGGCCGCACGACCGTGCCGTCCGCGAGGTAGCAGAACGCGGCCCTGATCTTCTCCACCGGGACGTTGTGCAGCCTCGACCAGGCGATCCGGTACACGGCGAGCTGGACGGAGCGGGCGCGGGCGTCCCGCCCCGAGGGCGCGCGGCCGGTCTTCCAGTCCACGAGCTCCCAGCCGCCGTCGGCGTCCTGGAACACGGCGTCGATGCGGCCGCGGACCACGACCGGCCCGACGCGCGTCTCGATCGGCACCTCGACGAAGGCGGGCCGGCGGTGCGCCCACTCGGAACGCTTGAACGCGGCCACGAGGCTCGAGAGGTCGTAGGCCTCGTCGACGTGTTCGTCGGAGCTGTCGAGCCCGTCGAGGTCGAGCATCGCGCTCGTGCCGAAGTGCTCCTCGACCCACGCGTGGAAGGCCGTCCCCCGTCTGGCGGCCATGCCCGGGCGGCGGGGGACGGGCCGGCGCAGCTGCCGTACGACCGCTCCGGCGTCCTCCCCGAGCGCCACGAGCGTCGAGGCCGAGACGTGCTCGGGGAGCCGCACGTGCGAGGAGTCCTCGGTCCTGGTGCGCTCGGCGAGGAGGAGCCGGGCCTCGTGCAGCCAAGCCTCGGCCCGGGCGCTCCGCGCCTCGACCTCCCCATCCGCGGGGGCATCGGGTCCCGCCGACGCCTCCGGGCCCGTCCCCTCCTCGGCGTCGCCGGGACCGTGCAGGGTGGCGAGCACGCGGGCCGCGGCGGCCTCGACAGCGTCCCGTCTGCCCGGGGCGAGGCTGCGCCGCTGGCCGGTGGCGGCGTCCGACGGCCCCTCGAGGGGGTCGTACGGCCACACAGAGCGCTCCGCCTCGGCCCGCAGCGGGTTCTCCTCGGGCAGGTCCGTGTCCTCGCACCACTCGAGGACACCGAAGCCGTGCTCGGCGGCCGCCTCGTGGAGCTCGAGCAGGAACGGCGAGGCCTCCATCGGCCTGCTGCGCGTGCTGCTCCACCCGAAGCCGGTGGCCACGAGGAGCGACCGGGCGCGGGTGAAGGCGACGTACGCGAGCCGGCGGTCCTCGCGCTCGGAATGCTCGCTCGCATCCTCGGCGAAGAGCTTCTCGGCCTCGACCCAGCCCTTCTGGTCGGGGTGGTCCGTGTCCCACTGCGGGAGGTCTCGTGCGTCGCCGCGCAGGGGCCAGGGCAGCGCCGCCTGGCCGCTCGTCCAGCGGTCATTGCCGCCGCCCGGGAACATCCCCCGGTTGAGGCCGGCCACGGCCACGGCGTCCCACTCGAGGCCCTTCGACGCGTGCACGGTGAGCAGCTGGATCGCCCCGGGGGTGGGCTCGGAGGGCGCCATGTCCAGGCCCGACTCCTCCTCGGCGGCGGCCTCGAGCCACGCGAGGAACGCCAGCAGGTCCGAGGACTCGGACTGGGCCAGGAAGGACGCGGCGGCCTCCTGGAACGCGTCGAGGTTGCGCCGAGCCTCGTGCACCGACGTGCCCGGCCTGGCCGCGAGCTCGATGTCGAGCAGGAGCGCGCGCTCGACGTGGGAGATGACGGTCCCGAGGTCGTCGCCCGCGACGGCGCGCAGGTCGCGCAGCTCGTCCCGCAGCCGCGTGAGCCGTGCAAGCCCCTCGGGGGTCAGGGAACGCCCAGCCCCCGAGGTCCACCCTGCCCGGGGCAGCCGGTCGACCGCCTCCACGAGGCTCGCAGCCTCGGCGAGGTCGCCCTCGATGAGCGCCTCGTCGACGGTGCCCGCAGCGTCGAGGTCCTGCTCCCCGGGGCGAGCGGCCGCGGCGCGGCGGGCCGCGAGGTGGCGGGACCAGTCCGCAAGCGCCATGAGGTCCGCCGGCCCGATCCGCCACCGGGCCCCGGCCATGAGGCGCATGAGCGCGTCCGAGCGCCCAGGGTCGGCGATCACGCGCAGGGCCGAGACGACGTCGACGATCTCCGGGGTGTCCAGGAGGCCGCCGAGGCCGACGACCTCGAACGGCATCCCGCGGCGCTCGAATTCCCTCCGGATCGCGGCGAACTGGGAGCGCTTGCGGCAGAGCACCGCCATCGTCGGCCCCTCCGCGGCCCCGTCGCGGGCCAGGCGGCCGTCGAGCCGCGGCCACGCGGCGTCGAACGCCTGAAGCTGGTCCGCGACGGCGGCCGCCTCGGCACGCTCATCGCAGAACCGCCCGAGCACGACGCGCCCCTCCCCCGCCCCGGGGCGCGGCTCGAGCCGGCGGACCTCGACCCCGGCGCTGCCCGAGGCGTACGCCGGAGGGATCGCGAGCGGCCCGGCGACGGCGTTCGCCGTGGCCAGGATCGTGACGCCGTTGCGCCACGCCGTCGTCAGGTGGCTCGTCCACGCCGGAGCCCACCCCTCACCGTCCCGGCGGGGGAACGTCGCGGGGAAGCTCTCGAGCTGCCCGGCCGAGGCGCCCCGGAAGCCGTAGATCGACTGGTTCGGATCGCCCACTGCCGTGACGGCGTGCCCGCCGCCGAAGAGCGTCGAGAAGAGGACGAGCTGGGCGTGCGACGTGTCCTGGAACTCGTCGAGGAGCACGGTGCGGAACTGGCCGCGGAGGAGCTCCCCGGCCTCGGGGACGGTCGTGGCCACGCGGGCGGCGAGGGCCACGAGGTCGCCGTAGTCGAGGGCTCCCCGCGCCCGCTTGGCCTCGGCGTAGCGGGCCGCGAGGCCCGCGACGAGCGCGCGCCCGCGCAGCGTGGACAGCAGCTGCGCGGCCGCCGTGGCCGGGCCCCGCTTGCCCGCGGAGAGGGGCAGGGCCTCGAAGCGCTCGGCCTCGGTCTCGAGCCAGGCCCGGACCTCCTCGGGCTCCCGGAGGTGCTCGGCGCATTCTCCCGCGAACTGCAGGACGGCGGCGATGAGCGTGCTCTTGGCGGGGAACCCGGCCCACGTCCCGCCGTCGTACGCCTCGACCACGCGGGCGGCGAGCTGGAACGACTGGGCCGCGCCGAGCAGCACGGCGTCGCGCTCGACCCCGAGCCGCAGGCCGTGGTCCTGCACGACCGTGTTGGCGAAGGCGTGGTAGGTCGAGACCGTCGGGTCGAGGCACTCCGGATCCGCCGCGGCGGGGGCGATGCCCTCGGCCCCGCGCCGCGCGAGCCGCGCGAGGCGTGCCAGCTGGGCCCGTATGCGGGCGGACAGCTCGCCCGCGGCCTTGCGGGTGAACGTGACGCCGAGAATCTCGTCCGGGCGCACCCGGCCGTTGGCGACGAGCCAGACGACGCGGTCCGCCATCGTGGCGGTCTTGCCCGAGCCGGCCCCCGCGACGACGAGGCGCGGCTCGAGGGGGGAGCTGATGATCTCGGACTGCTGCGGCGTGGGCCGGTGCTGCCCGAGCAGGTCGGCGAGCTCCTCGGGGGTGAAGCGCGGCTCCGGCAGCCCCTCGGACCCCCCGCGCAGCCCGTCGCCGAGCCCGGCCGCCGTCGACGTGCTCATTCGGTCACCTGCCGGCCCCGGGCGCACAGCGGGCACAGCTCGGGAAGCCGGCAGCCCCCGGCGAAGCCGGCTCCGGGCTCGTGCCGTGCCTCGAACGCCGCTCCGGACATGGCCTCGGCGGCCCGCTCGACGAGGGCGACGGCCCACGCCGCGTCCTCGAGGGCCGCCTGCTGCTGCACCGTGAGCTTCTTGGTCCGCTCGCCGAGCTGGACGAGCTCTGCGCCGCCCGGGGGCGCGCCGGACGGCGACTCCGGCGTGCCCGGCGCCGCCCCCTCCGGCGCGACATCCTCGCCCTCGGCGAAGGCGCCCGCGGCGACCGCCACCTGGTAGGAGGCCAGCTGGGCGTGCTGGTCGATGTCCGCCGCCTTGGGCTTGCTCCGCCCCGTCTTGAGGTCGACGACGACGAGCCGCCTCTCGCCGTCGAGCTCGAGCCTGTCGACCTGGCCCCGCAGGACCGTCCGCGCGGCGATCTCCGCCGTCCCGACGGCGCCGAGGGGCGCCTCGAAGTCGACCTCGACGCCGAGCAGCTCGCGGCCGTTGGTGCGGACGTACTCGGCGAGCTTGTCCACCATCGAGGTGGCCCGCTCGAAGTCGAGCTCGCCCTCCCACGTGTCTGGCAGGCCGAGGCTCGGCCAGCGCCGACGCAGCTCCGCGAGATACTCGGCGGCGGTCCCGGACGGGAGATCCTGGGCGATCGAGTGCACGAGCGTCCCGAGGCTGCGGGCGAAGTCGGTCGCGGCCTCTCCCCCGGCGGCCGAGACGAACCAGTCGAGGGGATTCTTCGTGGCCGTCTCGACCTTGGACGGCGAGACGTACACCGTGCCGTCCTCCGGCACGACGGGCCCGTCGCTGCTCAGGGGCGCGAGCCCGTACCACTGGCCGGGGTGCGCCCCGGGGGCGCCAGCTTCGGCGAGCCGGGCGAGGAGCGCCGCGGCGACGGACGCGTCGGCGACGGGCGCGCCGGTATCGCCCCCGCCGGCGACGGGCGCGTCGGTATCGCCCCCGCCCGCCCGGGCGGCGCCTGCCTCGACGGCCTGCCGGAGCTCCGCGACGAGGGGCCGGAGGCCGAGCGTGCGCGGGACGTCCGTGTACCCGCGCGCGGGCTCGCCCTCGGGCGGCGGGGCCACGTAGTCCAGGAAGGGGGAGGGCACCTCGTCCTCGTTGGACGCGCCCGTGCACACGAGGCGCTCCGACGCACGCGAGATGGCCGCGGAGAAGCTGCGCAGCTCGTCATAGCGGATGTCCCGCAGGCGCGAGCGCGTGCTCACGAGAAGGGCCGAGACCACGCCGAGCTCGAGGCAGTCCGTGAACAGGGTGCTGCCGAGCAGCTCGCCGCGCAGCCGGGTGTTCGGCCACACCCCGTCCTGGAGGCCCGCCACGAACACCAGGCGCCACGAGCGGCCGGCGGCGCTGGCCGGAGTGAGGAGATCGACGGCGTCCTCCGCCTGGGCGCGCGGCGCGAGCGTGTCCATGGGCAGCTCCTGCTCCGTGAGGTAGTCGAGGAACTGGGCCGGGGAGGCGCCCGGCAGCCGGTCCACGTACCGCTCGGCGGTGTGGAAGAGCGCCATGAGCGCATCGAGGTCCCGGTCGGCACGCAGGCCCAGCGGACCCCCCGCGAGGGCAAGCTCGTACCAGCGGCGCGAGAGGCCCGCGGCCTCCCAGAGCGCCCAGAGCACGGTCTCGGCGGTCGCGCCCGGCTCGGCGGAGGCCCTGCGGCCGCGCACGAGCATCCGGGCGATGCGCCGCGCCGCCTGGGCCTCGGTGCCGAGAGCGTCGAGCGTGCCGGGAACCTCGAGGGCCTCGACGAGCAGGGCGTCGCTCGAGCGGCCGCCGCCCGAGGACAGCTCGAGCTGCCTCAGCGACTGGCGCAGCCGGCGCAGCTCGAGCGCCGAGGCGCCGCCGATCCGCGAGGACAGCAGTTCGACGGCCGTCTCCGCCGTGAGCTCGGCGGGCTCGAGCGCGACCCGGTACGCGGTGAGGAGCGGGCGGACGGCCGCCTCGTCCCGGACGGCTGTCTCCGCGACGGGGACCTTGACCGGGATGTCGCGGCCCGCGAGGTACCGCTGGATCTGCGCGAGCTTGGCGCCCGATCGCACGATCACCGCCATCTCGCCGTACTCCACGCCCCCGAGCAGCCGCGCGTCCTGGATGCGGTGGGCGAGGTAGCGCAGCTCGTGGAGCGACGAGTGGAGCACGTGCGCCTCGACCGATGGCTCCGGTTCCGGCCCGGCGCCGTCGGGCACCTCGAGGCGGCGCGCAGCCTGGCCGCCGGGCACCGCCGAGATGCGCTGGGCCACGCCCTCCCACGCCTCCGCGATGCCGGCCGGAAGCCGATGGGACGTCGTGAGGGAGAGCTCGGTCAGGCCCCCCAGCAGTTCGCGCAGGCGCGGGACGAGCTCGGGCCGCGCGCCGCGGAAGCCCTGCACGACGACGTCCGGTGCGGCGGTCGCGATCACATCGCGCCCCTCGCACAGCACCGCGAGCAGCTCGAGGACGGACGGGCTGGACTCCTGGACGTCGTCGACGCACACGAGTGCGAGGCGGGAGCGCTCCGCGGCCAGGAGGTCTGGGTCCTCGAGGAGGATCTGGCGCGCGGCCGTGATGATCCCCGCCGGGTCGAAGGCCTCGGGCATGCGCAGCTCGAGGACGTCGCGGTACTCGGCGTAGAGCTGGGCCGCCGCGGCCCACTCCGGCCGGCCGGCGCGGTGCCCGAGCTCGGCGAGCTCGTCTGCCGTCGTGCCGTACTCGGTGATGCGGTCGAAGAGCACGCGCACCTCGTGGCGGAACCCCCGCGTCGGGAGCGCTGCCTCGAAACCGTCGGGCCAGCCCGGGCCGGTCCCGGCCGCGCGGTGGCCCTCGAGGAGTTCCTTGACGATGAGGTCCTGCTCCGCGCCAGAAAGCAGGCGCGGGGAGCGCGGGAGCCAGTCGAGGCGGCCCTCGGTGCGGGCGCGCCGGATGAGGTCGAACGCGTAGGAGGACCATGTGCGGGCCGGCGGCGCGCTGAGGCTGCGGTCGAGCCGGGCCGTGAACGCGTCGCGCAGCCGCGCCGAGGCGGCGCGGGCGGGCGCGAGCAGGAGCACCCCAGCCGGGTCGACGCCGTCGCGCTCCACCCGCGCCGCCGCCGCCTCGACGAGCACGCTGCTCTTCCCCGTGCCCGGGCCGCCCCAGACGAGGACGGGGCCCGAGCCGCGTGGGAGGGCCAGGACCCTGGCCTGGTCGAGGGACGGCGTCCAGGACCTGCCGGCGGACCGAGGTTCGGGGGCGAGGAGGCGCAGCTGTGGAGTCGGGGCTGTGGCTGTCGCGGTCATGGGTCCATTCCACTGCCGGGCTCCGACAGTTCTCGTCCGGGCCCCTCGGGGCCGTGCAGTCTGCGGTCCAGAGCCTCGGTGATCGCCTCGACGGCCTCGAGCTCCTCGTCACTCGGCGTCCAGCGCGCCTGCGGCATGTCGACGCGCCACCCGCCGTGCTGGTCGCGGCGCAGCGGCGTCCCCTCGTCGACGTAGTGCCCGAGGGCGGGCGCCTCGTGCCCCTCGGGCGCGCCCCCCGAGGCCTTGAGGATCCGCCACCAGGCCGTCTGGCCCCCATGGCGCGACATGACGGCCCCGACCTGGCGCGGGCCGCCGGCGCCGAGGAGCTCTGCGACGTCGCCGTAGGCGAGCACGCTGCCGGCGGGCACGAGGTCGACGACGGCCAGGACCGCCTCGACGTACTCCTCCCGCATCCCCCCAGCCTACGGCGTGGGTCGGCGGAATCCGGTCGCGGCGGGCGTGGCCGCGCCGGAAGTGTCGGTCCGCCCCGATAGCGTGAAGGCCATGAGCTGGCACACGCAGGCCCGGGCGGCCTTCGACCTCGAGACCACCGGACGCAACTCCCGCGCGGCGCGGATCGTGACGGCGAGCATCGTCGTGCTCGGCGCGGACGGGACGGTGGACTCCGAGCACGAGTGGCTGGCCGATCCCGGCGTCGAGATCCCGGCCGAGGCTGCAGAGGTGCACGGCATCACGACCGAGAAGGCCAGGACCGAGGGCCGGCCGGCGCGCGAGGTCGTGGCCGAGGTCGCGGCGACGCTCCAGGGCCTGTTCGACGCCGGGACGCCCGTCGTGGCGTTCAACGCCGCCTATGACTTCACGGTCATGGCGGCAGAATGCGCGCGTCATGGGCTCCCTCAGCTCACGAGGTTCCCGGTGCTGGACCCGTACGTGATCAACAAGCAGGTCGAGAAGTACCGGCGCGGCAAGCGGACCCTCGGCGCCCTGTGCGAGCAGTACGGCGTGATCCTCACCGAAGCCCACAGCTCGGCCGCGGACGCGCTCGCCGCGGCGCAGCTGCTCGATGCGATGGCCTCGAGCTTCCCCGAACTGCACAAGCCGGCCGCGCACCTGCACCGCAGCCAGGTGGACTGGTCGTCCGCGCAGGCCGCGGACTTCCAGGCCTACCTGCGAAAGACCAAGCCCGCAGCCGTCGTCGAGGGCGACTGGCCCGTTCTCGCGCCGCAGGAAGCGAGCCGCGGCGGGTTCTGAGGGGAGGGGCACGGGCGGGACGATGCTGCGCTGCCCCTACTGCGGGTCACGAATCTGACGGCGGCTCGCGAATCTGAGATGGAACTCACAGCTCGACATGGCGCCGCACGCCGAAGGAATCTGCACAGAGCCTTCGACCGGTTCCGCGGCGGACGGTTCATGCGGGGTGGCATGCCCCCAAAAATCGAAGATCCTTCGATGAAACCCCACGTGTGGCGGAATCCGTTCGCAGGAAGGCCCTCGACTGCCCGCCCCACCATAATGGAGTTCATCCCCCGTGTGCAGAGTGTGACGCGCTGTCGTGCGCCCACACCCCGCACGACGAGCGCGAGACCCGCGCGCGGAACGTAAGGAAAGAGACCTCGATGAAGCTCAAGGCCCTCAAGTGGCTCAGCACCGTCCCGGCGGCCGCCGTCCTGGCGATCTCGCTGGCCGCATGCGGCGGCGCTGGCGCGCCCTCCTCGACCCCGACGGACGCCCTCAAGGGCAGCGACCAGCAGACGCTGGACAAGTACACGACCGAGGGCGTCACGCCCATCGGCGAGGTCGACACGTCCAAGCTCGGCCTTCTCACGCCCGGCACCATTAAGGTCGGCACGCTCTCCGACGCGCCGCCGAACATCTTCATCGACAACAGCGGCAACTTCACCGGCTACGACAATGAGCTCCTCAAAGCCATGGCGGCCAAGCTGGGGCTCAAGGTCGAGTTCGTGTCCACGAAGTTCCAGGGCCTCCTGGCCCAGGTCAAGACCAAGCAGTTCGACATGGGCTCCTCGTCGATCTCGACCACCGACGCCCGCCGCGAGACGGTCGCCTTCACGAACGGCTACGACTTCGGCTACATGGCCATCGTGACCAAGGAGGACGCGAAGGTGAAGTCCTTCGACGACCTCACGGACGGCGTCCGCATCGGCGTGGTCCAGGGCACGGTCCAGGACGACTTCGTCACGAACACGCTGAAGCTCGAGCCGGTCCGCTTCCCGGACTACAACACCGTCTACGCCAACGTGAAGAGCGGCCAGGTCGACGTCTGGGTCGCCCCGTCGCAGCAGGCCGAGGGCCAGGTCAAGGCCGGCGATGGCACGACCATCGCGCAGAAGAAGGTCAACACGCAGAACTTCACGGCGTGGGCCGTCGCCAAGGAGAACCTGCCCCTCACGGACGCGCTCAACTCCGCCCTCGACGCCGTGATCGCCGACGGCACGTGGGCCCAGCTCACGGCGCAGTGGTACCCGGACCGCCCGACCCTCAAGGAGCAGACACCCGAGGGGTGGAAGCCGGGCAGCAAGGCCGTCAGCGTCGCCGAGGCCAAGTAGCCCAACGGAAGGCGCCACATGGATTACCTGACCAACCTCGGCGAGACGTTCTTCGACTGGAAGATCATCGGCGACGTCCTCCCGAGCATGTTCGCCGTCGGCCTGCCGAACACGCTGGTGCTCGCGATCTCCTCCGGGATCATCGGCACGATGCTCGGCATGCTGCTCGCCCTCATGGGCATCTCGAGGAATCCAGTGGCGCGGTGGATCGCCCGGGGGTACACGGACATCTTCCGTGGGCTCCCGGCGATCCTCACCATCCTCGCGATCAGCCTGGGGTTCGGCCCTGTCCTGCGCGAGTTCACTGGCATCACGAGCCCCTACCCCATGGGCGTGGCCGCGCTCTCGCTCATCTCGTCCGCCTACATCGGCGAGATCTTCCGTTCCGGCATCCAGAGTGTCGACAAGGGCCAGCTCGAGGCCGCACGCGCGCTCGGCTTCGGCTACGGCCCCTCCATGCGCATGGTCGTCGTGCCGCAGGGCGTCCGGCGCGTCCTGCCCGCGCTCATGAACCAGTTCATTGCGCTCATCAAGGACTCATCGCTCGTGTTCACGATCGGCGTCACCTCCCGTGAGCGCGAGCTGTTCCAGATCGGGCAGGACACGGCGGCCAACACGGGCAACCTCTCCCCCTACGTCGCGGCCGCCATCTTCTACCTCGCGCTGACCATCCCGCTCACGCACCTCGTGAACTGGATCGACGCTCGCCTGCGCACCGGCCGCGCCCAGGACCGGGCCGAGAAGATCGAACCGGACGAGGCCGCGGCCGTCGTCGGGAAGGGAGCCCACGGATGAGCCAGTTCTCCTCGGGATCACTCGAAGCGAAGGGGATCCACCTCGCCTTCGGCAGCAACCGCGTCCTGCGCGGCATCGACCTGAACGTCCCCGCTGGCACTACGGCATCGGTCATCGGCCCCTCGGGTTCCGGCAAGTCGACGCTCCTGCGCGTCATGAACCGGCTCATCGAGCCCGACGCCGGCGACATCCTCCTCGACGGCACGTCCGTCCTCAAGGAGAACCCGGACATCCTCCGCCGCCGGATCGGGATGGTCTTCCAGCAGTTCAACCTCTTCCCGCACAAGAGTGTCGGCGAGAATATCGCCTTTGCCCTCCGCAAGCTGCGCAAGCTCCCGAAGGACCAGGCGCGCGCGGAGGCCCTGGAGCAGCTCGACCTCGTCGGGCTCAGGCACAAGGCCGACGTGCGCCCCTCGACCCTCTCGGGCGGGCAGCAGCAGCGCGTCGCGATCGCCCGGGCGCTGGCCATGAAGCCCGAGGTCATGTTCTTCGACGAGGCGACCTCGGCGCTCGACCCCGAGCTCGTCAAGGGCGTCCTGGCCCTCATGACGGACTTGGCCCAGGGCGGCATGACGATGGTCGTCGTGACCCACGAGATGGGCTTCTCCAGGAACGTCTCGGACACCGTCACGTTCATGGACGCCGGCGTCGTGGTCGAGTCCGGCCCGCCGGGGCAGATCTTCGACGCGCCGCAGACCGACCGGCTGCAGCGCTTCCTCAGCGACGTGCTCTAGGATCCCCGGACGCACGACGGCGGGGTCCCCACCCGGGTGGGGACCCCGCCGTCGTCGTCTCCGCACCGCCGCTAGACCGGGAGCCCGCCGCTGCCCTTGAGGTCGCGCATGACGATGGTCGAGGTGAGCTTGGCGACCCCGGGCAGCGCCGCAAGGTGCTCGTCGTAGAGGCGCTGGTACGCGGGCAGGTCGGCGGCGACGCAGCGCAGGAGGTAGTCGGGGTCGCCGAACAGCCGGTAGGCCTCGACGATCTGCGGCTGGGCCACGACCGCGTCCTCGAAGGCCCGGATCGTCTCCTGAGACGTCTCGCGGAGGGTCGTGAAGACCATCGCCCCGAAGCCGAGGCCGACTTGGGCCGGGTCCACCTCCGCGCGGTAGCCGCGGATGACTCCGCTCGACTCGAGGTCCTTGAGCCGGCGATGGCACGGGGCGACCGTGAGGCCCACCTCGGCGGCGAGGGCCGTCGCCGTCATCCGCCCATCCGACTGGAGGGCGCGCAAAATACTTCTGTCGATTCGGTCGATCACGATAAGAAACTATCCCGAAGGTGCTCCCCGTGGGCCAGAAGCGGCGAGCACATTTCTCGACGAAATCCCTAGTCTTGCGCCATGGAACTCTCGGCACTGCTGGGCTTCGCCGCCGTCGCCCTCGCCCTCACCCTCACGCCCGGCGCCGACTGGGCCTACACGATCGCCGCGGGGCTGCGGCCGGGGTCCACTGTGCCATCGGTGGCGGGGCTCTGCTCGGGCTATATCCTCCATACGGCGCTCGTCGCAGCCGGGCTCGGTGTCATGCTCGCGGGCCGGCCCGACGTCGTCGCGTGGCTCTCGCTCGCCGGGGCGCTCTACCTCCTCTGGCTCGGGTGCACGACGGCGCGCGGCTGGCGGGCCGCCGGGTTCGCAGGCGCCGCCGCACGCGAGGACGCGGCCCTGCCGTCTGGCGGGGCGCTGAGCAGCGCCGTCGGGCGTCAGGGCGGGGCCGTGCGCGACTACCTGCGCGGCGTCGCGACGAGCGGGATCAATCCCAAGGCGCTCCTGCTCTTCGTGGCGGTCATGCCGCAGTTCATCGTCCAGGGGTCGGAGGTCCCGGTCGCAGCCCAGACGGCCGCGATGGGGGCCACGCACATCCTGCTCACGGTGGTGGTCTACAGCCTCGTGGCCGTCGCCGCGCGGCGCATCCTCCGGGCACGGCCGCGCGCGGCGCGCGTCGTCACGCTCGCGAGCGGCGTGATCATGATCGGGATCGGGGCCGTCCTGCTCGCGGAGCAGGCGGCGGGGCTCCTCGGAGGGCTCACCGCATAGGAAAGTGACCCCGCATCGCAGGAAGGTGACCCCGCATCGCAGGAAGGTGACCCCGCAACGATTCCCGATGCGGGGTCACCTCTCAACGATGCGGGGTCACCTCTCAACGATGAGGGGTCACCCGTCCGCACGGCAGGCGCCGCTCAGGCCCCCGGGAGGGCCGACGCCGCGGCCTTGGCCGCCGCCGGCAGGGCGTCGACGATGCGGCCGATCGCGGCGTCGTCGTGCGCGGCGGAGAGGAACCAGGCCTCGAAGACGCTCGGCGGCAGGTACACGCCGCTCTCGAGCATCGAGTGGAAGAACGGCCCGTAGCGGAACGCCTCCTGGGCCTGGGCGTCGGCGTAGTCGTTCACGCCGCGCGCCGAGGTGCCGAAGGCGACTGAGAACAGGTTCCCCGCGCGCTGGATGGTGTGGTCGACGCCCTCGGCGTCGAGAGCGGCGGCGAGGGCGCCGGAGAGCTCGAGCGAGCGCGCGTCGATGTGCGCGTACACGTCGTCGGTCGCGAGCGTGAGCGTCGCGACGCCCGCGGCCATGGCCACGGGGTTCCCCGAGAGCGTCCCGGCCTGGTACACGGGGCCGAGCGGGGCGAGGTGGTCCATTACCTCGGCGCGGCCGCCGAGCGCCGCGACGGGCATCCCGCCGCCGATGACCTTCCCGAACGTGAACAGGTCCGGCGCCCAGCCCTCGCGCTGGCCCGTGAGGCCCCAGTAGCCGGCAGGGCCCGTGCGGAAGCCCGTGAGGACCTCGTCCATGATGAACAGCGCGCCGTGCTCCGCGGTAATGCGGCGGAGCCCCTCGTTGAAGCCCTCGCCCGGGGTCACGACGCCCATGTTGGCTGGCGCCGCCTCGGTGATGACGGCCGCGATGCGGGACCCGTGCTCGGCGAACGCCTTCTCGACGGCGCCGAGGTCGTTGTAGGGCAGGACGAGCGTCTCGGCGGCCGTCGCGGCGGTGACGCCCGCGGAGCCGGGCAGGGCGAGGGTCGCGACGCCCGAGCCGGCGGAGGCGAGGAGCCCGTCGACGTGCCCGTGGTAGCAGCCCGCGAACTTCACGACGAGGTCGCGGCCGGTGAACCCGCGAGCGAGGCGGATCGCCGTCATCGTCGCCTCGGTGCCCGTGGACACCATGCGAAGGCGCTCGACGGCGGGGACGCGCCCGATCACGAGCTCGGCCAGGGCCGCCTCGTCCGGGGTCGACGCGCCGAAGGACAGGCCCCGGTCCACCGCGGCGTGGACGGCGTCGAGGACCTCGGGGACGGCGTGCCCCAGGAGCGCCGGGCCCCACGAGCACACGAGGTCCACGTAATCGCGGCCGTCGGCGTCCGTGACGTACGCGCCCTTGGCGGAGACGAGGAAGCGGGGCGTGCCGCCCACCGAGCCGAAGGCGCGCACGGGCGAGTTCACCCCTCCCGGCATGAGCGAGCGGGCACGGGCGAAGAGGTCCTCGGAGGTGGTCATGCCCCCATTCTTCCATCCGGCGCGAGGTGCGCCCGGCACGGGAACACGGACGACGGCGGGCACTCGCCTCAGGCGAGCATGTCCGCCACGAGCGGGGCGACCCTCGTGCCGAAGAGCTCGATGCTCTTCATCATGGCGTCGTGCGGGAGCGTGCCGCTGGAGTACTTGAGGTCGAAGCGCTCGGTGCCGAGGGCGCGGTGCGTGTCCGCGATCTTGCGCGCGACCGTCTCGGGCGAGCCGACGTACAGCGCGCCCGTGCGCGAGGCCTGGGCGTTGAACTCCGTGCGGCTGCCGGGTCCCCAGCCGCGCTCGGCGCCGATGCGGTTGCGCATCGCGAGCCAGTGCGGGAAGAGCTCCTCGCGGGCCTGCTCATCGGTCTCGGCGATGTGGCCGGGCGAGTGGGTCGCGAGCATCGTGTAGGGCTTGCCGGACTTCTCGAGGGAGCGCTTGTAGAGCTCGACGAACGGCGCGAAGCGCGCCGGCTCGCCGCCGATGATCGCGAAGGCGACCGGATAGCCGTAGTTCGCGGCCCGGACGACCGACTGCGGCGTGCCGCCCACGCCGATCCACGTGTCGAGGAGCCCGTCCTCAAGATGCGGGTAGGCCGTGAGCCCGTGGATCGGGCCGCGCGTGCGGCCCTCCCAGTGCACGGGCTTCTGCGAGCGGACGCGGTCGAAGAGCTCGAGCTTGTCCTCGAAGAGGAGCTCGTAGTCGTCAAGGTCGAGGCCGAAGAGCGGGAAGGACTCGATGAACGAGCCACGGCCCAGGATGACCTCGGCACGGCCGGCGGAGACGGCGTCGAGGGTCGAGAAGCGCTGGAAGACGCGGACGGGGTCGTCCGAGGAGAGGACGGTGACGGCGGAGGCAAGCCTGATGCCCTCGGTCCGCGACGCGATCGCGGCGAGGACGACCTCGGGGGCCGAGACGGCGAAGTCCTTGCGATGGTGCTCGCCCACGCCGAACGCGTGCAGGCCGACCTGGTCGGCGAGGACCGCCTCGTCCACGAGGTCGCGGATCACCTGGGCATGCGGTTTGGGCTCGCCGCGGGCGTCGAGGCCGACGTCGCCGAAGGTGTTGAGGCCGAGCAGGACGGGGGGCGCGGACGCGGCGCCGGCTTCTCGATGCATATGCATTCAAACCCGCGGCCGGCCCGGATCATTCCCTCCCCAACGCCGCATCGAAACACGCCGTGATGACTGCACCATGACAGCGTGTTGTGATGCGGCGTTGCGAAGGGTTCAGGCCTCGTGGAGCCAGCGGGCGATCTCGGGCGCCCAATAGGTCAGCACCGAGTTGGCCCCGGCGCGGCGGATGCCGAGCACGGACTCGAGGATCGAGGCCTTCCGGTCGATCCAGCCATTGGCTGCGGCGGCCTCGATCATCGCGTACTCCCCCGAAATCTGGTAGGCGGCCACGGGCACGGGGCTCATCGCGGCGACGTCAGCGAGGATGTCGAGGTAGCTCATGGCCGGCTTGACCATGACCATGTCCGCACCCTCCTCGAGGTCCAGCTCGACCTCGAGGATCGCCTCGCGCCGGTTGGCGGGGTCCATCTGGTAGGTCCGGCGGTCGCCGGTCAGCTGCGAGTCGACGGCCTCGCGGAAGGGCCCGTAGAACGCGGAGGCGTACTTCGCGGCATACGCCAGCACGGCGACGTCTTGGTGCCCCGCGGCATCCAGCGCGTCGCGGATGACGGCGACCTGGCCGTCCATCATGCCGCTTGGCCCGAGCACGTGCGCGCCTGCCTCGGCCTGCGCGACGGCCATCTGGCCGTAGACCTCGAGCGTCGCGTCGTTGTCCACCCGGCCCTGGGCGTCGAGCACGCCGCAGTGCCCGTGGTCGGTGAACTCGTCGAGGCACACGTCGCTCATGACGACGAGCGAGTCCCCGACCTCGTCGCGCACGGCCCGGATCGCGGCGTTGAGCACGCCGTCCGGGTCGAGCGAGGCCGAGCCCTCGGCGTCGCGCTCCTCGGGCACGCCGAAGAGCATGATGCCGCCGAGGCCGAGCTCCGCCGCCTCGGCCGCGGCCCGCTTGAGCGTGTCGGTCGTGTGCTGCACGACGCCGGGCATGGACTGCAGCGGCGCGGGGTCGGCGAGGCCCTCCCGGATGAACGCGGGCAGGATGAGTTCGGCCGGGTGAAGCCGGGTCTCGGCGACGAGCCGCCGCATCACGGGGGTCTGGCGGAGCCGGCGGGGACGGTGGCGGGGGAAGCTCATAGGGGGTGTCCTCAGGGTGCGGGCGAGTCGGAACGAGTCGAATCGAGGGCGCGTGCCACGGCGTCGACGATGCCCCGCGGGGTCGGCGTCGAGGCGGTGGCTGCGGCGGTGAGCCCGAGCGCGCGCAGCTCGGCGGCGGTCGGCTCGCCGATCGCGATGAGCGCGGTCGCGCCGAGGGGGCGCAGGACGGCGTGGATGCGCTGGGCCGCGCTCGGCGAGGCGGCGACGACGGCGTCGAGCCGTCCCGCGGCGAGCTCGCCGTTCGCCTCGTCCGGGCCGAGCACGACGGCGGGCGCGGCCTGCCCGGCAGGCTCGCCCGCGGCGAGCTCCGCCGTCAGGCGCAGGGCCTCGGCGGCCGGATAGTCGACGGTGCGGTACGCGACGACGGTCTCGACGGCGCAGCCGTGGGCGCGCAGGCCATCGGCCAGGGTGGGAGCGGCGAGGTCGCTCTGCGGCAGGAGCACGCGCGGTGCCGCTCCCCCGCTCCCGGTCCCGACGGCGTCGTCCGCCGGGCCGGCCCCCCAGAGCTCGACGAGGCCCTCGGCGGACTGCTTCCCCCCGGGGGCGAGGTCCACGCGGATCCCCTCGGCCTCGAGGACGCGGCGCGAGCTGGGCCCGATCGTCGCGACGCGGACGCCCTCGGGCACGAGCGAGGCCAGGTGCATGCCCTGGGCGGCCGCGAGCTCCTTGAGCGCGCGGACGGTCGTGATGCTCGAGACGACGAGCCAGTCGTAGCCGCCGCCGGCGAGGCGGGAGAGGGCTTGGGCAAGCGACGCCTGGTCGGGTGTCCGCTCGAAGTCGATGAGCGGCAGGAGCAGAGGCTCGGCCCCCGCCTCAGCGAGGGCGACGGCCATGGCCCCGGCCCGGTCGGGGCTGCGCGTGAGCAGCACCCGACGACCGGAGAGGTACCCGCCGCCGGGCGCGGCTGCAGCGGGCATCAGGCGCCCAGGTCCGCGAGGTCCGCGGCGCCCTCGGCGAGGAGGTCCTCCGCGAGCTCGATCCCGAGCAGGGTCGCCCCCACCTCCGTGAGCCCGTCCGTGGCCTTTGTCAGCCGCAGCGAGCGGGTGCCGTCGACGGAGCACACGACCGCGTCGAGGTGCAGCATCGAGCCCTTGCGCCGCGCGAGCGCCCCGACGGGCGCGGCGCAGCCGGCCTCGAGCCGCGCGAGGAGCGCGCGCTCTGCCGTCACGGCCAGGCGCGTGTCGGCGTCGTCGATCGCGGCGAGCGCCTGGGCGAGGACGCCCTCGCCCGAGGCGGGGGCGGTGGCGCCGGGCTCGCGCACCGGCGCGTCCTCGGTCCGGCACTCGACGGCGAGGGCTCCCTGCCCGGGTGCGGGGAGCATGACGTCGGGCTCGAAGTACTCGGTCACGACGTCCGTGCGGCCGAGCCGGGTCAGGCCCGCGGCGGCGAGGACGACGGCGTCGAGGTCGCCGGGCGCGTCCGGCGCGTTCCCGGGCAGGCCGGGGACGCGGCCGAGGCGCGTGTCGACGTTCCCGCGGATGTCGAGGACCTCGAGGTCCGGGCGCGCCGCGCGCAGCTGGGCGGCGCGGCGCGGCGACCCCGTGCCGACGCGGGCACCCGACGGCAGGTCGGCGAGTTTGAGCCCGTCGCGCGCGCACAGCACGTCCCGGGCGTCGGCGCGCGGCGGGATGGCCCCGATCGTGAGGCCGGGCTCGCCCGCCGTCGGGAGGTCCTTGAGCGAGTGCACCGCCACGTCGCAGCGGTCGGCAAGGAGTGCCTCCCGCAGGGCCGTCACGAACACACCGGTCCCGCCGAGCGACGCGAGGGATCCGGTCCTGACGTCGCCCTCGGTCTTGATCCGCACGAGTTCCGTCGCGAAGCCGCCGACGGCGGCGAGCGCGTCCGCCGTCTGCTGCGTCTGCGTCAGCGCGAGGGCGCTGCCGCGAGTGCCGATGCGCACGGCCATGGTCAGACCTCCGGGTAGGGGGAGTGGGCGGTGCCGACGGCGGAGCCCGCCTCCGCGATGACGGGCTTGGCGCCGCGGAAGTTCTCGCAGTCCCCGGCGGGGACGACGTCGTACCATGGGCCGAGGGCGGTCACGTGCGGACGCCCGGCGATGTGCTGGGCGCCGCGCCAGCCGTCCGGGAGCCGCTCGCAGAGCAGGTCCACGAGGCCTGCGACGAAGGCAGGATGGGTGCCCGGTGTCGGCACACGGACGGCCTCGATGCCAAGCCCCCGGCAGGTCTCGAGGGCCTCGGTGTCGAGGTCCCAGGCCACCTCCATGTGGTCGCTGACGAAGCCGAGGGGCACGATCACCGCACCCTTGACGCCCTCGCCGGCGGCCGCCTCGAGGTGGTCGTTGATGTCGGGCTCGAGCCAGGGCACATGCGGGGCGCCGGAGCGGGACTGGTAGACGAGGTCCCAGGCGATGCGGTCGGAGTCGCCGGCGACGGCCGCCATGACGGCGCGGGCGACGGCGAGGTGCTGGGCCACGTAGGCGGACCCGTCCTCGAACTCGCGCGGCTCGCCGTCGGCACGGCCTGCGGCCTCGGCGTCGCGGGTCGGGATGGAGTGCGTCGCGAACAGCACCAGGATCTCGGCGTCGCGGGAGCCGTCGGCGGCGCCCAGCGCCTCGCGGACGCGGGCGAGGCCGGCCGCGGTGCCCTCGACGAAGGGCTCCACGAAGCCCGGGTGGTCGAAGTACTGGCGGACCTTGTCCACCTGCAGCTTCCCGTCGAGCCCGGTCTCGGACAGGCCGAGGCCGATGTCCTCGCGGTACTGGCGGCAGCTCGAGTAGCACGTGTAGGCACTCGTGGAGAGCATGAGGACGCGGCGGTGGCCGGCGCCGTACATCTCCTCGAGCACCGCCGGCATGTAGGGCGCCCAGTTGCGGTTGCCCCAGTAGACGGGCAGCCCGATCCCGCGGGCGGCGAGCTCGGCCTCGAGCGCCGCCTTGAGGGCGCGGTTCTGGGCGTTGATGGGGCTCACGCCGCCGAAGGCACGGTAGTGGTGGCTGACCTCCTCGAGGCGCTCGTCCGGGATGCCGCGGCCGCGCGTGACGTTGCGCAGGAACGGGATCACGTCGTCCTGGCCCTCGGGGCCCCCGAAGGAGGCGAGCAGCACGGCGTCGTACTCGACGGGGGCGAGCCGGCCCGCCTCGGTGACGGGATTCGGGGACGTGCTCACGGCCAGGGGCGCGACCGCCCCGGGCACCTCGATGCCGGCGATGCTCACGCGAGCACCTCGGCGACCTCGGAGACGGAGATGCGGCGGCCCGTGTAGAAGGGGACCTCCTCGCGCACGTGGTTGCGCGCGTCGGAGTAGCGGAGGTGGCGCATCATGTCCACGAGGTCGGTCAGCTCGGGGGCCTCGAGCGCGAGGAGCCACTCCCAGTCGCCGAGCGCGAACGAGGAGACGGTGTTCGAGATGACCTGCGGGAAGTCCCGGCCCAGCATGCCGTGCTCGCGGAGCATGCGCGAGCGCTCGTCGGTGGGGAGCAGGTACCACTCGTAGGAGCGCACGAACGGGTAGACCGTGAGCCACGTGCTGGGCTCGACCCCGCGCGAGAAGGCGGGCGTGTGGTTCTTGGCGAACTCGGCCTCGCGGTGCACGCCCATCGCAGACCACGCGATCTCGGCGCCGGCGAAGAGGTCGCTGCGGCGGATGTCGCGCACGGCCTGCTGCAGGGCCTCGGGCTCGGCGCCGTGGAGCCAGACCATGACGTCCGCATCGGCGCGCATCGCCGAGACGTCGTAGGCGCCGCGCAGGGTCACGCCGCCCTCGGCGAGCCGCGCGACGAGGGCCTCGAACTCCGTCACCGCGCCGTCAGTCGGCGCGGGGGCGCCAGGGACCCGCTTAAACACAGTCCAGAGGGTGAAGAACTGCTGCGTCTCTGCAGCCTCCTCGCCCGTGGCTTTGGTGACAGATTCGACGGAAGTGTGGCTCATGGTTTCCAGTGTGCTCCTAACGCATCGGCAAATCGAATCCACAGAGTTCTACATGACGTAGAAGTGATCAAGGTCACGCGGGCGGTTCCCCGGACAGGGAGCCCGCGAGGGCAAGGGCCTGGGCGCGGGCGTCCGGGACGACGGCGGCGAGCCCGTTCCCCGAGGCCCACCCGCCCACGACGGCGAGTCCCGGCTGCTCGGCGACGAGCCGGCGGACGGCCGCAACCCGCTCCCGGTGCCCCACGGCGGCGAACGGCAGGGCGCCCTCCCAGCGCACGACGTCCCAGCCGAGGACCTGCTCGGGCAGGAGGGGGACGCCGAGGAGGACTGATGCGTCCCGCAGGCCCGCGGCGAAGAGCTCGTCGTCGGACTCGGGCTCGCCAGCGGGCAGCCCGGCGACGCCCGCGCGTCCGTAGGAGAGCCGCACGACGTGGGTCCCGGGCCCCGCCTCGTCCGCGAGCCACTGCCACTTCGAGGTCGCGTGCGTGAGCGCCTTGGCCTTCACGCCCGCGACCTGGGGGGCGACGAGGATGCCCGTTCCGCGCGGGCGGGCGTCGAGCGCGGGGCAGTCGAGGACGAGAGTCACGAGCTTGACCTCCGGCCCCGGAACGGGCTCGTGGCCCGCGAGCGCGGGCACGGCGTCCGAGAGGAGCTCGACGGCGGCCGGACCGCCGAGGGCCACGACGACGAGTTCGGCCTCGTAGTCGGCTGTCCGTGGTGGGGCACCCTCCGGCTCGCCCGGTGCGGGCTCGAGGGCCGCGCCCACGTGCCACCTGACGGTGCCGTCCTCCGCCGTGAGCCGGTCGAGGCGCTCGGCGCGGTGCCCCGCGAGCAGCCGCGCGCCGTCGTCCTCGAGCCGCGCCAGCAGGGCCGAGACCATCCGGTTCATGCCGCCGCGCAGGCCCGCAACGGCGGAGCCGGCCTTCGCACCGGCGCCGGCGCGGCGCTGGGCAGCGACCGCCGCGGCGAGGGAGCCCCGCTCCGCCATGAGCCGGCGCAGGCCGGGGGCGACCATGTCGACGTCGAGCAGTTCCGGGTCCGCAGAATGCACACCTCCGACCACGGGCGCGACGAGCCGCTCGAGGACGCGCCGGCCCATCCGCACACGCACGAGCTGGGCGACGCTCCGCTGCCCCCGGGGCTGCCCGACGGGGAGCAGCGCGTCGGCCGAGGCGCGCAGCGAGCCCCAGAAGCCGAGGGCGGAGCGCACCTCGCGGTTCCACGGGTTGGCGGGAATGCCGAGGACGCCTGTCTTGGGCAGTTCCTCCGGCCCCGTGGGCAGCAGGACCCAGGCGCCCGACGGGTGCGGCGCGACGATCTGGTCGGCGAGGCCCAGCTCGGCCAGGAGCGCGCCGACGGCGTCGGTGCGGGTCGCGAAGGACTCAGCGCCGCTGTCGAGGGTGAGGCCCCCGACCTCGTGCTCGCCGATGCACCCGCCCCAGCGCAGGCCCGCCTCGAGGACGGTCACGGCGAGGCCGGCGCGCCGCAGCTCGAGGGCCGCGACGAGGCCGGAGACGCCTCCCCCGACGACGACGGCGCGCGCCGCACCTCCGCCGTCCGGCACCGCCGCCGGCATGGCGGCCGGATCTCCGGCGATGGGTGCAGCCTGGGGGGACATCAGTGGGTGATCGAGTGGACGAGCTCCACCACGCGGGTCAGGATCTCCGGATCAGTCTCCGGGGGGACCCCGTGGCCGAGGTTGATGACGTGGCCAGGGGCGGACGCGCCCGCCCGCACGACCTCGCGCACGTGCGCCTCGAGCACGTTCCACGGGGCGGCGAGGAAGGCCGGGTCGATGTTGCCCTGGAGGACCACACGCCCGCCGAGGCGGCGGTTGGCCTCGTGCAGCGGGAGGCGGTAGTCGACGCCGACCACGTCGACGCCGACCTCGTACATCTGGCCGAGCAGCTCGGACGTTCCCGTGCCGAAGTGCACGAGCGGCGCCCCGAGGTCGCGGACGTAGTCGAGGGCCTTCGAGGAGAAGGGGGCGGCGAAGCGGCGGTAGTCCTCGAGGCCGAGGGAGCCGGCCCACGAGTCGAAGAGCTGGCCCGCGGATGCGCCGGCCTCGATCTGGGCGCGGAGGAAGCGGCCCGAGGCCTCGGCGGTCCATTCCATGAGCGCGGCCCACGTGCCCGGGTCGCCGTGCATCATCGTGCGCGGGCCGAGGTGGTCGCGGGAGGGCTTGCCCTCGACCATGTACGCCGCGACGGTGAACGGCGCCCCCGCGAAGCCGATGAGCGGCGTCGTGCCGAGCTCGGAGACGGTGAGGCGCACGGCCTCGCGGATGGGCTCGAGGGCGGAGTCCTCGAAGCGCGGGAGGGCAGCGACGTCCTCGGCCGAGCGAATCGGCCGCTCGAGGACGGGGCCGACGCCGGGGACGATCTCGACGCCGACGCCGGCGAGCTTGAGCGGGATGACGATGTCGGAGAAGAAGATGCCTGCGTCGACGTCGTGGCGGCGCACGGGCTGGAGCGTGATCTCTGCGGCGAGCTCGGGTCGGAGGCACGAGTCGAGCATGCCGACGCCCTCGCGGGCCTTGCGGTACTCCGGGAGCGAGCGGCCAGCCTGGCGCATGAACCACACCGGCTTCCTGCTGGGCCTCCCGCCGCGATATGCCGTAATGAGCGGCGACTGCGCCGTCCGTCCGTCCTTCAGGGGGTGGTCTGCGCTCAGGTTCATAGGGCGATTGTCTCAGAGGGCACCGACCCTCATGGCGACAGGCTGTCTCGTGGCTCGTTTTCTACACCCGGGCGAAAAGCTATGATGGTGGCGCTGTGGTTGTTTTCTCTCTGGTGGCGACACACGCCGACATCGATCTCGAGACCGTTGCGACGCTGAGCAACGGTGCTTCGGGCGTGGCCGGCGCAGCCACGTCCTCCCCCGCCTTGAGCGGCGCGGTCGTCCTCGCCACGTGCAACCGATACGAGATCTACGCCGAGGTGCCCAGCGCCGAGGACGTCGACGCCGCGCGCTCCGCCATCGTGGGCGAGATCAGCGCACGCAGCGGGCTGCCCGAGCAGACCGTCTCCGGCGCCTTCGCCGTCAACGGGGGCCGCGACGTCGCGCGCCACCTGTTCGCGGTGAGCTCGGGGCTCGATTCCGCCGTCGTGGGCGAGCGCGAGATCGCCGGCCAGGTGCGCCGCGCCCTCATCTCGGCCCAGCAGGAGGGCACCGCGAGCCCCTCCCTCGTGCGGCTGTTCCAGACCGCCTCGAAGACCGCCAAGGACGTCGGCGCGCAGACCGCCCTGGGCAGCCGCGGCCTCTCGATCGTCTCCGTCGCCCTCGACCTCGCGGAGGACCTCGCCGAGGTGCGCGCCTGGGCGGACAAGAAGGCCGTCCTGTTCGGCACCGGCGCCTACGCGGGGGCCACGATGGCCCTCCTCCGCGAACGCGGCTGCCATGACGTCGGCGTGTTCTCGTCCTCGGGCCGTGCGGAGGAGTTCGCCGCGGCGCGCGGCGCGCGGGCCATCGCGGACGAGGAGCTGCCGGGAGCGATTGCCGAGGCGGACGTCCTGATCGGCTGCAGCGGCTCCGACGCGGCGATGGAAGCCGTCGAGCTCGCAGCGATCCGGGAGGACTCCGCCCAGCAGCTCATCGTGATCGACCTCGCACTCACCCACGACTTCGACCCGGCGGTCGGCACGCTCGACGGCGTCGAGCTCATCACCCTCGAGTCGGTGCGTCTCGCGGCGCCCCAGGAGCAGGCCGAGGCCCTCGCCCAGGCCAGCGCGATCGTGACCGCGGCAGCCGAGGACTTCGAGTCGCAGCGCCAGGCGCGCCAGGCCGACGCCGCGATCGTCGCCCTGCGGAAGCACACGATGGCGGTTCTCGACGCCGAGATCGAGAAGGTCCGCGCCCGCCACGGCTGCACCGCGGCAGCCGAGGAGGTGGAGTTCGCCATGCGCCGCATGGTCAAGCAGCTCCTCCACACGCCCACGGTGCGCGCTCGCCAGCTCGCGTCCGAGGGCCGCGAGGACGAGTACCTCGCCGCGCTCGACGCGCTCTACGGCATCTCGGTCGAGGTGCCCCGCATGCTCCCGCCGACGCCCGGCCCCGGCGCTCCCCCGCCGTCCCCCACGGACGCAGACTGCCCCGTCACGCACACGCGCGCGGGCTGACGTTCGACGCGGGCTGACGTTCGACGGCGCGTGCCCGCCGTCGCCCCCGCCGCGCCGAGCCGTTTTCCCCGCCCGGAGCACGTCTCTGCCCTCGGGCTTCGCTCAGTACACCGGCTTGGCCGGCTCGACGTCCCGCACCCAGGCGAGGACCCCGCCGTCGAGATGCCGCACATCGGTGTAGCCGGCCTCGAGGGCCGCACGGAGGACCGCGGCCGAGCGGGCGCCGCTCTTGCAGTGGAACACGACCTCGCGGTCCCGCGGCACCTCGGACCACGCATCCCCGGAGAGCAGCCGGCCCTGCGGGATGAGCCGCGCGCCCGGGATCCCGACGATCGAGGCCTCGCCCGGCTCGCGCACGTCGATGAGCTCGAAGTCCCGCAGGCCCGCCTCGCGCGCGGCGAGCATCGTGGCCAGCTGGGCCGCGCTCACGGTCCGGTCGGTCCCGGGGGTCCCGGCCGGGGCGATGCCGCAGAACGCCTCATAGTCCACGAGTTCGGTGATCGGCTCGGCGTCCGGGTCCTTCGCGACCGTCAGCTCGCGCCACGTCGCGGTGAGGGCGTCGTAGAGCTGGACGCGGCCGAGCAGGGTCCGGCCCACGCCCGTGATGAGCTTGACCGCCTCGGTGACCATGGAGGCGCCGATCGCAGCGCACAGCATGCCGTACACCCCGCCCTCGCCGCACGAGGGCACGGATCCCGCCGGCGGCGCCTCGGGGTACAGGTCGCGGTAGGTAGGTCCGTGCTCGGCCCAGAAGACGCTCACCTGGCCGTCGAAGCGGAAAATGGAGCCCCAGACGTAGGGCTTGCCGAGGATGGCCGCGGCGTCGTTGACCAGGTAGCGGGTGGCGAAGTTGTCCGTTCCGTCGAGGATCAGGTCGTAGTCGGCGAAGATCTGCAGGGCGTTGCCGGAGTCGAGGTAGACCTCGTGGAGCCTGACCTCGACGAGCGGGTTGAGCCCGAGGATCGCGTCGCGGGCGGACTCGGCCTTGGGTCGGCCGACGTCGGCGACGCCGTGGATCACCTGCCGCTGGAGGTTGCTGAGCTCGACGGCGTCGTCCTCGACGATCCCGATGGTGCCCACGCCCGCGGCGGCGAGGTAGAGGAGGGCGGGCGAGCCGAGGCCGCCCGCGCCGACGACGAGGACCTTGGCGTTCTTGAGCCGTCGCTGCCCCTCGTTGCCGATCTCGGGGATGATCACGTGCCGCGAGTAGCGCTGGAGCTCCTCGGGCGTGAGGGAGTCCGCGGGCTCGACGAGCGGCGGCAGGGCAGAGCGAACCTGAATGGCCATAGATCCAATCTAGGCCTCCCGGGGAGGAGGCCGCGACACGGGCTGCCGCCACGTGACCGCCGGGTAGAGTAGGACTACCGTTCGAGCAAGGTTCCACATGCCCGAACCGCCAGAGAGGTATCAGCAGTGAGCACCGAACCCCAAGCGGCTACCGCACGCTCCCCACGGCTCCCCCGGGACGAGCGGAGGGCCCAGCTGCTCTCCGCAGCGCTCGAGGTCTTCGCCTCCAACGGCTACCACGGTGCGGCCATGGACGAGATCGCCGAGGCGGCGCACGTGAGCAAGCCCGTGCTGTACCAGCACTTCCCGTCCAAGCGGGACCTGTACCTCGCCCTCCTCGACAGCCATCTCGCGTCGCTGTCGGACCTCATGAAGAAGGCCCTCGGCTCCACGACGGACAACCGCGAGCGCGTGCGGGCCGTGATCCGGGCCTACTACGAGTTCATCGCCGCCGACGACCAGGCCCACCGGCTCGTCTTCCAGTCGGACCTCCTCAACGACACCGACGTCGCCTCGCGCCTCGAGACCTTCAACCGCGGCTTCTCGGAGGCGATCGCCGAGGTCATCGCCTCCGACACGAAGCTGCCCATGGTCGAGGCCCAGCTCCTCGGCCGTGGCCTCGCGGGCATGGCGCAGGTGAGCGCGCGCCACTGGCTCGAGACGTCGACCTCGCTGGACATCGACGTTGCCGCGGACCTCGTCTCGCGGCTCGCGTGGCGCGGCATCTCGCGCTTCCCCAAAGAGGCATAAGGTACAAAGGGAGTCGGCCCGCGTGAGGGCCCGCGCGTCATCGAAGCAAGGAGTCTGCCTGTGGAAATCAAGATCGGCATCCAGAACGTCGGCCGCGAGATCGTCCTCGAGTCCGCCCGCGACGCGGACGAGGTCGCCAAGCTGGTCGCGGAGGCGATCGGCAGCGGCAAGGAGCTCCGCCTCGACGACGAGAAGGGCCGTCAGGTGATCGTCCCGGCCAGTGTCCTCGCCTACGTCGAGCTCGGCGCCCAAGAGCCGCGGCGCGTGGGCTTCGGCGCTCTCTGAGGCGAGGCGGACTGTGGAGACCGTCTGGTCCCTCGTCATCGACGTGATCGTCGCGGCGGCCGCCGGCTTCGCGGTCTGGGCCTCGGACCGCCGCCACGGCAAGTACGGAATCATGCTCCCGGTCGCGGTCGCCGTCACAGCGGCGTGTGTTGTCTGGATCGTGCTTGTGGGTCTCGGGACCGGCTACACGACAGGCCTGACGTGGATGCCGTGGGTCCTGCCCATGCTGGTGTCGATCGCCGCGCCTGTCGCCGTGGCAGCCGTCCTCGTCCGTCGCCGCACGAAGGCCGACACGGACCGGCTCACGGAGATCCTCAAGCGGTAGGCCTAGACCTCGGGCAGCTTCTCCGGCTGGGCGACGGCGTCGAGCGCGGCGGCGCGGAGCATGCAGCGGTGGGCGGCCTCGATATCCTTCGCCGTGATCCGCCCGCCCGCGTCGTGCGTGCTGAAGCGCAGGATCACCCGGTTGTACCGCCAGTCCAGGTCGGGGTGGTGGCCGAGCTCCTCGGCGACCTCCCCGACCGCGGCGATGAACGTCAGGGCGGCCGCCGAGCTCGGCAGCCTGTAGACCGTGGCGATGCCGCCGCCAGCGTGGAGCCAACCGGGCAGCTGCCCGAGTTCCCTCTCGACCTGCTCGTCGCTGAGCACTTCCATGCTGACGAGGGTAGGCCGCGGGCGCCGCGGCGTCACGGGGCCGCGCGGAACTCAGCGTGGGTCTGCGTCAGAGGAACTCCGCCCGGCCCTCCATGGGACTCGAGGCGAGCGCGTGGTCGCGCCGCGGGATCCGCCCGGCGCGGGACGCGAGGCGCCCCGCCTGGACCGCGTACCGGAAGGCCGAGGCCATGCGCACCGGGTCCTGCGCGCGCGTGACCGCGGTGGCCAGGAGCACGGCGTCGCAGCCGAGCTCCATCGCGAGGGCCGCGTCCGAGGCGGTGCCGATGCCGGCGTCGAGCACGACGGGGACGCCCGCCCGGGCGACGATGAGCTCGATGTTGTGCGGGTTGAGGATCCCGAGGCCCGTCCCGATGGGCGCGCCGAGCGGCATGACGGCGACGGCGCCGAGCTGCTCGAGCCGGCGGGCCAGGACGGGGTCGTCGTTCGTGTAGGCGAAGACCTTGAACCCACGGCCCACGAGCTGCTCGGTCGCGTCGGCGAGCTCGATCGGGTCCGGCAGGAGCGTCGTCTCGTCGGCGATGACCTCGAGCTTGACCCAGTCCGTCTCGAGGGCCTCGCGCGCGAGCTCGGCCGTGAGCACGGCATCGCGCGCGGTGAAGCACCCGGCCGTGTTCGGAAGGACGCGGATGCCCCGGTCCACGAGGAGCTGGAAGAGCGAGCCCTGCTCTGCCGGCGAATAGCGGCGCATCGCGACGGTCGTGAGCTCGGTCCCGGACGCCTCGAGGGCCAGCCCGAGCCCGTCGAGGCTCGGCGCCCCGCCCGTGCCCATGATGAGCCGCGAGCCGAGCGTGACGCCGTCGACGGTGAACGGGTCCTCGCCGGCTTCGGCGAGCCCGAGGGCGGGCGCGTGGGTCGTGTCCTGGGTCATGTCAGCCTCCCTGCATCGCTGTGACAAGTTCGATGGCGTCGCCCGCCGCGAGCGGCGTCGCCGCCCAGCTGCCGCGGGGCACGACGTCGGCGTTGAGGGCGACGGCGACGCCAAGCCGCCCGCCGTCGGCGGGCCTGCCGTCGCTGCCGATGGCCCGTCCCGTGGTCTCCGCCACGAGGGCGAGGACGGTCGCCGGCTGCGGGAGTTCCCGTGGCTGGCCGTTCACTGTGATCGCTCTCGTCATGTCGCTTGCCTTACGTTCGCGGCCGCCGCCTCGGCGGCCGGTGGCCTCTCGGCCGTGGCCCCCGCGAGCGCGGGGATGCCTCTGTGCCCGAACCGGCTCGGACTGAACACGTCCCAGCGCGGGTCGGTGCGCCCCTCGAGCAGCCCCGCGCACACGTGCGCCGCGCCGGGGGTGAGCAGCACGCCGTGCCGGAAGAAGCCCGTGGCGATGATGAGGCCCGGCACGTGCGCTTCGCCGTCGTGCTCCCTGTCCCCCGCGGCGCGGACCCGCCCCAGGAGCGGCGCATTGTCCGGCGTCCCGGGGCGGGCGCGCGCCGTCGTCTCGCACAGCTCAAGCTCGGCGACGGCGGGCACGAGCGCCTGGGCGTCGCGCAGCAGCTCGTAGACGCCGCCGGCCGAGACGCCTTCCGAGCCGTCCTCCCGCTGCGTCGCACCGATCACGACCGTCCCGTCGGCGCGGGGAACGATGTACACGGGGCGCCCGCGGACGAGGCCGCGGACGGTCGCGCTCACGAGGGGGCGCAGGGGTCCGGGCACGCGCAGCCGGAGGATGTCGCCGTACACGGGACGCAGCGGCAGCTCGACAGGGAGGCCGCGGAGCTCCCGCGCGCCGAGGCCGTTGGCGACGACGGTCTCCGCCGCACGCAGCTCGCGCCCGTCCTCGAGCCGCACACCGACGACGGCGGGGCCGTCCCACACGAGCGACGCGGCACGGGAGCGCACGAACGCGCCCTCGCCGAGGCGGCCGCACAGGGCTGCGACGAGCCGGCGCGGGTCGACCTGGTGGTCCGCCGCGATCTCGAAGGCGCCCGCGAGCGCCGGGGCCAGGAGTGGCTCGCGCCGACGGGCCTCCCGCACCGAGAGCGGCTCGACGGCGAGCCCGTGCTCCCCCTGGACGGCCCGCAGGTCCGCGAAGGCCTGCCGGTCGGCGGCGTCGCCCGCGACACACAGGGTGGGGGTCCGCAGGTAGCCACAGTCGCCGCCGACGCCCGCGGCGAACTCGGGCCACGCGGACGCCGAGGCGAGCATGAGCCCGAGGAGCTCCTCCTCCTGATAGTGGTACTCGCTCACGGCAGCGAGCATGCCGGCCGCGGCAAAGCTCGCCCCGCTGCCGGGCGCGGGATCGACGACGGCGACGCGCCGCCCCGTCCGGGCGGCCTCCCACGCGATGCCGAGGCCGATCACGCCCGCGCCGACGACGAGGACGTCGGTGCTGTCCATAGTTCCTTCCCTCCGCCGGCATGACCCGGATCAGGTGTGGCGGTCGGCGCTTGCCCTCTCAGCCCGCCGCACGGTGACCTCTGGTCACACTCGCGGGCTCCCGCAGTACTGGGCACTAGTCTAGGTCCCATGCTCCTGACCGACGCCCAGCTTTACGTGTGCACCGACGCCCGGACCGACCGCGGCGACTTCGAGGACTTCCTCGACGCCGCCTTCTCGGGCGGCGTGGACATCATCCAGCTGCGCGACAAGGGCCTCGAGGCGGCACGGGAGCTCGAGCTCCTCGAGGTGCTCCGCGCCGTGGCCGAGCGGCACGGGAAGCTGTGGGCGGTGAACGACCGCGCCGACGTCGCGGCGCTCTCGGGTGCCCCCGTGTTCCACATCGGCCAGAAGGACCTCCCGCTCCCTGCCGTGCGGCGCATCGTGGTCGGCCCTGTGGCGGTGGGGCTCTCGACGCACACCGCGGACCAGGTCGACGCCGCGATCGACGCAGGAAGCACGAGGGGCACAGCGGGCGCCGCCGCCGACAACGGCTCCCTCGACTATTTCTGCACCGGCCCGCTGTGGGCCACGCCGACCAAGCCCGGCCGCGCCGCTGTGGGTCTCGGCCTCGTCGAGCACGCGGCCCGGCGCACGCGCGAGGCGCTCGACGCTGGGCAGGCGCCCCTGCCGTGGTTCGCTATCGGCGGCATCGACCACGGCAACGTCGCCGAGGTGGTCGACGCCGGGGCGAGCCGAGTCGTCGTCGTGCGGGCCATCACCGATGCCGACGATCCGGCCGACGCCGCCGCCCGCCTGCGCGCGCAGCTGCCTGGTCTCCCCGTGCCTCCTGTGCTCCCCGCGCGCGCATGACCGTCGTCGCCTACCAGGGCGAGCCCGGCGCGAACTCCCACATGGCCGCGCTCGAGGCGTTCCCGGGCGCCGAGACGCTCGCGTGCGCGACCTTCGAGGACGCCTTCGCGGCCGTCACCTCGGGTCAGGCGCAGCTGGCCATGATCCCGATCGACAACACGGTCGCGGGCCGCGTCGCGGACATCCACCTCCTCCTGCCGGACACGAGCCTGCAGATCATCGGCGAGCACTTCCTGCGGATCCGCTTCAGCGTCATGGGCGTCCCCGGCGCGACCCTCGAGGGCGCGCGCGAGGTGCACAGCCACGTCCACGCGCTGGCCCAGTGCCGCGGGTTCATCCGCGCCCACGGGCTCACGCCCGTCGTCGCGGGGGACACGGCCGGCTCGGCCCGCGAGGTGGCCGAGTGGGGCGACCCGACGCGGCTCTCGATCGCCCCGCCGCTCGCCGCCGAGCGGTACGGGCTCACAGTCCTGGCCTCGGACATCGAGGACCAGAAGCACAACACGACCCGGTTCGTGGTCCTCGCCCCACCGCGCGAGTACCCGCAGGCGGGCACCGAGTCCTTCGTGACGAGCTTCGTGTTCCGGGTGCGGAACCTCCCGGCGGCGCTGTACAAGGCCCTCGGCGGCTTCGCCACGAACGGGGTCAACATGACCCGGCTCGAGAGCTACATGGTCGAGGGGAAGTTCGCGGCCACGATGTTCATGGTCGACGTCGAGGGCCACCCGGACGAGCCGCCGCTCGCCCGCGCCCTCGAGGAGCTCGCGTTCTTCTCGACGGAGGTCCGCATCCTCGGCGTCTTCCCGGCGCATCCCCGCCGCTTCGGGGTGCAGGGCTGAGCCGACGGGGCTAGGCTGGCGCCGTGCCGCACCATCACGTGACGCCGAAGGTGTCCGAGGCCGCCCCTGAGGGTCCCCGGGCCCTCCTCGAGGCGGCCTTCGCGGCGATGCGTGCCGAGTTCGGGCTCGAGGACGGCTATCCGGAGGCCGCCGTCGCCGACGCAGAGCGGGCCATCGCCGCTCTCGAGCTCCCGAAGGCCGACCTGACCGGCATCGGGTTCGTCACCATCGACCCGCCGACGTCGACGGACCTCGACCAGGCCCTGCACATCGAGCGCGACGGCGGGGGCTACCGCGTGCGGTACGCCATCGCCGACGTCCCCGCGTTCGTCGAGCCCGGCACGGCACTCGACGCCGAGACCCGCCGCCGCGGCCAGACCATCTACGCCGCGGACGGCAAGGTCCCGCTGCATCCGGCCCAGATCAGCGACTCCGCGGGGAGCCTCCTCGCCGACCAGGTGCGCAGCGCGTTTGTGTGGGACTTCCGCCTTGCCCCCGACGGCGAGGTGGCCGGCGTCGGCCTCGAGCGCGCCCGGGTGCGGAGCCGGGCGAAGCTCTCCTACGCGCGGGCGCAGGAGCAGATCGACGCGGGCACCGCCGTCGAGACCCTCGTGCTCCTGAGGGAGGTCGGCCTCCTGCGCATCCGGCTCGAGGCGGCCCGCGGCGGGGCGAGCCTGAACCTGCCCGACCAGGAGATCATCACTGCGGATGGCGGCTACGGGATCGAGGCGTCCCCGTCCCGGCCCGTCGAGGACTGGAACGCGCAGATCTCGCTCATGACCGGCATGGCGGCGGCCCAACTCATGCTCGCGGGCGGCACCGGGATCCTGCGCACGATGCCGGAGCCCGACGAGCGCTCCCTGCGGCACTTCCGCCGCCAGACGAGCGCCCTCGGGAAGCCGTGGGACGACGACGTGCCCTACGGCCAATACCTGCGCACGCTCGACGCCTCGGACCCCCGCCAGCTCGCCATCCTGCACGCGGCGGGGGCGCTCTTCCGGGGCGCCGGCTACACGCCGTTCGACGGCTTGCCGCCCGCCGCGACCGCCCAGGCCGCGATCGGCGCCCCCTATGCGCACACGACCGCTCCCCTGCGCCGCCTCGTGGACCGGTTCGTCCTCGTCATCTGCCACGCGCACGCGAACGGGCACGAGGTTCCGGGCTGGGCTCGCGCGGCCCTGCCGGAGCTGCCGGCCATCATGGCGGCCTCGGACCAGCTCGCGGGACGGGTCGAGCGCGCATCGCTGGACCTCGTCGAGGCGGCGCTGCTGGTCAACCGCGTGGGCCAGGAGTTCGACGCCGTCGTTGTCTCCGGCTCGATACCTGCCGACGAGGAGGAGGACGGCGGCGGGCGCGACGGCGCGCCGGACGGCGAACCGGTGACCGGCACGCGCGGCGCCCGGCGGCCGCAGCAGGAGTCGCCCCTCGACCGGATCGCGAGCTCGCAGAACGGGGCGGGCTCAGAAGGGACAGCCGAGAAGCCCTCCGGGGCACGCCCGCGCCCGTTCGGGACGATCCAGCTGGCCGAGCCGCCGGTCACCGCGCGCTGCGACGGCGACATGGTGTCTGGGACCACGGTCAGGGTCCGGCTCGTCGAGGCGGACGTCATGGCGCGAAGGATCCTCTTCGAGCGGGCCTGACCCTGCGCCCAGGCCGCAGTGGGATCGTGTCGTGCGCCACGATTCCAGCGTTGTGCGGCCCTCGCGGTATCCTTGAAGGGTTACTGGATGCCCGGTCGTACTGCCGCGATCTGCTTTCTCCCTGCCGGCCCTGACGGCCGGCGCTCGACAAGCCCGCGATCGGCTTCCACTGGACGGCCGGCGCGCGCACCTGCTCCGGACGCCCTGACCGGCCCCAGAGGCCGGCGGCGTCCGTCGACGCATGAACCCGCTCGGGCCCAGATGGAGAAGGACCCTACTCCTTGAACGAAGTGCACACCCACGAGCTCCTGACCGACGACACCGGGACGGAGACCCTCGAGACCGAAGAGACCATCACCAATGACGCGCCCGTGCGCCAGGAGAGCCAGAAGACGTTCTCCGACTACGGCGTCGTCCCCGAGATCGCCCAGTCCCTCGCGGACGCGGGGATCCTCCACCCCTTCCCGATCCAGTCGATGACGCTCGGCGTCGCGCTCGGCGGGCACGACATCATCGGCCAGGCCAAGACCGGCACCGGCAAGACCCTCGGCTTCGGCATCCCCGCGCTCCAGCGCACGATCCCCGCGGACCACCCGGACTACGCGAAGCTGCCCGTCCCGGGCGCCCCCCAGGCGCTCGTCGTCGTCCCGACGCGCGAACTCGCGATCCAGGTGAGCAAGGACCTCGGGACGGCGAGCCGCCGCACGAGCCTGCGCGTCGAGGTCATCTACGGCGGCCGCGCCTACGAGCCGCAGATCGAGGCCCTGAAGACCGGCGTCGACGTCGTCGTGGGCACGCCGGGGCGCCTCATCGACCTCCACCGACAGCGCCACCTGAACCTGAAGAACGTGCGCATCATCGTCCTCGACGAGGCCGACGAGATGCTCGACCTCGGCTTCCTCCCGGACGTCGAGACGCTCATGGGGGCGATCCCGGCGGTGCGCCAGACGCTCCTGTTCTCCGCGACCATGCCGGGCCCCGTCGTCGCGATGGCCCGCCGGTACATGTCGCAGCCGACGCACATCCGCGCCGCGGACCCGAACGACGACGCGGTGACCAAGAAGGACATCCGCCAGGTCATCTACCGTGCGCACCAGCTCGACAAGGACGAGGTCGTGGCCCGCATCCTCCAGTCCGAGGGCCGGGGCCGCACGATCATCTTCACGAAGACCAAGCGCACGGCCGCGAAGCTCTCCGAGGAGCTCGTCGACCGCGGCTTCGCCGCCGCGGCCCTCCACGGGGACCTCGGCCAGGGCGCGCGCGAGCAGGCGCTGCGCGCGTTCCGCAACAACAAGGTCGACGTGCTCGTCGCGACGGACGTCGCCGCCCGCGGCATCGACGTCGAGGACGTCACCCACGTCATCAACTTCCAGTGCCCCGAGGACGAGAAGGCCTACCTGCACCGCGTAGGCCGCACGGGCCGCGCGGGCAACAAGGGCACGGCCGTGACGTTCGTCGACTGGGAGGACGTCCCCCGCTGGGGCCTCATCAACAAGGCCCTCGGCCTCGACGTCTCCGAGCCGGTCGAGACGTACTCCTCGTCCCCGCACCTCTACACCGACCTCAGCATCCCCGCCGGCACGAAGGGCCGCCTCCCCCGCGACAAGAGGGTCCTCGAGGGCGTTGACGCCGAGGTGCTCGAGGATCTCGGCGAGCCGGGCCGCAAGAAGGGCGGCCGCTCCAGGCGAGGCGAGGGCCGCGGCGAGAAGCCGCGCGAGGAGAAGGCCGGCGAGGGCCGTGAGGGCCGCCGCCGCCGCGGCGGGCGGGCCGAGAGCACGTCCGACGCCGCTGCTGCCGCCAGCCCCGCGGCCGAGCCCGCCGAGGGCGCGGGCAAGTCCGGCCACGGCCACGGCCGCGCCGACCGCCAGGCCCACAGCGAGACGAGCGGCGAGGGCCGCCGCCGTCGCCGCCGCGGCGGGTCCTCCGCCGGGGGCACCGAGCAGGGCGGCGAGGGCACCGGCAGCCGGGCCTCGGGCGGCCGGGCCGCTGAGGACGGCGCGTCGGCCTCCGGGTCGCAGGCCGGCCCGGCCCGCCGGACCTCCCCCGCCGCGGCCGTGCAGCTCTCGGCCGTGGGGGACGGCACTCCGGTGGACCGCGGCGTCGCCGCCGCGCGCCGTCGTCGTTCACGGACCCGCCGTGTCAACGGCGAGGTGGTCAGCCGCGTCGAGGCCGAGTAGCTCCGGGCGTGGCCAGCCAGCCTCTCGAGGGGGCCCGGACGAGCGCACCGAGCGCCGGCCGGGCCCCTGGGCTGTGGTCCCCGGCGGGGCCGGACCTCGTGGTGCACGCGGACAACGCCGAATTCCTGCCGACCCTCCCTGACCGCGCGTTCACGATGGTCTACATCGATCCGCCGTTCAACACCGGCCGCGCCCAGCGTCGGCAGGAGATCACGACCGTGCGCAGCGCCGAGGGCGACAGGATCGGGTTCTCGGGCCAGCGCTACGAGACGATCAAGGGTGCCCTGCACCGCTACGACGACGCGTTCAGCGACTACTGGGCGTTCCTCGAGCCGCGGCTCATCGAGGCGTGGCGTCTCCTCGCCGAGGACGGGACGCTGTACCTGCACCTCGACTACCGCGAGGTGCACTACGCCAAGGTCATGCTCGATGCGATCTTCGGCCGCGACTGCTTCCTCAACGAGATCGTCTGGGCGTATGACTACGGGGCCAGGGCGCGCCGCCGCTGGCCCACCAAGCACGACAACATCCTCGTCTACGTCAAGGACCCCGAGCGGTACCACTTCGACAGCGACGAGGTGGACCGCGAGCCCTACATGGCCCCCGGCCTCGTCACGGCCGAGAAGCGCGAGCGCGGCAAGCTGCCCACCGACGTCTGGTGGCACACGATCGTCTCGCCCACCGGGCGGGAGAAGACGGGCTATCCCACGCAGAAGCCCGAGGGGCTCGTGCGGCGCATGGTGGCCGCGTCGAGCCGCCCGGGCGACTGGGTGCTGGACTTCTTCGCCGGCTCCGGCACGCTGGGCGCGGTGGCCCAGCGGCTCGGGCGCCGGTTCGTGTGCGTGGACGAGAACCCGCAGGCTGTCGAGGTCATGGCCGGCAGGCTCCCGTCCGCGCGCGTGGTCAGGGGCTGATCACGGACAGCCGTGGCCGAGCTGGATCCCCTTGGTGGTCTGGCGGGCGTCCGTGCCCGAGGACTGGCAGAAACCCTGGACGTGGAGCGCGTACGCATAGTCGGGGCCGAGCGGATCTTCCGCCGCGTTGTTGCTGAAGTTGCCCCCGCTGCCCGGCAGGCCGGGCACGGTGCCGGGCGGCAGGAAGACCCAGATCCCCCACTGCTCGACGAAGCCCCAGTTGCCGTCGAAGTGGACATTGGACTGGATGTCCGGGATGAACACCCACTCGGTGCCCGTATAGTCCGGGCGGCTCGCGTTAGTACAGTCGAGCGCGTGCGCGGTCGTCGGGATGAGCGTCAGGGCCGCGACGACGCCGAGGGTCGCCAAAGTCTTCCTGAACATTGGGGGCTCCGTCTCTGTATGGCGTTGAGACCGATTCTGCTGTGGCGCGGGGCGCCGTCCCCAGTACCGCCAGAGTACGCGGCGGTTCTCGGGGCGGGTCAAGCATCCGTGCAAAGAATGCCGTACCGGCGGCGCGGAGCCGTTCTCTCGCGGCTCAGCCGCGCACGACGGCGGCGCCGCGCCCCTGGCGCTCGATCTCGCCGAAGACGTCGGGCGTCGTGAGGTTCTCGCCGAGCCGGTTGGGCTTGCCCGCCCCGTGGTAGTCCGAGGAACCCGTCACGAGGAGCCCGTGCTCGCGCGCGAGGCCGAGCAGGAAGGGGCGGCGGTCCGCGGGGTTGTCCCGGTGGTAGACCTCGAGGCCCGCGAGCCCGGCGTCGATCATCTCGAGGTACACGTCCTCGCCGACCGTCCGGCCCCGGGAGGAGGCGACGGGGTGGGCGAAGACGGGGACGCCGCCGGCCTCGCGGATGAGCGCGACGGCGAGGGCCGGCTCGGGGGCATAGTGCTGCACGAAGTAGCGCGAGCGCGAGGACAGGATCGTCGCGAAGGCCTCGGTACGGTCTCCGACGAGGCCCGCGGCGACGAGGGCGTCGGCGATGTGCGGCCGCCCCACCGTGGCTCCGGGCGCGACGTGCTGCGTGACGTCGTCCCACGAGAGCGGGTAGTCCTCGGAGAGGAGCGAGACCATGTGCTCGGCGCGGGACAGACGGGCGTCCTTGGCCTTCGTGATCTCCTCGAGCAGCCCGGGGTGCCGGGGGTCGTGGAGGTAGCTGAGGACGTGGACGCTGATCCCCTCGGGCGTGCGGCACGAGACCTCCATGCCCGGCACGAGCGTGATTCCGTGCCTGCGCGCCGACTCGGACGCCTCGTCCCAGCCCGCAGTCGAGTCGTGGTCCGTGATCGCGAGGACGTCCAGGCCCGCCTCGGCCGCGGCGGCCAGAAGCTCCGCGGGCGTCTCCGTCCCGTCGGAGACGCGCGTATGGGCATGCAGATCGATCCTCACGCCCCCACGATAGCGCCGGGCTGGACATCGTCGGAGCCGGTGGAACAATGGCACGGTGACTGTTTCAGATCCCGCCGAGGAGTTCACGGAAGCCACCCCTGGGTCCCAGCCGCTCGAGGAGCGCGCCACGAACCGGTCGCAGCGGCCGTCGTCGGATGCGTTCAAGGCGTTCATGGCCTCGCACTGGGCGCCCGCGGACACGACGCTCCCGCCGCGCGACGCCGTCGCGGACCACGCCGCCCGGCGCCGCCGTGCCATCTCCGAGCGCTTCCCCGGCGAGCGGCTCATCGTCCCCGCCGGTCCGCTCAAGGTCCGCTCGAACGACACGGACTACCGCTTCCGCCCACACTCGGCCTTCGCGCACCTCACGGGCCTTGGCCTCGACCATGAGCCCGACGCCGTGCTCGTCCTCGAGCCTGCCGACGCCGGCACGGGCGACGACGGCGGGCAGCACACCGCGACGCTCTACTTCCGCCCGCTCGCCGGCCGCGACTCCGCGCAGTTCTACGCCGATCCCCGCTCGGGCGAGTTCTGGGTCGGCGCCCGCCCGACGCTAGCCGAGCTCGAGGCCCGCCTCGGCCTGCCGACGGCGCACATCGACGGGCTCGAGGTCGCCGTGACGAAGGGCGTGGGCGCGACCGAGATCGGCGGGATCTCGGTCCGGCTCGTGCGCAAGGTCGACGAGAACCTCGACGCGCTCGTGGACACGGCCCGGTACAACACGGCGCAGGATCCGGAGTCACTCGACCTGAGCGTCTACGACGCGCTCGACGACCAACTCGCCGAGGCCCTGTCCGAGCTGCGCCTCGTCAAGGACGAGTGGGAGGTCGAGCAGCTGCGCACCGCCGTCGCGGCGACGGCCAAGGGCTTCGAGGAGATCGTCCGTGCCCTCCCCCGCGCCGTCGCACACCGCCGGGGCGAGCGCGTGGTCGAGGCGGCGTTCTTCGCCAAGGCCCGCGAGGAGGGCAACGACCTCGGGTACGACACGATCGCCGCGTCCGGGAACAACGCCACGGTGCTGCACTGGATCCGCAACAGCGGCGCGGTCCACGAGGGGGAGCTCCTCCTCGTCGACGCGGGCGTCGAGGCCGAGTCCCTCTACACCGCGGACGTCACGCGCACGCTCCCGGTGAGCGGGACCTTCTCGGAGGTCCAGCGGCGGATCTACCGGGCCGTGCTCGACGCCGCCGACGCGGCCTTCGCCGCCGCGCGCCCGGGAGCTAAGTTCCGACAGGTCCACGCTGCCGCGATGGAGGTCCTCGCGGCGCGGCTCGAGGAGTGGGGTCTGCTCCCGGTCCCCGCGTCCGAGGCGCTCTCGGAAGAGGGCCAGCAGCATCGCCGGTGGATGCCCCATGGCACGAGCCACCACCTCGGCCTCGACGTGCACGACTGTGCGCAGGCCCGCCGCGAGCTCTACCTCGACGGCGAGCTCGCCCCCGGCATGGTGTTCACGATCGAGCCCGGGCTGTACTTCAAGGCCGAGGATCTCGCGATCCCCGAGGAGTATCGGGGCATCGGCGTGCGCATCGAGGACGACGTCCTCATGACGGAGGACGGCCCGGTCAACCTCAGCGCTGCCCTGCCCCGCACGCCTGAGGACGTCGAGGCCTGGATGGCGTCCCTGCGCTAACGGCCCCGGCCCCATCCTCAAACGCCGCATCGCAACATGCCGAAAAGATCTCCGGATTCCAGCGTGTTGCGATGCGGCGTTTGGTGTGGTCGGCGGGGTCAGGCGCCCCGGTGCGTGTCGTCGTCGTGCTTGTGCTCCGCCGCCTGCCCCGGGCCCTGCTCGGGCGCGTGTGTCGCCTCCTCGTGCGGCGCGTGCTCCTGCTCGCGGGCGCGAGCCTGCTGGGCGGGCTCGACGCGCACCCCGTACTGCGGGCGTCCGTCGGGCAGGTCCGGGTAGCGGCTGCCCGAAGCGTGTGCGGGCGGCGCCGGCGGCGCGCCCTCAGGCTGTCCGGGCACGTGCTCCTCGCCCGCGGTGACCCCGTACGGGTCGGACCACCCCGCGGGGCGCTTGGGCTCGGGCTCCTGCGGATGCCACGGCTCGGCCTGGCCATGCCCCTGGTCTGCGGTGCCCTGCCCGGGCTGGCCGTAGCCCGACTGGCCCCAGCCCTGGCCGTAGCCGGACTGGCCGTAGCCGGACTGGCCATATCCCGACGGGCTGTGGCCCCAGCCCTGCCCCGCGCTGCCCTGGCCGATCGGCAGCTGGGACAGGAGGCGCCGCGCGTCGTGCGCGACCTCGTGGCCCACGACGACGTCGTAGCTGCTGGCCACGACCTGGCTCGTCGAGGTGAAGTCGCGCTTGCCTCGCTGCATGGCGTACGTGACGATGCCGAAGAGCATGAAGAACGCCGCGCCCATGAGCACGGAGGTGATGATCGAGAAGTAGCTGCCGTTCGGCGTGAAGAAGGAGAGCAGCACGCCCACGAACAGGCCGAACCACATGCCGCTCAGAGCACCGTTGAGGGCCACGCGCGGATAGCTCAGCCGTCCCGTGACCCGCTCGACGAGCTTGAGGTCGTTCCCGACGATCGCGACGAGCTCGACCGGGAATTGCTGGTCAGCCAGGTAGTCCACGGCCTTCTGCGCATCGAGGTATGAGATGTAGGACCCGACCGTCTCCCCTTGCGGGAGGGACCGGGCCTCATCGAGAGGCTTCGAAGAACCGAACATGTTGGACATGCCACTATTCTTACCCGCGAGCCTGTGTGCGGCGCCGGTTTCAGCTCAGAGTGAGCAGAACTCCGGCGCTGGAGTAGCCTAGACAGCGTGAGTTCGAACCCCGCGCGCGTCTTCGTCGCCAGGCTGCTCGGCCTCGACGTGTTCGACCCGGTGGGCGACCGTGTGGGGCGGCTTCGCGACGTCGTCGTCATCTCCCGCGGCCAGCGGCCGCCCCAGGCCGTCGGCATCGTCGTCGAGGTCCCCGGCAAGCGCCGAGTCTTCGTCCCGATGACCCGCGTGACGAGCATGGACCAGTCCCAGATCATTACGACGGGCCTCATCAACCTCCGCCGCTTCGAGCAGCGCGGCGCCGAGCAGCTCGTGCTCGGGGACATCTTCGACCGGCGGGTCACCCTCGTAGAGGACGGCACAGCGGACGGCGCCGGGGATGGCGGCGAGGCCATCATCGAGGACCTCGCGATGGACCAGCAGCGCAACGGCGACTGGCTCGTGAGCAAGCTCTTCGTGCGGCGGGCGCCTGAGGGGCGCAGCTTCCGCGGCCTGCGCCGCGGCCCCGCGCAGCTCGTCGACTGGGAGGACACGCGCTACGGGATCGGCCAGGTGCGCGGCGCGGCCCAGTTCCTCGCGACCCACGACGACCTCAAGCCCGCCGACTTCGCCGACGCGATGCAGGAGATGAGCGACGCGCGGCGCCTCGAGGTGGTCTCCGAGCTCCAGGACGAGCGGCTCGCCGATGTCCTCCAGGAGCTCCCCGAGGACGACCAGGTCGAGATCCTCTCCTCCCTCGACCTCGAGCGGGCCGCCGACGTCCTCGAGGAGATGGACCCGGACGACGCCGCCGACCTCCTCGCCGACCTCCCCGCCGAGAAGGCCGAGGAGCTCCTCCAGCTCATGGAGCCCGAAGAGGCGGAGGACGTGCGCCGCCTCCTGCAGTACGACGAGGGCACCGCTGGCTCGGTCATGACGCCTGTGCCCGTGATCCTCCCGCCGGAGGCGACCGTCGCCGAGGCCCTCGCCCACGTCCGCCGCGAGGAGCTGAGCCCCGCCCTCGCCTCGGCCATCTTCATCTGCCGCCCCCCGCTCGAGACGCCGACCGGCCGCTACCTCGGGACCGTCCACATCCAGCAGCTCCTGCGCGCCGCGCCCCCAGAGCAGCTCGGTACGATCGTGGACAAGGCCCTCGAGCCGATGCGGGACCTCGACTCGATCAGCGAGGTCGCCCGGACCATGGCCCAGTACAACCTGAACGCCGTCGCCGTCGTCAACCCCGATGGCCGCCTCGTGGGGGCGGTGACTGTTGACGACCTCCTCGACCACCTCCTGCCGGACGACTGGCGTGTGCACGAGGACGGCGAACCGCTGAAGAAGTTCGGAGGACGCTTTGGCTGAACCCCGCAAGCTGCCCGGTCTGGACACCCCTCTCGAGCAGCGCGGGAGGTTCATGCCGCGGTTCAACCCGGACCCGGACGCCTTCGGCCGCTTCGCAGAGCGCTTCGCCCGCTACATGGGCACCCCGCAGTTCCTCTTCTACATGACGCTCTTCTGCATCGCGTGGCTCGCCTGGAACACGTGGGGCCCCGAGAACCTCCAGTTCGACCCGAGGGCGCTGAACTACACGCTCCTGACCCTGCTGCTCTCGCTCCAGGCCTCCTACGCAGCCCCGCTCATCCTGCTCGCCCAGAACCGGCAGGACGACCGCGACCGCGTCACGATCGAGCAGGACCGTACGCGCAACGAGCGCAGCCTTGCCGACACCGAATACCTCACGCGCGAGCTCGCGTCCCTGCGCCTGTCCCTGCGCGAGGTCGCGACCCGCGACTTCGTCCGCGCCGAGCTGCGCTCGATGCTCGAGGAGCTCACCGAGCAGGAGGAGACCGTGGGCGAGGCCCCGCCCAAGCGGCGCAAGGACAAGAAGAGCCGGCCCCCGCGCACGCAGCAGATCCCCAAGGTCAAGGCGGCGGACGCCCCCGAGCCTGCCGCCCCGGCCACGGAGGGCGAGGCGTGAGCCCGGTCGACCTCGCGGCCGTCCGCGCCGCCCTGCACACCGTCAACGACCCGGAGCTGCGCCGCCCGATCGACGAGCTCGGCATGCTCGAGGACGTCACGGCCGACGGCGGCACGGTCACCGTCCGCGTCTTGCTCACCATCGCCGGCTGCCCCCTGCGCGGGACCATCGACGCGGACGTGCGCGCAGCCCTGGGACGCGTGCCCGGGGTGGAGGAGACCGCCGTCGTGCTCGACGTCATGACCCCCGAGCAGCGACAGGAGCTCAAGGACCGCCTGCGGCCCGAGCGCGGCATCCCGTTCAGCCGGCCAGACTCGCTCACGAAGGTCTACGCCGTGGCGAGCGGCAAGGGCGGCGTGGGCAAGTCCTCGGTCACGGTCAACCTTGCGTCCGAGCTCGCCTCGCGCGGGCTGCGCGTCGGCATCGTCGACGCGGACGTGCACGGCTTCTCCGTCCCGGCGCTCCTCGGCGTCACGGGCTCGCCCACGCGCGTGGACGACATGATCCTGCCGCCCGTGGCCCACGACGTGAAGGTCATCTCGATCGGCATGTTCGTGCAGGGGAACCAGCCGGTCGCGTGGCGCGGCCCCATGCTGCACCGGGCGCTCGAGCAGTTCCTCGGTGACGTGTACTTCGGGGACCTGGACGTCCTCTTCCTCGACCTCCCGCCGGGCACGGGCGACGTCGCAATCTCCGTCTCGCAGCTCCTGCCGAACGCGCAGCTGCTCGTCGTCACGACCCCGCAGGCCGCCGCGGCCGACGTCGCGGAGCGCGCCGGCTCGGTCTCAGCGCAGACCGGCCAGCGGGTGGCGGGAGTCATCGAGAACATGTCCGGCCTGATCCTGCCGGACGGAACGGTCATGGAGGTGTTCGGCTCGGGCGGCGGGGCAAGGGTCGCGGAGCGGCTCTCGGCCTCGCTCGGTGCGCCTGTCGAGCTCCTCGGCCAGGTGCCGCTCGACGTCGCTCTCCGCGAGGGCGGCGATGCCGGGGTCCCGATCGTGCTCTCGCGCCCGGACTCTCCGTCGGCCGCCGCGCTCCGTGCCATCGCGGACCGGCTCGCGGCACAGCCGCGCGGCCTCGCCGGCCGGAGCCTGGGGGTCACCCCGGTCGCGTAGCCCCGCGTCCCGGGAAGGGGACGCTCAGGTCGCCTCGGTGTCGAAGGGGGCGCGCTCCCCCGCCTCGAGCCGCTCGATCCGGCGTTCGGGGGCCGGCGGCGGAGTCTGGGCTGCCGCCGCGGAGGACGTGGCTGCGGCGCCCGCCGCGACCGTGGCCGGCGCGGGCGACTCCTCGAGGAGCGCCTCGCGGATGATCTTCCGCGGGTCGTACTGCCGGGGGTCGTACTTGCGCCAGTCCACCTCGTTGAGGTCGACGCCGGTCTCCTCCTTGAGCTGCTCCCTCGCCCCGGTCGCCATGCGGCGCAGCTCCTTGACGATGTTGGTGAGCTTCTGGGTGTATTCGGGCAGCCGCTGGGGGCCGATCACGAGGATGCCGATGACCAGCAAGAGGATGAACTCGGGGCCGTTGATTCCGAACACGCGTGCAACACTACCGCCTGCCCGCGCGCGCGGGCGATTCCCCCGGGACCGCCGTCATCACGGGCGGCACGAGGCCCCGAAGACGATCCGCAGGCCCCGCCCGATGCGCTCGACCGGGTCCTCGAGGAGCGGCGCTCCGGCCCCGGCGGAGGCGGCCGGTCCCCCCGCGGCCTGGGCGCCCGCCCCGCCGTCGGCGACGCCGACGCGCGCGAGCGAGGACGAGGCCACGACGAAGGACGCCTCGGTACCCTTCAGCGACCCCCGCGCGGGCGGGTCCCCCGCGACGCCGTAGGCGGTCACGGCCAGGGCCGCGACGGCGGCCGCGGTCCCGGCGAGCACCGACAGGCCCGCGCGCAGGGCGCCCGTGCTCCGGCGCTGCACCGAGGCCTCGGCGAGCTCGGCCTGGGCGGCCAAGTGCTGGGTCTGGCGCAGGAGACGTTCCTGAAGGCAGCTGCTCGCCCGCGGGATGTCGGCCTCGCGCAGGGCGGCGAGATAGCGGCGGCGCGCCTCCAGCCTGCCCCGGCATTCGGGGCAGGAGTGCACGTGCTCGGGCGTGGCGGGGTGGCTCTCCCGGCGTAGGCCGGGCCAGCGGGACGCACCCAAGGCCCCTCCTAGCGTAGCCCGCGGGCGACGCGCGGAAGCGCGAGGCGCTTCTTCGCGGACCCGCGGCGGGGGTCCCGGTGGGCCAGCTTCTCCCGCAGGAGCGTGCGGCCGCGGTGGATGCGGCTGCGCACTGTCCCGAGCTTGACGCCGAGGGCGTCGGCGACCTCGTCGTAGGAGAGCCCCTCGAGGTCGCACAGGACGACGGCGGCGCGGAAGTCCGGCGGGAGCTCCTCGAGGGCGGCCTGGACGTCGAGGTCCAGGTTGTTCATCTCGTAGCTGCGCTCGGGGCCCGGCTCCCGGCCGGCGAGGCGGGCCTCGGCGTCGTCGGCGAGCGCGTCGAAGCGGATGCGGCTCCGGCGGCGGGCCTGATCGAGGAAGAGGTTTGTCGTGATGCGGTGCAGCCAGCCGTCGAGCGTGCCGGGCTTGAAGTTCTCGAGGGAGCGGAAGACGCGCACGAACACCTCCTGGGTGAGGTCCTCGGCGTCGTGCTGGTTGCCCGTGAGGCGGTAGGCGAGGCGGTAGACCTTCGCGGAGTGCTGTGCCACGACTTCTTCCCACGTCGGCGGAACCCACGCCTCGGTGGTCTCGTAGGGTGCCTCGGTGGCCGCAGCAGATCCAGCCATCACGTCCACACACCTGCCTTCGCTCGCTCGGTGGGGCCCGCCGGTGACAGCGGGCCACTAGAAGCCCCAGTCTGCCAGTCTTGTCTGGGATTTGCCTGTCTGTTCCGCCGAAGGCGTACCCCAGGCCGCGGGGCGCGAGGCGATAGGCTTGATCAGCCCACCCCACGACGAAAGCGCACCCATGACCTCCGAGAAGTCCAGCAGCTGGTCCTACGCCGAGGGATTCGCCGCGGAGGACGACGTGCTGGCCCGTGCGCGCGAGCGTTCCTTCGAGCTCGGGGTGACGCCCGTGAGCCCCGGCGTGGGGGCGGCGCTGACGGTCCTGGCCGCCGCCGCGAAGGCTCACACGGCCGTCGAGATCGGCACCGGCACCGGCGTCTCGGGGGTGTGCCTCCTGCGCGGCCTCGCGCCGAACGCGGTCCTGACGACGATCGACCGGGACGTCGAGCACCTCAAGGCCGCGCGGACGGCCTTCGCCGAGGCGGGCGTGCCCTCGAGCCGGATCCGGGCCATCACGGGCCGCGCCGCCGAGGTGCTCCCGCGACTGACCGACCGGGCCTACGATCTCGTGCTCGTGGACGCGGACAAGGCCAACGCCGCCGCCTACGCCGAGCAGGCCGTGCGCCTCCTGCGCCCGGGCGGGCTGCTCGTGCTCAACGACGCCCTCGACCGTGACCGGGTCTCGAATCCGGCCTACCGCGAGCCGACGACGGCGGGCCTGCGGAACCTCCACCGGTCCCTGCGCGCCGACGAGCGGGTCTCCGTCTCGATCCTGCCCACGGGCGACGGGCTGCTGCTGGCCGTGCGCCGCTGAGCGCAGGCCCAGCTCGCCCCTGCCAGACGCAAGAGAGGGCCGGTCCCTTCCGGGATCGGCCCTCTCTGGCGAGGCCTGCGGCGGCTACTCGGTGACCCCGACGAGGCATTCCTTGAGCTCGGCGGCCTCCTCGGCGTTGAGCTCGACGACCAGGCGGCCGCCTCCCTCGAGCGGCACGCGCATGATCAGGCTGCGGCCCTCCTTGGTGACCTCCATCGGCCCATCACCGGTTCGCGGTTTCATGGCTGCCATGTGCTCTTCCCCTCCAGTCGGTCGCAGGCACTGTGTGCTGCTGACAACATTACCAGCCGGCATACCTTGCGGTAGGCAAGGACCGGTACGCGCGTGCCGGTCACGGGGGCCAGTCGCCGCCCCCGGGGAGCGGCGTCCACACCCACAGCCAGTGGACCCACACGATCTCAAGCAGGACGAAGAAGCCGAGCGCCGACCACCGGAACGCGCGCGAGCGCGAGACCCCCGCGGCGGCGAGCGCGAGCGGGAAGAGCGGGAGCATCATCCGGAACGTGCTCGTCTGGGGGTGCAGGACGGCGAGCAGGTAGAAGACGTACGCCGCGCACCAGAGCTGCAGCTCGAGGCCAGTCCGGCGCACGGCCGTGCTCGTGAGGGCGAGCGCCGCGACGGTCACGAGGGCGACCGGCGCGAGGCCGCCGGCCACGGGGCCGAAGAGGAACCTCCCCATGTCGATCCACGGGACGAACAGCTCGAGCGGGCCCCCGCGCCAGACCGTCTCGGTCTGGGTGTACGCGGTCATCTCCCCGGTCCCGGCCCACGCGATGGCCGGCCACGCGAGGGCGGAGGCGCCGCTCACGACGGCGAGCGCGGCCAGGCGCACGAGTTCGCCCGCCGTCGTGCCCGCCTCCCGGCGGCGCCACCAGCGCACCGCGAGGAGGGCCGCGAGCGCCAGCGCCATGGGGATGCCGATGGGCCGGGTGAGGCTCATGACGACGACGACGGGCATCGCCGCGACGTACCGGCGCTCGACGGTCCAGAGCAGGGCCCACGCGAGCAGGAGCAGCCCGAGCGACTCGGCGTACGGGACCTGCAGGATGGCGGAGACGGGGAAGAACGCAACGAAGGCGACGCCCCACAGAGCCGTCTCATGCCCGGCCGCCGTCCGGAACAGCCGATAGGCGACGAGGCACGCGCCGAGGCCGGCGAGCAGCGCCACCGCCTGGGCGACGGCCTGCCACGGCAGGCCGCTCGCCGCCGCGAGCCCCTTCACGAGCAGCGGGAAGACCGGGTAGAACGCCCACGCGTTCTCCTGGACGGTGCCGTCCGCGGAGCGCGGGAGCTGGGCGGGATAGCCGTCCCGGATGATCCGGCCGTACCATTCGGCGTCCCAGATCTGCACGAAGCGGGCGTAGTCAGGCTGGGGGCTGTACCAGGGGTTGACCCCCTGGTGGTAGGCGGCCGCGGCGAAGACCGCGAGGCCCACGGCGCGGGACGCCGCGTACACGAGCGCGGCCTGGAGCCACCACGGCCGTGCGGCGACCCACTCGCCGATCCGGCGCGCGGACGCCCCGAGGGCCGCATGGACGGCATACGGCGCGGGAGCCCTGCCCGCGCTCACGCGTCCGTCGGGCTGTCGGCGGCGTCCTCGGCCCGGCGCTCCCGCATCTGCGCGGTGAGCGCCTCGATGAGCGCGGCCTGGACGCCGATCCTGTCGCGCAGCGTCTCGAGGACCTGGTCCACCTGGTCCATGCGGTAGCCGCGGAAGGCGAGGGAGAAGCGCACGCGGTCCACGTCGTCCGGCGTCGGATGCTCGGGCAGCAGCACGGGCGGCAGCTGCGCCGGCGGCTCGTCGAAGCCGTCGGCGGGCTCACCGTCGAGCGCGCGGCGCCCGCGCACGACGCCGGCCGCGAACCACACGAGCCCTGCGGCGAGCACCATGGCGAGGAAGACGAGGAAGAAGCTCACGCCTCCTCCGCTTCCTCGGGATCCGGCGCGGCCTCGACCCACTCTTCCTCCTCGGCGCTGCCGAACATGCCGCCACGGCGCTCGTCGTCGCCGAACCCGGCCAGGACGAGACGGACGGCCTCGTCGGGGGTGTCCGCGACCTGGATGAGGTCCATGTCCGAGGGTGAGATCATGCCGTTGGCCACGAGGGTGCCGCGCAGCCAGTCCAGCAGCGGGCCCCAGAACTCGCTGCCCACGAGGACGATCGGGAAGGACGTCACCTTGCCGGTCTGGACGAGCACCATGGCCTCGAAGAGCTCGTCGAGGGTCCCGAGGCCGCCGGGCAGGACGACGAAGCCGTGCGCGTACTTGACGAACATGGTCTTGCGCGCGAAGAAGTAGCGGAAGTTGATGCCGAGGTCGACCCACGGATTCAGTCCCGTCTCGAACGGGAGCTCGATGCCCAGGCCGACCGACGTTCCGGAGCCCTCAACGGCGCCGCGGTTGGCGGCCTCCATCGAGCCGGGACCGCCGCCCGTGATGACGGCGACGCCGGACTGCGCGAGGAGCCTGCCGATCTCCACGGCCGTCTCGTAGTAGCCGCTCCCAGGCGCCGTCCGCGCCGAGCCGAAGACGCTCACGGCGGGCCCGAGCTCGGCGAGCGCCCCGAAGCCCTCGACGAACTCGCTCTGGATGCGCATGACCCGCCACGGATCGGTGTGGACGAACCGCCCCGCGCCATGGGTGTCCAGGAGGTGCTGGTCTGCGGTGCCCTGCTGGGTCTGGCGGCGGCGCAGCTCGAGCGGGCCCTTGCGGCGCGAGGGCACATGCGCCCGCTGGGGGTCCGGTGCGTTGTCTGGCGCGGAATCGGTGCTCATAAAACCCAAGGCTAGTCTCGCTTCAATCACGATTGCTGTTCGGTGTGTCCCGTTCGGGGCCGCCCGGGACTATGTCCGTTACATTTGCCCTATGACTACCGCCGCCAACTCCGCCGCGCTCGTCTCTGTCAAGGACGTGAACAAACACTACGGCCAGCTCCACGTCCTCAAGGACATCAATATGGAGGTCTCCAAGGGCGAGGTGGTGGTGGTCATCGGTCCCTCCGGGTCCGGGAAGTCCACCCTCTGCCGCGCGATCAACCGCCTCGAGACCATCGAGGGCGGGGCAATCTACATCGACGGCAAGAAGCTTCCTGAGGAGGGCAAGGAGCTCGCGCACCTCCGCGCCGACGTCGGCATGGTGTTCCAGTCGTTCAACCTGTTCGCCCACAAGACGATCCTCGAGAACATCACGCTCGGACCGATCAAGGTCAAGGGCGTTTCCAAGGCCACCGCCGAGAAGGAGGCCATGGCGCTGCTCGAACGCGTCGGCGTCGCCCAGCAGGCGCCCAAGCTCCCCGCCCAGCTCTCGGGCGGACAGCAGCAGCGCGTCGCGATCGCCCGCGCGCTCGCGATGAAGCCCAAGGTCATGCTCTTCGACGAGCCGACCTCGGCGCTCGACCCCGAGATGATCAACGAGGTCCTCGACGTCATGGTCCAGCTCGCCAAGGAGGGCATGACGATGATCGTCGTGACCCACGAGATGGGCTTCGCGCGCAAGGCCGCGGACCGCGTCGTCTTCATGGCCGACGGGCAGATCGTCGAGCAGGCCACGCCGGAGCAGTTCTTCACGAACCCCCAGAGCCACCGCGCGAAGGACTTCCTGTCCAAGCTGCTCACCCACTGACCCTCGGACTGCATCACCTCGCTCGCACCTGGGCCGACCGGCCCGAGAAGAAAGGAATGCTGGAAATGGCACTCTTCGGCACCAAGAAGGCTGTGCTGGCCGCCGCCACCGCGGCGCTCGCCCTCGCCCTGTCCGCCTGCGGCGGGGGAGGCGGCGGGACCGCCTCCCCCGTGGCGAGTCCGACCTTCGCGGCCGGCAGCACCATGGACACGCTGGCCAAGGCGGGCACCATCAAGATCGGCACGAAGTTCGACCAGCCGCTGTTCGGCCAGAAGGGCCTCGACGGCAAGCCCGTCGGCTTCGACGTCGAGATCGGCAAGGCCATCGCCGCCAAGCTCGGCATCTCCGCCGACAAGATCGAGTGGGTCGAGACCGTTTCGGCGAACCGCGAGGCGTTCATCGAGCAGAGCCGGGTCGACATCGTCGTCGCAACCTACACGATCAACGACGCGCGCAAGCAGAAGGTCGACTTCGCGGGCCCGTACTACGAGGCCGGCCAGGCCCTCATGGTGAACAAGGACAACACGACGATCACCAAGCCCGAGGACGTCACGGGCAAGAAGGTCTGCTCCGTCACGGGCTCGACCCCGGCGAAGACCATCGTGGAGCAGTACGGCGCCGAGCTCGTCCCGGCGGCGACCTACTCCGCATGCCTCGAGCCGCTCCGCAACAAGCAGGTCGAGGCCATCACGACGGACAACGTCATCCTCGCCGGCTTCGTGGACAAGGAGCCGGACGCCTTCAAGCTCGCGAGCGAGGAGACCTTCACGAAGGAGCCGTACGGCATCGGCCTCAAGAAGGGCGACACGACCTTCCGCAACTGGATCAACGACCAGCTCGAGGCCTTCGAGCTGGACGGCACGTACAAGAAGGCGTGGGAGGGCACCGCGGGCAAGGTCATCAAGACCGTCCCGGAGCTCCCCAAGATCGACCGCTACTGATTCAGCGTCCATCCGCCTGAACCCGACGCCCGCTGCGCGCCGGTCCCGACCGGCAGCGGCGGGCGTTGCGGTTCTACGACCCGACCAAGGAAGCCCATGGACGTGATCATCGAGAGCCTCCCGATCTACTGGGACGGCTTCCTCCGCACCCTCTTCCTCGCCGCCGTCTCGGGCATCATCGCCCTCGTGACCGGCACCATCCTGGCCGCGATGCGCGTCTCCCCCGTCAAGGCTCTGCGCGGCTTCAGCATGGCGTTCGTCGAGATCGCCAGGAACACGCCGCTGACCATCGTCTTCTTCTTCTGCGCGATCGTGCTGCCCCGCCTCGGCGTCCGCTTCGACCAGTTCGAGGTCGCGGCGATCATCGCGCTCTCCGGCTACACGTCGGCGTTCGTCGCCGAGGCCGTGCGCTCGGGCGTGAACAGCGTCCCCGTGGGCCAGGCCGAGGCCGCCCGGAGCATCGGCCTGACCTTCGGGCAGGTCCTGAACCTCGTCGTCCTGCCCCAGGCGCTGCGCACCGTCGTCCCGCCGCTGATCAACATCCTCATCGCGCTCGTGAAGAACTCCTCGGTCGCCGGTGCGTTCTTCGTGCTCGAGCTCTTCGGCCACGCGCGGCAGCTCGCCAACGACCACGGCGACGCCGTCATGCAGGTCCTCGCAGGAACGGCCGTGTTCTACCTGCTCATGACTGTCCCCCTGGGCATCCTGGCCCACCGCGTCGAGAAGAAGGTGGCGATCGCCCGATGACCAGCGTCCTCTACGACGTCCCCGGCCCGAAGGCCCGCCGCGTCTCGCTCACCGGGTCCGCCATCGGGATCGTCCTCATCGCCGCGGTGCTCGGGTGGGCCGTGTGGACCCTCGCCCAGCAAGGCATCTTCGAGGGCGAGCGGTGGGAGGTCTTCGCGATCCCCGACGTCTGGAGCCTCCTCGCCCAGGGTCTGGGGGCCACGCTGAGCGCCGCCGCCGTCGCGGCCGCCATCGCGTTCCCCCTCGGCCTCGCCTTGTCGCTCCTGCGCATCTCCGCGGTCCCGGCGATCCGGATCCCCACCCAGGTGGTGCTCGAGTTCCTGCGCGGCATGCCCGTGGTCCTGATGATGCTGTTCGTGCTGCTCGTCTTCGCCACGAACACCTTCACCGCCGTCGTCGTCGGCCTCGTGCTCTACAACTCGGCGATCTTCGCCGAGATCATCCGCGCCGGCATCCAGTCGCTGCCCAAGGGCCAGCGGGAGGCGGGCCTCGCGATCGGCCTGACGAGCTTCCAGTCGCGCATGGCCATCGAGCTGCCGCAGGCGATCCGGCGCATGCTGCCCTCGCTCGTGGCCCAGCTCGTGGTGCTGCTCAAGGACACCTCGCTCGGCTACATCGTGGCCTACGAGGAGCTGCTGCGGAAGGTGCAGATCATGGCCGACTTCCTCGGCCCTGACTTCCTCTTCCCGGTGTTCTTCGTGGCCGCGGCGATCTACATCGCGATCAACGTCAGCGTCTCGCGCCTCGCGATCTGGATCGAGCGACGCGGGTCCAAGAAGGCCGCAGGCGGCGTGGTGCACGTCCCCGCCGCGGGTGTCCCGGCCGAGACTGGCGAGGAGAAGGGCGCTTAGCCGAAGCCCTGGCACCGGCCCCCTCGACGCCGAAGGTCACCTCCCCCGGGAGGTGACCTTCGGCGTCGAGGGGGCATCGTCGCTACGGGACGAGCCACGCCTCGAGCGCCGCGAGGCAGGCGTGGACCGCTGCGGCGGAGACGCGCTCGTCGTCCTTGTGGGCCAGGAGCGCATCGCCCGGGCCGAAGTTGACGGCCGGGACGCCGAGCTCCGAGAACCGCGCGACGTCCGTCCAGCCGTACTTGGGCTTGGGCTCCTGCCCGACGGCGGCGACGAAGGCCGCGGCCGCGGGGTGGGTGAGGCCCGGCCGGGCCCCGGACGCCCCGTCGGTGCGCACGACGTCGAAGCCCTCGAGCACGTCGCGCACGTGCTGCTCGGCCTGGTCGATCGTCTTGTCGGGGGCGAAGCGGTAGTTGATCTCGACGACGCACCGGTCGGGGATGACGTTGCCCGCGGTCCCGCCGAAGATCTTCACGGCGTTGAGGCCCTCGCGGTAGTCGAGCCCGTCGACGGTCACGGTCGCGGGCTCGTACGCGGCCAGGCGAGCGAGGATGGGCGCCGCGGCGTGGATCGCGTTGGACCCCATCCACGCCCGCGCCGAGTGGGCCGCCTCCCCCAGGGTCCGCGCCTCGACCCGCAGCGTGCCGTTGCACCCGCCCTCGACCGTGCCGTCCGTGGGCTCGAGCAGGATCGCGAAGTCGCCAGCGAGCAGGCCGGGATGGTTGCGCGCGAGCCGCCCGAGCCCGCTCTTGGCGGCCTCGACCTCCTCGTGGTCGTAGAAGACGAAGGTAACGTCCCACGCCGGCGAGGGGGCGGGCGCCGCCGCGGCCGCGGTCGCCGCCGCGGCCGCGGTCGCCGACGGCGGGGCGCCGCCGTCGTCCGTCACCGCGCCCACCGCCGCGGCCGCGAGGGCCACAGGCCGGGTGGGGAAGAGCCGCGCGGCGAGCGCGAGCTGGACGGCGACGCCGCTCTTCATGTCCGTCGCCCCGCGGCCCCACAGGACGCCCTCCCCCGGCACGCCGTCCCACGACGACGGGACGGTGCCGCGCGCGCCCACGGTGGTCGGGAGGGGCACGGTGTCGAGGTGCCCGGCGAGGATGACGCGCTCGGCGCGGCCGAGCGTGGAGCGGGCGACGACGGCGTCGCCGTCGCGGGTGACCGCGAGGGTGGTCTGCGTGCGCAGCGCGTGCTCGACGGCGTCGGCGAGCGCCCTCTCGCCACCCGAGACGCTCGGAATGTCGAGGATCGCGGCGGTGAGCAGGGCGACGTCCTGAGTGAGGTCCAGCAGGATCGGTGCGGGCGTGGTGGGGGCAGTCACGTCCACCAGCTTAGTTCGGTGGGCCCGAGCCCCGCCGATAGACTGGGAACCATGACTGAGACCCCTGCCGCACCCCGCTCTGCCCACGGCTTCGGCCTCGCCACGATCCACGTGGCCCCGGCCACGGACGGCTCCTCCGGCGAGGCGACCGTCCTCGACGTGTGGTTCCCGGCCCCGGCGCTCGGCACCGCCGCCGAGCACCTCTCGGACGACGCCGTCGTCGACGCCGCCCCGGCCGAGCTCGTCGCCGCCGCGGAGAACGGCGACGACGCCGAGCGCGGCACGCAGACGAAGGTCGTCTTCGTCCAGATCGACCTCGACCAGCCCCCGGCCGACACGGCCGACGCCTACCTGCGCCTGCACCTCCTCTCGCACCGGCTCGTCACGCCCAACTCGATCAACCTCGACGGCATCTTCGGCAAGCTCGCCAACGTCGTCTGGACGAACTTCGGCCCGTGCCTGCCCGCGGGCTTCGAGATGACCCGGGCCCGGCTCCGCCGCCGCGGCGCCGTCACGGTGTACGGCGTCGACAAGTTCCCCCGCATGGTCGACTACGTCGTCCCCGGGGGCGTGCGCATCGCCGACGCCGACCGGGTGCGCCTCGGGGCCCACCTCGCCGAGGGCACGACCGTCATGCACGAGGGTTTCGTGAACTTCAACGCCGGCACGCTCGGCACCTCGATGGTCGAGGGCCGCATCTCCGCGGGCGTCGTCGTGGGCGACGGCACCGACGTCGGCGGCGGCGCGTCCATCATGGGCACCCTCTCGGGCGGCGGCAAGGAGCGCATCACGCTCGGCGAGCGCGTCCTGCTCGGCGCCAACTCGGGCGTCGGCATCTCGATCGGGGACGACTCCGTCGTCGAGGCCGGCCTGTATGTCACTGCCGGCACCCGCGTGCGGATCCCGGGGTTCAAGGACTCGTTCGGCGAGGACGCGGAGAAGGTCGTCAAGGCCGTCGAGCTGTCCGGCCAGCCGAACCTCCTGTTCCGCCGCAACTCGACGACCGGCCAGGTCGAGGTGCTCGCCCGCGCCGGCCAGACGGTCGAGCTCAACGAGGCCCTGCACGCCAACTGACCCGTCCCCGCGTGGGCGTGCTGCGGACCGGTGCGCCCCTGCGGGGAGCCGGCGCCCCGCCGGTCCCTCAGCCACCACTAGGAGCATCACCGATGGCCCTGGCCCGCAGAGTGCGGCGTGCCCTCACCATCGTCGTCGCCGTCGCCCTCGCGGCCGTGGGCGTCTACATCGCAGCGGTCGTCCTGAACCGCAGCGAGACCCCCATCGTCGAGGGCTGCACGGCCCCGCTCGGCGACGGCCGGCAGTCCCTCGCGACGGACCAGGCGGCCAACGCCTCGCTCGTCACGGCGATCGCCGTCCGCCGCGGCCTCCCCCCACGGGCGGCGACGATCGCCCTCGCGACCGCCATGCAGGAGTCCAAGCTCCGCAACATCTCCTACGGGGACGGTGCCGGCCCCGACTCGCGCGGGCTCTTCCAGCAGCGGCCCTCCCAGGGCTGGGGCACGGAGGCGGAGATCATGGACCCGGTGTACGCGACGAATGCGTTCTACGACGTCCTCATCGGGGTGGAGGGCTACGAAGGGCTGTCGATCACCGACGCCGCCCAGAAGGTCCAGCGTTCGGCGTTCCCCCAGGCCTACGCCCAGCACGAGGACATGAGCCGGGCGTTCGCCTCAGCCCTGAGCGGACATTCGGAGGCAGCCCTGACGTGCACCCTCCGCAAGCCCGAGGCCGCGGGGGACGTCAAGGCGCTCCGTTCCGAGCTCACTCTGGCCTACGGCGCGATGGATGCGAGCACCGCGGGCCGCACGGTGAGCATCCCTACTGAGGGCACGCTCGGGTGGTCGATCGCCCAGTGGGCGGTCGCCAACGCGAAGGAGCTCGCCGTGACCCAGGTCGACGTCGCGGGCCACTCGTGGGTGCGCGACGGCGGCAAGGGCTGGGGCGAGTCCACGGCGCCCCACGGCGTCGTCTCGATCACGCTCGCCGAGGCGCCCTAGGGGCCCGCCCGGGCGGCCCGGGGGCCTCAGACGAGCAGCTCGACGACGGGCTGCAGATAGCTGCGGAAGGCCCCACTGTCCTCCAGGAGCGACTGGCTCATGATGAGCTTGTCGGCGTCGACGAGCCACGCGCGCTCCTGGGCGAGCGGGAGCTCGATGATCGTGAGCGAGAAGTCGCGCGCCTCGTTCCCGACCTCGAGCTGCCGGGCCTCAACGATCTCGCGCAGAATGTCGGTCGAGCCCGATTCCTCGCGCGTGCGCTCGAGCCGTTCGTACTCGCTGCGCCGCTCGCGCGCCCAGGTGAGCGCCGTGCCGAAATGCGCCTGCAGGGAGCGCTGGAGGGCCGGGGCCCCCTCGAACGCGGCGAAGCCCGGCGGGGTCAGCTCGGGTGTCATCTCCGGATGACTGCGGATCAGGTCCCCCCACCAGGCCTCCCACTCGCGCCGCAGGGCGGGCACGCCGCCTACGTGCGCGGTGAGCTGGTGGTGGTCGGTCTCGCGGACCTTGGGCTGCGCGGGGGCGATAGGAGGCATCCCGGCGCCGTTGAGGCCCGCGCTGTCCTTAAGGTAAAGCGCCAGGAGCATGGGTCCTGACGTGTCCATGGTGATCTGCCATCCGGGTCCCCCAGTGTGGTGCATGGGTTGTTACACTCCTTGCCGGTCTGCTCTCCCAGTGTATTCCCGCACCGAGGTCCCGGCGGGACCCGGCGAACGCCTCACGTGGGAACTGCAGCGCCGACGCTCGCGACCTGCGCGCGCAGGACGGCCAGGCACAGCCCGGCATCGAGCCACTGTCCCTGCAGCATGGCGTGCAAGCCGAGCCCCTCGACGACAGCGAGCAGCCGTTCCGCCTCGCGGACGAGCTCCTCCCGCCCGGCCCCGGGGCGCAGGGCCAGCACGGAGCGGCCAACGGCGGCGGCCACGGCCCGATGGCTGCGCTCAGCAGTCGTGGAGAGCTCGGGGCGCGTCCGGGCCGCGAGCTTGAACGCGGTCCAGACGCAGAGGTCGACGGCGCGCGGCTTGTCGAGCGGCAGGAGCTGGCACAGCTGTGCCACGACAGCGTCCTCAAGGCCGCCGCGAGATGCGCCCGGCGGCGAGCCCGCGCCGTCGTCCGCGCCCGGGGACGCGTCCTCGAGCCGCTCCAGGACCGTGTCCACGACAGCCTCGAAGGACTGCACGAGCAGGTCGGTCGAGGTCGCGAAGTAGTGCCGCACCGAGCCGACGACGAGGCCGGCCTCCGCGGCGACCTCGCGCAGCGAGACGCGCTCGAGTCCGTCCGCGACGACGATCCGCTTGACGGCTTCCACGACGTCACGGCGACGCGCGGCGGCGTCCACGAATCTGGGCACCCGTCCTCTCTAGCACACTCGTGCCCTGACGCCGCGCAACACATCGGCCTGCCGCCGCGGCGGAGCCGCCCGCTGGCTAGGATGGACGGCATGCGCATCCTCGTCACCGGCGGCACCGGCTACATCGGCTCCCACACGGTCCTGACCTTGCTCGAGGCGGGTCACGACGTCGTCGTGGTCGACAACCTCGTCAACTCGAGCCCGGAGGCCCTGCGCCGGGTCGGCGAGCTCGCCGGCCGCGAGGCCGCCTTCGTCGAGGCGGACATCACCGACGAGGCCGCGCTCGATGCGGCGTTCTCCGACCACTCGCCCGAGGCCGTGATCCACTTCGCGGGCCTCAAGGCCGTGGGCGAGTCCGTAGGCATCCCGCTCGACTACTACCACAACAACGTCGCCGGCACGATCTCGCTCCTGCGCTCGATGGACCGCCATGCCGTCCGCACGATCGTCTTCTCCTCCTCCGCGACCGTCTACGGCGAGCACAACCCGACGCCGTACGTGGAGAAGATGGAGATCGGGGCCATGAACCCCTACGGGCGCACGAAGGAGCAGATCGAGGACATCCTCAGCGACCTCGGCGCCTCCGACCCGCGCTGGCGCATCGCGCTCCTGCGCTACTTCAACCCCGTCGGCGCGCACCCCTCGGGCCGCATCGGCGAGGACCCGCAGGGCATCCCGAACAACCTCGTGCCGTTCATCGCCCAGGTCGCCGTCGGCCGGCGCGAGAAGCTCATGGTCTTCGGCGGGGACTACGACACGCCCGACGGCACGTGCCTGCGCGACTACATCCACGTCGTCGACCTCGCCGAGGGCCACGTCGCCGCCCTGAACTACCTCACCGACCACGAGGGCGTGCACCGCTGGAACCTCGGCTCAGGCACTGGCACGAGCGTGCTCGAGATGCACGCAGCGTTCGAGAAGGCCGTCGGGTCGCCCATCCCCTACGAGATCGCGCCCCGCCGCCCCGGCGACCTGCCCGCCTTCTGGGCCGACCCGTCCGCGGCGCTCGCCGACCTCGGCTGGTCCACCGTGCGAACCGTCGAGCAGATGTGCGAGGACCACTGGCGCTGGCAGAAGAACAACCCCATGGGCTACGCCCCCTCCTGACCCCGCCCGTCTCGGGTACGTATCTCGACGCCCTTTCGGCATTCCGGGTACGGATCAGGACGCCGATCTCTGGTTTCTGGTACCGGACCCCAGGGATTGCGACGGCGGAGGGCGGCTTCCGCGCGGAAGCCGCCCTCCGCCGTCGTCCGCGGCGGGACCAGCACGCGGGCCCGGAACAGACGACGACGGCCGGCGCCTCCCAGCGGAAGGCACCGGCCGTCGTCGTACCAGAAAGCCCGGAAGCCCGTCGAGGTCCGTACCTGAAACGCGGAAAACGCGTCGAGATACGTACCCGAAAGGGGTGGGGTTAGCGCACGGGGTAGTCGCGCTTCTCCTCGCCGATGTAGAGCTGGCGCGGGCGCCCGATCTTGGTCTGCGGGTCCTTGATCATCTCGCGCCACTGGGCGATCCAGCCCGGCAGGCGGCCGATGGCGAACAGGACCGTGAACATCTTCTCCGGGAAGCCCATGGCCTTGTAGATGAGGCCCGTGTAGAAGTCGACGTTCGGATACAGCTTGCGCTGGATGAAGTAGTCGTCCGCGAGGGCCTTCTCCTCGAGGCGCATGGCGATGTCGAGGAGCTCGTCGTTGCCGCCGAGCTTGGAGAGGACCTCGTGCGCGGTGGCCTTGATGATCTTCGCGCGCGGGTCGTAGTTCTTGTAGACCCGGTGCCCGAAGCCCATGAGGCGGACGCCGTCTTCCTTGTTCTTGACCTTCTCCATGAAGTCCTCGGGCTTGATGCCCTCGGACTGGATGCGGCGGAGCATGTTCAGCACGGCCTCGTTGGCTCCGCCATGCAGCGGTCCGAAGAGCGCGTTGATGCCGGCCGAGACCGAGGCGAAGAGGTTCGCGTTGGCGCTGCCGACGAGGCGCACGGTCGAGGTCGAGCAGTTCTGCTCGTGGTCCGCGTGCAGGATGAGGAGCGTGTCGAGGGCCTTCACGATGAGCGGGTCGAGCTCGTACGGCTCGGCGGCCAGACCGAAGGAGAGGCGCAGGAAGTTCTCCACGAGGTTCATGGAGTTGTCCGGGTACAGGAGGGCCTGGCCGATCGACTTCTTGTGCGCGTAGGCGGCGATGACGGGCAGCTTCGCCATGAGGCGGATCGTGGAAAGCTCCACCTGCTCGTCGTTGAACGGGTCCAGGGAGTCCTGGTAGAAGGTCGACAGCGCGGAGACGGCCGAGGACAGCACGGGCATCGGGTGCGCATCGCGCGGGAAGCCCGCGAAGAAGTTCTTGAGTTCCTCGTGCAGGAGGGTGTGCCGGCGGATGCGCTGGTCGAAGGAGTCCAGCTCCGAGGCGGTCGGCAGGTTGCCGTAGATGAGGAGGTAGGACACCTCGAGGAAGTTCGAGTGCTGGGCCAGCTGCTCGATGGGGTAGCCGCGGTAGCGCAGGATCCCCTCATCGCCGTCGATGAACGTGATCGCCGAGGTCGTGGCTGCCGTGTTCATGAAGCCCGGGTCGAAGGTGACGGCGCCCGTCTCCTTGAGCAGCTTCGAGACGTCGTAGCCGTCGTTTCCCTCGACGGCGGCGATGCGGGGGAGCTGGAGGTCTCCCCCCTCGTGGCGCAGAAGGGCGCCGTTCATCTCAGTCATGGTTCCCCTTCAAGAGGTAGCTCGCAACATTCCTAAGCTACTCCCAGATCCGCACGTGCACTAATCGGCCCGGAGGTCCTGTGAGTCCGCTCACAAACGCTTTACTACCGGCGCGTGAGCCGCTCCACCGCGGCGTCGACGCGCTCGTCGGTCCCCGTCAGCGCCACCCGGACGAAGCCGGAGCCGGCCTCGCCATAGAACACCCCGGGGCCGACGACGATGCCGAGCTCGGCGAGCCTGCCCACGGTCGCCCACGTGTCCTCGCCCGCGGTGCACCACAGGTAGAGGCCGGCCTCGGAGTGGGAGAGCGTGAGGCCGAACGCCTCGAGCGCGGGCACGAGGCGCTCGCGCCGGGCGCGGTAGAGATCCTTCTGCGCCTCGACATGGTCGGCGTCGGCGAGGGCCACGCGCATCGCCTCCTGCACGGGGAAGGGCATGATCATGCCCGCGTGCTTGCGGCTGTTGACGAGGTTCGGCATGAGCTCGGGCGCCCCCGCCACGAAGGCGGCCCGATACCCGGCCAGGTTGGACTGCTTGGACAGCGAGTACACGGACAGCAGGCCCGTGAAGTCGCCCCCGCTGACGCGCGGGTCGAGCACGGACGGGACGGCCTCGCCGCCTCGCTGGACGTCCCACGAGCCCCAGCCGAGCTCGGCGTAGCACTCGTCGGAGGCCACGACGGCGCCGAGCGAGCGGGCGCCGTCGACGACGGCGCGCAGCTCGTCCGCGCCGCGCACGGCGCCGGTGGGGTTGCCCGGGGAGTTGACCCAGACGAGCCGCACTCGGGCGAGCGTCTCGGCGTCGAGCTCGTCCAAGGAGTCCGCGGCGACGGCGGTGGCGCCGGCCAGGCGGGCTCCGATGTCGTAGGTCGGGTACGCGACGGTGGGCCGAACGACGACGTCGCCGGGCTCGAGGCCGAGGAGGAACGGCAACCAGGCCACGAGTTCCTTCGAGCCGATGGTCGGCATGACGGCCTGCTCGTCGAGGCCCGTCACGCCGCGGCGCCGCTCGAACCACTCGACGACGGCCTCGCGTAGCGCGCGGGTGCCGTGGACGGTCGGGTAGCCGGGCGCGTCCGCGGCCGCGCGGAGGGCCTCTTGGACGACCTCGGGGGTGGGGTCGACGGGCGTCCCAATGGAGAGGTTCACGGCGCCGTCGGGGTGGCCCTTTGCCGTCGCGGCGTAGGGGGCCATGGCCTCCCACGGGTAGTCGGGAAGGTCGAGGCCGAAGGACCTGGCGGGCGCGGCGGCCCCGGGCGCACCGGCGACGCCGCTGCCGTTCTGCACGCTCAGTGGTCTTGGTTCTGCGGGGGCAGGACAGCGATGAGCGGGTGGTCCTTGCCCGTGTTGCCGACCTTGGCGGCGCCGCCGGGCGAGCCGAGGTCGTCGAAGAACTCGACGTTGGCCTTGTAGTAGTCCGCCCACTCGTCGGGGACGTCATCCTCGTAGTAGATGGCCTCGACGGGGCAGACCGGCTCGCACGCGCCGCAGTCGACGCATTCGTCCGGGTGGATGTACAGGGACCGCTCGCCCTCGTAGATGCAGTCGACCGGGCATTCCTCGATGCAGGCCTTGTCCTTCACATCCACGCACGGCTGTGCGATCACGTAGGTCACGGTGACACCCTCTCTTGTTTCATCCCCCGCTCTCCCGCGGCCGAACGAGCCTATTATCCCCGACGCGCAGGCGCCAATCCACCCGGACACGTGGCGTAGCATCCGCATCCCGCTGCCTGTGCCAGGATGCGCGCCCGAGGCGCGTGCCTACGATGGACCGTGCCCGATTCCCCCGCCCCCGTCCCGCCCGACGCCCCCCGGGAGGCCCCGCGGGACACTCCCCCTGTCGCGGCCCTGAGACGCCTCGCCCCCGGCACGCGCGTCGTCGTGCGTTACCGGATCGGGCAGGGCTTCACCGACGCGCTCGGCGACCTCCTCTCCTGCACCGCGGATGAGGCGAGCGTACGCACCCGCCGGGGCGACGTCGTCGTGCATCTGGCCGACGTGGTCGCGGCCAAGCCCGTGCCCCCTCCCCCGCCGCGGCGCGCCGCTCGCTTCGGGACGCACGACGGCGGGCCGCTCCCCTAGCGCGCGACGGCCGCCGCCGCGCCAGACCCCCGGCCTGCAGGACCCGCGGCCTGCCCGGACTCCGAAGATTGGCACCGGTCTCGCCACGAGGGCGGTGCTTGGCTGCGAGACCGGCGGGGAAGCGACCTGTCTCGCGGGGAAGGCCCGGTTTCGGGCCAGCACGGTCCCCTCCCGTGGCGCGGCCCCGCTTGCGGTCCCGCTGGTCGGGGAAGGCGAGAGGCCTTGCCAGGTCCACGGTGTGACAGGGCCCGCGGCCTGACCGGGTCCGCGGCCTGACCGGGCTCCGAAGATTGGCACCGGTCTCGCCACGAGAGCGGCGCTTGGCTGCGAGACCGGCGGGGAAGCGACCTGTCTCGCGGGGAAGGCCCGGTTTCGGGCCAGCACCGGTCCGCGGAAGACCGGTCCCCCGCGAGCGCGCGGCGCCGGCGGCGGGACGGTCGCTCACGGCATGCGCCCAGGCGGCCGAGTAATTGGTAAGAGTCAATCGCTCCGGGCATAGAGTTGCTGCATGGCCGCCACCGACGACGCCGCGAAGGCCCGGGCGCTCAGCTCCCCAGTGCGCCTGCGGATCCTGCGGCTGTGTCTGCATCAGGCCCGGACGAACAAGGAGATCGCCGGGCTGCTCGGGATCAACCCCGCCTCGTGCCTGCACCACGTCCGCACGCTCGTCGCGACGGGATTCCTCGAGGCTCAGGAGGAGCGCCGCGGAACGCGCGGGGCGCGCGAGGTACCCTACCTGGCCACGCGCCGCTCGTGGAGCCATGTCGAGGGCGTCGCGCCGATCCTCATCGAGGCGTTCATCCAGGAGACGGCGGCCCTCGCGCCCGAGGATATCGAGGTGTGGCGGCTCGGGCTCAAGCTCAGCGCGAAGCACCGCGAGGAGATGCTCGCGAGGCTGCGGGACGTGGTCGAGGAGTACCGGGCCATGCCCAGCGACCCCGACGGCGAGGCGACCTCGCTCATGATTGCCCACCACCGAGACCCCACCGCCTGACATTTCGGGTACGTATCTCGCCACGCTTTCAGGCTTTCGGGTGCGCATCTCGCCACGGATTCTGGGTTCCGGGTACGAGGCCCCGGCTGCGGACCGGCCCCGGACGACGACGAGCGGCGGCTTCCGTGCGGAAGCCGCCGCTCGTCGTCGTGCGCCCGGGCACGAGCGCTCCCGAAACGGCGAAAGCGCGTCGAGATACGTACCCGAAACGGGGGTGGGGTTAGGCGCGGGCGCGGGCGCGCGCGGCCTTGATGCGCTCGTTCGCGTCGAGGATGACCTTGCGGATGCGGATGTCCTCGGGGGTGATCTCGACGCACTCGTCCTCGCGGGCGAACTCGAGGGATTCCTCGAGCGTGAGCGTCTTCGGCGGGGTGAGGCCCTCGAAGGAGTCCGCGGTGGAGGAGCGCATGTTGGTGAGCTTCTTCTCCTTGGTGATGTTCACGTCCATGTCATCGGCGCGGGAGTTCTCGCCGACGATCATGCCCTCGTACACCTCGGCGGTGGGCTGGACGAAGAACGTGCCGCGCTCCTGCAGGTTGATCATCGCGAACGGGGTCGCGACGCCCGCGCGGTCGGCGATGAGGGAGCCGTTGGTGCGGTACTCGATCTCGCCGGCCCACGGCTCGTAGCCCTCGGAGATCGAGGACGCGATGCCGGCCCCGCGGGTCTCGGTGAGGAACTTGGTCCGGAAGCCGATGAGCCCGCGAGCGGGGACCATGAACTCCATGCGGACCCAGCCGGTGCCGTGGTTGGACATGTTGGTCATGCGGCCCTTGCGCGCGGCGAGGAGCTGCGTCACGGCGCCGAGGTACTCCTCGGGCACGTCGATGGTCATGTGCTCCATCGGCTCGAGGACCTGCCCGTCGACCTTCTTGGTCACGACCTGGGGCTTGCCGACCGTGAGCTCGAAGCCCTCGCGGCGCATCTGCTCGACGAGGATCGCGAGGGCGAGCTCGCCGCGGCCCTGGACCTCCCACGCGTCGGGGCGCTCGGTGGGCAGGACGCGGATCGAGACGTTGCCGATGAGCTCCTTGTCGAGGCGGTCCTTGACCTGGCGCGCGGTGACCTTGGCGCCCTTGACCTTGCCCGCGAGCGGGGAGGTGTTGATGCCGATCGTCATCGAGATCGCCGGGTCGTCGACAGTGATGAGCGGCAGCGGCTGCGGGTCCTCGGCGTCGGTGAGCGTCTCGCCGATCGTGATGTCCTCGATGCCGGCGACGGCGACGATCTCGCCCGGGCCCGCGGCGTCGGCCGGGACGCGCTCGAGCGCCTTCGTGGCGAGCAGCTCGGTGATCTTGACGGTCTTGAGCGTGCCGTCCTGGCGGGCCCAGGCGACCTGCTGGCCCTTGCGGAGCGTGCCGTTGTAGATGCGCAGGAGCGCCAGGCGGCCGAGGAACGGCGACGCGTCGAGGTTGGTCACGTGCGCTTGGAGGACGCCCTCGGGGTTGTACGTCGGGGCCGGGATGTGCTTGAGGATCGTCTCGAACAGCGGCTCGAGGTTGTCGTTCCCAGGCACGGCGCCGTCGGCCGGCTGCTCGAGGGAGGACGCACCGACGCGGGCGGCGGCGTACACGACCGGGACGTCGAGGACCTTGTCGAGGTCGAGGTCCGGGACCTCGTCCGCGAGGTCCGAGGCGAGGCCGAGGAGAAGGTCCATGGTCTCGTGGACGACCTCGTCGATGCGCGCGTCCGGGCGGTCGGTCTTGTTGACCACGAGGATGACCGGCTTGTGCGCGGCGAGCGCCTTGCGGAGCACGAAGCGCGTCTGCGGGAGCGGGCCCTCGGACGCGTCGACGAGGAGGACGACGCCGTCGACCATCGAGAGGCCGCGCTCGACCTCGCCGCCGAAGTCGGCGTGGCCGGGGGTGTCGATGACGTTGATCGTGATGCCCTCGGGCTCGCCCGCCTCCGCCGCAGCGGGGCCGGCGTAGCGCACCGTGGTGTTCTTGGCGAGGATCGTGATGCCCTTTTCGCGCTCGAGGTCGCCGGAGTCCATCACGCGGTCCTCGACTTCGCCGTGTGCGGCGAAGGAGTTGGTCTGCTTGAGCATCGCGTCCACGAGGGTGGTCTTCCCGTGGTCGACGTGCGCGACGATGGCGACGTTGCGCAGGTCGGCGCGCGAGGCCAGAGTGGTTTCAGACATACGGAAAAGCTCGATTCGTTCGACGGCGGGGTCCCGGCGCGTCCGGACGGCGGACGGCACAGTGGAGCGGACCCTCAGCAGGCCAGCACCACTATTTTACTGTGCGGACAGGGCCGTCGCCGACGGCCCCGTACTGTGCCGGCCGGGATCCCGCCGACGCTGCCGTCCGGCCGTGGGCTACAGCACCTCCGGCGGCAGGAGCAGCTTGCCGCCGGGGATGGCGTCGAGCAGGGCCCGCGTGTAGTCCTTCTCGGGCGAGTCGAAGACCCTGTCGGTCGTCCCGGTCTCGACGAGCCGTCCCTTCTCCATGACGCACACGTGGTCCGCGATCTGCCGCACCACCGCGAGGTCGTGCGTGATGAACAGGTACGTGAGCCCGAGCCGCTCCTGGAGTTCGGCGAGGAGGTTCAGCACCTGGGCTTGGACGAGCACGTCGAGGGCCGAGACCGCCTCGTCGCAGATGATCACCTCGGGGTCGAGGGCGAGCGCCCGCGCGACCGCGACGCGCTGGCGCTGCCCGCCCGAGAGCTCGTTCGGGTACCGCTGCATGGCCGACTGAGGCAGGGCGACCTGGTCGAGCAGCTCCCGGACCTTGAGCTCGCGCGTCGCCCGATCGCCGATCCGGTGCGTGCGCAGCGGCTCCTCGATGGTCCGGTAGATGTTGTACATCGGGTCGAGGGAGCCGTACGGGTCCTGGAAGATCGGCTGGACGCGCCGCCGGAACGCGAACAGCTGCCGCCTGTCGAGCCCGGCCGTGTCGATCCCGTCGAACACGATCCGCCCCGACGTGGGCGCGAGGAGCTGCAGGACCATCTGCGCCACCGTCGACTTGCCCGAGCCCGACTCGCCGACGAGCGCCGTCGTCGTGCCGCGCTGCACGCGGAAGCTCACGCCGTCGACCGCGGTGAAGTCGGTCCCCCGGCCGAGGCCCGTGCGGAGCCGGAAGACCTTCGTGAGGTCCTCGATCACGAGCACGTCGTCCGACGGCGCCTCTGGCACCGCCGCGGCGGGCACCTCCTCGGCCTCGATCGCCTCTGCCGTCGTCGCCTCGGCCTTCTCCGCGGCCTTCTCGACCGCCTCGGCCGAGGGCGTCAGGAGCTCCCCGGACTCGAGCCCGGCCTCCTTCGCGACCTGGATGCGCCGGGACGCGAGCGACGGGGCCTTGGCCACGAGCCGCTGCGTGTAGGGGTGCAGGGGGTTGCGCAGGAGCTCGAGCGACGGCCCGGATTCGACGACGCGGCCCCGGTACATGACGACGACCTTGTCGGCGCGCTCGGCGGCCAGACCGAGATCATGGGTGATGAGCAGGACCGAGGTGCCCAGCTCGGACGTCATGGTCTCGAGATGGTCCAAGATCCTGCGCTGGACCGTGACGTCGAGCGCCGAGGTCGGCTCGTCGGCGATAAGCAGCTTGGGCGAGCACGAGAGGGCGATCGCGATGAGGGCCCGCTGGCGCATGCCCCCGGAGAATTCGTGCGGGTACTGCCTCGCCCGGCGTTGGGCATCCGGCAGGCCGGCCTCGGCGAGGACGCGGGCGACGTCGGCCGGGCCGTCCGGGCGGCCGTTCGCCCGGAGCGTCTCCCGCACTTGGTAGCCGATCCGCCACACGGGGTTGAGGTTCGACATCGGGTCCTGGGGCACCATCCCGATGGTGTTGCCGCGCAGCTCGATCATGCGCCGCTCCGGCGCGTGGGCGACGTCCTCGCCGTCGAGCAGGATCTGCCCGGCCGAGACGCGGCCGTTGCCGGGCAGGAGGCCGATCGCGGCGAGCGCCGTCGTCGACTTCCCCGACCCGGACTCCCCCACGATCGCGACCGTCTCCCCCGGCATGATCGTCAGGTCCGCCTTCCGGACGGCGTGGAGACTTCCGCTGCCCGTCGTGAACGTGATGGCGACGTCCCGCATGTCCAGGATCGGGCGCCCGCCGGCCGGCACGTCGTCGACGATCTGGGGGCCAGACGCCGCGGGTGACTCCTCGAAGCTCATCGCTCCCTGCTCTTCGGGTCGAGGGCGTCGCGCAGCGCGTCCCCCAGCATGATGAAGCTCAGGACGCAGAGGGAGAGCGCAATGGACGGGTAGATGAGGATCATCGGGTTGGTCCTGATCGAGACCTGGGCGGCCGCGATGTCATGCCCCCACGACATGACGGACTCAGGGACCCCGATGCCCAGGAACGACAGGGTCGCCTCGGTGACGATGAAGACGCCGAGCTCCAGGGTGGCCAGGACGATCACCGGGGCCAGCGCATTGGGCAGCACGTGGCGCATGAGCGCGCCGAACCTCGAGACGCCCAGGGAGCGGGCCGCGGTGACGAAGTCCGCGTTGCGCACCTCGATGACGGCACCCCTCGTGATGCGGGCCATCTGCGGCCAGGCGAGCATCGCGATGACGACGACCACCGTCCATACGCTCTTGTTCTCGCGGAAGAACGGCAGCTGGGTGATGACCAGCGCGCCGAGGATGAGCGGAAGGGCGAAGAAGATGTCGCCGAGGCGGGCGAGGACGGCGTCGAGCCACCCCCCGTAGTAGCCCGCGAGCGCACCGAAGGTCACGCCGATGACCAGGACGCACAGGACGGCGAGGATGCCCACGGAGAGGGATGCCTGCGTCCCGTGGATGACCCTCGAGAACAGATCGCACCCCTGGAAGGTGAATCCGAAGGGATGGCCCTCCCGCGGGCCAGCCTCGGAGTTGGCCAGCAGGCACTCGTTGTTGGGCGGGACCTGGGTGAAGACTCCCGGGAACAGGGCGATGAAGATGAGCGCGAGGATCATGATCGAGGAGACGATGAACAGCGGCCGACGGCGGAGCTTGCGCCAGGCGTCGGCCCACAGGCTCAGGGGGGCCTCCTCGACGCGGAGCGTGTCGGTGGCCTCGAGGGCCGTCTCCTCGAGCGGCGCCACGTAGTGGCCCTCGGTGCGTTCAGGCTTCATAGCGGATCCTCGGGTCGAGCCAGGCGTAGAGGAGGTCGACGAGCAGGTTCGCGAGGACGAACACCAGCACGAGGATGCTCACGATCGCCACGATCGTGGGACCTTCTCCGCGCAGGGTGGCCTGATAGAGCTTGTTGCCCACGCCGGGGACGTTGAAGATGCCCTCGGTGACGATCGCCCCGCCCATGAGCCCGCCGAGGTTGGCGCCCAGGTAGGTCACCACGGGGATCATCGAGTTCCGCAGGATGTGGGCCAGGACGACGCGCGGGCGCGAGAGCCCCTTGGCCGTGGCCGTGCGGACATAGTCCGCGTTCATGTTCTCGGTGACCGAGGCGCGAGTGAGGCGCAGGACATACGCGAAGGAGACGAGCCCGAGCACCACCGCGGGCAGGAGGAGGTCGCCCCAGCCCGCCTGCGCGCCGACCGTAGGCTTGGCCCAGCCGAGATACACGCCGAAGACGAGCTGGAAGACGAAGCCGAGCACGAAGGTGGGGACGGCGATGACGACGAGGGAGGCCACGAGCACCGTCGAGTCGAAGAGCTTCCCGCGCCGCAGGCCGGCCACGAGGCCGAAGGCCACACCGAAGATGGCCTGGATCGCGAGTGCCTCGACCGCGAGCATCGCCGTGACGGGGAAGATCCGGGCGAGGGTCGCGGCGATCGGCTGCTGCGTGAAGTCGACCCCGAGGTTCAGCGTGAACAGGTTCTTGAGGAAGATCCCGTACTGGACGATGAACGGCTGGTCGAGGTTGTACTGCGCCCGCAGGGCGTCGATAACGCTCTGCGGCGGCTGCCGGTCGCCGAAGAGCGCCGCGATCGGGTCCCCCGGCAGCGCGAAGACCATGAAGTAGACGAGGAGCGTGGTTCCGAGGAACACCGGAATCACCTGCAGGAGCCTACGGACGATGTAGCGGATCATCGCTGCGCTCGTGCGCTCCGGGCACAGTGGCCTGCCATCAGACTGAGCCTTCCCTGGGCGAGCGACCGAGGGCCCGGCACGTGGCCGGGCCCTCCGCCGCGATGGAGGACGTCAGCACCGCGTCACTTCGCCTCGATGTCGAAGTAGCGGATCGCGCCGTTCCAGCCGGTCTCGGCCTTGATCACGTTGTTGCTCCAGACGATAGCCCGGTTCTGGTCCCACAGCGGGAGCCCGGGGAGATCCTCGAAGAGGATTTCCTGGGCCTGGTTGAACTTGGCGTTGGCCCCTTCCGTGGTGTCGGAGGTGAGGCCCTCCCTCAGGAGCCTGTCGAATTCAGGGTTCGAGTACTTCTCGTAGTTCGACGAGGCGTCGGTGGCCCAGACGGGACCCAGGAAGTTGTACATCGACGGGTAGTCGCCCTGCCATCCGGCGCGCGTGAGGCTGACGAGGCTCTGCGTCTTGCGCAGGTCGAGCACCTCGGCGAACTTCGCGAACGGCTGGATCTCCGCTTGGATGCCCAGGTTGTTCTTGAAGTTGTTGGACACCGCGTCGACCCATTCCTTGTTGCCGCCATCCGTGTTCGAGGCGATCAGGATCGGCTTGGAGGCGTCGTACGGCTGGATCGCCTCGGCCTGGGCCCATAGGTCCTTGGCCTTGGCCGGGTCGTAGGTGAGGACTTCGCTGCCGGGGACATCCGCCTTGAACCCCTCGATGACCGGCGGAACGTACGCCTTGGCCGGTGTGCGGGTCCCGTTGAAGACCACCTTGGCGATCTCCTCGCGGTTGATGGCGTGCGAGAGCGCCTGACGCCGGAGCTTGCCAGCCTCGCCCTGGAAGTTCGGGTTGTAGCCCGGGATGTTCAGGGTCGAGTTCGTGGCGGTCGGCTTGGTCGCGTTCCGGTCGGGGAAGTCCGTCGTGTACGTCTTGAGCGCGTTCGACGGCAGGACGTCGGACACGTCGAGGTTGTCGGCCTGGAGGTCGGTGTAGGCAGGGCCGGGGTCCGTGTAGAACTTGAACGTCACGCCCCCGTTCTTGGCCTTTCGGGGACCCTCGTAGTCAGGATTCTTCACGAGGGAGATCGACTGGTCATGGACCCACGAACCGGTCTCTTTGGCCATCATGTACGGGCCGTTGCCGACCGGGTTCTCGCCATACGCCTTCGGGTCCGCGAGGGCCGCCGACGGAAGCGGGTAGAAGGCCGAGTAGCCGAGCCGGAGGGACCAGTCGGCCTCGGGCTGGAGCAGCGTCACCTCGAGGGTCTGGTCGTCCTTGGCGACGAGCCCCGACATGGTCTGCGCCGTCGGCGCCGGAGTGCTGGTCGTCTTCCCTTCCGCATCGGTCGTCTTGGTGACGGCACTGACCTCCGGGTAGCCCTCGATGGACTCGAAGAAGAAGCTGTTGTTCTGGAGGTTGGTGCTCAGCGCGGCGAAGTTCCACGAGTCCACGAAGGTCTTGGCGGTGATGGCCTCACCGTTGGTGAACGTGGCGCCCTGCTTGACCTTGATGGTCCAGTGCTGCGAGTCGGTCGTCTCTATGCTCTCCGCGAGCGCGTTGACCGGCTTTCCGTTGGGGTCGTAGGCCCGCAGGCCCTCGAAGAGGAGCTCGACGACGCGGCCGCCGTAGACCTCGTTCGTGTTGGCCGGCAGGAGCGGGTTCTGGGGCTCGTTGCTGTAGGCCGAGATGACCTTGTTGGGGTCGACCGGCGCCTCGGTGCCGCCCGGTGTCCCACCCCCAGGGGCGCATGCGCTCACGGCAAGCGCGAGGGCCGCTGCTGCGCCCAAGGCCTTGGAAATGCGCGAGTGACGCATCCCGAATCCTCCTTAGCTGATGGTGCGGACCCCGGCCCGACGCAGGAGCCCGGGGGCAACGACAGCGCTTGGCCCTGTAACGCAGCCCACTAGCTGACAGCCTAGTCACAATTCGGAATAGTGAAGGAAAAATTTGCCAAAACGTGATCTGATTTGGTATAAGGTGCGATTTACGCCGCGCGGTCACTCGATGCCGCTCGCAGCGAGCAGCTCGCGCAGCTCCCGGCGCTCGCGCTGCTTCTGCGGGTCGGGCAGCGGGACGGCCGCGAGGAGTCGCTGGGTGTAGGGCTCCTGTGGGTTCCGCAGGATCGCATCGCGCAGGCCCTGCTCGACAATGCGCCCATGCTGCATGACGCAGATGTGGTCGGCGAGGACGTCCACGACGGCCAGGTCGTGCGTGACGAAGAGGCACGCGAAGCCGAGCTCCCGCTGGAGTCCCTGGAAGAGCTCGAGGACCTTGGCTTGGACAGAGACGTCGAGGGCGGAGGTCGGCTCGTCGGCCACCATCAGCTTGGGCTCGAGGGCGAGCGCCCGCGCGATCCCGACGCGCTGCTTCTGCCCGCCGGAGAGCTCATGCGGGTAGCGGTTGCGGTACGAGCGCGGAAGCTCGACCTGGTCGAGGAGCGTCTCGACGCGCTGCTGCAGGGCCGCCCCCTTCGCGACGCCCGCGAGGTGCATGGGCTCGCCGATCGACTCGCCGATCGGCAGCCGCGGGTTGAGGGACGACGACGGGTCCTGGAACACCATCCCGACGCTCCGCCGCAGCGCGTGCAGCTCACGCGAGTTCCGCCTGAGGCCCGAGATCTCAGTGCCCACGAGCTTGAGCGAGCCCTCGGCGACGTCGAGCAAGCCGACGGCGGCCCGGCCGATCGTCGTCTTGCCCGAGCCCGACTCGCCCACGAGCCCCACGACCTGCCCGGGGTAGACCGTGAGGCTCGCGCCCTCGACGGCACGGAACGCGGGCACGCGCCCCTGCCTGGGGTACTCGATCGCGACGTCGCGCAGCTCGAGCACCGGCGTCCCCTGCCTCCCCTGCGCGGCCTTGATGGCGGCGAGTGCCGACTCGTTCTCGCGCTCCCGCGCGGCCAGCTCGTCGGCGTCGACCGCCTCGAGCTCGACGCCGGTCACCGAGGCGAGCGCGGCGGTGATGTCGACGTCGGCGTCGGCCTCGCTGCCCTGCCCGAGGTGCGGGACGGCGGCGAGGAGGGCCTGCGTGTACTCGTGCCGGGGCGCGGCGAAGACCTGCTCCGCCGTGCCCGTCTCGACGATGACTCCCCTGCGCATGACGGCGATCCGGTCGGCGAGGTCCGCGACGACGCCCATGTCGTGCGTGATGAGGATGACCGCCGAGTTCAGCTTGTCCTTGAGGTGGCGCATGAGGTCGAGGATCTCGGCCTGAACGGTCACGTCGAGGGCCGTCGTCGGCTCGTCCGCGATGAGCAGCTTGGGGTCGCAGGAGAGCGACTGGGCGATCATGGCGCGCTGGCGCTGGCCCCCGGAGAGCTGGTGCGGGTAGGACCTGAACGCCTTCCCGGGGTCAGGCAGCTCGACGAGCTCGAGCATCCGCAGGGCCCGCTCCTTCGCCTCGTCCGGCGAGACCTCGTTGTGCAGCCGGACAGTCTCTACGATCTGGTTCCCGATCGTGTACACCGGGTTGAGCGCCGTCATGGGCTCCTGGAAGATCACGGCGACATCCTTGCCGCGCGCCTGCCGGACGCGGCTCTGGTCCCGGCCGAGGAGCTCCTGGCCCGCGAGGCGCACGCTCCCCGACACACGGCTGTTGGAGGGCAGCAGGCCCAGGAGGGCCATCGAGCTCGCCGACTTGCCGGACCCGGACTCGCCGACGATCGCGAGGACCTCGCCCGCCCGGACCTCGTAGTCGAGACCGATCGCGGCCGGGATCCACTCCTTCTCGACGCCGAAGTCCACGCTCAGGCCGCGGACCTCGAGCACCGGCTCGCCCTTCACGAGAGGGGCACCGATCCGCTGCCCCGCACCGCTCCCGGCCGCTCGCCGCCGCGGGCCGCCCGCCCATCCGAGGTTCTCCGCCATCGTCACACCGTCCTCCCGTGCGTCGCCGCTGTCGGGGTACAGCCGCGTTGGCAGCGTTTCCCGTACCCGGGCGAATCCTGTTTCATGGGGGCATGCATGCCCTGAGCCACACCGGCCGCATCGAGTCGTTCACCGCGCGCAGCAGCCGCGCGCTCGCGTGGCTCACCTGGGGCATGGCCGGGTTCGGGCTCGCCGTCACGCTCACGACGGCGGGCCTCGCGGGGCTGCGCTTCGCCGCGCCGCTCGCGCTGCTCGCCGCGGGCGGCTGGGTGCTGTTCTGGCGCCCCGGGGTCCTCGTGAGCGACGCCGGGGTCGAGCTGCGCAATCCGTTCCGCAGCGTGGGGGTCCCGTGGGATGCCCTCGCGCACGTCGACACGAAGTATGCCCTCACGCTCATCACGGATCACGGCCGCTTCACGGCCTGGGCCGCGCCGGCCCCCGGGGTCTGGGGCGCCCGCAACGCGCGGCCCGAGCACCTCGACGGGCTGCCGGAAACCACCTACGGCCCGGCGCGCTCCGTCCGGCCGGGCGACCTCAGGCATACGGACTCCGGGCAGGCGGCAGCCCTCGTGCGCACCCGCTGGGCGGACGCCCTCGCCTCCGGACTCGCCCATGCGGGCCGCACCCGCGAGACGCCCATCGCGAAGCGCACCGCGTGGCCCGAGCTCGTGGGGACGCTCGTGCTCGCAGCGGCGACCGTGGTCACGCTCAGCGTGGCCTGACGCGCCGATCCCCGGCACACAGAGCCCGGGCATCAGCCCTGTCCCTCCGGGCCGCCCGTGGGCCCCTCCGGGGTCACGGATCCCGCGGGGGTGTCTCCGCCCGCGGTGGTGCCGGCGACTCCTGGGGCGGCGACCGCCGTCGTCGCCCCCGCCGCCGCGATACCCGCCGTCGTGGACCTCTCCCGCGCCACGGCCCGCTTGGCGTTGAACTTCTTCTGCCGCGGGTCGAACGCGTCGCGCAGGCCGTCGCCGATGAAGTTGATGCTGAGGCAGATGAGCACGATGAACAGGCCAGGCCACCAGAACAGCCAGGGCCTCGTCGAGAACGCCTCCTGGTTCTGCGAGATGAGCAGGCCCAGGGACGTGTCCGGCGCCTTGACGCCCACGCCGAGGTAGCTCAGCGCGGTCTCGAGGAGGATGGCGGCGCTCATCGTGAGCGTGACGTTGACGATCACGACGCCCACGGCGTTGGGCAGGATGTGCTTGAAGATGATCCGCAGGTTGGACGCCCCCGAGATCCGCGCGGCGTCGACGAACTCGCGCTCGCGCAGCGTGAGGAACTCGCCACGCACGAGGCGCGCGAGGCCCACCCACAGCACGAGGCCGAGGAAGATGCCCAGGACCACGACTCCGTTGTCCGCGGCGAAGGAACTGAACCAGCTGCCCTCGTCGCGCCGGCCGGCGGTGCGGGACATGACGGCAGCGAGGAGCAGGGCGGGGATGATGATGACGACGTCGGTGAGCCGCATGAGCACCGTCTCCATCCAGCCGCGGAAGTAGCCCGCGAGGGAGCCGACGACGACACCGATGAAGCCCGCCACGAGCCCGATCAGGAACATGACGGTGATGGACTGCTGTGTCCCGCGCATCGTCATGGCGAAGAGGTCACGGCCGATCCGGTCCTGGCCGAAGGGGTGCTCCCCGCCCGCGAGGGGCCACAGCGTGAGCGTGGGCTGGCCGTCGTTGACCAGCGGGCTGACCTGCTCATGGTTGAACCTCCACCAGCCCGGGATCGGCCCCCATCCGACGGCCGTGAAGGAGAGCAGGACGATCGCCCCGAACGCGACAAGGCCGATGAGCGCCCCGGTGTGGCCGAAGAAGCGCCGGCGGACGATCTGCCCCTGGCTCAGGCCCCTGGCCTCGCCGGCCGCCGGCGCGACGGCGGCGGGGCGCTCGGCGAGGATCTCGCGCTCGGCGATCAGCTCGTTCTGCGGGGTTGGCTGGGACATGTCACTTCACCCTTACGCGCGGATCGAGGGCCGAGTAGGCGAGGTCGGCCATGAGATTGAACGCCATGGCGGTGACGGCGACGCACAGGAAGACGCCCATGACGGGGTTGGGGTCCACGTGGAAGATCCCGTCGAGGAACATGAAGCCCATGCCCCGCACGCCGAACACGGTCTCCGTGATGACGGCGCCGCCGATGAGGGCGCCGATGTCGAAGGCCACGACGGTCGCGATCGGGATGAGCGCGTTGCGGAACGCGTGGCGCATGACGACGGCGCGCTCGCTCACGCCCTTCGCGCGGGCCGTGCGGATGTAGTCCATGTTCATGACCTCGAGCATCGACGAGCGCGTGAACCGCGTGTAGCTCGCGAGCGAGACGAGGATGAGCGCGACCGTCGGCAGGATGAGGTGAGTGAACGAGTCGATGCCTCTGATCCAGAAGTCGCCCTCGAGGTTGGGCGTCTGCGCGCCGATCGTTGCGATCGGGCGCCCGCGGATCTTGCCGTTGTCGAAGTAGGCCGGCCAGGCCTGCAGGAAGCGGTCGAGGACGATCATGCCGCCGACGAGGAAGGCCATGATGCCGCCGACGCGCATGTTCTGGCCGCGGTCGTAGCCGCCGAACGCCCAGCCGACCCCGATGCCGACCAGGACTGTCAGGATCCCGAGGATGAGGATCATGAGGGGGGTCGCGAGGTTGAGCAGCCCCTGGACCGGGAAGTAGGCGACGAGCCCGACGGCGACGGCGGCCAGCCCGGAGTAGAGCGCGCGCCTGTTGTTCAGCCCGGCCACGAGGACCGCCACGGCGAACGCGAGGCCGACGCCGGCGAGGAGGATGACGGCGAGGCCGAGGCCGGGGTAGCGGAACCAGCGCGTGACCGAGGCAAGGATGAGCAGCGCGGTCACGAACGCGAAGCCGCCGCCGCCGATGATCGCGCGCCGCTTGGGCTCGCCGCCCACCGCCATGCTGGCGGCGAGGCCGACGACGGCGCCGATGCCGGCCGCGACGTACCAAGGGATCTCGGGCTCGCGCAGGAAGTTGTTGAAGCCGATGGCGCCGTACTCCTTGAGCAGGACGGCGACCCAGAAGATCGGCAGCGAGAAGAAGAGGAAGGCCATGAACGTCACGCCGTAGTCGAGCGCGCTGTACTGCCGCAGGGCCGTGACGATGCCGAGGGCGATGCCCATGAGGATTGCGAGGACCGTCGCCGCCGTCACGAGCGTGAGCGTCTGGACGAGCGCAATGCCGAGGGCCTCCGTGATGGGCTGGCCGGAGATGCTCTTCCCGAGGTCGCATCTGGCGGCGAAGGGCACGAGGCACTGGGCCGCGCCGCCGAGCCATTTGAAATACCGGATCGGGGCGGGCGTGCCGAGGTCGAGGAGCTCGCTGCGGGCCTGCATGAGCTGGGCCGCGTTCGGGGCGCTGCTGGCCCGGAACTCCTCAAGGGGGTCTCCAGAGATCGCCGTCAGGTTGTAGACCAGGAAGGAGGCGCCGAGGAGGATGAAGGCGGCCGCGATGAGTCGCCTGACAACGTAGGTCACCATGGTGGGTCTGTACCTCGTGGGTCGTTAAGAAGGTGCGGCGAACGCCGGAAGCGCCGGGGCCATGACGCTCAGCCCCGGCGCTTCGTATGGTCGAGCCCGGCGGACTACTTGACCGACCACTCCCAGATGTTCCACCAGGCGCCCGTCTGGTTGGCCATCTGCTTCACACCGTCGACCTTGTCCGAGTAGGCCTTGATGTCCAGTGACTGGAACAGGGGCAGGCCGTAGCTGCTGTCCCAGATCCTCTTGTCGATCTTCTGCTGGAGCTCGTCCTGCTTGGCCTTGTCGGTCGTCAGCACGAGCTCGTCCATGAGCTTGTCCGCCTCGGTGTCGGAGAAGCCGTTGAAGTTCGAGCCGGAGCCCGTCTTGAAGATCTGCGGCGTGCCAGTCACGCCGACGCCCGAGTTGATCCAGCCGAAGACCGCCGCGTCATAGGTGCCGTTGCCGAGTGCCTTGCTCCAGTCGGAGGCGCCCAGGCCGCCGTCGACGACCTTGAAGCCCGCCTGGGCGGCCGACTCCCGGATGAGCGAGAACGAGTCGACGCGGTTCGGGTTGTCCTTGTTGTACAAGATGCGGACCTCGGGCTCTTTGCCGTTGAGGAGCTGTTTGGCCTTGTCGATGTCCACGTCCTGGTAGGCCGAGGAGCCGTTGTCCTTGACGGACTGGGCATAGGCGGCCTGGTCCGGCACGAAGAGCTGCGAGTCGAGCGGCGCGGCCTCGGGATCGATCTTCCTCTGGAGCTTGTCGACGATGTCCTTGCGCGGGACGGTCAGCATGAACGCCGTGCGCACGTCCTTGTCAGCGAAGACGCCGGAGAAGTTGAGGTCAAGGTGGTCGTAGGAGAGCTGCTTGCCCTCGAGGAGCGTGGCCCCCGGGACGGCCTTGATCTGCTCGACCGTGTCGGCCGAGGCCTGGGGGGCGATGATGTCGACCTCGCCGTTCTTGAGGGCCTGGACCTGGGCGGGGGCCTGGCCGATGACGCGGACGACGACCTCGTCGACGTGGGGCACCGGGCCCCATGTGTAGTCCTTGTTCCGCACGAGGGTCAGCGACTGCTCGGGGACGATGTCCTTGACCACGAACGGGCCGTTGGAGAGGAAAAGGCTCGTGTCCGCGGGGAGGGTCTTCGTGTCGAAGGCGGTGTTCCAGACCTCGGCGACCTTCTTGAGGGTCTCGTTGGCGGGGAACTGCGCCTCCGGGTCGCCGCGCTTGATGCCCTTGAGGAGGTCGACGAGCGCGTCGGTGTCGCTGAGGCCTGCCTTGCTGGCCACGACGTGGGCGGGGATGTCGACGCCGCCGTTGCCCGGGGTGCCGAAGGCCAGCTCCCAGTCCGCGAACGGCTTCGAGTACTTGATCGTGAGCGAACGGCCGTCGGCGCCCAGCTCGGGGAACTCTGTGAGGTTGAGGCCGGACGTGTCTGCCGCCGTCGTGAAGTACACGGTGCCGCTGACGATGTCGCCAGTGTTCGGGTCCTTCTTGGCGTCGTCGTAGAAGGCAGAGCCGGAGGCCCACGTGAGCAGGAGGTCGGCGGCCGAGACCTGGGTCCCGTCGGACCACTTCACGCCCTCGTTCACCGTGTACTTGACCGTGAGCGGATCGTCGGAGACCTTCTCGTACGTGCCGAACTTCTCGTTCCTGACGATGTTCAGTTTGTTGTCGATGTAGATGAAGTTCGAGTGCGTCGCGTAGCCGATGTGGCCGTTGACGTCCGAGTTGCCGTCTGCGGTGCCGGGATTGAAGCTGCTGAAGCCGTTGACCTCCGCGATGGTGACTGTGCCGCCCTGCTTGGCGCTGGCCTGGCCGGTGGGGCTGGTCCCCTGCCCCGGGCCCTGGGTCGCGCAGGCGCTGAGTGCGAGTGCCGCCGCCGCCGCGAGCCCGATCGCCTTGGAAATACGCCCGAAACGCATTCCGCCTCCTCATTTCCTTGTGTGTGATGGTGCCGGGATTGGTCCCGGCCAGACGGCCCCTCCCCCCAAGGAAGTCGTGGCCCGCCTCACATGGTCGAAAGCCTAGACGCGGAGGGCGCCCACTGGCTACGAAAGTTCCGTTTCAGATCGTCGTCGTTATCGAGATGCAACATATCTTTCAGGTCCAGCTCCTTGCGCGGGAATGGAGCGATGTGCGACCGGACGTTCCCAATCACCTCCTCTCGGCGGATGCGGACGATACGCGGCGGTAGCGCGCCGTCGCCAATCAGTTCTTCACCGGCGCGAAAGGGTCATCTCATGGCCTCTCGAGGGTCCAGTCGCGGATGTCCGCTGGATCCTCGCCGTGCTCCCGGGTGTGGGCCCGGGCCCTCGCGACGGCGTCCTCGTAGCGCTGCCGGACCGAAGCGCCGCGCACCGCGAGCCCGGGCACGCGGTCGATCACGTCGATCGCGAGGTGGAACCTGTCGATCCGGTTGAGCATCGCCATGTCGAACGGAGTCGTGGTCGTACCCTCCTCGATGTAGCCGCGCACGTGCAGGTTGGCGTGGTTCGTGCGCCGGTAGGCGAGACGGTGGATGAGCCAGGGGTAGCCGTGGTAGGCGAAGATGACCGGCCTGTCCGTCGTGAAGAGCGCGTCGAACTCGCGGTCGGGCAGCCCGTGCGGGTGCTGGCGCTCGTCCTGGAGCCGCATGAGGTCCACGACGTTCACGACCCTGACCCTCAGCTCTGGGAGGTCCCGGCGCAGCAGCTGCGCCGCCGCGACGGCCTCGAGAGCGGGCACGTCCCCCGCGCAGCCGAGCACGACGTCGGGTTCCTCGCCCGGGACCTCGCTGCCGGCGAAGTCCCAGACCCCGAGGCCCCGGGCGCAGTGTAGCCGGGCCTCCTCCGGACCGAGCCACTGCAGGGCCGGGGCCTTGCCCGCGACGACGACATTGACGTAGTCCCGGCTGCGCAGGCAGTGGTCCATCGTCGCCATGAGGGTGTTCGCGTCCACCGGCAGGTACACCCGCACGACCTCGGCCTTCTTGTTGACCACGTGGTCGATGAACCCGGGATCCTGATGCGAGAAGCCGTTGTGGTCCTGCTGCCACACGTGGCTCGAGAGCAGGTAGGTCAGCGACGCGACCGGCATGCGCCACGGGAGCTGGCGGTGCACCTTGAGCCACTTCGCGTGCTGGTTGAACATCGAGTCGACGATGTGCACGAACGCCTCGTACGAGGTCAGCACTCCGTGTCTGCCGGTGAGGAGGTAGCCCTCGAGCCAGCCCTGGCACAGGTGCTCGCTCAGGACCTCCATGACCCGCCCCGCCCGTGCGAGGTGCTCGTCGACGTCCTCGATGCGCTCCTGCCAGACCTTGTCCGTGGCCTCGTAGACGGACTGGAGACGGTTCGACGCGGTCTCGTCGGGGCCGAAGAGCCGGAAGGTCTCCGGGTTGGCCCGGATCACCTCGCCCAGCCACCCGCCGAGGTTCGCGCTCTCGCGGACGACGCCGGGCGCCTCCACCGGGAGCATGTGCGCCGTCGCGTCGGGGAGCCTCAGGTCGGCCAGGAGCCGGCCGCCGTTCGCGTGCGGCGACGCGCTCATCCGGCGGTCGCCGCGCGGGGCGAGCCGGCCCAGCTCCGGCGAGCGCGCGCCGTCGTCCGTGAAGAGTTCCTCGGGGCGATACGAGCGCAGCCACTCCTCGAGGAGGGCGAGGTGGTCCGGGTGCTCGTGGATGCCGCCGAGCGGGACCTGATGCGCCCGCCACGTCCCCTCGACCGGCGAGCCGTCCACCTCGGCGGGGCCGGTCCAGCCCTTGGGCGAGCGGAGCACGATCATGGGCCAGAGCTCCACGGCCTCCCCCGCGGGCCGCTCCGCGGCGGCGCGCGCGCGGCGCTGGATGGCGCCGATCTCGTCGAGGCAGTCGTCGAGGGCCGCGGCGAAGGCCCGGTGCGCAGCGGGGTGGTCCTCGGGGTCGGCGACGGTCACGAAGCGTGGGGCCCAGCCGAGGCCCTCGAAGTAGGCGCGGACCTGCGACTCGGGACGGCGGGCGAGGACCGTGGGGTTGGCGATCTTGTAGCCGTTGAGGTGCAGGACCGGGAGGACGGCGCCGTCGTGCACGGGGTCGAGGAAGGCGGTGGACTGCCAGCTGCCCGCGAGGGGACCTGTCTCGGCCTCGCCGTCGCCCACGACGCACGCGACGACGAGGTCCGGGTTGTCGAAGGCGGCCCCGAAGGCGTGGGCGAGCGAGTAGCCGAGCTCGCCGCCCTCGCTGATCGAGCCGGGGGTCTCCGGCGCCGCGTGGCTCGGGATGCCGCCCGGGTAGGAGAACTGGCGAAAGAGCTCGCGCAGGGAGTCCTCGTCGTCGGCGAAGCGCGTGTAGACCTCGGCGTAGGTGCCCTCGAGGTAGGCGTTCGCGACGTTCGCGGGGCCGCCGTGGCCCGGCCCGGTGACGAAGAGCATCGGCTGGTCGCGCTCGACGATCGCGCGGTTGAGGTGGGCGTAGACGAAGTTCAGGCCGGGGGTCGTTCCCCAGTGGCCGAGGAGGCGCGTCTTGACGTGCCCGGCCTCGAGCGGCCGGCGCAGGAGTGGGTTGTCGCGGAGGTAGATCTGGCCGACGGACAGGTAGTTGGCCGCGCGCCACCAGCGTTCGAGGTCGTCGAGCCGCTCGTCGCCCACAGCGCGGCGCTCATCGGTCGAGGCCATGCTGGTCCGCCTTCCCCCTCGTGGCTGCCGCGCCGGCGCGGCAGGTCGCTGCCAGCCTAGCTCAGGCGGCGAGGGCGTCCCCCACGCGCTCCACGACGGCGGCGAGCCGCCGCCTCAGGCCCTCCTGCCTGCTGGCGGGCCACCGGGCGTACAGCAGGCGCACGCTCAGCTGGCGGTGGCCCTCGAGCACGAAGTACGCGTGCACGTCGTCATCCGGGGACGGCCCGAAGTCCACTCGCGAGGCCTCCCCCACGTCGGCGAAGGCGTCGGGCAGGTAGAACGTCACAGCCGTGAGCTCCTCGAGGCGGAAGCTCAGGGTGCCGTGCGCGAGCAGCCCCTCGGGGATCAGCCTCGCCGTGGCCTCCGACAGGACCGCATCGCTGAGCACGAAGATCATCTCCCGCGGGGTGGTCACGAGGGCCCCGCTCAGCTCGACCGGCTCCGCACCGTCCCGCTCGGCCACGACGAACCCTGGCAGCAGGACGGACTCGTCCATGTAGAGCTGATGGTCGTAGTGGGGATCCGACGAGGCGGCCTGCTCCAGCGCGGCCTTGAGCATCAGCGGCTCCGCCCGCGCGGCGGACGCGAGCAGCGAGTCCTCGCGTGGCGCGTCCTCGGGCTCGTCGGCCATCTCCTGCAGGGCCTTCACGGCCGCGGGCATGTGGTGCAGCACGATGCGGGAGCCCTCCTCAGCGCCGAAGAGCAGAGCGGCTACGCCCAGCAGCGTGAACACCCTGCCGAGGGGCTGCACGCCGCCGGCCAGCTGCTCCTCCAGGTGCCGGACGGCCTGGAGGGCACCGGACGGTTCCAGAACGCAGCCAGCGGCGTCCCCCGTGCGCTCCCCCACCGGGCTCGTGCTCGCCTCGGCGAACACGAGGGCCAGGTCCTCGGGCACCCCGACCCCGACGAGCCGCATCGCCAAGGACCGGCCCGCTGGTGTGATGCCCACGCCACCAACCTTCCGACGAGCGGCGGCCGTGGTCAACCATGCACGCCGCCGCCGCCGGCCGGAGACAGCCGGGACTAAACGTTGGAGCGGAACTCCATGTCTATGTCATCATCTTGGCCGGAACGAAGTCGGCAACGAGACTGATCGGTCCGTTGTGTCAGTCCAGACGCTGGAGTTATAACTTGAAGCGGTCTGGGATCAGTCGCTCGCATCCTGCGGAAGGCCTGCTGGGGGTACACCGCATTGCGCCCACATGGGCGCCATCTGTACGCCCCAAAGAATGAGGTTCGTCATCATGACAACCCACGCGAACACCCACCACACGAGCAAAAGATCAGCAACTCTAGCCGCCATGGGCGGCGCAGCAGCCCTCCTCGGCGGCCTACTCGGCGCCGCGGCGGCGTACATGGAGTCCCTCGCCCCCAAGGGGAGCCCGGGAGTGTACAGAGTCACCACGCCCATGGTTGCCGCCCTCGCTGTGTCCTCAATCCTCCTCGCCATCATCGGTCTCCTCGGACTTGCTGTCTTGGCGCGGGCGAAGGGCCGTAGTTACTGGGCTGCGATCACTGCCGCGGCCTTGGTTGCAGCGGGAGTGGCGTCCCTGACCGCCTTCAGCGTCCTTTTGGCGGGAACCGCAAGCGAGTCGTGGGGATGGTGGGTGTTTGGCTTCGCCGGATTCACGGGCATGTGGATTGGCCTCGTCGTTGGTGGCGTCCACGCCCTCGTCACTCGTGTCGTGCCCAGGTGGGCAGGGATCGCGGCCACAGTGACGAGCGTAGTGCTCCCCCTATTCAACACCGAGACCGCGGCCGTGCTCTTTGCCGTGCCCGCCGCGCTGGCGTGGGCCCTCGTCGGCGGCCTCATGCTGCGGGAGGCGTGGGGCGCTCTGGACTTCGGGCACGGGCATGCCCCTGCGGTCGGCGCCTGAACCGTATCCGCTCCGATCCGCTCTGCCCACCCCACATGGTGCGCTGGGCCGTGGCGCTCATCGCCGTGCCTCTCCGCGCGCGGCCTGCTGGTCCTGTCCACAGTCAGCCGTGGGGAACCGGCGCGCCATGCCGCGGAAGCCGCGGCCGCACCCCATTGGGTGTCCGCCGATGACCCTTACGGCACGGCGGCGAGGCCGTACCGGGCCTCCACCGTGAAGCTCGCGGCCGCCCTGCCCAGCACGCTCACAGCATGGCGCGAGCAGGCCCAGACCGTCGCACAGGCGGCGCGGTCGGGGGACATCGAGGACCTCGTGGACGCGCGGCCAGGGACTCACGGCCGAATGCGACAGGGGCGGCTACTAGGGGTGACAAACCCCCAAGCTAGGGCGCGCCACTGGCTGCCGTCCGGCTGGTGGACAGGACCCGTCCTCGGTCTGTTCCTGCTGGTCATATCAGGCACGCTGGACAGCAGCAACATTGACTTCGCCATACTGGGACCGAACTGGCTGGCGGTGCTGCTCTTCACGGTCCTCGCCCTCGTCGGCGGCTCCCTCGTCGTAGCCGCGGCGAGGTGGGCCAGCCACCGGGTCCCTGCCCTCTCCTCCCGGACCCTTCCGGCCTACCTGCCCCTGCTCGCTGCCATCGTCTACTTTCCGGCTGGGGTACTGCTGATCCTCGGGGCACTCGTCCAAGTGGTGGCAGCCCTCGCCACGCCTCCTGGACGCCGAACCAGCGTGCCGCGGTGGGCTGGGCGTGCCGTTCTCGGCGTGATCGCCCTGCTGGCTCTCCCGGCGTTCCTCGGTTCTCTAATAACGATCCTCGCCATGAGGTGATCAAGTGCGCACGCAGCAACGGGCGGTGCGGAGCCCGCCACGCGTCAGACGTTGAAGCGGAACTCCACCACGTCGCCGTCGGTCATGACGTAGTCCTTGCCCTCGATGCGGACCTTGCCGCGGGCCTTCGCCTCGGCCATCGAGCCGGCGTCGACGAGGTCGCCGAAGTGCACGACCTCGGCCTTGATGAAGCCGCGCTGGAAGTCCGAGTGGATCACGCCCGCGGCCTGGGGGGCGGTGTCGCCCTGGCGGATCGTCCACGCGCGGGCCTCCTTGGGCCCGGCGGTGAGGTAGGTCTGGAGGCCGAGGGTGTGGAAGCCGACGCGGGCCAGCTGGTCGAGGCCGGACTCGTCCTGCCCGTTCATCTCGAGCAACTCGCGGGCCTCCTCCTCGGAGAGCTCCACGAGGTCGGCCTCGAGCTTCGCGTCGAGGAAGACGCAGTCCGCGGGGGCGACGAGCTCCCGCAGCTCGGCCTGCTTCTCCGGGCTGCCGAGCACGCCCTCATCGCAGTTGAAGACGTAGATGAACGGCTTCGCCGTGAGAAGGCCGAGCTCCTTGAGGGACGCCATATCGAGCTTGTCGCTCTCGACCGCCGAGATGATGGTGACGCCTCGCTCGAGGACCTTCTGCGCGGCCTGAATGGCCGCGAGCTCGGCGGCGTCACGCTTCTTGATCTTCACTTCCTTCTCGACGCGCGGGAGTGCCTTCTCGATCGTCTGGAGGTCGGCGAGGATGAGCTCGGTGTGGATGATCTCGATGTCGGCGTTCGGGTCGACCCGCCCATCGACATGCACGACGTCCGGGTCGTCGAAGACGCGGACCACCTGGGCGATGGCCTGCGCCTCGCGGATGTTCGCCAGGAACTGGTTGCCGAGGCCCTCGCCCTCGGAGGCGCCCTTGACGATGCCGGCGATGTCGACGAAGGAGACGGTCGCGGGCAGGACGCGCTGGGAGCCGAAGATCTCCGCGAGCTGGCCGAGGCGCGGGTCGGGCAGGCTCACGACGCCGACGTTCGGCTCGATCGTCGCGAAGGGGTAGTTCGCCGCGAGGACCTGGTTCCGGGTCAGGGCGTTGAAGAGCGTCGACTTGCCGACGTTGGGGAGACCGACGATACCGATAGTGAGAGCCACGGTCATCCATCATACCGTCGCGAGGATTGTCGGACGGCCGTGCGAGGGTGGGGCCATGGACGGAACACAGATTCTCGTGGTGGTGCTCGTGGCCCTGCTCGCGCTCGTTGTGGGCGCGCTGGCCGGTGCGGTGTGGGAGCGGCGCCGGGCCGCGCACGACGGCGCGGGGCTGCCCGCGCTGCAATCCCGCCTCGCGTCGGCGGAGGCGCAGCTCGCTGCCGCGAGCGCGGAGCGGGACCTGCTCGCGCGGCAGAACGCGGCGCTGACCTCGCTCGACGAGCAGGAGAACACCGTCCTGCACGCCCTCGCCCCCGTGGCAGAGAAGCTCGGGGCCGTCCAGCGGCAGGTGGCGCTGCTCGAGCGCGACAGGGTCGAGCAGTACGGGCAGATCGCGCAGCAGCTCCAAGCGGCGCGCGAATCCGACGCCGCCCTCCTGACCACGGCGCACGCACTCACGGCGGCGCTGGCCAACAACGCCTCGCGCGGCACATGGGGCGAGGTCCAGCTGCGGCGGGTTGTCGAGGCTGCCGGGATGCTCGAGCGCGTGGACTTCACGGAGCAGGTCTCCGCGAACGGTGAGGCCGGCGGAGTCCGGCCCGACCTTGTGGTCTCCCTGCCCGGCGGGAAGCGGATCGTCGTCGACTCGAAAGTGCCCCTGGGCGCGTACCTCAAGGCGCAGGAGCACGCCCAGGATGCGAGCCCCGCCGGGACGGCCCTGCGCGAGCGGCACCTCGCCGAGCACGCCAAGGCGCTGCGCGCCCACGTGGACGCGCTCGGGTCCAAGAAGTACTGGGAGGCGGTCGGGGCGAGCCCCGAGCTCGTCGTGTGCTTTCTCCCGGCAGAGTCCTTCCTCGCGGAGGCGCTGCGCACGGATGCGGGGCTCCTCGACCACGCCTTCGCCCGCAACGTGGCCCTCGCGTCCCCGGCGACGCTCATGGCCCTGCTCAAGGGCGTGGCCTTCGGCTGGCGGCAGGAACTGCTGACGGAGAACGCGCGCGAGCTCTTCGAGCTCTCCCAGCAGCTGTACGGCCGGCTCGGCACGATGGGCGGCCACGTGGCCAAGCTGGGGGCGTCGCTGAAGACCTCGGTCGAGCGGTACAACAGCTTCGTCGGCACCCTCGAGTCCCGCGTGCTGCCCACGGCCCGGCGGATCGGTGCCCTCGACCCTGCCTCGGCCGACGCCCTCCCGGAGGTGCCCCCGCTCGAGTCGACCCCACGGGTGTTGAGTGCGGGCGAACTCCTCGACGAGCAGCAGCTCAGGGACAGCGGGCTCGCGGGGCGGCGGCTCTCGGGGGGCGTCGAGGGCCTCGATGGAGAGCTGCGCGACTCCGCCTGAGCTGCGCGACTCCGCCTGACCGAACCTTGTCCTGCTCCCACTCCCAACCGGGCAGCAGGACAAGGACGTATCGGAAGGGACGCCTCTTCACACCACTCGCTGTCCGGATAGCGCCGCAGGATGAGGCGCTTCAGGCGCTGGCCTCCCGGTGCTGGCCCACCGCCGTCCAGAACCGGGCTCGCGCGCTGCATCCGTCGCGCTGCGGGCTGCCCTTGGACGCGCGATCGCGGTCCCGGGACCCCACCTCAGCGATCTATGGCCCCCAGCAGTTCCACAGGACGACCTCGCGGTCCCAGCACCCCATTTCGGCGCCCCAGGACCCCATTTCGGCGTCTCAGCACCCCATTTCGGCGCCCCAGGACCCCACCTCGGCGCCCCAGGACCCCATCTCGACGTCCCAGGACTCCACCCCGGGGTGGGGAGCATCAGCCGCGGGGGCGCTGGCCCCGGCCGCCGAGGCCGCGGCTCGCGTCGCCGGCGTCCTTGAGGGTGGCCCGGAGCTCCTTGGGCAGGGAGAAGAGAATGTCCTCCTCGGCGGTGACAACCTCCTCCACAGTGCCGTAGCCGTACTCGGAGGCGAGGCGCAGGACGTCCTGGACGAGCACCTCGGGCACGGAGGCGCCGGAGGTCACGCCCACGGTCGTGACCCCCTCGAACCAGGATTCGTCGACCTCGTTCGCGAAGTCGACGCGGTACGCGGCCTTGGCGCCGTACTCGAGGGCGACCTCGACGAGCCGGACCGAGTTCGAGGAGTTCGAGGAGCCGACCACGATCACGAGATCCGCCTGGGGGGCGATCTTCTTGATCGCCGCCTGCCGGTTGCTCGTCGCGTAGCAGATGTCGTCGCTCGGCGGGTCCTGGAGGTTCGGGAAGCGCTCGCGCAGCCGGCGGACGGTCTCCATGGTCTCGTCCACGGAGAGGGTGGTCTGGGACAGCCAGATGAGCCGGTCCGGGTCCTTGACCTGGATCGTGTCCGCCTCCTCAGGCGAGTTCACGATCTGCGTGTGCTCAGGCGCCTCGCCGTACGTGCCCTCGACCTCCTCGTGGCCCTCGTGGCCGATGAGCAGGATCTCGTAGTCGCTCTTGGCGAAGCGGACCGCCTCGCGGTGGACCTTGGTCACGAGCGGGCACGTCGCGTCGATCGTGCGCAGGCCGCGGTCGGCGGCGGAGTTGACGACGGCGGGGCTCACCCCGTGTGCGGAGAACACCACGAGGGCGCCCTCGGGGACCTCGTCGGTCTCGTCCACGAAGATCGCCCCGCGCTCTTCGAGGGTCTCGACGACGTGCCGGTTGTGCACGATCTGCTTGCGCACGTACACCGGGGGGCCGTAGTGCTCGAGGGCCTTCTCGACGGCGATGACGGCCCGGTCAACTCCCGCGCAGTAGCCGCGCGGGGCCGCGAGCAGGACCTTCTTCTCCCCCGCGACCGGGGCGGCCTGCGCCACGTCCTCGGGCGTGCGGCGGCGCCGCGGGACCGTGGGCATGGAAAGGGCGATGGGAGAGGAGGTCATGCGTCCATGCTACCGGCGTGCGAGGCGCCGCCTCCGCCGGGCCCCGAGGATGCCCCCGATCACGAAGAGCGCCGCACCGACCAGCGCGAGCGCCGCGTTCCATGGCGCGAAGCCGTCCGCGACGAGCTGCCCCGCCCGCTGGGCGAACACGGTGGAGACTGTCCCCGAACCTGCCTGTGCGCCCGCGAGCGAGGAGACGAGGAACGTCCCCGCGCCCAGCACCGCCGCAGTGACGAGCAGGCCGAGGCCCGCCCACGCGAGGGCGACGCCCCGCCGTCGTGCGGCGAGCAGACCGAGCACGAGTGAGAGCGCCGCGCCGGCGCACAGCGGCCCCGAGAGTGCGGCGGCGTCCTGGGCGGCGGTGAGGGCGGCGCGCTGCTGCGCTGAGCCAGCTTGGACCGCGAGGCCCCCGGACTCGGGGAGGTCGACGCCGAGCGACTCGCCGACGCGCGCGAGCACGAGGTCCGCGAGCGGCCGCAGCTCGAGGCTCACGGCGTCCGCCGGGGCATCCGGGGCGAAGTTCGCGGCGTGGCTCTCGCGCAGGGTCTCGTCCCAGGCCGCGGGGAAGCGGGCATCCCGGGTGATTCCGTCCACGATGCCCGCGGCGAGCTCCTGCGCGGCCGGCTGGAGCCGCTCTGGGACGTTCGACGCCGAGACGGCCGTGGCGGCGATCGAGGCCCCGAGCGCGTCGAAGAGCCCCCGGTCCTCGCGCAGCGGCGAGAAGAGGCGGACGAACCCGGACTCGTCGACGATGTTCCGCTCGACCCACAGGGCGGGGACGGCCACGGCGGCGAGCACGACGGCGAGCAGCACGGAGAGGGCGGAGAGGACGGTGCGCATGGACTTCCCGGGGGTCGGCAACCCGTCCATCCTAGCCGGGGCCTCGCGGGCGGCCCGTGGAGTGTCGGTGCCGCGTGATAGTCCTGAACTATGGTGGCAGAGATGGAAGGACCAGACCCGGGATCAGACACCGGGGGACCAGACACCGCGGGATCAGGCACAGAGGGACCAGACCCCGAGGGACCCGGCCCCTCGTCGCTGCCCGCGCGCGCGGCGGACACGACCCCCGACAACCCGTGGCCGCTGCATGTCCTCTCCCGCAAGCTCAAGGAGCACATCGAGCGGGCGCCGCAGGTCTGGATCGAGGGCCAGGTGATCGAGCTGAACCGCCGCGGCGGAACGGCCTACCTGACGCTGCGCGATGTCGACCAGGAGATCTCGCTGCCCGCGTCGGCGTGGGGCATGGTCATGGCCCGGCTCCGAGAGCCGGTCGAGCGCGGATCCCGCGTCGTGGCGCTCGTCAAGCCGGAGATGTGGCTCAAGACCGGCCGGCTCACCATGGCGGTGCGGGACATGCGTCCCGTGGGGCTCGGGGACCTGCTCGCCCGCGTCGAGCGCCTGCGCCAGGCCCTCGGCAGCGAGGGGCTCTTCGCGGACTCCCGCAAGCGCCGGCTTCCGCTGCTCCCGCACTGCGTGGGCCTCATCACGGGCCGGGACTCGGACGCGAAGAAGGATGTGCTGCGCAACGCGTCGCTGCGCTGGCCCGCCGTGTGCTTCGAGATCCGCGAGGTGGCGGTCCAGGGGGCGAACGCCGTCTCGGAGGTCATGGCCGCGCTCCGGGAGCTCGACGCGCGCCCCGAGGTGGACGTCATCGTGATCGCGCGCGGCGGGGGCTCGCTCGAGGATCTCCTGCCGTTCAGCAACGAGGCCCTCGTCCGGGCCGTCGCGGACGCCACCACGCCGGTCGTGAGCGCCATCGGCCACGAGGCCGACCGTCCCATCCTCGATGACGTGGCCGATCTGCGCGCCTCGACGCCCACGGACGCGGCCAAGCGGATCGTCCCGGAGGTCTCCGAGGAGCTCGCACGGGTGCGGCAGTGCCGCGAGCGGCTCGAGCGGCAGATCCGTCTGCTCGTCGAGCGCGAGTCGGACAGGATCGCGGCGATCCGCAGCCGGCCGTCGCTCGCGGCGCCCGAGGCGATGGTTGAGGTCCGGCACGAGGAGCTCGAGCGCCTGCGGGGCCGCTCGCACGCGGCGGTGAGCGCCGGCGTCGTCCGCGGGCTCGACGCCGTCTCCCACCTGCGCGCGCAGGTGCGCGCCCTGTCGCCGCAGCAGACGCTCGACCGCGGCTACGCCGTCGTCCAGCTCGCCGAGGGGGTCCCCGGGACCCCGGCCCACCCCGGCGCCGTCGTCCAGGACCCGGCGATCGCGCCGGCCGGGACGGCCCTGCGGCTGCGGCTCGCGCGCGGCGAGCTGGCCGCGCGGTCCGAGGGACCGCGGCCCGCAGCGGCAGGGGCGCGCACGGACGCCGAGAACCACGAGGAAGGAGCCATCCATGGCTGAAGCACCCGAGTCCCGCCCGGCACGAACGGAGGACCTCGACGGCCTCTCCTACGAGGACGCGCGCGAGCAGCTCGTCGCGGTCGTGTCCCGGCTCGAGGCCGGCGGCGTGAGCCTCGAGGAGTCGCTCGCCCTCTGGGAACGGGGCGAGGCGCTCGCCCAGCGCTGCGAGGACTGGCTAGAGGGCGCGCGCCGCCGGCTGGATGCCGCGCGCGAGCAGCCCGCGAACGCCGGCCCGGCAGGTTCAGGCGGCAACGCGATGGCCGGGAACGGGCACGGCGCCCCTGGCGGCGGCCAGGGTTCCGGCACGGACCGGCCTTAGCGCCTCCCCGGGTCCGCGCCTCAGCTTGCGGCGACCCGGGCGCGCTCGTGCTCGACGCCGTAGGTGGGCTCGGGCCAGTCGGGGGCAATGTCCCCGAGCGCGCTGATGAGCAGCTGCTGGACCGCGATGCGCGCGTACCACTTCTTGTTGGCCGGGACGACGTACCACGGCGCGCTCTCCGTGGCCGTCTCCTCGAAGACCCGCTGGTAGGCGTCCATGTACTCGTCCCAGAGGAGCCGCTCGTCGACGTCGCCGGGGTTGTACTTCCAGCGTTTGATCGGGTCGTCGAGCCGCGCGAGGAGGCGCTCCTTCTGCTCGTCCTTGGAGATGTTGAGCATGACCTTCACGAGCCTCGTACCGCCGGACGCGAGGCGCTCCTCGAAGTCGCGGATGGCCCCGTAGCGCCGCTCGATCTCCGCGGCGTCGGCCCAGCCGTGGACGCGGTGGATCAGCACGTCCTCGTAGTGCGAGCGGTCGAAGACGCCGAGCATGCCCGCCTCGGGCAGCTCGCGCTCGACCCGCCACAGGAAGTCGTGGGCCTTCTCCTCGTCAGTGGGCGCCTTGAACGCCTTGAGCTTGACCCCCTGGACGTCCACGCCGCCCACGACATGGCTCACAATCCCGCCCTTCCCGGCCGTGTCCATGGCCTGGAGGATGAGCAGGAGAGACGGCGCGTCCCCGTCTCGGCCCGCCGCGTAGAGCCGCTCCTGAAGCTCCGCGAGCACGAGGTCCTGCTCTGCCAAGAGCGCCTCGCCGCCGGACTTGCCCCCGCGGTACCCGGGCGTGGACCCCGGGTCCACGCCCGCGAGGTGGAACCCCTCGCGGACGCGGAGCAGTTCCTCGAGATCGCCGTCGAACCCCTTCGCAGCCATGGCACCCCGCTCTCGGGCCCAGCACGGTGCCGGACCTCTGCGCTCTGCCTTCCTAATTACCCTTGTAGCGGGCGAGGAAATCGGCCATGCGTCCGATGGCCTCCTCGATGTCGGCCACCGCCGGGAGGGTGACCATCCTGAAGTGATCCGGGGCGGGCCAGTTGAACGCCCGCCCGTGGGAGACGAGGATCTTCTGCTCACGCAGCAGGTCCAGGACGAACTTCTCATCGTCCCGGATCTCGTACACCTCCGGGTCGAGCCTAGGGAAGAGGTAGAGCGCGCCCTTGGCCTGGCGCGTCGAGACGCCGGGGATCGCGTTGAGCATGGTGTAGGCCTTGTTGCGCTGCTCGAGCAGCCGCCCGCCGGGCAGGATGAGGTCGTTGATGCTCTGGTACCCGCCGAGCGCGGTCTGGATCGCGTGCTGCGCAGGCACGTTCGCGCAGAGGCGCATGTTGGCCAGGAGGTTGATCCCCTCGAGGTAGTCGGCCGCGGCCTGCTTGGGTCCCGAGATGGCCATCCACCCGGCCCGGTAGCCGCAGACCCGGTAGGCCTTGGACAGGCCCGAGAAGGTCAGGCAGAGCACGTCCTCGCCCGTGAAGGCGGCCATGTTGGTGTGCGTGGCCCCGTCGTAGAGGATCTTCTCGTAGATCTCGTCGGCGAAGACGATGAGCCCGTGCCTCTCGGCGAGCTCGACGATCCGGCGCAGCGTCGAGTCGGAGTAGAGCGCCCCAGTCGGGTTGTTCGGGTTGATCACGACGATGCCCTTGGTCCGGGGCGTGATCTTCGACTCGAGGTCGTCCAGGTCCGGCTCCCAGTCGAGCTCTTCGTCGCACAGGTAGTGCACCGCGTGGCCGCCCGCGAGCGAGACCGACGCCGTCCACAGAGGGTAGTCGGGGCTCGGGATGAGGATCTCGTCGCCGGGCTCGAGCAGCGCCATGAGGGACATCGTGATGAGCTCGGAGACGCCGTTGCCGAGGTAGATGTCGTCCACGTGGATGTTCTGGATCCCGCGGGTCTGGTAGTACTGCGAGACCGCGGTGCGGGCGGAGAAGATGCCGCGCGAGTCGCTGTAGCCCTGCGCGTGCGGCAGGTGCCGAATCATGTCCACGAGGATCGCGTCCGGCGCCTCGAAGCCGAACGGCGCCGGGTTGCCGATGTTCAGCTTGAGGATCCGGTGGCCCTCGGCCTCCATCTGGTGGGCAGCCTCCAGGATCGGTCCGCGAATGTCGTAGAGGACGTTGTGGAGCTTGGAGGACTGCGTGAACTGGGCCATTGTCCAAATATGCCACAGGGTTCGAGCGACTCCCGGCGAGATTCCGCTCACACCCCGTGGCCGGCGCCGGGGCCTAGGAGGCGAGGCCCTTCTCCTTGAGCCAGGCCTTCGCGGCGTCCGCATGGCTCTGCTTCTGGTTCCCGCTCACGGCCCGGTTGAGGTTCATGAGGTCGTCGGTCGTGAGCTTGCGCGAAACGTCGTTGAGCACGCTGCGCGCCGCGTCCGGGAGCGTCGAGCTATGCACGAGCGGGACGACCTGCTGGGCGATGAAGTTGTCCTTCGGGTCCTCGAGCACGACGAGGTCGTTGTCGGCGATCGACGGCGTCGCCGTGCCGAAGTCGGCGACCTGCACCTGGTCGGTCAGGAGGGCCTTGAGAATGAGTCCACGGTCGGCGAACGGCTCGAGCTTCTTGGGCTCGCAGCCGTACTTCTCCTTAAGGCCCGGCAGGCCGTGGGCCCGCTCGGCGAACGTGGCGGGCGCCCCGATGACGAGCTCGGAGCACACCTTGGCCAGATCCTCGATGCTCGTGAGCTCATACTTGGCCGCCGTCGCACGCGTGACGACGAGGGCGTCCTTGTTCTCCGCCTTGGCGGGCTCGAGGATGGCGATCCCCTCCGGCAGTCGCTTGGGCAGCGCCTTGGCGATCTCGTCGGCGGAGGCCTCGGTGGCAGCCGGGTCCAGGGACAGCAGGAGGCTGCCCGTGTAGTCGGGCACGACGTCGATCGAGCCGTCCTGGACGGTCTTGACGTACACCTCGCGAGAGCCGATGGTGGGCTTCGTCGACGCGGTGATCCCTGCGGCATTGAGCGCACCCGCGTACACCTCGGCGAGGATCTGGCTCTCGGGGACGTCCCCCCAGCCGATCACGAGCTCCTTCCCGGCCATGGCCGTGCCGCTCCCCGCGGGGCTCGAGAGCGGGTCGGAGCTGGCCCCGCAGCCGGCGAGGCCCAGCGAGACGGCCCCCGCGGCTAGGCTGGCGAACAGGGTGAGCGCCCGGCGGCGCGGCACGGGTCGTGCGTGGCTCATGGTGTTCCTTCCTCGAGCGCGGTGGGCGTGGGACGTCCGCCCGCACCTCGATGGCCTCGTGCGCCCTGGCAGACCCGTGGACGTGCGCCGCTGCCGGGTGCTCGTGCGAGCCTATCAGCGGGCCGCGAGCTCGACGGCGCCGAAGATCGGGTCGCGGTCCAGGACCCGGACGTCCTCGACCCCCTGCTCCGCGAGCGAGGCCCGGAAACCGTCCTGGAGGCGCCGAACATGCATCCCGAGCCCGCTGCCGAGGATCACCGGTCCGTCGATCCCCAGCTGGCGGGCGACCTGCGCGGCCATCCGCGCGAGGTCGTGCGCGGCCTGGTCCACCATGAACCGGGCGCCGGCGTGGCCGGCCTCGGCGGCCTCGGTCACGACCCGCGAGCGCTGGGCCCAGTAGCGCCGGTCCGTCGCGTCGGAGTGGAAGTGCGCGATGAGCTCGTTGGGCTCGGCAAGGCCTGTGCTGTCGAGGAGGGCCTGCGTGAGCGCATCCGGCTCGAGGCCGAGGTTCATGCGGTGCAGGCTGTAGCGCACCGCCTCGCGGCCGAGCCAGTAGCCGCTGCCCTCGTCGCCGAGGAGGTAGCCCCAGCCGCCGGCCCGGGCCTCCTCGTCGCCGTTCGTTCCCCACGCGACCGAGCCCGTCCCGGCGATGACCGCGACCCCCGTCGCAGCCCTGCCCGCCGCGAGCAGGAGGCGCGAGTCGTGGACCACCGTGACCTGCGCGGCGGGGACGTGGGGTCGGATGAGGGCCGCAAGGGCCTCGGCGTCGGCGTCGGTGTCGATCCCGCCGGCACCGGCGAAGACCTGGTCGGCGTCGGCGGCGTCGAGCCTCGCGAACAGCTCGGCGAGGTTCGCCGCCGCCGTCTCCCGGCTCACGTTCTGCACGTTCGCGCTGCCGACCTCGAGGTCGGCGACGACCTCGCCGCCGACGACCTTGATGCCCCTGGTCTTGGTCCCGCCGATGTCCAGGCCGACGAGGGGACGCGCGCTGCCGGGGCCTGCTGGGGACGCCGGGGCGCCTGGGCTCTGAGTCACGCCACCTAGAGTACTGACCAGGGCCCCGGCGGGGCACGGCACACAGACGCCCGAGGAGGAACGGCATGGAGGGATGGGCAGGACCGGCAGGGGTCGTGGCGGCGCCCATGGCGGGCGGGCCGAGCAGGCCGGAGCTCGCCCACGCGGCGGGCCGGGCGGGGGGTCTCGGCTTCCTCGCGGGCGGCCTCAAGTCCCCCGCAGCGCTCGAGGGTGAGTTGGATGTGCTGGACGCGATGGGGGCGGCGGCCTACGGCGTGAACCTGTTCGTGCCGAGCACCGCGGAGGTGGACCGCGCGGCCGTACTGGCCTACCGCGAGCGCCTCGCCGGGGAGGCGCGCGCCGTGGGCGCCGCGTTGCCGGAGCCGCGCTGGGACGACGACGACGCGTACCCGGCGAAGCTCGCGCTCCTGACCGAGCGGGCCCCGGCCGCGGTCTCGTTCACGTTCGGGCTGCCGGCCGCGGACGCCGTCGCGGCGCTGCGCCGCGCGGGGACGCTCGTGCTCCAGACCGTCACCGGCCCGGACGAGGCCCGGGCGGCCGCCGAGCTCGGGGCCGACGCCGTCGTCGTCCAGCACCCCGACGCGGGCGGCCACAGCGGCGCGTTCCTCGACCTGCCCGCGTGGGAGGGCACTCTCGCCGACCTCGTCGCGGCGGTGCGCGCCGCCGTCGTCCTCCCGATCGTGGCGGCCGGCGGGATCGGCACCCCCGAGGACGCCGCCGCGGCCCGCGCCGCCGGCGCGGAGGCGGTGCAGCTCGGCACCGCGTTCCTGCGCACCCCGGAGGCGGGGACCAACCCCGTGCATCGGGCCGCCCTCGCCTCCGACGAGTTCGAGCGCACGGCCCCGACGCGCGCGTTCTCGGGCAAGTGGGCGCGCGGGCTCGAGAACGGCTTCATGCGCCGGTTCCCGGACGCCCCGGCAGCCTACCCCGTCATCCATCACCTCACGGCGCCGCTGCGTGCGGCGTCGGTCGCTGCCGGCGACCCCTCGCGCACGAACCTGTGGGCCGGGACGGCGTGGCGGGCCGCCCGCGACGAGCCGGCGGCGGAGACGGTGGCGCGCTTCGCGGGGTGAGCAGCCGGACGGGGACGCCCCGCAGGGCTCAGTGGCCAAACGCGTCCGGATCCGCCTGCTCGGGGCCGGATCCGTCGAGGGCGTCGATCGCCGCGATCTCGGCCTCCGTCAGGTCGAAGCCGAACACGTCGAGGTTCTGCGCGAGACGCCGCGGGTCGGAGGACTTGGGGATGGCCACGAGGCCCTGCTGGGTGTGCCACCGCAGCACGGCCTGGGCGGGCGTGACCCCATGCGCCTCGGCCGCGGCGACGACGGCGGGCGCCGCCAGGAGGTCTGTGCCCCGGCCGATCGGGGTGTACGCCTCCGTGACGATGCCGCGCTCACGGTGGGCGGCGCGGGGCCCGGCCTGGACCCAGTAGGGGCTCAGCTGGATCTGGTCGACGTCCGGCGCGACGCCGGTCGCGTCGATGATCCGGTCGAGGTGGGCCGGGGTGAAGTTGGAGACCCCGATCGAGCGCACCTTCCCCTCCTCGCGCAGCGTGATGAGGCCCTCCCAAGCCTGCACGTACGTGTCCTGGTCCGGGTTGGGCCAGTGGACGAGGAAGAGGTCGAGGTACTCGAGCCCGAGCCGGCGGACGCTGTTCTCCCACGCCGAGCGCACGCCGTCGACGCTGTGCCACCGACGGTTGAACTTCGTGGCGACGAAGGCCTCCTCGCGCGGGACGCCCGAGCGCCGGATGCCCTCGCCCACGCCGGCCTCGTTGCCGTAGTTCTCGGCCGTGTCGACGTGCCGGTAGCCGAGGCCGAAGGCGAGCGAGACGACGTCGGCGGCCCCGGCGTCGTCCAGCGGCCACGTGCCGAGGCCGATCTGCGGGATGGAGTTCCCTGAGGCGAGCGGGATGCGCGGTGCGGTAGCCATGGCCCCCACCCTAGGCGGGCGCCGCCCGCCGTGGGGAGGCCCGCGCCGTGTTCGGGCTGCGGCCCGGGAAGAGCGCGGCTAGCCACCGAAGGCGCCGGCGAGGGTGCCGGGGTCGAGGCCCAGGACATGCTCGCGGAACATCCTCACCTGCGGCGGCTCGCCGATCCCGCGCGGCCACACGAGGCCGATCTCCCGGGTCGCCCCCGGGTCCTCGAGCTCGAGCTCCACCCAGCCCAGGCGCGACCCGTGCGCGGCGGCGTGGCCCTCGCTGGACGGGGGCACGACGGCGACGCCCAGGCCCGCGGAGACGAGGCCCAGGAGCGTGCGGGTGTCCTGCCCCGAGAACGCGATGTCCGGGGAGAATCCGGCGTCGCGGCCGAGCCGGTCGAGGATGCTGCGCATCCCGAAGCCGCGCTCGAGGGCCACGAACGGCTCCCCCGCGGCCTCGGCCAGGCGCACCCGGCGCCGCCGCGCGAGCCGGTGCCCCGCGGGGACGGCGAGCCGCACGGGCTGGACGTGCAGCACGGCGCTCTCGAGGGACCGCGTCGGCTCGGGGCGGGGCGAGACGATCGAGAGGTCCACCCTTCCCTCCGCGAGCGCGTCGAGGCAGCTCTGCCGCGACCCCTGGAGGAGCTCGAAGCGCGCCTCCGGGTGCCTCGCGCGGAAACCGCTCACGAACACGGGCACTGCGGCCTCGCCGAAGGTCATCTGGAAGCTCAGCCGCACGATCCCGCGGGCCTGCTGGGCGCGCTCGTGCACGGCGTCGAGCCCCCGCTGCAGCTCGTCGAGGGCCGCGCGCACGGCGGGCAGGAGCTGCTCGGCGGCCGGCGTGAGCCGGATGCCGCGGCCCTCCTTGCGGACCAGCTCGGTGCCCACGACGGCGGCGGCCCGGCCGAGCGCGCGGCTCACGGTCGGCTGCGGGACCCCGAGCAGCTCGGCGGCCGCGGTGACGTGCCGGGTCTGCCCGACGGCGTCGAGGACCGGCAGGAGGGGCAGGAGCCGGGCGAGGTCCGAGTGCAGGGGCGCGGGGGCGTGGCTCTCGAGCACGGCGGCTCCTCTGTCGGCTCGGTTCGGCTCTATCCGGAGATTCATGCGTCTGCAGCATATTTTGTCACAGAAAACGCATTAGACGCATGGATTGAGGCGTCCCTACGCTGGAGCCCATGAACGCCGCCGCGCAGACAGCCCCCGCCCCGGTCGCGTGGGCCGGGCACGCGCAGGGCAGCCGCGGCTACCGCAGGCTCATCGCGGCCCTCGCCTGCGCCGGGGTGGCGACCTTCGCGCAGCTCTACTCGGCCCAGGCGATCCTCCCGCGGATCTCTGCGGGACTCGGCGTCGACCCGGCCCTCGCGGCCCTCACGGTCTCGCTCGCGACGATCGGGCTCGCCGCCGCCGTCCTGCCGTGGTCCTTCGCCGCGGACCGGATCGGGCGCGTGCGGGCAATGCGCATCGGGATGGTCACCGCGACGGCGCTCGGCCTGCTCGCGCCCCTCTCGCCGTCCTTCGAGGTGCTCCTGGCGCTGCGCCTCCTCGAGGGCGCCGGGCTCGGGGCTGTGCCCGCCGTCGCGATCGCCTACCTGAGCGAGGAGGTCGGACGGGCCCACGCCGCCGTGGCCGCAGGCACGTACGTGGCCGGCACGACCGTCGGCGGCCTGGCCGGCCGGCTGGTCGCCGGGCCGCTCGCTGACGCGGCGGGCTGGCGCGCCGGGATCCTCGCCGTGTCGGTCCTCGGCGCCGCGGCGGCCGCGGCGTTCATCGTCCTCGCCCCGCCCTCGCGCGGGTTCGTCCCGGCCCCTGCGGCGGGCGGGCTCCGCGCTGGCGCCGGGGACGTGGCCCGGCGGCTGGGCGCCCAGCTGCGCAGCGGGCGCCTCCTCGTGCTCTACGCGCAGGCCTTCATGCTCATGGGCGCCTTCGTCGCGGTCTACAACTACCTCGGCTTCCGGCTCGAGGCCCCGCCCTTCGGGCTGCCGACGGCGGTTGTGAGCCTCGTCTTCCTCGCCTACCTCTCCGGAACCTTCAGCTCGGGGCTGGCCGGTCGGGCCGCCGCGCGCTTCGGCCGCCGCCCCGTCGTCGTGGCCAGCACACTCGCGATGGCCGCGGGGGCGATCGTCATGGCGGCCGAGCCGCTCGCCGTCGTCCTCGCGGGCCTCGTCGTGTTCACGGCCGGGTTCTTCGCGGCGCACGGCATCGCCTCCGGCTGGACCGGCGCGCTCGCGACGACGGGCGGGGCGCAGGCGGCCTCGCTCTACAACCTCTTCTACTATGCGGGCTCCAGCCTGCTCGGCTGGGCGGGCGGCGTCGTGTTCCACGGTCTCGGCTGGGCGGGCCTCGCGGGCTGTGTCGCGGCGGCGGCGCTCACGACGGCGGCGGCCTCCGCCGCCGTGCACCGCGCGTGATGGCGCTCGCATATCATGGGGGTCGCGCCCGGAAGGCGCGTCAGCAGGAGGGAGCGCTCGTGAGCACGCCGAGCATGGGCCAGCCGCACATCCCGACGACCCACCGGCACGTGGGAGGCGAACCGCTCGACGACGTCGACCGGCGCATCCTGGCCGCCCTCGTCGAGGACGCACGCGTGACCAACAAGCAGCTCGCCGAGATGGTCGGCATCGCGCCCTCGACGGCGCTCATGCGCACGCGCGCCCTCTCGGAGCGCGGCATCATCACGGGCTTCGAGGCCAAGGTCGACCTGGCCGCCGTGGGCCGGTCGGTCCAGGCCCTCATCTCGGTGCGCCTGCGGGCCCATGACCGGGACCAGATCGACAGCTTCACCGCCCGCGTGCCGCACCTGCCCGGAGTCCTCGCGACCTTCCACACCTCCGGCGCCGTGGACTACATGCTCCACATCGCCGTCGGCAGTACCGAGGAGCTGCGCGACTGGGTCCTGGACAACCTCACGACCGACCCCGTGGTCGGCCACACGGAGACGACCCTCGTCTTCGAGCAGATCCCCGGCCGAGGCCCGCTCCCGGAGTAGGCCGGGATCCTGCGGCGCGGGGCCACCTCCCTTGAGGCGCAGCCGACCGGGCCGACCATAATGGGGCCGTGACGATCATCGACAACGCGGTCTACATTGACGGCCGCAGGGCAGCGCACCCCGAGAGCCTCGAGCAGACGTTCGAGACGCTGGCAGCCGCCGGGGGGAGCATGGCGTGGATCGGGCTGTACCGGCCGTCCCAGGACGAGATGGCCGCGGTGGCCCAGGAGTTCGGCCTCCACCCCCTCGCGGTCGAGGACGCCATCCACGCCCACCAACGGCCCAAGATGGAGCGCTACGACAAGACGCTGTTCGTCGTCCTCCGCCCGGCCCGCTACCTCGACGAGACGGAAACCGTCGAGTTTGGGGAGCTGCACGTCTTCACGGGCCCCAACTTCGTCGTGACCATCCGGCACGCCGAGACTGCCGGCGTCGGGCTCGTGCGCAAGCGCCTCGAGGCCGATCCCGGGCTCCTGCGCTGCGGGCCCGAGGCGGTGCTCTACGCGCTCCTGGACCGCGTCGTGGACGACTACCGGCCCGTCGTCAACGGCCTCGAGAACGATATCGACGAGATCGAGGACCAGCTCTTCGCGGGCGACCACACGGTCTCGCGGCGCATCTACGAGCTCGCGCGCGAGGTCATCCAGTTCCAGCGCGCCCTGCACCCGCTGCGGCCCGTCATCGAGGCCCTCGAGGGCGGCTTCGGCAAGTACGGCGTCGACGTCGAGCTCCAGCGGAGGCTGCGCGACGTCCACGACCACGTCGAGCAGCTCATCTCCCGCGCCGACTCGTTCCGCGACATCCTGCAGAACGCCCTGGTCCTCGACGGAACGCTCACGGCGAACCGGCAGAGCGAGTCGAGCGCTGCCCAGAACGAGCAGGTCAAGAGGATCTCGGCGTGGGCGGCCATCTTCTTCGCCCCGAGCCTCGTCGCCGCCGTGTATGGCATGAACTTCCGTCTCATGCCGGAGCTCGAGTGGACCGCCGGCTACCCGTTCGCGCTCGTGCTCATGCTGCTTTCGGGCCTCATCCTCTACCTCGTGTTCAAGGGCAAGCACTGGCTCTAGCCATCTTCGGACGACACCCCGGGATGGGTACACCTGGACAGCAGAAAGCCCCCGGTCCCGAGGGACCGGGGGCCTTCCCCATGCGCCGCGCATGCGCCACGGCACAGACGTGGAGCCTAGGGGATTTGAACCCCTGACCTCTTCGATGCGAACGAAGCGCTCTACCAACTGAGCTAAGACCCCGCGGTGCGGGATCTACGTTACTGGGCGAGGGGCCGGAATCCAAATCCGCCGGGCCTCACGCGCCCGGCACCGGCTGGTGCCGCTCCGCGAGCCACTGCTCGAACGTGATGGTGCCGCGGGCCGCCTCGGGCACGAGATTCCCGCCCTCGGCGAGGACCCGCCCGGAGCGGCCCGGGACCGGGATCTCGACGATCCGGGCCGTGGACCCCTCTGCATGCTTCCAGGCCTCGGCGAGCTCCGCCATGGCCCGGATCTCCGGCCCGCAGGCCGTGAGCGCCAGATGGCCGCCGGCGGGCTCCGCGGCCGCGTCCAGGAGGACCTTGGCCACGTCCCGGACGTCGATCGGCTGGAGGCGGGCGCCGCGCAGGCACGGGATGACTCCCAACCTCGCCCCAGCCCTGAAGACCTCGGCGACGAGGTCATGGAACTGGGCGCACCGCAGCACCGTCGTCGGCAGGGGGTGCTCCTCGTACACGCGCTCCTTGGCGAGCTTGGCACGGTAGAAGCCGATCGGGAACCGGTCGGCCGCGACGATCGAGAGGGACACGGCACGGTCCGTCCCCGACCCCCGGGCCGCGTCGAGCAGCCGACGGCCCGCGAGGGCATAGTCACGCCGTGCCCGCCCGCGGAGGCCCTCGAGAACGTCCACGAAGACCTCGACGCCCTCGAGCGCCGCGGCCAGGCCAGCGCCCGTCGCAGCGTCCCCGATGACGTATTCGACGCCGCCGGCCGCGTCCTCCGGCGCGGGAAGCCGGCGGCTCAGCGAGCGAACGTCCCAGCCGCGGGCGGTCGCCTCGCGCACAACGGCCCTGCCGGCGGTGCCGGTCCCACCGGCCACGAGGAGGAGACCCATGGGAGCGAGACTAGCCCCGGCGGGAGGCGCCGGCACGGCGCGGCCTCCGCGCGTCGCGAGAGGGGCCGCTCAGGCCCGACGGCGCTGGAGGACGGCGTCGAGGTTGCCGAGGGCGCCCGCGGGCCGGCCCGCGGGGCGCGGGGCGAGGGCCGGGACGCCGGGGGCGGTGCCGGGTTCCGGCGCGTCGGCTTTGGGCCTGATCGCCGTCTTGGCGGAGGGCTTGGGTTCCTCGGGCGCCTCGAGCGGCTCGGGCTCGGGGCGCTCGGCGCGGGCCGCCTCGAGGTAGGACGGTTTGGGGACCCCGACCGGCTCCCAGGTCTCCTCCGTCTGGCCGCTTGCCTTGGCGGCCTCCTCGGCGCTCGCCTGGGATGCCTTCGCCACCTCGAGCGCGGCCGCGCGGAGTTCCTCGCGGCTCAGCGGTCGAGGGGCAGGCTCGGGGGGGAAGCCGGCGTCGAACACCTCGCTCGGCGCAGGCTGGCGGGACGGCGCGGGAGGAGACGGGGCGCCGCGCATCGCCGCTCCGAAGGCGGCGTCCACGCGCCGGCGGCGATCCCTCACTGCCAGGGAACGGAGGACTGCGACGGCGGTCGCCGCAGCAGCGGCGCAGCCTGCGGGGACGACCGCCGGGCCGCCGAAGGCCACGAGGAGGAGCGTGACGGGACAGGCCACGAGGGCCACGAGCCCGAGGACCGCCACGGCGAGCCGGCCCCACCGGACCCTCAGGCTCCGCCCGCCGCTCCTGGACGGGGGAAGGGGCGCGCCGGCTCCGGGTGCTGCCGCGGACGACGGCGGGGCCGCCAGTCGCTCTGGCCGCGCCACCGGGAGCGGGGCCGCGGCGGGGGGTCCGGCCGCGGCGGGGGGTCCGGCCGCGGCGGGGGGTCCGGCCGCGGCGGGGGGTCCGGCCGCGGCGTCGGGCGCCCCGCCGTCGGACGCCTTTCCGTCGGGCTCCCCCGAACTCGCGTGGGGAGGCACGGCGCCGGAGGAGTCCTGCCCGGTGCCATCCATCAGCATGGACGCCTCACCTGCGGGCTGCGCGGCGCGACGGCGACGCAGGAGATAGGGAGCGACCCAGAGCAGCCACAGGAGCACAGCGGCGCCGAGCACCGTCGAGCTGCTGAGGGCGAAGTCCATAGTCAAAACCGTAGGAGGATCCCTGGGGCGGGTCGGGCATTGGCGCCGGTGTGTCGCGGAGAAGGTCCGACTCGGGGCCGTGCGGCCCCCGCGCCGTCAGCCGCGGGTCGCGAGCCAGCGTCCGAGCAGCCCTTCCTCGGGGACCTCCTCGGCGGTGAGCGCGAACGACTCATGGTCGGCCCAGGCCCCGTTGATGTGGAGGTAGCGGGGCCTGAGCCCCTCGTGCCTGAAGCCCAGCTTCTCCACGACGCGGAGGCTCGGGGCGTTCTCGGGGCGGATGTTGATCTCCATGCGGTGCAGCCCCAGTTCGCGGAAGCAGTAGTCCGTGGCGAGGGCGACGGCGGTCGGGGCGATGCCCTGCCCCGCACGCTCGCGGTCCACCCAGTAGCCGAGCGTCGCCATGAGCGCCGAGCCCCACATGATCGAGGAGACAGTGAGCTGCCCGACGATGGGCGCCTTGCGACGGCGCGGGTCGGCCAGGGTGATGACCCACGGCAGGGCCGTCCCTTCCCGCGCCTGATGCTTGAGAGAGCTGACCATCTGCCAGAAGGTCGGCAGCGTGGCGTCGGGGTGCGGGTTCGAGGCCTCCCATGGGCTGAGCCAGTCCCGGTTCCGGGCCCGGACGGCCATCCACTCTGACCTGTCGCGGTGGCGCAGCGGCCGGAGCGTGAGGTCGCCGGCGTGCAGAGTCACGGGCCAGAAGCCCGAAGCCCACATGCGAGGTTAGAGCTGGGCGGCCGGGGCCTCTGCCCCGTCCGCCACAAAGTCCTTGAGCCACGAGCGCAGGTCCCCGCCGAAGTCCTCGCGCCCGCATGCGAGCTGGACGACGGCCTTGAGGTACGAGAGCTTGTCGCCCGTGTCGTAGCGGCGCCCGCGGAACACGACGCCGTACACGCCGCCGCCCTCGCCATCGTGGCGGGCGAGGGCCTGAAGGGCGTCCGTCAGCTGGATCTCGCCGCCGCGGCCCGGCGCCGTCTGGTGCAGGACGCCGAAGACGGCCGGGTGCAGGACGTAGCGGCCGATGATGGCCAGATTCGACGGGGCGTCCGCGGGATCCGGCTTCTCGACGAGGCCATGGACCTGCACGAAGCCCTCGCCCTCCACGGCCGTGACGTCGGCGCAGCCGTAGGAGGAGATCTGCTCGGGGTCGACCTCCATGAGCGCCACGACGGAGCCGCCCGTCGCCTGCTGGACGCGGATCATCTCGCCCAGGAGGGGGTCTCGCTCGTCAATGAGGTCGTCGCCGAGGAGGACGGCGAAGGGCTCGTTGCCCACGTGGCGCTCGGCGCAGAGCACAGCATGGCCGAGGCCCTTGGGGTCGCCCTGGCGGACGTAGTGGATGTCTCCGAGGTTGCTGGACTCCTGGATGGCGGCGAGCTTCTTCGCGTCGCCCTTCTCCTCGAGCGTCGCCTCGAGGGACGGGACGCGGTCGAAGTGGTCCTCGAGAGCCCGCTTGTTGCGCCCCGTGATCATCAGGATGTCGTCGATGCCCACGCCGACGGCCTCCTCGACCACGTACTGGATCGCGGGCTTGTCCACGACCGGCAGCATCTCCTTGGGCATGGCCTTCGTCATCGGCAGGAATCGGGTGCCGAGCCCGGCGACGGGGATGACGGCTTTCCTGACTGCAGCGCTCGTAGACACCCTGCCACTCTATACGACGGCCCGCCGGCGCAGGGGGTTTCCTCCCGCGCAGCGCCGGGAGACGGCTAGAGTCGGCCCGTGGGAACCGCCGAACTCAAGTCAGCCCTCCGGGCCCGCATCTGGGCTGCCCGTCGCACCATGGACCAGCGCGAGCGCGAGTCCGCCGGGGAGCGGATCGCCGCCCACGGCAGGGCCTGGGCGCAGGCCAACGTCGCCGAGGGCGGGACCGTGACGGCGTACCTCGGCGTCGGCGCGGAGCCTCCGACGCTCGCGCTCCTCGAGTCGCTCCACGCGGAGGGCCTCCGCGTCCTCCTGCCGGTGTGCCTGCCCGGGAGCCAGCTCGGATGGGTCGAATGGCGGCCGGGGATCGCCTTCGTGCGCAGCCGCTACGCGCCCGTCCAGGAGCCGGAGGGTCCGGTCATCGGAGCGGTTGACGTCGCCTCGGGCGACGGAGCCGCGGGCCGCGCACCACTCGGCGCCATCGTGCTTCCGGCGACGGCGCTCGACGCGGCCGGGCGGCGACTCGGCCAGGGGGGCGGCTACTATGACCGCTTCCTCGCGCGGCTGGACACGCTCGGGGTGCGGGTTCCGACGGCTGCGGTGGTGTACGACGGCGAGCTGCTCGCCGAAGGCGGCGTTCCGGACGAGCCGCTGGACCGGCGGGTCGGGACCGCCCTGACGCCGGCGGGCGCCATCGCCCTCGGCAGCAACCGGGAATGAGGCGGGAATGCCACGGGGCTCCGGACTGTTAGAATTGGCACTCGGAGGCCATGACTGCTAGCGGCGCGGGCAACGGATGCCGCGCGCGGGCACGTCTTGAGGGTCCTCCGCCCGGTTGAGCTAGGAGTTACCGTGCCCACTTACGCCTACGCCTGCAAGGACTGCGACCACGCGTTCGAGACCGTCCAGTCCTTCAGCGACGAGTCCCTGACGGTCTGCCCCGAGTGCTCGGGCACCCTGCGCAAGAAGTTCAACAGCGTCGGGGTCGTCTTCAAGGGCGGCGGGTTCTACCGCACGGACTCGCGCAGTGGCGGGAGCAGCGTTCCGGCGACGTCCTCCTCCTCCTCGGCGTCGACTAAGGCTCCCGCGGCGGCCGGCGCGTCGGCCTAACGCACTCCCCCTCCACAGGCATCGCCACCAGCGCGTCGTCCACATAGGACGACGGCGGGACGCACTGTGGGCGGCTGCGGCCTAGCGTCGCCGTATGAGCCGACTCCGCCGCCCCGAGCCTCCCCTGCTTCCCGCGCCTCTGCATGCGGCACCGCGGCGCTCCCCGGCCGCCCGCACTCCGCGCGCACGGCCGGCGCCTGCGCGCCCGGCACCCCTGCTCTGGTCGGCCGCGCCCCGCAGCCCCTTCAGGAGGTTCCTCGAACGGCGCCGCCGGACCCTCGCTGCGGCCCTCGCGTGCATCGCAGTCGGCGTTGCCGTCTACCAGATCACCCCTCCGTCCGCCGCCATGGCCCCCGTGGCCGTCGCGGCCCGGGACCTGCCCGCCGGGGCCCAGCTTGCGGCCGCCGACCTGACCACCGCCCGCCTCCCTGCCGAGGCCGTACCGCGGGGCTCCTCCCCTCGCACGTCGGAGCTCGAAGGCCAGCGGATCGCCGGCGCGGTGCGCCGGGGGGAGATCATCACGGATGCCGCCCTCGTCGGCCCAGGCCTCCTAGCCGGGACGCCGTCTGGCACCGCAGCCGTTCCCGTTCGCGTCGCCGACGCCGCGTCGCTCCAGCTCCTGAGCCCCGGTCAGCTCATCGACCTCGTGCTGAGTCCCGACATCGGAGGACCTGCAGGCGAGGGATCGACCCTCGCCTCGCGAATCCCGGTCCTCTGGACGCCGGGGGCCTCGGGTGGAAGGCCAGCCGGGCAGTGGCTCGGGACACCGGAGGCGGAGGGGCTCCTCGTCGTCGCAGCATCGCCTGAGCAGGCTCAGCGGATCGCGGGTGCCTCGGCCCAGGGCAAGGTCTTCTTCGTCCTGGTCGAGGCGGGCCGCCGGTGAGCGTCGTGTCCTGGGAATCAGCCCCAGTGCGGGGGCCGCTGGTCCTTGATCCAGCGGTCTCGCTCCTCCTCGTCCGACGACGACGGCCTCGCCTCGTCTCGCCCGTCCAGCCCGGGGACCGGCTCCTCCGCGGCGTCCGCGGACTCCGGTCCGGTGCCCGGGACACTCACGCGGCGCGCGCCGCGCGGGCGGCGGAGACCGCTGTCGTGTGGCTCCGGCATGTTGTCCTCTTCCCCGTCCTGGCCCTCGTCGGCGCCGGCGTTCTCGGTCGAGCCGTACTCGTACGACCCCTCGGCATAGTGCTCTCCGGGTTCGGTGTATTCCTCCTCGCCGGGCTCCTGGTCTCCCGTGGAGGCGAGCGCCACGGCCGGACCGGCCGGCGCCTCCGCCACGTGGGCGGCTCCGAGAAGGGGACCCTGGAGGAAGCCGGCCGAACCGCCCTCGTCGGCGTGCGACTCCAGCCCGAGGTCTCGGGCGATCATGTCCGCGCACCCGCTCGGGTCGGTGAACACCTCGATGGTCCAGAGCGTCACGGACTTCCATCCGAGCCGCTCGAGCAGCTCGGGCCGCTGCCGGGTCCGTTCGCGCACGCTCAGGCGGCGGTACCGCTCGGTGCCGTCGGACTCGATCGCGACGGGGATGCTGGCCTCGTGCTCCTCGCGGCCCATGGTCAGAAGGGGGTCGATGGCCGCCGCCATGTCGACGGCGCCGTCGTAGTGGAGCCACACGCGGGCCCCGCGCGACGCGAGCCGGTCCCCCAAGTCAGTCACGAGGGGATCCGCGCCGAGAGCCTCGGCACTCTCGGCGGCCCGAGTGGCGCGGGTGCCGAGCTCGGTGTTGCCGCCGAGCTCGCGGTCCAGAAGCTCGTAGAAGTCGACGGCGCCCTCGCTGAGCCTCGCAACGTCCAGCTCCGAGGGCTGGAAGCAGGTGAGCACGTGCATGCTCCGACGTGCACGGCTCATGGCCAGCGCGAAGCGGCGCCGGCCGCCTGGCTCGCTCAGCGGACCGAAGTGGTGCATGGCACGGCCGTGTGGCGTGCGCCCGAAGCCGAGGGAGAAGATCACGTGGTCGCGGACGAGGCCACCGGCCCGATCCACGTGGACGACCCGGAAGGGCTCCTCGCCGCCGCTGAAGAAGCCCGCGAGGTCGGGATGATTGGCCATCTGCAGCCGGATGGCCTCGCCGACCCGGCCCGCGTGGTGGGCGCTCGCAGTGATGACAGCGAGCGACATCCTGGGCCGATGCTGCGCGTGGTCGAACACGAGGTCGACGACCCGGTTGACCTCGGCCGCGACGGACTCGACGCCGCCGTCATCGCCGCTCGGCAGGCCCGTCCCATCGGAGAGGTACTCGACGACGAAGGACCGGTCGAGGCCCGTGACGGAGTGCCCGTCGGGAAGCCGCCGCAGGGCGCCGCCGTAGAACCGCCGGCTCAGCTGCAGGCCGAGGTCCTCGTCCACGGCACGGTAGAGCGTCCTCAGGGCGACCGTTGGCAGGACTCGGGCGAGCGCCGTGGAGGCGCTCTCGACGGCGGCGACAGGCCGCTGGCCCGGTCGGACCTCCACGCCGACAGAGAAGGGCCGCGGGTTGGCCACCTGGGCATCGCCGAACGCCACGATCTGCTGCGCCCGGCCGATGGCGGGCAGGGCTGCCCGCAGCGGCATCGTGTCCGCGTCGAGGATCAGGACGGCGTCGAATCGGTGCTCGCGCGGGAGGGCCGCGGAGAGCGCGTAGGGGCTGCAGGTCCACACGGGAACGAGCGGCCTAATGAGCCGCGGAGCCTGCTTCTCGAGGGCGACGAGGCTGATGCGCCCGTCCTTCAGGAGCCCGCGGAGCGCGTCGGCCTCGCGCTGGTGGCGGGCGATCCCGTCGGCCCACTCGCGGGCGAGCTTCCAGCGCAGGCGTGCGCTGCCGCTCGCGATGTGGGCTCGGTCCGCGCGGCGGAAGTCGGCCTCCGCGTGGCGCAGCTGCTCGCCGTCGGACATGGCGAGGTAGTCGTCGCCGCTGATCATGGCCTCGAGCACCGACTGCCACCAGGCGAGCTCGAGCTCGGCGCCGACGACAGTGGCCGGAGTCTCCCGCCGGGCAAGGTCCTCGAGGAGGTCCCCCAGGCCACGCTCGCGCAGCTGGTCCGCCAGGAGGGTGCGCTCCGGGAGGGTTCGGAGGGCCGGCGTGTCCTCGGACAGCGCGGTGAGCCGGGCCGTGAGCTCCTCGATCGGGGCGTCCAGGAGCTGCCCGCCGGCGGGGGTCGGCCAGAGGTGTGCGCCCAGCCGCTCGAGGCCCTTCTCGAGGGCGCGGTATGCCTGCCGCAGGTCGGCGAGGCCGGACGGCACCGAGGGGTGCCGGGCGGAGGTCGCGTAGGCGGACCATTGCTCGCGCTGGTGCTGGACGAGCACGAGGGAGCTGTGCAGGTCGGCAAGGTGCACGCCCGGGCGCACGTACTCCTTGGCGACCCGGCGCAGCCGCGAGCGCTGCATCGCGGTGACCTCGATGCCGCGCTCGCGCCGCCACGCGGACGAGGCGGTGGCGGAGATGAGGTCATCCACGGGGCGGTCGAAGATGTCCGGCATGAACTTGTCGAGGCTCTCGCGCACGGCGACGAGCAGCTCGACTTGCCGGCCCCACCCGCCAACCGTGTTCTCGAGCCTGATCGCGGCGTAGTCCGCAATGGCCCGCATGCGCTCCTCGAGGGCGGGCAGTTCCTCTGCGAGGCGCGCGGCGAGTTCCCGCGCATCGTCCGTCTCGCGCCGCGTCAGGAGCCGGGCGCCATGCCACGGGCTCTCGGCGGTCTCGCTGCTGAAGCTCCCGAGCTCGGCGGCGCGCCGGAGCCTCTCGGTGAGCTCACCGCGGTCGCGGATGCTGTCGAGCACACTCCGCTTGAGCCGGACCGTCGTGGAGGGTGCCGGGTGCAGGGAGGTCAGTGCCGCGAGCGACTGCATGGCCTGGTACGGAGAGCAGCCCCAGCGCTCGCGCACGTTGTGGAGCGAGGCGACGTGGTCCGTGAGCTGATGCCGGCGTTCGCGCAGCACGCGGTGCAATCCCTCGAGCCTCGGCTCCTCGGCCTTCTCGCTGCGCACGATCGCCCGCACGAGCTGCTGGCGCAGCTGGGCCGGACCGGCGGCGGCCCCGAGCTCGAGGACGAGGGAGCCCAGCCCGAGGGCCTCGCACGTGCGGTGGAGCTCACCGAGGCTCGCGCGGCGCTCCGCGACGACGAGCACCGAGCGGCCCGCCTCCACGAGCGTGGCCAGGGCGTTCACCGCGGTCTGGGTCTGGCCTGTGCCCGGAGGCGCCTCGACGACGACGGAATCGCCAGCGCGGACGGCGTCGACCACGAGCTGCTGCTCGGGGTCGGCATCGAGGACGAGGAACTCGTCGGCGGGGTCACGGTCGTCCAGGGGCGGGAAGCGGTGCTCAGGCAGCGGGTCAGGGGCCGCGTGCACGGCTCCGGACGCCGCCGCGAGGGCGGAGAGGACGGGGTGGGCCGCCGTGATCGAAGGGTCCTCGAGGGACTCTTCGAGGTCGGCGAAGGTCGAGACGAAGAGCTTGGGCTCTACCTGGGCGCCGGGGATCCCGGCGACGAGCGTGCGGATCCGGTCGAGGACGGGCTGGGGGTCGAGGCGGGCGGTGCTGTAGGCCATGCGCTCGATCGCGACCTTGTCCAGGTCCATGCCGTGGACGGTGCGGAGGTGCCGGACGAGGGCGGGGTTGATGCGGGCCGGCTCGGTGAGCCGGAGCTCGAAGTCGTCCTGCTCTGCCCGGACGGTCAGGGCGACGGCGGCGAGCAGCACAGGCGCGCTCACGCGGCGGGGGCGCCCGCCGACCGCCGAGGTCCAGGTGACGAGTCCCGCGGCGAGGTGGCCGGCGTCGACCCCGCGCTCGTTCGCGAGCTCGTAGGACTTGGCGCGGAGGTTCCGCGCCGCGCGGGCGGCGACGGTGTACTCCTGGCGGTCGCGCAGGAGGGTCGAGAGGCGGGTTCGACGGCCGGCGAGGAGCTGGGCGAGGCCGGAGGCATGCCCGTGCGTGAGCTCGATCGTGCCCTCGGACCCGGGGACGAAGCCGAGCATCGTATCCGGTCCGGTGACGCCGGGCAACGACGACAGCCAGGCCTCGAGTCGGCTCTCGGCCTCGGCTGTGCTCGTCTCAGACACGTCTATGCTCTCCTCCGCGTCGGCGAGTGCGGCTGCTCGCCTGCCTGTGGACCATCTCGGCATAGCCTCGAGGTTAGCCTGCCACAGCTCGGACCCGGGCCGTGCAACGCTGCGGCAGTCGAAAATGAGGGACGGCCGGCACCCCCGCGGTGCGGGTGTGCCGGCCGTCCCGACGTCGTGGAGCCCCGCCGGCGCCGCCCTAGGGGAACCGCCGGCGCGGGGCTACTCCCATTCGATGGTTCCCGGCGGCTTGCTCGTGACGTCGAGCACGACGCGGTTGACACCCTCGACCTCGTTGGTGATGCGGTTGGAGATCCTGGCCAGCAGGTCGAACGGGAGGCGCGACCAGTCGGCCGTCATGGCGTCCTCGCTCGAGACCGGCCGCAGCACGATCGGGTGGCCGTAGGTGCGGCCGTCACCCTGGACGCCGACGCTGCGGACGTCGGCAAGGAGCACGACGGGCATCTGCCAGACCTCGTTGTCGAGGCCGGCGGCGGTCAGCTCGGCGCGGCCGATCGCGTCGGCCTTGCGCAGGAGATCGAGGCGCTCCGCCGTTACCTCGCCCACGATCCGGATCCCGAGGCCGGGGCCGGGGAACGGCTGGCGGTTGACGATCTCCTCGGGCAGGCCCAGCTGGCGCCCCACGGCGCGGACCTCGTCCTTGAACAGGGCACGCAGCGGCTCGACGAGTTCGAAGCGCAGGTCCTCGGGGAGGCCGCCCACGTTGTGGTGGCTCTTGATGTTGGCCGTTCCCTCGCCGCCGCCGGACTCGACGACGTCCGGGTAGAGCGTGCCCTGGACGAGGAACTTGATCTGCTCCCCCTCGGCGCGGGCCTTCTCGATGATCGCCCGCTCGGCCTCCTCGAATGCGCGGATGAACTCGCGCCCGATGATCTTCCGCTTCTGCTCGGGGTCCGTGACCCCCGCGAGGGCAGACAGGAAGCGCTCCTGCTCGTTGGCCACGTAGAGGTTGACCCCGGTCGCGGCGACGAAGTCGCGCTCGACCTGTTCGGCCTCACCCTCGCGGAGCAGGCCGTGGTCCACGAACACGCACGTGAGCTGGTCGCCGACGGCGCGCTGGACGAGCGCCGCGGCGACGGCGGAGTCGACGCCGCCGGACAGTCCGCAGATGACGCGGGCGTCGCCGATCTGCTCGCGGATGCGCGCGACCTGCTCCTCGACGATGTTGCCCGTGGTCCAGTTGGGCTCGAGGCCCGCCACGTCGAAGAGGAAGTTCTCGAGGACCTTCTGGCCGAACTGGGAGTGCCGGACCTCGGGGTGCCACTGGACGCCGCCGAGCGCCTTCTCCCGGTTGAGGAACGCGGCCACGGGGGCGCCGGCGGTGGTCGCGAGGACCTCGAAGCCCTCGGGGGCCTCGTGGACCGAGTCGCCATGGCTCATCCACGTGCTCTGCTCGGCGGGGATGCCCGCGAGCAGGGAGTGCGGCTGCCCGACGGCGGTGGTCAGCGTGGCGCCGTACTCGCGCAGGCCGGTCCGGGCCACGCGGCCGCCGAGGGCGTTGGCCATGGCCTGGAAGCCGTAGCATATCCCGAAGGCCGGGACGCCCGCCTCGAACAGGTCAGCGCCGACGGCCGGGGCGCCCTCAGCGTAGACGCTCGACGGGCCGCCGGAGAGGATGATGGCGGCAGGGTTCTTGGCCAGGATCTGCTCAGTGGTCAGGGTGTGCGGGACGATCTCCGAGTACACCTTGGCCTCGCGCACGCGCCGTGCGATGAGCTGCGCATACTGGGCACCGTAGTCCACCACCAGCACCGGCCTGTGGGCGGTCTGCACGCCCGCGGTCTGGGAAGCTGTAGTCACCCGTCTAGGGTACCGGAACGCGGGCGACTGGCCGGGGCCGGTGTGGCGCCCGCCTCAGTAGCGCTGGCCCGCCTCGGGGTGGGACTCGAGCTCGCGCTCGGCCTCGGCGTGCATCCTGCGCTCCACGAAGAAGCTCAGGAACGGCACGACGCCGCCGAGCGCCATGAGGATGAACCGGCCGAAGGGCCAGCGCATGAGGGTCCAGAGGCGGAAGGTCGACATGAGGTACACGACGTACATCCACCCGTGCACGATGAGAATCGCGATCGACAGGTTCACCCCTCCGAGCACGCCCGCGGGTTCCGCGTCGGCGAGGCCGACGCCGAACGGCTGGCCCGTGAGGGCGTCGGTGCCGCCGGCGTACAGGAACTTCCCGAACGCGTAGCGGGCGATCATCTCCGTGCACAGGAGCAGGAGCATGATGCCGGTCGAGTAGGACAGGACGCGGTAGAGCTTGAGCGCGGTCCTGATCTGCGCGACGGTGCCGCCGAACCGGCGCTGCCTCACGGTGCGGCCCGCGGCGGGCTGGGGATCGATCACGGTGTTCCTCCGGTTCGTGCGGGCCCGGCATCTCCGGGGCGTGCTGTGTCAGTCGCGGCGTCGTCGGCCGCGTCGGCGAGGGCGTCCTGGGTGCGCTCGTAGTCGTCGCGGACGAGCCGCCACCACAGGAAGACCGAGAAGCCGGCGAAGACGACCCATTCGACGGCGTAGAAGATGTTGAGCCAATTGACCGGCTGCTCGAGCGGCTGCGGCTCGATGGTGAGGGCCTCGACGGGGCCGCCGCGGGCCGCGGCCGACGCGTCGCCGTCCGGGGTGACCTCGGACGTCGCGGCGACGAACCCGGGGTAGCTCGGCACGTCCCACAGGTTGATCAGCTGCGCCACGGAGAGGGTCGCGACCTCGCCGGCGGCGAGGTCACTGGCAGCCTCGGGGGCCTCGGATGGCAAGAGCCTGCCGGTCAGCTCCACGGGGCCTGACGGTGGCGGGCCTGCGTCCTCGGGCGCCGCCACCCATCCGCGGGCGACCGGGATCACTGTGCCCGCCTCCCCGCCGACGGAGGGTGCACCGTCGACGGCGAACGCGGCGACGACCCACCAGCCCTTGCGGCCGTCCTGCAGGCGGTCGCGGACGAGGACCTGCCTCGCGGGGTCGAAGCTGCCCTCGGCGCTGACCATCTGATCGGCGGCGGATGCCGGGAAGAACTCGCCCGGGCGGAGCACCTCGGCGAGCGGCCGGACCTCCTCGGTCGTGCGTACAGCCGGGGGCGCCTCGGAGACGGAGCGCGAGAACTGCCACTGGCTCAGGAGCACGAACACCCACGAGACCAGGAGCGCTCCGACGAGCGCGGCGATCCACTGGGGCTTGAGGGCGGTTCGGAGCACCCATTAACGGTACTCCGACACGCTGTAGAAAACGTAAACGGGCCCGGTGGCCCGGATCCTAGTGGTCGGCGAACACGAGCGAGGAGTTGATGAGCTCGGCGATGATGTCCGCATCGTTGGCGCGGCGCAGGGACTCGCGGAAGCCCTGCTTGGACAGGGACCGGGCGAGCGTCGCGAGCACCTCGAGGTGCTCCGAGAACGAGGACGCGGGCGTGGCGATGAGCAGGACGACGTTGGCGGGGCCGTCCATCGCCCCGAAGTCCAGGGGGTGGCCGTACTTGGCTACGCCGACGGCGATCGAGGGCCGGGTGACGTGCTCGCTGCGCGCGTGCGGGAGGCCGATCCCGCCCGGCAGGCCGGTCGCGAGCTGGTGCTCCCGCGAGGCGACGTCGGCGAGGAAGGCGTCCAGATCGTCCACGCGGCCCGCATCCTTGAGGCGCTGGGCAAGCTGGCGTGCGGCGTCCACCCGATCCTCCGCGACCATCTCGAGGATGACGAGGCCCGGAGTCGTCAGCTGGGCGTCATAGCGGTCGAAGGGTCCGGGGAGGGGCATACGGCTACTTTACCGGGACGATGTCTTCCACACCCATGCGCGCGGCGTCCGCCGACTCGTCGTCGGGCTGCTGCTGGCTCAGCCGCTCGGCCTCGACGCGGGCGATGTAGTGGGCCACCTCCTTGTCCCGCTGCACCTCGCTCCAGCCGAGCAGGGGCGCCATGAGGTCCGCCACGACCGGTACGGCGGAGACGCCCCGGTCCCACGCCTCGATCGAGATGCGCGTGCGCCGCGTGAGGATGTCGTGCACATGCCGCGCGCCCTCGTGGGTCGTCGAGTAGACGACCTCGGCGGCGAGGTAGTCGTCGGCGCCGGGCAGGGGCGCGCGCAGCTCGGGCCGCTCGGCGATGAGGTCGAGGACTTCGCGCGCGAGCGAGCCGTAGCGGTTGAGCAGGTGCTCGACCCTGGCCACATGGACCCCGGCCTTGTCGGCGAGGCGCTGGCGCCGGTTCCACACGGCCCGGAAGCCGTCCGCCCCCACGAGCGGGACACGGTCCGTGCAGCTCGGCGGCACACGTTCGTCCATCGCGCGCGTGGCCTCGTCGACAGCGTCGCGCGCCATGATGCGGTAGGTGGTGAACTTGCCGCCGGCGACGACGACGAGCCCCGGCACAGGGTGGGCGACGACGTGCTCCCGCGAGAGCTTCGCCGTCGACTCGTTCTCCCCGGCCAGCAGCGGCCGCAGCCCCGCGTAGACACCCTCGACGTCCTCGCGCGTGAGCGGCCGCTTGAGCACCCGGTTGACGCGCTCCAGGACATAGTCGATGTCCTTGCTCGAGGCCGCGGGATGGGCCTTGTCCAGGCGCCAGTCCGTGTCCGTTGTGCCGATGATCCAGTGCCGCCCCCACGGGATGACGAACAGGACCGACTTCTCGGTGCGCAGTATGAGCCCCACCGTGGACTGGAAGCGGTCCCGGGGCACGACGAGGTGGATGCCCTTGGAGGCGCGCACCTGGAGCTGGCCGCGGTCGGTGACGAGGGCCTGCGTCTCGTCGGTCCACACGCCCGTGGCGTTGATGACCTGCTTGGCGCGGACCGGGAACTCGGATCCGTCCTCCTGGTTCTTCACGCGCGCGCCCACGACGCGCTCGCCCTCGCGGAGGAAGTCGACGACGGAGAGCCGGTTCGCCGCGTGCGCGCCGTAGTGCGCAGCCGTGCGGACGACGGAGACCACCATGCGCGCATCGTCGACCTGCGCGTCGTAGTACCGGATGGAGCCGATCATGGCGTCCTCGCGCAGGCTCGGCGCGGCCCGGAGCGTGCCCCGGCGGAAGAAATGCTTGTGCACCGGCACGCCGTTGCCGCGCCCGCTCGTGAGACCGAGCGTGTCGTAGAGGATCATGCCGATGCCCACGTACGGGCGCTCCCAGAAGCGCCGCGTGAGCGGGTACAGGAACGGCACGGGGCGCACGAGGTGCGGAGCGATGCGCTGCAGCAGCAGCCCCCGCTCCTGGAGGGCCTCCTGCACGAGGCCGAAGTCGAGCATCTCGAGGTAGCGCAGGCCGCCGTGGATGAGCTTGGACGAGCGCGAGGACGTCCCGGACGACCAGTCCCGGGCCTCGACGATGCCGACGTCGAGCCCGCGGGTCGCGGCGTCGAGCGCGGCGCCTGCACCGACGATCCCGCCGCCGACGATCAGGACGTCGAGCTCGCGGCCGGGCTCGCTGCTCTCGCGCATCCGCGCGAGCGCCGCCTCGCGGCCCTCCGGGCTGAGCGTCCCTGCCATGCAAGGCCCCCTTCGGCTCGGTGAAACCTGCTCCTGTGAAACCTGCCCCTGTGAAACCTGCCCCTAGGAGAGTCTAGGCAGGTCAGCGGCCCCCGTAGGGGGACACGACGACGTCGACGCGCTGGAACTCCTTGAGGTCCGAGTAGCCCGTGGTCGCCATCGAGCGGCGCAGCATGCCGATGAGGTTGCTCGTGCCGCCGGCGTCGTGGCCCGGGCCGAAGAGCACCTCCTCCATGGGGCCGACCGTGCCGACGTTGACGCGCTCGCCGCGCGGGGTCTCGGGGTGGTGCGCCTCGGCGCCCCAGTGCCAGCCGCGGCCGGGCGCCTCGTCGGCGCGGGCCAGGGCGGAGCCGAGCATGACGGCGTCCGCGCCCATCGCGATCGCCTTGACGATGGCCCCCGAGGTGCCCATCCCGCCGTCGGCGATGACGTGCACGTAGCGGCCCCCGGACTCGTCCATGTAGTCGCGGCGCGCGGCCGCGACGTCACTGATCGCCGAGGCGAGCGGCGAGTGGATGCCGAGCGCGCGGCGCGTCGTCGTCGTCGCTCCCCCGCCGAATCCAACGAGGACGCCCGCGGCGCCCGTGCGCATGAGGTGCAGTGCGGGCGTGTAGCCGGCGGCGCCGCCGACGATGACCGGGACGTCGAGCTCGTAGATGAACTTCTTGAGGTTCAGCGGCTCGTGGGTCTTGGAGACGTGCTCCGCGGAGACGGTCGTTCCGCGGATGACGAACAGGTCGACGCCGGCCGCGAGGACGGTCTTGTAGTGCTGGACGGTGCCCGAGGGCGTGAGCGCTCCGGCCACGGTGACGCCCGAGGCGCGGATCTCGGCGAGGCGCGACGTGATGAGCTCGGTCTGGACGGGCTCGGAGTAGATCTCCTGGAGGCGCCGGGTCACGGAGGGGCTGGACGAGCCGCCCTCGAGCGCGGCGATCTCCTCGAGCACCGGCTCCGGGTCGTCGTAGCGGGTCCACAGGCCCTCGAGGTCGAGCACTCCGAGCCCACCCAGACGGCCGAGCCTGATCGCGGTCGACGGGGACATGACCGAGTCCATCGGGGCGGCGATGACGGGCATCTCGAAGCGGTAGGCGTCGATCTGCCACGAGACCGACACGTCGTGCGGGTCGCGGGTCCGTCGATTCGGGACGATGGCGATGTCGTCGAGGGAGTAGGCACGCCGCCCGCGCTTGCCGCGGCCGATCTCGATCTCGTAAGTCACGGCTTCTACCTTACTGGACCCGGGTTGGGCGCCCGGGCGAATCCTGCGCACATGCTCGGACTTCCCTGCGCCGGGGCTGGGGGCGCCGATCCTACGCTGGGATCACGCGCAGCAGACCGCCGCCACCCACGGCGCGGACCGCCCTCGCCCAAGCACCCACACAACGCACCGCACCCGTACCCGCCGGGCCGCTCAGCCGCGCCCGCTAGACCAGGAGAATCATGGGGACCACGCCTCGCCGGTTCCGCGCCCACCTCGCGCTCGCGCTGGCCGCCGCCGTCGGCAGCGCCGCCCTCGCCGCGGCCCCGGCCACGGCGGCCCCGAGCCCGACGCCGGGCCCGAGCGGCGGAGCCCCCGGCACGGCGTTCGTCCAGAACGCGCTGCCCGGGCAGCAGTACTCGCAGTTCATCGTCCAGTTCGCGCCCGGGCCGGCGGGGGCGAACGCGAGCTCCCGCGCCAACGCCTGGGGCCGCATCGCCCAGCAGCTCGGCCTCTCGCCCCGCGAGGTCCGCCAGCTCGCCACCGGTGCGACGCTCGTCGCGACGGACCGCGCGCTCAACGACACCGAGGCCAAGGCCTTCATGACCGGGATCGCCGGCTCGGGCGCCGTCGACTACGTCGAGCCGGACGCCCTCATGAAGCCGACGCTCACCCCGAACGATCCCCGCTACGCCGAGCAGTGGGACTTCACCGGCACCAACGGCCAGCGCATCCCGGGCGCGTGGAACACCACGACCGGCACCGGCGCCGTCGTCGCCGTCCTCGACACCGGCGTCACCGCGCACCCCGACCTCGACGCGAACATCCTCCCCGGCTACGACTTCGTCTCCGACGCAGTCTCGGCCCGGGACGGGAATGGCCGCGACGCGAACCCGCGCGACGAGGGCGACTGGTATGCCGCCGGCGAGTGCGGCCAGAGCCAGGCCGCGAACTCCTCGTGGCACGGCACCCACGTGGCCGGGACGGTCGCGGCGGTGACGGGCAACGCGGCCGGGGTGGCCGGCGTCGCCCCCGGCGCGAAGGTCGTCCCGGTGCGCGTCCTGGCCAAGTGCGGCGGCATGCTCTCGGACATCGCGGACGCGATCGTGTGGGCCTCGGGCGGCGGCGTTCCGGGCGTCCCGGCCACCGCCAGCCGCGCCCACGTCATCAACATGAGCCTCGGCGGCGCAGGGACGTGCGGCACGACGTACCAGAACGCGATCAACAGCGCGGCGAGCCGCGGCACGACGGTCGTCGTGGCCGCGGGCAACTCGGCGCAGAACGCGGCCACCTCGCGGCCGGCCAACTGCGCGGGCGTCGTCGCCGTCGCGGCGAGCAACCCGAGCGGCGGGCTCTCCTACTTCTCCAATTACGGCGCGACCGTGGACCTCACCGCGCCCGGCGGCGACGTGCGCGTGGCCGGCGGCGGGATCCTCTCGACGCTCAACACCGGCACGACCGTCCCCGCCGGCGCTGGCTACGCGTACTTCCAGGGCACCTCGATGGCCACCCCGCACGTCGCCGGCCTGGCCGCGCTCCTCAAGGCCGTGCGGCCCACGATGACGCCGGCCGACGTCGAGGCCACGCTCAAGCAGGGCACGCGCCCGATGCCCGCCGGGTGCTCGCTCGGCTGCGGGGCCGGCCTCTCGGACGCCACCGCGACGATGGCCCTGGTGGGCGCGGCGGCGCCCAGCCCGACGCCGACCCCCACCCCGACGCCGACCCCCGCCAACTCCCTGCTCAACCCGGGCTTCGAGTCCGCCGGCACGTCGTGGACCTCGAACTACAGCGACACCTTCGAGTCCGGCTCCTCGGCGCGCAGCGGCTCCGGCTACGCCGCGCTCAACGGCTGGGGCAGGTCGACGAGCTACAGGCTCGACCAGCGCGTCGCCGTCCCCACGGGCACGGGCACCGCGTCGCTGTCCTTCTTCCTGCGGGTCCTGAGCGATGAGGGCACGTCCACCGCCTACGACACGTTCCGCGTCCAGGTCATCGACGGGCTGACGACCAAGACGCTCGCGACGTTCTCGAACAAGGACAAGGGCTCGGCCTACGTCCTCAGGACGCTCGACCTCTCCGCCTTCAAGGGCAAGACGGTGACCCTGCGCTTCCTCGGCACGGAGGACTACTCCTACGCGACGACGTTCCAGGTCGACGACACGAAGCTCGCGCTGGCCTAGGCAATCGAGCTCCCCAGGCGAACAGACGACGGCGGACCTCACCCGAGCGGGTGAGGGCCGCCGTCGTGCGCCCCTGAGATGTCCCTACGACACGGCGCGGACGACGCGGCAGCCGCCGATGGGAACGACGTGCGGGCGGCCGTCGGTGGGCTCGGCGATGACCTGGGCCTTGAGCCCGAAGACGTCCCAGAGCAGCCGCGGCGTGATGACCTCGCCGGGCGTGCCGGAGGCCACGATCCGCCCGTCCCGCATCGCGACGATCCGGTCCGAGTAGCGCGCGGCGAGGGAGATGTCATGCAGCACCATGACGACCGTGCGGCCGAGCTCGCGGTTGAGCCGCTGGACGAGCTCGAGCACCTCGACCTGGTGGGCGAGATCGAGGTAGGTCGTGGGCTCGTCGAGCAGGAGCAGCTCCGTCTCCTGGGCGAGCGTCATCGAGATCCACGCGCGCTGGCGCTGGCCGCCCGAGAGGTCCTCGAGCGGGACGCCGGCGAGGTCGGAGATGTCCGTCGCGGCGAGCGCGTCGGAGACGGCCCGCTCGTCGCCGCCCGTGAACTGCTGGTACCAGCGCTGGCGCGGATGCCGGCCGCGGGCCACGAGCTCGCCCACGGTCAGGCCGGCGGGAGCCTGCGGGGTCTGCGGCAGGACGCTGAGGCGACAGGCGACGGCGCGCGGGGGCATCGCGGCGATCTGGGCGCCGTCGAGTGTCACGCGCCCGGCCTCGGGCCGCAGGAGCCGGCCGAGTCCGCGCAGGAGCGTGGACTTCCCGCAGCCGTTGGGGCCGATGACCGTGGTCACGGTCCCCCGCTCGAAGGCCAGGTCGAGGGAGTGGACCACGGTGCGGCCGTCGAAGCCGAGGCTCAGGCCCTCGGCGGCGAGGATCGGGGTGGTCTCCTCGGTACTCTTCATGCATTCCTCCACTGGCTTCTCTGGCTCCGCAGCACGAGGGCGATCAGGACGGGGGCGCCGACCACGGTGGTCAGGACGCCGACGGGCAGGGCGTGCGGGAGGGCGAAGCCCGCGACGAGGTCGCTCGCGACCGTGAAGGAGGCGCCGACGAGGGCGGTGACCGCGAGCGGCGGCACGATGGTGCCCCCGACCATGCGGGCCGCGAGCGGGCACACGAGCGCGACGAACGCGAGCGGCCCGGCGAGGACCGTGCCGACGGCGGCGAGGAGCACGGCGAGCAGGAGCAGGAGCGGGCGGCTGCGCCCGAGCGGGAGGCCGAGCCCGCGCGAGGTGTCGTCGTCGAAGCTGCTGAGCGTGAGCCAGCGTCCGGAGAAGGCGGCGGTCGCGAGCAGCGGCGCACACGCCGCGAGCGCCGGCAGGGCCGCCTCCCAGTCGCGGCCGTTGAGCGAGCCCATCATCCAGGTCAGGGCCTGTCCGGCGTTCGAGACGTCCCCGAGCGTCAGGAGCCACGTGACGAGGCTCGTCGCGAGCCCCGTCGCGCCCAGACCGACGAGTACGAGCCGGGTCGAGTCGAGCGCAGCCTGGCGGCGGCGGGATGCGAGCAGGAACACGCCGATGCCGAAGACGAGGGCGCCGGTCATGGCGGCCGCGGGCATGCCGACGGCGGCCGCGGCGCCGCTCGCGCCGCCGGCTCCCGCCTCCGCGAGGACGAGGACGGCGACGGCTCCGACCGAGGCGCCCGAGGTGACGCCGAGGATCTCGGGGGTCGCGAGCGGGTTCCGCGCGACCGTCTGGGTGATGGCGCCCGAGACGGCGAGGCACGCGCCCGCGACGGCGCCGGCGAGGGTCCGCGGCAGGCGGAACTCGAGGACCATGAGCTGCGTGCGCGCCGGCACGGAGGGATCCTGCGCGAGCGCCCCGAGCACCTCGGCGGCGGAGAGGGCGCGGCCGGCGAGCATGAGGTGACCGACGACGGCGACAACGAGGAGGACGACGGCGGCGGCCGAGATCGCCACGAGCCGGGGCCGGACGAGGGCGGAGACGGGGCCGACGCGCACGACGCGCGCCCCGCCCGCACCCGCGGGGCGGGCAGGGTCCGTGGGCCGCGGCGCGCGCTTCGCCCGCGGCAGCCGCGGCGGCGCCGGCCGCTTGGGGGCCTCGCGCTCCGTGACGCTCACAGGGTCACCAGCCTGCGCCGGCGGGCCAGGTGGACGAAGAAGGGCGCGCCGAGGACGGCGAGCACGACGCCGACGGGCAGCTCGCCGGGGCGGGCAATGACCCGCCCCGCCGTGTCGGCGAGCAGGAGCAGGGACGCGCCGAGCAGGGCGCAGCCGGGCAGCTGCCAACGGTAGTCGGCGCCGACGAGGCCGCGGACCATATGCGGCACGAGGAGCCCGGCGAAGGCGATCGGGCCGGCGAGCGTCACGGCGCACGCTGCCAGCAGGGCCAGGGACGCGAGGCCGAGGAACCGTGCGCGGGCCACCGAGACGCCGAGCGAGCGGGCGGTATCCTCCCCGAGGGCCAGGGCGTTGAGCGGGCCGATGTTCGCCGCGGCGAGGGCCAGTCCCACGGCGACGAAGGGCAGCATCTGGGGCACGAGCCCGCCGCGGACGGCGACGGAGCCGAGCTGCCAGAAGCGCAGCGTGTCGAGGGCCGCGTCGGAGCTGAGCACGATGAGGGAGACGAACCCGCCCGCGAGCGCCGAGACGGCGGCGCCCGCGAGGACGAGCGTCACAGGCGTCACGCCGTGCCGGGTCGCGGACCCGACCGCGAACACGACGGCGCAGGCCACCACCGCCCCGCAGAACGCGAGCGCGGCCTGGGCGTACGTCGTCGTGCCCGCCCCGCCGAAGACGAGCGAGCCGCCGACGACGGCGAGCGCGGCGCCCGGGTAGATGCCCAGGAGACCTGGGTCCGCGACGGCGTTGCGCGTGTGCCCCTGGCTCAGGCAGCCGGCGACGCCGAGGCACGCCCCGACGACGAGGCCGTTGACGGTGCGCGGCCAGCGCAGCTCGCGAATCGCGAGGTCCGCGACGGAGCCGTCCGGGGTGAAGAGCGCGTGCAGGAGCTCGGCGAGGCTCGTGGGGCGGCCGCCGATCGCGAGGCTCAGCGCGAGGGCGGCGGCGAGGACGCCGGCGCCGACGGCGAGCCCGAGCAGCGGGCGCCTCCGGGGCAGGGTCCCGGTGCGTGCCCGGGGCGGTACGAGGGTCGCTGCCACTGGCCTCCCTTTGGATTACGCAAGTCGAATTGCGCGTATTTGAAACACGCCGGTACAGTCTACGACGAAACTCAGGCAAGGCTTGCCTTAGTGACACCCGATGGCGGGCCACCGCCGTCGTGCATCCCTGCCCCCCTGTGACAGAGAGTCCCATGAAGCGCACCCGATTCACTCGCGTGGCGGCGGCCGCCGCCACGGCCCTCGGCCTCCTCGCCCTCACCGCGTGCGGCGGCCAGACCCCGGCGGCCGCGCCGTCGACCGCCGCCGCCGACGCCCAGTTCCCGAAGACGATCGAGCATGCGATGGGCTCGACGACGATCGAGAAGAAGCCGCTCCGCGTGGCCACCCTCGACGCGAGCTACACCGACGCCGCGCTCCTGCTCGGCGCCGAGATCGCCGGCTACACGACCTACCGCAAGGGCGACGAGTCCTTCCCGTCGTACCTCGGCGACGTGAGCGGTCTGACCAAGGACGCCGTCAACGTCGGCGCCCTCGCCGAGCCGAGCCTCGACAAGATCCTCGAGGCGCAGCCGGACCTCATCGTCTCCGCCAAGGTCCGCCACGAGGCGCTCTACAGCCAGCTCGAGAAGATCGCCCCGACGATCATGTCCGTCTCCACGGGCCCGTCGTGGAAGCAGAACATCGTCATGCTCGGCGACGCCCTCGGCAAGAAGGACCTCGCCGAGAAGCTCATCACCGAGTACAAGGACCGCGCCAAGGCCGTCGGCGAGGAGATCCTGAAGAAGAACCCGGGCCTGACCTACTCGTACCTCCGCTTCGCCGGCGAGGACACCGCGCGCCTGTACTCCTCGACGTCGTTCCTCGGCGAGATCATGACCGATGCGGGCATCGCGCGCCCGGCGGGCCAGCCGGACTCGAAGGAGAAGATCCTCGTCGAGCTCTCCCAGGAGCAGCTGCCGACGGCGGACGCTGGCCTGATCATCGTCTCGGCCTTCGGCCAGGACACCGCCGAGGGCGAGAAGTCCCGCGCGCAGAAGCAGGCGTTCATGTCGAACCCGCTGTGGTCGACGCTCAAGGGCGAGGTCCTCGAGGTGGACGACCGCGTCTTCGCGACCTCGGTGAGCATCCAGGGCGCGCACGGCGTGCTCACGGCCCTCGCCGAGAAGTACGGCGTGGACCCGCACCTGCCGCAGAAGTAGGCGTTTCCCGGCCACGGAAGGACGCACGACGGCGGCCCCCACCTCGCGAGGTGGGGGCCGCCGTCGTCTGCGCTTGCCCTGCGTTGCGGGGTCACCTCCCTGCGATGGGGGGTCACCTCCCTGCGTTGCAGGGTCACCTCCCTGCGTTGCAGGGTCACCTCCCTGCGTTGCGGGGTCATTGTCCTAACAATGACCCCGCGTCCCTGAGACGTGACCCCGCATCCCTGAGACGTGACCCCGCAACCTTGGAAGGTGACCCCGCAACCTTGGGAGGTGACCCCCGATCGGTGTGGGGAGGAGTACCGACTACCGGCGGTAGTTCGGCGCCTCGGCGGTGATCATGATGTCGTGCGGGTGGCTCTCCTTGAGGCCCGCGGCGGTGATCCGGACGAACCGGCCCTTGGCCTTGAGCTCGTCGATGGTGTGCGCGCCGACGTAGAACATGGTCTGGCGCAGGCCGCCCACGAGCTGGTGCGCCACCGCGGAGAGCGGGCCGCGGTACGGGACCTGGCCCTCGATGCCCTCCGGAACGAGCTTCTCGTCGGAGGGCACGTCCGCCTGGAAGTAGCGGTCCTTCGAGTACGAGGTGTTCTTCCCGCGCGTCTGCATCGCCCCGAGGGAGCCCATGCCGCGGTAGGACTTGAACTGCTTGCCGTTCATGAACACGAGATCGCCCGGGGCCTCGGCCGTGCCGGCGAGGAGCGAGCCGAGCATGACGGAGTCGGCGCCGGCCACGATCGCCTTGCCGATGTCGCCCGAGTGCTGGAGGCCGCCGTCGGCGATGATCGGCACGCCCGCCGGGATGGCGGCCTTGGAGGACTCGTAGATGGCGGTGATCTGCGGGACGCCGACGCCGGCGACGACGCGGGTCGTGCAGATCGAGCCCGGGCCGACGCCGACCTTGATCGCGTCCGCGCCGGCGTCGATGATCGCCTGGGCGCCCTCGCGGGTCGCGGCCTGGCCGCCGATGACGTCCACGTGCGCCGCGGCCGGATCCCTCTTGAGCCGGGCGATCATGTCGAGCACGCCCTGGCTGTGCCCGTTGGCGGTGTCGACGACGAGGACGTCGACGCCGGCCTCGACCATCGTCATGGCGCGCTCGAAGCCGTCGCCGAAGAAGCCGACGGCCGCGCCGACGCGGAGCCGCCCGGCGTCGTCCTTCGTCGCGTTCGGGTACTGGTCCGCCTTCTCGAAGTCCTTGACCGTGATGAGGCCCTGGAGGATGCCGTCGTCGTCGACGAGGGGGAGCTTCTCGATGCGGTGCTTGCCGAGGAGGCCGATGACCTCATCCCGGCCCACGCCGACCTTCGCCGTCACGAGCGGCATGGGCGTCATGACCTCGTGGACCTTGCGGGTGGCGAACTGCTCGCCCGGGACGAAGCGGATGTCGCGGTTCGTGATGATGCCCAGGAGCTTGCGGTTGCCGTCCACGACGGGCAGGCCCGAGACGCGGTAGTGGGCGCACAGGTCGTCGAGCTCCTGGAGCGTCGCGTCCGGGCCGACCGTGACGGGCTTGGTGATCATGCCCGACTCGCTGCGCTTGACCTGGTCGACCTGGTCGGCCTGGTCCTGGATCGAGAGGTTGCGGTGCAGGATGCCGATGCCGCCCTGGCGGGCGAGGCTGATGGCCATGCGCGCCTCGGTCACGGTGTCCATGGCCGCGGAGAGGATCGGCATGCCGAGGCGGATGCAGCGCGAGAGGCGCGTCGAGGTGTCGGCCTCGGACGGGATGACGTCCGTGGGGCCGGGGAGGAGGAGGACGTCGTCGTAGGTCAGGCCCAGGAAGCCGAACGGGTCATGCTCGGGTGCGGGGGGCTGGGGCGTGGTCATGAGTGCTCCTTGGCCGTGTGCCGGGGGTCGGCAGAGGTGAGGCGGTTGCGCTGATGACCAGCCAGTGCTTACGGGTCTGGTCTGCTGCGGTGGTTTCTATCGTAACTTTTGGCGGGGGCGAGCGTATTCCTCGCGGCGGCCACGTGAGGAAAGCCACGCCGCGCCGCCCCCGGATGGCCGTCCATGAGAGGCTCAGCGTGTGATCGTCACCCTGCGCGTGCGCGTCCCAGGAGAGCTCACCGACACCGTCGTCGCGGCGTGCCGCGGGCACGTCGGCACGGCGGAGGTCGCCGTCGCGCGCGGCGCCTCCGTGCACCCGCCGGGCGACGTCGTCGAGGTCCAAGTGGCCCGCGAGGCCGCCGACCGCCTGCTCGAGGAGCTCGAGGCGCTGAAGGTCCCCGAGCTCGGCTCCATCACGGCGGGCAGCCCCGAGCTCGTGCTCTCCTCGGCGGCGGACGACGCCGACGCGGCCGCGCCGGGCGAGGGCGCCGACGCCGTGATCTGGGACGAGGTGTCCCAGCGCACGGGCGAGGACTCGCGGCTGACGCTGAGCTACATCGTCTTCCTTGTCGCCGCCACGCACCTGGCCGGGATCGGGATCGTGACCAACTCGACGATCGCGATCGTCGGCGCCATGGTCGTCGGGCCCGAGTTCGGCCCGCTCGCGGCCCTGGCCGTCGCCGTCGTCGAGCGCAAGTGGAGGCTCGCGCGGCAGGCCGCGCTCGCTCTCGGCCTCGGGTTCCCGCTCGCGATGCTCACCGTGGCCGCGGCGGCGGCCGTCTCCGTCCCGCTCGGCCTCTACGACCCGGAACAGGTCCGCACCTCGAACTCCGCGGTCGAGTTCATCTACCACCCGGGGCCGTACTCGCTCATCGTGGCCGCCATCGCCGGCACCGTGGGCATGCTCTCCCTCATCAGCCGCAAGTCCTCGGTGCTCGTGGGCGTGGTCATCTCGGTCACGACCGTCCCCTCGGCGGGGTTCGTCGCGGTGGCGCTCGTGCTCGGCGAGGTCGAGAAGGCCGCACTCTCCGCCGCGCAGCTCGGGCTAAACCTCCTCGGGATCGTCGTCGCGGCCGTCGTGGTCCTGCTCGTCTATGGGGCCGTGAGCCCCAAGCTGCCGCGCACGACGGCGCTGCGGCTCGCCCGCCGCGACGCGCGCCGTCGTGCCTAGCCGCCGTCGTCCGTGGGCGCCGTCCCGCATGCCCTGGGAATCGCGCCCGCCTGCCGCCGTCGCGCGCACCCGGAATGCGGAAGGGGCGTCGAGATCTGCACCCGAAAGGCCGGAGGCGCCTCGAGATGCGTACCCGAAACGAAAGGGGGCGGACGACGGCGGCGGGCCCCCTTCCGCGTGGAAGGGGACCCGCCGCCGGGGTGCTGTGCGAGAGCCTAGTGGCTGTGGCCCGCGTGCGCGTCGGCGTCCTCGGCCGGCTTGTCCGCCACGAGCGTCTCCGTGGTCAGGACGAGGGCCGCGATCGAGGCCGCGTTGAGCAGCGCCGAGCGGGTCACCTTGACCGGGTCGATGACGCCGGCCGCGATGAGGTCCTCGTACTCGCCGGACTTGGCGTTGAAGCCGTGGTTGACCTCGGCATCGGCCACGCGGGCGGCGACGACGTAGCCGTCGAAGCCTGCGTTCTGGGCGATCCAGCGCAGCGGCTGGACGAGGGCGCGGCGCACGATGCTGACGCCGGCGACGGCGTCGCCCGTGAGGGCCTTGACCTTCTCGTCCTCGTCGAGCACGCGGACCGCGTGGGCGAGGGCGGAGCCGCCGCCCGCCACGATGCCCTCCTCGAGGGCCGCGCGGGTCGAGGACACGGCGTCCTCGATGCGGTGCTTCTTCTCCTTGAGCTCGACCTCGGTCGCGGCGCCGACCTTGATGACGCCGATGCCGCCGGCGAGCTTCGCGAGGCGCTCCTGGAGCTTCTCGCGGTCCCAGTCGGAGTCCGTGCGGGCCAGCTCGGCGCGGAGCTGCGCGACGCGGCCCGCGACGTCGTCGGCCGAGCCGGCGCCGTCGACGAGCGTCGTCGTGTCCTTCGTGACCGTGATCCGGCGGGCCGTGCCGAGCTGCTCGAGCCCGACCTGGTCCAGGCTCAGGCCGACCTCCGGGGAGACGACCTGCGCGCCGGTGAGGGTCGCGATGTCCTGCAGCATGGCCTTGCGGCGGTCGCCGAAGCCCGGGGCCTTGACGGCCACGACGTTGAGCGTGCCGCGGATCTTGTTGACGATGAGCGTCGAGAGGGCCTCGCCGTCGATGTCCTCGGCGATGATGAAGAGCGGCTTCGAGGCGGACAGGGCCTTCTCGAGCACCGGGAGGAACTCCTGCAGCGAGGAGATCTTGCCCTGGTTGATGAGGATGAGCGCGTCCTCGAGGACGGCCTCCTGGCGCTCCGCGTCGGTGACGAAGTACGGCGACAGGTAGCCCTTGTCGAACTGCATGCCCTCGGTGAGCACGAGCTCGGTCTGGGTGGTCGAGGACTCCTCGATCGTGATGACGCCGTCCTGGCCGACCTTGTCGAAGGCCTCGGCGAGCAGGTCGCCGATCTCCTCGGACTGGGCCGAGATGGCGGCCACGTTGGCCACCTGGCGTCCCGAGACCTCGCTCGCGTTCTCGGCGAGGCGGGCGACGACGGCCTCGACGGCCGCCTCGATGCCCCGCTTGATCTCGCCCGGGGCGGCGCCGGCGGCCACGTTGCGCAGGCCCTCCTTGACCAGGGCCTGGGCGAGGACGGTCGCCGTCGTCGTGCCGTCGCCGGCGACGTCGTTGGTCTTGGTCGCGACCTCCTTGGCGAGCTGGGCGCCGAGGTTCTCGTACGGGTCCTCGAGCTCGACCTCGCGGGCGATCGTGACGCCGTCGTTCGTGATGGTGGGCGCGCCCCACTTCTTGTCGAGGACGACGTTGCGGCCGCGGGGGCCGAGCGTGACCTTGACAGTGTTGGCGAGCTTGTCGACGCCGGCCTCGAGGGCCTTGCGGGCGTCGTCGTTGAATGCGAGCTGCTTAGCCATTCGCTTCTCCTTCTGTGCAACGCGCAACACCCCGGCCGCGCTCGGCGGCCGGGGTGTCGCACACGGCGCTACTTGACGACGATCGCGAGGACGTCGCGGGCGGAGAGCACGAGGTACTCGGCGCCGCCGGTCTTGACCTCGGTGCCGCCGTACTTGGAGTAGAGGACGACGTCGCCGACCGTGACGTCGACCGGGACGCGGTTGCCGTTGTCGTCGACGCGGCCGGGGCCGACAGCGACGACCTCGCCCTCCTGCGGCTTCTCCTTGGCGGTGTCAGGGATGACAAGACCGGAAGCCGTGGTCTGCTCGGCCTCGAGCGGCTTGACGACGATGCGATCCTCGAGGGGCTTGATGGAGACCGACACGGATCTCTCCTTTACATGAACGGGTTCACGGGTGGGGAGCCGGGCAAGCAACCGTCGTCGCGGGTGCCGGGAGCGTGCCTGACATGGTTAGCACTCGACGCTGCCGAGTGCTACTGCGACTCTAGTGAGCGGGTTGGCACTCGGTCAAGGCGAGTGCCAAGGCGGTCGGGCGACGTCGGAGCCGCCGCCCAGCCCTACTCCCCCGCGAGCTCGTCGAAGCTCAGGCCGCCGCCGTCGTCCTCCGCGTCCTGGCCGCGCGTCGCGTACATCGCGACGGCCGCGCCGACGAGGGCGACCCCGCCGAGCACGAGCCCGACGATCGCGGCGACCTTCGCCCCCGCGTACTGGTCGCGGAGCGCCGCAGCCTCGGGGGTCGGGTCACTGATGCTTTTGCCCCCGACTGAGTACACGGTCGCGGTGAAGGCGTCGAGGCCCAGGACGACGGCGAGCAGGAGCCCGGAGATGACCACGATGACGAGGCCCACGACGAGGGCGGGGCGCGCGAGATGGGCGAAGCCCCCCGGGCGGTGGGCGGGCTGGGGGACAGTCGGGGTCGTCTCCATGCGCTCAACCCTATCCAACTACGCTGGATGCATGGCCCATGACGAGAATGCCCAGGACCAGCTCGCCCCCCTCCTGACGCCGGAGGGATGGGCCCTGCTCAACTCGCTCGGCCCCTACCGCGAGGAGGACGCCCTCGCGCTCGGCTCGCGGCTGCGCAAGGAGGGCCACTCCCCCGAGCTCGTCGCCGCCGTCCTGAGCCAGGCCCGGCTCCGCGCGCGGGCCGCGGTGAAGTTCGGCGAGTTCGCGTCGCAGATGCTGTTCACGCGGGCAGGGCTCGAGCAGGCCACGCGGCTCTCCGTCGCCGCGCGGCACGCGCGCCGCTTCGTCGACGCCGGGGTGCGGCACGTCGCCGACCTCGGCTGCGGGCTCGGCGCGGACGCCCTCGCGATGGCCTCGCTCGAGCTGGAGGTCACCGCCGTCGAGCGCGACGAGGCGACGGCGGCGTGCGCGACCATGAACCTCATGCCCTTCCCGGAGGCCCGCGTCGTGCACGCCGACGCCGAGACGGTGCCGCTCGAGGAAGTCGACGGCGTGTGGCTCGACCCGGCGCGGCGGGAGACCTCGAGCTCGGGGACGCGCAGGATCTGGGACCCGGAGGCGTTCTCGCCGCCGCTGTCCTTCGTCGAGTCGCTCGCGGCGCGGGGGCTGCCCCTCGGGGTCAAGCTCGGGCCGGGGCTGCCGCACGAGTCCGTCCCGGACGGGTGCGAGGCCCAGTGGGTCTCGGTCGACGGCGACGTGGCCGAGGTCGCGCTCTACTTCAACGCCCTGCGCCGCCCGACCGTGCGCCGGGCGGCCCTCGTGCTCGGTCACGGCGGCGCGGCGGAGCTCGTGGCCGAGACAGAGTTCGGCGGCGGCGCGCAGCCGCACATCGGGCCGTTCGAGGGGTACCTGTACGAGCCGGACGGCGCGGTCATCCGGGCGGGGCTCGTGGCGGAGTTCGCCGAGCGGATCGGCGGGCACCTCCTCGACCCGCAGATCGCGTACGTGTGCGCGCCCGGGCTCGTCGAGACGCCGTTCGCGCGGGCGTACCGGGTCCTCGAGGTGCGCCCCTACCACGTCAAGGCCCTGCGCGCGTGGGTGCGCGAACAGGGCATCGGCGTGCTCGAGATCAAGAAGCGCGGCACCGCCGTGACGCCCGACGAGCTGCGCAAGGTGCTCCTGGCCGGGCAGAAGAAGGGCGCGACCGGCAAGGCGACCCTCGTGCTGACCCGGATCGGAGAGCACCGGGTGGCCGCCGTCGTCGAGCCCGTCGTCGCCGAGCCCGCCTGACCACCCCTCCCCCGAGGGCTGGGTTGCGGGGTCACCTCCCAGCGTTGCGGGGTCACCTCCCAGCGTTGCGGGGTCAGCTCCCAGCGTTGCGGGGTCATTGTGACCCCGCAAGCTTGAGACGTGACCTCGCAACCTTGAGACGTGACCCCTCAACCTTGGGAGGTGACCCCGGGCCGGAGGGCTACTGGGCGCGCATGAACTCCTCGGCCGCCGCGACCTGCTCCGGCGTCGGGGTGAGGCCCGTGTACAGGACGAACTGCTCGAGCGCCTGGATGGTCATGACCTCGGCCCCGGTGATGACGGTCTTGCCGGCAGCCCGGCCCGCGCGGATGAGCGGGGTCTCGGCGGGGACGGCCACGACGTCGAACACGATCGATGCCGCGTCGATCACCTCCTGCGGGAAGGACAGCGCCTCCGCCTCGGCGCCGCCGGCCATGCCGATCGGGGTGACGTTGACGACGACGTCGGTCGGGTCCTCTGCGAGCGCCGCCTCGATGGTCGGCTGCCAGGTGAACCCGTAGAGATCCGCGAGCGCCCGCCCGGCGGCCTCGCTGCGGGCCACGATCGTCACTTCTCCGAAGCCGGCGTCCCGGAACGCCGCGGCGGTCGCCTTGGCCATCCCGCCGGAACCGCGCAGGAGCACCGACGAGGCCGGGTCTACCTCATTCCGCTGCAGAAGCTGTGCGATCGCCGTGTAGTCGGTGTTGTACGCGGTCAGGATCCCGGCGTCGTTGACGATCGTGTTGACCGAGTCGATCGCGGCGGCCGAGGCGTCCATTCTGTCGACGAGAGCGATGACCTCCTCCTTGTACGGCATGGAGATGGCGCAGCCGCGGATGCCGAGGCCGCGCACGCCCGCAATCGCCTGGGCGAGGTCAGTCGGCGCGAAGGCCTTGTAGATCCAATTGAGGCCGAGCGCCTCGTAGAGGAAGTTGTGGAAGCGCGTCCCGTTGTTGCTCGGCCGGGCCGAGAGCGAGATGCACAGGGTCATGTCTTTGTTCAGGATCGGCACGGCACAAGGCTAGTGCCGCGCCGGCCCCTGCCCTACCCATGACGGCGGCACGCTAGTCTGCGTCCGTGCTGAACGCCTCGCCTCCTCGCTAATCTCCCATCGGGTTGACACACAGCCCCCAGCACGAGGCCGGTGGGTGAGCCGGCGCCCGTGGTGTCGGGGTGGAGCATTTCGGTTCAGGGTGCTGCTGCTCCCTGTACCGTACTGGGGCAGAGTGCGGCTGCACGGGCAAATGCCCTGCCGACTTCGTCTCCCCGTAAGGTGTTGGCCAGCCAGCAGATGTCCCGCAGATTCATGTATTCGGCGGGGACGTGTTGGGGCCAGGCCGCGGCGATGGAGTGGAGGGCAGCTTCAGGGCCCAAGCCCCAAGGACGGTGCTCGGTGTAGCCGACGGTACCTGCGACCATGAGGCCCTCGGTGAGGGCGGTGCGGAGGCGATGGAGTACGTCTGCCCGTGCCATGGAACCGGCCGGATGCGAACCAGCGCGCATATAGTGGGCGAACATCCCTAGGCTCATGCTTGAGCCGATGTTGTCGGCCAGCGCCAGGGCGAGCATTTCCTCGATCTGGGGGACCCGCCTGTGCGGGTGCTCAGGAGCGCCCACTGCTCTCCTCTTCCGTGCGCCGTCGAGACCTGGTCGGATCGTAGCGGCTGGGGGTGAATCCAGGGTGAACGCAGCCTCTCGGCAGGGGGGCGGGGCGATGACGAGGAGGTTTGTCGTGGCCGCCCGGAGCTTCGGCCTGACCCACCACTGGAAAACGCACCGCACTCGGGGGCACATTCAAACCAAGCGGGCGGAACGACCCCGGTGCCGCACCCACGGGTGCTGGCTAGAACACGCCGCTAGTCGGCCATTGGTGGCGTTCCGCCCGCCGCATCGAGCCCCTTGTTCAGCAGCCTCCTACCCTTGGCGGGCCTTGAACCGCGGGTTCTTCTTGTTGATCACGAACGTCTTCCCGCGGCGGCGCACGATCTGCGCCCCCGGGATCTTCTTGAGCGCGCGCAGTGAGTTGCGGACCTTCATGGTGGTTCCTTCCTGGTTGAGGGGTCACTTCCCCTGGGGTGAGGGGTCAGGAGTCGGCGAAGCCGAACGGGTCGGCCGCGAGGGCGCCGGGGCCGGCGGCGATCTCGGCCGGGGTGAGCTGGCAGCCGTCGAGCAGCCCGCGGAAGCCGTCGGCGTCGAGGTCCTCTGCGTCGGCCGTGACGGCGACCTCGGTGCAGCGCCGCGGCGCGCCGGGCACCTCGGGCGCGTCCGGCCACGGCCCGGTGGACTCGAACCAGACGCGAGGCCCCACGCCGGAGATCGCGATCCGCTGCCCAGGCGCCGAGGCCACCCACAGCCGCCCGCGCAGCCAGTGGCTCCCGGCGGCGAGCTCGGGCAGCGCCTCCCGCAGCCGGGCGGGGTGCAGGGGACGCTCGAGACGATGGTGGAGCGTGCCGAACCGCCCGGACAGGCCCGCGGCGGGCACCCGGACCTCGCCGCGCCGCGACCGGGCGGCGGCCTCGGGGCCGTCGAAGCAGCCGGGGCGGTAGTCGTCGTCGGGGCGGACGACGGCGGCGTGCGGCGCGAGCTCGGACAGCAGCTCGGTGCCGCGGGCCCACGCGGGAGTGGACTCCGCCCCGGTCGCGAGCAGGCTCGCGGCCAGCCCGGGCACGGCGAAGGCCGTGTCCGCGGCGGCGAGCTCGCCGACGAGGAACTCGCCGGGGGTGCGGTCGTCGCCGGGCGAGGACGTCAGGGAGGACTCGAAGAGCGTCCCGCGCTCCCAGATCGAGTCCTCGAGCGCCGACGGGTCCACGGCGAGCGCTGCGGTGTCGATGCGCAGCGGCGCGTGGATCCCGTGGCCCTGCGGATCGAGCCCGAAGGCCTCGCCGAGGGCCGCGAGCACCATGCCCACGCTCACGCCGGCGGGCAGGGCGGCGACGACGTGCGGCGTCCCGGCCTCGAGGTGCCGCTCGATCGCGGGGACGACGTCGAGGCGCACCGTGCAGGTGAGGCATCCGTGCTCGAGCGTGGCGTGGGCGCGCTCGGCGAGCCGCCCGCCGTCGTAGGTCTGCCGGAGCACGACGCCGCCGTCGAGCAGGTCGTGCTGGAGCACGATCGAGCCGGGGTGGGTGGCTGCGAGACGGGCCGCGGCGGTCCCACGGCACTGCGGATCGAGGGAGCTCAGGAGGGAGACATGCATGGCCAGTGAGTCTAATGAGAATTGTTCTCAGAAGCGAATCGCCGCCCTCTGGCCCCCGTGCCATCACGGGTGTGCAATATATGCATGACCGCCGCGAGCGAGCGCAGCCTGCCAGTGGACGCGGATCGGCATCCCGAGCCGCTGGGTCGCAATCAGGCCCCGCCCCGCGGGGGGATCAACGAATTCACCTCCAATGCGGCCCTCGTGGAGGCCGTCGAGCGGCACGGCGCCGGCTGGGCCGCTGGCGTCCTCACGGCGATCGGCCGGCTCGTCGGCTCGCACGAGTTCGCCGAGTACGCCCGGCTCGCGAACGAGCACGCGCCCGAGCTGCACGTCCTCGACCGCTACGGCGAGCGCGCCGACGAGGTCGAGTACCACCCCGCGTACCACCACGTGCTCGCGACCGCCGTCGCGAGCGGCGCGCACACGTCGTCGTGGGCCGACCCGCGGCCCGGCGGGCACGTGGCCCGCGCGGCGGCGTTCATGCTCTTCGCCCAGGGCGAGCCGGGGCACACCTGCCCCGTGTCGATGACCCACGCGGCCGTCCCGGCGCTCCTCGCCGAGCCTGACGTGGCGCGGGTCTGGCTGCCCCGCCTGTTCGGCACCGGCTACAGCCCGGGCCTCGCCCCGGCCGGGCAGAAGCCCGGCGCGCTCATGGGCATGGCCATGACCGAGCGGCAGGGCGGCTCGGACGTGAGCGCCAACACGACCGTGGCGCACGATGCCGGCGGCGGCATCGCGTTCCTGACCGGCCACAAGTGGTTCTGCTCCGCGCCCATGAGCGACGCCTTCCTCGTCATCGCGCAGGAGCCCGAGGGGCCCTCGTGCTTCCTCGTCCCGCGCGTGCTCGAGAGCGGCGGGCGGAACACCTTCCGGCTCGTGCGGCTCAAGTCCAAGCTCGGCAACCGCGCGAACGCCTCGGCCGAGGTCGAGTTCGAGGACACGTTCGGCTGGCGCATCGGCGATCCCGGTCGGGGCCTGCGCACCATCCTCGGCATGGTCCAGGAGACCCGGCTGGACTGCGTCCTGGGCACCGCGGCCGGGATGCGGCAGTGCGTCGCCGAGGCGCTGTGGCACGCGCAGCACCGCCGGGCGTTCGGACGCCTGCTGGCGGACCAGCCGCTCATGGCGGCGGTCCTCGCGGACCTCGCGCTCGAGTCCGAGGCCGCGACCGCGCTCGGGATGCGGCTGGCGGCGGCGGACGACGCCGTGTGGTCGCCGGCGGAGGACCGCGCCGCCCCCGGCGGGGCGGGCGGCGGCGAGGCCGCCTCCGTGGACAACGGTCCGGCCCCCCGGCCGGGGGTCGACGCCGACCGGGAGCGCGCGTTCGCGCGGATCGCGGTCCCCGCGGCCAAGTTCTGGGTGTGCCAGCGCGGTCCGGGGCACGCGGCGGAGGCGCTCGAATGCCTGGGCGGCAACGGCTACACCGAGGACTTCCCGCTCGCGCTGCGCTACCGCGAGCAGCCGGTCATGGCGATCTGGGAGGGCACGGGGAACGTCGTCGCCCTCGACGTCCTGCGCGCCCTGGCCCGAGAGCCCGACTCCGCCGACGTGCTTGCCGTCGAGCTCGAGGAGCACCGGGGCTCCGACCCCGTCCTCGACGCGCACCTCGAGCGGGCGCTCGCGCTCATGGCGGACGCCGTCCGCGAGCCGGACGAAGCCCAGGCGTGGGCCCGCTCCCTCGCGGAGTCCCTCGCGCTGGCGCTGGAGGCGACGCTCCTGGTCGGGCACGCGCCGTCGTCCGTCGCGGAGTCCTTCATCGCCGCCCGGCTCGCGCCGGGCCGGAGCCTCGGCTACGGGTGCCTTCCCGACTCGGCACGGACCGACGAGATCCTCGAGCGGGTGTGACGCAGCGGACGACGCCGGGCGCCCGCGCGAGCGGTGGATGGAAGGGTCGGTGTCGGCCGCTGTCCTAGACTGGGGGGACCGAACGACCAGCGCCGGCGGCACTGACGCCGGCTTCCCAGGGGGTGGACACCTGAAGATCGACTTCGCCCAGTCCGAGCAGTCCACCATCGGGCTCGAGTGGGAAATGGCGCTCGTCGACAAGCACGGTGGCGAGCTCGTCTCCGTGGCCCCGCAGGTCCTCTCGCGGCTCCAGTCCGAGCGCGCCGACCTGTTCGAGGAGTCCTGCCCGCGCATCCACCAGGAGCTGCTGCTCAACACGGTCGAGATCGTCACGGGCGTGCACCACACCGTCGGGAACGCGAAGGCGGACCTCGCCGAGTCGCTCGCCGCGGTCCGCGGCGTCACGGACCGGCTCGGCGTCGAGCTCTTCTCCGCCGGGAGCCACCCGTTCAGCCCGCCCCGGCTCCAGCCGGTCACGGACAAGGAGCGGTACGCGAAGCTCATCGACCGCACGCAGTGGTGGGGCCGGCAGATGGTGATCTACGGCGTGCACGTGCACGTGGGCCTGGACCGGCGGGACAAGGCGATGCCTGTCCTCGACGCCCTCGTGAACTACTTCCCGCACTTTCAGGCGCTCTCGGCGTCGAGCCCGTTCTGGAGCGGGGAGGACACCGGCTACGCGTCGCAGCGCGCGCTCATGTTCCAGCAGCTGCCCACGGCCGGGCTGCCGTTCCAGTTCCCCGACTGGGCCGGGTTCGAGGCCTACGTGCAGGACATGCTCACGACCGGGGTCATCGACGTCATCAGCGAGATCCGCTGGGACATCCGGCCCGTGCCGCGGCTCGGGACGATCGAGATGCGCGTGTGCGACGGGCTCTCGACCCTCGAGGAGATCGGCGCCATCGCGGCCCTCACGCAGTGCCTCGTCGAGGAGGCCTCGCGGACCCTCGACGCCGGCGGGACGATCCCGACCATGCCGCCGTGGCACGTGCAGGAGAACAAGTGGCGCGCGGCCCGGTACGGGCTCGACGCGATCATCATCACCGACGCCGCGGGCAACGAGCAGCTCGTGACCGAGCACCTCGCCGAGACGCTCGGCCGGCTCGAGCCGGTCGCGCGGGACCTCGGCTGCGCGACGGAGCTGCGCGACGTCGAGGGCATCATCCGCCGCGGGGCCGGGTACCAGCGGCAGCGCCGCGTCGCGGAGACCCACGGAGGCGACCTGCGCGCCGTCGTCCTCGAGGAGGCCAAGCTCATGCGCGAGGGCCACGTCGGGTGACGGCCTCCGGGCGGGGGCCGGGGCGCGGGGCTTCCGGCCCGGCGCGCCGGCGCTCGCCGCTGCGGATCATGGTCGTCCTCGCCCTCGCAGCGCTCGTCCTCGCGCTGACCGCGCATCCGACGGCGGCACTGTCGGTCGCCGTGGCCGCGGCGGTCTACGCCGTCGTCGAGGGCGTCCTCGAGTGGCGCCGCCGCCGTTCGGGCTGAGCGACTGAGTGGCCACCTCCCCACCGTTGAGGGGCCACATCCCGAACGTTTGACTGGTCCCTCGACTGCGGTGGACCGCGGGCGTAGGGTGGCCGCCATGGCAGAGCTCTCACCCATCCAGCCGTGCCTGTGGTTCGACAGCCAGGCCCGCGAGGCGATGGAGTACTACGTCAACGTCTTCCCGAATTCCCGGATCAACCGGATCGACGAGTATCCGGACGAGTCCCTCGACGAGCACTTCAAGGGCATGTCGGGCAAGGTGATCAACGGGCAGTTCACGCTCAACGGCGTGGACTTCGTCTGCCTCGATGGCGGGCCGCTGTTCACCTTCAACGAGTCGATCTCGTTCGTCGTCTCGTGCGCGGACCAGGACGAGATCGACGACTACTGGTCGAAGCTCTCGCACGTCCCCGACTCCGAGCAGTGCGGCTGGTGCAAGGACCGGTTTGGGGTCAGCTGGCAGATCATCCCCGCGAATATGGGCGAGCTGACCAAGCGGCCCGAACAGGTCCAGATCATGATGGGGCAGAAGAAGATCGTGATCGCGGAGCTCGAGAACGCCTAGGGACTACTCTGGCTGTCAGAAACTGCACAACTCATGCGGCTGGGCGCAGGCCTTCGCCCCGTTCCCGCTCCGAGTTGTGCAGTTTCAGACGCCTCTCGACGTCCGAGACCACCTCGCCGATCCAGGCCCGCTCGAACATGACGTGCTCCCAGCTGAACCTGAGCACGGTGCAGCCCGCACGAACGAGCTCGTTGTACCTCGTGCAGTCCCGGTGCAGGGCATCGCGCCCGCCGTGCCATTCGAAGCTGTCCGCCTCGGCGACGAGTACCCACTGCTTGGCCAGGTCGACGCGGTAGTCGCCCCGAGCCGTGGGGATCCAGACCTGCGGCTCCATGACGACCCCAGCCTCGAGGCACGCGGCCCGGAGCCCTGACTCGAAGGCGTTTGATGCACGCCCGTCCATCGCCTGCAGGACCCTCTGCTGGGCCCTGCGGTTCCGTCCCACCCACCGGCCCGCCGCCTCGACAAGCTGGTCCGGGCTGACCTTCCCGAGCCGCAGGGCCGAGTCAGCGATGGCCAGCCCCTCCGCGAATGGCAGCGCGGCGGCGCAGTCCAGCACCGTGCGTGCCACCGACGTCGCCTGTACTGCGCCGTTGGCGACGAGGTCAGCTGCAGGCAGGAGTCGCGTCGCGACCACGGTGCCTGGGACCTTCCTGGTGCGGCGCCCTCGCGGGACGGCCAGCTCGACGCTCTCGGGCCGGTGCAGGACCCCGAGCCCGTGGGCCAAGGCGGCGGACCTGCCGAAGAGGACGGCCCTCCCCGTCAGGGCGAGCCGCTCCGCCTCCCCCAAGGCGCTCAGCGCGTACATGCCCTGGCCCGCCCTGAGGACGGCACCGGATCGGACGGCCATTGCTAGGTGCCGGGCGGAGACGTGACGCAGGAGCTGTCCCGTCCGGGCACTTCCACCGACCGCGGCAAGGAATTCAACGACGTGGTCCACATTCCCATGCTGCCCGGGCTCCCCCGTGGAATGGGCGTCATGGCGCCACCTGTGGATAACCCCGTCGGGGCCAGATTCCGAGGCGGGACGTCAGAAACTGCACAACTCAGCGCGCCCGACCGCCGCCGCGGCGGCTAAATGGTGCTGACTTGTGCAGTTTCTGACGCGCTGGCCCGGCGGCCCCCTACGCCGTCACCGACGTCACGGGCAGCGACGACTCGGGCGCGAAGCCCAGGTCGCTCGGCTCCCCGCCGTCCATGATGACCCGCGCCGCGAGGGCCGCGACCATCGCCCCGTTGTCGGTGCAGAGCGAGAACTGCGGCACGGCCAGGGAGATCCCCGCGGACTCGCAGCGTGCGGCCGTGACCTCCCGCAGCCTCGAGTTGGCCGCGACGCCCCCGCCGAGGAGCAGGTTCCGGATGCCCTGCTCGCGGCAGGCCAGGATGGCCTTGGACGTGATGACGTCCACGACGGCCTCCTGGAACGACGCCGCGATGTCCGCGACCGGGACGGGCTGCCCCGCGGCCTCGAACTGCTCGACGCACCGGGCCACCGCCGTCTTGAGCCCCGAGAAGGACCAGTCGTAGCGGTGCGGGCCCGGGTCCTCGGCCGTGCCCATGTACTTGGGCTGCGTGAGCCCACGCGGGAAGCGCACGGCGTGTGCGTCGCCCTCGCGCGCGATCCCGTCGATCGCCGGCCCGCCCGGGTAGCCGAGCCCGAGCAGCCGGGCGACCTTGTCGTAGGCCTCCCCCGCCGCGTCGTCGATCGTCGAGCCGAGCAGCTCGACGTCCCGGGCGATGTTCCGCACCCGCAGCACCTCGGTGTGCCCGCCCGAGACGAGCAGCGCCCCGAGGCCGGCCGGCAGCGCGCCGCCGTACACGCCGTCGTCCAGCAGCCCGACGCCGACGTGCGCCACGAGGTGGTTGACGGCGAACAGCGGCTTGCCGGTCGCGACGGCGAGGGCCTTGGCGGCGCACACGCCGACCATGAGCGCCCCGGCGAGCCCGGGGCCGGAGGTCACGGCGATCGCGTCGACCTCGTCGAGGGTCACGCCGGCGGTGTCGAGGGCCTCGCGCAGGGTCGGGACGACCGCGTCGAGGTGCGCGCGCGAGGCGATCTCGGGGATGACGCCGCCGAAGCGCACGTGCTCGTCCATCGAGGAGGAGACGGTGTTGGCGAGCAGGCGCGTGCCGCGGACGACGCCGACGCCGGTCTCGTCGCACGAGGACTCGATCCCCAGGACGAGCGGTGCCTCGCGGTTCATTCGGTCTCCCCTTCCCCGGCGTCGCCGGCCTCGGCCGCCCCCGCGGGGGCGATCGGCAGCTGCATGATGAGCGCGTCGACGCCGTCGCGGTAGTACCGCCGGCGCGTGTGGATCTGGACGAAGCCGAAGCGCCGGTAGAGCGCCTGCGCGCGCGGGTTGTCGGCGCGGACCTCGAGCAGGACGTCGGCGGCGCCGCGCCGCCGCGCCTCGTCGATGAGCCCGGTCAGGAGCGCCGAGCCGAGCCCGCGGCCCTCGAAGTCTGGCACGACGGCGATCGTCTGCACGTCGGCGATCGGCGGCACGCACATGAGCCCCGCGTACGCGATGATCCTCGTCCCGGAGGGAGTGCGGTGCTCGGCGACCCAGTACCGGCGCGTCTGGGCCTGGGCGAGCTCGTCGCGGAACATCTGCTCGGGCCAGGCATCCGCCGGGAAGAGCAGCCGCTCGAGCGCGTGCACCTCGGGCACGTCCGCCTCGGCCATCTCGCGGAGCACGACCCCGGCCGGCAGGCCAGCACGCGCGGCCTCGCCGCTCACAGGGCGCGCTTCCGCGGGCCGGGGACCTGGGCGTCGGATTCGCGCAGGTACAGGGGCGTCGTGTCCGCGAGCGGCAGCCCCCTGGCGATGCGCGCGGCAGCGACGAGGCCGAGCGAGGCCGCGGTGGGCTGGGCCGCGTCGAAGGCGTGCACGCAAGTCGCCCCGGCGTCGGCGAGCTGCTCGGGGTAGATCCCGGCGCCGGCCCCGTAGACCGGCACCGCGGGGAGCCCGCCAGGGGGCGTGACGTGCGGGCCGTCGCGGAGCACCCCGTCGGCGCCGTAGCGCGCCCAGTAGAGCTCCTTGCGGCGGGCGTCGGTCGCGATGGCGAAGTCGCGCGCGCCGAATTCCGGGGCGCCGAATTCCGGCGGCACGGACGACGGCGGCGCGGACGACGGCGGGGCCGCACCGTCGGCGCCCGGCGCGCCGGCGCCGTCGTCCGGGACGCCCGCGGCGAGGACGTCCCACGCGAGGGCGTCGAGGCTCATGACCCCGTGCAGCGGGACGTCCCACGCGAACGCAAGGGCGCGCGCCGTGGCGATGCCGGAGCGCAGGCCGGTGAACGGACCGGGGCCGATGCCCACGACGATGCGCTCGATCTCGCCTGGCGCGAGCTCCTGCTCGGCGAGGAGCGCGCGGATTCCCGGGGCGAGGACCTCTGCGTGGGACTTCGTGTCCTCGGTCGCGAAGGAGGCGAGAACGGCGGCATCGTTGGGAGCGCCGGGGTCGCCGTCGGTCGTCTCATGGGAGCGGATGAGCGCCGCGGACGCGATCGCGGACGTGTCGATGGCGAGGATGATCACGGAGCCTCCTCCTTCGTCGGGGCGGCGTGTACGCCGTGGGACCCCATCTCGCGGTCCGGGGACCCCATTTCGGCGTCCCCAGACCCCATCTCGCGGTCCCGGGACCCCATCTCGGCGGGGCCCGTCGGTGCGTGGAGCCCAGGGGCGCCGACGCGCTCGACGGCGGGCCAGTGCACCTCGGGGTGCGCGGCCCAGCGGGGGCCGAAGGCGCGGACGACGATGAGGCGGGGCTCGTCGTCATCCTCGGTGTCGAAGTCGAGCGGGCCCATCCCGGCCGAGGGCGCGGGCGCCGGGGCACCGGGGCGGCGCAGCTCGATGTCGAGCCAGCTCTCGGCGAGGTGCTCGACCCGCCCGCGGCCCCACTCGACGACCGTCACGGCGGTGTCTGCCCAGTTCTCGAGGTCGAGGTCGTCGACCTCCCCGGCCCCGGAGAGCCGGTACGCGTCGACGTGCACGAGGTCCGGTCCGCCGGGTCGCGGCCCGTCGGGCAGGTTCGGGTGGATCCGCACGAGCACGAACGTCGGGGAGATGATCCCCGCCCGCACGCCGAGGCCCTCGCCGAGGCCCTGGGTGAGCGTCGTCTTGCCCGCGCCGAGCTCCCCGGTGAGCACGAGGAGGTCACCCGCGCGGAGCACCCCCGCGAGCGCCGCGCCGATCGCGTGGGTCTGCTCCGCCGTCGCCGGCGCGAAGGCGATCTCCCACGCGAAGCCGCCGGGCGCCGCGGGCACCGGGCCGGGGCCGCCGCTCACGCGCCCTCCCCGATGTAGACCCGCGGCACGCGCGGGCTGATCCGCGTGACGATCTCGTAGTTGATGGTGCCGGCGGCGCGCGCCCAGTCGTCGGCGGTGGGACCGCCGTCGTCACCCGAGCCGAAGAGCACGGCCTCGGCGCCCGCGAGCGCGTCGGGGTCGGCGCCAGGGCCGAGGTCGACGACGATCTGGTCCATCGCAACCCGCCCCACGACCGGGTACGTCTCCCCCGCGATCCGCACGGGCCCGGCCTCGGACGTGCGCGGCACGCCGTCGGCGTAGCCGAGCGGCACGAGGCCCAGGGTCGAGGCGCCGCGGGTGCGGTAGAGCAGCCCGTAGCTCACCCCTTGGCGGTCGGGGACGCGCTTGACCTGGGAGAGGGTCGCCCGCACGGTCATCGCGGGGCGCAGGCCGAGGTCCGCCGAGGACTGCTCCTCGAAGGGCGAGAGGCCGTAGACCGAGACGCCCGCGCGGACGAGGTCGAAGTGCGCGTCGGGGCGGGAGAAGATCGCGGGCGAGTTGGCGATGTGCCGCACCTCGAGGTCGCAGCCGGCGTCCTCGGCGAGCGCGATCGCCTCGCGGAACGCCCCGAGCTGGGTGTCGGTCTCGGGGCGGGAGGGCTCGTCCGCCACGGCGAGGTGGCTGAAGACGCCGACGACGCGCAGGAGCCCCTCGTCCTGGTGCTCGACGGCCTCGCCCACGAGCGAGTCCCAGCGGTCGGGGGTCGCGCCGTTGCGGCCCAGGCCCGTGTCGATCTTGAGGTGGACCCGAGCGGGACGCTCCTGCTCGCGCGCGGCCGCCACGATCCGCTCGAGCTCCCAGCCCGAGCAGCCCAGGTCGATCCCCGCCGCGACCGCCGCCGAGAAGTTCGAGTCCGGAGTGTGCAGCCACGCGAGGATCGGCGCGTCGATACCGGCCGCGCGCAGGCCAAGGGCCTCGCTGATGTGCGCCACCCCGAGCCACGACGCCCCGGCCTCGAGCGCCGCCCGCGCGACCGGCACGGCGCCGTGCCCGTAGCCGTCCGCCTTGACCACCGCCATGACCCGCGCCGGCTCCGCGACCTTCCGCAGCACGCCGATGTTGTGCCGGATCGCGTCGAGGTCGACGACGGCGGCGCGCTCGGGCAGCCGCGACGTGGGCACGCTGGAGGAGGCCGTGGTGGGTTCGGAAGTCACGCCCCGAGTCTACTCGGGGCGTACGACGGCGCCGGGTCGCCGCCGTCGTGCGCGTCCCCACGACCCGGGGTCACCTCCCTGCGATCCGCCGGTCACCTCCCTGCGATCCGGGGTCACCTCGGCCGCTCAGAACACCCCATTGCCATGCGGGAGCTTCTCCGGGATCGGCTGGACCACGTCCCAGTGCTCCACGAGCTTGCCGTCCTTGAGGCGCCACAGGTCCCAGAAGGCCACGGGTCCGCCGAACTCGCCCTCCGAGACGGCCAGCACAAAGTTCCCCTGACCCACAATGTGGTGCACCTTCTTGTACACGAGCGCCCGGCCGTCCGCGGCCATGGCCGCAACGGCGCGGCCGAGCCCGTCCAGGCCGTCGGCGACGAAGGGGTTGTGCTGGTCGTACTGCTCGGTCGAGATGTAGTCCGCGAGGGCCGCGTAGTCCGCCCCGACCAGGACCTTCTCGACGAACTCCCTGACGCGCTCCTTGTTCTCCTCCGTGCGGTCGAGGTCCTCGATGGACGTCGGCCCGTCAGTCTGCGAGCGGCCGCTCGCCGTCCGGGCCACGACGGGCGTCAGGGCGTCCCAGTGCTCGGCGTTCTTCCCGTCGACCACCCGCATGAGGTCGAAGGCGACGAGCGGGTCCGGGCCGAACCCCGTGTAGATCCCGTGCAGGGCCACGAAGTCGCCATCCTCGATGGCCCGGGCGGGGGTGTACGAGAACCCGTCGCCGATCTGCGCGATGGCCTGCTTCAAGCCGTCGCGGCCGTCCGCGGCGAAGGTCGAGTGCTGAATGTAGTCCTCGGCCCAGTACTCGTCGACGGCGTCGAAGTCCCGGTCGATGAAGGCAGCCTTGAAGCCCGCCTGGAGGCGTTCGAGATTGGTCATGGGGTGCTCCTGCGCTGGGGTCTCGCGGAGCCGGACGGCTGTCCAGCGCCGGCCGCGCGCGGCACGGCGGGCTCCGCGGCAAAGGTAAGCCCGGACCGGAGGTCGCACAAGGAGTGGCGCAGGCATGGCGCACGACGGCGCCGGGCCGGGTGCCGCAGCCTGCCCACCCCGATGCGGGGTCACCTCCCTGCGATGCGGGGTCACCTCCCTACGATGCGGGGTCACCTCCCTGCGATGCGGGGTCACCTCCGCGGGACCCGTAGCCTTGTAAGGGTGCAGCACCTCGACCGCGTGGCGATGATCTCCCTCCACACGTCCCCCCTCGAGCAGCCTGGGGCCGGCGACGCCGGGGGCATGAACGTGTACGTCTCGCATCTCGCCCGGGCCCTCGCCGCGACGGGACTGCACGTCGACGTCTACACCCGCGCGACCGACACAGCCCAGCCGGACACCGTCGAGCTGGGGCCGGGGGCGCTCGTCCACCACATCGAGTCCGGGCCCCGGCGGCGGCTCGCGAAGGAGCAGATGCCCCCGCTCGCGGCGGAGTTCGCCGCCGGGGTGGTGCGCCGCATCCTCGCCGGGCAGGACGCGGGAGGCGACCCGACCGGCGTCGTGCACTCCCACTACTGGGTCTCAGGGATGGCGGGCCTCGACGTGGCCAGGGAGCTCCGCGTCCCGCTCGTGCACACGATGCACACGATGGCGCGGGTCAAGAACCTGCACCTGCCCGCCGGCGACACCCCCGAGCCGAGCAACCGCGAGCGCGGCGAGCAGCGGCTCGTGGACGCGTCGGCGCGGCTCACGGCCAACACGCCGGCGGAGCGGGACGAGCTGGTGCGGCACTACCATGCGGACGAGGACATGGTCGACGTCGTCTCCCCCGGCGTGGACCTGTCGGTTTTCCGGCCGGCGTTCCGGACCCGCTCCCGCGCCGTCCGGGGTGTGGGCCCGGACGAATTCCACGTCCTCTTCGCCGGGAGGATCCAGCGGCTCAAGGGCCCGCACGTGCTCGTCGCCGCCGCGGGCGAGCTGCGCCGGCGGCGCCCGGACATCCCGCTGCGCGTGAGCATTGTCGGGGCGCCCAGCGGCTCGGCGGGCCTCGATCTGGACGTGCTCGCGGAGGCGGAGGGGCTCGACGGCGTTGTGCGGCGCCTGCCGCCCGTGCCGGCGGCGGAGCTCGCGGAGTGGTTCCGGTCAGCGGACGCCGTGGCGATGCCGAGCGCGTCGGAGTCGTTCGGGCTCGTGGCCCTCGAGGCGCAGGCGTGCGGGACGCCGGTGGTCGCAGCCCGGGTCGGCGGGCTCACGCGTGCCGTGTGCGACGGCCGTACGGGGTTCCTCATCGACGGGCACGATCCCTCCGACTGGGCAGCCGTGCTCGAACAGCTCCACGATGACCCGGAGACCCGGCACGACCTGGGCCGCGCGGCCTCGATCTACGCCGAGCGGTTCGGCTGGGAGCAGACGGCGGAGGCGACCCGGGCGGCGTACCGGGCCGCGATGCGCGAGCACGCGGCACACCTCGCCTCGGCAACGCTCCCCTGACCCGCAAACCCCTCAACGGGGCGGGTCGGGGCAGTCTCAGCGTCGCGGGGTAGGGTGGCCGCATGACCGCCACGGCAGCGACGCCCAGCGCCTCTCCCCCCAGCGATCTCGAGATCGCGCGGGCCGCCACCCTCCGCCCCATCGAGGAGGTCGGCGCGGCCGCGGGGATCCCCGCCGACGCGCTCGAGCTCTACGGCCGCTACAAGGCGAAGGTCGACGTCGGCCGCCTGCCTCCCGCGGGCACGCTCGGCCAGGTGGTCCTCGTCTCGGCGCTGTCCCCCACCCCCGCGGGCGAGGGCAAGTCGACCCTCACGGTCGGGCTCGCGGATTCCCTCGCGCGGGCCGGGAAGCGCACGATGGTCGCCCTGCGCGAACCGAGCCTCGGCCCGATCCTCGGCATGAAGGGCGGCGCGACGGGCGGCGGCCGCTCCCAGGTCCTGCCGATGGAGGACATCAACCTGCATTTCACGGGCGACTTCCACGCCGTCACGGCCGCGAACAACGCCCTGTGCGCGCTCGTGGACAACCACATCTTCCAGGGCAACGCCCTCGGGATCGACCCGCGGCGGATCGCCGTCAAGCGCATCATGGACATGAACGACCGCACGCTGCGCGAGATCGTCGTGGGCCTCGGCGGCCCGGCGCAGGGCGTCCCGCGTGAGGACGGGTTCGACATCACGGTCGCCTCCGAGGTCATGGCGGTGTTCTGTCTCGCGTCCTCGCTCAGGGACCTCAAGGAGCGCCTCGGCCGGATCACGGTCGGCTACACCTGGGCCCGCCGGCCCGTCACGGCCGGAGAGCTCGGCGCCGCGGGCGTCATGGCGCTCCTGCTCAAGGACGCGATCAAGCCGAACCTCGTCCAGACCATCGCCGGCACGCCGGCCCTCGTGCACGGCGGTCCGTTCGCGAACATCGCGCACGGCTGCAACTCGGTCCTCGCGACGACGACGGCGCGCCGCCTCGCCGAGGTCGTCGTGACCGAGGCCGGCTTCGGCGCGGACCTCGGCGCCGAGAAGTTCATCGACATCAAGGCCCGCTGCGCGGACGTGGCGCCCTCCGCCGTCGTGCTCGTCGCGACGGTCCGCGCGCTCAAGATGCATGGCGGCGTGCCGAAGGACCGTCTCGGGACGCCGAACGTGGAGGCCCTCGGGCGGGGCCTCGCCAACCTCGCCCGGCACGTGGCCAACGTGCGCCGCTTCGGGCTCGAGCCGGTTGTGGCCATCAACCGCTTCGCCGCGGACACCGCAGAGGAGCTCGATGCCGTGCTGCGCTGGTGCGCGGAGGGGGGCGTGCGCGCCGCGGTGGCGGACGTGTGGGGCCGCGGCGGCGGGGGCGACGGCGGGGACGCCCTCGCGCGCGAGGTCCTCACCGCGCTCGAGACCCCCGGGCAGTGCCGCCAGCTGTACCCCCTCGAGGCGGGGATCGAGGAGAAGATCGGCACGATCGTGCGCGACGTCTACGGCGGGGCCGGCGTCGAGTTCTCGGACAAGGCCCTGCGCCAGCTCGGGCAGATCCGGGAGAACGGCTGGGACGCGCTGCCGGTGTGCATGGCCAAGACGCAGTACTCGTTCACCGACGACCCCTCGAGGCTCGGCGCGCCCAAGGGCTTCATTGTGCACGTGCGGGAGCTGTGGCCGCGCACGGGGGCGGGGTTCATCGTGGCCGTGACGGGGCAGACGATGACGATGCCGGGCCTGCCGGCCGAGCCCGCGGCCCTGCGCATGGACGTCGACGACGAGGGCCGCATCTCCGGACTCTTCTGAGGCCCGCCTGGGCCCTGACGCCCGCCCGGGCCGCCTCCTGCGGGCAGGGCCGAGGGAGCGCCCCCCAATCCATCGCGCGCTCCCTCGGAGGAGCGTGCGCCCCGACCCACCGACCAAGATACCTTTGCTATCCAGCTTCGGGCCACTCCGAACGTCTTGAGAAGTATTAAAGTGGCACTATCCAAGGGGCTTCCTAGGGGATGCCATGCAGCTGCGAGCGCTGAGCGAAGCGACCGGCACTCCGGTCGCGACCATCAAGTTCTACCTCAGGGAGGGACTCCTCCCGCCGGGGCGGATCCTCACCCAGACGCGGGCCGACTACGGCGACGCCCACGTGCGGCGCCTCGGGACGATCCGCGCCCTCCGCCGGGCGGTGGGCCTGAGCGTCGCGCAGATCCGCGGGATCGTGAGGCTCATCGACTCCGGCGCGGAGCGGATCGAGGTCATGAAGGCCATCCAGGTGCAGATCCAGGGACTGCCGGCGCCGCAGCCCGGGCGCACCACCGCGGGCGACGACGTCGTGCGGCTCCGCGGCTGGCCGCCCCTGCCGACGGGGGCGCGCGCCGCGCTCGACGACCACCTCGAGGCCATGGAGAAGCTCGGGATCCTCCCGGACGCCGCGGTCCTCGACGCCTACAGCGCCGCGGCGGACGCAATCGCCCAGGTGGACATCGGCAACGCCACCGAGGCCCCGGACCTCGAGACCCTCGTGACCCGCGCCGCCGTGGCGATGCACATGCGCGCCCAGCTCGTGGTCAAGCTCCTCGCGCTCGCCCAGACGAGCCGGTCGATCATGCGCCACGGCCCCGCCGCACCCGGCCCGGGCCTCCTCGCCCAGCCCGACCCGGGCGCCCCGGCCTGACCGCGCCGCCCCCAAACGCCGCATCGCAACACGCCGCAAACGATGCGTCATAACAGCGTGTTGCGATGCGGGGTTGGGCGGGCGGGCGGCGGCGCCTCAGGCGGCCGGGGTGATGTTCTGGTTGATGCGGAAGAAATTGTCGGGATCGTACTTCGCCTTGATCTGGGCCAGCCGGGCGTAGTTGGCCGAGTAGTTGGCCTGGATCCTCGACTGGTCGTCTGCATCCTGGAAGTTGATGTAGCCGCCGGGCTCGGTGTACTCGTGCAGGGCCGCCCAGTAGGACCGCACCCACTGGATGTTGGACTCATTGGCCGCCGGATCGTCCCACTGGCCCGCGATGACGGGCGAGAAGTTGACGTTCCGGTAGGGGAAGGCCGTCGCATCGGCGGCGACGCGCTGGACGGCGCCGTCGATCGGGTAGAAGTGGTTGGCCGTCTGCACGCTCGGCACCGAGTTCCCGAACTCCGCGGCGACGCGCAGGAGGTCGTCCGAGAGTTCCTTCGCGAAGTCGGACTTCCAGTAGCCCTGCATGCCCGGAGGGTTCAGGGCGTCGAAGGCCACGTTGAGTGCGGGGTAGGGCATTGTGGCGATCAGCGAGCCGACACTCGTCGCCGCGTCGAACACGGGCTGCCACCGCTTCTCGCCCTCGCTGACGTCCCCCGTCCACATTCCCGCGATCAGGGAGACCGGCTTGCCGTGCCACTCCTCGGGGAGGAAGGGAACGGGAGGGCCCTGGTGGTATGCGTAGAAGGCTCCGAACTCCTCGGGCTGCCCCGGGAGCCACTCGCGGTAGAACTCGCCGACCTGGCGACCCTCGGCGGCGGGGAAGAAGACGACGCCACCGTAGATCGTGTCAACGGGGTGGAGCCGGAACTCGAACGAGGTCACGGCCCCGAAGTTGCCGCCGCCCCCGCGCAGGGCCCAGAACAGGTCCGGGTTCTCCCTCTCGCTGGCGGTGACGAAGCTCCCGTCGGCCAGGACGACGTCCGCCGAGATCAGGTTGTCGCACGCGAGCCCGCATTTGCGGGCCAGGTAGCCGATCCCGCCGCCGAGCGTGAGGCCCGCGACGCCTGTGGTGCCGATGATTCCGCCCGTGCTCGCGAGTCCGAAGGCATGCGTCGCGTGGTTGAAGTCGGCCCACGTCGCGCCCGCCTCGGCTCGGGCCGTCCGCGTCGCCGGGTCGACCCGCACGCCGCGGCGAGCCGAGAAGTCGAGGACGAGCCCGCCGTCGACCGTGCCGTAGCCGGGTGCGCTGTGCCCGCCGCCGCGCAGGGCGACGTCGAGGCCCTGATCGCGCGCGAAGCGGACCGCGGCCATGACGTCGGCGACCTGCGATACGCGCAGCACCGCGGCCGGGCGGCGGTCCACCATGGCGTTGAAGACCCGGCGCGCCGCGTCGTACTCCGGGTCCTCTTCCTCGATGACCTGCCCACGAACCTGCTCGCGGAGAACATCAAACCGCTCGGTACCCATGACAGACTCCAGAATTGCCCACGAGACCCGAGTGGAGGACCGCCTCCGTAGATTCCCCAGCCAGAGACGGCCCCATGACCCTTTCGGTCTACGCCCCGGCCTCCGGACCGTCAAGGGTCCACTCACGCAGCGCAGGCGGGCGCACGACGGCGGGTGGGAACCCGCCGTCGTCCGCCGACAACCCCGCATCGCAACACGCCCTTATGACGGGTCCTTTCCAGCGTGTCGCGATGCGGCGTTGGGCGGGACGGGGGGCTGTGGATAACTCCCGACGGCCCCGTCCGTTCTCGGGCACCATGGGCGCATGCGCACACCCGCTCCCCTTCCGGAGGGTCTCGGCGAAGGCCCCTTCACGAGCGCCGAGGCGCGCCTCGCTGGGCTCACGCCGACGAGGCTCCGAGCCGGCGACCTCGAGCGGCTCAGCCACGGGCTGTACACGCCGGCGCACGACGACGTGCCCGTCCTCGCGCTCGCACGTGCGGTCTGCGCGGCGAGCCCGGGCGCCTGGGTCTCGCACGAGTCCGCGGCCGCGCTGCACGGTCTCCCGGTCCCGCCGTGGATGGACCTCGACGCGGCGCTGCACGTGAGCCGGCCGCGGGCCCTGCCCCAGTCCCGCCGCATGGGCCTGATTGCGCACAACGTCACGGCCTTCGCCGAGGAGCTCACCGAGATCTCGGGTGTTCCCGTGGCAACACCAGGCCGGACGTGGCTGGATCTGGCGCGGAGGCTCCCGCTCCCTGACCTCGTCGCCCTCGGCGACCACCTCATCCGCCGGCCCCGGCCCGAGCTCGAGGGCCGGTCGGCGCCGCTGGACACAGTCGCGGGCCTCCGCCTCCTGGTGGGCCGCCACCCGAACCTCCAGGGGATCCGGAAGGCCCGCGCCGCTCTTGAGCTCATGCGCGTCGGCGCGGACTCCGTCCCAGAGACCAAGCTGAGACTCGCCATCGTGGATGCCGGTCTTCCCGAGCCCGAGCTCCAGATCGCGCTGCGGCCGGATGATCCCTGGTCGCCGACGGCGGACGCCGGCTACCGCAGCGTGCGCGTGGGCCTCCAGTACGAGGGCGAGCACCACCTCACCGCCGAACAGCAGTGGCGGGACGTCGAGCGCGACGCCCAGTTCACCGATGCGGACTGGCTGCTCATCAAGGCCACCAGGAAGGACCTCGCGAACGGGTTCGACCGCACCGTCAGGCGCCTGCGCGACGCCCTGGTGGGCCGAGGGGCCCTGCCGCAGCCCGGCGTCGTCCGCCTCAAGCCAAACGCCGCATCGCAACACGCCGAAAAGGAGATCTCATAACAGCGTGTTGCGATGCGGCGTTGGGAAGGGGGGGTGGAAGGGACGCCGGTCAGCGCTCCCGCTCGCCGCGGATGAAGGCCTCGACGTCGGCGCGGGCCACGTCGTCGGCCTTCTGCTCCGGCGGGGACTTCATGAAGTAGGCGCTCGGGGACGTGAGCGGGCCGCCGATGCCGCGGTCGAGGCCGATCTTCGCCGCGCGGATCGCGTCGATGATCACGCCCGCGGAGTTGGGCGAGTCCCAGACCTCGAGCTTGTACTCGAGCGAGACGGGGGCATCGCCGAAGTTGCGGCCCTCGAGGCGCACGAACGCCCACTTGCGGTCGTCGAGCCACTGGACGTAGTCGGACGGGCCGATGTGCACGTCGCGCTCGGCGAGCTCGGCCTCGACGTTGGAGGTCACGGCCTGCGTCTTGGAGACCTTCTTGGACTCGAGGCGGTCGCGCTCGAGCATGTTCTTGAAGTCCATGTTGCCGCCGACGTTGAGCTGGTACGTCCGGTCGACGGTCACGCCGCGGTCCTCGAACAGCTTCGCGAGGACGCGGTGGGTGATGGTCGCGCCGATCTGGCTCTTGATGTCGTCGCCGACGATCGGCACGCCCGCGGCCCGGAACTTCTCGGCCCACTCCGGGACGCTCGCGATGAAGACGGGCAGCGCGTTGACGAACGCGACGCCCGCGTCAATCGCGGCCTGGGCGTAGAACTTCGCGGCCTCGTCGCTGCCGACGGGCAGGTAGCACACGAGCACGTCGGCCTCGGCCTCGCGGAGGGCCGCGACGACGTCGACCGGTTCGAGGACCGACTCCTCGATCGTCTCGCGGTAGTAGCGGCCGAGGCCGTCGAGGGTGTGCCCGCGCTGGACCGTGACGCCCGTGGGCGGGACCTCGGCGATCGAGATCGTGTTGTTCTCGCTCGAGACGATCGCCTCGGCCAGGTCGAAGCCGACCTTCTTGCCGTCGACGTCGAACGCCGCGACGAACTCGATATCGCCCACGTGGTAGTCGCCGAACTCGACGTGCATGAGGCCCGGGACGGTGTCCGCCGGGTCGGCGTCACGGTAGTAGTGGACGCCCTGCACGAGGGAGGCGGCGCAGTTGCCCACGCCGACGATGGCGACTTTGATCTTCTTCTCTGACACGTCACTCCTAGTTGATCGGTCCCCGGCTGGGCTGCTGTGCGCGCCGGAGAGCATCGACCATCCTAACCGGCCTGCCTAGACTGACGGCATGGGACGCAGAAAGAAGAAGTGGAGTGAGCTCAGCGGCGGCCAGCGCTTCGGCGTCGTGCTCGGGGCCGCCATCCAGATGACACTGCAGGGGCTCGCCCTGCGCGACCTGGCCAAGCGGCCCTCGGACCAGGTCAACGGCCCCAAGGCCGCATGGGCCTTGGGGACGCTCATCAACGGGATAGGACCGATCGCGTACTTCCTCCTCGGCCGCAAGCACGTCCCGGCCGAGATCAGGAGGGGCTCCGGGACGAAGGCCTCGACCGCGGGCCTGCACACGGCGGTGGGCGTCGGCCTCGGCAAGAAGCTCTGATATATTACGCGCACCTCTGATATATGACAGCGGGGTGACTGCGTAGGGCGCACGACGGCGGCGCTCGCCTGCCGCTCGGACGGCCGCCGCCCGGGACTCCCCCCGGGCGGCGGCCGTCTCCACGTCACGGCCCAGGGGTCACCTCCGGAACGACATCCCGGCGACGATCCCGTCGATCCGCTCGAGTTCCTCGTCGCTGAAGTCCAGAGTCGCGAGGGCGCCGAGGCTGTCCTCGAGCTGGCGGACCGAGGACGCTCCGACGAGCGCGCTCGTGACGGGCGCGGCTCCATTGGGCCGCGGCCGGAGGGTCCACGAGATGGCCATCTGCGCGAGCGACTGCCCGCGCTGTTCGGCGATGCCATGGAGGTCCCTGATCACGGCGAGCCTGTCCTCGGTGATCGAGGAGGACTTGAGGAAGTGCTCCTTGGCCGCGCGCGAGCCCTCCGGGATGCCCCGGAGGTAGCGGTCCGTGAGGAGGCCCTGCTCGAGCGGGCTGAACACGATCGAGCCGGCGCCGACGTCGTCGAGGGCCTCATACAGGTCGGGGGCGCCCTGCTCGGTCCAGCGGTCCAGCATCGAGTAGCGCGGCTGGTGGATGAGCAGCGGCGTCCCGAGCTCCTTCAGGATGCGGGCGGCCTCGAGCGTGTCCTCGGGCGAGTAGGACGAGATGCCCGCGTAGAGCGCCCGGCCCGAGCGCACCGCGAAGTCAAGCGCGCCCATGGTCTCCTCGAGCGGCGTCTCGGGGTCGAAGCGGTGGGAGTAGAAGATGTCGACGTACTCGAGGCCCATGCGCTTGAGGGAGGCGTCGAGGCTCGAGATGAGGTACTTGCGCGATCCCCACTCGCCGTAGGGGCCGTCCCACATGTGGTAGCCGGCCTTGGTCGAGATGACGAGCTCATCCCGGTACGGGCGGAAGTCGTCGCGCAGGTGCCGGCCGAAGTTCGTCTCGGCGCTGCCGGCGGGCGGGCCGTAGTTGTTCGCGAGGTCGACGTGGGTCACGCCCAGATCGAAGGCCCGGCGCAGGATGTCCCGCTGGACCTCGAAGGGACTGTCGTCGCCGAAGTTGTGCCACAGGCCCAGGGAGATAGCGGGGAGCTTGAGCCCGCTCCGGCCCACGCGGCGGTATTGCATCGATTCATAGCGGTCAGCTGCTGCGATGTAGGTCACAGGGATCGATCCTATCCCCGTTCTGGCCTATCCCGTTCGGGGACGCGGACCGTCAGCGCGGCGGGGGCGACGCGGAAGGTGAGCCGGCTGCCGGTGCCGAGGTGCTCGCCGTCGAGCTGGACGTCGTGCGGGGTGGCGGACGCGACCCGGACGGTCCGGCCCGTGAAGTGCCCGAGGTCCGGCGGATTGTGGCGGCGGACGCGGCTCAGGAGCGCGGTCGCGACCCGGAACCAGCCGAGCGCCCCGCGAGGCGCGACGGCGAGCACGTCGAGGATCCCGTCGTCGACCTTGGCACCGGGGAACACCTCGACCTCGCCCTGGATCTTGCCGCAGTTGCCCACCATGACGCCGCGCTGGCGCCGCTCGAGCGCGAGCTCGCCGTCGACGTCGACCCTGATCCGGTGCGCCTCCCCGACGACGCTCTGCGCGGCGGAGACGACGTAGGCGAGCCAGCCCGCACGGGCCTTGAGGTCGACGTTGGTCCTGGCCACGATCGTCGCGTCGAATCCCATGCCCGCCATGACGACCCACGCCAGCTCGGGCCCGTCGTCGATCCGCGCCCACGCGACGTCGATGACCCGCTCATGGGGCCCGAACGCGGTGGCGAGCGCCGCCGCCGGGTCGTCGATGGGGATCCCGAGGTTGCGCGCGAGCAGGTTGCCTGTCCCGAGGGGCACGACGCCGATCGGCACCGTCGTGCCGGCGAGCTCGCCGGCCACGGCGCGCACCGTGCCGTCCCCGCCGCCGACGACGACGAGCCCGGCGCCGGCCCGGACAGCCTCCCGGGCCATCCCGCCGCCGGGGTCTTCGACCGTGGTCTCGAGAACGATCGGCTCGGCGCCGGCCTCCGCGCAGCGGGCCTCGAAGGCCTTCGCGACCTTCGCGGCCCCGACTTTGACCGGGTTGACCACGAGTGCGCAGCGTTCCATGCCGGTGTGCCCCTTCCGATCGGCGGCGTTGAGGCTCACGTTACCCAACCGCCGCCCGAACGATGCGGGGTCACCTCCCAGCGATCCGGGGTCACCTCCCTGCGATCCGGGGTCACCTCCAGCACCGCGGAGGGGCGGCGCCGTCCGGCACCGCCCCTCCATCGCTCCGCCAGCGGCGGAGCCGACCCTCGTCAGGCCCCGACCTGACGCTGGCGTCCCTTTCGCTCGCCGAGGTCCTTGGGGGCCTCGCCGCGGGTTCCGACCTGCGTCTCCTCGGTCTCGGTCCTGACCTCGATCTTGCGGGGCTTGGCACGCTCGTGCACGGGAATGGTCACTGCGAGCACGCCATTGCTGTACGTCGCGGAGATGCTCTCCGTGTCGATGCCCTGGCCGAGGGTGAGCTGGCGCAGGAATGCACCGCCCTCGCGCTCCCGTGCGAGCCACTTGACGCCCTCGTGCCCGCGCAGCGTGCGCACGGCGCGGATGGTCAGCAGCTGGCCGTCGACGTCGATGTCGACCGAGCCCGGGTCGATGCCGGGCAGGTCGGCGTTGAGGATGTAGTGATCGTCCTCGAAGTAGAGGTCGATCGGCATGAGCCTGGGCCCGCTGCTGCGTTGGCCAAACAGGGCTCCGGCCATGCGGTCGAGCTCGCGGATCGGATCAAAATCAACCATCAGGAATCACTCCTTCATCGCCCCCTTCGGGGGGTGTTCACTCCTTGTCTCTCGGGTCGGGATCTCTCCCGACGGCACCGTTTTAGCACTCTCGCCCAAGAGTGCCAAGACCTCTCGCGGACCCGTCGAGGCGGGTCCGCGAGGGTCCTCTCGGTCACTGATGGACGAAGATGTCGGTCACTGATGGACGAAGATCCAGAGGCCGCTGTCGCGGTCGCTGCCGAGGATGTACGTCCGGCCGTCCTCGCCGACGAAGGTCTCCACGCCCCAGAAGTCGTTGCCCTGCTTGTCCAGGTAGCCCCCGACCTCGACGAGCCCGCACGTGGCGGTGTCTGCCGGGTCGGTGCACTGGATCTGCACGGCGCGGAGCCCGCCCGAGTAGTAGGACAGGTAGGCCAGCGACGGGTCCTGCGGGTCGACAGCGACCTCGTGGACGCTCAGGTCCCCAAACCCCAGTGCGAAGTCCGGATTGTGGGCCTCGGGGATGGCGTAGGTGTCGAGCTCCTGGAGGGTCTGGGCGTCGAACAGGTGGACGTAGCCCCAGCCGTCGAAGATCGAGCCGACCTCGATGTCCTCCCCGACCGTGCCGATGGCCAGGGCCTCAGGGTAGGTCCAGGGGCCGTCGACCGGCGCGAGGCCGAAGAGCCTGTGGAACGCCTCGTGGGACGTGCACACAGCCACGATCTCGTCGACGAAGGCTCCGGAGCCGCAGAAGGGCGCGCCCTCGGCCGCCGCCCCGGAATGATGCTCGACGAACAGCACGGCGTCCCATCCGGCCAAGGCGGCCTCGTGGGCCTTCTCGCCCGGGAAGCAGGGTTCCTCTGGCTCGCTCGGATCGCCCACCGGCCCCCGCTGGAGCACGAGGGTCTTCTCCTCGCCCGGTTGCAAGGGAAGGTAGCCGGGGACGTCCTCCGGGCGGGGGATCGCGGCCGAGTCGGGGCATCCATAGCCGCCGTACACGACGGGCCCGTTCAGCGTGAGGTCGCCCAGGATGGCCGGGGCCTGACCGCCTGGGACGATGACCGACGGGTACTCGCCCGCGAAATCGCCGGTGGTGATCTGGAAGGGCGCCGTCCTGTAGGGCCCGAAGTCCTCGTCCGTGCCGATGAAGAAGCGGTTGTCGATCGTGAACTCCGCCTGGTGGGCGTTGCCCTCGGGGGTGAGGGAGACGCCCAGAGACTCGAGGAGCTCGGGGTCCACGGCGGCGAAGTCGGTGTCGCCGAAGAACACCGCGTTGGCGGGATCCGTGACGTCCAGCAGGACGTACCCGCCGTCCCAGTACGAGAGCAGCATGATGAAGCGGCCGTCGATCTGCTTGACCACCATGTCGTGGAGGAAGGAGTCGGTCAGGCCGAGGTCCGGCTGGGCGATGCCGCCTTCTTTGGCCAGGTTGAGGTCGTACTCGGCGATGACGCGCGGCCGGTGCGGGTTGGTGATGTCCAGGATGTCCACGTCCGGGAATTCGAGATTGTCCGTGACGACCACGTAGGCCTTGTCCCCCGCGTCCCACGCGAAGGCGCTGTGGATCTGGTGCGTGTCGCGGGCCCCGGGTTCCCGGTCGCCGAAGTGCTCGGAGAGCCTCTTCGGGTTGAGCGGGTCGGTGACGTCCCACAGTGAGACTCCGCCCTTGGCGTTCTTCCCGCAGGGCTCGTTGTTCATGACGAGCACCTCGCCGCTGAAGCTTGCGGTGGTCACCTCGATGACCTGCATGCCCTCGCCGGGACGCGAGTCCTGGTGGGAGGGGATGAAGCCGATCTGCCGGGCCGCCTCGCGCGGGTTCCGGTCGACGCCGGAGATGTCCACGATGTAGGCGCCGGCATCCGGGCTGGTCTGGCCACCGGTCTCCGGCCCGGCACAGTCCGGTTCGCCCCAGTTGGCGAGGAATGCGGTGTTGCCGTCCGGCGAGACGGCCACATCCGCGATGAGGTCGGGCGTGTCGGTCACGTCGACTTTGTCAACGAACTCGACGTTCCCGAAGGCCCCGGCACCGATCAGGTGTCCCTCGTCCATGCCGTGCTGGCCGTCCGGGTGGGCGGCCGCGCCGGGGATTCCGAACAGCGAAAGAGCCACGACGCTCGCGGCGGCGGCAATGATTGATCCACGTCGATCCACGGTCTGCCCCCAGGCTAAGAGTGAGATGTGTCAAACACGCTAGGACCGCCCGCGGCGGGTGTCTAGGGAGAGTCGCCTGATTCATCCAAGGATTGGATGTAGTCCACAGAGACGTTTGTCGACCCCCCGCGACACGGTGCGTGCACCGCTCTCAGAAGAAGTCATGACCGTGCCGCGTCTTGACAGCCCGCCTCACCCCGTCGCGAGGACGACGGCGGCCAGCCCGGGCAGGCGCGCCTCCGCGCCGTCGACGGTGCACGCCTCGTCCGTGGCGACGGCGATCCGGGCGGCGAGCCCCTGCGGGAGGGGCAGGGAGACCGGTCCCGGGCCGAAGCCCACGCACACAGCAGCCCCGGGCCGGCGCCACGTGAGCCAGCGCGAGCCGTCGGCCGACGTCCCGGAGAGGACCTCCGTCTCGTCGAGCCGGCCGTCCCAGAGCCCCGGGAGCTCGGCGCGCACGGCGAGGAGGCGCCGGTACAGAGCGAGCAGTCGCGCGCCGTCGGGCGTCTCCGCCTCCGCCCAGTCGAGGATCGAGCGCTTGCGCGTGGCCGGGTCCTGCGGGTCGGGGACGAGGGCGGGGTCCCAGCCCATCCGCTCGAACTCCTTGAGCCGGCCCTCGCGCGTGGCCTCGGCGAGCTCGGGCTCGGGGTGGGAGGTGAAGAACTGCCACGGGGTCTTCGCCCCGTACTCCTCCCCCATGAAGAGCATCGGCGTGTACGGCCCGGCGAGGGTGAGGACCGCGGCGACGGCGAGGCCCTCGTGGCCCAGGTGCGCGCTCGGGCGGTCCCCGACGGCGCGGTTGCCCACCTGGTCGTGGTTCTGGCTGCAGACAACGAGCTGCGAGGGGCGCACGCGGTCGGGGTCGATGGGCCGGCCGTGCCCGCGGCCGCGGAAGCTCGAGTACGTCCCGTCGTGGTAGAAGCCGCCGCGCAGGACCTTCGGCAGGGCCTCGGGGTCCGCGAAGTCCCCGTAGTAGCCCGCCGACTCCCCGGTCAGGGCCACGTGGACGGCGTGGTGGTAGTCGTCGCTCCACTGCCCGCCGAGGCCGTACCCCCCGCGGGAACGCGGGTCGATGAGCCTCGGGTTGTTCAGGTCCGACTCGGCCACGAGGACCTTCGTGCGGCCGGTGCGGGCCGCGACGTCGTCCGCGAGATCCTGGAGCTCCTCGAGGAGCGTGCGGGCGCGGCGGTCCACCAAGGCGTGGACGGCGTCGAGGCGGAGGCCGTCGACGCGGTAGTCCTCGAGCCACAGCCGCGCGTTGGCCAGGATGAACGCGCGGACCTCGTCCGAGTCGGGGCCGTCGAGGTTGACGGCGTCGCCCCACCCCGTCGCGGCGCCGGGCAGGAGGTAGGGGCCGTACTGCGGGAGGTAGTTCCCGCTGGGGCCGAGGTGGTTGTACACGACGTCCTGGACGACGCCGATCCCCGCCGCGTGCGCGGCGTCGACGAAGCGCTGGTACGCGGCTGGGCCGCCGTAGCCCTCGTGCACCGCCGACCACAGGACGCCGTCGTAGCCCCAGTTGTGCGGGCCGTTGAACGCGTTGACCGGCAGGAGCTCGACGAAGCCGACGCCGAGGTCGGCCAGGTACGGCAGGCGCGCCGCCGCGGCGTCGAACGTGCCCTCGCGGGTGAAGGTGCCCACGTGCAGCTCGTAGACCGAGGAGCCAGCGAGCTCGCGGCCGGACCAGCGGCCGTCGGACCAGGCGTGGGCGCCCGGGTCGAAGCCCGCCGAGAGCTCGTGGACGCCGTCGGGCTGGCGCAGCGAGCGCGGGTCCGGGTAGGGCCCCTCGCCGTCGAGGGCATAGCCGTAGCGCTCCCCCGCGGCGAGGGCGGCGGCCACGCGGGCGGCGGCGCCCGACGGCGGCGCCCACCACGCGCCGTCGCGCGCCTCGAGGGCCAGCCGCTCAGGCTCCGGGCCGGCGCCGAGGACGAGCTCGACCCGCTGCGGCCGGGGGGCCCAGACCCAGCCGGGGGGCCTCGGCTCCGCTGCACTCCGCTCGACCGCCGGACCTCGTTTCGACTCCGCCGCGCTCCGCTCAGCCACGCGTACCGCGCTCCGCTCCGTCATTGTCTAGGCCCCCTCCTCCGGGATCAGGAGCGCCACGGGGAGGGCCGCGAAGACCTCCCCCACGTGGTGCTCGCCGGCGTCGTACTCGGTCTGGGTGAAGGCGTCCCGCATCGGGCGGGACAGCCGCACGCTCGTCTCGCCCCAGCCGCCGCGGCGCTCGAGCCCGGCCGGCAGGCGCGTGGCGAGGGCGAGCGCCCCGCGCTCGCCGCGCCGGAACCCGACGAGGTGCTCCGCGGCGGGCCCGTGCGCCTCGACGGACGCATAGCCCGAGAACAGCCCGGGACGATCCCGGCGCAGCCGCAGGGTCCGTGAGACGACAAGCAGCTTGGCCTCCTGGACCAAGGGGCCGCGCACGGGCGCGCCGGCGTCGAGGGCCTCGAGCGCGGCGGCGCGGGCGGCGAAGTCGACGTCCCGCCGGTTGTCCGGGTCGCACAGCGAGCGGTCCCAGAACTCCGTGCCCTGGTAGACGTCCGGGACGCCGGGCATGGCGAGCTGCACGAGCTTGGCCGAGAGCGCGTTCGACGCCGCGTGGCCGTCGATGCGCCCGGAGAGCTCCTCGAGGAGCCGGCGCACCTCGCCCGGCACGAGCGCGATGTCCACGAGCGCGCGCACGGCGGTCTCGAACTCCTCGTCCGGTGCCGTCCAGAGCGTGTGGACGCCGGCCTCGCGGGCCGCCTTGAGGGCGTACTCGGTGAGCCGACCGGCCTCCGCGGGCCATGCGCCGAGGATGGCCTGCCAGAGCAGGTTGGACAGCGGACCGTCGGGCAGGGGCGCGAACGCGTTGAGCCGGGGCACGAGGGCCGCCCACTCCTCGGCGAGCTCGGACAGGACGCTGATCCGGGCCCGGGCGTCCTCGCTGCGCTTCGTGTCATGGGTCGTGAGGGTCGTCATGGTGTGCGGCTGGTGCCGCTCGCGCTCGGCCATGCGGGCGTGGAACTCGTCCGGGGAGACCGAGAAGTGCGTCGGGTCGCCGCCGACCTCGGTGAGCGTGCCGAGGCGCGTGTACCGGTAGAACGCGGTGTCCTCGACGGCCTTGGCCATGACCATGCCGGTGGTCTGCTGGAACCGGACCCCGAGCTCCCCCGCCGGGTCGGCGAGGCGCGGCTCGAGGTCCCCGATCGTCGCGGCGAGGTCCGGGCGGCGGGCGGCCGCGTCGCGGCAAGCCCGCGCGAGGACCTCGCGGCCCGCGGGAAGGTAGGTGCGGTACACGGGGAACTGCGCCGCGACCTCCGCGAGGGCGTCCGCGGCGGTCTCGAGGGGGCTGACGGCGTCGGGGTCGGCCGCGCTCACCTCCGGATGGCGCGGCAGCGACTCGGCCTCGACGAGCTCGGCCGCGGCCGGGTCCGCCTGAACCGCCTCGGCCACCGGGTCGAGGGCGAGCCGGGCCAGGCGGAGGATCTCCGCCCGCAGGAGGCCGTCCGTCATCCAGCGCTTCGTCCCGTGGACCATGTCCGCGAAGTCCGCCGGCTCGCCGCCGCGTAGCTCCGCGTCGAGCGCCGTCAGGCCGGCCTCCCCGGCTGGGTCCACGAAGAGCCGGTCCACGAGGCCGAGAGCGTCGTAGCCCGTCGTGCCCTCGCACTGGAAGGACGCGGGCAGCTCCTCGTGCCCCTCGAGGATCTTCTCGACCAAGGTGTACGCCCCGCCGGTGACCTCGCGCAGCCGCGAGAGGTACCCCGCGGGGTCCGCGAGGCCGTCCGGGTGGTCGATCCGGAGCCCGTCCACGAGGCCCTCGTCGAACCAGCGCTTGACCTCGGTGTGGGCCTCGTCGAAGACCCACGGAACCTCGACCCGCACCCCCGCGAGGCTGTTGATCGCGAAGAAGCGGCGGTAGTTGAGCCGCGTGTCGGCCAAGCGCCACGGGATGAGCTCGTAGTGCTGGCGGGCGTGCACCTCCGGGGCGGTCTCGCCCTGCTTCCACGTCCCGGGCGCGAGCGGGAAGCGGTGCCCGTAGTACCGCAGCTCGCCATCCTCGAGCCGCAGGACGGTCAGGTCGTCCTCCGAGCCGAGGATCGGCAGGAGCACCTTCCCGCCCGCGGCGTCCCAGTCGACGTCGAACGCCTCCGCGTAGCGCGACCCGCGGCCCTCGCGCAGGAGCGACCACCACCACGGGTTCTGCGCAGGGACGGCGACGCCCACGTGGTTGGGCACGATGTCCACGAGGAGGCCCATGCCCTCCGCATGCGCGGCGGCCGAGAGGGACGCGAGCGCCTCGCCGCCGCCGCGCGCCGGGTCGACGCGGGACGGGTCGCACACGTCGTAGCCGTGCTCGGAGGAGTCGGTCGCCTCGAGCAGCGGCGAGAGGTAGAGCCACCCGACGCCGAGGGAGCGCAGGTAGGGCAGGATCGCCTCCGCGTCGCGGAGCGTGAATCCGGGCCGGATCTGGACTCGGTAGGTCGAGGCTGGGATCTTCACGGTGCTCCTTCGCGTCGGCGTGCGGGCGGCTCTCCCGGGCTACTCGCCCGCCCTGCTCGAGGACGGCTGGTTGCTCTTGCTCAAAGAACCCGCCTGCGCGGCGAGGGACGCGGCCACGGAGTGGTCGACCTCCTCGGTGCGCTCGTGGGCACGCAGCACGGCCATGCTCTTGGCCGGGACGGTCAGCAGGGCCCCGCTCGGGATCTCGGTGACCCCGGCCGTCTGCCCCGAGGTGTCGAGCAGGACGTCCCAGCCGGGGGCGTACTCGTCCGGCGGGATGCGGAAGTCCACATCCGTGTCGTCCGCGTTGAAGTACAGGAGGAAGTTCTTGTCGGTGATGGGCCGGCCGTGGGTGTCCTTGCCTCGGATGCCGTGGCCGTTGAGGAACACCCCCACGCTCCGGCCCAGGGCGATGTCCCAGTCCTCCGGGACCATGGGCTCGCCGTCGGCCCGCAGCCACTCGATGTCCGGCAGGCCCTCACCCCGGCGGCGCACGGGCCGGCCGTCGAAGAAGCGGGAGCGCCGGAAGGTCGGGTGCTCGGCCCGGAGCCGGGCCACGGCGGCGGTGAACTCGACGAGCGGGCCGTCTGCGTTCTTCCAGTTGATCCAGGTCAGCGGCGTGTCCTGGCAGTAGGCGTTGTTGTTGCCCTTCTGCGTGCGGCCCAGCTCATCCCCGTGCGAGATCATCGGCACGCCCTGGGAGAGCAGGAGCGTGGCGATGAAGTTGCGCTGCTGGCGGGCGCGCAGCTCGAGCACAGCCGGGTCGTGCGTCGGCCCCTCGGCGCCGCAGTTCCACGAGCGGTTGTGGCTCTCGCCGTCCTCGTTGCCCTCGCCGTTGGCCTTGTTGTGCTTCCTGTTGTAGGAGACGAGGTCGCGCAGCGTGAAGCCGTCGTGCGCCGTGACGAAGTTGATCGACGCCACGGGCCGCCGCCCGGTGTGCTGGTAGAGGTCCGCCGAGCCCGTGAGCCGGGAGGCGAACTCGCCAAGGGTCGCGGGCTCGCCGCGCCAGAAGTCGCGGACCGTGTCCCGGTACTTGCCGTTCCACTCCGTCCACTGCGGCGGGAAGTTGCCCACCTGGTAGCCGCCGGGGCCGACGTCCCACGGCTCGGCAATGAGCTTGACCTGCGAGACGACCGGATCCTGCTGGATGAGTTCGAAGAAGCTCGAGAGCTTGTCGACGTCGTAGAACTCGCGGGCCAGGGTCGCGGCGAGGTCGAACCGGAACCCGTCCACGTGCATCTCGGTGACCCAGTACCGCAACGAGTCCATGAGCAGTTGGAGGGAGTGCGGGTGGCGGACGTTGAGCGAGTTCCCCGTGCCCGTGTAGTCCATGTAGTACTGCTGGTCGTCCTCGACGAGCCGGTAGTAGGCGGCGTTGTCGATGCCCTTGAAGGACAGCGTGGGGCCCAGGTGGTTGCCCTCGGCCGTGTGGTTGTAGACGACGTCGAGGATCACCTCGATGCCCGCCTGGTGGAGCGTGCGGACCATCGCCTTGAACTCCTGGACCTGGTGGCCCCTGTCCCCGCTCGCGGAGTACCCATTGTGCGGGGCGAAGAAGCCGATCGTGTTGTAGCCCCAGTAGTTGGACAGGCCCTTCTCCCGGAGCGTGTTGTCGTCCACGAACTGGTGGACGGGCATGAGCTCGAGGGCGGTCACGCCGAGCTTGGTCAGGTGGCTGACGACGGCGGGGTGGGCCACGCCCGCGTACGTCCCCTGGAGCTCGACGGGCACCTCGGGGTGGGCCTCGGTGAGGCCCTTGACGTGGGCCTCGTAGATGACCGTGCGGTGGTAGGGGACCTTGAGCAGGGCGTCTCCCTGCCAGTCGAAGAACGGGCTCGTGACGACGCCGAGCATCATGTGCTCGGCCGAGTCCTCGTGGTTCTTGCTGTTCGGTTCGCCGAAGTTGTACGAGAAGAGGGGCTGCGCCCAGTCGGGCTCGCCCTTGACGGCCTTGACGTAGGGGTCGAGGAGCAGCTTGTTGGGGTTGCAGCGCTGCCCAGTGTCGGGATCGTAGTCACCGTGGACGCGGTAACCGTAGAGCTGCCCCGGCTGGACGTGCGGGAGGTAGCAGTGCCACACGAAGCCGTCGACTTCGGTCATGGGCACGCGCTTCTCGTTGCGCTCGTCGTCGAAGAGGCACAGCTCAACGCCGCTCGCCGCTTCGCTGAAGAGGGCAAAGTTCGTCCCCGTGCCATCGAAGGTAGCCCCCAGGGGATATGCGGTTCCGGGCCAGATGTCCATGTCAGCTCCTTGGGCTGTCCGTGACTGCTTCGAGGACCACGGCGCTGCGCGCCGGGACCACGAATCGCTCACCTGCCGCCGTCGTCTCCCCCACGAGCTGCCGCGAGCACGTGGTGAGCGCGGTGGTCCACTTCGCGGGGAAGTGGCCCGACGGGATGAGGTACTCGACGTCGTTCACCGCGGCGTTGAGGATCACGAGGAAGTCCGAATCGCCGGCCGATCCGTGCCGGCCGGTTCCGGGGACGGCGGCCCCATTGAGGTAGAAGGCGAGGGAGCGGGCCCAGTCGTTGTCCCAGTCCTCGCCGCCCATCATGGTCCCGTCCGCGTCGAGCCACGCGATGTCCGGCAGCGGCTCGCCCTCGGCGGGGGCCACGGGGCAGCCGTCGAAGAAGCTGCGCCGCCGAAAGACGGGGTGCGCGTGGCGCAGGCGCAGGAGCCGGCGCGTGAAGTCCAGCAGCTCGGCGTCCGCGGATTCCCAATCGATCCAGGCCAGTGCGCTGTCCTGGCAGTAGGCGTTGTTGTTCCCGTGCTGGGTCCGGCCGAGCTCGTCGCCGTGGGAGAGCATCGGCACGCCCTGGGACAGCACCAGCGTGAGCAGGAGGTTGCGCTGCTGGCGGGCGCGCAGCTCGAGGACCGCGGGATTGTCCGTGGGGCCCTCGACGCCGCAGTTCCACGAGCGATTGTGGTTCTCGCCGTCGCGGTTGCCCTCACCGTTGGCCTCGTTGTGCTTGTGGTTGTAGGAGACGAGGTCGCGCAGCGTGAAGCCGTCGTGCGCCGTGACGAAGTTGATCGAGGCGCTCGGCTTGCGCCCGTCCTCCTGGTAGAGGTCCGCCGAGCCGGCCACGCGCATCGCGAGCTCCCGGAGCGTGCCCTGCTCGCCGCGCCAGAAGTCGCGCACGCAGTCGCGGAACCTGCCGTTCCACTCCGTCCACTGCTGCGGGAAGTTGCCCACCTGGTAGCCGCCGGGACCCACGTCCCACGGCTCGGCGATGAGCTTGACCCGGCTCAGCACTGGGTCCGCGGCGACGAGCTCGAAGAACGGCGAGACCATGTCCACCGTGCCCTCCTCGCGCGCGAGCGTCGCCGCGAGGTCGAACCTGAAGCCGTCCACGTGCATCTCGGTGACCCAGTACCGCAGCGAGTCGATGACCAGCGAGAGCGCATGCGCGTTGCCGACATTGAGCGAGTTTCCCGTCCCGGTGTAATCCATGTAGTGGAATTCATTCCCCGGGACGAGGTGATAGAAACCGGCATTGTCGATCCCGCGCAGGCTCAGCTGCGGGCCGAGGTGGTTGCCCTCCGCCGTGTGGTTGTAGACGACGTCGAGGATCACCTCGATGCCCGCGCGGTGGTACGCCTTGACGAGCTCCTTGAACTCGAAGATCTGCTGCCCCCGGTCCCCCGACGACGCGTAGAACGAGTGCGGCGCGAAGAAGCCGATCGTGTTGTAGCCCCAGTAGTTCGCGAGCCCGCGCTCGCGCAGCACCGCGTCGTGCACGAACTGGTGCATGGGCATGAGCTCGATCGCGGTCACTCCGAGCTCGGCGAGGTGGCGCACGACGGCGGGGTGGGCCGCCCCGGCGTAGGTTCCCCTGAGCGCTTCGGGAACCTCGGGGTGGAGCCTGCTGAGGGCCTTGAGGTGTGCCTCGTAGATGACGCTCTCGTTGTACGGGGTGCGCGGGGGCGCGTCGTCCTCCCAGTCGTACTCGCCGTGGTCCACGACGACGGAGAGCATCGCGTGCCCGAGCGAGTCCGAGGTGTCGATCGTGCGCGGGTCCCCGAAGCGGTAGGCGTGCATCTCCTGGCCCCACTCGTTGCGGCCGGAGACGGCGAGCGCGCGGGGGTCCTGGAGGATCTTCGCGGGGTTGAAGCGCAGTCCGCCGTCCGGGTCCCAGGGCCCGTGGACGCGGTAGCCGTAGAGCTGGCCGGCGCGCACCCCGGGGACGCTCGCCTCCCACCTCACGGCCCCGCCGACGAGCGCCATGGCCCGCGTCATCTCGACCCTGCGCTCGGCCCGGTCCGCATCGACGAGGCAGACCTCCACCCGCTCCGCCTCGGGGGCTGTTGCGAGTGCGAAGTCCGTCCCAAGCGCCGTTGGCCGGGCACCCCAGAAGGCGCCTGCGGTTGTCGCGTCCATGAGAGTGACCCTAGCGGACCGCGCCGACAGTCGTCGGCTGCCCGGCGAGCCGCGCGTATGCCGAACGTCACATTGGCGGAGTTTCCCGGCCCACTCGCGCAGGGCTGCGTAAGCGCTTACGCTTGTGTCCAACCCAGTGCCTTCCGGAGGGGCCCCATGGACTTCCGCCATCTCACCCTCGGCGACAAGGTCGTGTTCGCCGATGCAGGTCCCCGGCCCTTCAACGTCCGCGCGGTCTCGCCGGACCACATGGTCGTGATCCTCTCCCGCCCTTCCTCGGACGGTTCGTCCGCGGAGTACACGATGATCGACTGGACGCGGCCCGGCCGCGCGACCGACGGCACGAATGGCGCGGGGCACACGATCGGATCCGGCGTCCACCGGAATCTCCACCGGTTCTTCCACACCATGCTGGGCGGATCTGCGGGACAGCCGCCGCCCACCCAGACGGTCCTCGCCTTCGGCAACTGGAGGGACGTGGCCATCGTCGCCGTCAACGGCAAGCCGTAGGCGCGCACGGGCGCTGCTCGCCCCGACGTTGGCGGCCCTGGTCCAGTCGCGGCGCCAGCTGATGGTGGACGAACTCGTCGCAGCGATGCGTTCGGGCGCGACTTCAACTTCGCCTACATGGAAGTCGGCAAAGAAGCTTCCGGACCGGGCGCCCAAAGCGATTCCTGGTTGGGCCGCCGTCGTGGAGGTGGAGGCACGACGGCGGTCGGCCCCCGAACCGCTGTGACTGCGGGAAAATCTTTGGGTGGGCGCATGGCGTCGATGGCGGTCGCCGAGGGCGCGATGAAGGCCGCAGGCCTCATCTCAATTCGTGCGCGCCGCCCGCTGAAATTCGGCTACTCGGGACCTTGCGCGTCCGCGGGTCCAGTGGTCCTCTGAGCGCGTGGACGAAGAGCTTCGATGGCTCGACGGCCTTGGCCAGACGGAACTGGTCCGCACGGGACGCGCGAGTCCGGCGGAGCTCGAGGAAGAGGCGCGCGAACGGATCCGGGTTCTGAACCTCGCCCTGAACGCCGTCGTCTGGCTCGCCGACGAGTCGGGAAACCGGCTGCCGGAAGGCGGCGAGCCGGACGACGGCGCAGCGCGCCTACTGAGGGCCGAGGCACCGTTCGCTGGGGTGCCCTTCGGTCTCGCGCCGAGCTCCGAGCCGACACTCCACGGGCCCATGCATAACCCTTGGGACCTATCCCGCTCGACGTCCGGCTCGAGCGGAGGTTCGGCGGCGGCAGTTGGTGCGGGCCTCGTACCGCTCGCCCACGGGAATGACCTCGGCGGGTCGCTCCGCTACCCGGCCGCGTGGTGCGGGGTCGTCGGCCTTAAACCGAAGCGCGAAACTCCGTGCCCGGAAGACAAGGGAGCTCAGGCGTCTTGGTAGGAATGTACCGCTTCAGTTCCTGAATCCTCCCCGCGTCGACGCAAGTCGGCAGGATCGTGCCGTCGGCTGCCAGCGGCACGCACCTCATGCACTCGCACCGTTCGCATCACCGAAATGTCACCCTAGGAGAGCATCATGACCGTGGATCCCTCCGCGCGGAACCGCACACGTTCCGTACGTCTCGCGCTGCCGGCCATGCTGTCAGCCGCGCTCATGCTCAACTCGGCGGGCGCCGCCTCGGCCGCAACCTTCACGCCACTCGCCACCGTGAGCGGGCCGAGCCCCTATGCGTCCTGCACGGTCGGGGCCGCGCCCGGGTCGGTCAATTACGTCAACGCCGAAGTCGAGCCGTGGGTCTCCGTCAACCCGGCGAATCCCGACAACATCATCGGCGTGTGGCAGCAGGACCGCTGGTCGGACGGTGGTGCCCACGGCCTGGTCGCGGGCTACTCGACCGACGGCGGTAAGACCTGGGGCCAGGCCACGCAACCCTTCAGCGCGTGCGCGCCCGGCGGTCTGAGCCGCTACGATCGGGCCACCGACCCCTGGGTATCGTTCGGCCCGGACGGTACGGCGTACTCGGTGTCCCTCTCGTTGCAGGGCGCTGGCCCTGACAACGCTGTGGCCGCCGCGACGTCGACTGACGGCGGCAAGACCTGGGGCAATCTCCGCATCATCAAGGAAGACCTTGGCACAGCGCGGTTCTTCAACGACAAGGAGTCGGTGACGGCCGATCCAGTTAAGGCCGGAACGGCCTACGCCGTCTGGGACCGCCTCGTCTCCCCAACGGGTAACCCCAAGGCTGCCCCGCACATCCGCGCCTTCACCGGCCCGGCCTGGTTCTCCAAGACCACGGACGGCGGCGTCACGTGGAGCGCCGCGAAGGTCATCGTCCCGACGGCGCAGCGTCAGCAGACGATCGGCAACCAGATTGTCGTCGATCCACGCACCGGCACGCTCTACAACTTCTTCGATCTCATTCTCGGAACCGGCCCTCACGGCGTGGACGGGCTCCACGGGCTCAACGTCGCCTTCGTCAAGTCCACTGACGGCGGCGCGACCTGGACGGCGCCGAAGATCGTGGCGAAGCTCTTCACGGTCGGCGTGAGGGATCCGAATACGGGAGCGCCGATCCGCACGGGCGACATCATTCCGGAACCGGCGATCGACCCGGCTACGGGCCAGCTCTACGTCGTCTGGCAGGATGCTCGTTTCACCGGTTTCGCGTTCGACCAGGTGGCGATCTCCACGTCGTCTGACGGCGGCGCGACCTGGACGGCCCCGGCGCGCGTCAACACGCCGACCGGCACGCCAGCCTTCACGCCGAGCGTGCGGGTCAACGCGAGCGGCACCGTGGGGGTCACGTACTATGACTTCCGCAACCTGACCGTCGGGAACACGAGCACGCTGCCCACGGATTACTGGTTCACCTCATCGCCCGCCGGCGGCGCCGCCTTCGGTAACGAGACCCACCTCTACGGTCCGTTCGACATGCTGACTGCCCCGTTCGCCCGCGGCTTCTTCACGGGGGACTATCAAGGGCTCGACGCCTCGGGCAGCAACTTCGTGTCGCTGTCTGTCCGGGCAAACGACGGCAACACCGCGAACCGGACAGACGTTGCCGCGACGACGATCACTCCCTGATCTAGGCCTCGTCTAGATCTGTGGAACCCAGCGCCCCCCGCTCACGTGCGGGGGCCGCCGTCGTCGGTGGTTTCGCCGCCAGATGGATCGTCGGATGAACTGCCGGGCGCAGTGTCCGAGCGCAGGACCCGCACGGCGGCGCTCTCGGTGGGGTGGCAGGTCCGGCCCGAATCGCCCGCGCGCGTCCTGGAGCGCAGCAGCCGGTCCTTGACCGGGCCCTTGAACTCGGCGAACACGAGTTCATGCCGTGCGCAGCGAGCCAATCGTCCAGGAGGCCCCGGAGCTCAGGGGCTTCCGAGGAGCTCCTCCCGCGCCGAAGCGTAGCCCGTGGTCGCCAGGTAGTTGCCGTGCGTCGCGACGCGGGCCAGGTAGCTCGACGGCTCGAGCTCCTCGGCGTAGCGGTCGAGCGCCGGCACGCGCGCGAGGAGGTGCTCCCTGTCGGGCTTCGCGTACGAGTCAACCGGGAAGCCGAGGTAGTCCGTGCGCCGCCAGAGGCTCAGCCACGCGCGGCGGCCCCCGGGCTGCGTGCTGTCGCTGAGGAGTGCGAGGAGGGTGCCCTCGCGGACGTCCCGCGCCGGTGCGGCGGCGTCGAGTTCCATCTGCCGGCCCCACGGGTCGCCCGCGACGAGCGCGGGCATCCGCGCCGGCCGCAGGCCGAGCTCATCCGGGCCCAGCAGCTCGGGGAACAGCCTCCCGAAGTACGGGCGCAGCTGGATGCCGTACGAGAGGACCTGCACCCGGCCGAGCAGCTCCTCCTTCTGCCGCGCGCAGAGCTCGAACAGCGAGCACACGGCCAGCACGGTCCCCAGGCTGTGGGTCGAGAGCAGCACGCGGCGCTGGGGGTGCCCCTCGAGCCAGGCCACGAGCCGATCACCGATCTCGGGGACCGCCCGCTCGCCGTAGCACGAGGGCCCGAAGGGATGGGCGGCGCGGGGCAGCCAGCACATGAGGTCCCACAGGAGCCCGACGGGTCGGCCCCCATGCGTCGCCGCGGCGCGAATCGCCTCGAGGAGCAGGAGCGCGCCGCCCAGCAGGACGCCCCAGTCGGCGAGGACGTCGGCGAGGAACACCGTGAAGTCGGCGAGCCACTGCTTCCCGAAGCCGGATCCGCGGACGGCGGCCGAGGCGAGGAGGGCCGCCGTCACGGCGGCCCACACGCCCACCGCGACGACGCCGAGGATCGGCTCGGCCCGGTGCGCGATCGCGCTGACGGCGCGCCGGCGCAGGATCGCCTGCGCGAACCAACTCTCCGTGTCCACCACGGGCGGCGCGGCGATGCTCGACGGCCGCAGGAGCCGCACGGCGAGGACCGCGAGGGTGGCGGCGAGGATGACGACGACGAAGAACACCTGCATGCCGCCGATCGCCTCGAAGGCCTTGGGGACGACGGCGCGCATCGCACCGGGGGCGGTGACCGTGCTCCAGTATGTGTCCTCCTCGAGCGGCGTGCGCGTGGTCCCGGCCGTGCGCAGGAACCACGCGAACCCCACGGGCAGGGCGCTCGCGAGGAACGCGGCGCCGAACAGGGACAGGAACATGAAGACGCCCGGCCCGGCCCCGGCCCACGCCTGCCGCGTGTAGTCACCCGTGCGGCGTGCCAGGAGGAGGACGGCGAAGAGGGCGACGGCGGCGCCCGGCACCACGAGCGAGAGGTGCCCTGTGTCAACGGCGGCCCAGTACAGGAGCCCGAGGGTCGAGCAGAGGATGAGGGCGAAGGCCGCCCAGGCCGGCACCCAGCTCCGGACCGCGCAGCCCACGAGGGCGAGGATCGTCAGCAGCCCCATGATGACCAGGGCCGCGGTCGCCGTCCCGGAGAACTCGCGCCGCCCGTCGCCCACCCCCGCCGCCGCAGCGCCCCAGCCCACGTTCCACAGCACGACGCCGAGCGCCGCCCCTGAGGTCACCGCGTAGCCCCAGGCGACGCGCTTGTGCCTCCCGGACGGCCCGGACGGCGCGAAGCGGAGGTCCCGCGACCACGCGACCACGAGCCCGCCGCCGGCCAGCAGCAGGAGTGCCGAGGCCAGGAGCGCGACGAGGGTGACGCCGTCGGCCCGGAACGCCGAAATGGACACCGCGTAGCAGTCAGGCGTGTACCAGCCGGCCACCGTCCGGCAGGGCACGCCGCCGGCGGCCTCGGGGACCAGGGCGGCGAGCCGGTCGCTGCACAGGAGGACGGCCAGGAGCGCGAGGCTCGCGCCGATGTGCACGAGCCCCGTCGGGGACGTCACGAAGGGCCTGTCCCAGAAGTGCGCCGCCGCTAGAACTCGCCCCGCGGCCGCCCCGGTGGTGCCCGGCTGCACCGTGGCCTCGAGTGCGCCGCCGCCCGCGGAGAAGGCGACGACGCGCTGGTAGCGCGCGTTGCCGAAGACCGAGAGGACCATCAGGAGCACGACGGCGAGCACCGGCACCGCCGTCAGCGCCACGAGCCGCTGGCCCCGCGTCCAGGCCGTGAGCGGGTCGGCGATCCCCGGCAGGGCGCTGCAGACGCGGGCCCCGGCATCGAAGCACTGGGCACCGACGAGGTCCAGGGACACCGTCGCGAACGATGTCGTGTACAGCAGTGTGAGCAGGAGGGCGAAGAGCCGGACCGCGCCGGCCCCGGGGCCCGCCCGGAGCTGCCCTGGGGCGGGTGCCTCTCCCCTGGACCGCGGCTGGCGCCGGATGGGCCTCGCCCAGTAGGCCGCGTTGGCGAGCCCGAACGGGACGAGCAGGAGCCAGCCGAGGTTGCTCACGGTGCGCCCGGCGACCTGGAGGAACCCGAGGTCCGGAGCGGTGCGGGCCAAGTTCCCCCAGCTGTAGGCCTCGACGCGCGTGGGCTTGGCGGGCGTGGGGGCGTCGGGCGTGGACGGGGCGGCGTGCTCGTAGAAGCCTGCGAGTCGGTCCCCCTGCGGAATGCCGGCGGCCGTGACCAGGACAGTCTCGTCCGCCGGGCAGGCGAGCATCTCGTGCGGCGGGGTGTTCCGAATCCCGTGGATGCGGAGCTCGAGGACCTCCGGCTCCGTTGTCTCCGGCGTCTCCGGCTGCCCCTGCACCATGGCGTCCCCCTCGGCCCCGCTGTGGGACGAGACTACGGCCGCCGCCACAGGCCGTCCAGCGTCTGGGCTGGCCCAGACGCTCAGGGAGGTGGCCCCGGGGTCTATCCGGCTACGGCGGCCCGCACCACGAGGCGCACGGCCTCCCCGACCTCGGCGTCGGGATCTACGGCGAGGCGGTGCATGATCATCCCCTCGGCCGCGGCCATCACCGCCGTCGCGGCGACCGACGGCGCGGGCGCCCCGTACCGCGCGAGCGCCGCCTCGGCCAGGGCACGGAACCGCGCGCGGCCGGCAAGCAGCGGGGCGCGGACGTCGTCGTCGTGCGTGCCCTCGAGGAACAGCACGTACCGCGCCGTCGTGCGCACCCGGAACGGGCCCGTGAGGGCTAGGACCATGGCGGTGACGAGCTCGGCGAAGGCCTCGGGATCCGGTGGGAGGGCGCCCTCGGCGTCGGCCCCGCCGACCTCCTGGTCCACGATCTGCTCGACGACCCCTGCCAGGAGCGCGGCGCGCGTGCGGAAGTGGTTGGACGTCGAGCCGCGCGGCAAGCCCGCGGCGGCATCGACACGCACATGGGTGAGAGCGCGAAGGCCCTGCGTCCCGAGCAGTTCCACGGCCGCGTCGAGGGCCCTCTCCCGTGCAGACATGGGACCAACTCTAGGAGGCCGGGGGGTTCTCCCCCGGCCTAGGGCATGGTCTCGGGGCGACGGCGTGACCAACGGCCGGCCTTGGCTCTAACCGGGGACCGTGATCACGGTGAGGTGCTATGACGTGCGCACCGTGCAGTACCAGGGCACGGACGAGTGGTACTACATCGTGGGCGGCAGGCTACCCAGGGCAAGAGCTACTCGGGCCGCTGGCAGGTCACCGCGGGCACCACGATCGGCCGGTCCGCCCAGAGCGGGGTGCCGCACTGCTGACAGGATTACTACAGCCGTAGTACCGTGGCGGCATGAGAGGCACTGCGGTCATCGTCGGCGCCGGCATCGCGGGCCTCGCGGCCGCCCGCTCGCTCGTGGCGGGCGGCTGGGAGGTCGAGGTGCGCGAGCGCCACGCCGGGCTCTCGACGGCGGGGACGCTCCTGGCGCTGTGGCCCACGGCGTACACCGCGCTCGAGAGGCTCGGCGCGGCGGAGGGGCTCGCGTCGGTGAGCGTCGGCTCGGGCGAGCTCCTGCGCCTGGACGGGCGCGTGCTCGCGCGCCTAGCCCTGCCGGAGGGCTCGCGGGGCGTGGCGCGGATGGGGCTGCTCGAGTCGCTCCTCGCCGGGCTGCCCGAGGGCACCGTGCGCTGGGACTCCCCCTTCGGCTCGCTGGAGGATCTGCCAGCGGCGGATGTCGTGGTGGCGGCCGACGGCGTGCACAGCGCCGTGCGGGCCGCCGCCTTCCCGGGGGCGCGGCTGCGCGACGCCGGGGTGGTCGCCTTCCGCGGCGTGGCGCCGATCGAGTCGGCCACCGGTTCCGAGACGTGGGGCCGCGGGCTCATCTTCGGACGGGCGCCGTTCCCGGGCGGCGGCTCCAACTGGTACGCGGGCGTGCGCGCCGACCTGGCCGGGGCGCGCGACGACGACCCGCTCGCCGTGCTGCGCGGGCTCTACCGGGACTGGCACCCGCAGGTGCACGAGGTCCTGGCCTCGGTGACGTCCGTGCAGGTCGACCGGCGACAGATCGAGGAGGCCGTCCCGCTGCGGAGCTTCGTCTCCGGCCACGTCGCGCTCGTCGGGGACGCTGCGCACGCGATGGCGCCGCACCTCGGCCGTGGCGGCTGCGAGTCGCTCGTGGACGGGCTCGCCCTCGCGGACGCGCTCCTGGCCGCGGGCAGCGTCCCTGAGGGGCTGGCGGCCTACGACGCGGCCAGGCGGAAGCCGGCCCAGCGCGCAGTGACGGGCTCACGGATCATGAACTGGCTCTCGAACAAGCAGAGGCATCCATGGGTCAGGGACGCTTTGGTCGAAGGCGCGGGAAAGATTGCGGCTCAGGCCAATAGCAGGCGCAGCGCCCGAGATGCCAGTCAAACGGCAGATAAACAGAACGCCGCATAGAAAGACTGCCCGTCCTGTACCCTACTCCCGGGGAATCACTCGGGGACCGGCCGCCGCGGGGCCGAAGAAGGGGAACGCACCATGTCCACCATGCCCAAGAAGCGCTTCAACTCGGGCCGAGAGCGCCGACACGCCATTCTGCAGATCGTTGGCCTGGCGATCCTCATCCTTGTGACCATTGGGCTGGGGGCCTACGCATTCGCTATCTGAGCGACTAAACGATCGACGCTTTCCCAAGGGGCTCGACGACGAACGTCGTAAGCATGCGGGCCCGACACTCGACCGACCGCTAACAGAAGCGAATGGAACGCCTGAGCCATGGAAGCCTCGCGAGCCACCCAATCAAGCCAGAGCGTTACCGCTAGAAGGCGATAACTCCGCCGCCGACCGGCATGAGAACCAAGCCGAATGTCATTGGCTGGGGCCCCAAACCCGCAATGCCATCATGTGAAACTGCATCACCGAGCACGCGCGCGGGTGCAACGCACAGGGAGAGCAGCACCAATGCAAGAATCGGTGCTGCCCACCCCGAAGCGCGGAGCTACAGGCCTAAGAGGCCCAATCCAAAAATCCCCAGAATTGCGAATTCAATCATGTTTTGACTCTTTAATGTGGAAAGTCGGGCCAGCTTGGACGATCACTCGGCAAAAGCAGGCGTCCAATGCGCGGTCCTTCAACTCTTCAGCTGCTCAGCGGGTCGACTGACATCCTGCACCGGAATGCCTCCCGCAACCCTAAGTAGCCTCTCATAAGCAGAGCACACGGAGCCCCAACCATAGCGGTCTCGAGCTCGAGCCCTGAGCTGCTCCTTGACAACTTCTCGTTCTGAGAATGGAATGCTCATCACCCGGGATATCGACTCAACGATGGACTTCCGATCGGGAGACGCGAATATACCGAGATCTCCCAATACTTCTCGATTGTAAACCGTGTCCCGAGCTACAGTCGGAGCGCCTAGGGCCATCGCCTGGACCAGTGTCGGATTAGTGCCCCCGACGCTGTGTCCGTGAAAATAAACTCCAGCGTTCTGCCACAGACTGTGCAGTCGATCGTCATCGCTGATATGTCCGAGCCAATGAATGTTCGCGTTTGTTCTGCTAAGGTACTCAGCTCGTTCATCTAGCTCGCCACCATAGCCGCTTGATCCCACGATTACAACGGGCCATCGCGCCGCGATCTCTTCGCTGGCGGTGAGAAACTCGGGCACAGAGTTTTCTGGCACGAAGCGCGCAACAAGAAGAACGTAGCCGTGCGCAGGGAACTCATCGGCATAATTCAGCGTGGGCCGCTCGTGGCCACCGTAGGGGATCACAGTTCCTGAGCGACCATACTCAGACTGCCAACGGCGGGAAATCGCGTCAGCATCATAGACCAAAAAGTCACCGTGCTTGGCTGTTAGTCGAGCACCGTTCTTGAACACATTCTTGGCTGCGGTGCCCCACTTTGCCCTCTCCCACTCAATTCCGTCCACATTAACCACGGTCGGAATACCAGCGCGCTTGAGCATTCTCAAGAAGTATCCGTTTGCAACGTTCATGATTAACGCTACATCTGGTTTGCGTCTGGAAGCGTCCCATGCCGCCGTAAAACCATAACTGAGGGTGCTAATAGACTTGAGGTCAACGCCGCGTGTCAAGACCGAATTGACACGTGCGTCCCTAAGCGGGTCATCGGCGAAAATCGCCGACGAACGTCCGTAAACCGAGACATCCCAGCCTGCGTCCACCAGATAGGGTGCTAATTCTCGCACGGCCGTCTCAAAGCCGCCATAATAACTTGGATAACCCCTCGTGCCAATGATGGCTACTGACGGCTTCATCGACATTCCATCCAATCTTTTTGCACGTTACTCCGGCCTTGGAAGATCCGCTATAAGGGATCTCCAACTGTCGTCACACAGATCCTTGTACCGATCAAAAACATCTGCAACCTGCTCTGGTTGTCCGACCACTGAATCGATGGCGTCCAGCCAGGCAGACCCGTCCTCGGAATCCTCTAGAACGCATCCGCTGCTAGCACCAAGCACTTGGCGCGCAAAGGACGTATTCGGAGAGATCGAGAGCGTACCCTGCTCGAGGGCCCTCAACATGATGCCACTCTGAAAATATCGCTTATATGGAATGACGACCGCTGCGGCGGACCCGAGCACCTGATCCAACTCTGCCTCGGATACAAAACGCGAATCAATGTCCCAGCCTTCGAGATCCGCAGGCCACCCGCGGCCAATGATCTGGGGAATATATCCACGCCGCCTGAGCCGGGGACCGAGCCACCGGAGCATTTCCAAATCGCGAACAGGCTTGAATTGTCCCGCCACCACCACTTTCGGCGATGTACCTTCGGCGTGCCGCACCTGGGTTGTCCTTACGGGGTGTGCAACGTCGAAAATCCGACCCCCGGGGAGCAATTCACGGATGGCATCACTCGCGTCCCGAGAGTGGGAGACAATCGCCGGCGCCCGTCCGTAAAGGGACAAGCGGCCGATGTACCTTCCAACGGCACCATATCCGACTTGCCTTCGCAGCGGGACCGGATCATGAATGATCACAGAAGAAGCCCGGTCCTCACCCGACCGCCATATGCCGAGTTCCGCGAATCCAAACGACGGCCACAGCTGGATAAACGGTTGAGGGCTCCTTCGAAGACCCACCGACTTCAGGAGCGTGCGCGGAAGGAAAGCAGCCTTATCGGTACGAGACAGACCCTCCGCCGACGGCACATTCGCGTTTGTCATGCCCACGCCGATTCGTTCAAGGGTGTCGTTGAGTTCAACGACGTAGTGACGGAGCGCTTGAGGGAGAGGGTTGCCTACGAGGACATCATTCACCACGCTCACACCGCACCCCGGGCCGTACGTCCATTCTCTGATGAAAGCTCCATGACCCTGGGCAGCGCCGTCATGATGGCCCCTCGCACGGAGGCCTCATCCCCGTCCAAAAGCTGACTAGCCACGTCGCCCACCTCTGCGCCAAATCCTGAAACTGGACTGATCCGCAGCTGTGGAAGCTCAAAAAGCTCGTAGAGTCCCTCGACCTTCCCCTGCGTAGCCAAGGTCACGGCGGGCGTACCCTGCGCTAGGCTCATGATTGCCAAATGCATGCGACCTGTGAGGGTAAGAGTCAGGAATGGCACAATAGAGCGAACCTGACCAGGGGAAAGCATCGATTCTACAAGAAAATCGTTCTCATTCGACAGCGCATCAAAGACCTTCCGCGTTTCAAGAAGGTCGTCATCATTCAGACGCAGCACATGCGGCAGGAACAATATCCTACAGTCATGCTTACGAAGCGCCGCAACGATGGTCTCGTACTCGGATAGTTGGGCCATCTTCCGTCCGATGAGACCACTGACATTCACTGCAACTATGCGCTGATTGGCCTCCTTGGCTTGCTCGAGCCAAGCGTTCAATTTCGGCGGAAGATCATCCTTGGTCAAGTCAGAAAATACGACATCTGTGACAAGCTCAGCATTTGGAACCCCATGTTCTCTGAGACGCTCACGAGATCGAGGATCCCTTGCGAGAAGGCGAGTGTAGCCTGACACGTCCCGCAACTGCTTGACGATTGACTTGGAAGGAGTGGCAGACCAGCTAAAGCCCAGCACTTCACACGGCACGCGATGTCTACGCGCAATTCGTAGCAAGGAGATACGCGCAGCGGAATGAAGAACTGAATAAGTTCCGTCCATGACATCCGCACCCGTAACGGTAAAGCTCATCGCGGATTTCATGAGTCGCCCAAAAGTTCTTAGCGACGCGGCACGACGAAAGCCTGGGGCGCCTATGAGGCCGGGAACCGAAACGACCTGAACCCGGTCAAGAAATTCGGCCGGGATCTGCAAAGCCTCGTGACTGCTGCACAGAACTTTTACTCGCCCAGGAACTAGGCGCAAGAACGCATCCAGCATGGCCTGATCGCCGATGTTGCCGTCACCGGTCGCTGCGAGCAATACATGGAATCGGTCGCTCTCCGAAGTTTCTACTGATGGTGCTCTTGCAATGAGCCCGTCCAGCCAAGAAATAGCCATCAAAGAGACATCGCTAGACGCCAACTTCTTGACCCATCTACGCATTCTTCCTCCACCCCGACCGAGCCGATATGAGTCTATTTCTGAACAGCTCGCGTGTAGCTTCGCCAGTTCAAGATTGTTCGAAGGATTTCACCGCTCGCAAGCCCCAGTTGAGACCCGGCAGCACCCCCATAAAGACAGCCTGCCACCACTCCGACTCCAGTAATGGGTACACTCCAAAGTTTCATTATCATGGCCTGACGCACATCACCTAGCGCACGGAGCCCCAATGCGCCCCCGCCCGCAATTCCAAGCATTGCCACGGCCAAGGCAGCTGACGGAAAGACATCCCTTGACGCCATTGCCGAATCGCCAAGGAATATCACGAGCGTATCAATTGACAAGGAGGTTACGAAGACTAAGGCAGCGACGCAGGTAACAGCGCACGCGACGGAGTATCCCATGCACAGAAGGAAGAGCGAACGAAGCTTTCCTTCACGAGCCCTTGACGCTGATTCTGGCCCCAAAGCAATCAGCAGTCCCCTGCTTACCAGAAGGATTGGAACAAGGAGGACCTGGGCTCCGCGCAGACCTGCTGCCTCGGATAAGCCTCCGACCAGTGCCACAAGATAGATCGCACCCTGGGCGATGAGATTTGTCGTAAGAAAGTCGCCCAGAAAATACTTTCCGTGCAGAAACTCTTTGGCTATCCAATCCCGTGCTATGTCAACTCGTGGCCGCGTACGCAACGCCAGGCCGGCCGCAATGGCGGCCCCTGCCGCCACTGCGCCCCAAATTCCCAGAAATGTCGCCATACCTGTCGGCCTCAATAGCCACAGGGATATCGCCAATAATGAAACGAAAGCAATGTCCACGAGGAGCGCGATGGATCCCTTGCGGCAAGCAATGAGGCATTGACGAAAGTGATCCTGCATGAAAAGCCCCGGGAGCGACAATGCGAAAACGAAAAGATAGCCACCGGCGTCGGAAGCCAAAAACGCGAAGGCGAGCGTAATAATGCCGGCAGCTATTCCCCAAAATAGGGCGGCCGCAGTTGACGAATCTATCTTCCTTGCGAGCTTTCTGCCGGCTTCGGATGAGTAATGGTAGACCACTATCTCAGACGTTAGGGAACGAGCGCATCCTAATACGATCGCCTGACCGGCAACTAAAAGTCCCAAAGCGCCGAATTCGCTCGTCTCGAATGAGCTGGCCGCAAAGACGGAGAGCACTAGCGTCGCCACGCTTGCCACGATTTGCGAGCCGGCCGGCAGAATGATTCTGCGGCACACACTTCCGACGAAGATCGCAATTGGTGGAGGCCGCTTTACCGCCATATGCCTCGGAACTTGTACGCGATTCAAAGCGCTACTTCATCGATTCCACGTCTTGGAGATCGGGCGCGACGACGACCGGCGGCACCGTATCCCATCGCAATGAACATGACGACCAATTCGTTGTCTTCGACATTTAGGTCACGCCTGAGGTTTGAAATCTTCTTGTTCGGCAGACTCATGTTGAGCATGCATGAATCAATGCCGAGTGCATGTAGCGCCCACACTAGGGACATGGAAAATATCCCGCCCTCGATCCAGGCCTGATTCCGCTCGCCGGCGCCTGCGAACAGCCGCAGATCCACGGTGATGAGAGCCGCAGCTGGCGTCGTTTGGCCAAATCCGCTGTTGCCATTTTGGAAGGACAACGCCTGCCGGACCGCTTCTGGGGTGTTGTAGAAGCGAATTTTCCACGGCTGACGATTGCATACGGAGGGCGAATGGAGCGCCAACTCAACGGCTTCATGGAAAACGGCCTGGTCGACGGGCTTGTGGGAGAAGTTGCGAATACTATGCCGGGATTTGAAAAATTCTTCGGCGGGAATATGTGGACGATCCACTTCCACTTCCGGGCTTACCAAATCGGTCACGTCGCCGCCGGAGTTCCACTTCTTTAAGGCCGACAGCGCGTCGCGCGCATGAGCAACGTACTCGCCCCGGCCGGTAGGTGTCAGTTCAGCGGCCGGAACAAGAAGCTCCAGACGGTCCATCAGCGCGTTCCCGAACGGTCTCCGGGGAGCCGCCAGGGCCAGACCCTTCTCGACCCGGTGATAGTCCTTCGTGAGCTGCATTTCGATGTGCTTGAAATGGCTCGAAGCTCTTACGCCCTGATCATCCGGACCAGAATGCCGGATGTACCTCGCTAGATCCTGGGCAAACTCGCGCGGGTAGTCGATACCTTTGGCAGCTCTCGAACGGGCGAAACGCAGAATGTTCAGCAAGTTCTCAGGGAGAAGTCGCTTCAGAGTCGCCTTCAATTGCTGCTCCTTATGGCCAAACACTTTCGGCACCGGACAATTGCGCCCGGGTGTAGCGCTCTACTTGTGCCAAGCTGCGGGATGCAGCACTCGGAGGGCCTGTGGATGGTCAGACCTTCCAAGGACGTCCGACCCACTGACTCCATACTTGGACTCGAATCCCCCCGAGAGGCTAAGTATGCAGTGCTCATCCTACCCCAGAGGGTTGGCTCTCCGGTCTGTGCATTACTTCACTACGAGCCAGCACTGGCACTCTTCCGGTCCGTGCGGCGGCGGCTCCCTGCTGGGCACTAACGCCAGTAGTAAGCGAAGTGCCACGTGCTACATTGAAGGCCGTTGCAAGGGATCGAGGGCAAGTCAGTTGGGAGCAGGATTGGTACCTGATGGCCCTGCTGTCGCGCGTTGACTTCATCGTAGGTCCCTCGTCCCGGTTCGACCGGTGCGAGATTTGTTAGTACAGAATCTTCTCGCAGAGCGAGAAGCGCGGGGGGGCGCTCATGATCGACTCAAAGTACTCGCCGCGGGCGGCACACGGCCACCAACAATTCGGCAAGAGTCAACTCATCAGCTGTCCAGAAGGTGCAGAGATGAAGACAGCCATACAGCCGCACTCTGCGGTCCGGACGCAGACTCTCTCCAACTGGCTGGGCTCGCATCGTGCCAAGCTCGTCCTCGTCGATCTAGGTTGCGTCACGTGGGCGACGACAGGAGCGCAGGTATTGCGCTTCGGCGGAACGAATCAAACACTAGACGTGGGAAATCAACAAGCCCCATATGCGCTTGTCTCCCTGCTCCTCATCCTCGCATGGTGGCTCATGCTTGGGCTTTGGGGGAGTCGCGAACCGCGCGTACTTGGCTACGGTGCAGAGGAGTATAGGCGGGTCATTTCGGCTACACTGTGGCTCTTCGGCGGAATCGCGATCTTTTCGTACGTCTTCCAGTTGGAAACGGCCCGCGGATATGTGGCCATCGCGCTTCCTATCGGGATCCTCTCCCTGCTCCTTGCACGGTGGATGATGCGTGCCCTTCTGATCTCGGCCCGCAATCTAGGCCGTAACCTGCGGCGGATCCTGCTGATCGGCGGCGAGCACTCCGTCGCCCACCTGCACCGTCAACTCGGTGGCCACCTTGAGGCAGGCTACTTGCCCGTCGCGGCCTACCTGCCGGGCTACCCGGGAAGGAGTTCCGTCCACTCGGAGGCGGGTTCCCTGCCCGTTGTCGGTACGAGCTCGGAGCCTCATGACATCCTCGATGCGATCGAGGAGAGTGGCGTGGACACGGTCGCGATCTCCGCTGGTGCCGCATTGGAGCCGACCGCATTGCGGCAGCTCGGCTGGCAGCTGTCCGCGCGTGAGGTTGCAATGGTCATGGCCCCGGCATTGACCGACGTCGCGGGACCGCGCATCCACACTCAGCCTGTGGCCGGGCTGCCGCTCATCCACGTCACGACGCCAAAGCTCGTCGGCGCCAAGAGGCTCCTGAAGCGCGGGTTCGATGTCGTGGCAACTGGGTGCATATTGCTCGTCCTGGCTGTACCAATGCTCTTGGTCGCTGGTCTCGTGAAGCTGGACGATCCGGGGCCAGCCATCTTCAGGCAGAAGCGGATCGGCAAGGCGGGAGCGCCGTTCGAGATGCTCAAGTTCCGCTCGATGGTCGTCGACGCCGAGGCACGGCTGAAGGCCCTCCAGGCCCAGAGCGAGGGCAATGCGGTGATGTTCAAGATGAAGAACGATCCGCGCATCACGCGGATAGGGCGGTTCCTGCGACGCTATTCGATCGACGAGCTCCCCCAACTGATCAACGTGCTCACGGGCGACATGAGCCTCGTGGGGCCACGACCGCCGCTGCCCAAGGAAGTGGAGGGCTACGACGACTTCGCGCACCGCAGGCTGCTCGTCAAGCCCGGCATCACCGGGCTGTGGCAGGTCTCGGGCCGCAGCGACCTTTCGTGGGAGGACACCGTACGGCTGGATCTCTACTACGTGGAGAACTGGTCCATGACCCAGGACCTCATGATCCTCATGCGGACCTTCCGTGCCGTAGTCGGTAAGTCCGGCGCCTACTGAGCCTGGACAGACAGAGCCCGGCGCCGTCGAGTCCCACATAGGGGACTCGACGGCGCCGGGCTCTTTCGCCTTATCGCCAGTTCAGGATGATGAAACCGGCCGTCATGACCACGAGGCCCAGCACGAGCACGGTCTTGGCCGTGTCGATCCTCCGCTGGTTCTGCATCCGCCACTTCTCGCGGTCGTAGCGCCCGCGCTCGGTCGTCTTCTCGCGACTCATCGATGCCCCCTCCGATGGTTTTCTGCACGCGCCTAGATGCACGCTCCCAATTCAACATCTACCGCGAGAGCCCGTTGTTAACCAAACCCGCCACGTCACACGCGGATGCGCCGGGGACCGCGGAAGCGGAACCAGCGGCATCATAGGAGTCATGGAGTCCTCGTGCCCAGACCGCTGACGGCGGCGGTCGCCCTCGTGCTGGCACTCGCCGCCTGCTCCCCCGCCCCGGCGCACGACACCGCGCCGTCGCCCGCCACGGCCGGGCGCGCCGGGGGCGGAACTGTCGCCGCCGGCCCCGTCGGCGAGCTGACAATCGTAAACGTCCTCGGCGATTCCCATTCCAGCTGGCCCGGATCGTGGTACGAGCGGACGGTCGCCGCCGGAACTCTGGCCGGCGTGGCCCCGGGCGTGCTCTCCTCCCACCCCGGCAAGACTTCCGTCGTTCTGCGCACGTGGGTCCGGGAGACGACGGCGGGCGGCGGGACTGTGCTCATCCAGGCCGGCACCAACGACATGCTCCTCACAGGCTCCTCTCCGGACCAGACTGCCAAGGACGTCGCGGCGCTCGTTCGGGCCGTCGAGGAGGCAGGCGCGCGACCTATCCTGGTCTCCGTGCCGCCATCCGAGACTCTCGGCGACGAGGTGCTCGAGGTGAACTCCCTGCTGTCCGCCTGGGCACGCGTCCAGGGCCTCGGCTGGGTGGATGTCACAACCTGCGTCGCCATGGAGGACGGGACGTGGCTGCCGGGCATGAGCGCCGACGGCATCCACGCGAACGACGCCGGCGGGCGCCGTATGGCCAAGGCCGTCCTCGCGCAGCTCCCCGAGGTCCTCAGCGCCGGAGGGGACTGATCCGATATGGCGGGCGGCCGTTCTCATTCGGGCTGCGGCCGCCGAACGACCTCCCGCACGGCCAGTGCAAGCAAGTGCGCCTCGTACGGGGTCCGCGAGTAGAAGTACCTCGACGGTTAACTAAGTATCCAAGGTTGCCAGGAACGCAAAAGACGCGTGCTCACCACGGTTGATTCGTGACTGCCGGGGGCAATACGTTCTTTGTATGATCGATAGGGAAGACTTCCCCCCGATGCAGGGCCGGACACTCCGCGTCATGGGCTGCGGGATGATCGCTGCTGTAACGGGCGCATCAGTGGTGTCGGCTGTTGCTCCCAATGCCGCCCCGGGTGACAAGGCCCAGCCCAGCGCCTACGTCCCCATCGCCGAAAGGGCGCTCCCTCCGGAATTGCAACGCTGGACGGCACGTCCAAGCTCCCAGCGACACAGCTGCCCGATCTGGCTCCCATCATCGCGCCGGCACTAGAGCCGAAGCTGGACAAGGCTGAGGCTGCGACTGCAATATCCGCCGCTATAGCGAAGCAGGCCGTCCCCGGCGCCGCCGCGAGCCGATACGACGAGATCGGCACCCCGCAGCACGAGGATGGGACTACCTACTCCTACCCGAACCTTCTCAACTTCGGGCCGTCGACCCCGCCCCCGCCCGCGCTCGCCCCGGCTAGCAAGGGGTTCGACATCGTGGCGCACTGGCACAACGACTTCGGCCTTGACGCCGTGGCACTGTCCTCGTCGTCCGCGAACGGCTGGTACGGCTGGTAGCACTGGCAGTGGAACCTCACCACGAACACGGGCAACGGCACGACCAGGATGGGCTGCGACGGGTCGCGCCACCCCATTCAGGGCTCCTACAAGGGCCACGACCCCGACATCTTCGGGTGGCAGTGCCTCTGGCTGGCGAGGCCGGCGTCAACATCGTCAGCATCACCCAGGCGCCGGGGTTCACCTCGACGGGCTGGTCCGACCCGGTGAACCTCAACCACTGAGCCTACCAGTTGTTCAACAACATCGCGAACTTCAGCGCCCTGCAGTACATGCTCTGGCTCAAGTACGCCGGCACGACCAAGAGATTGAGGCGCAGAACGACGACCTCGTGGCCACGTACTCGGCCTACCCAGACGCGTACGCCTACAACGAGGACGGCAAGACGTACGCGGCCGTGTTCGTGTGGGACCCCGAGGCGATCCATGGAGTCTACGACAGCTTCGTCGGGTCGACGAACACAGTTGCGTACCTCAAGGCGCTCGCGGGGAAGTTCCGCACGATCGGCTACGACGGCGTGATGGTCATGGCAGTCATGGCACCCAACGGCGGGACGATCACTGCCACCTCGTCCACGCTCTCGAGCCTCCGCAAGGACGGGGCGCTGGTCGTGAACGCAGGCTACGAGACCCGATACGCCACCGACGCGACCTAGCAACTCGTACTCCAACTACGCGAACAACGTGACGTTCCCGACCAAGGGCATTTTCAACGTGATCACCGCGGCGAACACGCAGTACCCGCACCCGAGCGAGTTCGACCTGAACGGAAACACCCCGGATCTGTTCAAGAAGGTTCTGCGCAAGGCCGTCTCCCATGTGATCCGAAACAAGATGCGCCGCATCGTGACGATCTACAACGTGTCCGAGTGGGCAGAGAGCGGAGCGGGCCTGATCCCGAACAAGCAGGATGGCTTCGGATACCTCGACGCGATCCGCTCCCTGCCCGTCGCGCCGATCCCCCGGGGCACTACCTCACGGCCGGGCACAGTCCTCGAAGTGACGACGTACCGGCCGACCGGCAGCGACGTCAACTTCAGCACCACACGACGGCGTCGTCGGAGGGGAAGTGGCCGCGGTTCTCGATGATCTTGCGCAGCTGGTAGTTCAGCGACTCGATCGCGTTGGTAGTGTAGATGACCCGGCGCAGCATGGGCGGGAAGGCCAGAAACGGGGTGAAACGGCCCCAGGCGTCCTCGAAGGCCCTGACCGTGTTGGGGTTCTTCTTCCCCAGCTCCGAGGCCGCGAACTCCTCCAGGGCCGTCCTCGCGGCGGCCTCGTTCGGGCCTGGTACACGGTCTTTGCGCACGAGGGCTTCACTTTTGGCGAGATCTATGATGGCCTCGTTCAAAGGGTCCTGATGTGACCTGGATCAAGGCAGGGGCCCTGGGGGCCCGCAATGCCGCCGTAGCTGAACGGCGTCCTGATGATGGAGACGTAGGCGTACCCGTTGATCCGGACCCGCTTCTTGGGCGCAGGGCACGAGGGCGGACTTGCCGGTGCCGGGCCCGACGGCAATGAGGGTGACGTTCCCCCTCCGGCGGCGGAGAACTGCAAGCACCTGCTCACCCCGACCCCGACCTTGACTGCGCGTTGCCGGCCTCCTCGGAGGCCCAGGGCGGTGTAGGCGATGGCGGTGTCCGGCGGGTAGATCGCCGTGCGCATCGCCTCGTTCTGGTATGAGTTGAGATCTTCAGGGCAGCGGCGACGGCCTTGCGCTGGCCGTAGGAGACGAAGCGCATCGAGGCCCGGATCAGGTGCACGACGCAGGTCTGCACGAGCGAGTCGGGCCACGTCGCCTCGATCGCCTCGGGGAAGCCGGTGAGCCCGTCGCAGCAGACGATGAGCACATCGCGCACGCCGCGGTTGCCCAGCTCGGCGCAGACCCCGGCCCAGAACTTCGCGCCCTCGGTGGCCTGGACCCAGATCCCGAGCACGTGCTTGATCCCGTCCATGTCCACGCCCACGGCGATGTGCGCTGCCTTGTTGCGCACGTGCGCCCCGTCGCGGACCTTGACCACGATCGCGTCGAGGTAGATGACGGGGTAGAAGGCCTCCAGCCTGCGGCGCTGCCAGGCCATGACCTCCTCGAGGACCTCATCGGTGATCTTGCTGATCGTCTCGCGGCTGATCTCCGACCCGATCGTGGACACGAGGTGGTGCTCGATGTCGCGCACGGTCATCCCACCGGCGTAGAGGCTCACGATCATGTCATCGAGCCCGCCGAGGCGGCGGGAGCCCTTCGGGACCAGGGACGGGCGAACGTGCCCTCCCGGTCCCGCGGCACGGCCAGCTCGACGCCCCCCGGCCCCGGTCGCGACCGTCTTGGAATACACGCCGTTGCGCGAATTCGGGAACAGCGCCGCTTCCGGGTCGCCCTTCTCGTAGCCGAGGTGGGCGCTCAGCTCTGCCTGCAGGCCGCGCTCGAGGCCGGCCTTGATCAGCCGCTGGATCAGCCCGTCCTTGCCCTCGAGCTGGACCTGACCCGAATCGATCATCGAGTACAGCTCATCCAGCGCACCGGATGCCTCCAGCGCCTCCACCCCCTCACGCTGGGCGCGTCGGCGTTCCTCGCGTGCTTCCTTGTCGACCATGGTCATCAGTGTCTCGGCTTTCTGTCGGGGACACCGCCCTCACACAAACCATCTGACACCCCCGAGTCTGCTGCTGGACGCGGCGGCGGACCTCGTCCACCGCCTGGGTTCCCAGCTTCACGACGTGGAAGGCGTCCAGCACGGCCACGGCGTCCTGGAGGGTGTCGTCGATGGCGTTCTTGTAGCCCTGGAAGGGGTCGAGGGCCGCGACCTTCACCGCTGCCCTGAACTCCTCGCCCCTGTCGGTGAGCCAGCTGCGGTAGACCGGCCCGGAACGTCCTTCGACGAGGTCCAGCAGCCTCGCCCTGGGCTTCCCGTCGGGTCCGCGGGTGTGGTCCACGATGCCCGTGACCATCCCGGACCCGGGCAGGCCGGTGGGGGACCACACGTGCTCGTCGACCCCGAGCGCGTCGATCCCGGCCAGCCGCTCGGGCGCCTCGAGCCGGCGGCGGGCTTCGGCCGCGACGGCGTCCCAGAGGGTGTGCCAGTCCACCCCGAGGTGCCGGGCCAGGGCCGAGACGGACGTGTCGTCGCGCTCGAGCGCGTCCGTGGCCCAGGAGACCGCCCGGGCGCTGAGCTTGGCCCGCGGGGAGGCGAAGGCGTGGGCCTCGGAGAACGTTGTCCTCGGGCACGTCGGCTCCTGGCAGCGCCAGATCCGCTTGGCCCACTGCACCCGCACCGGGGTCCCGAAGCAGGGCGTGTCCGCGACGGTGTGGACGCGGCGGCCGTGGCCGACAGCGACGCACCCGCACTCCGGGCAGCCACCGACATCGGCGTCGGTCTCCACCGTGACACTCAAGCGGCCGTCGCCATCGTCGCAGCCCACATCGAGCACATGCAGGCCGGGGAAATGGAACAGGGCATCGGCACGGGCGCACCAGCGCGCTCCGGGCCCACAAGTACAGTGGTCCATGTCGAGGTTTTCAGTTGGGCGGCTTCGTCGCTTCCCATCCTGAAGACCTCGACCTCTCTCACCCCGGCAACGCCACGCCGCCGGATCCCTCAACCACGCTTAGATCCGAAGGGCCCAACAACTATTGGGGCACTCCGCGAGGGCGCATCCAACGTCGCCAACACGGAAATGCTCATGGGCAAGGGCACCAACCCCCGCCGGAACTACGACGAAATCCTCGTGACCGGCCTGACACCGGGGACGTCTTACACCTACAAGTGGGCGATGCGTGCCAACACCTCGGGCGTCACAGTGGCACTCTCCCAGGGTCCCAACTACGGAGCATCCTCAATGAAGGTGACCGCCGTCGACTGACCGCCCGCCTCGTCTGTGGGGCTGACACCAGAACGGCCCCACAGACGAACCACAGGACCGGTGTGGCAGCCATAGAGGAAGCCGACTCGGACGAGGCCGCTCCGAGCGCCATCGCGAGCGACACCCACAGGGTGCTCGTCAGCTTCCGGGGAGCGGCTAGGATCCGACGCCAGCACGCCCACGCATAGGCCACCACGGCGATAATCATCGGGAGTCCGAGCCATGCGAAGTACAGCCCCAGCAGGCTTTCGCTGACCCCCGCATTCTCGGCGCCCTCGAGCGCAGCCTGATAGCCCGTGCTGCCGAATCCGATCCCTAGTGGACTGGTAACCCCGGCCATGAGCCCGTCGCCAAGCCCCTTCGAGTGTGAGGCCGTGTTGCCCTGCTCGATGAACGTCGCCGCAAGATACAGGCCGAGCATTGCCCCGGTTGCAGTGCCGGCGAATCGGCCGAGCTTGACCCAGATCATGTACACGACGGTCAGCACGAGGAAGATCAGGATCCCGGCCCGGGCGTAGGAGAAGAACAAGGCCAGCGCAGTCATCCCGTAGAACGCCCACCGCAGCGGCATGGAGTGGATCGCGAACCTCGCGGCCAGAGAGCCGAGGCCGAGGAAGAACCCGAGCACTGGCGGATTCATGAACGGACCCCCCGGGCGGAACACCGTCTCCCCGCCCACCCCGTCAGCGAAGTACGCCGGGGGAAGCCCCTCACGCAGGCTGGACGGCTTCCCGCCGACCGCCTCGACGTAGTACCACACCGGGTCAATCAGCGGCGCTTGGATGGCCTCCTCAGTGAGGGTCCAGGCGACCGCCGCGGCGGCGAAGACTGCCACCCCGCCGTAGAGGACCCGCCAGCGGATCCGGTCCCGCAGCACGTACCCGGCGAACACCAGCCCGAGCGGTAGCAGAACCTGTCTCGCCTGTGCGAGCCCGACCCCAATGTCCGGTGACCGGGCCACGCCGAACGCGACCAGGCCCAACAGGGCGGCCAGAAGCAGAAGCGCACGCCGGCCAGACCTCAAGCGCCCGCCCAGCGCTGTCAGCACAGCCCCGACAAGGACCAGTGCCGCGGGGATGTCATCCACGAACTGGAACGCCGTGTCATGCGTCAGCGACAGAAGCGGGGCCTGCAGGAGCCCAGCGGCGACGGCAGCCAGTAGAAGGACCGTGTAGTCCTTGACTGCCAGGACCAGCAGGCACGCGAGGGCGTACAGCGCCAACACAGCAGCCATTCTCAGAACCCCCAACCGGACGATGCCGCAGACCAGCCGATTCTACCCTTGCGAGACCAAGTACCTAGGCTGGCTGACCAAGTAGCCCGACGGCTCCAGAACCCCATAATCGCGTACCGCTCACGCTGGTTGAAAGGCATCTACGGGTCCTAGGTTCTTTGCATGAACGATAGGGAAACGAGCGTGACGGCTGCCCGGAAGACCAGCCGCCGCGGCGCTATGAAGTTCGGGGCGGCGGCCGCTGCTGCCACTGGGGCAGCAGTGGTGTCGGCTGCTGCCGCCCACGCGGCACCGGGCGACAAATCCCAGCCCAACAGCTACGTCCCCATCGCCGAAAAGGGCGCGCCCTCCGGAGTCGCGACACTGGATGGCGCGTCCAAGATCCCGGCGGCACAGCTGCCCGACCTGTCCGCCTCCTTCGCGTCTCGGCAGCTTCCGGGCTTCGGGTCGGCGAACGCCTACCCCCGAGCCCCGTTTCAGTCTCGGCAGCACCTCACACCCGACCTCGCGGGGACGCAGGACTTCGTTGGGCACGCGATGTGCTCCATCATCGCCGGCAAATACGATGGCGCCCCGTCCACGAATCCCGGATTCTTATGGGGGATGAACGTCTTCACCGCCACAGGTACGGCCCCGGGGGACGGCGAGGGAACAAACTGGATATTCGGGGCACTCATCGAAGCTTCCGTGCGTTCCCGGTCCAACATCAGAAGGGTCATCGGCCTCCACGGCGAGGCCGCGTTCATGGGAGCATCATCCGACGGCGCCCACGTCGGAAACATGACCTCGCTCAAAGCTGGGGTGCCGAAGCGCAAAGACGGGGCCACCACCGCGACGGCTGATTACGTCTACGCCCTCTACGTGGACAACGTCCCAGCCGGCGCGCTCGGATCGGCCGAGGCCTACGCCATCTTCGTCGAAGGCGGCAAGTCATGGTTCGCTGGCCCCATCACAGCGGCCGCGGGGCTGACTGTCGCCCAGTCGCAGAGCGCGTACATCGGCGGGCACCGCCTCTACCAAGGAAGTAGCACGGCACTCGGGCTGGACGCTGGCCTGATCATGACCGGAGCAATGAGCGCCTCGGGCGACGTCCTGGGTGCTCAGTTCCGTCAACAGTCCGACTCATCCCGCCGGATCCTATGGGGCGCCGGCAACCCCAACGGCGTGCAGACAGCCTCCGTGGGGTCCGTATACCTCCGCACAGACGGCGGGTCAGCGACGACGCTGTACGTGAAAGAGGCGGGGACCGGGAACACCGGATGGGTCGGCAAATGAACGGCACCGCGTACGTCATCGAGATGCTGGGCCGGGCTCTCGCCGCGGCTGAGGCGGAAATCGCCCGTCTCAATCAGGAGTTGGAAGCGCGGGACGCGCCCCCAGCAGACGAGGCCTAACCGCCGGAATTGTACCCTCCGGCTCGCCTGCCAAGCTTCGCACCAACTTGGCGGGAACCCCCGCGTACAGCCCGTTTGGATCGAGATCTTTGGTCACGACAGCGCCGGCCGCGACAACACATCCCTCGCCGATGCTCACGCCGGGCTGGACGACGACACCTGCCCCGAGCCACGCCCCCTTACCTATGCGAACGGGGCTGTACCGCGTGGGCTCGGAGGCGCGGCGGTCGGACGGGCCGATGTCGTGTGTTCCGGTCATGATGAGTGCCCGCGGCCCTATCGCCACCCCGTCCCCGATCGTGATCCCACCGGTGGGAAACAACGAGGCGCCGACGTTGATGAAGACGCCGCTCCCGATTCTCAGCTTGGACGGATCCCCAACGATGGCCCCTCCATGCCAGACTCGGGACCGGCCGATTGAGACTCCAGCGAGCCGAAGCATGGCCCACCTGGCCTTAACCGAAAAGGCGGGAGACCCTGCCAGATTGGCCACGAAGCACCGAAATTCCCCATTCACCCGAGAAGAATACATGGACTCACAGCTTCGCTAAGGACGAGTACACCCGCCGGACGCCCCCCCGCATAACCCGTTGCACGTGCGCGCCGTATGGGCCTCCTTCCGCCGCAGTTCTGCTAGCACTACTCATGGATGAGCGTCGCTGCCGCGGCGAGCTCCACGGGCGGCAGGGCCGGAGTTCCCATCCCTGCGGCCCGAGGTGCGGGTGCCCATATGCCGACGACCACACCCGGCCGGGACCCCGCACATAGTGGCCGGGCCCTTGAGCCGCATGGTCACCCCCTTGGGGGCCTCGGTCTCGCTCGCCCAGCCCACGCGCCGGACCTCGACCTCCGCGCTTTCCGGGGTTCTGGCCCGAGGCGGTGCAGAAGCACGGCGAGCTCCCCTGCGTGCGGGTTCAGCACGACATCTTCCCCCAGCGCGGTCCCCTCGCCCAGCGCCTCGAGTCGGACGCGTCGACCACCGCGGGCAGGCCCGACGCGAGGGCGCCTCGAGCGCGCGGAGCTGGCTGGCGTCGTCCGCGATTCCGGGCCCGACCGCCCACGCCTGCACCCGCACCTGCGGCTCGGCCGCTACCCCACGATCTCGGGGCACTCCGCCAGCACGAGCATCCGCGATCAGGAGCAGCTACTGCGCCTTCCACTCCGCATTCTCGGGAATGGAATGGTCGGGCACCACGACCTGGATGATGGACGGGCTGTTCGAGTTCGCCAGTGCACCCGCCACGGCTTCCTCCAGCTCCCAATAGGTGCTGACCTTCCACCCCTGGTAGCCGAACACCTCCGCGAGCTTGCTGTAATTCCACGGGTGCAGGATGCACGACCTGTAGAACGGCTTGTCGTCATGGAAGACACTTGCATCAGCGAGCCACTGCTCCACCCCGTAGACACCGTTGTCGATGACGAAGACGATCGGGTTGAGCTGGAAACGCGTCTGGGTCGAGAGGCATTGGGCGGTCATCTGGAAGCCTCCGTCCCCAGAGAAGACCATCACCCTTTGGTGGGGGCTCTTTGCCAAGCAAAGACCGGTCGCGGCCGCCCCAATGTAGCCGATCGAGGAATAGGACGATTGGGCGATGAACGCGCCCGGCGTGGGCACCTCGAGCAGAATGCTCCCGAAGTAGTTCAGGCTCGAATCGCTGCCGACAATGGTGTTCTCGTCGATGTACGGCTGGATGAAATCGTAGAATCCCTGGTACGTGATCTCATCGGTTAAGGCCACGGTCTGCCCGGTATAAGCCAGTGTCGCCTCCAGATTCCGAACTTTGGGCGCGACCTGTTGTGCCAGGATCCCGTCGATCAGGTGCTCCAGCGCGACCTGCCCGCCGAAATAGGTTCCGAGCTTGACCGCATCCATCGAGGCAAAGGCGGTCTTGTCGAAGTCCGGGTCCCAGCCCAGCGAGTTGATATCCGTCAGCCACACGCCGAGGGCCAGGATGAAATCGGACGTCTTGGCCAGATCCAAAACAGCTGCCGATGAGGCCTGGCCGTCCAGCACCCCGACGAACAGCTCGTCGTCCTCGGAGAGGACGGCCTTGCTCAGGAGCTCCGTGACGAAGGGGACGTTCAGCTGCTGGATCAAGCTCGTGGTCTTCTCCTGCAGGCCGAGGCGGTCCACCTCCACGCCGACCCAGATGAGCGGATTATCGGCGCGTTCGAGCCTCGAGCAGATCTGCGCGACCGACTCTTCGAGGCTCGTCTCATCCGATATCGCCCTGGCCGGCTTCAGCACACCGCTAGGCGGCTCGCACTCCAGTTCGACCATGTCCTGGAGGAGCTCGATGTACACCGGGCGCCGCTCGCTGATGCACCGCGTCAGCGCATAGTCGATCAGCACCGGCGCCAGATCCGGACTGTCCACGCGGACCGCCGCGGCGGTGATGTGCTCGAACGACTGGAGGTCCGTCTCGCGCCCGGTGATGAAGTGATGCGCGCTGAACCCGGTCTGCTCGAAGGTGATGGTCTTCTTGATGCTCGGCGTGCCGTTGATCAGCACGAGCGGCACCTTCTCGACGTAGGCACCGGCGAGTGCATTCACCGCACACAGTGCGCCTGCCGAGTAGGTCACGCAGAGGGCACCGATTCCCTTCAGCCGCGCGTAGCCGTCCGCGGCATAGCCGGCGTTCATCTCGTTGACTTCTTCGATGATCTCGATGCTGCTCGGCGTGACGTACCGGTTCAGCCAATCAATCGAATAGTCCCCGGCGATGGAGAACAGGTGCTCGAGCCCCAGTTGATGCAGCCGCTCGACGAGGTATTTCCCTACGGTGTATCCCGCGTCCATGGTGTGATCGCCTCCATAATCAGTAGCTGCTCGCGCCGCCAAACAGCCGGGGCAGGTAGATGTCAAAGATCCCCGGGCATTTGCGTTCGGGGTATCGCTGGAGCATGAACTCCTTGAAGGCCTCGTCCGTGACCCCGTTGCCGATGGCCTGCTGCGCGGCATTGAGATACTCGATGTTGCGGGCCACTTCATTCTTGTCGGCCGGCAGACCGTGGCCGGGCATGAACAGCTCATAGTCCGTCAGGAGCATGTCCTGCAGAACCCGAATCCAGTGGCCCAGGTCCTCCGACAGGTACAGGTGGGTGCCGCTGTAGATCAGGTCCTGGGCGAAGTACACGCCCAGCTCGGGAAGCCGGATCGTGAGGGTGACGTCGATCTCCGTGTCCGTGACGCGGTCGAAGAGATACCTGACCCCGTCGATGGTCTCCTCCCCCAGGCTCGCGACCTCTCCGGGGACGACGATCTGATCCGGGACGAGGTCGCCGAGCTTCCAATGGTCGCTCCTCGAGTCCTCGCCGTGCTCCTGGATGAACTTCATCGTCTCGGGCAGCGCGTAGATCGGGGTGTCGGCGAACGCGGCCCCCGTGCCGAACCAGTGGTCGGGGTGCCGGTGGGAAAGGTACAGCCTCTTGATCGGCTTGCCGAGACTGTCCGCGTAGTCCCTGAAGGCCCTCGCGTAGGGAACGAGGAACTGCGAGTCGACGAGCACCAGCTGGTTCGCGGTCTCGACGATGTGGGTGGCGTTGGCGATGTTGCTGTACTCGAAGGACGAGACGAAGGTGTGAAGACGGACGTCGCCCGTCTGCTTCACGACCATGCTGATGGGATCTGACACCTGGGCCAACATCAGTCGTCCTCTCCGGTGTAGGCCAGCAGCGTCGCATCCGACCGGGTTCGGGCGGACAGGGCGATCTGCTCCCGGAGTTCCTCCAGCGCGGCTTTGGCGACGTCGTAGGCACTGTCGGCGGACGACGGCGCGTCCTCGCCGGGGCGCCAGAAGCGGCGGCGGGCCATCCGCATGGAGCTGTCGAACGGCGGGATCGCGTTGAACACCTCGACCAGATAGGGCCCGCGGTAGACCGGCTCGACCTCGTTCAGGATGGTCTCCCACGGGATCCAGCTGTCATGCACCGCACCCCGATCGGGCGCGGAGATGTGGACATAGTGGAGCCGGTCCTGGCTCGCGGCCCGGGCGACGTTCTCCCTGAAGACCCCAGGGCCCTGGCTCTCCATCACGACCTGCGCGGTATCGATCGTCACGCCGGCGCCGTGCGGGTTCCCGAGGGTGTCGAGGAAGTCCAGCGCCTCCGAGACCATGTTGGGCGGGGGCGTCTCCCAGCTCTTGACGGGCTCGACGGCGAGCTTCACCCCTTGCGCCGCGGCATACTCCGCCAGTTCCTCGAAGACGGCGCGCGCCGCGCGGAAGCGCGGCTTCATCCAGTCCTGGAGGGCATCGGACCAGATCTGCTCATTGGCGTCCGTGAGCGGGAACACTCCGTAGGGGTAGAGGAACGGCCCGGACATGATCGAGTCGCCGCCGAGAACCTGGGTGATGTCGACGCGCGACGTGAGGTAGGAGAGGGCCTGCCTGCGCTGTTCCTCGTAGGGTGACGTCGGGTCGAAGGTCCGCGTGGTCCCGACGTTGGTGGTGAACTTCGTCCCCCTCAGCCCCGCATGGTCGAACGCCTTCTTGAGGCCGGCGTAGGCCTCGACCTCGCGCCGATGGTCGACGGTCGCCGGCTGGGAGGCGATGTGCACGTCGAAGCCGTCGTAGCCCATCTCGGTGAGGACCTTCAGATGGTCGATCAGGACCTTCGTGTAGCTCGGGTCCTGGGGCCTCAGGTCGGCGGTGAACATGAAGAAGCTGAAGAAGACGTCTCGCTGGGGTGTCGTGTCCATTCCTGATCTCCTCTACCAGCCCAGGACATCCGCGAGGTAGGCGCGGGCCCTCTGGGCATATTCGAGCGGGTTGGCCTTGTTCGGGTCCTGCTCGGCCTCCACGACCAGCCAGCCCTCGTAGTCGGCCTCGGCGAGCGCCTCGAGGATCGGCCGGAACTCGATCGTGCCGTCGCCGGGCACGGTGAAGACGCCGAGCTCGACGCCCTCCTGGAACGAGAGGCCTTCTTCTTGCACCTGGCTCACGAACTCGGGGCGGACGCTCTTGAGGTGGACGTGGCCGATGCGGTCCGCGTGGGCCCGGGCCACGTCCAGCGGATCGTCGCCCGCCAAGGCGACATGGCCGGTGTCGAGCAGCAGGTGGACCAGCTCCGGATCCGTCGAGGCCATCAGCCGGTCGATATCGGCCCGGTACATGACGCCGGTGCCCATGTGGTGGTGGTAGCTGAGCCTCATCTCGGCCGCGTTGGCGATCTTGCCTAGCTCCTCCAGGCCGGAGGTCAGGTCGTCCCACTGGGCGTCGGTGAAGACCGGGCGATTGGCGAACAGGTCGATGGGGAGCAGGTGCGAGGAGGCTCCGAACTCGGCCACGACCAGCTCGGTTCCGCCGAGGGCCTTGATGTGCGCCAGCGTCTGCTCGAAGGCGTCGATCGTCTTCTGCCGCATGTTCTTGATCGTGAAGTACGTGCTCGTCCAGGGCTCGGACACCTGCAGTCCGCGGAGGTCGAGGGCGGCCTTGAGCACCGCGGCGTCGGAGGGGTACTTGTGCCCGATGCTGCAGCCCTGGAAGCCCGCGAGGGCCATCTCGCTCACGGCCTGGCCGAAGGGGATGCCGGCGTCGATGGTGGGGAAATCATCGTTCCACCAGAGCGTGCAGCAGACGCCGAGCTTCACCCTGTCCGGACCGAGGCCATCCGCTAGTGTTGTCATTTTCCTGCCCCTTTCAGATAGCGCTGCTCGATGCGGGGTGGCTCGGCCCAGGAGCCGTAGCCGGGCGCCTTGGCGCCCGGGGGGTTGGCCGCGATGGCCCGCCACAGCAGCCCCTCCTGATAGGAGGCGGAGGTGACGGTGGAGGTTTCGGCCGCGCTGTGGGCCCCGTAGCGGTCCGTCCACTCGGGTGGCAGCCCGTACCACATCCCAGCGAACCAGAGCTTGACGACGTTGCGGGCCACCGGCCCGAGGCGGTCGTCGCTGAAGATCCGGTGGCGCAGGGCCCGGTCGAGCAGGATCGGGTCGCGGCGTCCGCCGTCGTCCTCCGCGTCGGCGCGGGCGGCGCGGTAGGCGTCCAGAAGGGCGACGACGACGTCGTCACCGCAGGCGGCGCGCACCTTGGCCAGGTACTGGTGGGCCAGCCCGGTGCCGAGCAGGTCGGTCTCCTCGAAGGCGGTGAGCTCGGCCGAGAGGCGGAGGAACTCGTCGAACGGCTCGGTGCTCACCGCCCCACCGCCTGGGCTGTGTCGCTGGCGGCCTGGGAGGCCTCCGGGCCCGACCCGGCCACCGTCGGGACCTCGAAGGTGGGGGCGGCATGGTGCCCGCCGCTGCCCGGCAGGGGGTTGCGCACGAGGCGGTTGAACGCGTCGCGCAGGCGGAACATGTAGGGCACGGCATCGAGCAGGAGGCCCGGCTGGCCGTTGAACGCCTGAGTGAGGAGGGCGAGAAAAGCCTCGTAGTCGGCGTTGAAGTCCAGCGCTGCAGCCTCGAGCTCCGATCCGGGCGGATAGTCGGCCAGCTTGGCGCTGACCTTCACCCTGAACACCTCGTCCCACGCGACGCTGAGAGGCGGGCCGGAGGGCGAGTCGGGGTGGTCGCCAGCCTGGTAGTAGCGGCCGAGCTTCAGCTGCCGGAACCGGTAGTAGTGCGCGAGCTCGCCGTCGTCGTCGTAAATGCCCGAGTCGAGGCCCTCGCCCTGTTCGGCGATGAAGCGCAGCGCCCGCCGCGCCGAGTCCAGGTCGACGACGGGGATCGCCGCCCCGCCGCCGGAGTAGAAGTACTCGGGCCCCACCTGCCTGGCCGGGTCCCCGCTGAAGAGCCCGGGGTCGGCCGCAGCCACCTTCTCCAGCCCCTCGATGATCTCCTCGTAGAACTCGCCGATGCTGTAGAAGTGCATCCCCTCGACCGTCGGGCTGGAGACGAGGAACGGCCTCCCGCCGTCCGGCGTCGGCACGAGCCGTGACCTGCCGCTGGGAGCGGCGCCCGGCCGTTCGATATTGAGGAACGTCTCCACCGCTTCAGGGGAGAAGGGCCGCAGGTCGACGTAGAAGTCGTCCTCCCCGTCGGGCAGACGGGCCGGGTAGGAGGGCACGAAGCCGGGACGGGTCAGGTCGGGAGACCCGCCGATGGCGTTCAGCACGTTGGCGGCGAGGGTCAGGTGCAGCATCTCCTCCACCACGACTACCCGGATGACGTGGGCGGCGTCAGAGTTGGTGGCGGGATGGATGGAGTAGAGCGCGGTCAGGTACGGGGGGATGGTGGCGTGCTCGAGGGCGATCGCCACGTGCAGGTAGTCGATCAGGTCGTCGCGGGTGTTGATGGTCGATGCGGTCACTGGGACACCTCCTGGTGTTGAGGACGGGTGGCGCCCTTCGAGGAGACCTCGATCGGTGCGCTCTCGGCGTCGAGCTGGGCAAGCATGGCGCGGGCGCTCCGCAGGCACAGGGCCGCGAGGGTGAGCGTGATGTTCGAGGTGCCCACGGTCGGCATGCTCCCCCCGCCGACCAGGTAGAGGTTCGCGTGGTCCCAGGACCGCTGATCCGGGTTGACCACGGAATTGGTCGGGACGCGGCCCATCATGTGGGTGCCGGCGAGGTGGTTGCCTCCTCGGATCTCGTACCCCTCGCCCTCGTGGACGGCGTAGCCCCAGAAGGTGGGATCGTACTCGGTGTGGTCCTCGGCCCCGAGGCGGGCGAAGATCCGCTTCGACAGCTGCCTGGCGTAGGCCACGCCGCGCATCGTGTAGTCGGGGATGTCGTAGGTGAGGATGGGCCGCATGTTCCCCAGATGGTCGGTGTAGGCCGGGTCCACGGTGATCCGGTTGCTCGGGTTGGCGGGGACCTCGACCATGAAGGCCAGCTGCAGCTGGCGTGACACCCGGTCCACGAGGCCCTGCCGGAGGGTCTCGCCGTAGCGGCCGCCGGCGTCGACCAGGTCGATCAGGTCCGTCATGGGTGCCCCGCGGGCCCAGCCCCAGCCGTCGTTGTGGATGTCGACGCTGAAGGCGGCCTGGCGGCGGCGGAAGTGGCCGCCGCGCAGGTCGGTGATGCCGCCGGTGCAGTTGGTGCCGCGGAAGGTGCCGGCCACCTCCGGGAGCAGGGCCCACGCGAGCAGGTAGGCGTGGTCCATGAAGTTCCGCCCCATGAGGCCGCTCGAGCTGCGCAGGCCGGAGGCCAGCATGAGCCGGGGGTTCTCGACGGCGTTGGTGGCCAGGATGAACAGCCGGCCCCGGGCCCTCAGGGTGGTGAAGCTGGTGCTGTCGGGCCGTTCGTAGCGGCGGTACTCGATCTCGGTCACCCGTCCGGTCTGCTCGTCGACGTGCACCTTGTAGGCCACCGCCTGCGCGACCAGGTCGACCCGGCCGCTCTGGAGGGCCACGGCGAGGGTCTTGCCGGCGTTGTACTTGGCCTGCACCGGGCAGATGGGCACGCAGTTGTTGTTGCCCTGGCACCGCTGGCCGAGCTCGACCTGGAAGGTGCTCACCGCCCCCCGCGGAACGTAACCCTTCCCGCCGTCGTACGCCGGGTTCGGTATCCCGTTCCGGCCCTGCGGCCACGGCCGGACGCGCAGCTGACGCTTCTCCCCGTCGAGCTCGACCGGCATCCCGTCGACGTCCCTGGCGACCATCTGGTCCAGGTACGAGAGGGGCAGGCCCTTCATGGGGTACACGTAGCCCTCGTCGAAGGTGGTCCCGAGGTAGGCCTGGTCCTCGACGTCGGCCGAGACGCCGATCTCGCGCTCGGCCTCGTCGTAGTACGGGGAGAGGTCCTCGTAGGTGAGCGGCCAGTCGGCACCCTCGCCGTAGAGCGTGCGCATGCGGAAGTCCTCGGGCAGCATCCGCGGCGTCTTGCCCTCCCAGTGCATGGTCGTGCCGCCGAGAACCCTCGTGTAGGTGGTGTCGGTGGCGAAGGGTCCGCTCTGGACGATGTAGGAGGAGGAGTCGGGCGTTCCCGGGGCGATCCGCCGCGCGTCCGTGCCGCGGGGCATCGGGGCGTTGGGCACCACAGGGTAGGGCGCCTGGTTGTCCTTGCTCGTCGCGGAGTAGAAGCGCTCGAGGTAGGCCTCGTAGCCCTTCAGGGTGAGGTCCTGGGCCGAGCCCGCTTCGAGGATGAGCACTCTCCTGCCGGCCTCGCTCAGCCGCGAGGCGATGATGGAGCCGGCGATCCCGCCGCCGACGATGACGGCGTCGTAGAGGACCTCGGCCGCCGCCGCGGGATCGGTGCGGTTCGCCGCCCCGTGGGGGAATCTCACGTACATGTCACTCCCTCCTTCTGCGACGGCTCAGACGACGTCGGCGCGGGCCCGCATGGCGGACAGGTAGGCCGCGTAGCTCCACGTCAGGTTGCGGACACTGCGCTCGTAGCCGGTGGTGCCGTCGAACTGCTCGGAGAGCTCCAGGTGGTCGCTGTGGTAGACGACGGCGCGCACCATGGCGTCGCCGGTCGCCGCCAGGGCAGCCGCGGCCGCCGCCGGCTTCGTCGTCCCGTCGATGCCGGACTGGGCGAAGAAAGGTGCCGACAGCTCGTCCACGGGCACCGTGCCGCTGGAGGCGATCTCGGCGGCCAGCCTGTAGTGCAGCTCGGCGACGTTGCACGTCGAGAGCGCCCAGGGGTGTTCCCCGAGCGCCGGGTGCGCGGCGTCGCCGTCGTACACGTCGCCCGGGTAGCGGCCGAACATCGGCCCGATGCCGAACTGTTCCTTGTCCACCTTGTTGATCGGGTAGAAGGCGATCCCGCCCTCCTCCCACTGGGACCGCAGCTGGGCCGCCGTGGCCAGCAGCTTGGGGTCCGTGACGGAAACGGCGCCGTAGACGGCCGCCTGGACGATGTCGATGTTCGGGTCGTAGCCGGCGACGACCGGGTCCTGCGGCGACGGCGGGGCGCCGTTGCCCGGATCGGCCATCATGCTCACGTACTTGCTCCCGTCCCAGTGGCCTGCGATGGCCTGGCGCAGCCAGTCGATGGCCGGCTGCAGCCCGGCCGGCTTCTCGATGCCGGCGACGGTCGAGGCCTGGATCTCCTCGAAGCAGCGCAGCTGGGCGGAGCGGGCGAAGAAGCTGTAGCCGGTGTGCTCCTCCCACAGGTTCGTGGTGGGGTCCTCGTAGACGCCGAGGAGGAAGGCCACGTTCGCGTTGACCAGCCCGACCGCCACCTTCTGCGTGCTGGGATCGAGCTGGTCGTAGGCGGCCAGGAGCGTGATCGACTGCAGGGCCGGGCCGTCGTTCTGCTCCGTCCAGGGGCGGGCGTCGCCGGCGATGGCGAAGCAGGCGTGGCCCTTGGTCGGCTGGGCGTTGGAGTGGCAGAGGTTGGCGAACGTCACGTAGTCGTTGAGGGTCTGCACCGACCCGTCCTGGTCGGTGGGCAGGATGGCCTTGGCCACCTCCATGGCCGTGATGGCCCCGTCGCGCACCCAGTTGAAGACGTAGTCCTCGTCGGTGCCGGGGGTTTCAGCCGGGAAGGAGGGGGCGGCGATGATGCAGCCCGGCCTCGAGTCCCGGGAGACGTCGCCCGGCGACTGCGGATCACTGAAGATGAAGCCGTCGCTGGCGATGTTCCGGAACATGAAGGTGAACATGGTCGGGACGAGCGACGGCAGATCGACCGCTCCCGGGGCAAAGGAGTTTTGGACGGTCGCCCGCGGTTGAGTCGTGCCGGTCGGCCGGCTCGTGCGGGCGGGCATGACGGACAACGTGGTGGACGCGCTCATTGCTGGACTCCGTTTTCTTTCGGGCGGATGTGTCGGGCCGGGAAGCGGCGAGCTCTTCCGCCGGTCCACGCCGACCGCAGGCTCCTGGCCGACTCATGGCGTCATGGCGTGGTGGAGCGCAGCCGGCAGATACGCCACGGCGAGAACGTTCAGGCGCAAGCTCAAGCCAGGAGCTACAACGAACTGGCCAGCCAATCATCCCGTCCCGTCCCCCCGGAGGCGCAGTCTGATTCCAAATACAGTGCTGATCAAAATACACTGTCGATCAAAATACAGGGCTGATCAAAATACGGTGTTGATCAAAATTCTCGAGACCGCCGTCGACTGATCCGGAATTTCGCTGGGACCAATCGAACTGACAGACCGAATGCTGGCAAGTCGAGTGATCAGTGTCAATAGCTCAACAGGATCGCCGGAGGGCTTGACGAGCTAGCCGAGAGGGCTAATATTGGTTGCGCTTGGCGCGTACATGGGGGATGTTTTGGGGGGTTGGATGCCAGCACAACCGGCTGCCGGCTAACCTGGCGTTGCTGAAGAGCTTCGGCCGAACCGACGGATTATTCGTCACGGGCCGTTCTCTATTCTTCCGCGGTTTTCGCCATCGGGCGGATATTTGCTGCCGTCGGCCCTTTTCAGTTTTGCCTTTATCAATTTCCAGGGTTACCCAATGAAATGCATCGAGGGAGCTGCATCAGCCGACCGGGGAATCCCTTGAGTGAATCTCGTCCACGGAAGAGCTCAGCGGTGCGGACTATCACGTCTGGCAGGGTTGGCGTGACCGTCGATGGCGGCCTTGGTGGCGTGGTAGAGGTCGGCCGCCTGCTCGGGGGTCCGCCCAATCGCGGTCAGACCGAAACGGCCGTCGATGGCCAGGCAGGACAGCATGTGCAGCACCACACCGGTCCCAGTTCGGTAGTCGAATTGCAGGCCGGCGTCAGCGACGGCCTTGATCACCGTGGCGGGCGGAAGTCCGAGCCAGCCCGGGTCGACCAGGTTGTCAGTCGCCCAGTACCAACGAGCGGTGCCATCGTCGGCCACCCATTGCCCGGCGTCGGCGTCGTAGTGGCCGGGAACCAGGTTGCGAAGCACGGCAAAGGGATGGGTGGTGCCGCCCTTGCGAAGGTTGACCTCCAGCGCGAACAGCTGCCAGCCGCCGGCGCCATCGCCCGCGGCCGCGAAGTCGAGACTCAAGCGCCCGATGACGCCACGCGCGGCGAGTTGGGTGGCGACGGCCCGCCCGTGACGCGCGAGGTCGCGCGCATACGCCGGGTCGGCTGGGAACCGGCACCCGACGTACACCTGGCCGCTTTCTCCGGAGAGCAGTTGCTCGTGGGTGGACACCACCGCAACCTCACCGTACGGCGAGATGTCCAGCTGCACGCTGGGGCTGGCGAACCGGGCGCCGGCGATCAGTTCTTCGACCACGCCCCCGGCACCAAGATCGCGCAGATACCACTCCGGCAGCGCCGCCACCCGCTTGCGGACATGCTCGCCCGCTGCGGGTCCGCCGCCAACGTGCCGCAGGTCGACGACGACGTTGCCGTCACCGGCGCCGCTGTTGTCGTGCTTGATCACAACGCCAGGGGAGGCTGGCCGCGCAGCCCGGATCGCGGCGATGGCGGCCACCACATCCTCGACGCTGCGGACGTCCTCACATCCGACGGGGGCCGGGACCCCTGCCTCGGCGAACAGCCGTCGGCCTGCGCTCTTGTAGCCAAGCGGCCACAGGTTGGGCGCGGTGCCCTCGATCGGCGCCTGCAGCTGCAGGGCCACCTCGACCTCACTGTCGGTCACGTTCCACGGCGCAATAAGGACAGGCCGATCCCCGAACGAACTCCGAATCTCCTTGAGCAGTTCGGGCCGGTCAAGCAACTTGGCCGCGATGGGACGGGGCGTGTCGTCAGGCACGACCGTCAGCCGGAAGCGGGCTCGCACGCTTGCCCGAAGGTCTGCAGGCACCAGCGAGGTGTAATAGTCCATCACCTCCTGGCCGGGTGCCTGACAGGTCAGGAACACCAGCTCACATGACTGGATCCGGTGCAGCATGAGGTGGGTGACCAGATAGCGATGCTCGAGCGCCGGAATCCGAGAGGCGTAGTGGTGCAGCAGTGACTCGCCAAGACTGAAGGACGGCAGCACCACCAGCACGTGCTCGACAGCCATGCCCGGCCGGTTCAGGGCCCACACCCGCCCAAGCTGTGCCTGTAGCTGGTCAAAGTCCTTCATGGACATCGATCCGCCCATGGCGCGATTCTCCAACGAACTCCCGTGCAATGACCATCCTCCTGCGCCAGACCATCAGCGGCGAGCTCGACCGGGCGGGGGACGCCGCCGTCGTCCGCCCCCGCCCGCCGCCCGCGCTGACGGAACAATAGTCACGGGCCGCTCTCAAACGTGTTCGCGGTTTTCGCATGGGGTGGAGAGTTGATCACCTGGAGTAGGCCCATGAATGGCAGTCGGCGTGAGGCGATTGCGCCTGCGCCGCCCGTGTGCCATCGTGGTGGCGATCGTGTTCCAGGACAGGAGGTGAGACCCATGAACGCAGTATCCGCAGTGGGTGCTCCCCCGCAGTCCACGATCGCGCGACTGAGGTAGTCGCCACCGGGAGCGCCCGTCAGGCACTTCGCGAAAGGCGACTCCCATGAACACCACCCCTTCTTCAGCTCCGCGCTTCACGGGCGAGCGAGCGCTGGTCCTCGGCGGCGGCGGGTCGACAGGCAACGCGTGGCTGATCGGCGTCGTCGCCGGCCTGTTCGATGCCGGGCTGGACGTGACCGAGGCCGATCTGATCGTCGGGACGTCGGCCGGCTCGACGGCCGCGGCCCAGATCACCGGCGCGGCCCCAGCCGACCTGCTTGCCGCCATCCTTGCCGCGGCACCCCAGCCACGTACAGCTCCGGCCGGAGCCGACGGCGGACGCGTGCCGGTCAGATCGGCAGCGGACCATCTGGAGAGGACAGGCAGGATCATCGCCGCCGCTGAGGACGCGGCCGACATGCGCCGCAGAATGGGCGCGGCGGCGCTCGAGATGGATGCGGCGTCAGACGGCTCCGGGCAGACGCGGTGGCGCGCCACCGTCGCCGCCCGGCTGCCCAGCCAGCACTGGCCGCAACGAACGGTGCTCATCACGGCGGTCGATGCCCATACCGGTGAGCCGGTCGTGTTCGACCGCCACAGCGGGGTCGACCTGGTGGACGCAGTGGCCGCCAGCTGTGCCAGTGGCTTCGCCTACAAGATCGGCGGTGGCCGATACATCGACGGCGGCTACCGATCCAACGCCGAGAATGCCGATCTGGCCACCGGATACGCACGGGTGCTGGTGCTGTCACCTTTCGGCGGCAGATCACGGACTCCAGTGGACTGGGGCATGCATCTCGCAGCACAGGTCGACGAACTCCGCGCACGCGGCAGCAGGGTCGAAACGATCTTCCCGGGCAGCGACTCCGAGCACATGTTCGGCGCCAATGCGATGGATCTGTCCCTGCGTCCGCCCGCTGCTCGAGCCGGCTACGACCAGGGCAGAGACCTTGCCGGGCGGCTCACCGAATTCTGGCTACCGGCATAGACGACTATTCCGGAGTGGCTTATTGGCCCTGAAGCTCAGCCTCTCATCCCTACACCTAAGGCAATGGCGGAGGTAGACTCGCTGGTCCCACGAGGATTGCAGGAGAGTTTCCGTGGATCTCGATTCTGTCCTGAAGGAGTACGACGCGAATCTGGACGCCCCATTTTGGGGATGTCCATGAATGGTCTAGGTCGGGGTAAGGAACCCGTAACTGTCCTCGCTGGCCCATACGGCCACCCCTTCCACCCGATTCTGGTCACCGTCCCGATCGGCGCGTGGGTGGCCAGCCTCGTCTTCGATATCGGCTCACGCCTCGTGGACAGTGATGCGGCCGCACTGGCGACCGGCTCGAGGTGGCTGATCGCGATCGGCGTGCTGGGCGCGGCGGCAGCGGCGCTGATCGGGTTCCTGGACCTGTTTGCCATCCCCACGCGTACGCCGGCCTTCCGCACTGCCATGGTCCACATGAGTCTCAACGTGACCATCACCGCCGCCTATCTGGTCAACTTCCTCCTGAGACTCGGGCAAGGTCCGGTTCCAACCGGACTGATCGTCATGTCCGCCCTTAGCATCGCTGCGCTTGGCGTTTCCGGGTACCTCGGCGGCAAGCTCGCCTTCCAATACGGCATCCGCGTAGTCGACCAGGAAGCCCAGGCCGCCGGTTTCGACCCGACCTCTACAGCGAAGGACTAACTTGCATGGCCATCGCAGCGCTCGTCACTTGGATACTCACTGCTGCACTCGGGTCCACCATGCTCGGCCTATGGCTGAGCAAAGGAGGTTTGCGTGCCGCCCAAAGCGACGCGACCATCCCCACGCGACTTGTACCGCCGCTGATCTTCTCTCATTTCCTCCTCGCGGGCGGCGGCCTGGTTCTGTGGATCGTCTACGTCATCATCGACAGCGATATTTTGACCTGGATCGCCTTTGGTCTCCTGATCGTCGTCGCGATCCTCGGGGATGTGATGTTCCTGCGCTGGTGGCGTAGCCGGAAGGAGGCCACCCCGGAAGCGCGGTTCCCGGTTGCCCTCGTCTACGGTCATGGCCTGCTTGCTGTCACGACCATCGTGCTGGTGTTACTGACGGCCCTTGGAATCGGCCGCTCCTGATGGCCTCAACGCTGCAAAGTGTTGCCGAATGATCCGGAGGTGTCGGAGTGACTCCCCCATCGAACGATGCACGGCCAGAAGGTGAGCCCGTCTCGCTCTGGGTTGCTACCGCCGGAACCACCGATTACCCCGCCCTGCGCGGGCATATAGAAGTCGATGTGGCGGTGATCGGCGCGGGCATCGCGGGCCTGACCGCCGCGCTTGCGCTCAAACGCGCGGGCCGCACGGTCGCGGTCATCGAGGCCGCCCGCGTCGGGACCGGCGTCACCGGCCATACGACGGGCAAAATCACTTCCCTGCATCGTCAGGTCTATACAGGACTCGCGCGCAGCCACGGCACCAACGCTGCCCGCACCTACGGGGAGGCGAACGAGGCGGCGATCGACCACGTCGCGCACGTCGTGGTCGACGAGGGCATCGACTGCGACTTCCGCCGAGTCGCAAACTACACCTACGCCGAATCCGATGACGCGCTCGAACTCGTCCGTGCCGAAGCCTCCCTTGCCGCGCGACTCGGCCTACCTTCCACGTTCACGACTGACGTGCCGCTGCCCTTCCCGGTCAAGGGCGCGATCCGATTCGACGGGCAGGCGCAAATCCACCCCGTGAAATACCTCCAAGGACTTGCCCGGGCGGTCAACGGCGAGGGCAGCTTCGTCTTCGAGGACACACGTGCGCACCAAGTGCACGACGGCTCCCCGGGGATGGTCGACGCCGAGCATGGCACAGTCCACGCTCATGACGTTATCGTGGCCACCAATGTGCCATTCGGCGGCCACGGCCTGTTCTACCTGCGCTGCCACCCGCACCGTTCCTACATCGTCGCCGGACGGGGGGACACCTCGACGCTGGACGCAACTTTCATCAGCGCCGACGAACCGCTGAGATCCATTCTGACTGTCAACGTCGGCGGCACGAGTTACGTGCTTGCCGGCGGCGAAGGCCATCGCGTGTCGGAGGCCGAAGACACAGCGGGGCGCTACAGGAGACTCGCAGCCTTTGCTCACGACCGCCTCGGCGTCGGCGAAGTGGACTACCGCTGGTCAACCCAGGACGGGATGCCGCTCGACGGGCTGCCCTACGTCGGACTCATGTCCCCCCTCGCCAAGCACGTGTATGTCATCACAGGCCTTCGCAAGTGGGGCCTGTCCAACGGAACCGCCGCAGCCCTTATTCTCGCCGATACCCTAAGCGGCCAGGAGAACCGGTGGGCCCGAGTGTTCAACAGCAACCGGATCACCCCCAAGGCCAGCGCCAACCGGTTCATCAGGGAGAACGTCAAAACCACGATGGCAGTCCTGGTGGGCAAGCTCAGCGGGCGACCTGGCCACCAGGTCCTGGCCCTGGCCCCCGGGGCGGGAGCAGTCATCAACGTCGGCGGCCAGGAGACTGCTGTATACAAAGACGAAGGTGGGCAGGTCCACACCCTCTCGGCAACCTGCAGCCACTTGGGCTGCACCGTCGGCTTCAATCCCTCCGACAACACTTGGGACTGCCCATGCCACGGCTCCCGATTCGCCACCGACGGCACCGTCATCCAAGGACCAGCCGCCAAAAACCTCCCACCCGGGCCGTCCCGCCTCCCGGAAGGTTTTGACTAAACAAGGCTCATCTTGGGGCTGCCCTTTTGAAAAACGCGAAGCATCTAGTCTGATCACTAGCCGTCAATTCAGTACCGACGAATCCGCCGACAAACTCTATGCGGACTGGCTCGACCCGAGACAACGTCGGCCGCACCACTGCGCCCAACCAGCGTAGCGAAGACAGTCGAACTGGCTGTGGGCTTCCTGGGTGGAGCACGCGACGATATGCAGGGATGCGCTCTGCCTCGCTCTCAAGGGGTCGAGGTGCACGCCCGGACGGCCCGTCGCCGCCGCGACGGGCATGCCGACGGCGCTCCGGCCACTCCGCTGAGCGGGCTATTGTGACACGCCCGAGAGCGGGAGTACCTTTTCCATGAACGGGCTTCCGGCCCCGTTCAGCATGTGTGTCCGGCGCTGCGCAGCTGGGGGCGCTCCGCTAGGCGATATCGCCAGCGAGGAGGGTCCCAAATGTCGTGGGAAATGTCCGGGAAATATGTGCAAAGCTGCAGCTGCTCCTTGATCTGTCCGTGCCCGTATGACGGTCCGCCCACCGGTCCGAACGGCGAATGCCGCGGAGTCGCCCTGTTCCATATTGCGAGCGGGAATTCCGATGGCACGGATCTTTCGGGAGTCGCTTTCGCCTTCGCGAACTGGTTTCCTTCGAACTTGAGCGCAGGCGGCTGGAAGGTGGGCATCGTCATCGATGAAGGGGCGTCGGATGGCCAGGCGGCCGCTCTCGAACGCATCCTGCACGGCGACGAAGGCGGACCGTTCGCCGAGTTTGCGGGGCTGTTCGGGGAGTGGTTGGGCGTCGAGCGCGGGAGAGTCGCGGTCTCGGACGGCGAGGGAACTGTGACCGGGCAGACGATCCAGTTCGAGCCATTGCGCGGACCTGACGGCGGCGTGACCACGGTCAAGAACGCGATGTTCGGTTTCGCCCCCGAGTTCATGATCGGAAGGTCACCAGGGCCTATGGGTCTCTTCGGCCTCGACTTTGAAGGTGTCTACGGCGAGAGCGCAGAGTTCACCTTCGCGAGCGAGATGGCCGAAGGCGCCCCCAAGGGCCGGGCATGATCGCGGGTGGCACATGGGCCGGGAACTGAACCCGGGAAACGTGGCGCGTGCTTCGGCGCGCGCCACGCTTTTCGGAGTTGATCTGCGGGCAGCCGGCCTGGTCGTGGTCCTGCTCGTGCTCGCCGCCGTGGGCTGGGCCGTCAATGCCGTGCAGATGTCCGGGATGGACATGGGGCGTTGGACGGACCCGGGATCGTTGGGCTTCTTCCTCGCCACGTGGGTCGTGATGCTGGCCGCGATGATGTTTCCGTCGGTCGCGCCCATGGTCGTCGCGTACGCTCGGATCAGCCGCCATCGTCGCGCGACTGGGCGTCATGCCCCGTTGGGTTCCACGACCGTCTTCGTGGCTGGCTACCTGATCGCGTGGACGGTGTTCGGCCTCGCTGCCTATGCGCTCTACGCGGCAGTCGCGGCCCTCGCCCCAGGCTTCCTCGCCTCGGAGCCGGGCGGCCGCTACGTGGCAGCGGGGGTGATCCTTGGAGCGGCGATCTACCAATTCACGCCGGCCAAGAACATGGCCCTCATGAAATGCCGGACGCCCATTGACTTCATCCTGCGTCGCTTCCGGCATGGGTACGTCGGAGCGCTGCGCCTGGGAGTTGAGCACGGCACGTGGTGCATCACGTGCTGCTGGGCGCTCATGGTGGCGCTGTTCGCGCTGGGGGTCATGAGTGTCGGCTGGATGGCGGTGGTGGGGGCCTTCATCGCCGTGGAGAAGATGCTTCCATGGCAGCGGCTTGCCAACCGTTCGGTCGCCTTCGCGTTGGCCGCGATCGCGGTTGGCGTGGCGTTGACGCCAGTGACACCAATGATGCCGGGGATGCCAGGGATGGGGTGATTCGTTCCCCCACCCCGAGCCCGCCCGGGTGGTCCGGTGTCAGAAGGTGCATAATTCAGGCGGCTGGCCGCAGGTCTGCGCCCTGTTTCCGCCCTGAGTTGTGCAGTTTCAGACGCCTCTACGATTCCGTCACAACCCGTGGGCCGCGGCGTAGTCTGCGAGCCCATCGGAGGCCAGGGCCGCCGAGACCTCAGCGATCCCCGCGTGGTCGGGCAGCACAATGGACTGCCCGTCCGGCGACGTGCCTGTGCCGGACGTCGGGAGGGTGAAGAAGACCGACGACGCCGGATCCACGTCCCTCAGCGCGTAGCCAAGGGCCGCCATGGTCATCGGGTCGAAGGACTTGTCCACCACGAGATGAGGCGAAACGGCGGCGATGATCCCGATGGCACTCGCTGGATCCCGGACTTTCCCGGTGCTCAGCAACTGACCGATGACCGCGCGGACGAAAGTCTGCTGATTCCGAACACGCTGGAAATCGCCGTCAGGGAACACGTAGCGCGCTCGGACGAACTCGAGGGCAGCCTGGCCATCCAGCTTGTTCATCCCCGGCGTGAACGTGTGATGCGTGTCGAAGTCCGCGGTGAAGGGCACCGTCACGTTGACGTCGACGCCTCCAAGCGCGTCCGTGAGCGCCTTGAAGCCGTCGAAGTCCGTCAGCACATAGTGGTCGATACGGGTCTTCAGGAGCCCGCTGACGGCGTCGACAACGAGCTGGGGCCCGCCGGACCCCAGGCTCGCGTTGATCTTCGAGTCGCCGTGGCCCGGGACGGGAATCCAACTGTCGCGCATGATGGAGATCCCGTAGATCCGGCGACGATCCTCCGGGATGTGGATCAGCATGATCATGTCGGCGTGCTGGTCCGTGGTTCCCCCGGTGGCCGCCTGGCCCTGCAGGGCCTGCTGCGCACTCCCGCGGATGTCGCTGCCCATGATCAGGATGTTCATGGGCCCCTGCCGGAGCTCCGGCAGGGTAGGGCCGGCCGCTGGAGGGGACAGGCGCTGCGTGGCGAGAAGGATCGCCACCAGCGCAGCGCCGAGCACGAGCACGAGGGCCACAGCGGCAGCGAGGAGGCGACGGCTCCGGACGCTGTTCCGCCCGCCACCCCCGGGAGCGCTTGCACCCCCCGAAGAGACCGGACCACCGGCTGCACCGCTCATGACGCCACGATGACACCCCTTCCTGCTTCGCCGGAAGTGGCCGAGCCCCGGTTCCGGCAAACATCGGACCTGTGGTGAGCATCCCGAAACCTACTTCTGTAGGCTCGTCATCCAAGCTCGTACGTGCAACTGAGCCGAGTGGGGAGGATCCCGGGATGCACGATGTGGACGTCGTCGTCGTGGGTGCGGGGCTGGCCGGCCTGAGCGCGGCCCGCACGCTGGTTGGGGCCGGTCGGACTGTTGCCGTGCTGGAGGCGCGCGACCGGGTGGCCGGGCGCACACTGGGAGGCTTCCTCAGCAACGGTGTGCCGGTGGAGATGGGCGGCCAATGGGTTGGTCCGACGCAGTTGGCGGCGCTTGAGCTCATTGAGGAGCTGGCCCTGAAGACCTTCCCCACCTTCGACGAGGGCGACGCCCTGACCGTCTTCGACGGCAACGTCGTTCGGTACTCCGATGAGGACTTCGGCCTTCCGCCGGAATCGGCGGCGGAGGTCGGCCGACTCTGGGAGCAGCTGGAGGCCCTGGCCTCGGCGGTCGCGGTCGAGGCGCCGTGGGACACTGACGGCGCGGAGGAGCTGGACCGGCAGACGCTGGACGGGTGGCTGGTCGCCAACACCGAGGACAGCATCGCGCGGCGGTTCTTCCGCGTGCTGGTGCCCGTGCTGTTCTCGGCCGAGACCCCCGAGCTCTCGTTCCTGCACTTCCTCTTCTACGTCAGGTCCGGCACCAGCCTCGAGACACTGGCGGCCACCACAGGGGGCGCCCAGGAGAGACGCGTCCTCGGCGGCACCCACCAGATCTCTGAGCGGATGTCCGCCGACCTGGGCGACGCGGTGCGGCTCAACGCCGTGGTCCGGACTATCCGCCAGGACGAGTCGGGCGTGCTCGTCGAGTACGAGGGCGGCAGCATCACGGCCGGGCGCGTCGTGGTCGCCGTTCCGCAGACGCTGGCCGGCCGGCTGCGCTACGTCCCCCCGCTGCCGGCGCTGCGCGACGGGCTCACCCAGCAGATGCCGGCCGGGTCGGTGATCAAGCTCCAGGTCGGCTACGACGCCCCGTTCTGGCGCGAAGACGGACTCAGCGGCCTGGTGCTGAGCCTCGACGACGCGCTGACCGTGGTCCTGGACAACAGCCCGCACGACGGCTCCTGCGGGGTGCTGGTCGGCTTTCTGGAGGGCGCCCACGCCCGCACCGCGAGCCTGATGGGCGCCGACGAGCGCCGCGAGCTCGTGATCGCGGCACTGGTGAAGTACTTCGGTCCGAAGGCGGCGAACCCGTTCGACATCGTCGAGCAAGACTGGACGGCCGAAGAGTTCACCCGGGGCTGCTACGGCGGACGGCTCGGAGCCGGCGTCTGGACCCAGTACGGCAGGGCACTCGCCGTGCCCGTGGGCCGGATCCACTGGGCCGGCGCGGAGACCTCCACGGTCTGGAACGGCTACATGGACGGGGCCATCCGCTCCGGTTACCGGGCCGCGGCCGAGATCCTCGAGAAGCTCCCCTAACTGCCGTTGAGCCGGGAGGCACAGCCACACGGCGGGACCAATAGGGTGGTCTGACCAGAGGGTTGGGCGACCCGGCGATCGCGACCTGCAGCCCCCTTGACTCCTCCTCCGGGCTGACCCATGATGGAACCCTGCAAATGCCGCAAAACCTGCGAACCCTGTGTGACTAGGTGCTGCCACTAGCGACATTCAAAGACCCATGAGCAATTGATATGAATAAAGAACAATTCTCATCATCTAAAAATATCATATTGAAATAGCAAGAAATACAAAAGGATAAACCATGAATACCAAGGTTTCCCGCACGCACCTCCCCAGGGAAGTTGCAACAGCCTTGGGGATTTCCGTTGACACGGTGGGCAGGTATGCACGAGAAGGCCTGATCCCGTTCGACACGACACCTAAGGGCCACCGCCGCTTTGACATCGAGGAGGTCATGGAGGCTCTAGCTTCCGAGAGGTCCTCAGCCAAGGAAAGGCTGCAGGCACGGCCTGCGGGGAGCCGGCGGCTTGTTGCCGGCCCCGAAGTGGCGATGAGCCCGCAGTCCCGCCTTAGAGAAGATCTCCGCGCCACCCGAACTGCGAAGGAAATGGAGCTTCCCGAGCCGGTTGATGAGGAGCCGAATTCTGCAATTGACGAAGTACTGTTTCATTCACGACGGGTATTGGTCGCAGCTGGCAGATAGCTGAGACGGAGGCCCCGCCCTCAAAATCGGAAGAGACAAAATGAACGAGAATGTCGCGCAGCATTCAGCCCCTGACTTACGCCGAGTCGGTCAGATCCTCAAGACGATCGGGCAGGGTGATGTCATCTCCTTGGGAGCGGTGAACATTGTTGGGGTGGGTGCGAGTGCTGCGTGGCATTCGATCGCTGAACACGAGGGCATGCCTGAGCGGGAGCCCGGAGAAGAACTCTGGTCTCTGAGCATCGAAAGCGACGTCGAGTGGTACGTCGTGATCACTCAGGACTGTGACATAGTTCGCGACCCGAGCATCGAGCCCTGTCTGGTGGTCTGCCCGATCAAGTACGTGCCGAAGCAAGAGTGGCAGAGATTCGCGTCGGGACCTACGTCGCCACGGTTCTTCGCGTTCCCGGACTCCAACAAGCTCCCGGGGTTGGACGGGCTGCTGCCAGTGGCGGATCTGAGGTTCGTGACGAGTGTCGACAAGACGGCGATCCTGCACGAAAGCGTCAGAGTGCTGCACCCACTGTCTGCCCCGCAGCGGGCCGGATTCGGCCGGTGGGTGGGCGCGCGCTACGCCCGCGTTCCGCACCCCGACAACCTAGAGCGGGACGTCCTCCCAAAGGCAGCGAAGATCATCCGGGACCTGGCCGCGAGATACGCAGCGGGCGATCGCAAGGATCCGGAGGTCCGCCTCGTTGGGGCCACAAGCAGCTGGTATCTGGGTGGAAACGACAAGCGGGTCGTTTTCATCCCCCTGATCAGTGAGGCCACAGCCAAGGCATGCGGACTGTGGAAGGCGCCCTCCGTTGACTTCGATCACCACACTATTGAGACAGCGGAGAAGAGGCTCGCCAGCAAGATCCGCGCGTCTCTGCCCTCGGGGGCGGGATACGCGAGCAACGTGAGTGCGAGGACTCTTCAGAGCGCAAGTGCCGCGGACCTCTTGGAATGGTCGGAATGGATTGTCGAGAACTGAGGTGGCTCCGGGCGTCTCGCCTCACGCCGGGCGCAGCCGCCTCACGGCCTCGCGCACGGCCACGGCCAGCGCGTTCGCCCCGAACGGCCCGGCCTCGGCCGCGATCCGGCCCGCCGTCCCGTGGACGAGCGCCGCGGCGGCGGCGAGCTCGACCGGCCGGGGGGCGCCGCCGTCGTCAGTGCCCGCTCCCCCGCCCGCGGTGGCGAGCAGGGCCCCGAGCAGCCCCGTGAGCGTGTCGCCCGAGCCGGCCGTGGCCAGGTACGGGTGCCCCTCGGGCTGGACGAACGCGGTCCCGTCCGGCGCCGCGCACACCGTCGTCGGGCCCTTGAGCAGGACGGTCACCCCCATGCGGGCGGCGGCCTCGCGCGCCCAGCGCAGGGGCTCGGCCTCGACGGCGTCCCGGTCCGGGGCGTCAGGCCATAGCCGGCCCAGGAGCGCGGCGAGCTCCCCCGCGTGCGGGGTCAGCACGACGTGCTCCCCCAGCGCGGTCCCCTCGCCCAGCGCCTCGAGCCCGGACGCGTCCACGACCGCAGGGAGGCCCGACGCGAGGGCGGCCTCGAGCGCGAGGAGCTGGCCGGCGTCGTCCGCGATGCCCGGCCCGACGGCCCAGCCCTGCACGCGCCCCTCCGGCTCCGGCGAGCCCACGATCTCCGGGCATTCCGCGAGCACGAGCATCCGCACCGCGTCCGGCGCGACGAGCCGCACCATGCCCACCCCGGCCGCCGACGCCGCCGCCGTGGCGAGCGCCGCCGCGCCCGGGTACCGCTCCGAGCCGGCCACGATCCCGAGCACCCCGCGGGAGTACTTATGCCAGCCGTCCCGCGGGGCGGGCAGGAGCGCGGCCGCGTCCGCGGGGCCGAGCCCGCGCGCCTCGGGCTCCGGCAGGTGCGGGCCGAGCCCGATGTCGACGACCTCCACGCGCCCCGCGAGCTCGCGTCCCCGGCCCAGGAGGAGGCCGAGCTTGGCCGCGCCGAACGTCACCGTCACGTCCGCGCGCCACACGCCCTTCCCGGCCTCGCCCGTGTCCGCGTCGAGCCCGCTCGGGACGTCGCAGGCCACGACGAGCGCGTCCGGCCGCTCCAGCACGGGCCGGTAGTCCCCCGAGAAGCCCGTGCCGAGCACGGCGTCCACGACGACCTCCGCCGCCTCGAGCTCCTCCGTCACCCGCCCGCCCGCGCGCCCGAAGGCCGCGAGGCCCTCGGGGTGCGCCGATCCGGCGGCGAGCACCGCCGTCGTGCGCACTCCGCGCCGCGCGAGCCCCGCGAGCGCGAAGAGCGCGTCGCCGCCGTTGTTGCCCTTGCCGACGACGGCGGCCACCCGCGCGCCGTACACGCGCCCCCGGGTGCGCTTGAGCTCGCGGACGACGGCGCCGGCGAGCCCGTGCGCGGCCCTCGCCATGAGCGCGGGGCCGGCCCCGGCGTCGAGCAGGGGGCGCTCCGCGGCGCGGACCTGGGCACCGGTGAAGACCTCGATCATGGTTCGCCAGTCTAGTGAGCGCTGCTCCGGGCCGAGATGAGGCGTCGGACGTCGTCGTCGTCTTCGATGACCAGGGCGGTGCATTCAGCGGGCATGGGTCCCCCTCTCCCTTTCGGGCGGCGTGCGGTGGCCGGGGACGGGGTGGCGGTCGGGCAGGTGGACTGCGAAGGTGCTGCCCTGTCCGGGGGAGCTCGTGCAGGCGATGGTGCCGCCGTGGGCGGTGGCGATGGCCTTGGCGATGGAGAGCCCGAGCCCGATGCCGGGGATGCCGGACTTGCGGGCCGTCTCAGTGCGGTAGAACTTCTCGAACAGGCCTGCTGCCTCACCGGCGCCCATCCCGATGCCGGTGTCAGCGACCTCAATGACGTGCCCGCTGTCCGCACGGTAGGCCCGGACCGTGACCCGGCCGCCGGGAGGGGTGTACTTGAGCGCGTTGGAGAGCAGATTGTCCAGGACCTGGGAGATGCGCACGGGGTCGAGGACGGCGGGCAGGGGCCCTTCGGTCCTGTGCTTGAGCCAGACCCCGGCGGCGTCGGCCTCCTCGGCGGCGGCCTCGACGGCCTCGCGGACGAGCTGACCCAGGTCCGTGGGCTCGGGGCGGAGGTTCCCTGTGCCTGAGGCCGCTGCGAGGAGGTCGGCGACGAGGCGCTGGAGGCGCTCGGCGTTGCGGCGCACGATGTCCAGGCCCTCCCTGGTGTGGTCGGGCAGGTCGCCCGCGGCCAGGAGCATGTCGACATAGCCGAGCACCGAGGTCAACGGCGTGCGCAGTTCGTGGGAGACACTGGAGAGGAAGTCGTCCTTCACCGCCAGGGCCTGCACGAGCCCTGTGACGTCCGTGAACGCCAGGACGGCCCCCTCAGGGCTGGGACCGGGGATCGGCCTGGCCGACGTGGAGAAGACCCTCTGGGAGGCGCCCGTGCCCAGCCGGACCACCTGGTCCGAGAACGTCTCGCCCCGCAGGGCGCGGACCGCGGGCTGGGCTTCCGGGGGCAGCGGCTCTCCCTCCGGCCCGTAGACCTCGGGCCACTCGCGGCCCTGGTTGCCCGGGACGCTGCCGGCACGGGCCTCGTTCAGGAGCTGCTGCCGGTTGGCCAAGACGGTGCGGCCCTCGCTGTCTATCGCCTGGACGCCCACGTCCACCGTCTCCAGGACCGCATCGCGCAGGCGCTGCTCGCGGCGCAGGGCCTCCAGGGCGCTCTGGAGATCGTCTCGGGCCGCGGCCACGGATTCATGCTGGTCCCTGGCACTGGTCGAGAGCATGTGGACCACCCAGCCAGTGGCGAGCATCATCGCCGGGAGCATGAGGACGTCCGCGTACTCGGCCGGCTCCCTGGAGCCGGCCGCGACCACCGGCAGCCACACCACGGCCAGCGGGCCCAGGAACGTCATGGCCAGGCAGAATCGCGTCAGGACCCCCGACCAGGCCAGCCAGACCACAGGGATGACGGCCAGCACGCCGAGCTGGATGACCGTGCCCAACCCGGCGACTCCGACCATGCCGACCGGGATGAAGTCCAGCAGCGGCATGGCCAGCGCAGCTGCCGCCGGCAGCCTCTGCCACGGGACGGCGCAGGCGAGGGCCAGCATGGCCCCGTGGAAGAGCAGCCCTATCTGGAACAGCGGGCCTGCCGCCATGTCAGGGTGCCAGACCGCGACGATGACTGCCGCAAGGCCGGTGGCCAGGGTCAGGGGCAGTTGGCTCAGGATGACCCGTCGTCTGGGAGACATCTCGTAGAAGAACCTGTGTGCTGCCGACGGCCGCGCATCCCTGCCCCGAGATTCTCCCAACCGCGTTCTCCCCCACTGGACCCGGAATCCTGTCACTCCTATTGACACTTATCCCCGGTGCCCCTTACAAGACCCTCAGGAAAATTTCGGCAGACGCCCTGCGTAAAAACCGTGCCCTTCTTCTCCTCCGGTCCAGCGGGCGGAACTGGCTGCCTTTTTGGCGCCGGTCTCGTCATGAGAGCGGTGCCTTGCCGCGACACCGGTCCTCGGCAGACCGGCCTCGCAGGAAAGGACCGGCCTCGGAGCGAGACCGGTCATGGCATGCGGCGGGACGTGACCGTGGGTCGTGGAGGCTGAACTGGGCGCAAAAAATGCGTCGAGTGGATTTACGGGGGCTCGGGCCGAGATAGGATGGCAGAGCCGCCGGATGTGACTTGCAGTCTCCGGCGACGTCGTATAAGCACCGGCTCCGCCGGGTTCCATGGGGGGACACATACATGAAGCGCGCTGCGCTGGCCGCTGCCGTCACTGCTCTTGCCGCAACCGTCGCCGGTCTTCTGGCGGGGCCTGCGCTCGATCTCGGATTCCTGGTGTGGGCCTCCGTCGGCCTGTTCGGGCTCGTGCTCGGGTTCGCCTCCGTCCGGCAGGCGCGTACAGCGCACCGCAACGCCCTGCGCCCGGCCGCGGAGGACGCCGTCGCCCGCCCCGCCGCCGCGGTGCCGCGCCCGCTCCCCGCTTTCCGGGGCGCGGGCCTGCCACAGACCGTGCCGCAGCCGGCGGGGCGGTAGCCTGAACGCCAGCGCCCGGCACCGGCCAAAGGTCCGGTGAACTTCGCGTGAAGACCGGCGTTTCGGCGTGCGGCGCGAACGCCACGGAAGCCACCATGGGTGCAAGCACTGGCTCGAGTGGAGGAAAGCCCCCATGGCCGTTTCCGCTGTCCTGACCAACCCGCACGTCGCGGATCGCCTCTCCGCTACCGACGTGGCATCTCTTGACCTCGCCCACGACCCCGAGCTCGCCGAGCTCCTGGCCGCCGCACCCCAGATGGCCAGGGCCTTGAACGCCATTCTGAACCTTGACCTGGACGAGAGCGCCCGGCGCCTCATCCGCCGGGAGATCCACGAAACCCTCCGCTAGCCCAGCATCGGGCGAAACGAAGCGGGCATTGGCGGTGCGGTCCTACAGGCCTGTCTCGGCCACGTCGCGGGCCCTGAGTCCGAGGACGGCCCAGGAGAGGCCGAAGACCGCGTAGACGATCAGGGCCATGTACACGGGCAGCAGCCGGAGCGCATACAGAAGAGGCCACATGAGCAGGGAGAGCACTCCCAGCAGGCCCACCGCGATCATCAGGGCAGGCACCGTGCCCTGCTGGCCGGTGGCCGCCCGCCTCAGCCCCAGCCCGCCGAGCAGCATCCCGGTCCCCAGCGCAACAGTGCCGAAGGACAGGCCCCCCGTCACCGGCGCATCGAGACGGACCGCCAGGCCGAGGACGGCCAGCGCGGCGAAGCCCAGCGCTGCCACGAGCAACGCTCGGCCCGCCTGCCGGAGCCAGCGGCCGCCTGCGGCTGAGGCCCATGCCGGCAGCGCCACCAGGCCTGCCCCTGCGGTCAGGACGACGGCGAGAATCCCCGGAAGGCTGTAGAGGACCCACAGTCCCGTCTGGAGGATCTGGGTGTAGCGCAGTTCCTCGCGCCACACCACCGCCGCGCCCATCGGCTCCATGAGGGAGAGCCCGTAGAGATACCACAGGGCACCGCCGAGGGCCATGGCGATTCCGATGGCCACCGGAGAGACCCGTCGCCGGCCCAGAGCCCCCGCCCCCGGCACGCTGGCCGTGCCTGACCCCCAGCGCATGCGCCGATGGTAGGCCCGTGCCCCCCACGGCGGGAAGGGCGCGCGCTGACCATCAGACGCTAGTCCTTCTATTACGCCACGCGGTTGTGAGGTAATTCAGAACACTGCTACCTTGAGCGGAACAAGGTAAGGCTTACCTAAAGCACATTGTCCGGTGATCGTAGATGGAAGGGGACGCCAGGAAACATTCAATCTCGAGCTGTGATGTGCCAGGGGGTTGGCCATCGCCGCGGTCGAGCATTGGAGGCGGTCCCTCTTTCGTCGCCCACAACCCCAAGGCACTCGTATGGCAACACAGCACGTCCTCGCAGCCCGCCGGCTGCCTCGCACGGTCGACCACTCCGCAGACATGGTCGCCGTCGACGACTTCAAGGCAGCCTTCCGCAACCATCCTGCCGGCGTCTCCATCATCACCGCCCAAGGCCCGAGCGGTCCGGTAGGCCTGACGGCAAGCTCAGTCTTCTCCGTCTCCGCCAACCCGCCGACGTTGGTCTTCTCGCTCTCCGCGCACTCATCCGCGGCACCCGCAATCCGCGAGGCCGGGACGGTCGTCGTCCATCTGCTGGGGGCAGATCAGGTTGACCTCGCCACGACGTTCGCCACCGGCGGCATCGACCGCTTTGAGGACACCTCCATGTGGTCACGCCTGGTCACTGGGGAGCCCGTCCTGCCCAGGGCCAGCGCCTGGCTCCGTGGCAGGATCGTCAGCGAGATGAACGTCGGCGACTCGACGGTGGTCGCAGTACAGGTGCTGCAGGTCAAGAGCCAATCCGCTGCGCACCCCGACGCCGAGCAGGCCCGTCCGCTCGTCTACCACAACCGGTCCTGGCACTCGCTCAGCGCCGACTCGATGGTGATGTGAGCGACTGTCGCGCTGAGGGCGCCGCTGGCCTCAGCCCTCGGCGACGACCATCGCGGTGGCAATCCCGCCGTCGTGGCTCATGCTCAGGTGCCAGCGCTTCACGCCGCGGGCCTCGGCGACTGCCAGGACGGTGTCCTTGACCTGGATCTCGGGGCCGGCGGGGCTCAGGCCGATCCAGCAGTCCTGCCAGTTCATGCCGGCCGGGGCGCCGAGGACCTTCGCCACGGCCTCCTTGGCCGCGAAACGGGCAGCGAGGGAGCGCGGGTGCAGCTCTCGCTCGGCGGGGACGAAGAGCCTGTCCCGCAGGCCGGGGGTGCGCTCGAGCTGCCGCTCGAACCGTGCGATGTCCACGACGTCCACGCCGATGCCGATGATAGCCATGCGGCTACTCTATCGGCGGGGTGGGGCGGTCCAAGCGACACTGGCCGCCCGCACCGACGGCCGTCAATGTCTGGGGCCGGCCTCTGCGGCATGGGGGACGACGACGTCGCCCGCCGAGCGCCCCGCCGCCGGGAAGAGGACCAGGACGAGGCCGAGGCCGACGGCGGCGCCCACGAGCTGCGCGGCGACGAACCCGGGCAGCGAGCCCGGCGCGATGCCGGCGAACGTGTCGCTGAAGACACGCCCGAGCGTCACGGCAGGATTCGCGAACGAGGTCGACGACGTGAACCAGTACGCGGCCCCGATGTAGGCGCCGACGGCCGGGGCGGCGAGCAGCCCGCGGGACGTGCGGGCCAGGGCGAAGACCAGCAGGATGAGCCCCGCGGTGGCGACGACCTCGCCGAGGAGGTGGCCCGGCGTCGCCCGCTCCTTGCCGGAGATGGAGGTGCCGACCTCGAACATCGCGTTGGCGAGGACGCTGCCGCCGACGGCGCCGGCCGCCTGGGCCGCGACGTACGCGCCGAGCTCGGGAAGGTTCAGCCCCGTGCCGCTGCGCCGGCCGAGGATCCAGTCCGCGAGGGACACGATGGGATTGAAGTGCGCCCCGCTGACCGGCCCGAGCACCAGGATGAGCACGGTCAGCCCGAACACCGTGGCGGTGCTGTTCTCGAGCAGCTGCAGGCCGACGTCGCCCAGGGAGAGCTGCTCGGCGGCGATGCCCGAGCCGACGACGACGGTCACGAGGAGGCCCGTGCCGAGGAATTCGGCGACGGCGCGGCGCCACAGCGGCGGCTGGGAGGAAGTCATGCGAACCAGCTTGACCCAGAGGAATTAGCTCAGTCAAACTTGAACCAATGGACATTGAGCAAACTCCGGGGTTCAGGGAGCGCGTCGCCAAGCACGCGGCCCTGGCCGATGCGGGGCGCCTGCGCATCGTCGACCTGCTGACAGTGGGGGACCTCTCCCCCACGGAGCTCCAGGCCGAGCTCGGCATGCCCTCGAACCTGCTCTCGCACCACCTGCGCACGCTCGAGGGCGCGGGCCTCGTCACGCGGCACCGCTCCGAGGGTGACCGACGGCGCAGCTACCTCCGGCTCGCCGACGGCGCGCTGCATGGGCTGGTTCCGGGCATCGGGCACGACGCGCGGCGCGTCGTCTTCGTCTGCACCGCCAACTCGGCGCGCTCGCAGCTCGCGACGGCGCTGTGGTCCCGAGCCAGCGCCATCCCCTCCGCCTCGGCGGGCACGCACCCGGCTGAGCGGATCGCGGCGGGGGCCACCGCCGTCGCTCGTCGCCACGGGCTCAGCCTCGGCAAGTCATCCCCCCGCCGCCTCGACGAGGTGCTCGGGCAGGGCGACTTCATCGTGACCGTCTGCGACAACGCGCACGAGGAGCTCGCCGGCCTCGGCCGGGTTCACTGGTCCGTGCCCGATCCCGTGCGCCGGGGGACAGACGAGGCGTTCGAGCACGCCTACGAGGACCTGTCCCGTCGCGTCGGCGACCTCGCGGGGCGGCTGTCCGTCGCCTGAACCGAACAGAACCACCACCGAATCCAGGAGAAACCACTGTGACCACCGAGACCGCCAAGAAGCCCTCCGTCCTGTTCGTCTGCGTGCACAACGCCGGCCGCTCCCAGATGGCCGCGGCGTTCCTCACCTCGCTCGGACGGGGCGCGATCGAGGTCCGCTCCGCCGGGTCCCAGCCCGCGGACACGGTCAACCCGGCGGCCGTCGAGGCGATGTCGGAGCTCGGCATCGACATCTCCGCCGAGATCCCCAAGGTCCTGACCACCGAGGCGGTCAAGGAGTCCGACGTCGTGATCACCATGGGCTGCGGCGACGAGTGCCCGTACTTCCCCGGCAAGCGCTACGAGGACTGGGTCCTCGAGGACCCGGCCGGCAAGGGCGTCGACTCCGTCCGGCCAATCCGGGACGAGATCCGCGGCCGCATCGAGGCCCTCGTCGCCGAGCTCCTGCCGGCCCGGCACCCGGACGCCCAGTAGCCGGAACGGACGAGGAGCGACGAGGAGCACGGCCCATGGGCACTGAGACCCCCAGCACCGAGCAGCTGATCATCATCGGCTCGGGCCCCGCCGGCTACACGGCGGCCATCTACGCGGCCCGCGCGGGCCTCAAGCCCGTGGTCGTGGCCGGGTCGGTCACCGCCGGCGGCGCGCTGATGAACACCACGGAGGTGGAGAACTTCCCGGGCTTCGCGTCCGGCATCCAGGGCCCCGAGCTCATGGACGGGCTGCAGGAGCAGGCCGAGAGGTTCGGCGCGCAGGTGGTGTTCGACGACGCCACGCAGGTCGAGCTGAAGGGCGACCTCAAGCGCGTGGTCACCGGCAGCGGACAGGCATACGAGGCTCCGGCTGTCATCCTGGCCACCGGCTCGGCCTACAGGGAGCTCGGCCTGGCCGAGGAGAAGAGGCTCAGCGGGCACGGGGTCTCCTGGTGCGCCACGTGCGACGGGTTCTTCTTCAAGGACCAGGACATCGTCGTCGTCGGCGGCGGGGACTCCGCGATGGAGGAGGCCACCTTCCTGACCCGGTTCGCGCAGTCCGTGACCGTCGTCGTGCGCCGCGACGAGCTGCGCGCCTCGCGCATCATGGCCCAGCGGGCCAAGGACAACCCCAAGATCAGCTTCGCCTGGAACTCCGCCATTACGGCGATCCACGGCGACGGGAAGGTCGCGGGCGTCACGCTGACGGACACCCGCACCGGCCAGACGCGCGAGCAAGCGGCCAGCGGCGTCTTTGTGGCCATCGGTCACGTACCGCGCACGGACCTCGTGGCCGGGCAGGTCGAGCTCGACCCCGAGGGGTACATCAAGGTCGACTCCCCCACGACGGGCACGAGCCTGTCCGGGGTGTTCGCATGCGGCGACGCCGTGGACCACCGCTACCGCCAGGCCATCACCGCGGCCGGCACGGGCTGCGCCGCGGCGCTCGACGCCGAACGGTACCTCGCCGCCCTGGCGGACGCCGACAGCCTCGCGACCGCACTCATCGACGAACCCATTCACGCCTAGAGCACGCAGAGGACACCCCATGGATGAGAAGGCCACGCTCCCGGTCGTCGTGATCGGTGCCGGGCCCGTCGGGCTCGCCGCGGCCGCCCACCTGCTCGAACGCGGGCTCGAGCCCCTCATCCTGGAGGCCGGCCATGCCGCTGGCGCGGCCATCGACCAGTGGCGGCACGTCCGCCTCTTCTCCCCCTGGCGGTTCAACCTCGACGCCGCCGCCGTCCGCCTGCTCAAGGCGTCCGGCTGGGAGGCTCCCCGGCCGACTGCCCTCCCCTACGGGGGCGAGCTCGTCGACCGCTACCTCGCGCCCCTCGCCGCGCTGCCGGAGATCGCCCCGCGGCTGCAGACCGGCGCTCGCGTCGTCGCCGTCACCCGCCGCGGCTTGGACAAGACCCACTCCAGCGACCGCGACGGCACCCCGTTCACCGTCCGGGTGCGGCACGCCGACGGGACCGTCCGGGACGTCGCCGCCTCGGCCGTGGTCGACGCCTCGGGCACGTGGGCCCTCCGCAACCCCCTCGGCACCTCCGGCCTGCCCGCGGAAGGCGAGGTGGCGGCCGAGGCGCGGATCTCCTCGCCGCTGCCCGACGTCGTCGGACGCGACCGGGAGCGCTTCGCGGGGCGCCGGGTCCTCGTGGTCGGCGCGGGCCACTCGGCGGCGAACACGCTCGTCAGCCTCGCCGACCTCGCCAGGGCGGAGCCTGACACGACTATCCTGTGGGCCGTCCGCGGCGCGTCCGCCGAGAAGGCCTATGGCGGGGGCGACGCCGACGGGCTGCCCGCGCGAGGCCAGCTCGGCTCCCGCCTGCGCCGCCTCGTCGAGGCCGGCACGATCGAACTGTACACGGGCTTCGGCGTCGGCTCGCTCAAGGCGCTCGACACCCACGTCGTCGTCGAGGCCGTCGACGGGCGCACGCTCGACGTCGACGTCGTCGTCCCCTGCACCGGCTTCCGCCCCGACCTGGTCATCCTGCGGGAGCTGCGCCTCGAGCTGGACCCGGCGGTCGAGGCGCCCCGGGAGCTCGGGCCGCTCATCGACCCCGAGTTCCATTCCTGCGGAACCGTCCCTCCGCACGGGGCCAGGCTGCTGGCCCACCCGGAGAAGGACTTCTACATCGTGGGCATGAAGTCCTACGGCCGGGCCCCCACGTTCCTGCTGGCCACCGGCTACGAGCAGGTCCGCTCAGTCGTCGCCGCCCTGGCCGGGGACCGCGAGGCCGCGGACACCGTGCAGCTCGAGCTCCCCGAGACTGGGGTCTGCTCCGCCGGCGCGGGGACGAGCTGCGACGCGCCGTCGTCTTTGGGAGTCGGCGCCGAAGCCAAGACCGCCGCCGCGACGGACGCCGGATGCTGCACGGCCCCGGAGCCGCAGCTGATCGGCTTCCCGACCGGGCTGGCCCACGGCCGGTCCGGCGAGAACTGAAACCCTGCGAGGAACGGACACCTGCCATGACCGAACAGCACACCGCCCTAGGGCTGCAGGACAGCACCGAGGTCCTCTACCGCATCAGCGCACGACTGGCCGAACGGTTCGCCGGCGTCTTCGCCGCCGAGACCGTCGAGCGCTACGTCTTCGAGTCCTACACCTCCCTCGCCCGCACCGCGAGGATCAGCACCCACCTGCCGGCCACCACCGAGCACTTCGCGAACGACCGCCTCAGCGCCCTCGCGACGTCCAGGGACCCCGCGCCGTCCGAGGTCCCGGAGGTGCTCTTCGTCTGCGTCCGGAACGCCGGCCGATCCCAGATGGCCGCGGCCCTGCTGACCGTCGAGGCCAAGGGACGGATCCGCGTCCGCTCCGCCGGGTCCATGCCCGCCGCGGAGCTGGACCCCGCCGTCATTGCCGCCATGTCCGAGATGGGCCTGGACCTCTCCGCCAGCTACCCCAAGCCGCTGACCGACGACGTCGTGCGCGCCTCGGACGTGGTCATCACCATGGGCTGCGGCGACTCCTGCCCGATCTACCCCGGAAAGCACTACGAGGACTGGGACCTGGCTGACCCCGCCCAGCAGTCCCTCAAGGCCGTGCGCGCCGTCCGCGACGAGATCCACGACCACGTCAGGGCGCTCGTCGCGTCCCTGCTCGACAAGCCCGCCCCGTCTACGGAAGGAACTTCTTCATGACCGATCCCGCCACCGCCGCTGTCGAGGGCCGCAAGCCCGCCGTCCTGTTCGTCTGCAGCAAGAACGGAGGCAAGTCCCAGCTCGCCGCGGGCCTCATGCGCCAGCTCTCGGGCGGGGCCGTCGACGTCTACTCGGCGGGCACGAAGCCGGGCAGGGAGCTGAACCCGCTCGCCGTCGAGTCCCTCGAGGAGCTCGGCATCGACGTCGCCGGCGAGCACCCCAAGCCCGTGACGGAGGACGTCCTGGGCGCGGTCGACGTCGTCGTCGTGCTCGGGACCGAGGCCAAGCTCGAGCCGCGGGAGGACACGCGATTCGAGCTCTGGGAGACCGACGAGCCGTCCACGCGCGGCATCGAAGGCATGGGGCGCATGCGCCTGCTCCGCGACGACATCAAGGCGCGTGTCGAGGCGCTGCATGCCACCCTCACCGGCTCCCGGGCCTAGGGCGTGTTGCTAAACCGATCGAGGCCGAGTCTGCGGTTGGCTGGGTGGATGGGTGAGCG
>NZ_KV908322.1:426888-466177 GCF_001999765.1 Sinomonas mesophila | reverse complement strand
CTCGGCGGTCCCGACCATCGCTGCGAGCGAGGCGAGGCGGCTGACGGAGATCTGCTGTGACCTTCCGGCCGCGGCGGCGGCGGCGGAGCCGGCCAGGACGGCGCGGTACTCGCGGATGTCGCGCAGGTCCTCGAGCGAGTAGGCGGCGAGCGTCTCCCGGCGCGCCTTCGCCAGGTCGCCGGTGTTGGCCTTGACGAAGCTGCCGCCGCCGCGCCCGCGTCGGGTCTCGACGAGGCCCAGGTGGCGGAGCTCGGCCAGGGCGGAGCGCAGGGTCTGGGTCGAGATCCCCATCATCGCGGCGAGGTCGTTCTCGCTCGGCAGCTGCGTGCCGTCCTCGAGGAGCCCCAGCTCGATCGCCTGGCGGAGCCGGCGGCCGGTCTCCTCTCCGCGCACCGCGTTCTCCAGCGGTGCGAAGGCCAGTTGTTCCCTCCAGCTGCTCACGTGTCCATCCTCCTCCTTGTGATCTATTTCATACTAAACCCTTGACATGTGAACTCATAGGTTTAGAGTTAAAACAACAGCGGGACGGGATGAGGATCCCGGACCGACCGCCCTTAGAGCTAGACCGAGGAGGCGGGGGCCATGGTGGATGTCGATGAAGTCGTCCAGATGTGGAACCGTTCCGGACACCGGACGCCGAATGACCGTCTGGGCCTCTACGCCCAGGCACTGACCGCGAATCGTCCCGCAGGCCCATGCCGGGCCTTGGACGATGGGCCCTCGAACTGCAATGTGCAGTGGGCCCCCGAGCTGGAGGCGGCGTGATGAGCCGGGCACGCTTGGGCGAGTGCCTGGACCTCGCCCAGTCTCTCCAGGAGGACTCTGGCAACTACCGGATCCTGCGCGAACTGATCTCCGGCCTCAAAGCGGAGCTGGCGGAGCATGACTCGATCGGCAACCACATCCCGGCAATGCATGCGGAATGGGCAGCAGGCCCGCACCGAGCACCGGGGCTCATCGTAGAGGCAGCAGCATGACCCCCGAGTTGGTGCCTTCGATCATGTCGTCGCGCACACATCACGGGCGGACGGAAACGCATTGCCACTGGTGCAAGGGCACCGCGGTCGTCCGGTACTGGGAAAACGGGGCGGTGAGTTACACCTGCCGCGCCCATGCCGTCATCAATGAGACCAAATGGCTGTGGTGGTCGCGGTGACCGCGCACGATCTGACCGCGATCCTCGTACCGACCGTCGGCGCAGGTTAGGCCAGCGACCTAAATCGTGGCGGAGTACTGACGAGTCAGGTGGCTGGGTTGATGTGCCGGCGGGGGAGACGCCGCGGTAGACCCATGGGATGTGCTGCCGTCAGGCTATGGCCAGGATCGGATGCCACATGGCGCCAGGGGCCGTCGAGCGGGTCGGGCAGTGCGATCTCGATGCTGCCTAGCCGTATAGTGACTAGTTCCTCGGTGACGCTGACATCGTCAGGTCCAGCGCGGTCACTTCTTCGATCTGCTGGCCGAATGGGACGACGAGGATCACCTCAGCCCGATCCACGACAGGCAGCTAGCCAGCGTGGACCACTCACTGGACGCCGCCTCTTGGGGTGAGGCGCTAGCCTCAGGCTGGTTCCGAGCCTGCGTTGATGACGAGCCGTTGGAGGAGCTCGGTGACAGGCGCAGCGTGCCTGGTGTGCTGAAATCGCGACGAGACGGCGGTTCTCGCACCAGATGCAACTCGCGTTGGCTAACTGGCATGCACGGGTATTCCTGGCACGGGAGTAGAAGGCTTTGTGCACCAGGCCCGGATGTGATGCGGGGTATCTGAAGCCCGCCGACTCGCTTCGCCGCTGCAAGTGTGAGTCCATGATCCTGTCCTCGCTCAAGGTGTGCTGGCTCCAGATGACCGCACCCATGATGGAGAGGGTGGCAGCCTGTTCGAGTCAGGCCGAGTCCGGGGGCCCTGTTCTCACAGGGGCCCCAAGCCTCCACCGTCAGTACTCGTCTCCGATACGCCCTGATTTTCGGACTTAGCCGGGCAGACCCTGCAGTCATCTTCATGGTCCTCCCGCCGAGGAGCTTCCTCATCGCGAGAGTGGTGCCCTCTGGCCATCCGTCCAGCCTGCCGCTGGTGCCGTGTCGAGTGAAAGCGTCGGCAGCGAAACAAGAAATCGCCCCTGACCACCAATAGGATTTCAGTGTGTTCGAATTCGAAATTCAAGACCTTCGCCACATCCGTCTCCGTATAGGGCGATGGCACTTCCGAACTTGGCGCAGCCCGTTCATGAAGCTTCCAAGGGGATACCGCAGCCCGGAGGCTGTATATGCCGTCGAGTGGGAGGACGCAGAAGGCAACAGCGGTGGCCAGATCGGAGCGTTCTCCTCCCGTCAGGTCGCTGAGGCATGCCGCACCCAACTCGTCGAGGTTGAAGGTCGCACCGACCTCGTGATCAATCTGATCCCTGTGCACACACAGCTTGAGGACTGGGAGTTCGATCGCTAAACCCGCAAGGAGGGCATCGGTCGTATCCTCGGTGCGTCTCTATAGGGCAAGCCACCGGTAGAGCGTCCTGACTCCGAGGCCCAGCGAGCCTGCAATCTCGGCCCCAGCCAGCGAGCGGCCGTTCTCGGCGTCTACCAAGGCCAATCGGCTGGAGGACTCAGTCAGGACCAGTGGGTCAAACGCAACTCCCGTTCTTTGAGTGGCAGCGAGACGTGTTGATGTGGGACGAGTCGGACCGTTCGGGTGACCCTTCCCGGCTTTCTGCGGTTAGGGCTGTTCTTCCTCTCTTGGGGGGAGGACGTTGCTGAGGGTTTCCCTGAGGGTTCTTCGAAGTTGGGGGCCGTCGTAGTACTCGGGGCCGTCGCCTGGAGCGTAGAGCGAGAGGGCGAAGAGTAGATCTTCCATGTCTTCTTCGCCCAGGTGCTCATCGAGCAGGACACCTTCCAACGCTGCAGCAGCGATCTTGGATTCGTCGCCATCCAAGATCCTCTGCGCGGCTTCTTGGAACCGCTTGGAGATCCGGATCACTTCGGCTCCTTTGCTGATCAAGTCGGTGATTCCTGTCGGGGCATCCGTCCGCCAGATGATTTGTGGTGGGTTCGAACTCATCCGGCCGAAGTTTCCCTCCATAGACCAGACATGTCGTAGAACTCCAGAACGTCTGGTGATCCGTAGTCGGTCTCGCCCGTCCCACTTAATTCGTGAGCCGGGAGTTGGTGGCTCTTGGAGCTCGTCTGGCGAGGAGGGTTCAGGTCCCGTCCATCCGCGCTTGGAGTTCATGCACGGACGGGTTGTATCCACGGCGGTTCATCATTCGAAGGATCCTGAGTCTCGGAAGGCCTGCTATGGGCGAGAGGTCCTGGTCCAAGATCTTGGTCGATTCGTAGAGGTAGAGCTCCTCCAGCTGGGTCAGCCCTCTCAAGGGACCTAGAGATTCGATGTCGCCGCAGTCGGCGAGATTGAGCCGCCGCAGTCCCACGCACTCTGCGAGGTCATCGATCTTCTTCAGCTTCTTGCAGGATTCCAGCTCGAGCTCGCGGATCGCGGATCGGCTGCGCAGTGCAGATATGTCTTTAAGCCGAGAGGCCAAGTAGATGCCGAGTTGGTCAAGCTTGGGGAATTGAGACAGGCCAGCCAGGGAGCTCAGTTTCGGCCTGTCCTTCATCCGGAGGGTTTCCAGGGCCACGTGCGAAGACAGCGGCTCCAAGTCGTCGGGCGTGTATGTCAGCAGGAACAGGTGCTCGAGCCCAGCAATTTGGCCGATGGTGTCCTTTACCTGTGCCCAGAACGCCCCGAGGCTATGGAGCCTTGGCAGCTCGGTGAGCCTGATCTTCAGGTCAGGATGGGTGGTCACATGGAGCGACTCCAGGGTCGGGGCAAGCGAGTAGATGGGCTCAAGGGTTGTCAGGCGCCGATCAATGATCTGCAACTCGCGGATCGGAAGCCCCCGGAGAAACTCGAGCGACGGTTCGTTGAATCCGAGCGCACAATTCAGCACTAGGCGGTGGGCGCGTCCCTCCTCGAAGATCCGTGCCGATTGGGCTGTCCAGGGCCTGGTCACAACAAGCTCCCCGGCCTGCTCGCGATCCCTCATCATTTCCCCTCATGTCGACTCAGGATGCGACCCCAACGGTCTGCCCCTGAAATACATGCCCGGACCCTGTCTGCGCCGCCGGTCATGTTCTCACCGCAGCGATGTACTGGGCGTAGGCGGCTGCCGAGTCGGTGGCGTGGCGTTCGATGGTGGCCGGGGAGTAGCCGAGGGTTTCGGCGATGAGGGGCAGGGGTGCGAGCTTGGTGAGCTCGTGGAGGGTCCCGAGCCGGGCTGCGCGGGTGCTGAAGACGGTCCGGAGCCTTTCGCGCAGGTGGCTGGGGTTGATGTGCCGGCCGGGGGAGACGCCGCGGAAGACCCAGCTGCTGTTGGGGTGCGCTGCGGTGAGGCCGTGTCCGGGATCGGATGCCAGGCGCCGCCAAGGGCCGTCGAGCGGGTCGGGCAGGGCGATCTCGATGCTGCCGAGCCGGATGGTGACCAGTTCGTCGGTGACCGTGACGTCGTTCCAGCTCAGGGCGGCGACGTCTTCAATCTGCTGGCCGAAGACGACGACGAGGATCGCCGCAGCCCGATCCCGGGCAGGCAGCTGGTCAGTGTGGACCACTTGCTGGACGGCCGCCTCTTGGGCTGCGGCGCTGAGTCTGGCGCTGGTTCCGCGCCGATGTGGTGCCATCTTCAGGCCCGAGGGAGCGGCCTTGGTCTTGATGGCCCATTTGAGGAACCGGTCGGCGATCTCCCGGGTTGTGGGACCTTCGGCCTGCCATGCGTCGAGGTGCGCCTGTTCGAGTTCTGCGAGGCCGGCGCCACGGTCTGTGAGCCAGTTCAGGAAGTCGATGGCAACGGTGACGGTCTGCTTGCTGCGCTGGAAGGTGCCCTGGCCGACTTCGTCCATCTGGTTCATCCGGCGCTGGTGGTGCCAGCGGATGTAGCGGCGGACGGTCTCACGGTTTCCCGGGTCGTTCATGCGCTCGAGGGATTCTTCGGCCCAGTGGTTGTAGCGGGCGCGGAGCTCGTCGCGGCGGGGGATGACGCCGTGTTCGACGAGCAGCCCCCTGACGTATTCGCGGGTGCGTGAGTTCGGCAACTGGTCGAGGGTCTCGTGGGTGACGGCGGGGGTGTGGGCGAGCCGTTGGAGGAACTCGGTGACGTGCTTCTGGCGGATCCAGGTAAGGCCGCTGTTGGCTCGCTTCATCGACTTCAGGGCCGCTGGGAGCGGGACGAGCTCGGGCGGGATGCTGCCGCTCGACGGGTTGGCGAGGAGGCTGTCGACGGTGTCTCCGAGGACGCAGCTCCAGCATCGGGCACCGCTCTGGAGCTCGTCCTCGGCGCCGCAGGATTTGCAGTCGATGTTGAGCTTCACCCCGGAGCAGGCGCGGCATGCCGGTGCACCGTCGGTCAGGCCGGGCAGGATGCCTTCGTGGCCACAGGCGCAGGTCCCGCGGGTGCGTTTGGCCTGTTGGTAGCAGTAACCGCAGACACCGCCGTCCGGCCAGGTGGCGACGGTCTGGTGGTGCTGGCCGCAGCGTGAGCAGGGGACCGGCCAGCGGGTGGGGTCCTCGGCCTTGCGAGGCCTACTCATCCTCGTCCGGTGTCACGAGCCGGATGCGTTTGGCGATGGGGCTGCGGGGCTGGATGCCGAGGTCCTCGCTGCGCTTGGGCGCGTTGGCAGTTGAGGCGGCGCGCATTTCCACGAAGGGCTCGAAGAGGTCGTTCGGAGTGCAGTCGAGGATGTCGCACAGGGCCGCGAACGTCCGTGCAGGGATGCGCTCGGGGGTGCTGGTGACGAGGCGGTAGACCTGGCTCTCGGAGAGGTTGATCCCGCGGGAGCGGAGCAGGGGCATCAGCTCGGTGGTCTTCCAGAGGTTGCGCTGGGCCATCAGGGCGCGCAGGTTCCAGTGGTAGCCGATCCTGCGTTGTTCAGGCACTGGATTCCTCCTCGGGCTTGGCGATGCGCCGGGCGATCATCTTCTGCACGGTCTTCTGCTTGAAGTCCGACGATACCGAGGTGTACAGCCCGGTGGTGGAGGCGTAGGCGTGCCCGACCTGGGTCTGGACGAATGCGGGGTCGTAGCCGGCCTCGATCAGGTGGGTGACGTAGGAGTGGCGCAGGCAGTGCAGGCCGAGCTCCTTCGGGAGCCCGACGGCGTCGCGGGCCGCGGCGAAGGCGTCTCCGAGGCTGCCCACGGCCACCCGGCCGGACCGCTCGCTCGGCCAGAGCGCGGAGGACCGTTCTGCGGTGGCGAAGCGCTCCCGCATCCCGCCCCGGGTCCACTCCGCGAGCAGGGCCACGACCCAGTCGAACTCGGGCACGGTCAGCACGGTCCGGCGCCTCGGGCCGGAGCCGGCGGTGCCCTTGGCCCAGCGGACCTGGATGGCGCCGAAGCGCCCGTAGTCGGGCACGTGCGGGTTCGGGCCGAAGTCCTCGAGCTCGAGCATGGTCAGTTCCCGGCGCCGCAGCCCGTCGGCGTAGCAGACCTTGAACGCGATCGAGTCCCGCAGCAGGTGCAGCCACCGCTTGCTCCCGGCGGCGTATTCTCGGTCTACGAGGTCGTCCTGGTGGTCGAAGAGCCGCCGCAGCTCCTGCACGGTGAATGCACGCTTCTTCGGCGGCACGGCGTCGTCCGTGGTGTGCCGGGGCGTGTTCCACTCGAAGCAGATCTGGGTGGGGATGTCTCCGAAGGTGCGTTCGCAGAACTCGCCCCATCTGTAGGCCGGATGGGTCAGGTAGGCGCAGAACATCGCCACGGCGTTGCTGTACGAGCGCAGCGTGGTCAGGCTGACCGGCTTCGGCCCGGAGCGCAGCTCGGCCAGGAACTCCTCGACGTCCACCGGACGCCACTGCCACGGGAACTCGCCGGTGAACTCCTGGAACCTACCCACCACGCCGCACCGGCTCTTGATGGTCCCGGTGGTCAGCCCGCGGGCCAGCATCTGCGCGCGCCAGCGCTCCAGCATCATCTCGAAGACGCGCTCGTCGGCGCGGAACAGCCCGACGCCAGGATCGCTGAGCAATCGCGGCACTGCGCCCGGAACAGCACCGTCCATTCCCGCCCCCTAAACCATGGAAACATGCATTAGATGCAGGAAACCTACAGTCGACCGGGCAAGCTCGCCAAAACCAGGCTGTCTGCGCAGAGTCTACGTTCGTGCACAATCGGCTTCTGACCTGCGAAAATGCCTGAATCGCGATGAGGCGGCAGTTCTCGCACCTAATGCAACTCCCGCTCCTTAACCGCCGATAATCGACATTATGTCAGGTACCACTCTGCGTATCTCATCGGATGAATCACAGAACCCTTCCCCACCCGCAACCGGCCGCCGCCACTGGTCGCCGACGAAGCCGCGGCTGAGCCCTAGGCACGTTATGCAGATCTGAGGAGCCATCTCTGAGTGTCACATTGGGGAGGTTGCATGCCGAAGGATGGGATCGCTTCAGTGCGGACCCGCTACCGGTACTCGGCAACGACCTCGATGATCCCGACGATGTTCGCATTGAGCTCGGGCAGATCCTCGGCCGGAATCCAGTACTCCAGAATGGTCTTTCCGCCAGCCTGCTGAACCTGGTAGCGGTCAAGAAAGTCCTTGCGAACCTCGAACCGGGTGACGAAGCCGGCTCCGCTGGCCCTGACGTTCCAATCGCGAGCGATCATCGTCGCGTATTCCTCGTTGAGGACTGGATAGAAGATCGGCTGGTCCGGCAATCTCGGCGGCCATTCGCGCCAGCCCGAGGCCTCGACAAGCGCGAGTTCCTCCGGACCGGTAGGGCGCCAAAGGGTGACCGTCTCCATAGTCGAATCCTGCCACCCACGGCGTATCGTCTCCGTCTGTCGGCCTAGCTGTCCTCGGACTCCGCCTACCCTCGTCGGGGCTGAATACGTCCAAGCCTGACGCAGGGGTGCCAGTAGAGGATGCCTTCGCAGCAGGTGCGAATACGACAGTCTGGACTGCTCCCCTGTTGCCCCGCCGAATCGCCCCCGGCGTCGAACTCGGCGCCCGACATTCACCGACATGCTGGCCGGACCGCGGAGGTCGCCCTCGCGAACGAGTAGCGAGCCAGGCGACCAAGGCGTCCGAACCAGTGAATAGGAGCGCGACAAAGAACCCGGCGAGCAGGCTAAGAGACTACAAGGCGGCCCTCCCCGGGCCTTGCCCTCGGCGCGGCGCGGTACCAACCTACAGACCATGAACGACGGGATCCTCGTCTACGCCCTCATCCTCGTCAGCGGGATCGCCTGGACCACCGTGTACGCCGAGGCCATCCGCCTCGGCTTCGCCCAGCGGACGTACGCCATCCCCGTGGCCGCGCTCGCGCTCAACATCGCGTGGGAATGGCAATACGCGGTTATCGGTCTGAGCGACACCCCGGGCCTGCAGGCGTACGTCAACCTGCTCTGGGGCGTCGCCGACGTCGTCATCCTCTACACGTTCCTCAGGTTCGGGTATGCCGAATTCTCGGCGAGGCTCGGCCGGGGCGAGTTCCTCGCCGGCAGCGCAGTGCTGCTCGCGGCCGCCGTCACGGTCCAGCTCCTGTTCCTGGTGGAGTTCGGAGAGCGGCAGGGTGCCGTGTACTCCGCCTTCCTGCAGAACCTGCTCATGTCCGGGCTCTTCATCGCGATGTTCGTCGCCCGCGGCGGATCCCGGGGCCAGTCGCTCACGATCGCCGTGGCGAAGTGGCTCGGAACGCTCGCCCAGGCGATCCAGTGGGGGCTGCTGTCCTTCTCCCCCTTCGTCCTCGGCATCGGGCTGCTCTGCTCGGTGCTGGACCTCGCCTACATCGGCCTCCTGCTGCGCGACCGACGGCGCAGGACGACCGCAGCCCCTGCCGCCGAGGCCCGCGCCGCCTGACGACCCGCTGCGTGACCGGTCGCCGTCGGCCACGGCCCAACCCGGTCTCAGGCGTCGAGCTCGGCGCCGCGCCGCTCGAGGAAGCGCCGCTCTCCGGCGCTCGGCGCCAGCCGCGCCGCCTCCGCGTACTCCGCAGAGGCCTCCTCGGTGCGCCCGAGCCGGCGCAGCAGGTCCGCCCTGACCGCGTGGAAGACGTGGTAGCCGGCCAGCGGGAGACCGTCGACGGCGTCGAGCGCCTCCCGCGGCCCCGCCACCTCCGCCAGCGCCACGGCGCGATTCAGCTCGACGACGGGCCCCGGAGCCGCCTCGGCGAGGAGGTCGTAGAGACGCAGCACGCGCCGCCAGTCGGTCGCGGCCGGGCTGGGTGCCGCACAGTGGACGGCCTGGATGGCCGCCTGCAGCTGGTAGGGCCCGAGCAGGCCGCGCCCGAGCGAGACCTTGACGATGCCGAGGCCTTCCGCGAGGAGGGACGCGTCCCAGCGGCTGCGGTCCTGCTCGTCCAGCGGCACGAGGACCCCGTCCGCTCCGGAGCGGGCGTCGCGGCGGGCCTCGGACAGCAGCATGAGCGCCAGCAGTCCCCGGACCTCCGGCTCATCCGGCAGGAGACGCCGCAGGATCCGCGCGAGCCGAACCGCCTCCGCGCACAGGCCAGCCCGCGCCGGCGGTGCGCCGAGTCCGGCCGAGTACCCCTCGTTGTACACGAGGTAGACGACGGCGAGCACCCCGGCGAGGCGCGCTGGCAGCTCGTCCGCCGGGGGGATCCTGAACGGGATCCCGGCATCGCGGATCTTGGCCTTCGCGCGCGAGATCCGCTGCCCCATGGTCGCCTCGGCGACGAGGAACGCGGAGGCGATCTGCGCCGTCGTGAGCCCGGCCAGGATGCGCAGTGCCAGGGCGACGCGCGCGGGCATCGCGAGCGCGGGATGGCAGCAGGCGAAGAGCAGCCTGAGCCGGTCATCGCCGAACGGGTCCGGCTCAGGCTCCGAGGCGGCCCGCAGGAGCGCCGCCTCGGCCTCCTTCTCCCCCCGCGCCGCCTCACGACGGAAGCGGTCGACGGCGCGGTGCCTCGCCGTCGTGATGATCCAGGCTCCCGGATGCTGGGGCAGTCCCTCGTCCGGCCAGTGCTGCGCGGCCACGGCGAACGCCTCCTGGACGGCATCCTCGGCCAGCCCGAGGTCGCCGGTGGTGCGCAGGACGATGGACACGGCCCGCCCGTACTCCTCGCGGAACACCGCGTCGAGGGCGTCCGCCGTCACCGCACCCGGCTCATCCGGCGAAGCCGGCGAACGCCCGGACCTCGATGGGCAGGCCCGTGATCTCCGCGAAGCGGCGCGCCCATCCGAGCGCGGCGTCGAGGTCGGGGGCCTCGATGATGTCGAAGCCGCCCAGATGCTCCTTGCCCTCCAGGTACGGTCCGTCGGTGATGAGCACGTCCCCTTCCTCGGCCTTCAGGACTGTCGCCGAGGACGCGTCGGTGAGCCCGTCGCCGAAGACGAACGCCCCCGCGGCCTTGAGGTCCTCGGTGAGCACGCCGAGCTGTGCCATGACCGGCGCGAGGACCTCGGGCGGCGGCACGACGCCGTCGGGCTGGTACATGCTGATGAGGTACTGTGCCATCGTTCTCGCTCCTCCTGTCGGGGCCCGTGTGGCCCCTCGCCTACTGGACGATCGGCAGTGCCGGATTTCGACAGGGCCCCAACAGGGCATCATGGCGTGGCGTCACAGGGCGCCGTCGGCCGCCGCCTCGAGGTCCGCGACCACGATCCGCCTCATCTGCAGCATCGCCTCCATGGCCCGCTGCGCTCGCCCGGGGTCCGCGTCTTTGAGCAGCTCCGTGAGCCGGTTCGGGATGATCTGCCACGAGAACCCGAAGCGGTCCTTGAGCCAGCCGCACATGCTCTCCTGGCCGCCGTCGGCCGTCAGCGCGTCCCAGTAGCAGTCCACCTCCTCCTGGTCCCCGCAGTGGACCTGGAGGGAGACGGCCTCGTCGAACGTGAACTCGGGCCCGCCGTTGAGGGCGACGAAGGGCCTCCCGTCGAGCTCGAACGACGCCGTCACGACCGTCCCTGCCGGGCGTGGCCCGGCCTCGCCGTAGCGGTCGACAGCCGTGATCCGGGAGTTCGGGAAGATCCCTGTGTAGTATGTGGCGGCCTCCTCGGCCTGGGTGTCGAACCACAGGCACGTGGTCATCGCTGGCATGGCTGCTCCTGGCTGCTCGGGGGTGCTCTGCCCTCGGCATTCTTCCGCGGCCTCCGCGCCGTGGGAAGATCCCGCGCCGGCCAGGGCGGTCATGCACGACGGCGGTGCCGCGGCTGCCGCCGTAGGCTGGGGGGATGAAGTCCTCGCCATCACATGCCGCACCTGCCCGCGCCCTCGCGGCGGCGGCGGACATCGCCGTCGTGCTCGTCTTCGCGGCCGTGGGCCGCGGCTTCCACACGGTCGAGAACCCCGTCCTCGGCGTCCTTGCCACCGCGTGGCCGTTCCTCGTTGGCCTCGCGGCCGCGTGGGCCGCCGTGCGCGCATGGCGCCGCCCGCTCGCCCTCTGGCCCACAGGGATTGCCGCGTGGGCCGGCGCCTGGGCGATCGGCATGCTGCTGCGGGCCGCCACCGGCGCGGGGACGGCCGTCCCGTTCCTCGTCGTCGCCCTCGTGACGCTTGGGCTCCTGCTGCTCGGCTGGCGGGCGATCGCGCTCGCGGTCCGGCGTCTCTCGGCCCGCGCCGCCCGGAGCCGTTCCTAGCGGGTCGCGCGCCCGCTGGCCAGTAGGCTGGACGCAGCCAGACCGCTTCCCGATCGGAGGATCATGATCACGGCATTCGTCTTCATCCAGACCGACACGGCCCAGATCCCGGAGGTGGCCGAGAAGATCTCGGCGATCCCGGGCATCAGCGAGGTCTACTCCGTCACGGGCGAGTGGGACCTCATCGCCATCGCCCGCGTCCGCGAGCACGAGGAACTCGCCGACGTCGTCGCGGACCGCCTCTCGAAGGTGGACGGCGTCATCGAGACCACGACGCACATCGCATTCCGGGCGTACTCGCGGCACGATCTCGAGGCGGCGTTCTCCCTCGGGCTCTCCTAGGGCCCGGGCTACGACTGGCTGAAGTCCACCCAGGCCTGGAGCGTCCGGGCCGCCTGGCCGGAGTCGATCGCATGCTCGGCGCGCAGCTTGGCGTGGGCGAGCCGGTCGAGGAGAGGGCCGTCGGCGGCTGTGTCATAGGCCGTGAGGCCAGCGGCGGCGTTGAGCACGACGGCGTCGCGCACCGGCCCGGTCTCGCCGGAGAGGACGCGACGCACGACGGCGGCGTTGTGCGCCGCGTCGCCGCCGCGCAGCGCCTCGAGCGGGGCGCGCCCGATGCCGAGGTCGGCGGGGTCCAGCACGGACTCCGTGACCTTCCCGTCCCGGACCTCCCAAATCCGGGACGTCGTCGTGATGGTCAGCTCGTCGAGCCCGTCGTCGCCCCGGAACACGAGGCCGCGGCTGCCGCGGTCGGCCAGCACGCCCGCGATGAGCGGCGCCATGCGCGCGTCCGCGGCGCCCACGGCCGAGGCCTGCACCTGGGCGGGGTTGGTCAGCGGACCGAGGATGTTGAAGATCGTCGGGATCGCGAGCTGCTTGCGGGGCACGGCCGTGTACCGGAAGGACGGGTGGAACACCTGCGCGAAGCAGAAGGTGATCCCGCACGCCTCGGCCGCCGCGGCCACGCGCTCGACGCTCATGTCGAGGCGCACGCCGAGCTCCTCCAGGACGTCCGCGGACCCGGACGACGACGACGCTGCGCGGTTGCCGTGCTTGACGACGCGCGCCCCGGCGCCGGCGACGACGAGCGCCGCGGTGCTCGAGATGTTCACCGTGTTCTGCTGGTCGCCGCCCGTGCCGACGATGTCGAGCTTCTCGCCCGCGATCGTGATCGGCGTCGCGCGGGCCACCATGCCCCTGACGAGACCGGCGAGCTCGTCGACCGTCTCGCCCTTGGCCCTGAGACCGACGAGGAAGCCCGCGATCTGCGCCTCGGTCGCCTCGCCGGACATGATCGTGTCCATGGCCCACTCCGTCTGGGCCTGCGTCAGGTCGTGGCCCGCCACGAGCGTGCTGATGAGCGAACGCCAAGTGGGCGGAGTCACAGGAGTCGCGGCGGGGGCTGTGGAGTCCGTAGTCACGCGTCCGATGCTATCGACGTCCGGCCCGGCGGCGTAATGTGATCGGCCCGACGGATGGCCCGACGGATGACTCGGAGGCGGAACCCCGCCGATCCGCGGAATTTCGAGGCTTTGTAGAAAAAGTTCCGTCAGGGGGCGGTTCGCGTTGGGCGAACCCGGCGTTTGCAGACATAATGTCCTTGTGACGACAGCGACCCATGCCCCGACAGCCCCGGCACATCCCACGCTGAATCGCCCCAACATGGTCTCGGTCGGGACCGTGGTGTGGCTGTCCAGCGAGCTGATGTTCTTCGCCGGGCTCTTTGCCATGTACTTCTCCCTGCGCGCCGCTTCCGGCGAGATGTGGGCCGAGGAGACGGCAAAGCTCAACTTCCCCTTCGCCCTCGTGAACACGATCGTCCTTGTGGCGAGCTCCTTCACGTGCCAGATGGGGGTCTTCGCCGCCGAGCGCCTCCAGCCCCGCCGTGGTGGCGGAGCGTTCGATTTCCTGCGGTGGGGCATGATCGAGTGGTTCCTGCTCACGTTCCTCATGGGCGCCTTCTTCGTCGCCGGCCAGGCCACCGAGTACGCGATGCTCGTCAGCGAGCACGTCTCGCTCTCGACGAACGCCTACGGGTCCGCCTTCTACATGACGACCGGCTTCCACGGCCTGCACGTCATCGGCGGCCTCGTCGCCTTCCTCTTCATCATCGGCCGTGGGTACGCGGCCAAGCGCTTCGGCCACTTCGAAGCAACCTCGGCCATCGTCACGTCGTACTACTGGCACTTTGTCGACGTCGTGTGGATCGGCCTCTTCCTGGTCATCTACGTCCTGAAGTAGGACCGCAGCACCGCAGCAGATCTTGGGCCGCGCCCCTTGGCCGCGGCAGGAAACGGATAGGAACGATTTAGTGAAGGCACTCTCGCAGAAGCGGCGTCACCCGCTGGCAGTCTTGGCGCTGCTGGTCATGGGCCTGCTGCTGACCGGCGGACTCTACGCAATGGCCAGCTCGGCCAACCAGGCGAAGGCGGACACGACCTACACGGCGAGCGACATCAGCGAGGGCGAGAAGCTCTTCGTGGCGAACTGCGCGACCTGCCACGGCATGGGCGGCGCAGGCTCGGACTCCGGCCCCTCGCTCATCGGCGTCGGCGCAGCCGCCGTTGACTTCCAGGTCGGCACGGGCCGCATGCCCATGCAGATGCAGGGCCCGCAGGCCTACAAGAAGCCGGCCCAGTTCAACGAGGAGCAGACCAAGCAGCTCTCGGCCTACGTCGCCTCCCTCGGCGCGGGCCCCGCGCTCCCGGACGAGGCCATGCTCGACGGCAAGGGTGACGCGACGCATGGTGGCGAGCTGTTCCGCGTGAACTGCGCCATGTGCCACAACGCGGCCGCCGCCGGCGGTGCTCTCACGCGCGGCAAGTTCGCGCCGTCGCTCGCCGGCGTCACGGAGAAGCACATCTACGAGGCCATGGCCACGGGGCCGCAGAACATGCCCGTGTTCAGCGATGCCAACATCTCCCCCGAGGGCAAGCGCGACATCATCACGTTCCTCAAGACCATCGAGACGCAGGGCTCGCCCGGCGGCGCTGACCTCGGCGCGCTCGGCCCGGTCTCCGAGGGCCTGTTCGCGTGGGTCGGCGGCCTCGGCGTCATCATCGGCTTCACGATCTGGCTGACTTCGCGCAGCTCCTGACACTGCAGCCCAGCACTATTGGGCCGCCCCAGCGGCGGCAAGGATTTGAATACCGTCCCGGTTGCACCGGGGCCAGGAAGGATGAGGGGAAATATGGGCAACCATAGTGACGGAGCTCCCCAGCACGGGGGCGCCGTAGCTACGGCTGGTCAGACTGAGCAGGCGTTCGCGGATCCGGGTCTCCCACCGCATCGCCCCCGTCTGGCCGACCTCGACCCCAGGGCTGCGAAGCGCGCTGAGCGCCAGGTCACGGCGCTGTTCATCATCTCGGTGATCGGCACTGTCGTGTTCCTCGTCGCGTACTTCGCCATCGACCTCGGGCACGATTCCGACATTGCCACGATCCGCCTGCAGAACCTCCTGCTCGGCCTCGGAACCGCCTTCGCCATGCTCGGCATCGGGACGGGCATCGTGCACTGGGCCAAGGCCCTCATGCCGGACCACGAGGTCTCCGAGGCGCGCCACGGGATCCGCACGGACGAGGACCGCGAGGCCGCGGTCAAGATCGTCGACGACATCCTCGAGGAGACCGGCGTCAAGCGCCGTCCCCTCATCCGCAACACGCTGATCGGCGCCACGGTGCTCTCCGTGTTCCCGGCCGTCGCGGTGTTCGGCGATCTGGGCCCGCGCCCCGACCAGAAGCTGCGCCACACGATGTGGGCGCCGGACGAGGCCACGGGCCAGAAGGTCCGCCTCACCCGCGACCCCGACGGCACGCCCATCAAGGCGTCCGAGGTCACGATCGGCTCGGCGTTCCACGTGATCCCCGAGGGGCTCAACGAGCTCCACGAGGGCAAGCTCAACGAGAAGGCCAAGGCCGTCGTCCTTCTCATGCGCCTCAACCCGGCTGACCTCAACATCAGCGCCGGGCGTGAGAACTGGAGCTACAACGGCATCGTCGCCTACTCGAAGATCTGCACCCACGTCGGCTGCCCCGTGGCGCTCTACGAGCAGCAGACGCACCACCTGCTGTGCCCGTGCCACCAGTCGACCTTCGACCTGACGAACGAGTGCGCGGTCATCTTCGGGCCGGCGAGCCGGCCGCTGCCGCAGCTCCCCATCGAGGTCGACGCCGAGGGCTACCTCGTCGCCTCCTCGGACTTCCACGAACCTGTTGGACCTAGCTACTGGGAGCGTGAGTACTCGTGAGCGGCGCTACCGCCTCCTCCTACCAGCCGCCGACCAAGGTCGGACGCATCGCCGATTTCGTCGACCAGCGCACAGGCGCGTCCCCGCTCCTGCGCGAGTTCGGCCGCAAGATCTTCCCGGACCACTGGTCCTTCATGTTCGGCGAGGTCGCGCTCTACAGCTTCGTGATCCTGCTGCTGTCGGGCACGTTCCTCACCTTCTTCTTCAACCCGTCGATGGCGGAGACGCACTACGAGGGCGCTTACGTGCCGCTGCGCGGCATGGAGATGTCCGTCGCCTACCAGTCCTCGCTGGACATCTCCTTCGAGGTCCGCGGCGGCCTGTTCATGCGCCAGGTGCACCACTGGGCTGCCCTGCTCTTCGTGGTCTCCCTCGGCGTGCACATGCTCCGCGTGTTCTTCACCGGCGCGTTCCGCAAGCCGCGTGAGATCAACTGGGTCATCGGTGGCTTCCTGCTCATCCTCGCGATGGCCGCGGGCTTCACCGGCTACTCCCTCCCGGACGACCTGCTCTCTGGCAACGGCCTGCGCATCATCGACGGCGTGATCAAGTCAATCCCGCTGGTCGGCACGTGGATCTCCTTCTTCCTCTTCGGCGGCGAGTTCCCGGGCACCGCGATCATCGGCCGCCTGTACGTGCTGCACATCCTGCTCGTCCCGGCGCTGATCCTCCTGCTGCTGGTCCTGCACCTGTTCTTCGTGGTCCTCCACAAGCACACGCAGTACCCCGGCCCGGGCCGCAACGACGGCAATGTCGTGGGCTACCCCCTCGGCCCGGTCTACGCGGCCAAGGCCGGCGGCTTCTTCTTCATCGTCTTCGGCGTCGTCGCGCTCATGGCCGCGGCCTTCACGATCAACCCGATCTGGAACTACGGCCCGTACGACCCCTCCCCCGTGTCCGCAGGCACCCAGCCTGACTGGTACATCGGCTGGGTCGACGGCGCGCTGCGCCTCATGCCCGGTGTGCTCGGCTCGGTGGACGGCTACCGCCAGCACTTCGAGTTCGTGATCTTCGGCCAGACGCTCACGCTCAACGTCCTCCTCCCGGCCCTCGTGCCGGCGGGCATCGTCTTCACGGTGCTGTTCACGTACCCGTGGATCGAGCGCTGGATCACGAAGGACGACCGCGAGCACCACGTGCTCGACCGTCCGCGCAACGCCCCGACCCGCACCGCCATCGGCATGGCCGGCTTCACGTTCTACTGCGTGATGTGGGCTGCGGCCGCGTCGGACCTCATCGCGACGCACTTCCACGTCTCTCTCAACGACGTGACCTACTGGCTGCGGACGCTGTTCTTCCTCGGCCCGATCATCGCGTTCGTCGTGACCAAGCGCGTGGCCCTCGGCCTCCAGCGCAAGGACCGCGAGATCGCCCTGCACGGTCGCGAGACGGGCCGCATCGTCCGCCTGCCGCACGGCGAGTTCATCGAAGTGCACGCGCCGCTCGACGAGTACAAGCGCTACCGGCTCGTCTCGTTCGAGTCGCCGGCCGTCCTCCCGGCCCAGCCGAACGCCAGGGGCATCGTGGACCGCAAGGAGCGTCGCCGCGCGAAGCTCTCGCGGTGGTTCTTCGAGGACCGCGTCGCACCGGTGACAGTCGCTGAGCTCGAGGCCGCGCATGAGCACGGCCACGAGGCCATCGCCGCACACGAGGAGGAGACCGCCAAGAGCCTGGGCCACTGACGCCCGGAGCTTGGTTCCTGCAGGAGGGCCCCGCAGCTGACGCTGCGGGGCCCTCCTGTTTGTTGTGGCGTGAGCGGCCGCGTGCGCGCCGTCCTCAGCCCGGGAAGCGCTTGGTGGAATAGTTGCGCGGAGCCCGGATTCCGGGCCGCTGGAGGGGCACCCAGAGCTTGTAGCGGTCGGCGCGGTAGTAGGAGACCGAGTAGTCGACGATCGACTTCGAGACATAGGCGTGCCGCTGGATCTTGAGCAGGGGTGAGCCCATCTCGACGTTGAGCAGGCGCGCGGTCGAGGGCGAGGCCGCGGTTGCCTCGATCGTGTCCTCGCCCCACTCCATGACGAGCCCGTAGGTCTCGCTGAGCACCTGGTAGAGGGACGTGGGCGGTGGGCCGTCGAGGATGCCCGGAACGCGGTGCGCCACGATGTAGTTCTCGTCGACGCTCATGGGCTCCTTGTCGGCGAGCAGCAGACGCCGGAACCTCACGACGGGCGTCCCCTCGTCGATCTGGAGCTCCCGCGCCAGGTACGCCGAGGCGCCGATCTGCTCGAAGCTCAGGACCCGGGCGTCGGGCACCATCCCTCGCCGCTGCATCTCCTCGCTGTAGGAGGTGAGCTTCATCTGGAGGTCGAGCTTCGGCCGGCTCACGAACGTGCCGAGGCCCACGATGCGGTCGAGGACGCCCTCGGCGACGAGGGCGTCGATGGCCTGCCGCACCGTCATCCTGGCCACGCCGAAGCGCAGCGAGAGGTCGCGCTCGGACGGAAGGGGCGCCCCCGGGGCCAGCTTCGTGGTGATGTGCGAGCGGAGGATCTCCCTCAGCTGGATGTACATGGCTGTCTTCGAGGAGCGGTCGAGCTCCCCGTCGATGGCCTCCGCGTTCTCCACGGCTCTCCTTGCCGATGGGCGGCCGGCGGGCAGCCGGTCCGCGTGGGACGGTCATGGTTCCGCATCCATCGTGACACACCCACGTGCCTCCCCACGCCCACGCAGAAAAGGGCCGGGGCCGGCATCCGTGAGGATGCCGGCCCCGGCCCCAGAGTGCCCCGGAGGGGCGATGCCTCAGTGGGCGTGGTCCCCGCGACTGTACTCGAAGACCCATCCGACGAGGGCGACGAGGGCGATGCCCGCGCCGATGAAGAGGATCCACCAGCCTACGGCCAGGCCGAGGAAGCCGGTCGCACAGGCGAGGCCGAGGACGAGCGGCCACCAGCTCCAGGGGCTGAAGTGCCCCTGCTCGCCGGCGCCCTCGTGGATCTCGGCGTCCTCGCGGTCCTCGGGGCGCATGCCGACGCGCTTGGCGGTCACGCCGAGGTAGCTGCCGATCATGCCGGCCAGGCCGCCCACGAGCAGCATCCCGAGGATGCCGACCCACTCGCTCCAGTTCGTCATGAAGCCGTAGACGACGGCCACCGGAATGAAGAAGAAGATGCCCGTGCCAAAGAGCCAGGTCTCGATTTTCACTTGGTCGCGTCCTTCCGGGGTGCGGTCACGGCAGCGGCGGTCCCGGCGTGCTGGATCGCACCGGCCATGGACAGCTCAGGGTGGTGCAGGTCGAGCGCCGGGCGCTCCGAGCGGATGCGCGGGAGCGACGTGAAGTTGTGCCGCGGCGGCGGGCAGGAGGTGGCCCACTCGAGCGAGGCGCCGAAGCCCCACGGGTCGTCAACCGTCACCTTCTTGCCCTTGCGGGCCGTGATGTACACGTTCCAGAAGAACGGGATGAGCGAGGCACCGAGCACGAACGAGGCGACCGTGGAGAACTGGTTCATCCACGTGAACTGGTCCTCGATGAGGTAGTCCGCGTAACGGCGCGGCATGCCCATGACGCCGAGCCAGTGCTGGATGAGGAAGGTGCCGTGGAAGCCGAGCAGGAGGAGCCAGAAGTGGATCTTGCCGAGGCGCTCGTTGAGCATCCGGCCGGTCCATTTCGGCCACCAGAAGTAGAAGCCCGCGAACATCGCGAAGACGACCGTGCCGAAGACGACGTAGTGGAAGTGCGCCACGACGAAGTACGAGTCCGAGACGTGGAAGTCCAGCGGCGGCGAGGACAGGATGATGCCGGTGAGGCCGCCGAAGAGGAACGTGATGAGGAAGCCGATGCTCCAGAGCATGGGCGTCTCGAAGGTCAGCGAGCCGCGCCACATCGTGCCGATCCAGTTGAAGAACTTCACTCCGGTGGGGACCGCGATGAGCATGGTCATGAAGGCGAAGAACGGCAGGAGGACGGCGCCGGTCACGTACATGTGGTGGGCCCACACCGTCACGGACAGGGCGGCGATCGCGATGGTCGCGAAGACGAGGCCCTTGTAGCCGAAGATCGGCTTGCGGCTGAACACCGGGAAGATCTCCGAGACGATGCCGAAGAACGGCAGCGCGATGATGTACACCTCTGGGTGGCCGAAGAACCAGAAGAGGTGCTGCCACAGGACGGCTCCGCCGTTCTCCGGGTCGAAGACGTGTGCACCGAAGCGGCGGTCGGCGCCGAGGCCGAAGAGGGCCGCGGCGAGCGGCGGGAAGGCCATGAGCACGAGGATCGACGTGATGAGGGCGTTCCAGGTGAAGATCGGCATGCGCCACATCGTCATGCCGGGGGCGCGCATGCAGATGATCGTCGTGATGAAGTTGACGCCGCCGAGGATCGTGCCGAAGCCGGAGAGGCCGAGGCCGAAGACCCAGAGGTCACCGCCCACGCCGGGCGTGAACGTCGTGTTGGACAGCGGCGCGTAGGCGAACCAGCCGAAGGAGGCTGCACCCTGCGGGGTGATGAAGCCGGCCGTGGCAATCGTCGAGCCGAAGAGGAAGAACCAGAACGCCAGCGCGTTGAGTCGCGGGAAGGCGACGTCGGGTGCGCCGATCTGCAGGGGCATGATCACGTTCGTGAAGCCCGCGAAGAGCGGCGTCGCGAACATGAGCAGCATGACCGTGCCGTGCATCGTGAACAGCTGGTTGTACTGCTCCTTGGTCTGCAGGATCTGCATGCCGGGCTCGAAGAGCTCGGCACGGATCAGCAGGGCCATGACGCCACCGAGGCAGAAGAAGACGAACGAGGCGATCAGGTACATGTACCCGATGGTCTTGTGGTCCGTGGACGTGATCCAGTTGACGACGATGCGCCCCTTGGACTTCGGCACCACCGGCGCGCTCAGAGCGCCGGCCGAAGGCGACTGTGTATAGGTAGCCATGGTCCCTTACTTCTCGTTCAGGTTCGGGTTGCGGTCGTACTTCTCGTCCAGCAGGCCCTTGTCGAGGCCAGCGAGGTGGGTCTGGAACTCGGCCTCCGAGACGACCTTGACGCGGAAGAGCATCTCGGAGTGGTACTCGCCGCAGAGCTCGGCGCACTTGCCCTCGTAGACGCCCTCCTTCTGCGGCGTGAAGTACATGTAGTTGGGCTTGCCCGGGATCATGTCCCGCTTCTGCAGGAAGGCCGGAACCCAGAAGGAGTGGATGACGTCGCGCGACGTGAGTTCGACCGTGACGCTCTTGTTCACCGGGAGGTAGAGCGTCGGCAGCTGCTCGAGGTCGTACGCCTTGCCCGTGAGGTGTGCCTGGACGCCGCCCTCATGGACGTCCTCGCGGACAATGCCGCCCTGGACGTAGTTGAAGTCCCAGGACCACTGCTTGCCGACGACGTTGATCGTCACGTCCGGGTTCGCGTTCGGGTTGTCGACGGCGCGCTGGTCGCGGTCCGTGAAGTAGAAGAACACGACGACGAGGAACAGCGGGATCGCCGTGTAGAAGATCTCGAGCGGCAGGTTGTAGCTGATCTGACGCGGGAAGCCCTTCGCACCCTTGCGACGGCGGTACGCGACGACGCACCACAGCATGAGGCCCCACGTGATCACGCCGACGATCATGGCCGCGATCCAGGAGTTGACCCAGAGGTCCGTCAGGATGCCCGTATTGCTGGTCGTGTCCCTCTCAGTCGGCAGCCAGCCTCGCTGTACCTCCGGTGAACATCCAGACAGTGCGAGCGCACCGGCAGCGGCAACAGCCGCGACCGTCATGATGCGAGTGCGCTGGCTGCTGGTTCGGTTCTGCGACCTCACAGACGGCCCTTCCTCTTGGTGCTTTCCTCCGGCGCCCGGCACGGCAGGACTGTCGCGCAGAGTGTCGGGAAGACATAGTTTTACTACTCGGTGTAGAGCTTACAGCTATCCCCGGCGAATCGCCCACATGTCCCCGGCACGCGTCGGCCGTGCCCCCGGCGGGCCCGTCTGGGCTCCTGGGGGCACGGCCGAGGGGGTGCGGGGCGGCTCAGTGGAAGGAGTCGCCGCACGCGCACGAGCCCTGCGCGTTGGGGTTGTCGATCGTGAAGCCCTGCTTCGAGATGGTGTCCTCGAAGTCGATGGTCGCGCCCGCGAGGTACGGCACGCTCATCTTGTCGACGATGACCTCGACGCCGTCGAAGTCGCGCACTGCATCGCCGTCGAGGATCCGCTCGTCGAAGTACAGCTGGTAGATGAGGCCGGAGCAGCCACCCGGCTGGACCGAGACGCGCAGGCGCAGGTCCATGCGGCCCTCCTGCTCCAGGAGGCTGCGGACCTTGCCCGCGGCCACCTCGGTGAGCGTCACCTCGTGGGACCCCAGGGCTTCTGCGGACTCGTTGGTTGCAGTGCTCATTCTCTACCTTCTCTCCATGGCCGACGCCTCGGGGACGCCGACGGCCGTCTGGGCCTTCCATCCATGCTACGACCCACCCCTGACTCGGTGCTAACCCCCTGTGGCAACACTCACAGGGCGTCGGCGGCACCCGGGGGGCGTCGGAGCGCCGCGAGGAGGAGTGCCTCGGCGAGGATGCAGCGCCCGAACTCGCCGAGGTGGAGCGACTCGTTGGCGCTGTGGGCGCGCGAGTCCGGATCCTCGACGCCCGTGATGAGCACGTCGGCGTCGGGGAACACCTCGGTCAGGTCCGCGATGAAGGGGATGGACCCGCCCATGCCCATGCGGACCGGGCTCGTCCCCCAGGCGGCCTCGAGTGCCCACATCAGGCGCGTCGCGGCGGGCGACTCGGTGTCGGCGAGGTAGGCGCTGCCCCGCTCCCCCGGCTCGAAGCGCAGGTGCGCTCCGAACGGGATGTGCGCCTCGAGGTGCTTCCGCACGGACTCGAGCGCCGCGTCGGGATCCTGCCCCGGGGCGAGGCGCAGGCTGAACTTGGCCCGCGCGCGCGGCTGGATGGAGTTCGACGCGACGGCGACGCCGGGGGCGTCGAGGCCGATGATGGACAGCGCTGGGCGCGTCCACAGGCGCGCGGAAACGCTCCCGCTGCCGGCGAGCTCGACGCCGTCGAGCACCGCTGCGTCGCGGCGGTACTGCTCCTCGGGGTACTCGATGTCGGGGTCGTCCCCGGCGACGAGGCCTGCAACGGCGACGTTCCCCTCCTCGTCGTGCAGCGTCGCGATGAGCCGGGCGAGCACGGTCGGGGCATCGAGGACCGGCCCGCTGAAGATGCCCGAATGGACGGCGTGGGCGAGGACCGACACCTCGAAGGTGCCATCCACGAGGCCCCGCAGGCTCGTGGTCACGGCCGGCGTGCCGACCGCCCAGTTGCTGGAGTCCGCCACGATGATGACGTCCGCGGCGAGGCGGTCGCGGTGGGCCTCGAGGAAGCGGCGGAAGCTCGGCGAGCCAGCCTCCTCCTCCCCCTCGATGAAGAGCGTGACCCCGACCCCCGGCGCCTTCCCGTACACGTCAGCGAGGGCGATGCAGGCGCCGAGGTGGACGAGGATGCCCGCCTTGTCGTCCGCGGCGCCGCGCCCGTACAGCCGGCCGTCGCGCTCGGTCGCGGTGAAGGGCTCCGTGTCCCACAGCTCCGCGTCGCCCGTGGGCTGGACGTCGTGGTGGGCGTAGAGCAGGACGGTGGGCTGGCCCGGGGCCGGCGGACGGTGCGCGACGACGGCCGGCCCCCCGGGCCTCCCGTCCGGCCGCGTGGCGCGCAGGATCTCCGCGTCGGCGAACCCGGCGGCGCGGACGAGCTCCTGGACTGCCTCGGCGCTGCGCTCGAGCTGTTCGGGCGGGAACGCCGGCCAGGCGATGCCCGGGATGGCGACGAGCCGGGAGAGCTCCTCGACGGTCTGGGCGAAGCGGCGGGCGACGGACGAGCGCAGGGCGGCGACGTCGTCGTCCGGCACCGCAGGCGGGGCAGAGCGTGAAGGCATGCCTTGACACTACGCAAGCCCGGCGCGGCCATCAATCACGCGCTCCCGCGCGCCGGTATCCTGAGATGGTGTTTGGACGCAAGAACGAGCCCGCCGCCGAGAGCCCCGGGCAGCCCGAGGAACAGAACGCCGGCCCCGCCGTGGGCAAGGGGGCGCCGACCCCGCGGCGCAAGGACCAGGAGGCGGCCCGCCGGAGGCCCCTCGTCCCGACCGACCGGAAGGCCTCCAAGGCCGCCGAGCGGCAGGCTGCCGCCGATGAGCGGGCGCGCGTGCGCCGCGCCCTCGAAACCGGCGACGAGCGGCACATGCCGTGGCGCGACCGGGGCCCCCAGAAGCGGTTCGCCAGGGACTTCGTCGACGCGCGCTTCAACCTGGGCGAGTACCTCATGTTCGCCGCGCTCATCTTCGTCGTGGCCTCGTTCGTCGTCCCGACGGACAGCGTCTCGCAGGTCTACATCCTGAGCGCGTTCTGGGTCGTCTTCCTGCTCGTCTTCGCCGACACGTTCTGGCTCTCGCGCCGGCTCAAGAAGCGCCTCGCGGCGAAGTTCGGAGACGTCGAGCGCGGCACCGTCTGGTACGGGAGCATGCGCGCCCTCCAGTTCCGCCCGCTCCGCCTGCCCAAGCCCCAGGTCAAGCGCGGGGCCTACCCCTCCTGATCCCACCGCCCTCCACAGGGCGCGCACGACGGCGCGGCACCCGCCTCGGGTGCCGCGCCGTCGTGCTGCCAGGCCCTGACCGGCCGCGCCGCTAGCGGCGGATGCGCGCGAGCCCGGCGTCGACCGCGAGCCCCGCGTTGATGTGGGCGGCCCAGAAGGGGCCCTCGTAGAGGAAGGCCGTGTAGCCCTGGACGAGGGTCGCGCCGGCGTCGAGGCGCTCGCGCACGTCGGCGGGGGTCTCGACGCCGCCGACCGAGACGAGCGCGAGCCCATCCCCCACCGCGGCGCGCAGCCGGCGCAGCACCTCGAGCGAGCGGGCCTTGAGCGGCGCGCCCGAGAGCCCGCCCGCGCCCGCGGCCTCGACCTTGGCGGCCGGGGCCGAGAGCCCCTCGCGGCCGATCGTCGTGTTCGTGGCGATGATGCCCTCGAGCCCCAGCTCGAGCGCGAGCCGCGCGACGTCGTCGACGTCCTCGTCGCTCAGATCCGGGGCGATCTTCACGAGCAGCGGAACGTGGCGGCCCGCTGCGGCCCCGGACTCCTCGCGCACGGCGGCGAGCAGCGGGCGCAGCGACTCGGCGCTCTGCAGGAGGCGCAGGCCCGGCGTGTTGGGCGAGCTCACGTTGACCACGAGGTAGTCCGCCACGGGGGCCAGGAGCCGTGCGCTCACGCGGTAGTCCGCGACGGCGTGTTCGAGCTCGACCGCCTTCGTCTTGCCGATGTTGACGCCGATGACCGGCCGGTCTGCGCCGTAGCGGGCCTCGAGGGCCGCGCGGGCGATGGCGATGCGCGGGGCGACGGCCTCGGCGCCGTCGTTGTTGAAGCCCATCCGGTTGATGACGGCACGGTCCTCGACGAGGCGGAAGAGGCGCGGCGTCGGGTTGCCCGGCTGCGCCTGCCCCGTGATCGTGCCGACCTCGATGTGTCCGAAGCCGAGCTCGGCAAGGGCCTCGATCCCCCGGCCCTCCTTGTCGAAGCCGGCCGCGAGCCCGAACGGGGACGGGAACGAGACGCCGAAGGCCTCGGTGCGCAGGGCGCCGGAGGGCGCCGTGAAGCGCGCGAGGGCCTTGCCCAGGCCGCACGCGTGCACCGCGCGGATGGCGCCGAAGCCGATCCGGTGGGCGCGCTCGGCGTCCATCCACGAGAACGCGGCACGGAAGAAGAGGGGGTAGATGCGCATGGTCCCAGTCTCCCGTCTCCGCGGGCCGGTTCCCAAATGCGCCCGAGGGCAGGCGCTCGGGCGCGCTGGCGCGGCTCGGAGTACCCTCGGGGCAGGGACGGCGCGAGGAGGTGTCCCGTGGATCGTGCGTGGTCGCCCGACTTCCTGGGCGACGGGGTCGAGGCCGCTCCGCTCGGCCGCGGGCCATCCGGCCCACTCGGGATCCTCGTGCGCTACCGCGGCCCTCAGGGAGCTGGGGGCGACGATGCCGGACGCGCGCTGGTCTACGTCCACGGCTGGAGCGACTACTTCTTCAACCTCGAGCTCGCGCGCTTCGCCGACGGGCTCGGCCTGCGCTTCTTCGCCCTCGACCTGCCCGAGCATGGGCGCAGCATCGGCCACGGGACCGTGCCGGGGTACGTGGGCTCGGCAGAGCACTACCTCGAGAGCGTCGATGCCGCCGTCCGCGCCGCCGCGGACGAGTCCGGCGGCTCCCCCGTGCTCATGGGCCACTCGACCGGCGGCCTCGCGGCTGCGCTCTTCGCGCAGCGCCGCCCCGGGGAGCTCTCGGGCCTCGTGCTCAGCAGCCCATGGCTCGTGCCCCACGGCGGCCCCGTCGCCGGCCGTGTCCTCGAGGCGGCCCTTCAGCCGGCCTCGGCCCGCTGGCCGCGGGCCCGGCTCCCCCTGCCGCCGCGGGGGTACTACTGGCGGGCCATCGCGAAGGAGGCTGGCGGCGAGTGGGAGCTGCGCAGCGACCTGCGCCCGCGCAACGCCTTCCCCGTGCGCGTGGGCTGGCTCCATGGCGTGCTCGAGGCCCAGCGTGCCCTCCGCTCGGGGCCGCGGATCGCCCTTCCGGCCCTGCTGCTGGCCTCGGGCGCCTCGGACACGGGCCTGCTGTGGCGGGAGGAGATGCGCTCGCGGGACGCGGTGCTGAACGTCGCGCCGATGCGCCGGGCGGCCGCCGCGCTGTGCGCGGACCTCGACGAGGCGATCGTTGAGGGCGGCCTGCACGACGTCCTGCTCTCCGCCCCGGCCGTGCGGAGCGAGGCCTACGCACGGCTCGGGGCGTGGCTCGCGCGGGTGGCCCGGCCTGGGCCCTCGCCAGGGTGAGCCCGGACGGGTGGACCTGGCCACAGCGCCGGTGCTATCCCGCCGGTGCCCTGTCGACGGCGCCGCCGTACCGGCGGTCGCGGCGCGCGTAGATCTCGACGGCCTCCCAGAGCGTGCGCCGGTCGACGTCCGGCCACAGCGTGTCCATGAAGACCATCTCGGCGTAGGCGGACTGCCACAGCAGGAAGTTGCTCAGGCGCTGCTCGCCCGAGCTGCGCAGGAACAGGTCGACGTCGGGCAGGTCCGGCTCGTCGAGGTAGCGCTGGACGGTCTTCTCGCCCACGCTGCGCGCGCTGAGGCGCCCGGCCTCGACGTCGCGCGCGATGGCCGCGACGGCGTCGGCGATCTCTGCGCGCCCGCCGTAGTTGACGCACATCGTCAGGTGGCACGTCGTGTTGGCGCGGGTCGCGGCCTCGGCCTCCTCGAGTTCGCGGATCACCGAGCCCCACAGCTTCGGGCGCCGGCCCGCCCAGCGGATGCGCACGCCCCAGGAGTCGAGCGTGTCCCGCTGGCGCCGGAGCACGTCCTTGTTGAAGCCCATGAGGAAGCGCACCTCCTCGGGCGAGCGCTTCCAGTTCTCGGTCGAGAACGCGTACACCGAGACGTACTCGATCCCGAGCTCGATCGCGCCGGCCATCACGTCCAGGAGGGCGGGCTCGCCCGCCTTGTGCCCCTCGATGCGCGGCAGCCCGCGCTGGTTCGCCCACCGGCCGTTGCCATCCATGACGATCGCGACGTGCCGCGGGATGAACTGGCGCGGGATGTCAGGCGGGGTCGCGCCCGATGGATGCGGGAACGGGCGCACGGGCGCTGGCCTCTCGGCGCGGGGGCGTCGCGGGGTCGATGTCACGGGGTCGTCACCATCCGGGTGTGGGGCAGGGGTGTTGGTGTCAGGGCCACGCGCTGGGCCGTGTGGGGGAAGCACGACGGCGCGGAGCCGGGTCTCAGGGTCCGGCGGGCTCCCGCTCGACGAGCCGCAGGGAGCCGACGGCCCGCTCGAGGTGCCACTGGGCGTACGCGGCCACGAGGCCCGCGGCCTCCCGGCGGTGCACCGGCTCGGAGGGGTCGGCGGCCGCCCAGTCGCCCGAGAGCAGGGCCGCAAGGAGCGCCACCGTCTCGGCCGCCGGCGCGGGCGAGCCGGGGGGCCGGCAGCCGGGGCAGACGATCCCGCCGAGCGCGGCGCTGAACGCCGAGTGCGGGCCCGCCCCGCCGCAGCGGGCGCAGTCGGTGAAGCTCGGCGCCCAGCCTGCGGTCGCGAGGGCGCGCAGGAGGTACGAGTCGAGGATGAGCCCCGGTTCGTGGGCGCCGCGGCTCAGGGCCGCGAGGGCCCCCACGAGCAGCTGGTACTGGGCGGGCCCGGCGTCGGTGTCCGAGGCCGTGAGACGCTCGGCCGTCTCGGCCATTGCCGCCGCGACCGTGTAGCGCGCGTAGTCGGAGACGATGGACGCGCCGTAGCTTGCGCGGGCGACCGCCTGGCTCACCACCTCGAGCGAGCGGCCGTGCACGAGCTGGAGGTCGGCGACCATGAAGGGCTCGAGCCTGGCCCCGAAGCGGCTGCTCGTGCGCCGGACGCCGCGGGCGACGGCCCGGACCTGGCCATGCCGGCGCGTGAGGAAGACCACGATCCGGTCCGCCTCGCCGAGCCGGTGGGTGCGCAGGACGACGCCGTCGTCACGGTAGCTCCGTGCTGCGAACGTCGTCTCGGCCATGGGCGCCATTCTCCCACGGCAGCACGGACGGCGTCGGGCGACCCGCACACGCCCGGGTCGCCCGACGGCGTCCTCCGCCCTTTCGGCGGAGCGGGGCGCGCGGCCGCCTCCTAGGCCGCCGCGTCGCGCAGGGCGCGGTTCACCGCGGAGATGACGGCCTTGAGCGAGGACATCGACGTGTTCGCGTCGATGCCGATGCCCCACAGGACCCGCTCCCCCACGGCGCACTCGACGTAGGCCGCGGCTCGGGCGTTGCCGCCCTCGGACAGGGCGTGCTCGCTGTAGTCGAGCACGCGGACGTCGATGCCCTCGGCCGTGAAGATGTCCAGGAGCGCGGCGATCGGGCCGTTGCCCGTGCCCGTGCGCCGCACCTGCACGCCGTCGATCCGCAGGGTCGCGTGGAGGGTCATCGTCCCGTCCTCGGTGGTCTCGGTGTTGACCGAGGAGAGGGCGTACTTGCCCCATGGCTTGCCGCCGTCGACCGACGAGGACGGCAGGTACTCGTCGGAGAAGATCTGCCACAGCTCCGCCGCGCTGACCTCGCCGCCGACCGTGTCGGTGCGCCGCTGGATGACGCCCGAGAACTCGATCTGGGCGCGCCGCGGCAGGTCGAGGTGGTGCTCGTTCTTGAGCAGGTAGGCCACGCCGCCCTTGCCCGACTGCGAGTTGACCCGGATGACGGCCTCGTACGTGCGGCCGAGGTCCTTCGGGTCGATGGGCAGGTACGGCACCTGCCACGTGACATCGCGGACGTCCTTGCCGGCGGCCGCCGCGTCCCGCTCGAGGGCATCGAAGCCCTTCTTGATCGCGTCCTGGTGCGAGCCGGAGAACGCCGTGAACACGAGGTCGCCGCCATAGGGGACGCGCTCGCCGACGGGCAGCTGGTTGCAGTACTCGACCGTGCGGCGGATCTCGTCGATGTCCGAGAAGTCGATCATCGGGTCGATGCCCTGGACGAACAGGTTCAGGCCGAGCGTCACGAGGTCGACGTTGCCCGTGCGCTCGCCGTTGCCGAACAGGCAGCCCTCGATGCGGTCGGCGCCCGCGAGGTAGCCGAGCTCGGCGGCCGCGACGCCGGTCCCGCGGTCGTTGTGCGGGTGCAGGGACAGGATGATGCCCTCGCGCGGGTGCAGGTGGCGGCTCATCCACTCGATCGAGTCGGCGTAGACGTTCGGCGTGGCCATCTCGACGGTCGCCGGCAGGTTGATGATGACCTGGCTGTCCGCGCTCGCCTCGAAGATCTCGGCGACCCGGTTGCACACGCGCGCCGCGTACTCGAGCTCCGTGCCCGTGAAGGACTCCGGCGAGTACTCGTAGGTGACGTGCGTGTCCACGAGGGTCTCCTCGTACTTCTTGCACAGCAGGGCGCCCTGGACCGCGATGTCGAGGATGCCGTCCTCGTCCTGGTTGAACACGACGCGCCGCTGCAGGACCGAGGTCGAGTTGTACAGGTGGACGATGGCCTGCTTGGCCCCGACCAGCGCCTCGTAGGTGCGCTCGATGAGGTGCTCGCGCGCTTGGGTCAGGACCTGGATCGTGACGTCGTCCGGGATGTGGCCGCCCTCGATGAGCTGGCGGACGAAGTCGAAGTCGGTCTGCGAGGCGGACGGGAAGCCGACCTCGATCTCCTTGTAGCCCATGTCGACCAGGAGCTTGAACATCTTCATCTTGCGGGCCGGGCTCATCGGGTCGATGAGCGCCTGATTGCCGTCTCGGAGGTCAACGGCACACCAGCGGGGGGCCTTCTCGATCCGCTTCGTGGGCCACGTCCGGTCGGGCAGCTCGACGGTGATCTGCTCGTGGAAGGGGACGTAGCGGTGGACCGGCATGCCCGAGGGCTTCTGAGCGTTGCGCATGGTTTTACTGTAGGCCTTTCTTCATCGCTGGGATCCACGGCGGCCGGGGGCACGTGAAGACTCCGCGGCGGGGATCCGGCCTGCGCTGGATCAGCGACTAGTGGGCCCCGCCACGGCAGCTAAGAAGAAGCAGCGCGTTCGGCACACGGCAACCATAGCACCCCGCCGCGAGCCGCCCGCTCGCCCCGGGACGCAGCTGCCTAAGATGAAGCCAACCCACACAGGAGGCAGCATGACCAGCTCGAGTGCGCCATCCGGCGTCGACCGCGACTACTTCGACGACGGCGTCCGCCCGCAGGACGACCTCTACCGGCACGTGAACGGCGGGTGGCTCCGCTCGACCGAGATCCCCGCGGACCGCGCGCTCGTGGGAACCTTCATCCAGCTGCGCGACCGCTCGGAGGAGGCAGTGCGGGCCCTCGTCGAGGAGCTCGCCGGGGCCGAGCACCCCGAGGGCTCGGACGAGGCCAAGATCGGGGCCCTGTACCGCTCGTTCATGGACGTCGACAGCGTCGAGCGCCTGGGCGCCGAACCCCTCGCCCCGCTCCTGGACGAGGTCGACTCCGTCGAGGACGCCGCCGGCCTCGTCGCCGCCTCCGCGCGGCTCGGCCGCGGCGGGACCGACGGCCTGTTCGGCTACTACGCCGCGCCCGACGCCGGCGACCCCGAGCGCGTGGTCCTGTACCTGAGCCAGGGTGGGCTCGGCCTGCCGGACGAGTCCTACTACCGGGACGAGAAGTTCGCCGAGACGGTCGGCCAGTACCGCGACTACCTCCGCGACGTCTTCGCCCTGCTCGGTTCGGACTCCGCCGCGCAGGACGCCGAGGACGTCCTCGCGCTCGAGCGGCGCATCGCGGGGCTGCACTGGGACCGGGTGACGCTGCGCGACCCGCAGAAGACCTACAACCTGCGCACCGAGGCGCAGGCCACCGAGGCGTTCGGGCACTTCCCCCTCTGGGCCGAGGCGGCGGGGGTGGCCGCGGACGCGCGGGCCGAGCTCGTCGTCGGCAATCCCGACTACCTGGCCGGGATCACGGGGCTGCTCGAGGAGATCCCGCTGCGGTCCTGGAAGCTGTGGCTCACCGGCCATGTGATCGGCGCGGCCGCGCCCTTCCTGTCGTCGGCCTTCGTGGACCGGCACTTCGCCTTCTACGGGACGGTCCTGTCCGGCACGCCGGAGAACAAGGAGCGGTGGAAGCGCGGCGTCGGCGCCGTCGAGTCCGGGCTCGGGATGGCCGTGGGGCGCCTCTACGTGGCCCGGCACTTCCCGGAGGAGCACCGGGCCGAGATGGCCACGCTCGTCGAGAACGTCGTCGAGGCGTACCGCCAGAGCATCTCGGTCCTGCCGTGGATGGGCGCCGAGACGCGCGAACGGGCGCTCGCCAAGCTCGCCGCCTTCCGGCCGAAGATCGGCTACCCGGACGAGTGGATCGACTTCTCCCCGGTCGAGATCCGCGACGGCGACCTGCTCGGCAACGTCCGCCGCGCGCACGAGGGCGAGCTGGACCGGCTCCTCGACGAGATCGGCAAGCCCGTGGACCACGTCAAGTGGCTCATGACGCCGCAGACGGTCAATGCGTACTACCACCCGCTCATGAACGAGATCGTCTTCCCCGCAGCCATCCTCCAGGAGCCGTTCTTCCACCCGGACGCGGATCCGGCGGTCAACTACGGCGGCATCGCGGCAGTGATCGGCCACGAGATCGGCCACGGCTTCGACGACCAGGGCTCGCAGTTCGACGGCGACGGCGCCCTCCGCAACTGGTGGACCGACGAGGACCGTGCGGCGTTCGAGGCGCTCACGGCCAAGCTCGTGGGCCAGTTCGAGGCCCTCTCCCCCGCCGAGACGCCCGGCCACGCCGTGAACGGGCGGCTGACCCTCGGGGAGAACATCGGGGACCTCGGCGGCCTGGGCATCGCCTACAAGGCCTACCAGCTGAGCCTCGACGGGCAGGAGCCCCCCGTGATCGACGGGCTCACGGGCGCCCAGCGGTTCTTCGTCTCGTGGGCCACGGTATGGCGGCAGGTCTGCCGCCCCGAGGAGACCCTGCGCCGCCTCTCGATCGACCCGCACTCGCCGAACGAGTTCCGCACGAACGCCGTGGTGAAGAACCTCGATGCGTTCCACGAGGCATTCGGCGTGGCCCCGGGGGACGGCATGTGGCTCGAGCCCGGGGAGCGCGTCGCGATCTGGTGACGCCCACGTGCCGCCGCCCGACGGCGGCCGCCTTCCGGCGGCTTCCGGCGGGCGGCGGCAGCAGGACTAGTAGCCGAAGGCCGTCTGGCAGGTCGCGTCCGCGGCCGTCTGCGCGACGATGCCGTCGGGCACCCTCGCCTCGAACCGGTCGCCTGACGTGAAGTCCTGCCCGATGTAGAGCTGGACGCCGGCGACGGCCGTGGACGGGAGCACCTGCGCGGGGGGAAGCCCGAAGCGGGCGGCGATGTCCGCCGCGACCTGCTCGTAGCCCGGGCCGTAGTAGACCGCCGTCGAGGCGATGGGGGCGGCGGCGAACGAGGAGGCCTGGGCGAAGCCCTCGGCGGCGAGGTAGCGGACGAGCTCCTGTGCCCGCCCCGGCAGGCCCGAGCCGTTCGCCACTGCGACGGGCTGCACCGACTTCTCATACAGCGGTGCAGGAGGGGTGCTTCCGGTGGAGGGGTCGGACGACGACGGCGCGGGCGCAGCGGTCGTGGGCGTCGCCGGCGCGGTGAGGTCGCGGCCTTCGCGCAGCGCCTGGAACAGGCCCTCGGCGTCCGGCTCCTTGAGCTGGACGCGGGCGGGGTCGGCCACGTAGGCCTCCGTCGGGACGGTCACGAAGGCGACCTTGGCAAGGTCAATGTCCTTGAGCCGGTTCCCGATGGTGAGGAGGGCCTGCGGGTTCGCGAGCCCCTCGTCCACCGTGAGGTTCTTCGTGATCGTGTCCGCGATGCCCAGCATCTTGGGCACGTTGCCGATCGTGCCGTCACCCCGGACCTTGCGCGCGAGGGACGCGAGGAAGGCCTGCTGGGACTTGATCCTGGACAGGTCGCTGCCGTCGCCGACGCCGTGCCGGCTGCGCAGGAACGCCAGGGCCTGCTCGCCCTGGACGCTGTTGGTGCCGGCGGCGAGCCTGAGGCCGGAGCTCGGGTCGTCGATGGCCGCGTTGACGCAGACGTCGACGCCGCCGATCGTGTTGGAGAGCTCCTTCACGGCGTTGAAGTCCGCGACGAGGAAGTGGTCGATGGAGAGCCCGGTGAGGTGGTTGATCGTGTCGACGGTGCAGCCGGGCCCGGCGAGGGACATGGACGAGTTGAGCTGGCCCACCGCCAGGGCCGCGTGCCGCGTGCCGCTCTTCGGGTCGGTGCACGCCGGAATGGGCGCCATGAGGTCGCGGGGGAAGCTCGCCATCGTGATGCGCTGGTTGTCCGCCGAGATGTCCATGAGGATCATGACGTCCGCGTTCCCGCTGCCCGCGCTGTCCTCGGATGTTCCGTAGGCGCCGTTGGCGCCGTCGCGCGTGTCCGTGCCCACGATGAGCAGCTGCAGGCGGTCCGTCGCGTCGCTCGAGGCGTCGGCGCTCGCGCTGCCCGCCGAGAGGGGGGCCTGGCGCAGGTTCGTCTGGAGACGGACGACCCAGTAGCCGGCGGCGGCCACGAGCGCGACGAGGACGAGGGCAAGCACCACGGCCGCTGCACGGAGCGCCGGATGTCGATGCGCCGGCCTCAGATGCCGCGGCGGAGGGATCTCGCCGGGGCTGGCGTGGTGGACGCCGGCGCGGGTCACCGGGCCGGCGACGTCAGCACGTCGAGCCAAAGAAGTGGCCTTCCTGGAGGTTCTGGGGTCAGTCCATGGTAGCGGGGCGGTCTGGGAACGTGCTGTGAACACGCTCGGCGGCGCGCCTAGAAGCCCAGGCGCCCCAGCTGCTTCGGGTCCCGCTGCCAGTCCTTGGCGACCTTGACGTGCAGGTCGAGGTAGATCCGCGTGCCGAGGAGGGCCTCGATCCCCCGCCGGGCCGCCGTGCCGACCTCGCGGAGGCGCTCCCCGCCCCGGCCGATGATGATCGCCTTCTGCGAGGGGCGCTCGACGAAGAGGTTCACGCGGACGTCGAGCAGCGGGTTGTCCTCGCTGCGGCCCTCGCGGGGCACGATCTCCTCGACGACGACGGCGAGCGAGTGCGGGAGCTCGTCCCGAACCCCCTCGAGCGCCGCCTCGCGGATGAGCTCGGCGACCATGACCGCCTCGGGCTCGTCCGTGAGTTCCCCGTCCGGGTAGAGGGGCGGGGACGGCGGCATGTGCGCGATGAGGATCTTCTCCACGATAGCCACCTGGTAGCCGTCCTTCGCCGACACGGGGACGAGCTCGGCCCAGCCCTCGCCGCCGAGGACCTCGCGGCCGAGGGCCTCGACGGCGAGGAGCTGCTCGGCGAGCCGGCCGCGGTCGACGAGGTCGGCCTTCGTCACGATCGCGACGATCGGCTTGCGGCCGACGGCGGCGAGCTGATTCGCGATGAACCGGTCGCCCGGGCCGATGCGCTCGTCCGCGGGCAGGCAGAAGCCGATCGCGTCGACCTCGGAGAGCGTCTCGGCGACGAGGTCGTTCAGGCGCTGCCCGAGGAGGGTGCGGGGGCGGTGCAGCCCCGGCGTGTCCACGAGGATGAGCTGCCCGTCCTCGCGGTGGACGATGCCGCGGATCGTGTGCCGCGTCGTCTGCGGCTTCGCGGACGTGATCGCGACCTTCTGCCCGACGAGGGCATTGGTCAGAGTGGACTTGCCGGCGTTCGGGCGCCCGACGAGGACGGCGAATCCTGCTCGGTAGGTCTCGGCGGCATCGCCGTCGCGTGTTCGGCTGTCAGCCATGGGTGTTCTCCGCTTCGTCGGTGGCTTCAGTGCTTGTCTCGGCCGGTTCGGCGCGCTCCGCCAGGACGTGGCTGATCCGGTTGCGTCGGCCCTCGATCCGCTCGGCCGTGAGGCGGATGCCGTGGACCTCCGCGGTGCTGCCGACGATGGGGACGCGGCCGAGGCCCTTGGCGAGCAGCCCCCCGACCGTCTCGACCTCGTCGTCCTCGATGTCGGTGTCGAACAGCTCGCCGAGGTCGTCGAGGCTCATCCGCGCCGCGACCCGGTAGCGGCCATCGCCGAGCGGCACCGACTCGTCGGCGTCGACGTCGTACTCGTCGACGATCTCCCCCACGAGCTCCTCGATGAGGTCCTCGAGCGTCACGAGCCCGGCGGTACCGCCGTACTCGTCGACGACGATGGCCAAGTGGATCGATTCGCGCTGGAGCTCCTTGAGCAGGTCGTCGACCGGCTTGGACTCCGGGACGAACCGTGGCTCCCTCGCGAGGGTGTCGACCTCCTCCGAGGCCGCGTGGGGATCCTCGTGCAGGCGCGCCGCCACATCCTTGAGGTACAGCACGCCGCCCACATCGTCGAGGTTCTCACGGAACACGGGAACGCGGGAGCAGCCGGACCGGAGGAACAGCGACATGGCCTGGGCGAGGCTCGCGCCGGACTCGACGGCGACGATGTCCGTCCGCGGGACCATGACGGCGCGCACGAGCGTCTCGCCGAGCTCGAACACGGACTGGAGCAGCTCGGCCTGCTCCTCCTCGAAGTCCTCGGCGTCGCTCGCGCGCTCGACGAACTCACGGAGCTCGGTCGCGCTGTAGGTCGAGTCCTCGTGGCGCGGGTCGGTCCCGGTGGATGAGCTGCCCAGCGCGACGAGCCACGCCGGCACGGGCCCGAGCACGAGCCGCAGGGTCCGCACGAGCGGCGCGGCGGCGGAAGCGACGGGCAGGGCGTGCTGGCGCCCGAGCTGCCTCGGCGAGACGCCCACGAGCAGGAACCCGACGACGGCCATGGCCGCCGTCGCCGCGAGACCTGCGAGCCACACGTTGCCGAGCCAGCTGTGCGCGAGCACGGCGACCGCGACGGCCCCGGCGGTCTCGAACCAGATGCGCCAGAAGCGCAGGGCCTGCAGATGGGGCACGGGGTCCTCGAGCAGGTGCCGGAGGGACGGGGCGCGGCCCTCCTCGATGAGGAGCTCTGCGTCGTGCCGCGGGAGGAAGGCGAGCGCTGCCTCGGCGGCGGCGAGGAACCCCGCGAGGGCGACGAAGGCGAGCGCGAGTCCGATCAGGAGGACGGTGGTCACGCCACCGTCTCGCTCGGCGCGGGGCGCCCGAGGAACTCCGTGAGCAGCTCGCGCTGGAGGCCGAACATCTCCTCCCGATCCTCCGGCTCGGCGTGGTCGAAGCCGAGCAGGTGCAGGATCCCGTGGGTCGTGAGGAGGAGCATCTCGTCGTCGACCGAGTGGCCCCCGCGCGCGGCCTGCTCACGGGCGACCTGCGGGCACACGGCGATGTCGCCGAGCATGCCCTGGGGCGTGGGCCGGCCCGGGACGCCGGGGGTCAGCTCGTCCATCGGGACGGAGAGCACGTCGGTGGGCCCGGGCTCGTCCATGAGCTCGAGGTGCAGGCGTTCCATCGCCTCCTCGTCGACGAGCAGGATCGACAGCTCGGTCTGGGGGTGCAGCCAGAGCCGCTCGAACACGAACCGGGCCAGCCGGACGATGGCTTCGGCGTCGACCTCGACCCCGGACTCGTTGTTGACTTCGATGCTCACGGATCCAGCCTAACCGCCAGCCACACCGCCAGCGGCCGCCGGCCCGCCCTGGCGTGCGGCCGCGCGGGCACGGCGCCGCTCCTGCTGCGCCCGCTGCTGGGTGTCCCAGCGGCCGTAGGCGTCCACGATGTCGCTCACGAGCCGGTGCCGCACGACGTCGGAGGCGTCGAGGACCGAGAAGCTCACGTCCTCGATGCCGTCGAGGATCTCCTGGACGATCCGCAGCCCGGAGGAGGTCCCGGACGGCAGGTCGACCTGCGTGACGTCGCCCGTGACCACCATCTTCGATCCGAAGCCGAGGCGGGTGAGGAACATCTTCATCTGCTCGGGGGTCGTGTTCTGGGCCTCGTCGAGGATGATGAACGCGTCGTTGAGCGTGCGACCGCGCATGTACGCGAGCGGCGCGACCTCGATGGTGCCGGCGGCCATGAGCCGCGGGATCGACTCCGGGTCCAGCATGTCGTGCAGGGCATCGTAGAGCGGGCGCAGGTAGGGGTCGATCTTGTCGCTCAGCGTGCCGGGCAGGAAGCCGAGCCGCTCCCCCGCCTCGACGGCCGGGCGCGTGAGGATGATGCGGCTCACCTCCTTGTGCTGGAGGGCCTGGACGGCCTTGGCCATCGCGAGGTACGTCTTGCCCGTCCCTGCGGGGCCGATGCCGAAGATGACCGTGTTGGCGTCGATCGCGTCAACGTAGTCCTTCTGGTTCGCCGTCTTGGGCCGGATCGTCCTGCCGCGGCTCGAGAGGATGTTGTGCGTGAGGACGTCCGAGGGGCTCGCGACCGTCTGCGCCCGCAGCATCGACACGAGCTGGGCGAGGGACGCGGGCGTGACGGGCGTCCCGGCCTCCGCCATCGCGGCGATCTCCTCGAAGAGCCGGCGGAGGTTCGGGGCCTCGGCCGGGGGCCCCACGATGGTGAGCTCGTTGCCGCGGGCGTGGATCTCCACGGAGGGGAACTGCTCCTCGACGAAGCGCAGCGCCTCGTCGTGCGGGCCCAGGATCTTCACCATCTCCTCGCTCGAGCCGAAGCGCAGCACCTCGGTACGGGATGCGGGGGTCGTGTGCGGGAACTCCGCTGTCACAGGCGGTCTCTCTCCTTGTCGGGGCCGTCGCCCCCGGCCGGTCTGGCCGGGCGGGCCTGGACACATCGTACTGCCGGGATGCCTCCGCGGGACCGTGAACGTATCAATCCCGCATCACTTGGGGCACGGTTCCCCTTGGCGCCGTCCGGGCCACCGGGACTGTGCCAAGCTGGATGGTGCTGTCGGCTCACCGGGAGTCTCCGCCCACGTCGGGCGGCCGGGACCGCGCAGCTGACCTGCGGAGGATCCATGCCGAGTGCAGCGCCGCGTGAGCGCGTGCCGTGGCGACGCCGGGCCGGCGCCGCCCGCGCCGCCGTGCTCGCCGGCGTCCTGTTCTCCGCGGGCATGGCGCTGTCCGCCTGCACGGCCGGCGGGGCGCCGGAGCCGAGCGTCGCGGCCGGGGCGACCCCCGCGGGCTCGGCCGACCGCACGACCCAGGCCTCCGTCCCGCTCGAGACGTCACAGACCTCCGCCAAGAGCCCGGTCTACTGGCTCGGCCGCTCCCGCGACGGGATCTACCTCTACCGCGAGTTCCGGGAGGCGGGCGGCGAGGACAACCCCGTCACGACGGCGCTCAAGCTCATGATGACGCAGAAGCCGCTGGACCCGGACTACTTCACTCCCTGGCAGCAGCCGCGCAAGCTCGCGGCGTCGATCTCGGGCAAGAACATCATCACGGTGGACGTCTCCTCGGACGCGTTCAACAGCAACGTCGACGAGCCCACGGCCCAGCTGGCCGTCCAGCAGCTCGTGTACACCGCGACGGCGGCCGCGGCCAGCGCGGGCCTCGTCGACACCGAGCAGCCCACGTCCGTCATGCTGCTCGTCGACGGGCGGACCGCGCAGCTGGCCTTCGAGCGCGTCCAGCTCGGGCAGCTCATGCAGCGCGACGCGTCCATGGCGGCCCCGGGGTGGATCATCGACCCGCAGGAGGACACGCGGCTCGGCGGGCAGCTCAAGGTGTTCGGCCGCGCCGTTCCCGCCGGCACGCCCCTCGCGTGGCAGGTCCTGAAGCGAGACGCCTCCGGCTCGAAGTCCGTGTACCTCAGCGGGGGCATCACCTCCGGCCAGGAGCCGGGCAAGGGCGGGGAGTTCACCTTCGTGGTCAACCTCGAGGACGGCGACTACGAGCTGCGCATCCTGCCGGCGGCGGACGCCGCGGCGCCCGCCAACGCCGGGAGCACCGCGTGGGACACGAAGGCGTTCCGCATCGGGCCCTGAGGGGCCGGGCCGACGCTGCGCCCCGCTAGTCCGCCTCTGGCTCGCGGGCCCCGGCGGGCCAGCGCCCAAGCCGGTCCCCCGCGACGGCCAGGGCCGCCGGCCCGGCCGTGGACGACCTCAGGACGTGCGGGCCGAGCAGCGCGGTGCGCGCCCCCGCCGTCGTGAACCGCTCCAGCTCCGCGGGGCTGATCCCGCCCTCGGGGCCGACGATGAACAGCACCTCGCCGTCGCCTGCGCTCTCGCCGTCG
>NZ_KV908322.1:0-426878 GCF_001999765.1 Sinomonas mesophila | reverse complement strand
CGCCGTCAGGAGCGCCGAGAGCGGCTCGGCAGCGTCCTCGTGCAGGACGACGGCGAGCCGAGCCGCGCCGATCCGCTCCGCCAGCGCGGCGCCGTCGTGCGCCCGCTCGACGACCGGAACGGTGGCCCGGCGGGCCTGCTTCGCGGCCGCGAACACGACGGAGCGCCACTTCGCGAGCGACTTCTCCGCCCGCTCCCCCTTCCAGCGGACGATCGAGCGCTCGGCCTGCCAGGGGATGACGGCGTCGACGCCGAGTTCCGTGGCCGTCTCGGCGGCCAGCTCGTCGCGATCGCCCTTCGCGAGGGCCTGGACGAGGACGAGCCTGTACGGGAGGGCCGGCTCGCGCCTGACCCGCTCGACCGCGACCACGAGCTCGGAGCCCGCGGCGCTCTCCACGGTGCCCACCGCCCGCACGCCCGCGCCGTCGGCCAGGTCCACGCCCTCGCCCGGGGCGAGCCGCTTGACCGTCGCGGCATGCCGGCCCTCGGCGCCGCCCACCGTGATGAGCGTCCCCTGGGCGGCGCCGTCGAGCGCGCCCGCCGGAACGTAGAAGAGGGGACGGGACATGTCAGAGGTTGCCGAGCCTGTCGCGCAGCTTCGCGAACACCCCGCCCGTGCCCACGAGCTTGCCCTCGCCGACCTGCTCGCCGCGCAGCTTGGCGAGTTGCCGCAGGAGCTCCTCCTGCTCCGGATCAAGCCGCGTGGGGGTCTCGACGCGGACCTGCACGAGCAGGTCGCCGCGCCCGCCGCCGCGCAGGCGGGCGACGCCGAGGCCCGGGAGGGTGACGACGTCACCGGACTGCGTGCCCGGGCGCAGCGAGATCGTCTGCTCGCCGTCGAACGTGTCGAGGCTCATCTCCGCGCCGAGGGCCGCAGCCGTCAGGGGCACGCTGAGCGTCGCGTGCAGCTGGTCGCCCTCGCGCGTGAAGGTGCCGTGGCTCGCGACGCGGATCTCGACGTAGAGGTCGCCCGACGGTCCGCCCGCCGTTCCCGCCTCGCCCTGGCCGGAGAGCTGGATGCGCGTGCCGGTCGAGACGCCGGCCGGGATCTTGACCGTGAGCGAGCGCCGGCTGCGCACGCGGCCCTCGCCGCCGCACTCGTTGCACGGGTTCGGGATCTCGGTGCCGAAGCCCTGGCAGGAGGGGCACGTGGCCATGGTCATGACCTGGCCCAGGATCGAGCGGACGGGCCGCTGGATGTGCCCGCTGCCGTGGCATACGCCGCAGCGCACGGGCTCGGTGCCGGGCTCGCAGCACGAGCCCTCGCAGCGCCCGCAGAGCACCGCCGTGTCGACCTCGATCTTCTTGTTGACGCCGAAGACGGCGTCCCGGAGCTCGATCCGGACCGCGATGAGCGCGTCCTGGCCGCGGCGCGTGCGCGAGGCCGGGCCTGCCTGGCCGGCGGCACCCCCGCCGAAGAACGTCTCGAAGATGTCCTGGAAGGCGAAGCCGGAGCCGTTGTAGGCCCCGCCGAATCCGTTGTCGGTGCCGTTCTCGTTGCCCGTCGTGTCGTAGACGCGGCGCTTCTGCGGGTCGGAGAGCACCTCGTAGGCGTGCGTGACCGCCTTGAAGCGGTCAGCCGCCTCATCGCCGGGGTTGACGTCGGGGTGGAGCTTGCGGGCCAGCTTCCGGTAGGCCTTCTTGATCTCCTCGGCGCTCGCGTCAGTCGGAACGCCCAGGGTTTCGTAGTGGCTGCTCACGGTCTTCTTTCTCTAGCTTCCGGCCAGGATCTTCGACAGGTATCGGGCCACGGCCCGCACGGCCGCCATCGTGGCGGGGTAGTCCATGCGCGTGGGGCCCAGCACGCCGATCTTCGGCCCGTCGGTGCGGCCATAGCCGGTGGCGACCACGGACGTCTCGACGAGCCCGTCATAGGGGTTCTCGCGGCCGATGGTGACGGTCACGCCGCGGGGGTCGCTCGCCATCTCGGAGAGCAGGCGCAGCAGGACCACCTGCTCCTCGAGCGCCTCGAGGACGGGCGAGATGCTCTGCAGGAAGTCGCTCGTCGACCGGGCCAGGTAGGCCGTCCCGGCCATGACCATGCGGTCCTCGCGGCTCGAGGCGGCCAGGACGGAGAGGCCGCGCACGAGCTCGGCGGCCAGGGGCTGGTCGTGGGGCGGGAGGGCGTCGACGATGGCGCTGAGCGTCGCATCGAGGTGCGTGACGGGCGTCCCCGCGGCGCCCTCGACAAAGCGGTCGCGCAGGTACACGAGGCGGTCCCGGTCGACCTCCTCGACGACGGACTGGACGCGCTGCTCGACGGTGCCTGTGTCGGCGATGAGCACGAGCAGCACCTCGTGCGGGGCCAGTGCCACGGCTTCGATGTGGCGCACGCGGGCCCTGCCAAGCTGCGGGTACTGCACGACGGCGACCTGGTTGGTCAGCTGCGACAGGAGCCGGACGGTGCGCTCGAGCACGTCGTCCAGGTCGTCCGCGCCGTCCAGGAGCGCGTGGATGGCCTGCTTCTCCGCCGGGGACAGCGGGCGCACGGACGTGAGGTGGTCGACGAAGACGCGGTAGCCCTTGTCGGTGGGGACGCGGCCCGCGCTCGTGTGCGGGGCCGCGATGAGGCCCTCGTCCTCGAGGGCCGCCATGTCGTTGCGGATCGTGGCGCTTGAGACTCCGAGCCCGTGGCGCTCCACGAGTGCCTTCGAGCCGACGGGTTCGCGGAAGTGCACGTAGTCCTCCACGATGGCGCGCAGCACCTCGAGCTTGCGCGGCTCGTTCATCCTCTCACCCCTCGGCTGTCACAGCCCGGCTCCGTGCGGCGCCGGTGCCGGCGTCGCACGCCGGCGGTTGTTAGCACTCCCTGAGACCAAGTGCTAAGTCTATTATGCCCGCGGGCGCCTGTCCCGCAGCCCGCCGATCTCGGCCCGCGGGGCCCCGCCAGGCCGCCACGGCGAGGCTCCCGCGCGGCCGGCTCCGCCGCCCGTAGCATGGTCACGCCGTCCGGGCGGGCGGCCCGGCGCGGAGCCCGCGCCGGGGGCGAGGAAGGCCGGTGTGCGTGGAACGGATGTCGTACGACTCATGGGGGCCGACGGACCTCGCCGCGCCCACGAAGCGGGAGCTTCCCCTCGTGCCCGTGGAGATCGGCCTCGTGCTCGAGGACGCCGAGAGCGGCTGGGTCGGCGCGGTGACCCGCGTCGAGAAGTCCGGCGGCATGCACGTCATGAGCCTCGAGGACCGGAGGGGGCGCTCGCGCTCGTTCCAGCTGGGCTTCGGGTTCCTGATCGAGGGCAGACCCGTCCGCGTGGGACCCCCGGCCCCCCGCGCCGCGGCCACGGCACCCGCCCGCACCGCCTCCGGGTCCGTGCGGGTCGAGGGGCTCCGCGCGCAGGTCGCGAAGGCGAGCCGGATCTGGGTCGAGGGCAAGCACGACGCCGAACTGGTCGAGAAGGTCTGGGGCGACGACCTGCGCGTGGAGGGCATCGTCGTCGAGCCCCTCCACGGCGTCGACGACCTCGCCGCCGCCGTGGCGGAGTTCCGGCCCGGGCCGGAGCGCCGGCTCGGGATCCTCGTGGACCACCTCGTCGAGGGCTCGAAGGAGGCGCGCATCGCCGCCCAGGCCATGTCCGCGCCCGGAGCCGCGGGCAATGTGCTCATCGTCGGCCACCCCTACGTGGACGTGTGGCAGGCGATCAAGCCCTCGACGCTCGGCATCCCGGCGTGGCCCGTGGTGCCCCGCGGGACTGACTGGAAGACGGGCATCCTCTCGGCGTTCGGCTGGCCCCATGCCGGCCCGGAGGACATCGGCCTCGGCTGGCAGAGGCTGCTCGGCGCGGTGCGGACGTACGCCGACCTCGAGCCCGCGCTGCTGGGCCGGGTCGAGGAGGTCATCGACTTCCTGACGGCCTGAGGTCCCAACCTTGGCTATCCTTGGAGTGCCCCGGGGGCCGGAACCCCCGCCGCGGGCAGAACGCACCCTACGACGCACAGGCAAGGAACTTCCCAGTGGCTGAGTACCCGCAGGACCCCCGCAACGGCGAGAGCGACTATCACGGGGCGCCGGCCCGCGCGCTCCCGCTCACGGCCACGGAGGACCGCCAGTGGGCCACGCTCGCGCACTTCGGCGGGATTCTGGGATGCGTCCCGTCCCTACTCATCTACCTCGTCTTCAGGGACAGGGGCCCGTTCACGGCACAGGAGTCCAAGGAGGCCCTGAACTTCACGCTGCCGCCCACGGCTGCGGCGATCGTCTTCAACGTGCTCGCGCTCATCCCCGTCGTCGGCAACGTCTTCGCAGTGTTCGCGACCCTCGTGTGGCTCGCCCTCACGGTCTTCGCCGTCATGGCCGGCGTCCAGGTCAACCGCGGGCAGCCGTACCAGTACCGCTACAACCTCCGGCTCATCCCCTAGCCGGGGCCCGGCCAACCCGGGCCCCCCGCCGCAGACCTACGGCAGGAGGCGCCGCACGGCGGCGTCGGCGAGCAGCCGCCCCCGCAGGGTGAGCACGAGCCGGCCGCGCAGGGCCGCGGGACCTTCGACGAGTCCGTCGGCAATGAGGCCCGCGACGGCGGCCCGGCCCTCGACCGGGACGTCCGCCACCGGAAGGCCGGAGGCGAGCCGCAGCCCGAGCAGGACGCGCTCGGTGTGGCGCGTCTCGGCGTCGAGCGTCTCCCGCCCCGCGGCCGGCGACTCGCCGCGCGCCAGCCGGCCCGCGTAGGCGGTCGGATGCTTGACGTTCCACCAGCGGACGCCGCCGACGTGCGAATGCGCGCCCGGGCCGATCCCCCACCAGTCCCCGCCGTTCCAGTAGGCGAGGTTGTGCCGGCATGCATACCGCGCGCCCTCTGGGCTGTCGCCCCCGGCGCCGCGGGCCCAGTTGCTCACCTCGTACCACGCGTACCCGGCCTCGGCGAGCACCGCGTCGGCGAGCTCGTACTTCTCGGCGTGCTCGTCGTCGTCCGTCTCCGGGACCTCGCCGCGGCGGATCTGGGCCGCGAGCTTCGTCCCATCCTCGACGATGAGCGCGTAGGCGCTCACGTGGTCCGGGTCGCACGCGAGGGCCGCATCGAGGGACGCGCGCCAGTCCGCCATGCTCTCCCCCGGCGTGCCGTAGATGAGGTCGAGGCTCACGTCGAGGCCCGCGTCCCGGGCCCAGCGGACCGCCTCGGGCACCCTGCCCGGCGAGTGCGTGCGGTCCAGGACCTTGAGCACGTGCGGGACGGCTGACTGCATGCCGAAGGACACGCGCGTGAAGCCCGCCTCCGCGAGGGCCTCGAGGGAGGCGGGGGTCACGGAGTCCGGGTTCGCCTCGGTCGTGATCTCGGCGCCGGGCTCGAGGCCCCAAGCGTCGACGGCGGCCGCGAGGATCGCGGCGAGGTCCGACGCCGGCAGGATGGTCGGGGTCCCGCCGCCGAAGAACACGGTGGACATCGGCCGGCGGGGCACGCCGGAGGCGTCCAAGGCCGCGGCGGCGAAGCGGACCTCGCTGGCCGCCGTCGCCGCGTAGGCCGCCTGGGACGCGCCGCCCCCGAGCTCGGTGGCCGTGTAGGTGTTGAAGTCGCAGTAGCCGCACCGCACGGCGCAGAACGGGATGTGCGCGTAGAGCGAGAAGCCGCGCTCCCCCGCGCCGACGGCCGCCTGCGGCGGCAGCACGCCGTCGGCCGGTGCGGGATCGCCGAGCGGAAGGGCGCTGGGCACCTTACGCCACCGCCGTCCGGGCGGGTGCCGAGGGGACTCGCACTACTTCTTCGCCTTGTCCTTCGACTCGTCCGTGGTCAGCGCGGCAATGAAGGCCTCCTGCGGGACCTCCACGCGGCCCACCATCTTCATGCGCTTCTTGCCTTCCTTCTGCTTCTCGAGCAGCTTGCGCTTGCGCGTGATGTCGCCGCCGTAGCACTTGGCGAGGACGTCCTTGCGGATCGCCCGGATGTTCTCCCGCGCGATGATGCGCGATCCGATCGCCGCCTGGATCGGCACCTCGAACTGCTGGCGCGGGATGAGCTCGCGCAGCTTCGCCGTCATCATCGTCCCGTAGGCGTAGGCCTTGTCCCGGTGCGTGATGGCGCTGAAGGCGTCGACCTGCTCGCCCTGGAGGAGGATGTCGACCTTGACGAGGTCGGCGGCCTGCTCGCCGTCGGCCTTCCAGTCCAGCGACGCGTAGCCGCGCGTCTTGGACTTGAGCTGGTCGAAGAAGTCGAACACGATCTCCGCGAGCGGGATCCAGTAGCGCAGCTCGACCCGGTCCTCGGAGAGGTAGTCCATGCCCTTCATCTGGCCGCGGCGGCCCTGGCACAACTCCATGATCGCGCCCACGAACTCGTTCGGGGCCAGGATGGTCGCCGAGACCATCGGCTCGCGGACCTCCTTGACCTTGCCGGTGGGGAACTCGCTCGGGTTGGTCACCGTCACGACCGACGTGTCCTCGAGGGTGACGTCGTAGATGACGTTGGGCGCCGTTGAGATGAGGTCGAGGTTGAACTCGCGCTCGAGGCGCTCGCGCACGATCTCGAGGTGCAGGAGGCCGAGGAAGCCCACACGGAAGCCGAAGCCCAGCGCGGCCGAGGTCTCCGGCTCGTAGACGAGCGCGGCGTCGTTGAGCTTGAGCTTGTCGAGGGCATCGCGCAGGTCCGGGTAGTCGGAGCCGTCGAGCGGGTAGAGGCCCGAGAAGACCATGGGCTTCGGGTCCTGGTAGCCGCCGAGGGACTGCGCGGCCGGCTTGGACAGGTTGGTGATCGTGTCGCCGACCTTCGACTGGCGCACGTCCTTCACACCCGTGATGAGGTAGCCGACCTCGCCCACGCCGAGGCCCTTGCTCGGGATCGGCTCCGGGGAGATGACACCGATCTCCAGCAGCTCGTGGCTGGCCTTGGTGGACATCATCTGGATGCGCTCGCGCGGGTTGAGCGAGCCGTCGACGACGCGCACGTACGTCACGACGCCGCGGTAGGTGTCGTAGACCGAGTCGAAGATCATGGCGCGGGCCGGGGCGGCGGCGTCGCCGACCGGGGCCGGGATGTCCGCGACGATGCGGTCGAGGAGGCCCTCGACGCCCACGCCCGTCTTGCCGGAGACCTTGAGCACGTCCGCCGGGTCGCCGCCGATGAGGTTCGCGAGTTCCTCGGCGTACTTCTCGGGCTGCGCCGCGGGAAGGTCGATCTTGTTCAGGACGGGGATGATCGTGAGGTCGTTCTCCATCGCGAGGTACAGGTTCGCGAGGGTCTGCGCCTCGATGCCCTGGGCTGCGTCGACGAGCAGGACGGCGCCCTCGCACGCGGCGAGCGAGCGGGACACCTCGTAGGTGAAGTCAACGTGCCCGGGGGTGTCGATCATGTTGAGGGCGTAGGCGGTGCCCTCGACTTCCCAGGGCATGCGCACGGCCTGGGACTTGATCGTGATGCCACGCTCCCGCTCGATGTCCATGCGGTCCAGGTACTGGGCCTTCATGTCGCGGGGCTGGACGACGCCCGTGAACTGCAGCATGCGGTCGGCGAGCGTGGACTTGCCGTGGTCGATGTGCGCAATGATGCAGAAGTTGCGGATGATCGACGGATCCGTCGCGGCAGGCACCGGGGCGGTGCGGGCCATGGGAGACACGCTGTGGGTCCTCACTGTCCGAAAGCTGGCGGGGAGATGCTGACTTCCTAGTCTCCCACGGATCGGCCCCGGGTGGTTCACCGGCTTCCGGGACGCTGGGACCGGCGCGGCCGCTAGGCTGTGACGCGTGCTGCGCTCCACTGCCTCCCGTGCCCTGTCCCTCCTGCGCGCCGCCATCGGCGCCGGCCTCGCCCGCCGTGGGGCTGCGCACGACGGCGGGGTCCCGCCGCGGTCGGCCGGGGCGCCGCGGGCGGGGGTGCCGCGCGCACCGGCGCCGCACGCCGTCGTGCCCGGCACCGGGTACGCGGGCGACTTCTCCGGCACAGCGCGCGCCGAGTACCACCCCGACCCGGACGGCGAGCCGGACCCCGGCGAGATCGTCTGGACGTGGGTGCCGTACGAGGAGGACCACTCGCGCGGCAAGGACCGGCCCGTCCTCGTCGTCGCCCGCCGGGGCGCCCTCCTCCTCGCGCTCATGCTCACGAGCCGGGACCACACCGGCAGCGGGAACGGCGACCGCGCGGGCGACTACCTGGACATCGGCACCGGCGCCTGGGACGCGCGAGGGCGCCCGAGCGAGGTCAGATTCGACCGCGTCCTGCAGATCGACCCGGGGGCCGTGCGGCGCGAGGGCGCCGTTCTGGACCGTGCGGCGTTCGAGGCCGTGGCCGCCCGGCTGCGGACACGCCACGGCTGGAGCTGACGCTCCGGCAACCTTGGCTCTGCTAGCATTGTCTGCTGTGTGTCCGTGCAGGTCGACGGGCACTGACGACCGGCTGCCATAGGCATCCCCACGCCGCTCAGTCGATGGCCGGTCCGAAAGCCCTCTAGACCCTGTTGGCATTTACAAGAGAGTTCATACGTGGCAAACATCAAGTCCCAGAAGAAGCGCATTCTCACCAACGAGAAGGCGCGTCTGCGCAACAACTCGGTCAAGTCCGAGCTGAAGACGGCCATCCGCGCCGTCAACGCGGCCGTCGAGGCCGCCGACAAGGACGCCGCTGTTGCCGCTCTGGCCCGCGCGGGCAAGAAGCTCGACAAGGCCGTGAGCAAGGGCGTCATCCACAAGAACCAGGCCGCGAACCGCAAGTCGGGCATCGCGAAGCGGGTTGGCGCGCTCTGAGCCACCCTCAGCGCATCGCAGCCGGGGCCGGCATCCGTTCAGGATGCCGGCCCCGGCTGTTTGCTGTCTGACCAGGGTGAGGCCCGGTTCCCCGGGGGCCGGCGTCAGCGGGCCTGAGCGGCCGCGCTGACGACGCCGAGGGCGTGCTCGACGGCGTAGGCCGGGTCCCGGGCGAGGCCCTTGACCTGGGCGTCGGCCTCCGCAACGGCGCGGATTGCCTCCGCGAGGCTCTGCGGGGTCCACCCCCGGATGTCCCGCTGGGCCTGCTCGACGAGCCAGGGCTGCATGCCGAGCTCCCGGGCGATCTGGTTCGCCGAGCCCTGCGCCCCGGCCACGCGCGCGAGGGTGCGCAGCTTGGCGGCCACGGCCGCGACCATGGGGACCGGGTCGACCCCCGTGTCGAGGGCGTGCCGGAAGGCGGAGAGGGCGCGGGCGGCGTCTCCCGCGAGGGCCGCATCGGCGACCTTGAAGGCGGTCGCCTCGACACGGCCGCCGTAGTACTTCTCGACCGTCGCGGCGTCGACGGTCGAGGCAGCATCGAGCTGGAGCTGGCTGCACGCCGCGGCGAGCTCCGCGAGGCTGCTCCCGACGGCCGCGACGAGGGCCTCGATCGCCTCGCGCTCGATCCGCCGCCCCGAGCCCCTGAACTCCGCGGCGACGAAGGCGGCCTTGTCGGCGTCCTTCTTCAGCGGCTGGCAGTCGACGATGGGTGCCGGGGAGGCCTTGACCGCGTCGAGGAGCTTCTTGCCGCGCGTTCCGCCCGCATGCCGCAGCACGAGCACGACGTCCTCGTCCGGCGCCGCGACATAGGCGAGCGCGTCGCGCAGGAACTCCTCTGTCATGGACTCGAGGCCGTGGACCTCGACGAGCTTGCGCTCCCCGAAGAGGGACGGCGAGGCCGCGAGCAGCAGCTCCCCGCCAGCGTACGAGCCGGCGTCGAGCCGCGTGAGCTCGAGGTCCGGGCTCACCCCGCGCACCTGGGACCGCACGGCGTCCATGGCCCGTGCGGCGAGGTAGTCCTCCGGGCCCACGACGAGGACGACCGGCGCGGGAGCCACGGAGCGCCAGTCGACCGTGCCGGCCGATGAGGCGCGCGCCCCCGGTGAGCGACCGGACCGGGTGGCCGGGCTCATGCGTTCCCGCCTGCGGGTGCTGCTGTCGTCCTCACGCGTCCACTCTGCCATGGGGGGAACAGGCCGACCAACACGCGCCCGGGACCGATGCCATCACCCAGGATCTGAGCTAACTCGTTCATTGGGGCAGCACCCACAGCCGTGCTGTAGAGATCCACGACGGCGGCAGTGCCGCTCCTATCGAAAAGAAGCTTTGGTGGGACTGGGGTCGGTCTTCCGGTGGGCGGGTTCGAGTCAGGCTTCGCAGTCGGTGCAGTAGGCGGCATCGCCCGCCAATCTGGCGATCTGTGATCTGTGCCGGACCAAGTAGCAGGACTGGCAGACGAACTCATCGTCGCCCTGGGGGACGAAGTGCACAATGAGCTCTCCGTCCACGAACTCGCCGCCAGGGAGATCGCCGCCGTCCAGGTTCTCATCACCGTCGAGGTCGCGGACGACACTGCGCGGATCCGGGGCATTGGCGGACTTGACTGCCTCGAGCGAGTCCTCCTGAGACTCCTTGACGTCGGGGCGGAGTTCGTCGTAGTCACTGGCCACGGGGTGTTTTCTCTTCCTTGTGGGTTTTGGGGCGAGTCAGCAACCGTACACCACTGCGGGCTGTCAATGCTCCGCACCGCAGCGATATCTCGCCTTTGGTCTAGCAGTGCACGTAAGCCGCGTCCGTGTAGAGCGTTGATGGTCGTCCGCTTGCCGGCCAAGGACTCGCGCTCGCTCAGCAGCGCCCCTTGAGCTCCTCGCGCTGGGCGGCGTGCTCGTGACGGTCCTCGTCGAAGATCTGCCAAACGCCCTGGGCGCCCCAGCTGCCCCAGCGGGCGGGCCGGGAGCGCTCATCGGCCGTGGCCGCACGGTCCTCGGCCTGGAGGGTGCGCAAGGTCCGCAGGGTCTCGAGGTTCGCCTCCACGCGCGCCTTGACCCGGGAGGGTGCGAGGTCATCCTGGCCAGCCGGGACGAACCTCCCTCAGCAGAATCTCGTAGCATTCCGATCTTTGGAATGCTCGGTGATTCTTTGGACGATCTGTCGCGACCTGAGCCTTGGACAGGCCTGGCATCAGTTCGGCGGACGCGGCGTGGTGCCGGGCCGGCCGCCGATACCGTCGATAGCCGCGTTTTTAGGCAAGGAATGCGCAGGATTTCCCCAAGAGGCTCCATCGACTGGAGGTAATCACTAGCCTGAAATGGCCGGACGGGGGCGCATCACGCTCGCGCGAGGAACTTTCACTACACCTACCATCCCGCCGGGCCCAATGAAGGGTCTCACATCATGTGCAGCAGCCGCCGTTCCATCGCCCCAACCACCTCATTCCTGGTGGTCGACGGTGGCCGAGCTGCCGCGGCACGTGCCCATCTCCCGTCACTTCCACTCGCACCCGCTGGAACAGGCAGCGCTCCTTCGCGCCCTCCGGAAAGAGACAACCCATGACCACCCTCCGGCCCTCGCTCCGCCACGTTGTCGTGGCCTGCCTCGCCGCACTGTCGGCCCTCGCCCTCGCCCTCCTCGGGCCGGGCTCCCCGACACCCGCCCACGCGGCCTCGGCGAACGACGCCGAGAAGTCCATCGTCTACCTCGACCTCACGTTCGACGGCGCGGTCAAGGTGCCCTTCACCTCCGGCACCGAGAGCTACACAGCGAGCGTCGCCGGCGGCTGCACCGGCTGGTTCGCGAGCACGCAGGCGCACATTGTGACTGCCGCGCACTGCGTCGAGAAGGACGACGACGTCAGGCTCGCCATCCTCGAAAAGGTCCTCGACTCGCTGGGCTACAGCGAGTACCTGCAGCAGGGATGGGACGAGGACTGGGCCTCCGTCACGGGTGTGACGGTCCGCGCATACCAGCCGCAGGGCGTCGAGGGCGCCATGCCCGCCCTCCAGACCACCGGCCTGACCGCGCAGCTCATCGACGCCCAGACCTTCGACAACGGCGATCTGGCCCTGCTCAAGATCGCCGACCTCGACGGCACTTCCCCGCTCGCGGTCGCCGCGACGTCGCCCGGCGTCAAAGAGACCGTGACGGCGGTCGGCTTCGCCGGCTCCGTCACCGACGTGAGCGACGCATCGCGTCAGCGGGCCTCGTTCAAGTCCGGCACCGTGTCCTCCCGCCAGGTCACCACGACAGGCGTCCCCATCACGGAGATCGACGCCGCCGTCACGAACGGCATGTCCGGCGGCCCGACTCTGGACGCCGCCGGCAGCGTGATGGGCGTCAACAGCTTCAAGCCCCGCGGCGAGGAGCAGGCCTTCAACTTCGTCACCGACACCGAGGCGCTCAAATCCTTCCTGAGCCGCAATGGAGTCAAGCCTGCGGCTGCGACGCCGAGCACGGCCCCGTCCGGCTCTACCGTGGTCCCCCTCGGCGACCGCCCCAACGAGGGCAACTGGTTCGCGGACAACCTGGCGCTCGTGCTCACCGTCGGCGGACTGGCCGTCCTCCTGCTCGCGGTCGGCACCGCGCTCGTCGTGGTCCTCGCCAGGAAGAAGCGGGTTGCACAGGGCCCGGTCCAGCCGGGCCAGGCTGCGCAGTTCGGCCAGTCCGCCACTGGTCGCCCTGAGCTGAGCCCGGCCTATGCGCCCTCGGCCCCGCAGGAGCCGACGTACTCGAGCCAGTCGTACCCGGAGCAGGCCTACCCCGCGCCGACACAGCAACACGCACAGCAACCGGCGCAGGCCCCGGCCGGCTTCCAGCCGCCTGCCCCGCTGCAGCCCGGGTTCCAGCCGAACCAGCCCTACGCGCAGCACGCTCCACAGCCACCCGCCGCTCCGGCACCGTCGGCCGAAGCCGCCCGGGGACAGGAGTCTCCCCCGGTCTGAGCCGGGCCGGGCAGCCCCATCGAGGCCGGCCTATCGCAGCCGAGCACAGACGGCCTGCGCCTCCCGTCGCGGAGGCGCAGGCCGCCGTCGTGGGCCCAGCCCAGCGCATCAGCCCGCCAGTCCGGTGTCGGTGATCAGCCGGAAGATGGGCGCTGCGACGCTCCATCCCACGTTTCGCCAGCCCTGCTCCTTGACACGGGCCGCTTAGGCAGCCCGGACGGTCATCGGGTCGCCCACGTCTGGACGGATACCTGGTGGAGTCTCCTATTCAAAGGTGTAGCTGTTCCTGCGCGAGTGCCTCAAGGCCTTGTCGGCGCCGGCGAGACGCCCTCGACGGTGCCGGAGTCCGCTTCCTGGAGGCGGCTAGCGCGTGCCATGATTCCATTCTCAACCGATGACGGGCTGGTGTTATGCACCGCCCGGCTGCCGGCCGGGCCGGAGCAGCAGCACGATGCTCGTGGCCAGGACCCAGATCAGGAAGAGCAGGAAGCCGCTGAATCCGATGATGCCGAGTACGCCTTCCCCAGGAGTGCTCTGGAACACTCCCGCGAGAGAGATGAGCAGCAACACGGCCGTGGCGGCCGCCAGCCAGCCCAGCCACCGCGGCAACGCCCGAGTGGTCAGGATGGCCATCGCCGCCCCGAGGAACATCGCGGCACTGGCAGGCAGAATGGCACTACCCACCCAGGCGTTGAGGGCGATGAGGGCCGAGAGCACTGCCGGGTCGGGCTGGCCACCGGAGGCATGCTGAACGAGTGCGAGGGACAGGCCCCCCGACACCAGCATGAGCGTCACCACGGCAGCGCCAGCGATGAGGACCAGCGCGGCGAACATCCCAGCCTGGCCCTCCCCTCGGCGCAGCCTGCTCCAGAGGCCGGCCAGGAATACCAGGAAGGCGACGTCGGCGAGGAATCCCAGCAACAGCGATAGCTGGTGGGCGGTGAGGTCCGCCGCAAGCTGGGCCGCGATGCCCTCTGCAGGGCTGTCGATACTGGGCTGGGCGGGCAGGAAGAAGCTGGCCACCACCACGGCGGCGAACCCCAGACCAGCCACCGCGGCCCAGCGGTTCGACCTGCCCGTCGCCCCTCCCGTTCTCACATGGCCGAACGTTGGGCTGTCCAGCGGCTCGGAGTTCTCTCTGGAACCCATGGCGTCCTCCCTGGCACTACGCCCCCTGACCGCGTACTGCAAGTATGAAGCGCACAGATCAGGGATGCGAGAGGGCGACGTCCCTCGTGGCTCGCTGCCCGCCCTAAGCCCGTCAGGCCGGGCTGGGCGGCGAAGGCCGCGGTGTCGTAGTACTCCCGGGCGGCCGTGCGGAAGCCGCGGCCGGTGCGTTTGATGTTCTTGATCGCGGTGTTGTTCGCCTCGACCTTGGCCGTGGTCGCGCCGGTGGTGATGAGGACTTCGATCTCGTTCCACCATTTCTTCACGGTCCGCAGGAGGCGCTTCGTCTCGGGTGTGGGCGCCGTCTCGACGAGGCGTTCGAGGATGCGCAGGTGGTCCCCGGCGTCCTCGAGCGAGCCCGAGCGCAGGAGGGTGCGCAGCTGCTCCTTGGCCTCCCAGGCTGCCTGCAGCTGCCCGGTGGGGTCGTCGGTGGCGAATACTTCGCGGAGGCGGGTGCGGGCGCGGTCGGAGAGGGTCTCGGCGGCGCGCAGGAGCAGGCGCCGGTTCGCCCATCCCGGGTCGATCGTGCGGCCGCGCCGGCCCCTGAGCTCATGCGAGAGCCGCTGACGTGCCTCGGTCACGGCCTGGTTGGCCAGGGAGACCAGATGGAAGGCATCGACCGAGACGGCAGTGCGGGGCAGCCACATCCGCAGGGCCTTGCGGAACGCCGCGGACGGGTCGATCGCCACGGTCTCGACCCCGAGCCGCCAGGGAAGGGGCCGGGCGAAGAGCCACTCGCCCACGCCCTCGCTGTCCCTGCCCTCGACCACGCCCAGGACTTGGCCGGTGTCCAGGTCCACGATCGTGGTCATCCACGGCTCGATGCGCACCCACGGGGACGACTCGTCCTCGCGGAACCAGCGCACGGACCGGTAGCGGTGCTCGTCGATCCCCAGCCGCTTCGGCGCCAGGTCGTCCACGTCCGGCAGGGTCGCCGCGGCCGCGTCCAGGGCGGACTGGGCCAGCCACCACGAGACCCCGTGGGCACGGGCAGCCTCGGCGGCCGCGCGGCCTGCGACCACGACCGCGGCGGCCAGGGCATGCAGCAGGCGCCGAGTGGAGCGAGCCCGGCGGGGCACCTCGTCAGTGGCCTCGGTGAACGACCCGCGCGGACAGGCCGGCTCGTTGCAGAACCAGCGCCGCTTGCGCCAGAGGACCTCGGCTGCGCCCGCGACGGGGATATCGCGCAGGCGCTGGAGCCCGCGGTCCTTCACGCGTTCGGAGACGACCCCGCATGCCGGGCAGCCGGGCACCGCAGTGGACTCAAGCGTGATCCGGCGGACGCCGAGAGCGGAGACCACGGCGGAGAGGACGCGGTATTCGGGCAGGTTGAAGATCACGGTGGCAGGGCAGGGCTGCCCCGTCGTAGGCTCGATCAAGGCTCGTGGTTCCTGTTCCGGACGAATGCTTAGACACCACTCATCCAACAGGGCCACGAGCTCACTTCCCGACGAACCGCGAAGAGCCACCAACGGGGGCCGGCAGACACTATTCACAACGGTGGGCCCAAATAGTGGCTAATCCGGAGTTTATGGACCAGACAAACCCGCGGTCACCAGTAGTCGTCACCTGTCTTCCGGGCTGGCACTACCTGTTTCCTTGGTCCGGGAGCCGGCGATTGGCATCCAAGGCCGCTTTAGTCGCTCCACCATGCACCGGGCCACCATTATCGAGTTGCAGACCGAAATTGCCACCCATCTCATCAACCGAGATTCGCTAGTTCGCCCGCCCGCAAGCCGGCCGTCCACCGGACACCTCGCCACCGGTTCGGAGACCTCCTCGAGAAGCCCGCGATCTCGGGCCTGCCGAATTCTCTGTAAGACCCGCCCCCAAAGGAAGCCCGGTGAAGGCCCTGAACAACCTCTCACAAACGGCCCATTCTGGGAAGCTCTCGCCGGAGTGCGCGTCGCTGAGCATGAGCCCCGGATTCCGTCTCAGAGCCCGTTCTCACACCGTTGGCGATCAGGGGCCTTCTGAGGAATGTTTGTGAGAATCCAGAAGGCCACGAACATCGTCCGGGCCCTCATCGAACCTCGCCTCCATCCATCCAAGGACAGACCCGCACTCGAGCGTCGGTTCATCGAATCCGAGCGCATAGTTCAACACGAAGCCGATGGGCACGTCCTACCTCGATGATCCGCGCCGATTGGGCCGTCCACGCTCTGGTCACTACGAGTTCGCCGGCCTGCTCGCGATCTTCCATGGTCCCCCTCACTTCGGGGGCAGATTATCTAGCTGGCGGACCCGGTCCCATCCCGATGGGCGAGGGCGGATTGCTTCGCTATCCCACGGCATTCCTCGCTGGATCCACAGCCTACGCCAGTCTTCATATGTGAATCCCAGATCATCATCGGACACGCCGAATTCGAATCCACAACTCCAGCAGATCTCATATGATCCTCCGCCACTTTCACTCCGAGGTGGCTCATTGAGTTCGGGATACCCACACACGGGACATATGTAATGCTCGCTCACTGGAACACTCCTGGTTGACGTTCCCAATAGCTGGGACTGGTCGGCTTCAAAAGAGTCTTGGCCTTTCCTTCCGAGGTGAAGGATCCAAATGTATTTGAATCTGGATCATATATTCGGATGGTACCATCGACGTCGACCTTGGTCGGCAAGCCTTCGGCACCCGCCCTGCCAAAGAAATCAGAGGCCATGCCCGCATAATCATTCGCTGATACAGCGTCAAAATCTCCCCCATGACGCCGGAAGTGATCTTCAAGCGTTTCCGGCCTCGCCCAACAGGTGTTGTGGACGAGGATCTCGGATTGACCGACCTGGTAGGTGTGGATGCCTTCCACGGATAGGTTGTAGGCCAACGCCTGGCGCCGGGTCCCGACTTCGAGACCCGAGACCCTGATAGTCCGCCCATCTGCACCGAGAACCTCCTCGCCCGGCTCGAGTTGGTCAGCGCGTTCGAACCGCTGGTCGGTGACAGACCAGAAGGGATGGTCCTCGGTGGTGGTGATGGGCTCGCCCTCGACCCCAAGGTCGATGACAGTATCGTCGTGGACGAAGACGCGCTCCACGGTCTTGGCTTCCTGCTCCCCGGTTTCAGGGTCGGTCGCGATGACTTTGTCACCGATCTTGATGTTCTCGATCGATTTGCGTGCGCCGTCGGCCATGAGCACCACCGTCGCCCCGGAGAATGAGCAGGCCTTTGCCGGGGTGCTGGCGGCTTTTGAGGCCCCTGACAGGCTCTTCAAACCGCTGGCGGCGCCCTTGACGAGTCGGCCGCCGGGTACGGCGGCGGCTGCTGACATGAGTGCTTCGGCGACGGCGTCGCCGCAGGCGCCTTTGCCGCTGTTGCAGGTGTTGTAGGCCTGGATGGCTTTGGTGCCGGCGTGGACTGCGCCTGCGACGACCGAAATCGTGCCGAGTGCGGCTGCGACGGGGGCGCCGATGCCGGTGACGGCGGCCGCGATGGCGAGCACGCCGGCGACGTCGGAGACGATGCCGCTGACGTCCTGGACGCCGACGAGGAATTCGTCCCAGGAGAAGAGGCCGGTGATGTCGAGGTAGCGGAGCGGGTTGGCCGTACCGTAGGTGTAGGCGCTGGAGATGCTGGTGGACGCGGCGGGGTCGGTGCTGAGGAACATGCCCGCGGTCGGGTCGTACTGGCGTGCGCGGAGGTGGGTGAGTCCGGTGGGGTCCTGGTATTGGCCGAGCCAGCCCAGGGGTGGTGCGTTGGGGTTGTTCGGGCCGGTGGCCCGGGGCCGTCCGTAGGGTTCGAAGGCCCCGGCCGAGGTGACGGCGCCGGTTGCGTCGGTGAGGGCTCGGATGGAGCCGAGCCGGTCGGTGTGGAGGTAGGCCGGGGTGCCGGCGGCGTCGTGGGCGGTGAGGGGCTGGTCGCCGTGGGTGTAGTGCCGGACGAGGGCGCCGTTGGTGTCGAGTTCGTTGGCGAGCCGGTAGAAGGGGTCCCATTCGAAGGTGGTCTTGGCGGTGCCGAGGGTGGCGCTGAGGCGGCGGCCGTCGCCGTCGTACGTGTAGGTCGTGGTCCCTGCCGGTGTGGTGGCCGTGGCGGTGCGTCCGCCCCTGGTGTAGGTGAAGGCGTGCGTGGTGGTCTGGGCGTTGCGGGTCTCGGTGAGGATGTAGCAGGCCTTGGTGAGCCGGTCGAGGGTGTCGTAGGCGAAGGTGTCGGCAGTGCCGTCGGGCCGGGCGATGGAGGTGGGGTTGCCGGCGGGGTCGTAGGTGTAGGCCTCGTCGAGCAGGGTCGCCGCGGCGGTGGCGTCGGTGATGCGGGTGAGCCGGCCGAGGCTGTCATACGTCTTGGTGGCCGTGGAGCCGTCAGCGCGCGTGACGGTGAGGGTGTTGCCGTCGGGGTCATAGGTGTATTCGGCCACGACGGCGGCGCCGTTCTTGACCTGCGTGGCGCGGCCGTCGGCGTCGTAGACGTAGCTCGTGACGGCTCCGTCGGGGCTGGTGAGGCTGGTCAGGTTCGAGGCCGCGTCGTAGCCAAGCGCGAAAGTCCTCCCAGCCCTGGTGACGGTGGTGAGCCGATCGAGGGAGTCATAGGCATACGTGGTGGTCCCATTCGGGTCCGTCATGGAGGTACGGTTCCCGTTGGCGTCGTAAGTGTAGGTCGCGTCGCCGTCGGTTCCGGGCTGGTCCGAGGAGACCACCCGGCCGGCGGCGTCGTACTTGTAGGCAGTAACCGCGTCCTGGGGGTCGGTGACGGTGGCGATCTGGTTCCTGGCCGTGTAGGAGAAGGTGTAGGTGCCCAGTGGGTTCGTCACCGAGGTGACCCGGTTGGCGGCGTCGTACTGGAACGACACCGTCCGGCCCATGGAGTCGGTGACCGTGGTGGTGTTGCCGTTGGCGTCGTAGGCCGTGGTGGTGGGCGGGACGTTCGGGTCGGGTACCTGGACTGTCGTGAGGTGTCCGGCGTCGTCGTAGGTGTAGGTGGTGGCGCGGCCCTTGGTGTCGGTGGCCTTGGTGACCCTGCCGTCGGCGTCGTATCCGACGGTCTCGTACTGCCCGGCCGGGTCGGTGGCCTTGGTGGGCCGGCCGAGGGCGTCGTACTCGTACCGCCAGATGAACTGTGCCGGGTCCGCCCCGGCGGCGTTCCCGCGTGGGCTGGTCACGGCGGTGACCCGGCCCGCGGCGTCGTGGGCCATGGACTGCACCGAGCCGAGCGGGGAGGTGGCCCGGGTCAGGTCGCCCTCGGCGCTGTACTGGAAGGTCGAGACGTTGCCGAGCGGGTCGGTGGCCGAGGTGACGTTCCCGGCCGCATCGTAGACGTAGGAGTAGTCGACCGTGCCGCCGGCGGGGTTGGGGCGGGTGAGCTGGGTGAGGTTGTCCGCCGCGTCGTAGCCGCGGGTGCTGGTGTAGCCGCGGGCGTTGACCGTGGTCGTGGGCAGGTGCGCGGCGTTGTGCTCGCTGCGCACGGTCCCGGTGCCGCCCGGGAAGGTCTTCAGGTCCCCGGCCGGGCTGTACGCCAGGGCGGTGCGGGTCCCGTCGGCGGAGATGGTGGCGGACAGGCGCAGCTGGGTGTCGTACTCGTAGCCCGTCGAGGCCCCGGTGGGGTCGACCCGGCGGAGCAGGACGTTGCCTGTGTAGACGTCCTTCCACACCCCGCCCCTGGGGTCGGTCGTGGTCGCGGTCGAGGTGGCGGGGTCCCAGGCGAAGACCGAGCGGTTGCCGAGCCCGTCCCACTGCTCAGTACAGCTCGATCATCGCCGTGTTCGCGGCCCGGCGGGCCCGGAGCTGGGCGCCACGGACCTGCTCCTTGAGGGAGGCCAAGGCCTCGGCATAGCCGTCTGGGAAGTTGGGCGCGAGCTCCATGGCACCAACCAGAGCTGGGTCGTCCGACACCCCACTCACAGGCGGAACCGCTCCAGGTCGGCGGACTTCAGTCATTTCGCCGGTGATCGCGACTTTGAGGTTCCTAGACCATGAGGCCGGTATCCGGTCGGTCGCCTGGCTCCCGTCAACGCCTAGCCGACGCGGCGATAGCGGATGTGGGTAGCCAGCGGTGAGTGAAGCACCTCGGCGGGTTCGAAGCCGAAGGATTCAACGCCGTCGAAGATGCGCTCGCCCGAACCGAGCAGGACCGGTGCGATGTCGAGGGTGAGTTCGTCGATCACGCCGGCGATCAGTGCCTGTCGGACGGTCGAAGCCCCACCGGCGATGTCCACGCCTTTGTCCCCGGCAGCCTGGCACGCTGCGGAGTAGGCCGCGTCGAAGCCCCCGGTGACGAAGTGGAAGGTCGTCCCGCCGTCCATCTGGATCGGGTCATGTCCGTGATGGGTCAGCACGAACACCGGCGCGTGGTACGGCGGTTCGGCTCCCCACCACCCGGTCCATTCCTCATCCCAGTCCCCTCGGATCGGGCCGAACATGTTCCGACCCATCACATACGCGCCCCGCGGGCGCATGAGCCAGTCGTTCGCGACCTTGTCGGCATCGTTGGCTCGCGGGTCGCCGATGTGCCAGCCGTGCAGCTCCAGCCCCCGCTTGCCCAAGGGGTCCTCGCGGCTCTCGTTCGGCCCGGCGACGAAGCCGTCCAGCGAGATCGACATGTGGCAGGTGGTGTCCGTCACTGCGAACCTCCTTGAGTCAGAAGCGGGCCATCATGTTGGATTTCATCACAGACCCGGCCCGCTTACCGCCGCAAAATGGCCAAATCGGGTCAAGACTCGCCATGTATTGATCCGCAAGAGCAGCCTCTGACCCACAACGGGATGATTCCGGGCGGACTCTGACCTGAGACTGGCCACAAACTCCGTGTCAGCACAGCTAGCCCGCCCGAGCGTGCTCGCTGGCGGATCATCTCCCGAACCGGGCGTCCAGTCAGTGCTTCTGCTTGCGGATCTTGTCGCGCAGTCCGTCCCGCTGCTCGGCCAGGGCCTCCGCTGCGGTGACCGCGGCCGCTGCGGCCTGCTCGCGCAGGCGATCCGTTTCCTTGCTGGCCTCGTCGCGCCCCTTCGGGCCTCGTTCCTCTCCCCTCGAGCTGTTCGACCTCCTCGCCCAGAGTCTGCCGCTCGGCCTCAAGCTGGTCCAGCATGGCCTGCCAGCCGGCCTTGGCCTCCGAGTGCTCGGCCCGGGCAACCACCACGGCCTCGCGCCACAGGGCGGCGAACCGGGCCTCGACGGCGGTCGGCCGGGCACCACGGCCGCCTTCGCCTCGGCCTCGTTCCAGGCGCGGGCGGCCTCGGCAGCGATGGCCATGCGCACCCGGAACGGGCGCGCACGACACGGGCCGTCACGGCGGCCCCCTCCGCACCGAGGGCCTCGGCGGCTTCGGCCGCCTTCTGCTCGGGCTGTGGCCTGTTCTATTCACCGAGGTGCCCACTGGACCGATCCCGAGGCGAAGCGCAGCTGGACCGTACCGGACTCGTCGGTGCGCACCGTCGCGGTCCCCCGATGCTCGAGGGCGGCGACGATCTCGGGGTGGGGGTGGCCGTAGTCGTTGTCCCTCCCTGCCGAGATGAGGGCCACGTCGGGACGGAGGGCATCGAGGATCGCAGTTCCGCCGTTGCGGGCCCCGTGGTGCGCAATCTTCAGGACCGGTGGCGGCCGCCGGGCCAGACCCGGCTCGCGTGCCAGGAGCCGTGCCGCGGCGTCTTCCTCGAGATCGCCCGTAAGGAGAATGCCGGCCTGCGGCATGCCGTCCCAGTCCACGTCTAGGACGAGGCTCACGTTGTTCTGTTCGATGGACTCCGCTCGCGCCGCTACGGCCCCCGCGGGCCTCGCCGGCCAGAGGACCCGCCAGCTCAGCGGGCCGGCCCGCCCCTTCTCCCCCGCGCCGGCGGCCGCGACCGGGACGTGCGCGGCGGCGAGCAGGTCCCGCACCACCGCGGGCGGCGCTCCTGCCGCCGCGGGGACGAGTGCCCGCCGGACCGTCCGGCCCGAGAGGACGCCCGCGGTCCCTCCGTAGTGGTCGGCGTGGAAGTGCGTGATGACGTAGGCCTCGACCGTGCCGATGCCAAGGTCGTCGAGGCACGAGTCGATGAGCCTCGGGTCAGGGCCGCTGTCGACGACGAGCGCTGCCCGTTCGCCCGTCGCGAGCACGACGGCGTCTCCCTGCCCCACGTCGCACAGGGTGACGTGCCAGCCCTCGAGCCCGCGGGGGCCCGCGACGAGCCGCACGCCCGCGAGGAGGGCCGCCACGACGACGAGGGCTCCCGCCGCGCCTGCCAGCCGTCGCCGTGCGAGGACAGCCCGTCCGGTCTCTCTTGCGCCCACCGGACCGGTGCCCGATTCCCCGGGGCTCAGGGCGCCGCGCAGCGCATCGGCCGCCGCGTGCAGGACGACCGCTGACGCGGCGCGCCCGGAGGGCACGAACACGGCCCAGAGGGCGGCGAGGTTGACGGCCGACATCCCGGCCATGGCGAGAGCTCCGGGAGCCCCGTCCGGCCAGGGCAGGGCCGCGCCCGGGACGGAAGCCGCGGCCCTGGCGACGGCCGCCACGCCCTGGGCCGCGGCCCCGCCCAGCGCGGCGCAGGCGACGGCTGCCGGAGGGCACCACACGCCTGTGGCCAGGGCGAGCGTCCCGGCAAGCGTGACGAGGGGGACGAGCGGCGCGACGGCAACGTTCGCCGCGAGGGACAGCGTGAGGAACTGCGGCTGGATGAGGACGACGATGGGGCCGCAGAGCAGCTGCGCGGACAAGGGAACGGCGGCTGAGAGGGCGAGCCAGCCGGGGAGCCGGTGGGCGAGGGCCTGGGCAAGCGGGGGCCCGACGAGGGCGATGCCCAGCGTCGCGGTGACGGAAAGCACGAATCCGAGGCTCGCAGCCAGCGACGGGTCGACCACGACCATGACGAGGACAGCGGCGGCGAGGGCCGAGCAGCTGCGCCCCGGGCGGCCGGCCGTGAGGGCGGCGAGGCCGACGGTCCCCATGACGGCCGCGCGCGCGACGCTCGGCTCGGGTCCCACCACCGCGAGGTAGCCGCCGAGCGCCGCGGCGCTCGCCCCGACTGCGAGCCACCGAGGAGCGCGAAGGGACCGCATCGTCAGGAGCACCGCCCCGAGGACGATGGTGAAGTTCGCCCCGGACACTGCGGTCAGATGCCCCAGCCCGACGGCGCGCATCGCTTCCTCCAAGTCTGCGGGCAGCGCCGACGTGTCCCCGACGGCCATGCCGGGCAGGAGGCCCGCCGCGTCCGCGGGCAGCCACGACGAGGCGCCGCGCAGGGCTTCGCGGGCGCTGGCCGCCGCACGCGCTCCGTCCGCGGAGCCGACAGTGCGCGGGGGGCTGTCGAGACTCAGGAGCGCCCGGCCGGCCGGCTGCTCGGCAGGGACCACCGTCCCGGCGAGCTCGAGCCGGACACCCGCACGCAGACCCTCGAGCTCGGGCCCACCGGCGAGCAGGACCCGCGCCCGTGAGGAGAAGGCACGGCCGCCGTAGGTCGCCTCGAGCAGTCGCGCCTCGGCGAGGAACCGGGGTCCGGAGGCCAAGGCGCCGCCAAGTCGCTGCGCACGGGCGTCGTCGGTGACCTCGACGGTTGCCGTGGTCTGCCCGCCACGGGAGAGCAGCTCGCCGGTGGGGCCCGAGTTCTCCGTGCCCCACTGGGCGGCGGAGGCCGTCAGCCCGGCCCCGAGCGCCACGGCGATGCAGCCTCCGAGGACGGCCGCCTTCTGCCGCGCAGACGGTCGCGCGCCCGGGCGGCTTCCCCGGCGGAGGCCCGCCCGGCGGCGCCTCATGCGGACGGCGGCCGCGCCGACGAGGGCGAGCCCGGCCAGGATGGACGCGAGCGCCGCGGTGCCGGCCAGCCCAGCACCCGCGGCGGGGCCTGTGCCCAGACCGGTCCCGAGGAGCGCGGCAAGCGGCGCCCCGAGGGCAGCGCCGAGCCAGGCCGCGGCACCGAGGGGCGCGAGCCGCAGATCCCGCCACCTGCCGCCCCACACGGCGGACGGAGCGTCGGCGTTCGACCACAGGCCAGCGATCCACTCCTTGGCTCGGTCCCGGAGCCTCGGTCTGGGGGCCTCGCCGACGGCGACGCCGGAGGCAGCGGACGATCGGTAGCGCTCCCATGCTCGGCCCCGGCCGTCCCGTGCGCTGTCTCGCTCGTACCCTGTGCCTCCCGTCAGGCTTCCGCGCTCTGCCATCAGACCGTCACGAGGGGCAGGAGGGTCTCGAGCATCTTCGGGCCGATGCCGTCGACCGCGTCGAGATCCTCGGGCGCGCCGAACCGGCCGTGCTGGGTGCGGAAGTCAACGATGCGCTGCGCGAGCACGGGGCCGACCCGTGGCAGGGCGCCGAGCTCCTCCACGGTGGCCGTGTTGAGGTTGACCTTTGCGGCCCTGCCCCCGGCGGCAGTGCCACCGGCCGATCCGCGGCCGACCGGCCCGCCGGGCAGCGCCGCGCCTCCCCCCGCAGCGGGCATCCCGCTGGCCGCGGGGTCCACGGCCTCCCCGATGCGCGGGACGTACAGCCGCATGCCGTCCTCGACGGCCGCAGCGAGGTTGAGCCGGTGGACGTCGGCCTCAGGGCCCGCGCCCCCCGCCGCCGCGATGGCCTCGTGGTACCGCGCGCCGCGGGGCAGACGGTACACCCCTGGCGCCGCCACCGCTCCCGCCACATGGGCGACGAGGGCATCCCCGGCGGCGGGCTCTTCGCCCGGCTCCGGCTCCGGCTTCAGGGCCTCGCCGTGGCCCGCCTCCGCCTCATCGGCGGCCTCGACCGTCCGCACGTCCGGCGCCGCCGAGGCCGAGCTCCACCACCAGAGCCCGCTGCAGATGGCAAGGACGACGGCGAGGGCGGCGGCCGCGCGGAGGGTGACCACGAAGCGACTGGGGCCGCGGGAGGGCCGAGCGGACTCTCCGGCACCGGGATCGAGCAGCGTATCCGGCCGGGACGGTGAGACGGCATCAAGCAGGCCGGCGTCGGGGCCTGGGAACAGTTCGTCCCACCGGTGGCGGGCGGCCCTCCGCTCCGCCCCCTGATTGCCGCGCGCCAACCATGCCATGGGACCACGGTTGCACGGGTACCCGGCAGTCCGGGCGGGGTGCGGCGCTATGTGGAGGGACACGCCCAAGCGGCGCGTGTGGAGGACATGTGGAGGACTGCTGGCTATCCACCCTGAGCTGTTCTGCGGGTGAAGTTCGTTGGCATTCTGCTGACCATTGTGATCAGCGAATGAAATGCGTCAAGGCTCAATGTTAGTGAGTTCTGTTCGTTGGCGGGTTTCCAAGTCTTCAATGAGTACTAGGGCGCTGACTTGGGGGCAATAGTATTTGTGCTCTCTGGATCGCCTCTCAATCGGCGTCCAGTCATAGACTTTGACGCAATCGGTGTATGTGCGTCTCTTGTGGATACCGTCAGACCGGTGGCGACAGTATTACGCATGTCTTCGGCATGACCCGGATAGTATTCCTGCCGGTATGAGTCGCCGATTCTCTGCTCGGCCTTCATCCAGATTCCGGCTTTTGCGCCGTCTTTGCCGTGCATAAAGCTGCCCGAATGATCTCTCAGTATTCCATTCACAAAGTTGCTGACGTCTTCGCCAAAGTACCAGACATCACCATTTCTGCGCTGGGCCAAGTAGTCCCTGGTTTGGCAAGGAATTGCAACAAGACGACAACCCCAATGAGTATTCGGGTTCTCAAGCTCTGGGTCGTCGTCTCGATGGTGCGCGATCGCCCGTCAGCTGCGGCCGGCCCCTTCCGTGGCAGCTTCGGCGCGGGGTGTCTGAGCGTATACGTCCTTGCTGACCTCGTATCCGTGCTCGTCGAGATCAAGCGCTTGGGCATTGACTTCTGCCAGTTGCGCGTCGCTGAGTTGCTCAGCCTTGGTGAGGTCCAGCGTTTCCTGCCTTTCGCCGCCGATGGCTGTCACTTTCACCAATCCCGTCCCGGCTGAATAGAATTTGCGCTGGTTGCCTACGGCCGGTTCGAGCGGGTTGCGCTCGTTGATCTCCAGCAGGCCCCCGTAGCAGCCGGCGGGGACGCAGAGGGCGACGTCCATGCTGATCGTGCGCGCACAGTCAAGGAAGCCCACGGAAGGGGCGTGTCCCTGGACATATTCCGGTGTCCGGGTACGGGTCTGGGGCTGGGCCTGCATGGCAATGCCGGCCTGGCTCCCGGATATCCCGTGAATGAAGGTGTTCGGCGCGCCAATGAATACGTCATTTTCGAACTCTTCAGGATATTCCCCGAAGAGCCAGACCGTTCCGGCGTTGTCCTGGGCGAAGAATGCCAGTTCAGATTCAACCAGTGCACCGTCCTGGTAGTCGCGGTCCCACATCACCAAAGTCTTCACCCCGTCGATGACCTTGGTCAGGCCGGTAACAGTATGAGTGACGATACGTTCGGTGGTGCCATCGGCGGCCTCGACGGTGCCCGTTGTTGTGTACTGCATGCCCGGCTTCAACGGAAACCACTGGTTGTCGATCTTGGGAGATGCCGGGAAGGCTGTTTTGTCGAAGTTGATCGCCGACCCTGGGCCGCAGAGTTCCTGGGCGTCCGTTGGCGCTGGTGTCGATGCCGGCGGTGACGACGTTGCGGGGGCAGAAGTCGTCGGAGGTTGGGGTGAACCTGGTGTCGCGCACGATGCCACCGTGGCCATCGCCAAAAGCAGCGTGAAGACAGTGCCAAGGGCGGACAGACCCCTATTGGGCTGGAACATTAGCGTGGTCTTTCGGGAGTTGGAATGAAATGATCCGGGTGCGGGGCAGCATCCCCTGGGCCCAGATGCTGTCGGGCCCCGCGCGCGAGTCCCGAGCCCTTGCTAGTACGTGCAGGTTGAGCAGGATTTTCGTCCTCGTTCGGAATACGTGCGTCGAGGCGCTTCCGCTTCCGGGCGTGCAAGGGCCGCCAGCCATCATGTGGTTGTGTTCGCTTGCCCCAGCCCATGTGTCCGCCAACCATTCCCGTAGGCCCTGCCCGAGGAACGGATTTTGCCATGGGCACAGGGTAGGAGCCGGCCGCTATGGGGGACAAGAAGGTGGTGTACTCGTCTTTGCTCGGGCCATTTCGCGGAATTACCCGGTCGCTGACGAGTTTGTGCCTGTAGCGGCCGGATGCCTGGGGACAGACTGCTGTCTGCGGTGAATTGCTGGCCCAGGTGCGTGGTCACCGCCACCACCTCTTCATCACCGAACAGCGAAGGACTACTCGGCCGACGTCGGGGCTCCATCGCCCTTGTGGGCTCCCTGCCGGGCCTCGGGCGGCGAAACCACGACGGCGAGCACCCCAAGGCCCGTGTGCGCCGCGAGGACGGCCGGCAGGGGCGTGACGACGATGCCCCCATCTGTCGCGCCCACGGCGCGGGCGAGGCCCGCCGCAAACTCCTCGGCCTCGTCCGCGTTGCCGAAGTAGTGCACGGCGAGGTCGGGCGCGCCGCACGCGGCGCACTTGTCGAGGGCGAGCTCGCGCAGGCGGGTGAGGGCGCGGGCGGAAGTGCGGACCCGCTCGAGCGGGACGATGAGCCCGTCCTGGAGCGTCAGGATCGGCTTGATCGCCAGCATCGTGCCGATGAGCGAGGCCGCGGTCCCTATGCGGCCCCCGCGGCGGAGCTGCTCGAGGCTCGGAACGTAGAACAGCGCCTCGGAGCCGGCGAGCCGCGCGAGGGTTGCGTCGCGGACCGCGGCGGGGTCGGCGCCGTCCGCCGCGGCCAGCACGGCGTCGCGGACGGCGAAGCCGAGGGCCATCCCCGCCGTGCGCGAGTCGACGACCTCGACCGGGATCCCGACCCGCTCGGCGGCCAGGCGCGCCGCGTCAGCGGTCCCGGACAGTCCCCCGGAGAGGTGCAGGGACACGACGCCCTCGAAGCCGGCCTCCTCGAAGGAGCGGTAGGCACGCTCGAACTGCCCGGGCGAGGGCCGCGAGGTCCGCACGGGCCGGCCCGCGGCAAGGGCGACGCCGAGTGCCGTGTCCACGTCCTGGCCCTCGGTGAAGATCTCGTCCCCGGCCATGACCGGCAGCGTCACGGACGCGAAGCAGCCCAGCCGGGCGAACTCCTCGGACCACGAGGCCGGCAGGGCCGCGGCCGAGTCGGTGACGACGGCCGTGCGCGGCCGCGCCACTGGGGCCGGCGCGGGCCGGAGCCGGCCGAGGCCGCGCCGCAGCCACGCCCAGGCCGGGGCCTCAGGAACCTTCCCCTCCCCCATGGCGGCCGGATCAGGCAGGGACGATGTTGACGAGCTTCGGCGCCCGGACGATCACGGTGCGGATGCCGCGGCCGTCGAGGATGCGGGCCACGCTGGGCGAGGCCAGGGCGAGCTCGCGGAGGGCGTCCTCCGTGATGTCCGGTGCGACGTCGAGGCGGTCGCGCACCTTCCCCTGGACCTGCACGACGGCGGTCACGGTGTCCTCGACGGTCAGTGCCGGGTCGTGCTCCGGCCAGGCCGCATTGGCGACCGACGGCTCGTGCCCGAGCGCGGCCCACAGGTCCTCGGCCGTGTACGGCGCGAAGAGGCTCAGGATGATCGCGAGGGCCTCGACGGCCTCGCGCACGGCCGGGTCGGAGCCGCCCGGACCGGCGTCGATGGCCTTGCGGGTGGCGTTGGTCAGCTCCATGGCTTTGGCCACGACGACGTTGAACTTGTGCGACTCGACGAGCTCCGTCGCCTCGGCGAGCGTGCGGTGCGTGACGGCGCGCAGGGCGCGGTCGCCTCCCGCCGGGTCGGTGCCGGGGGCGCTCGTGACGTCCTGGCCGAGCCGCCAGGCCCTGGCGAGGAACTTGGCCGAGCCGGACGGCGAGACGTCGGCCCAGTCGACGTCGTCCTCGGGCGGGGACGCGAAGACCATGGTGAGGCGCACGGCGTCGACGCCGAACTGGTCGAGCTGCTCGCCGAGGTCCACGCCATTGCCGAGGGACTTGCTCATGGCCTTGCCGCCGTTGAGCACCTGGCCCTGGTTCATGAGCGCCGCGAACGGCTCGTCGAACTCGATGAGCCCGATGTCCTTGATGACCTTGGTGAAGAAGCGGCTGTAGAGCAGGTGCAGGATCGCGTGCTCGACGCCGCCCACGTACTGCGCGACGGGCATCCAGTTCCTCGCGGCCTCGGGGTCGAACGGGCCCTCGGCGTAGTCCGGCGAGAGGTACCGCAGGTAGTACCACGAGGAATCCACGAACGTGTCCATCGTGTCCGTGTCCCGCGCCGCGGCCCCGCCGCAGGACGGGCACGCGACGTTGACCCACTCGGCCGCGGCAGCGAGCGGCGAAGTCCCCTTGGGCGCCAGCTGCTCGCCGCGCAGGTCGTCCGGCAGGCGCACAGGCAGCTGCTCGTCCGGGACCGGCACCTCGCCGCACTCGTCGCAGTGGATGATGGGAATCGGGGCACCCCAGAAGCGCTGGCGGGACAGGAGCCAGTCGCGCAGTCGGTAGTTGACCGTGCCCTGGCCGGTGCCGGCGGCCTCGACGATCTCGATGGCCTTCGCGATGCCCTCGGCCTTGGAGAGGCCGTCGAGCGGGCCCGAGTTGACGAGCGTGCCCTCGCCGGCGGTCGCGACGCCGGTCTCCGCCGGGTCCTCCTCGCCGGTGTCCAGGACGGCACGCACGGGCAGGCCGAAGGCGCGGGCGAAGTCGAGGTCGCGCTGGTCGTGCGCGGGGACGGCCATGATCGCGCCGGTGCCGTACTCGGCGAGGACGTAGTCCGCCGCCCACACAGGGAGCCGCTCGCCGTTGAGGGGGTTGACGGCGTAGCGGCCGAGGAAGACGCCGGTCTTCTCGCGGTCGGTGTTCTGCCGCTCGATCTCGGAGAGGTTCTTGACCCGGTCCTGGTACTCGGCGAGCTCCTGCGCGTGGCTGGGCGCGACGAGCTCGGAGGCCAGCTCGGCGTCGGCCGCGACGACGAAGAAGGTCGCGCCGTAGAGCGTGTCCGGACGGGTCGTGAAGACGGTGACGTCGCGCTCGGGAAGTGACCCCGCGCCGTCGTGCGCCCCCTGTACGGCCTCGATCGCGAAGTGGACGTGCGCGCCCTCGGAGCGGCCGATCCAGTTGCGCTGCATGGCGAGGACGCGCTCCGGCCAGTGGCCCTCGAGCTCGGCCATGTCGTCGAGCAGGCGGTCCGCGTAGTCGGTGATCTTGAAGTACCACTGGTTGAGGGCCTTCTTGGTCACCGGGGTGCCGCAGCGCTCGCACGCGCCGTTGACGACCTGCTCGTTGGCGAGCACCGTCTGGTCCTTGGGGCACCAGTTGACGGGGTGGTTCTTGCGGTAGGCCAGGCCGCGCTCGTAGAAGCGCAGGAAGAGCCACTGGGTCCAGCGGTAGTACCCGGGGTCCGAGGTGTGCAGGCGGCGCGACCAATCCAGGCTCAGGCCGTAGCGCTTGAACGAGGCCGCCTGGGTCTCGATGTTCGCGTACGTCCACTCGGACGGGTGGGCGTTGCGCTTGATGGCCGCGTTCTCGGCGGGCAGGCCGAAGGAGTCCCAGCCGATGGGGTGGAGGACGTCGTAGCCCTTGAGGCGCCAGTAACGGGCGACGACGTCGCCCATCGCGAACGCTTCGGCGTGGCCCATGTGCAGGTCGCCTGATGGGTACGGGAACATGTCGAGTACGTAGCGGCGCTCACGGCTTCCGTCGTCTTTGGGCGTGAAGACGCCCAGCTCGTCCCACACTGCCGACCACTTGGCCTCCACGGCGGGGAAGCTGTAGCCGCCGTCGGAGCTACGTTCGACCGCTTCCTTTGCTGCTCCGGATTCGGTCTCCGGCTGAACGCTCACTGCTGCCCTCTTCTGTTCTTCCATGACGCCTGCCCGGTCATGACGGTTCCCACTCCTGCCTCGGACCAGTTGATCCACAACACACAAAAGCCCCTCGACACATGAGGGGCGGCCGCTCGGCGTGACGCCGGGCGGCTAGCTAAGCAGGAGGCTTGCGTGCATGGTCCTACTCTAGCCGCTCCACGGCGACCCGCGCGAAAGCGGGCATGTGCCAGGGCCCAGGCCACGTGCTGACCACCCCCATTGCGGCGGCGACCCAATCGGTTCACTATGTCTCTAGGTCTGGGGGATCACCAAAGGTCTCATCAGGTTATGAGGAGCCTGAAATGCAACTTTGGTGCGGCGCATGCCCGCCTGCCGGCCGAGCTTTGACGGCCAATCGCTCTTCGCTTTCTCCCGGACAACCCAGGCCTTAGCCATGTTCGGCTGGGTGACACGGTTCAGCCTGCAATTCCGCATCCTTGTGCTCGCGATCGCGGCGGGGATCATAGGGTTCGGAATCGTCAACATTCCTCGTATGGCAGTCGACGGCCTCCCGGAATTCGCCCCCGCTCACGTTGAAATCCAGACAGAAGCCCTTGGCCTGTCCGCGACGGAAGTGGAGCAGCTCATTACAACCCCGATGGAGGCCGACCTTCTCAACGGGGTTCCCTGGCTTGAGGAGATCCGGTCGAAATCGGTGCCCGGCCTGTCCTCCGTCGAACTCGTCTTCCGTCCCGGCACTGACTTGATGCGTGCCAGGCAGCTGGTCGCAGAGCGTATGACGCAGGCGCACGCCCTGCCCAACGTCTCTTCGCCCCCGCTGATCATGCAGCCTCTCTCGTCCACGAGCCGGCTGCTCATGGTGCGCATGTCCTCCCAGCAGCTGTCCGGGATTGACCTGTCAGTGCTGGCTCGCTGGAAGATCAAGCCGCGCCTCCTTGGCGTCCAGGGTGTAGCGAACGTATCCATTTGGGGCCAGCGTGAACAGCAGCTCCAGGTGGAGGTCGATCCCAGTAGGCTGCGTGACAAGGGCGTGACCCTGGAACAGATCGTGAAGACCACGGGCAACGCGGTATGGGTCTCACCCCTGAGCTTCCTCGAGGCCTCGACTCCGGGCACCGGCGGCTTCATCGAGTCGCAGAACCAGCGCCTCGGCATCCAGCACGTCCTGCCGATCCGCAGCCCGCAGGAACTCGCCCAGGTGCACGTCGAGGAGTCGAATCCGTCCGTACTCCTCGGCGACGTGGCCTCGGTGAAGGAAGACCATCAGCCCCTCATCGGCGATGCCCTGGCCGCTCAGGACCCAGGCCTTCTCCTGGTCATTGAGAAGTTCCCGGACGCCAACACGCTCCAGGTCACAGGAGACGTCGAGGCCGCACTGAAGGACCTTGAACCCGGCCTGTCGGGCGTCGCACTGGACACCTCCATCTACCGGCCAGCCTCCGCCCTGCAGGAAACTGTGGACCGGCTTGGCATCGCCCTGCTGATCAGCCTTGCCATCCTGGTTGCCCTGTTCTGGCTCCTGTTCAGGAGCTGGCGTGCCGCCTTGGTAGCCCTCGTGGCTCTGTCGACGTCGGTGACTGCCGCGGTCCTGGTTCTGGACATGCAGGGGGCGACCCTGAACGTCACGGTTCTGGTGGGCATCCTCCTAGGCGTGACGCTCATCGTGGGCGACACCGTTGAAGATGTCCATGCCCAGCTTCGCGGCTCCCGGCCTGCAGGAGTCCAAGGGAACGGGGACTTCAAGTCGCACGTGACGGCTGCCGTCCGCTGGGTGCGCACGCCCTTGCTGCTGGCGTCCCTTACCGTCGTTCTGGCGATGGTGCCCGTCCTGTTCACGACAGGCATTGGTGTTGCCTTCTTCAGCCCGCTCATCTGGGCCATGGCCTTGGCACTTGCGGCAGCCTTCATCGTCGGCATCGGTGTCACCCCCGTCATGGTGCATCTGCTGATGAAGCGCCATGCGGTCGAACGGCCTGGGCCGGGCCGCTTCGAGACCGTCCACCGCTACTACGACCAGGCCCTGGACCGTGGACGCAACATGCTTGCCGTCGTTGTGGCGGCCGTCGCCGTCGTCGGACTCGCGGGGCTCCTGGTCGCGTCGCAACTGGGCGGCGACCGTGCAGTCGTGCCGACGCTGCCGGACCGCACCGTCCTGATTCAGTGGGATGCCATGGCGGCGACGTCCACCTCGGAAGTGAGCCGGATCGCGGCCAGGGCCGCGGACGAGCTGCGTACCATTCCCGGCGTCACCAGCGTGGGCGGCCATGTTGGACGCGCCATCACCTCCGACCAAGTGGTCGGAAACAGCTCAGCGGAGCTGTGGGTCTCCGTAGCCCAGAACGCTGACTACTCGCAGGTTGAAAGCGCCGTCAGGGACGTCGTCAGCGGCTACCCGGGCATCGCGCACAACGTCATCAGCTACTCGCAGCAGCAGGTCGGGGAAGTGCGCTCCGGCGTAGAGCCCGGCTTCGCGGTCCGCGTCTTTGGCACGGAAATGAACGTCCTCCGCGAAAAGGCCGAGGAAGTCCACAGGGCCATCAGCGGCATCCAGGGACTCGATTCGCCTCGCATCAACTCCACCACCCGGCTTCCCGTCCTGGAGGTCGAGGTGGATCTGACCGCGGCCCAGAAGGTCGGCATCAAGCCCGGCGACGCACGACGGGCAGCAGCCACCCTGATGCAGGGCATCGTGGTGGGCAACCTCTTCGAACAGCAAAAGGTCTTCGAAGTGGTGGTCCGCGGCACGCCGGACGTCCGGGACGACCTGACCAGCCTGCGCGATCTTCTCATCGACACGCCCGATGGTGGTCATGTGAAGCTCGGCGACATCGCCCAGGTCCGGATCGTGTCGAGTGAAACAGTCATCCACCACAGCGCCTCGATCCGGTACATCGATATCGTCGCTGACGTCCGAGGCCGCCCCCTGGGCGATGTCGAACGCGATATCCGAGCCGCTATCCAGACCGTGCAGTTCCCGGTGGAGTACCACGCCGAGATCACGACGAAGTACGCCGAGCAACAGAACGCTGGGCTGCTCGCCATGGGCATCGGGGCCGCCGCCCTCATCGGCGTGCTGCTCCTGGTCCAGACTGCCGTCCGCAGTTGGAAGACAGCGGTGGCTGCCTTCCTCGGCTTCCCGGCAGCGCTGTCAGGCGGCTTCCTGGCTGCGTTCCTGGCTGGACGCTCCGTGTCCTGGATTTCGCTGGCAGCGCTCGCCGTCCTGCTGGGCATTGTGGTCCGCAACACGGCGGTCTTTGCCGCAGCCTGCGACCGCGGTTGGCGCGAGCAGGCCGACGCCTCCCGCGCCACGGTGGTCATGGCGGCAGCCAGGGAACGCGTCGTTCCGGTGCTCAAAGCCGCTGCCGTCACAGCCATAGCGCTCGTCCCGATCGCGCTGCTTGGCGGGGCGGCGGGCTCGGCCGTCGTGGCGCCGATGGCACTCATCATCCTCTGTGGTCTGGTGACCACGACGCTCTTCGCTCTCCTGGTAGTCCCGCTGGTGCTGCTGTGGTTCGGTCCCGAACATGGCCCGGAGGACTGGGAAGCGATCTACCGTGTGGAATTCCCTGCGATGCAGGAAAAGGTGGAAGCAAGATGACACGTCGTCCTTCAACCGGCCGCCAGGCGGCGGCCGGTGCGGCCAGTTCTCTCTGGCTGGTGCTCGGGTTGTTCTTCGTATCGGGCTGCGGCACGTCCTCGATGGCCGCGGACTCAGTGGCGGAGCCGCCCGCCAAGGTGGAGAAGAACGCCTCGACCGGAATCGCCAAAATCACCCTGTCCGAAAAGGCCATTGACCGGCTGGACCTCCAGACCGCGACAGTCCAGGCAGGATCGGAGGGGGTGGCGGTCACGCTGCCTTACGAAGCCCTGCTCTACGACGCCAAGGGCGGAACGTGGGTCTACGCAAATCCCGAGCCGAGGGTCTACCAGCGGCAGGCGGTGACTGTTATCCGCATCGAAGGTGGCACGGTGTTCGCTTCCGCCGGGCCATCCGTGGACACGGTGATCGTCACCACAGCAGCGGCCGAGCTCTTCGGCGCCGAATTCGACACGGCACACTGACATGCGCCGCATTGTTGCCGCCAGCCTGAGGTTCCGCTCAATCATCCTGGCGCTCGCAGCGGTGCTCATGGTGGTGGGAAGCGCCCAGCTGAGCACGGCGTCCGTGGATGTGTTCCCGGAGTTCGCTCCGCCACGCGTCGAGGTCCAGACGGCCTGCCTTGGCCTGACGGCCTCCGAGGTCGAAGAGCTCGTCACCGTGCCACTCGAGGAGGCCTTCAACGGCATCGAGGGCCTGACCGAGCTCCGCTCCAAGTCTGTCCCCCAGCTGTCCTCCGTCCTCCTGCTCTTCAAGCCGGGCACGGACCAGGTGGCCGCCAGACAACTCGTGTCCGAAAGAATGGCCCAGGTCCTGCCGACGCTACCCACCTGGGCAGCCCCTCCGATCATGCTGCAGCCCCTGTCCTCGACCAGCCGGGTGATGAAGATCGGCCTGTCCTCGGACACCCGATCCCTCATCGAGATGTCCATGATCACCTACTGGAACATCCGGGCGCACTTGCTTCGGGTGCCGGGGGTGGCCAACGTGGCCATCTGGGGTGAACGGATCCAGATGCTCGTGGTGCAGTCGGATCCCGTGCGGATGCAGCAGCACAATGTCAGTCTGGAGTCGGTGATGACCGCGACGTCGGAAGCCCTCGACTCCGGCCTCCTCCAGTACACACCTGGTTCCCTCACGGGGACAGGCGGTGCCTTGGAGACGGGCAACCAGTCCCTCGGCATCCGACACGTCCAGGCCATCACCAGCCCGGAGGACCTCGCCCAGGTTCCCGTGGAGGAACGGCCCGGAGGCGCAGTGAAGCTCGGCGACGTGGCAGACGTCGTCGAGGACCACCAGCAGCTGATCGGTGATGCCGTGATCGACGGTGGGCCCGGCCTCATGCTGATCGTGGAGAAGCTGCCGTGGGGCAACACGGTGGAGGTCACCAAGGGCGTTGAGGAAGCGCTCAAGCAGATCGAACCTGGCCTCAGCGGCATCAAGGTGGACACCACCCTGTTCCGGCCGGCCACCTTCATCGAGGAATCCATCAACAACCTCGGCCTGGCGCTCCTCTTCGGCTGCCTCCTGGTCATCCTGGTGCTCGCCCTCTTCCTGTTCCAGTGGCGCACGGCCTTTGTCAGCGTCGTCGCCATCCCGCTGTCCCTCCTGGCCGCCGCCCTGGTCCTCTACTGGACAGGAGGCACGGTCAACACCATGGTGTTGGCCGGCCTGGTCATTGCCGTGGGGGTCGTCGTCGATGACGCCATCATCGACGTCGAAAACATCGTCCGGCGCCTCCGAAAGCACCGCGCGGCAGGGGACGGCTCCATGACGGCGCGGGTGGTGGTGAATGCCTCCATCGAAGTCCGCGGTCCCATCGTCTACGCGACGCTCATCATCATCGCCGCCACGGTGCCGATCTTCTTCCTGGACGGCCTGACCGGCGCCTTCTTCCGGCCCCTGGCCATTTCCTACACCTTGGCCGTGCTGGCCTCGATGGTCGTCGCCCTCACGGTGACCCCGGCACTCGCCTACATCTTCCTGCGCCGCGCACCGCTGGAAGACAAGGATCCGCCGGTGGTCAGGGTGCTGAAGCGCTGGTACCACAAGGTCCTCCAGCCCGCGGTCAAGCGCCCCATCCCGGGGTATGCCGCCGTCGGCGTGCTGGCCATCGCCGGCATCGTGACCGCGCCACTGCTCGGGCAGTCCCTGCTGCCTGAATTCAAGGAACGCGACTTCCTGATGCACTGGATCACGCAGCCGGGAACGTCCAATGCAGAGGAGGTCAGGGTCAGCCAGGCCGCGTGCAATGAGCTCATGACCATCCCCGGCGTACGCAACTGCGGCTCCCACATCGGCCAGGCGTTGGTCGCGGACGAGGTGGTGGGCGTGCACTTCGGTGAAAACTGGATCAGCGTCGACCCTGCAGTGGACTACGACAAGACACTGGCCTCCATCCAGGAAGTCGTGGAAGGCTATCCGGGCATCAAGCGGGACGTGCAGACCTACCTGAAGGAACGCATCCGTGAAGTGCTGACCGGTACCGGCTACGCGGTGGTCGTTCGGGTGTACGGCGACGACCTGGCGGTCCTGCGCGAGCAGGCCGACAAGGTCAAGTCCGTCCTGGCCGGCGTGCCCGGCGCGATCACTCCCAAGGTGTCCCTCCAGGTGAACATACCGCAGATCGACGTCGAGGTGGACCTCGCCAAGGCCAGCCAGTACGGGCTCAAGCCCGGTGACGTCCGCCGCGCCGCGGCCACCATGGTGGCAGGCGAGGAAGCCGGCGACGTCTTCCGCGACGGCAAGGCCTATGACGTGCAGGTCTGGAGCGCCCCGGCCCTCCGCACCAGCGTCACGAGCATCGAAGACCTTCCGATCAGCACGCCATCCGGACAGCTGATCCGCATCAAGGACGTTGCTTCGGTGCAGGTGAAGCCGACGCCGAACGTCATTGAGCGGACGGGTGGTTCCCGGCGCATCGACGTCAGCGCCAACGTCAAGGAAGGCGACCTGGCGGCAGTCGTTGACAAGCTCAACGCGGGACTGGCGACGATCCAGTTCCCCACGGGCGTCCACGCGGAAGTCCTCGGTGAGTACGCCGAACGCCAGGCTGCGTCCCAGCGGCTGCTGATCTTCGCAGGCGGCGCGGTGATCGCGATCTACCTGCTCCTGCAGGCGGCCTTCCGCAGCTGGCGACTGGCCACGCTGATCATGCTGACGCTCCCGGTGGCTCTGGTGGGAGGCGTGCTTGCAGCCATGCTGGGCGGCGGCGTCCTCTCCCTGGGCTCGCTGGTGGGCTTCCTCACGGTCATGGGTATCGCCGCGCGCAACGGCATCCTGCTGGTCAACCACTGCCAGCATCTGGAGGAGCATGAGGGTGAGGAGTTCGGCCATGCGCTGGTCATGCGCGGGGCCGCGGAGCGGCTCTCGCCCATCCTGATGACGACGCTGGCAACGGCCCTGGCGCTGGTTCCCCTGGTGATCATGGGCAACCTCCCAGGACACGAGATCGAGCACCCCATGGCAGTCGTGATTCTCGGCGGCCTGGTGTCCTCCACTCTCGTCAACCTGTTCATCGTCCCGTCGCTGTACCTCAGGTTCGCCAAGCCACGGAGCCGCCGTGAGCGCCGCCCCGAACCCGAGCCAGCGGTCTGATTCGGCCCAACCCTAGTGAAAGGACATCCGTGTTCACTCGGCGACGCCGGATCACCGCCGGCACATCGGCCCTGCTGCTGGTGCTGGGCACGTTGACGCTGGCGACGGCGGGACCCGCCGGCGCAGCGACGACGTCGAACGAACTGTGCGGACCGGGATCGGCCATCACCTTCGATCCGACCGCGTTCCAGACCGTGCCGCGGATCAACAACCCGTGGTTCGCCCTGGAGCCCGGCATGCAGTTCACGACCACCGGCACGGTGACCTCCGCAGACGGCGTCCACACTCATTCAGTGATCCACACCGTCACCGGACTGACCAAGGAGATCGACGGCGTGACAACCCGCGTGCTCTGGGACCGCGACTACGAGGACGGTCAGCTGCTGGAATCCGAGCTGGCGTTCTTCGCGCAGACCCGTGGCGGTACGGTCTGGCTGTTCGGCGAGTACCCGGAGGAGTACGAGAACGGTGAGTTCGTCGGAGCGCCCAGCACGTTCATCCATGGCCTTGCCAAGGCGCAGGCCGGCATCGCGATGCTGGCCAAGCCGTCGCTGAGCGCCCCGGACTACGTTCAGGCCTACGCACCGAAGGTCGACTTCCTGGACTGCGGCAACGTCATCCAGAAGAACCAGCACGTGTGCGTACCGACGGGCTGCTACAACGATGTTCTGGTCATTGATGAGTACAACCCGTTGGATCCTCCCGAGGCCGGGCACCAGCGGAAGTTCTATTCGAAGGGCACGGGATTGGTGAAGGTCACCGCCGTGGGCGGCACGGATCAGGAATTCATGGATCTCGTGCAGATCACCACGCTGAGCGCTGCGCAGCTCAACGAGGTGAACTCGCAGGCACTCGAGCAGGACGCACGCGGCTATACAGTCAGCCGCAGCGTCTACGCCAAGACCGCGCCTGCCCAGGTCGAGTAGCCTCGACCTCTGGCACCATCCGAACAGCGAGAAGGGGCGGCACATGACGTGCCGCCCCTTCCACGTGGCGGGTCTGCAAACCGCCGTGATCGATGGCCGCCTACGCTAACGGACGTCCCCGTCGACCCAGTCCATGGACTTGGACACCGCCTTGCGCCACAGCCGCAGCTGGCGCTCCCGCTCCTCTGCGTCCATCGACGGGCTCCACCTGCGGTCCTCGCCCCAGTTGGCGGAGCACTCGCCGAGGTCCTTCCAGAACCCGACCGCGAGGCCGGCCGCGTAGGCCGCGCCGAGCGCCGTCGTCTCGATCACGCGTGGGCGCACGACGTCGACGCCGAGGATGTCCGCCTGGAACTGCATGAGCGCGTCGTTGGCGACCATCCCGCCGTCGACCTTGAGCTCGGTGAGCGGGACGCCCGCGTCGGCGTTGACGGCGTCGAGCACGTCCCGGGTCTGGAAGGCCGTCGCCTCGAGCGCGGCCCGCGCGATGTGCCCCCTGTTCGCGAAGCGCGTGAGGCCCACGATCGCGCCCCGGGCGTCGGGGCGCCAGTAGGGGGCGAAGAGGCCCGAGAACGCGGGCACGATGTAGACGCCGCCGTTGTCCTCGACGGAGCGGGCGAGCTCCTCGACCTGCGGCGCGGTCTGGATCATCCCGAGGTTGTCCCGCAGCCACTGGACGAGCGATCCAGTCACCGCGATCGAGCCCTCGAGCGCGTAGTGCGGCGGGGCGTCGCCGAGCCGGTACCCCACGGTCGTGAGCAGGCCGTTCTGCGAGTGGACGATCTCCTCGCCGGTGTTGAAGATGAGGAAGCAGCCCGTGCCGTACGTGTTCTTGGCCTCGCCGGTGCCGAAGGCCGCCTGGCCGAACGTGGCCGCCTGCTGGTCGCCGAGGATCCCCGCGACGGGGACCCCGCGCAGCAGCTGCGAGCCGTGCACGGTCCCGTAGACCTCGGACGAGGACCTGATCTCCGGCAGCATGGACGCCGGGACCCCGAACGTGTCGAGGATCTCCTGGTCCCAGGCAAGGGCCTCGAGGTCCATGAACAGCGTGCGGGACGCATTGGTGACGTCCGTGACGTGCACTCCGCCGTCGGTGCCGCCCGTGAGGTTCCAGAGGACCCAGGCGTCGGTGTTGCCGAAGAGGAGGTCGCCCGCCTCGGCCCGGGCGCGGGCGCCCTCGACGTTGTCGAGGATCCACGCGATCTTCGTCCCTGAGAAGTAGGTGGCGAGCGGAAGCCCGGTCTTCTTCGCGAACCGGTCGACGCCGCCGTCGGCCGCGAGATGGTCCACGATGCCCTGGGTCCGCGTGTCCTGCCACACGATCGCGTTGTAGACGGGCTCGCCCGTCGTCCTGTCCCACACCACCGCCGTCTCGCGCTGGTTCGTGATGCCGACGGCGGCGATGTCGTGGCGGGTGAGGTTGGCCTTCGAGAGGGCCTGGCCGATGACCTCGCGCGTGTTGTCCCAGATCTGGCGGGGATCGTGCTCGACCCAGCCCGCCTGCGGGAAGATCTGCCCGTGCTCGAGCTGGCCGGTCGAGACGATTCCGCCCGAGTGGTCGAAGACGATCGCGCGCGTGCTCGTCGTGCCCTGGTCGATCGCGATGACGTACGCGCCCTGAGGCGATTCCTGCTCAGACATTCATGGCTCCTTCGGATGAGTCTGCGGTGGGAGGAAGGACGTGGGACAGAGGTGAGGCTGTGGTGCTAGTGGACGACGGACGCGAGGACGCCCGGCGTCCACAGCGCGACGTGTCCGGCGGCGACGCCGCCGACGGTCGGGCCGACGATCGGTATCCACGAGTATCTCCAGTTGCTCGGCCCTTTGCCCCTGATCGGCAGGATGGCGTGGGCGATGCGGGGACCGAGGTCGCGGGCGGGATTGATCGCATAGCCGGTCGGCCCCCCGAGGGAGACGCCGATGCCGACGACGAGGAGCGCGACGGCGAGCGGCCCGAGGCCCGACGGGGTCCCTCCGAACGAGAGGACGACGAGCACGAGGACGAACGTGCCGATGATCTCGGTGAGCAGGTTCCAGGGCGCCGAGCCGATGGCCGGCCCCGTGGAGAACGTGCCGAGCTTCATGGCCGGGTTCTCTTCGTGGTCGAAGTGCTGCTTGTACGCGAGCCAGCAGACGACGGCGCCGAGGAACGCGCCGGCGACTTCGCCCACGAGGTAGGCCAGAGTCGAGGCGGGGTCGACGGCGACGCCGGGCGCGTACTCGGCCCTTCCGTTGGCGAGCAGGCCGAGGGTCACGGCGGGATTGAGGTGGGCGCCGGACGCCGCGGCGACGTAGACGCCGGAGAACACGGCGATGCCCCACCCCCACGTGATCATGAGGAAGCCGCCGGCGTGGCCCTTGGTGCCCTTGAGCACGACGTTGGCGACGACGCCGCAGCCGAGCAGCGTCAGCATGCTCGTCCCGAGCACTTCGGAGAGGAACACATGTCCTAGAGGCATCTTTGACTCCTTTCGGGGGCGCGTCAGGAGACGAGCTGCTCGACGTCGACGCGGTGGCGTTCGGACAGGGTGGCGAGGGCTCGCCGCACCTCCTGCTGGGTCTGTTCCGCGTCCCAGCCCAGGGTGGGCGCGAGGTGCTCGGCGATCTCGTGGACGAGCTCACCCGTGACGAGGCCGCGGAACGCGAGGGACGTCCTGCGCAGCAGCACGTCCTCGACATGGGCGGCCTGCTCGTGCGTCACCATCCAGGCCAGCTCGCGCACGCTCAGCTCCTGTGTGGTCCGGAGCGGGCTGTCCTCACCGGCGGCGAGATGGGCCATGACCTGCTCCGCCCGCGTGCCGTACCGGGCCAGCAGCGTCCGGGCGCGGGCGGCGTCGACACCCGGCCCGCTGTGCGCGCCCACCCATGCCCGGATCTCCTCGGGGCCGGCAGGGAACCCGTTGCCGCCGCCGATGGGGAGGTCGGCCGTGCCCACGGTGCGGGCACGCCCGAGGAGGCCGAGCACCTCGTCCGCGACCCGCTCGGACAGGGCACGGAAGGTCGTCCACTTGCCGCCGACGAGGCTCAGCATGGGGCTTGTCCCGCCCGGGAGCTTAGCCCTCTCGAGGCGGTAGTCCCGCGACACGAACCCCGGGGCCGTGTCGTCCTGCCGAGGCAGGGGCCGCACTCCGGAGAACGTGTAGACGATGCTGCTGCGGTCCACGGTGAGGCCCGGGAAGACGTGGTGGATGAGGTCGAAGAAGTACTGGACCTCGGCGTCGGTGCACGTGGGTTCGAGGTCGTCCCCCGCGGCGACGTCGGTGGTCCCGACGAGCACGCGGTCGCCGAGGGGGTAGATGAGCACGATCCGGCCGTCGCTGTGCTCGAAGAAGATCTCGCGTCCCGCGCACGCCGCATGCAGCCCGGGATGATCGAGGACGATGTGGGATCCCTTCGTGCCTCCCATGAAGGCGGTGCCGGCGCCGAGCGCGCTGTTGGTGCGGTCCACCCAGGCGCCGGTCGTGTTCACGACGACGTCGGCGTGGAAGGCGAACTCCTCGCTGGTGACCTCGTCCCGCAGGAGGACGGCGCCGTCGGACACGCCGACCGCGCTGACGTAGTTGCTCGCCCTCGCGTGCGGACCGGCGGTCAGGCCGTCGCGCAGGACGTCGAGCGTGAGCCGCTCGGGGTCGTGCACGGACGCGTCGAAGTACGTCGCGGCGTACTTGACGTCCGACCGCAGGGCGGGAAGCTCCGCGAGGGCGCGCTTCCGCCCGACGAAGCGGTGCCGGGGAACGGCTCCGCCGTCCCGGGAGAACGCGTCGTACAGGCTCAGCCCGAGCTTGATGAGCACGGCGCCGCGCTCCTGCGGCCGGCCCGAGCGGTGGGTGAGGAAGCGCAGGGGCGCGCTCAGGATCCCGGAGAACGTCGAGAAGACGGGGATCGTCGTCTCGAGGGGCTTGACGTAGTGCGGCGCGATGCGCAGGAGGCGGTTGCGTTCGGCGACGGACTCCTGGACGAGGCGGAATTCGCCGTTCTCGAGGTAGCGGATGCCGCCGTGGATCATGTGCGACGACGCGCCGGACGCTCCCGCGCAGTAGTCGCCGCGCTCGACGAGGGCGACCTCGACGCCCTGGAGGGCAAGGTCACGGAAGATGCCGACGCCGTTGATGCCTCCGCCGATGACGAGCACACGGGCCCGCGGAGCGGATCGGAGGGCTTCGGCCTGTGCGCGATGGGCGGGGACGGGAAGGTCTGGTGCCACGGTTACTCCTTGCGGGTGGTCGATGCGGGGAGCGCTCGCGATAATTCTTGGAAGAGCTGCACAACAAGATCAACCACTTTGCACAAACGTGCAGGAAGGCAGCCCCATGAGCACGCCCGAGACCGGCCGGGACCCGCAGCAGGGAGCCCTGGCCGCACAGAATCCCGCGACCCGCCGGCACCACGACGCCCTCATGGCGGCCCGGATGTACTACCTCCAGGACCTCACGATGGACAGCATCGCGCGGCAGCTGCGCACCTCGAGGTCCACGGTGTCGCGGCTGCTCTCCTTCGCCCGCGGGGAGGGGCTCGTGCAGATCCAGATCCACAGCCCCGTGGACACGGCGGCCGAGCTCGAGGACGAGGTGTCGGACCGCTTCGGACTCGCGCCCCAGTCCGTCCACGTCGTGCCACAGGTCGAGAACCTCAGCGAGGCCGAGTCGCTCGACAGGGTTGCGCTGTACGCGGCGCGGACCCTCACCTCGCTCGTCGAGTCGCGGAGCGTGATCGGCATCGCGTGGGGATCAACGGTGAGCGCGATGAGCCGCCACCTCGGGCGCAGGCCCACGCACGGGAGCACCGTCGTCCAGCTCAACGGGGCCGCCAACACCCAGACCATGGGCCTCGGCTACGCGAGCGAGATCATGCGCCGCTTCGCCACCGCCTTCGACGCCGCCGTCGAGGAGTTCCCCGTGCCAGCCTTCTTCGACCGCCCGGAGACGAAGGCCTGGATGTGGCGTGAGCGCAGCGTGCGGCGCGTGCTCGAGGTGCAGGCGCGCATGGGCCTCGCTGTCTTCGGCGTGGGCTCCGTGCACGCCGACGTCCCGAGCCACGTCTACTCGAGCGGCTACCTCGACGCGGCGGACCTCGAGTCCCTTGCGGCAGAGGGCGTCGTGGGGGACGTCGCGACCGTGTTCTTCCGCGAGGACGGCTCCTCGGAGGGGATCGGGCTCAACGCCCGAGGCACGGGCCCGGACCTCGCGGCACTCCGGACGGTCCCGCGGCGGCTGTGCGTCGTCTCGGGCCCGTCCAAGGCCGCCGCCCTGCGCGGCGCCCTCAACGCCCGGCTCGCGACGGAGCTCATCGTCGACGAGGCGACGGCCCGCGCCCTCCTGGCCGAGCAGGCCTGAGCGCGCCGGTAGATTGGACCCATGACCCCCATCCCGACGGTGACCTGATGGCGGCGCCAATGGCACAGCCCTTCCTCTCCTCCCAGCTGGAGGAGCGGGAGCGGCGCAGCACGGTGGACGTCCTGGGCGCAGAGACCGCCGTGTTCACCTACGAGCCTGCCCGCCCGCCAGCCGCCGGGGAGCCGCCCACGATCCTCGCGGTGCATGGCTTCCGCGGGACGCACCACGGCCTCCTGCGCGTCGTGGATGCCCTCCCGGGCGTCCGGGTCGTCATGCCAGACCTGCCCGGCTTCGGCGCCTCGGACGTCCTCGCGGAGGGCCGGCACGACATCGCGGGCTACGGCGCGTGGCTCGGCGCCCTCGCGGACGCCCTCGGGCTCGGCCCCGAGACGGTCCTCCTCGGCCACTCCTTCGGCTCGATCGTCACGTCCCACTTCCTCGCGGCGCACCCGGGGCGGTTCACGCGGCTCGTCCTCGTCAACCCGATCTCGGCGCCCGCCCTCGAGGGGCCGCAGGCGATCATGAGCCGGCTCGCCGAGCTCTACTACTGGGCCGCGGCGCGGCTCCCCGAGCGGGCCGGCGCGGCGCTCCTGCGCTCGCCGGCGATCGTGCGCGTCATGAGCGAGACGATGGCCAAGACGCGCGAGCCGGACCTGCGCCGCTTCGTCCACGCCCAGCACGAGGAGCACTTCAGCGAGTTCGCCTCGCGCTCGATGCTCCTCGAGGCGTTCAAGGCCTCCATCTCGCACCACGCCGCCGAGGCCCCGGACGGCCTCGCGCTTCCCGTGCTGCTCATCGCCGGCGACCGCGACGAGGTCGCGCACCTGCCGGACGTCCGCCGGTTCGCGTCGCTCCTGCCGGACGCGCGCCTGACCGTCATCCCCGGCGTCGGGCATCTGATCCACTACGAGACGCCGCAGCCGGCCGCCGCGGCGATCACCGCATTCCTCGAGGAGGCCGCCGCGTGAGGATCCTGATCGACGCGCGCTTCACGCGCACCGACCAGCACGACGGGATCAGCCGCTACGGCGCGAGCCTCATCGAGGCCGTCGCGAAGCGCGCCGACGTCGCGATGCTTGTCAGCGACGAGCGCCAGCTCGCCCTCCTGCCCGCCGTGCCGCACGTCCTGGTCTCGAGCCCGCTCTCCCCCGCCGAGCTGTTCATCGCCGCGCGGGTCAACCGGCTCGCGCCGGACGTCGTCTTCTGCCCCATGCAGACCATGGGCACGTGGGGGCGCCGGTACCCGCTCATCCTCACGCTGCACGACCTCATCTACTACGTGCACCCGCAGCCGCCCGGCTTCCTGCCTGCCCCCGTCCGCCTGCTCTGGCGCCTCTACCACATGGCGTACTGGCCGCAGCGGCTCCTGCTCGACCGCGCGGACGTCGTCGCCACCGTGAGCCACACGACTGAGGCGCTCATGGCCGGCAAGCGGCTCACCCGGCGGCCCGTGCGCATCGTCGGCAACGCCCCGCAGCCGGGCCGCGCTCCGCGGGCGTCCGACGGAGGCGCAGAACGCATGCTCGTCTACATGGGCTCGTTCATGCCGTACAAGAACGTCGAGACGGCCATCGCCGGCATGCGGGACCTCCCCGAGTACGAGCTCCATCTCCTGAGCCGGATCAGCCTCGCCCGCCGCGCCGAGCTCGAGGCGCTCGCCCCCGCCGGGGCTCGGCTCGTGTTCCACAACGGCGTGAGCGAGGCGGAGTACGAGGGGCTTCTGCTGCGCGCGACTGCGCTCGTGAGCCTCTCGCGCTCCGAGGGCTACGGCCTCCCGCTCGTCGAGGCCATGAGCCTCGGCACCCCCGTCATCGCAAGCGACATCCCGATCTTCCGCGAGGTCGGCGGTACCGGGACGGCCCTCGTCGATCCCGACTCCCCCGCCGAGTTCGCCGCCGCGGTGCGCGCCCTCGAGGCGCCCGGGGCGTGGGAGACGGCCTCGCGCGCCGCCCTGGCCCGGGCCGGGGAGTTCAGCTGGGACCGGTCGGCGGAGGCGCTGCTCGCCGCGGCGGAGGACGCGCGGGCGGAGTTCGCCTCCCGCGGCCGACGCCGGCCCGGCTGGCTCGGGCGCCTCGGGCGCGGCGCCGGGGACCGCTGACCGGGCCCGCAACGCGCGGGCCGGTGACGAACGCCTCGTGCTCGTCGCGTCCGGCCCTCGGCCGTCCCGCAGTCCAGTTCCGGCCGCCAAGTGCGCCTAAAGCGTACTTGACGGCGGGAACGGAACTGCCGGAGTCGGACGACACCACGTTGGTGAAGCTCCAGCAGATCACCCTTGCGCAGAGTGGTCGCCGGGCCGGCGCTCTCCCATCTCGACGAACCGATGGGGGTCGTCGAGATGGGCGATCAGGTTCGACGGACTGTAGTCGTCGTCCATCTCGTACCGCCGTAGCGCCGTGGAGGCAATGCGTTCATGGTCCGCCGCACCGATCGGCCTCGGATATGGAGGCAGGACGCACCAGAATCCGGTCTGGGATTCGGTGAGCGGTCCGAGCGGGTTCGGGTGCGTGGACGGGAAGCCCTTGAAGGCGAGCCCGCAGAGGGACTGGAGCCGTTGCGCGATCCACACCAGGGGCACATCGGACAGCGACGGTTCGGGATTGCCTCCCCCCACGTCGCAGTGGGTTCCGAAAAACCAGACCTGCTCCAGATGCTGGTGGCCGCGGGCCTCAGCCTGCTGGCGCCAGAGCGTCGGTTGGAAGGGCTTCCGCTTCTCGTCAATGGAAAGGGCCTGGAAGGCGAAGTCGACTTTGGTGGAGAGGTCGGTGTCGTGGAACTGCCAGCGCCTGTTGGGCTCCGCTCCATGTAGAGCGCATAGGCCTCGTCCAGCCGGTCCGCGTGCTCTGGGCGAAGCCATCCGCAGTTCCGGATGAGGCCCGCTGTGCTGCGGGCCGTGAACGCCCCGCGGCTGAAGCCGATCAGGAAGATCTCGTCGCCGGGTTCGAAGCTCTCGACGATCTTCCTGTACGCCCTGCGGACGTTGCGGGAAAGGCCGAACCCGAAGGCTCCGCCCCGGATCCGGTCCCACCGGCCCGTCCCGACACCTCGAATGTAGAAACGGCGCTGCTCCACGCCCCTCCTGTCATGGCGGGCCAAAGCCCGGAAGAGCTTGACCACGTTCGTGGGGCCCCGACAGCCGTCTGTCATCTGGTCCGGCAGATCCCACGTGCCGTCGCAGCATACGACAATGCGCTTCATGGTCCCCCCAGTCCACTTCCAGCGGAATGCGACGAGCCGCCAACCGTCGGATTCACCTAGCACTCCATCATGAACGGCGCGTCCTGGTAAGGCGTCGCCGAATTCGGCGATCGTGGAGGCAAGTTAGACCCGGGGCCTTTGCTCCGAATCTGTTGTGCACCGGCCTTGCTCCTTACGCTCGCAGTATGGCTGGGGACAGTGGGCGGGCAGGGAATGCAATGACGGCGGAGATCCTGCAGGTGGCGGGATGAGCCACGAGGAAGCACCGACGCCGCCCGCACTGGCCTTTGCCCGAAGCCTGCACGAGGACCTGCTCACCAACAATCGGGACTTGTACGGTCGCGCGCAGATGGTCCTCACCCTGGACGGGCTCATCGCCTCGGCCATCGGAGCGGTGGTGTCCACTTCGCCGGATGAGGTTGCCAGGAGTGCCGCCCTTGCCGGTCCCGTCGTCGGCTCCATCGTCCTGCTCGCTCTCGCGCTGCTTGCTGCCTCGGTGACCTGCGCCCTCATCGCACTCCATGTCCGTCGCGGTTCCAGTCCTCGGCCGGCTTCGGTGGGCGTCGGTCACCTCTGGTCCTGGGCGCGCATCGCGGAGGTCGACCCGGCGGACTTCCAGGACGCGGCCGGCCAGGTGACCGAGGAGCTCGAAACCCAAGTGCGTCTCCACCAGATCACCGTCATGGCGAGGTTCATGCGTGTCAGGGCGAACTGGACCAATCGGGCGTTCGTCGCCGCTGCCGCCAGCTTCGTTCTGCTTGTCCTGGCGAATGCGCTCCATCTGGCAGGGCTTGCATCGACCGGCACGAGCGGCACCTGAGAAGAGCTGATCCCAGGAGAGAATCGCCAGCATCCAGTGGCGCCGACGCCGGATGCGCCCTCAGAGGACGTCGGGGGCGTCGACGCGCAGCTGCACGGGGCCGGCCGTCCGCCGGGCGGCCTGCGAGATCCGCGCGGACCGGAGCCCGCGGGTGACGGCCGCCCCCTCGCCGATGGGGAAGAAGACGAGCGCGCGCGAGTCCCTCTGTGCATCCTGAGCGTCCGGCGCCGGCAGCGGCGCGACGTCGACCGGTCCGACCGTGCGGACCCCCGGAAGGCCCGTGACCCCGGCGGCGGCGGCGAGGAACGCCTCGACGTCGGCGCGCGCTCCCGTCACGGCCGCGACCCGGACCGCCGGCGGCAGGCCGAGCTCGCGCCGCAGGCCGAGCTCGCGTGCGGCGAAGCCGGCCGGGTCCCAGCGGACGAGCGCGTCGACGGCCTCGCTGTCCCCCGCCGTGATCACGGCCCGTCCCCCGTCCCGGACCGGGCGGACGAGGGCCACGGCGTTGAGCCACCGGCGCAGGGCCTCCTCCCCCGCGCGCAGGGACTCCCGCCGGAGCAGGGCCTCGCCGTCGAGCAGGACTGCCGCCGCGTAGCCCGAGGGCGCGACCGGCTCGGCGCCGACGGTCGCGACGACGAGCGCAGGGGCGTCCGGCACCTCGTCCTTGACCGCATCCCCCGAGGACGTCACGACGACGGCGCCGGGGAACGCCCGGCCGAGCTCCTCGGCCGTGCGCAGGGCACCCACGGTGCTGCGGCGCAGGCTGCGGCCCCCGCAGGACCGGCAGGAGAAGTCGAGCTCGGGGATGCCGCACCACCGGCACGCGACGAGCCGCTCGCGCCCCGAGGCCTGCTCGGCGAGGGGGCCCGAGCAGTGCCGGCAGCGGGCGGGCTCGCGGCAGGCCGCGCACGCGAGCGACGGCGCATACCCCGCCCGGGCGACCTGGACGAGGACCGGCCCGCGCGCGAGCGCCTCGCGGGCCAGCTGCCACGCCGCGTGCGGCAGGCGGGCGACGCGGGCGAGCGGATCGCGGGCCGACTCGACGCTGTCCGCGGTGCTCGTGACCCGGGCCAGCTCACGGCGCAGGGTCGGCCGCTCGGCCGCGATCCGCTGCAGCCAGCCGGAGGCGACGAGCCGCTCGGCCTCGGCGGAGACGCTGTGCCCCGCGAGCAGGAGCGCGCACCCGGCCTGCTCGGCGCGCAGGAGGAGCACCTCGCGGGCATGGAAGTACGGGGCGCGGGGCTCGGCGTGGAGGTCGTCGCCGTCGTCCCAGCAGACGATGAGGCCGAGATCCCGCACCGGGCCGAACACGGCGCCGCGCATGCCGACGGCGACCCGCGCCCGGCCGGTGAGGAGCTCGAGGAAGGCGCGCGAGCGCGTGCTCGGGCCGTCCTCGGCCGAGAGGCGGACGACGCGCTCGCCCGGCACGGCGCGCTCGACGGCGGCGTGGACGCGGGCGAGGTCGCGGCGGTCGGGGACGACGACCAGGGCGCCGCGGCCCGAGGCGAGGGCGGCGGCGACCGCGCGGGCCACCGTCGCGGGCCAGCCCGCAGGCCCGTAGCCGTGGACCGCCTGGAGGACGGCGCGGGGGCTGCCGCCCGCGGCAAGGTGGCGCAGGAACGCCGGGCCGTGCCGGAGGGCGGCCCAGCCGGCGTCGTCGCCAGGACCGGCGGTCGGCCCCGGGAGAGCGGCACCCTCTGCATCGGGCGCCTCGGGGCCGGGAGCCGCCCCGTCACCAGCCCCATCCTCGCCCCCGGGGGCGTCGGCGCGGGCGGCCGCGGCGGAGGCGAACTGAGCCTCGACCTTGGCAGCGCGGGGCGGGACCGCGAAGCGCAGCACGTCTCCGAGCGCCCCCGCCCACCGCTCGGCGACGGCGGTGGCGAGCGCCGCGATCTCGGGGGCGAGCACGGGCAGGGGCGAGAGGACGGCGGCGAGGGGCGCGAGCGTCACGCCCGCGTCGGAGGTCTCGCGCCGCTCGAGGAGGAACCCCGCGTGCTCCTGCCCGGCGATGCGCACGCGCACGCGCACGCCCGGGACCGCGGCGGCGTCGAGCTCCACGGTGACGAGGTAGTCGAACGGCCGGTCGAGCTGCGGCAGGGGGGACTCGACGCAGACGCGCGCCACGGGCAGCGACGCGGCGGCCCGCGGGCCCGTCGGAGGCGGCGGCGCCGCGGGGAAGCCGCTCAGCAGCGACGGCTGGACGGGCTCTGCCCCGGAAGGCTGCGCGGGCACGTCAACTCCTTGGCTCACGAGGGCAGTCCATCATGCGCCACCGACAGTCCTAGGCGTCGAAGAAGTCCTTGAGGTCCTGGACCCGGTCGAGGCGCTCCCACGTGAAGTCCGGCTCGTCGCGGCCGAAGTGGCCGTGCGCGGCCGTCTTGGCGTAGATGGGCCGCTTGAGGTCGAGGGCCTCGATGATCGCCTTGGGGCGCAGGTCGAAGATCTCGTTGATCGCGGCGCTGATCCGCAGCGGGTCGACGCTCTCGGTGCCGAAGGTCTCGACGTAGATGCCCACCGGACGCGCCTGGCCGATCGCGTACGCGACCTGGACCTCGGCGCGGCGCGCGAGCCCGGCCCCGACGACGTTCTTGGCGACCCAGCGCATCGCATACGCGGCCGAGCGGTCGACCTTCGACGGGTCCTTGCCCGAGAAGGCCCCGCCGCCGTGGCGCGCGAAGCCGCCATACGTGTCGACGATGATCTTGCGGCCGGTGAGGCCGGCGTCTCCCACCGGGCCCCCGATGATGAAGGCGCCCGCGGGGTTGAGGATGTTGCGCACGTGCTCCGTCTCGAGCTGGCTCGCCTCGAGGACGGGGCGGATGACGTGCTCGGAGAGGTCCGCGCGCAGCGTCGCGAGCTGGGTCCCCTCGGCGTGCTGGCTCGAGATCACGACCGTCTCGACGCTCACGGGGCGGTCGCCGTCGTAGCCGACGGTGACCTGGGTTTTGCCGTCCGGGCGGAGGTACGGGAGCTCGCCGCTCTTGCGCACATCGGTCAGCCGCTCGGAGAGGCGGTGCGCGAGCCAGATCGGCGTCGGCATGTAGCTGGCGGTCTCGTCGGACGCGTAGCCGAACATGAGGCCCTGGTCGCCGGCGCCCTGGAGGTCGTACTCGTCCTCCGAGATGCCCTCGCGGGACTCGAGCGAGTGGAACACGCCCTCGAAGATGTCCGAGGACTGCTGCCCGATCGAGACGGAGACGCCGCAGCGCGCGCCGTCGAAGCCGTTGGCCGAGGAGTCGTAGCCGATGCCGAGGATCGTGTTCCGCACGATCTGCGGGATCTCGACGTAGGCGTCGGTCGTGACCTCGCCGGCGACATGCACGAGGCCCGTCGTGGCCATCGTCTCGACGGCGACCTTGGACTCGGGGTCGACCGCGAGCAGGGCGTCGAGGATCGCGTCGCTGATCTGGTCGCAGATCTTGTCCGGGTGCCCCTCCGTCACGGATTCGGACGTGAAGAGGCGCAGGGCGGTCGAGTCGGAGGCATGGCCGACTGCGGCATGAGGTGCGTGGGTCACTGGTCTACCTTACTGGTTGCGGTGCCGCCTCCCGCGCGGGAGGCGAGCTCCCGCGTCACACGGCGTACGACGGCGTCCGCGACGTCGTCCTTGCTTCCCGCCGCGTGCTCGGGCTCGGACCCGTCGCGTGCGAGGATCGTCACACTGTTCTCGTCGAGCCCGAAAACGCGGTCTGTGCCGACCTCGTTGACGACGAGCAGCTCGCAGCCCTTGCGCGCGAGCTTGGCCTGGGCGTACTCGAGGACGCCCGCGCCGGCGTCCCCCGTCTCGGCGGCGAAGCCGACGATGAGCTGCCCACGCCCCTCGGCGTTGCGGCGCTCGACGAGTTCGGCGAGGATGTCGGGGTTGCGCACGAGGGTGATGACGGGGTCGGCGGCGTTGTCCTGCTTCTTGATCTTGCTCCCGTGCTGCTGGGCGGGCCGGAAGTCGGCGACGGCGGCGGCCATGACGATCGCGTCGGCCGCGGGCGCGTGCTCGTGCATCGCGTCGCGCAGCTCGAGGGCCGTCTCGACGCGGACGGTCTCGGCCCCGGCGGGCGGCTCGACGTCGAGGTGGGCCGCGACGAAGGTCACGCTCGCGCCCGCGCGCAGGGCCGCCGCCGCGATCGCGGCGCCCTGCTTGCCCGAGGAGCGGTTGCCGAGGAAGCGGACGGGGTCGATCGGCTCCCGCGTGCCGCCCGCGGAGACGAGCAGCCGTCGCCCGGCGAGCTGCTCCCCCGCGGCGGCGTCCCCTGCTGTGACTTCACCTCCGGAGGAGGTAGCGCCGTCGTGCGCTGCGCGTGCCACGAGGGCGAGCGCCGCGGCGAAGATCTCCTCGGGCTCCGGGAGGCGCCCCGGGCCGGTGTCGGCGCCCGTGAGGCGCCCGACGGCGGGGTCCAGGACGGTCACGCCGCGCTCGCGCAGGATCGCGATGTTGGCCTGGGTCGCGGGGTGGTGCCACATCTGGGTGTGCATGGCCGGGGCCATGAGCACCGGGCACGTGGCGACGAGGAGGGTGTTCGTGAGCAGGTCGTCGGCGTGGCCGCCGGCTGCGCGCGCGAGCAGGTCCGCGGTCGCGGGGGCGACGACGACGAGCTCGGCCTCGTGCCCGAGCCGGACGTGGTTGACGGTCTCAACCGCCTCGAACACGTCCGTGCGCACGGACCGGCCGGAGAGGGCCTCCCACGTGGCCTTGCCGACGAAGGCGAGGGCGGCCTCCGTGGGGACCGCCGTGACCTCGTGGCCGGCCTCCGTGAAGAGGCGCAGGAGCGAGGCCGCCTTGTAGGCGGCGATCCCGCCGCCCACGCCGAGGACGATGCGCACTCCCCCGCGCTCCTTTCCGCTGCTTCCGCTAGCCCTGGTCGCCCTCGGCCGGTTCCTCGGCGCGGTTGGCGACGAGCAGGCCGTCGTTGATCTCGCGCAGCGCGATGGAGAGCGGCTTCTCGTTCAGACGCGTGTCGACGAGGGGACCGACGTACTCGAAGAGGCCCTCGTGCAGCTGGGCGTAGTAGGCGTTGATCTGGCGGGCGCGCTTGGCGCCGAAGATCACGAGGCCGTACTTGGAGTCGGACTTCGTCAGGAGGTCGTCGATGGGCGGGTTGATGATGCCTTCGGAATTCGCGGACACGGGTTCTCCAATGCTCTGATCAAGTAGACAGGGACCGGCGACGCTAGCGCGTCGACTGGCGGGCGTGCGGGGTCAGCCCCATGAGTGACACAAGCTCGTCCGCTGCCCGCCGGACATCGTCGTTGACGACGGTGAAATCGAACTCCGGCTCGGCAGCGAGTTCTATTTTAGCCGTTTCGAGGCGGCGCTGCTGTTCCTCGGGGCTCTCCGTGCCCCGCCCGACGAGCCTGCGGACCATCTCCTCCCAGCTCGGAGGGGCCAGGAACACGAAGCGCGCCCCGGGCATCGCCTCCTTGACCTGGCGGGCGCCCTGGAGGTCGATCTCGAGCAGGACCCGGCGCCCTTCGGCGATCGCCTCCTCGACAGAGCTGCGCAGGGTCCCGTAGCGGTTCTTCCCGTGGACAACGGCCCACTCGAGGAAGGCGCCCTCGGTGACGAGGCGGTCGAACTCCTCGGCGGTCTTGAAGAAGTAGTGGACGCCGTCGGTCTCGCCCGGGCGCGGCTCGCGCGTGGTCGCCGAGACCGAGAGCCAGACCTCCGGGTAGGTGTCCCGGATGTAGGTCGAGACGGTGCCCTTGCCGACGGCGGTCGGACCCGCGAGGACCGTCAGCCAGCTCTCCTTGGCACGGGCCCTGTCCGGCTCATGGCCTTCGATGTGCTCCACGCTGTCCTTCCGTGTCAGTTCTCGCGCTCATGCGCTCCCAGAAAATCTACCAGCGCGCGCCGCTGGTGGACCCCGAGCCCGCGCAGGCGGCGGCTCGGGGCGATGCCGAGGGCATCGAGGATGGCCAGGGCCCGCACGCTGCCGATCCCGTGCAGGGACTCGAGCATGTCCGTGACCTTGAGCCGGGCCAGGGCCTCGTCCTCGCGCGCCCGCTCGAGCAGCTCGCCCACGGCGAGCGTCCCATGGCGGAGCCCGGACTTGGCCTCGGCCCGCACCGCGCGCGCGGCGGTGGCCTTCGCGAGGGCCTCGGCCCGCTGCTGGGGGGTCAACGGATTCAGGACCACGGCGCTACCTCCGGAGGCTGACTGGGGCCGTGCCCGCGAGGGGCCCGCCCGGGGCCCGTCACCCCGGGGCATGGTCAACCTAGCCGGACCCCGCGCGCTTGGCAACGGCGCGGGGGGCCGGTTCGCGAGTGCGGCAGGGGCGGCCCGTGCCGGCCGCCGCCAGTGGGTTCAGGCCGCGAGTTCGGCGAGCGTGCGCTCGGCGCGCTCACGCACGCCCGCGGCGCTCGGCCCGCCCGCGAGGATCTCGCGGCTCGACGTCCCCAGCACCTGCGGGTAGGCGGCGCCGAAGGTCTCGCGCAGGACGGCGGCCGTCGCGCCCTGGGCGCCGAGGCCCGGGGCGAGGATCGGGCCACCCATCGCGGCGAGGTCGAGGCCGAGGCGGCCGACGGCGTCGCCCACCGTCGCGCCGACCACGAGCCCGACGGAACCCTGGCCCGCCGCGGACGCGGCGTAGCGCCTGTTCTCCGCGGCGGCGGCCTCGGCGATGCGCCGAGCGACGGAGCCGTCCGGACCCCCGCCGCCGACGTGCTGCACCGACGCGCCCTCGGGGTTCGAGGTCAGCGCGAGGACGAACGCGCCGCGGCCGGTCTCGGCCGCGAGGTCGAGGGCCGGGCGCAGCGACTCGAAGCCGAGGTACGGGCTCAGGGTCACGGCGTCGGCCGCGAGCGGGGAGCCCTCGCGCAGCCACGCGTCCGCGTACGCCGCCATGGTCGAGCCGATGTCCCCGCGCTTGGCATCGGCGATCGTGAGCAGGCCGGCATCCGCCGAGGCCGCGAGGAGCTCCTCGAGCACCGCGATGCCGGCCGAGCCGTGCCGCTCATAGAGCGCGACCTGCGGCTTGAGCGCGGCCGCGACCGGGGCGACCGCCTCGACGACGGTGAGCGAGAAGCGGCGCAGCCCGTCGGCGTCGTCCGCGAGCCCCCACGCCGCGAGCAGCGAGGGGTGCGGGTCGACGCCGACGCACAGCGGGCCGCGCTCGGCGACGGCGTCGCCGAGACGCTCCCCGAAGGGGGCACGGTGCACGGCGGCGGTCTCCGCCGGCACGCTGGGCGCGTCAGGCACCGGCGACCCCAGTCGCCGAGGACACCGTCGCAGCCGGCGCCGCCTGCGCCGCGCCGGGCTCGCCGCGCACCGCCGCCGCGTGCTCCTGGAGGCTCGTGACGCTCCACTCGAAGCTGCGCATGGCCTCGATCGCGAGGACCGCGAAGTTGAACTCCGCGACCGTCGTGATGCATGGCTTGCCGTTCGACGTCGCGGCGGCGCGGATCTCGTAGCCGTCACCGCGCGCGGCCCCGCCCGAGGGCGTGTTGAAGACCATGTCGATCCCGCCGTCGTTGATGAGGTCGACGATCGTGCCCTCGCCCCCATCCACGCCGGCAGGGCCGGGACCCTCGCCGACCTTGCGCACCACCGTGGCCTGGATGCCGTTGCGGCGCAGGACGGCGGCCGTTCCCCCGGTCGAGAGGATCTCGAAGCCGAGGTCCGCGAGCTTCTTCACGCCGAGGATCACGGAGCGCTTGTCGCGGTTCGCGACCGAGACGAACACGCGGCCCGACGTCGGCAGGGCGTTGTTGGCCCCCGCCTGGCTCTTCGCAAACGCCGTGTCGAAGTGCTTGTCGATGCCCATGACCTCGCCGGTCGAGCGCATCTCGGGACCGAGCAGGCTGTCCACGACCGTGCCCTCGGGGGTGCGGAACCGGCTGAACGGCAGCACGGCCTCCTTCACGGCGACCGGGGCGTTGACCGGCACGTGTGCGCCGTCGCCCTCCTCGGGCAGCATGCGGTACGCGGTGCGCAGCTGGTTGATGGTCACGCCGGTGCCGATGAGCGCGGCGGCCTTCGCGAGCTGAACACCCGTGGCCTTCGAGACGAAGGGAACGGTGCGGGAGGCGCGCGGGTTGGCCTCGAGCACGTAGAGGACGTCCGAGGCGAGCGCGAACTGGATGTTGATGAGGCCGCGGACGCCGACGCCCTGCGCGATCGCCTCCGTGGCGGTGCGCACACGCTCGACGACGTTCTCCCCGAGCGTCACGGGCGGCAGGACGCACGCGGAGTCGCCCGAGTGGATGCCGGCCTCCTCGATGTGCTCCATGATGCCGCCGAGGTAGAGGTCACGCCCGTCGTAGAGGGCGTCGACGTCGATCTCGACGGCGTCCTCGAGGAAGCGGTCGATGAGGACCGGGTGGTCCGGGGTGATCTCGGTCGCGTTGGCGATGTACCGGGAGAGGTTGGCCTCGTCGTAGACGATCTCCATGCCGCGGCCGCCGAGCACGTAGGACGGGCGTACGAGGACCGGGTAGCCGATCTCGTCCGCAATCCGCTTGGCCTCCTCGAAGGACACCGCCGTGCCGTTCTTCGGGGAGATCAGCCCGGCGTCGTCGAGGACCTTGGCGAAGGCGCCGCGGTGCTCGGCGAGGTCGATCGCCTCGGGCGAGGTGCCGAGGATCGGCACGCCGGCGTCGGCGAGCTGCTGGGCGAGCTTGAGCGGGGTCTGGCCGCCGAGCTGGACGAAGACGCCCAGGACGCCGCCCGTGCGCTCCTCGGCCGCGATGACCTCGAGCACGTCCTCGAGCGTGAGCGGCTCGAAGTACAGGCGGGTCGAGACGTCGTAGTCGGTCGAGACCGTCTCCGGGTTGCAGTTGACCATGACCGTCTCGTACCCGGCCTTGCGCAGGGCCATGGAGGCGTGCACGCACGAGTAGTCGAACTCGATGCCCTGGCCGATGCGGTTCGGGCCGGAGCCGAGGATGATGACCGAGGGCTTCGCGTGCAGGCCCACCTCGTCCTCCTCGTCGTAGGACGAGTAGTGGTACGGGGTGTAGGCAGCGAACTCGGCCGCGCACGTGTCCACGGTCTTGTAGACGGGGCGGACGCCGAGGGCCTGCCGCACGCCGCGCACGACGGCTGCGGTCGAGTGCGTGAGCGCGGCGATCTGCTCGTCGGAGAAGCCGTGGCGCTTGGCCAGGCGGAGGGTCTCCTCGGTCAGCGCTGAGGACGCCTTGATCTCGGCCGCGACCTCGTTGAGCAGCTGCAGCTGGTCGAGGAACCACGGGTCGATGCCCGTCGCCGCGTAGAGCTCGTCGACGCTCGCTCCGCCGAGGAGGGCCCGCTGCACCTGGGCGAGGCGGTCGGTCGTGGGGCGCTTGGCCTGCTCGACGAGCTCGGGGACCTCGTACTCCGGCACGGAGGAGAAGTCGAGCTGGGCGCCCTTCTGCTCGAGCGAGCGGAGCGCCTTCTGCAGGGCCTCGGTGAAGTTGCGGCCCAGGGCCATGGCCTCGCCGACGCTCTTCATGGTCGTGGTGAGCGTCGGGTCCGCGGCCGGGAACTTCTCGAACGCGAACCGCGGGACCTTGACGACGACGTAGTCCAGGGTCGGCTCGAAGCTCGCCGGCGTCTTCTGGGTGATGTCGTTGGGGATCTCGTCCAGCGTGTAGCCGAGCGAGAGCTTCGTGGCGATCTTCGCGATCGCGAAGCCCGTGGCCTTCGACGCGAGCGCCGAGGAGCGGGACACGCGCGGGTTCATCTCGATGACGACGACGCGGCCCGTCTTCGGATCGACGGCGAACTGGATGTTGCACCCGCCCGTGTCGACGCCGACCTCGCGGATGACGGCGATCGCGACGTCGCGCAGCTTCTGGTACTCGCGGTCGGTCAGGGTCAGGGCCGGGGCGACCGTGATCGAGTCGCCGGTGTGGACGCCGACCGGGTCGAAGTTCTCGATCGAGCACACGACCACGACGTTGTCGTTCTTGTCGCGCATCATCTCGAGCTCGTACTCCTTCCAGCCGAGGATGCTCTCCTCGAGGAGCACCTCGGTCGTCGGGCTGTACTGGAGGCCCTGGCCGACGATCCGGCGCAGGTCGGATTCGTCGTAGGCCAGGCCGGAGCCCAGGCCGCCCATCGTGAAGGACGGCCGGACGACCATCGGGTAGCCGAGGTCCTCGGCCGCGGCGAGGGCCTCGTCCATGGTGTGGATGATGTGGCTCTTGGCGCTCTCGGCGCCGCAGCGCTCGACGACGCCCTTGAACTTCTCGCGGTCCTCGCCGAGCTCGATCGCGGCGATGTTCGCGCCGATGAGCTCGACGTCGTACTTCGCGAGCACGCCGGCCTTGTCGAGCGCGATCGCGGTGTTGAGCGCGGTCTGCCCGCCGAGGGTCGGCAGGACGGCGTCCGGGCGCTCCTTGGCGATGATCTTCTCGACGACGTCGGGGGTGATCGGCTCGACGTAGGTCGCGTCGGCGAACTCCGGGTCGGTCATGATCGTGGCCGGGTTGGAGTTGACGAGGATGACCCGCAGGCCCTCCTCCTTGAGCACGCGCAGCGCCTGCGTGCCGGAGTAGTCGAACTCGGCGGCCTGGCCGATGACGATCGGGCCGGACCCGATGACGAGGACGCTCTTGAGATCCGTACGCTTCGGCATTACTTCGCTTCCTCGGTCTCGGGGGTGCGGGGGGTGGCTGACGTGGACTGTTCCATCAGGTCGATGAAGCGGTCGAAGAGGTACGCGGCGTCGTGCGGGCCGGCCGCGGCCTCGGGGTGGTACTGGACCGAGAAGGCCGGGATGTCGAGGCACGCGAGGCCCTCGACGACCTGGTCGTTGAGGCTGATGTGCGAGACCTCGACGCGGCCGTAGCGCTCCTCCGGGGCCACGGGGGCGCCGTCGAGCGGGGCGTCCACGGCGAAGCCGTGGTTCTGGCTCGTGATCTCGACCTTGCCCGTGCGGCGGTCCATGACCGGCTGGTTGATCCCGCGGTGGCCGTAGCGCAGCTTGTAGGTGCCGAAGCCGAGGGCCCGGCCGAGGATCTGGTTGCCGAAGCAGATGCCGAAGTAGGGCAGGCGGCTGTCCAGGACCTGGCGCAGGAGCCCGACCTGGGCGTCCGCCGTCGCGGGGTCGCCGGGGCCGTTGGACATGAAGAACCCGTCCGGGCGGACCGCCTCGACGTCCTCGAGCGTCGCCGTGGCCGGCAGGACGTGCACGCGCACGCCGCGCTCGGCGAACCGGTGCGGGGTCATGGACTTGATGCCGAGGTCGATCGCGGCGATCGTGAAGCGCGGCTCGCCGTCCCAGCCGTGGTCGGCGGGCTCGACCGTGTAGGCCGTGTCGATGCTGACCTCCTCGGCCAGGCGCGAGCCCTCCATGGGAAGCGAGGCGAGCACCGTCTCGAGCAGCTCGGCGTCGCTGCGCCGGGCGGCGTCGCCGGAGAAGATGCCGGCGCGCATGGTCTTGTGCTCGCGCAGGTGGCGCGTGATGGCTCGGGTGTCGACCCCCTGGATGCCGACGATCCCCTGCTCCTCGAGCTCCGTATCGAGGCTGCGCTCGCTGCGCCAGTTCGAGGGGAGCCGCGCGGGGTCGCGGACCACGTACCCGGCGACCCAGATCCGGCGGGACTCGGCGTCCTCGCCGTTGACGCCCGTGTTGCCGATGTGCGGCGCGGTCTGCACCACGATCTGGCGGGCGTACGAGGGATCGGTGATGGTCTCCTGGTAGCCGGTCATGCCGGTCGCGAAGACCGCCTCGCCGAGGCTCGTGCCGACGGCCCCGTAGCTGTGGCCGCGGAACGCGCGCCCGTCCTCCAGGACGAGCACGGCCGGCTGCCGTGTCGTGGCCGTCCGCAGGTTCGTACCCTTCTCAGTCACTGCTCACTCTTTCCCTCGCCGTCGCCGTCACGCGGCGCGGTCCGTACCAAATCCCCGATTGCTGCCACGAGGGCATTCTTCTCCTGTGCGTAGCGCGGCCGGAACCCCGTGTCCACGGCCGTGCCTCCGAGGCGCCAGGACACGACCACGAGCCCGCCCTCCTCGACGAACTTCCCGGCCATGCCCGCCTCGAGCCGGACGCCGTCCAGGTCGCCCGCGGAGATGAACACGTCCGGCGCGCCGGAGCGCTCGAGCACGAGCCCGGCGTCGTGCACGACGGCGTCCGCGGCCGTGCGCACGCCGAGCCTGTGCACGGCGATCCGGTCCAGCCAGTCGCCCGCGCCCGTCGTGACGACGTACTGCCCGCTGCAGCGCAGCCGCTCCGCCCCGAGGCCCGCCGCGTCCGGCACGGGCGCCGGTGCCGCGATCCCGGACTGCCGGCGCAGCCTCCCCCGCCAGCCGACGAGGACGAGCCCCATCAGCGCGAGGGCGAGGGCCAGCATGAGCAGGCCCGGGCCGAGACGCTCCATCAGCGCGCCCCGGCGGACTCGGCCGCCGGGTGGGGCGTGTTGAGGGCACCGTCCAGGACGGTCGGATGCCCCGCGTAGAACGTCGCGACGACCCGGCCCGGCAGCTCGCGGCCCGCGAAGGGCGAGTTGCGCCCCTTCGTGGCCTGCACGGCAGGGTCCACCGTCCAGCGGGCGGCAGGGTCGACGAGCGTCAGGTGCGCGGGCTCGCCCGCCGCGATCGGTCGGCCCTGGTCGGCCACGCGGCCGATGCGCGCAGGCACCTCGGACATCGTCCGCGCGACGTCGCGCCACGTCATGAGGCCGCTCTCGACCATCGTGTGCTGCACGACGCTCAACGCGGTCTCGAGCCCGGTCATGCCCATCGCCGCCTGCGCCCACTCGCACTCCTTGTGCTCGCTCGGGTGCGGGGCGTGGTCGGTGCCGACGACGTCGATCGTGCCGTCGGCGAGGGCCGCGCGGAGAGCCTGCACGTCGTCGTCCGTGCGCAGCGGCGGGTTGACCTTGTAGACCGGGTTGTAGGTGCGCGCGAGCTCGTCGGTGAGCCACAGGTGGTGCGGCGTGACCTCGGCGGTGACGTCGATCCCGCGCGCCTTGGCCCAGCGGATGATCTCGACCGAGCCGGCCGTCGAGACGTGGCACACGTGCAGTCGCGAGCCGACGTGCGCAGCGAGCAGGACGTCGCGGGCGATGATGCTCTCCTCGGCCACGGCAGGCCAGCCCGGGAGGCCGAGCACGGCGGAGACGATGCCCTCATTCATCTGGGCCCCGGCCGTGAGGCGCGGCTCCTGCGCGTGCTGGGCCACGACGCCGTCGAACGCCTTGACGTACTCGAGGGCGCGGCGCATGAGCACGGGGTCGTGCACGCAGATGCCGTCGTCCGAGAACATGCGCACGGCCGCCGCGGAGTCGGCCATGGCGCCGAGCTCGGCGAGCTGCTCGCCCGCGAGGCCCACGGTCACGGCGCCGACGGGCCGGACCTCGGCCCAGCCGGCGCGGCGGCCGAGGGTCTGGACCTGCTCGACGACGCCGGCGGTGTCCGCGACGGGGTTGCTGTTGGCCATTGCGTGCACGGCGGTGTAGCCGCCGAGCGCCGCGGCGCGGGTTCCGGTCTCGACCGTCTCGGCGTCTTCGCGGCCGGGCTCGCGCAGGTGCGTGTGGACGTCGACGAGGCCGGGCAGGGCGACGAGTCCGTCGGCGTCGACGACGGACGCGCCCGAGGCGTCCAGACCCGTGCCCACCTCGGCGATGCGCCCGTCGGCGACGAGGATGTCCGCCGTCCGCTCGCCGTAGAGGGAGGCGCCGGAGAGGAGGAAGCGGGTCGGCTCGGTCATGATGCGCTCTCCTTGGCGTGGGCGGCGGTGGCGTCCTGGGCGTAGAGGCCCGAGGACAGGAGCAGGTAGAGGACGGCCATGCGCACCGAGACGCCATTGGCGACCTGGCGCAGCACCTGGGAGCGTGCCGAGTCGGCCGCCGTCGAGGAGATCTCGAGCCCGCGGACCATGGGTCCGGGGTGCAGGATCACGGTGTCCGCGAGGCCGAGCTCGGCCAGACGCGCGAAGCGCTCGTCGCCGAGCCCCCACCGGCGCGAGTACTCGCCCGTGGAGGGGAAGTAGGAGGCATTCATGCGCTCGGCCTGGACGCGGAGCATCATGATGGCGTCGGGCTTGGCGTCGATGGCCTCGTCGAAGTCGTAGGCGACCGTGCACGGCCAGTGCTCGACGCCGATCGGCAGGAGCGTGGGCGGGGCCACGAGGGTCACCTGCGCGCCGAGGGTCGTGAGGAGCCACACGTTCGAGCGGGCGACGCGCGAGTGCAGGACGTCCCCGACGATCGTCACCTTGGCCCCGGCGAGGTCCGTCCCGCCCGAGGGCGTGCCCGCGAGCTTCGCCCAGTGCCGGCGCAGCGTGAACGCGTCGAGGAGCGCCTGGGTGGGGTGCTCATGCGTGCCGTCGCCGGCGTTGACGACGGCGGCGCTGATCCAGTCGGTCGTCGCGAGCCGCTGCGCCGCGCCGGAGGCGGGGTGGCGGATGACGACGGCGTCCGCGCCGATGGCCTCGAGGGTCTGCGCCGTGTCCTTGAGCGATTCGCCCTTCGACACCGAGGAACCCTTCGCGGCGAAGTTGATGACGTCCGCCGAGAGCCGCTTCGCCGCGGCCTCGAAGGAGATGCGCGTGCGGGTCGAGTCCTCGAAGAAGAGGTTGACGACGGTGCGGCCCCGCAGGGCGGGGAGCTTCTTGACCTCGCGGTCGTTGACGGCGCTCATCTCCTCGGCCGTGTCGAGGATCCGGATCGCGTCCGCGCGGGAGAGGTCGTGGGTCGAGAGCAGGTGCCTCACCTGGCCTCCTCCTGCGCGGGGAGTGACTCGATGGCGACGAGGTCCTCCGCGAAGCCGGCCCCGGCGTCGACCTCGGCGAGGCGGACGCGGACCTTCTCGGCCCGGGAGGTGGGGAGGTTCTTGCCCACGTGGTCCGCGCGGATGGGCAGCTCCCGGTGGCCGCGGTCGACCAGGACGGCGAGCCGGACGCTGCGGGGGCGGCCGAGGTCCACGATCGCATCCAGCGCGGCCCGGATGGTGCGCCCGGAGAAGAGGACGTCGTCGACGAGGACCACGACGCGGTCGTCGATGCCGCCCGCAGGCAGGACGGTCCGGGCCGGCGGGCGGGTGGGCTGGCGCGCGAGGTCGTCGCGGAACATCGTGATGTCGAGCTGGCCGACGATGCGCTCGGGGTCGACGGCGGGGTCGGCCGCGGCGAGCTTGGCCGCGAGCCGGACGGCGAGGGGGTAGCCCCTGCGCGGGATGCCGAGGAGGACGAGTCCCTCCGGGCCCTTGTTGGCCTCGAGGATCTCGTGCGCGATGCGCGTGAGCGCCCGGTCGATGTCGCCGGCGCTCAGGACGATGCGGCGCATGCCGCCGTCACCCTGTTGTTCTGCAGGGGCAGTTGCCACAGCAGACCCCTTTCCCCGCCTCACAGGACGGAATTAAAAAGGACAGACTGTCCCTCCACGCTACCACAGGGGATCGCCCCGGATTCCGCGGCTGTCAGAGCCGTCACGGCCCCACGGCGGGGTCGGCGGGCCTAGCCTTGAGGCATGACGAGCAACCAGCCGGGCCCGTGGCAGGCACCCGACGATCCCGACGGATTCGTGCCGCCCCCGCGCTATCCTCAGCCGCAGGGGCCACGGCCCCCGGAGGGGACGACAGAGCCGCCCCGGAGGGAGTCACGAAGGGAGCCGCGGCCGGCCGCGGTTCCCCATCCGAAGGCCACGCGTCCGCCCGCCTCGGCTCCCGCGGCCCGGGCCATCCCCACGCTCCCCGGGCGGGCGCCCATGGCCCCGGGACTGCTCGTGCTGCTCGTCGCCGGGGCCGTGCTCGTCGTGGGCAGCCTCGCGCTGGTCGTGCCGTTCCTCGTCGGCGCGACCGGCAGCGGCGGACTCACCGTCGGCTTCGTGCTCTCGCTCTTCCCCCTGGGCGTCGTGCTGCTCGCGGTCCTCGCCGTCGACCGCTGGGAGCCGGAGCCGCGCGGGCTCCTCGTCTTCGCGCTCGCGTGGGGCGCCGCCGTCGCGGTCGCGGCCACGACCCTCCTCCAGCCGCTCTTCATGGCCGCCTTCGGCCCGCCCGGGGCGAATGAGGCCAGGACCATGGAGTTCATGGCCACGGTGCAGGCGCCGATCGTCGAGGAGGTGGCCAAGGGCCTCGGGCTGCTCATCCTGATACTGGCGGCCCGCAAGTACTTCGACGGGCCCGTGGACGGGATCGTCTTCGGCATGACGATCGCCGCGGGCTTCGCCTTCACCGAGAACATCCTGTACTTCGGCCGGCTCTACGAGCAGACCCAGGGCTCCGCGGCCTCGCTCGCCGTCGTCTTCACCCTGCGCGGCGTGCTGTCCCCCTTCGCTCACGCGATGTTCACGGGCGCGACGGGACTCGTCATGGGGCTCGCCGCGCGGCGCTGGAGCCCGTGGCTCGCCGTCGTGTCCTTCGGCGTCGGGCTCGTCCCCGCGATGCTCCTGCACAACATCTGGAACGGGGCCGGGGAGGACTTCTTCATCCTCTACGCCGTCGTGCAGATCCCGCTCTTCGCGGCCTCCGTCGTCGGCGTCTACCTCCTGCGCCGGGCCGACGCGCGGCTCACCCACCGCCGGCTCGTCGAGTATGCCGAGGCCGGCTGGTTCACGCCCCTCGAGGTCGACATGCTCGCGACGCCGCGGGGCCGCTCCGCGGGCCTGCGCTGGGCCGCCTCGGTGGGACGGCGGGCGCAGATGGTTCAGTTCATCCGCGCCGCGACGGATCTTGCCTCCACGCGCCAGCGCGTGCTGAGCGGCCGGGAGGTCGCCGGGCATGCGAGCACGGAGCGGGCCCTGCTCGATCGGGTCGTCCAGCTGCGCGCCGCCGTGACCGGCATCCCGGCCCATCAGCGGCCGTTGTGAGCTGATGCCCGGCCAGGGCATTGCCCGGGCAGCGCGGCGAAGGGCCCCGCGGGTGCGGGGCCCTTCGCTGGCGTCTTGGGGCCGCCTCGGCGCCGGCTCAGGCGAGGAGCGTCGGCTTGAGCTGCTGGATCCGGCCGAGCAGGCCGTTGACGAAGGCCGGCGAGTCGTCCGTCGAGAGCGTCCGGGCCAGGGCCACGGCCTCGCTCACGGCGACCCCGTCCGGGACGTCGTCGTTGAACAGGAGCTCCCATGCGCCGACGCGCAGGATCACGCGGTCGACGGCGGGCATGCGCTCGAGCGTCCAGCCCTGGGCGTAGGTGCTCAGGATCTCGTCGATCTGGCCCTGCTTGGCGATGACGCCGTCCACGAGCTGGACGGTGTACGGGTTGATCAGCTGCTCGGTGTTGTCCCGGCGGCGCTGGATGACCTCAGACACCGTGGCGGAGCGCTGCTCCGCTTCGAAGAGGATCTCGACGGCCCGCGAGCGGGCCTTGCCACGGGCACTCACTAGTCGTTGACACGTCCCAGGTAGCTGCCGTCGCGGGTGTCGACCTTGACCTTGGTGCCGGTCTCGAGGAAGAGCGGGACCTGGATCTCGTAGCCGGTCTCGACGGTGGCGGGCTTGGTGCCGGCGGAGGAGCGGTCGCCCTGGAGGCCCGGCTCGGTGTAGGTGATCTCGAGCACGACGCTCGGCGGGAGCTCGATGTAGAGCGGGGCGCCGTCGTGCAGCGCGATGAGGACCGTCTGGTTCTCCAGCATGAAGTTCGCGGCGTCGCCCACGGTCTCGCCTGAGACGTGCAGCTGGTCGTAGGTGTCCGTGTCCATGAACACGAAGTCCTCGCCGTCCTTGTACAGGTACTGGTAGTCGCGGCGGTCCACGGTCGCGGTGTCGACCTTCGTGCCGGCGTTGAACGTCTTGTCGACGACCTTGCCCGAGAGGACGTTGCGCAGCTTCGTGCGCACGAAGGCACCGCCCTTGCCCGGCTTGACGTGCTGGAACTCGATGACGTTCCACAGCTGGCCGTCCAGGTTCAGCACGGTGCCGTTCTTGATGTCGTTGGTGGTTGCCACGAAAAGCCTCTCTGGTCTGCGGTCTGGGAGAAGTCCGCAGACCATTCTACAAGCGAATCACCAGGCGAAAGGGCGCCCGCCGGTCTCAGCCCTGGGCGCCCAGGAGCTCGCGCGCGCGGCCCAGGGCCACGGTCGTGGAGTAGATGAGGCTCGCGTCGGCGGCCTGGGCGACGCGCAGGTCGAGGGCCTTGGAGAACGCGGACTCGGCGGCGGCATACTGCCCGCGCGAGAACTGGATCTTGCCGAGGTACTGGTAGACGACCGCCTCGCGCGGGGTCCCCTTGGTCTCCGCGAGGAGCTGCTGGGCCCGCTCGACGGCGCGGTCGTTGCGGTTCCCGGCGCGCATGACGTCGAGCTCGAGGACCTTGAGCTGGAACGACTCGGGATCCTGGTAGCGGGCCTCGACGATGATCTCCGCCGCGCTGTTGACGTGCCCGCGCGCGAGCTCGACGATCGCGCGGTCGGCGGGCTCGTCGCTCGTGGAGAGCGCCGCCTCGCAGCGCTCCTCGTCGACGATCTCCGCGCTGAGGGTCTCGGGGTTGACGGCGAGACCGGGGAATCCGGCGTCGGGCCATTCGCGCCGTTCGAGGATCATGCTGCCGTTCCCTCTGACCCCTCGGAGATTTCCTGGTAGGCCGCGAAGAGCAGGGACGTATCCGGGACCTCGAGGATCCCGGGCTTGGCCACGTCGTCGAGCACGACGAAGCGCAGGAGGTCCCCCCGGGACTTCTTGTCCCGGCGCATCCCGTCGAGCAGCGCCTGCCAGCGGTCCCCGCGGTACGAGGTGGGCAGGCCGAGCGAGGCGAGGATCGTCCGGTGCCGGTCGGCGACCTCGTCGCTGAGCCGCCCCACGCTGCGGGCGAGCTCGGCGGCGAACATCATCCCGACGCTCACGGCGGCACCGTGGCGCCACGAGTAGCGCTCGGCGAGCTCGATCGCGTGGCCGAGGGTGTGCCCGTAGTTGAGGATCTCGCGCAGCCCGGACTCCTTGAGGTCCGAGGACACGACGCGCGCCTTGACCGCGATGGCCCGCTCGATGAGCTCCCGCACGGTCTCGGACGCGGGATCCGCGACGGCCTCCGGGTCGGCCTCGATGAGCTCGAGGATCCGCGGGTCGGCGATGAAGCCGCACTTGACGACCTCCGCCATTCCCGAGACAAGCTCGTTGCGCGGCAGGGTCGCGAGGGCGTCAAGGTCGGCCAGGACGGCGGCGGGCGGGTGGAACGCGCCGACGAGGTTCTTGCCCTCGGCGGTGTTGATGCCCGTCTTGCCGCCGACGGCGGCGTCGACCATGCCGAGGAGGCTCGTCGGGAGGTGGACGACGCGGACCCCGCGCAGCCATGTCGCGGCGACGAAGCCCGCGAGGTCGGTCACCGCTCCCCCGCCGACGGAGACGATCGCGTCCGAGCGCGTGAAGTCGTTCTGCCCGAGGACCTGCCAGCAGAAGGAGGCCACCTGGATGTGCTTGCCCTCCTCGGCGTCCGGGATCTCGGCGGTGAGCGCCGTGAAGCCGTCCGCCGCGAGGGACTCGCGCACGGCGTCGCCGGTCGCGCGCAGGGCGCGCGGGTGGATGACGAGGACGCGGCGCACGCGCTCGCCGAGGATGGGCGCGAGCCGGTCGAGGAGCCCGTGCCCGACGACGACGTCGTAGTTCTCGGCGGGGCTGCTCCCCGTGACCTTGATGACCGCAGCGTCGCTGCTCATGCCTGCACTCCCTCGTCGATGTCGCACAGGCTGGCGGCGATCTCGGCCGCGACGTCCTGCGCCGTCCCACGCCCGGTGTCCACGCTCAGGGTCGCGAGCGATTCGAACACGGGGCGGCGGCGCTCCATGAGCGCCTTCCAGCTGCCCTCGGCGTCCCCGTGCAGGAGCGGCCGGTCGTCGCTGCCGACCAGGCGCGGGGCGACGTCCTCCCACGAGGCCCTCAGGTACACCCGATGCGCACCGCCGAGGCGGGATCGCGTCTCCTCGCGCAGGACGGCGCCGCCGCCGAGCGCGAGGACGAGGCCCGCCGGGTGCTCGCCGCCGAGGATCCGGGCGATCACGGCGGCCTCCGCCTCGCGGAAGCCCTCCTCGCCGTGCACGGCGAAGATCTCCGGGATCGGCCCGTGCTCGGCCACGACGAGCGCGTCGGTGTCCACGAACTCTGCACCGGTGAGCTCGGCGAGGGCCACGCCCACGGAGGTCTTGCCGGCGGCCATGGGCCCGAACAGCACGACGGGCCGGTCCAGCCGGCGCCGGGTCCGGGTCATCCGGCCACCGAGTCGAGGCTCGCCGGGATGGCCTCGAGGTATGACTCGACGTTGCGGCGCGTCTCGGCCACCGAGTCGCCGCCGAATTTCTCGAGCACGGCCTGGGCCAGGACGAGCGCGACCATGGCCTCGGCCACGACGCCGGCAGCGGGCACGGCGCACACGTCGGAGCGCTGGTGGTGGGCCTTGGCCGGCTCCCCGGTCGCGACGTCGATCGTGCGCAGGGCGCGCGGGACGGTCGCGATGGGCTTCATGGCCGCGCGCACGCGCAGCACGTCGCCGATGCTCATGCCGCCCTCGATGCCGCCGGCGCGGTTGGTCGAACGGATGATCTTGCCCGAAGCGTCGCGGACGATCTCGTCGTGCGCGGCCGAGCCGCGGCGCGCGGCGGTGCGGAAGCCGTCGCCCACCTCGACGCCCTTGATCGCCTGGATGCCCATGAGCGCCGCGGCGAGCCGCGCGTCGAGCCGCCGGTCCCAGTGCACGTAGCTGCCGAGCCCGGGCGGGAGGCCGTAGGCGAGGACCTCGACGACGCCGCCGAGGGTCTCGCCCTCCTTGTGGGCGGCGTCAACCTCGGCGACCATCGCGGTCGAGGTCTCGGCGTGGAAGCAGCGCAGGGGGTCCGCGTCGAGGGCCTCGACGTCGGAGGGCAGCGGGAGCGGCGCCTCCTCGGGGACCGCCACGCCGGCGATCTGGGTCGTGTGGCTCACGAGCTCGATGCCGAGCGAACGCAGGAGGGCCGCGGCAGCAGTGCCGAGCGCGACCCGGGTCGCGGTCTCGCGCGCAGAGGCGCGCTCGAGGACCGGGCGGGCCTCGTCGAAGCCGTACTTCTGCATGCCCGTGAAGTCCGCGTGGCCCGGGCGCGGGCGAGTCAGCGGCGCATTGCGGGCCTGGCCCTCGAGCTCGGCCGCGTCGACCGGGTCGGCGGCCATGATCTGCTCCCACTTGGGCCACTCGGTGTTGGCCACCTGGATGGCCACGGGGCCGCCCTGGGTAAGGCCATGCCGGACGCCGCCGATGATGGTGACCTCGTCCTGCTCGAACTTCATGCGCGCGCCGCGGCCGTAGCCGAGACGACGGCGCGCGAGAGACCGCCGGATGTCCTCGCTCGTGAGCTCCACGCCCGCGGGGAGTCCCTCGACGATTCCTACGAGTGCCGGGCCATGCGACTCACCGGCGGTCAACCAACGCAACATATCTTCCATCCTGCCACGGGGGCCCGCTACGCCGTGCGGCGCGGGACACCGACTGAGTCGCACATCACATCTGTGACGCGCGGTGAGCGGGCCTCCTCGCGGCCCGTGAAGAGCACGACCTGCTCGACGGCCTGGTACACGAGCATCTCGAGCCCGTGCAGCACGGTTCCGCCCCGGGCCTCCCAGACCCGCCCGAGATCGCTGGGCCACGGGTCGTAGGCGACGTCGAGCAGGACCCGGGGGGCGCCGTCGTCCGTCGCCGGGAGCTCCGGCACGTCAGCGAGGTGCGCCGCGAGCCCGTCCGCCGCACGGGGCGGCAGAGTGCTGACGGCGACGTCGGCGGACGCGAGCCGTCCGGCCGCGGCCTCGATGTCCTCGACCCGGACGTCGAGCCCGAGCCGCTCGGCGAGCCCGACGGCCTCGCCCGCGCGGGCGGGATCCCGGACGAGGAAGGTCACGCGGCGTGCGTGCATCTGCTTCATGGCCGCCACGGCGGCGAGGGCGGTGTTGCCCGCCCCCACGATGACCGGGGCGCCGGCGGAGGACACCCCCGCGTGGCGGAACGCCTCGACGATCCCGGCGACGTCGGTGTTGTGCCCCACGAGCACGGGCCCCGCGGCGGAGTCCTCGACGACGACGGTGTTGAGCACGCCCAGCTCGGCGGCGAGCCCCTCGAGCCGGTCGACGAGGGGCACGAACGCGGACTTGAGCGGCATCGTGACGGACAGCCCGCGCCAGCCGGGCTCGGTGCGGACCCGCCGCGCGAAGTCCGCGAGGCCCTCCTCGGTCACGTCGAAGCGCGTGTAGTCCATCTCGACGCCCAGCAGGGCATAGGCGGCGCGGTGCAGCGCCGGCGACTTCGAGTGTCCGATCGGGTGGCCCAGGACGGCCGCGCGCGCGGCCCCAGGCTCTTCTGTCACTGGCACTTCCCCGCATTCGCCTGGCACCAGCGCTCGTACTCCCGCGCGTAGCCGAGGTGCTCGGCGTACGTCCTGGAGAACTTGGTCTCGCCCGAGTCGAGGTTCACCGTCACCCAGTACAGGTAGTCGTTCGCCGTGGGACTCGCGGCGGCCTTGATCGCCGTCGCGCCCGGCGACCCGATCGGCCCGGCCGGGAGGCCCGTGCGAGCGTACGTGTTGTACGGGTTCGAGGCGTCCGCCTTCTCTTCCTCGGTGATGTTGTAGCTCTTGCGGCCGAGGCCGTAGGTGACGGTGGCATCCGACTGGATGAGGCCACTCGTCTCGGGATTGGGCTTGAGGCGGTTGTACACCGCGCCCGCGACGTTGCCGTAGTCCGCGCGGCCGCCCTCGGCCTGGACGATGCTCGCGATGGTGAGCACCTCGTACTGCTTCGCGGGGTCCGTGACGCCCGCGGAAGTGAGCGTGTCGAGGGTCGTGCCCACGAGCTTCGCGAGGATGTCCTTCGGGCTCGTGCCGATCGGGAAGCGGTACTCGCCAGGGGCGAGGTAGCCCTCGAGGTTCTTGGCCTGGGCGGGGAGCCCGAACTGCGCCGGCTGGGCGTTGAGCGCGTCGAGCTCCTTCCGGTCGACCGAGCCCGACGCGGCGATCGCGTCGAGCGACTCGCCCACCCGCAGGCCCGCGTTGAGCGCGAAGTAGAGGACCTTCTCGCCCGCGCTCCCGGCAAGGATCTGCGCGGCGTCCTTAGCCCGCATCTCCTTCTTGAGGGTGAAGTCGCCGGGGTGCAGGCTCGCCCCCGTGGCGGCGAACTCCTTGAGGAACGTCTTGGCGTCGGCGACGATGCCCTGCTTCTCGAGGCTGTTGGCCACGGCCGCCGGGCCGGAGCCCGCCTGGACGGTCACGACGACCTCGTCCGTTCCGGGCCCGGGATAGTCGCTCACGCGGTCGAGCCCGAGGATCGGGGCGAGGAACTGGATGCCGACGAGGGCGGCGCCGACGAAGAGGGCGATCGCGAGGCCCAGCCCGATGATGACGCGCAGCCGCCGGTTGCGGCGCCGCGGGGCCGGGGCGACGGGCTCGCCGAAGACCTCGTGCATCGCGTCGGCATGCCCGTGGCCGTAGTGGTCGTCGGCCGCATGCCTCCCGTCGTGATGGGCCTGCTCCGCAGCGAAGGCCTGCGTGTGCAGCGGTCCGGTGTGCAGCGGCTCCTCGTGGACGTAGTCGGCGTCCGCGGCCGTGTCCGGATCGGCGACGGCAGCCGATGCGTGGGCGGCGTGCGCGCCGTGGGCGCGGTGCGAGCCGCCCGCCGTCTCCGGCTCGGCGGGTGCCTGCGCGGCGAACCGCTGGGCCGCGAAGGGGAAGATGTGCCGGCCGCCGGCGTCGGTGGCCGGCACGGCCGCGGGGACGCGGCTGACTGGCCTGGTCGCGGGGGCCTCGCCCGCTGGGGCCTCGCCCGCGGGCTCCGGGGCCTCCGGGGCCGGGACGGCGGGCGCGCTGCGGCGGACGACAGCGGGCATGAAGGCCGTTGCAGGCGACGCCGCGGGGACGGGTGCGGGGAGCGCGGCCGCGCCGTCGGACGGTGCGTCCGCGGCGGTCGGGCCCGGCTGGGCCGGCTCGGCGGACTGGGTCTGGGGCTGGGCCTGGGGCCGGGCGGACCGGGGAGCCGGGGCCGCGGCGGAGGAGCCCGCCGACGACGGGTACGAGCCCCAGCCCATCGAGGCCGACGTCGGGGACCCGGCGGGCACCGGCGCGGGGACGCCGGCGCCGGGGGTGCTCTCGGCGGACGCCGCGCGGCGGGGGCGGAGCCCGTCATGCCGGGCTGGGGTGCCCTGCACCCCGTCGGCGGGCGGCGCGCTCGGCACCGCCGTGACCGGCTGAGGGGGCGTGACCGCCTCGGCCGCGGCCGCGGGCGGAACGGCCATCGTCGGTCCCGTCGGGGTGGGACGCGTGCTCGCCGAGGGGTTCGCGGGCGGCGCGCTGGCCGCCGCGGCGCGGGGGAAGGCGGACGGCGGCGGCGTGTGGGCCCGCCGCTGCGGGGCCAGCATGCGCTGCTGCGCCTCCTGCTGGGCTCGCTCGCGCTCACGCAGTTCTCGGCGCGTCAGGGGCCGTTCGGGCACGGCAGGTGTCGTGTTCTCCTTCGGGTCCATCCTCGCTAGCCTCTCATGTCTGAGTCGTCGCCACGGATTTCCCCACTCCGCGTGCCGGGCGCGGCCACCGCCGTGCCTGCCGCACCCCGACCGCGGATCAGGTCCAGTGCGTGCTGGAGGATGCCGACCGCGGCCACTTGGTCCACCACTCTACGGTGTTCGCGAGAGCCGAGGCCAGCCGCGTGAAGGCTGCGGTGCGCCTCGACGGTGGTGAGGCGCTCGTCGACGAGACGCACCTCGCATTCGCTGCCGGCGTCAGCGAGCCGCTGGGCCAGCGTGGCGGCGAAGTCACGGGCGAGCTGGGCGGATTCGCCCTCGCGGCCCGAGAGCAGGCGCGGCAGGCCGACGTAGGCTTCGATCGCGCCGCGCTCGAGGGCCTCGCGCACGATCACCGCGATATCCGTGTTCCCCTTCCGGTCCCGCTTGAGCGTCGCGAGCGGGGTCGGCAGGATGCCGTCGGCGTCGCACACCGCGACGCCGACGCGCACCGTCCCCACGTCGGCCGCGAGGCGCACGCCGCGCCGGAACACGGGCACACTGCTGTCATCGGCAGCCACAGGCACGCGACCCTAGCGCTGCGCGACGGCGTCGGCCACGGCGGCCAGCGCGTCGACGATCTTCGCCGGGTCGGTCCCGCCGCCCTGCGCAACATCGTCCTTGCCGCCGCCTCCGCCGCCGAGGATCCCCGCGGCGGTGCGCACGAGGGCACCGGCCTTCACGCCGGCCGCGCGGGCCTCCTCGTTCGTTGCGACGAGAACGGCGGGACGGCCCTTCGCGACGCCGGCCACGGCCACGGTGGCAGGCTGGGCGCCGAGCCGGGCGCGCAGGTCGAGCGCGAGGGCGCGGAGCTCGTCCGCGGAGCCGAGCTCCCCGGCGTCGTGCGTGATGAGGCGCACCCCGGCGACGTCCTTCGCGGACCCCACGAGCGCGGCCGCGGAAGCCGTGAGCTTCTCCTTGCGCAGGCGCTCGAGTTCCTTCTCCGCGGCCCTGAGCTTGTCCAGAGTCGCGGAGATGCGCTCGGTGAGCTGGCCGGCGGGGACCTTGAAGATCTCCGTCAGCTCCGACACAAGGGCGCGCTCGGCGGCCTGGTGGCGGAAGGCATCGAGGCCCACGAACGCCTCGACGCGGCGGTTGCCGGACCCGACCGACTGCTCGCCGAGCAGCGTGAGGGAGCCGATGAGCGCCGTCGTATCGACGTGCGTGCCGCCGCACAGCTCCATGGACCACGGGCCGTTGATCTCGACGACGCGCACGCGGGAGCCGTAGTTCTCGCCGAAGAGGGCCATCGCGCCGGCCGCCTTGGCCTCCGCGAACGGCATCTCCGCGGTGTTGACCGTGAAGTTGTCGCGGATCGCGAGGTTCGCGACCTCCTCGATCTCGCTCTTGGACGCACCCGAGAGCTGCTCGCCCCATGCGAAGTCGAACCGGAGGTAGCCGGCCTTGTTGAACGAGCCGCGCTGGACGGCCTCGGGGCCGAGGATCTGGCGCAGGGCGGCGTGCACGAGGTGCGTCGCGGTGTGGGCCTGCTCGGCGGCGTGCCGGCGCTCGCGGTCGACGGCGGTGCGCACGAGGGCGTCGGAGTGCAGCTCGCCCTCGCGGACCACCGCCTTGTGCACGCTCAGGCCCTTGACCGGGCGCTGGACGTCGAGGACCTCGACGACGAAGCCGTCGCCCGTGATGATGCCCGTGTCGGCGGCCTGACCACCGGCCTCGGCGTAGAACGGCGTCTCCTCGAGCACGATCTCGACCTCGCTGCCCGTCCCGACGCGGGCCACGCGCGAGCCGCCCGCGACGAGGCCGCGAATGCGCGACTCGCCCTCGAGCCCGGTGTAGCCCGTGAAGACGGTCTGGCCGTCTGCGAGGAGCTCCTGGAACACGCTGAGGTCGGCGTGCCCGCTCTTCTTCTCCTTCGCGTCGGCGCGGGCGCGCTGGCGCTGGTCCTCCATGAGGGCCCGGAACCCGGCCTCGTCGACGGCGACCCCGGCCTCCTCGGCCATCTCGAGGGTCAGGTCGATCGGGAAGCCGTACGTGTCGTGGAGCGTGAAGGCCTCCTCGCCGCTGAGCTTGGAGCCCGCGGACTTGGAGGCCGCCACGGCCTCGTCGAGGCGCGCCGTGCCGGCCGCGATCGTGCGCAGGAAGGCCTTCTCCTCGCCGTACGCGATGCGGCTGATCCGGTCGAAGTCCTTCTCGACCTGCGGGTACACGCCCTTCATCGCGTCCCGCGAGGCCGGGAGCAGCTCGGGCAGGACGGGCTTCTCGACGCCGAGGAGCCGCATAGCGCGCACGGCGCGGCGGATGAGGCGGCGCAGGACGTAGCCGCGGCCCTCGTTGGAGGGCGTGACGCCGTCGGCGATGAGCATGAGGGCGCTGCGGACGTGGTCGGCCACGACGCGCATCCGGACGTCGTCCACGTGGTGCGGGTCGTCGTCCGACTCCGCGGAGGTGTACTCCTTGCCCGAGAGCTCCGCTGCCCTGTCGATGACAGGGCGCACCTGGTCGGTCTCGTACATGTTCTCGACGCCCTGGAGGATCATCGCGAGGCGCTCCATGCCGAGGCCCGTGTCGATGTTCTTCTTGGGCAGCTCGCCCAGGATCGTGAAGTCGGTCTTCGAGCGCACGTTGTCGATCTGGTACTGCATGAACACGAGGTTCCAGATCTCGATGTACCGGTTGTCGTCGACGGCGGGGCCGCCCTCAGGGCCGTAGGCCGGGCCGCGGTCGTAGTAGATCTCGGAGCAGGGGCCGGCCGGTCCGGGCTGGCCGGTCGACCAGTAGTTGTCGCTCTTGCCCATGCGCTGGATGCGCTCGGCCGGGATCGAGGTGTTCTCGAGCCAGAGGCGCTCGGCCTCGTCGTCCTCTTCGTAGACGGTGACCCAGAGCTTCTCGGCGGGAAGGCCGTAGCCGCCGTCGTCGACGCTCCTGGTCAGGAGCTCGAATGCGAACCTGATGGCGTCCTGCTTGAAGTAGTCGCCGAAGGAGAAGTTGCCGCACATCTGGAAGAACGTGCCGTGGCGGGCGGTCTTCCCGACCTCCTCGATGTCCCCCGTGCGGATGCACTTTTGCACGCTCGTCGCGCGCGGGAACGGCGGCTCTTCGCGGGCGGTCAGGTACGGGATGAACGGGACCATGCCCGCGACCGTGAACAGGAGGGAGGGATCGCTGGACACGAGCGACGCCGAGGGCACCGCCGTGTGCCCCTTGCTGACGAAGTAGTCGATCCAGCGTCGGGTGATCTCGTGCGACTTCATGCTGTGTGCTTCAACCTTCCGGGTTCTGACGCGCCCGTGCGCGCAGCGTGTGGCGCCCGGGCCCACGGCCCCGCCACGAGAGTCAATTCTAAGTGCCGTGCCTAGGAGTCGAGCCCGAGTCCGCTGCGCAGCTCGGTCTCCCGCTCCGCCATGCCCGCGCGGACCTGGTCTGCGAAATGGGCGATGCTGTCGGCGAGCTCGCCGACGGCGCGGTTCAGGCCGCCGGGCGAGGCCAGGGAGCGGGCCTCGATGACCTTCTGGCACGCGATGGCCCCGATGGCCACCCCGACGCCGAGCCAGACAATGCGCTTCATGGGTTCCTTCCCGTTCTTCGGCTGCGCGGGTGTCAGCGGCTCCGCCGGCCGGACCGGCGCGGCCTGGGCTGGGACAGGGCGGACCGGACGCCGTAGGAGAACGCTGCGACCTTCACGAGCGGCGAGCCGACGGTCGCGGCCACGAGGGAGGAAAGCGCGGAGACGTTGGCCGTCGCGTCCGAGACGTTCGCGGCGATGCCGTCGACCTTCTTGAGCTGGCCGTGCGTCGTCGTGACCGTCGCGGTGACCTCGTCCATGAGCGGGGTCGCGCCGTCGGCCAGGCTGCGGATGGACCCCCGCAGCTCGTCCAGGACCCTCCCGAGCTTGAGGATGGGCACCGCGAGCAGGGCCACGAGCACGGCGAAGACCCCCGCCGCGATGAGCCCTGCGATATCGCCTCCGGACACAGATTCCTCCCGTTCGTCCGAGCCTTCTTGCCATGGCCTGCGCCGTCGGTGCGGCGGGCCTCTTGGCTACCTTACACACGCGAGGAGCCCGCGGCTCGTGCCACGGGCTCCTCGTGCTGGTGCCCCCGCCTGAGCCCAGGCGGGAGGCGGATCAGCGGGCGTAGTACTCGACGACGAGCTGCTCTTCGCAGGTCACGGGGACCTCGGAGCGCTTCGGGCGGCGCACGAGGCGGGCCTGGAGCGACTCGAGCTTGACGTCCAGGTAGCCCGGGACGGCCGGGAGGACGTCGCGGTGGGCGCCGGCAGCGGCGACCTGGAACGGAGCCATGGTCTCGGAGCGCTCGTGCACGCCGATGAGCTGGCCCTCGGCGACGCGGAACGACGGGCGGTCGACGCGCTTGCCGTCCACGGTGATGTGGCGGTGCACGACGAGCTGGCGGGCCTGGGAGATCGTGCGGGCGAAGCCGGCACGGAGCACGAGGGCGTCGAGGCGCATCTCGAGGAGCTCGATGAGGTTCTCACCGGTGAGGCCCTTGGTGCGCTTGGCCTCCTCGAAGGCGCGGGTCATCTGCGCCTCGCGGATGCCGTACTGGGCGCGGAGGCGCTGCTTCTCGCGGAGGCGGACTGCGTAGTCCGAGTCCTGCTTCTTGCGGGCGCGGCCGTGCTCACCGGGGCCGTACGGGCGGCGCTCCATGTACTTGGCGGCCTTGGGGGTGAGGGCGAGGCCGAGAGAGCGCGAGAGGCGCGTCTGACGGCGGGCACGAGTGCTCGACACGTGTGTCCTTTCATACTGCCGCGGCATCGGATCACTGGCCTCCCGAGGTGGAGAGCGTTGGCCCGCGGCTGCCTTCTGCTACCGTCGGGCGCACTGGCCCTGCCGAATCTCTTCAGGAGGGGGCGCGCCGGACGTGCCAGACGGTCATCAAGCCTAGCACGTAAAGGGCGCGGCCCCCGCCGGATCATGTCCCGCGGACGATCCCCCGCAGCCGCTCGAGCCGGGACCCGATCTCGCGCTCGGCGCCGTTGCCCGTCGGCACGTAGTAGTCCTTGCCCACGAGGTCGTCCGGCGGGTACTGCTGGGTCGCGACGGAGTGCGGCGCGTCATGGGAGTACGTGTAGCCCTTCCCGTGCCCGAGCCGCTGGGCACCCGCGTAATGGGCATCACGCAGGTGGGCGGGGATCCCCGTGCCGAGCCCCGCGCGGACGTCCGCGATCGCGGCGTTGATGCCCATGTAGGCGGCGTTGGACTTGGGCGCCGTGGCCAGGTGGACGACGGCCTCGGCCAGGACGATCCGGCCCTCCGGCATGCCGATGAGCTGGACGGCCTGCGCCGCTGCGACGGCCGTCTGGAGGGCCGTGGGATCGGCCATGCCGATGTCCTCCGAGGCGGAGATGATGAGCCGCCGCGCGATGAAACGCGGATCCTCCCCGGCCTCGACCATGCGCGCGAGGTAGTGCAGCGATGCGTCGACGTCGGAGCCCCTGATCGACTTGATGAACGCGCTGATGACGTCGTAGTGCATGTCCCCGGCGCGGTCGTAGCGCACGGCGTGGGAGTCCACGGCCTTCTCGCTGTGCCGCAGCTCGACCGTGACCGGCCCGCGCGCCTGGGCCTCATCGACCGTCGCATCGGCCCGTTCTCCCGGCTCCCCGAGGGCGACGGCGGCGGCCGCCTCGAGCGCCGTGAGGGCGCGCCGCGCGTCCCCGCCGGCGAGGCGCACGAGGTGATCCGCGGCGTCGTCCGCGAGCACGACGGCGCCGCCCAGCCCCCGCGGGTCGGTCACCGCGCGCTCGATGAGTCCGCGGATGTCCCCGTCGGTGAGGGGCTTGAGCGTGAGCAGGAGCGAGCGCGAGAGCAGCGGCGAGACGACGGAGAACGAGGGGTTCTCGGTGGTCGCGGCGACGAGCACGACCCATCGGTTCTCGACCCCCGGCAGGAGCGCGTCCTGCTGGGCCTTCGTGAAGCGGTGGATCTCGTCGAGGAACAGCACTGTCGTGGTGCGGTGCAGGTCCCGGGCGGTGAGGGCCTCGTCCATGACCCGGCGCACGTCCTTGACGCCGGCGGTGACCGCAGAGAGCTCGACGAACTTCCGCCCCGGTCCGCGGGCGATCACGTGCGCGAGCGTCGTCTTGCCCGTCCCGGGCGGGCCCCACAGGATCACGGAGCTGGGTCCCGTCACCGACGAGGCGCCGGGCGCGCCCGCCGCGAGCTGGCGCAGCGGCGACCCTGTGCCGAGCAGGTGCTGCTGCCCCACGACCTCGTCGAGGCTGCGGGGGCGCATGCGCACGGCGAGCGGGCCCCGCTGCGCCGCGCGGGCGGACGACGGCGACTCCTCCGCTGCGTCGTCGTCGTCCCCGAATCCGAACAGATCTTCCATCGCCTCTACGCTACCGCGCGCCGCCGACACTCTTCGTCCCGCCGCCGCAGGGCGGACCGCGGTTATCCACAGGCAGGACCAGATGCCGAGCGCGCGGCCCTGCCGCCGGGCTAGGGTCACGGCGTCGGGACATGGCGCCCGGCGCACCTGTGACTTACGGGGGAAACCATGTTCCATCGACGACCTGTACGGATTCGGCGCGTACGGACTCGGCGCGGCGGGGCCTCAGCGGCCGCCGTCGTGATCTCCTTCGCGCTCTGCCTCGCGCTGTCCGCGTGCGACGGGGGCGCCGGCCCGACCGTCGCCACCATCGACGCGGCCGGCATCACGACCGAGCGGTCGCAGCAGGCGCTCTCCTATGCCAACGTCTCCTCGCCGGTCGGGCGCGGGGATTCGGTCGCGGTCCTGAGGTGGGTCGCTCCGGCGTCGGGGACAGGACACAAGACCATCTCCCACTCGCGGGATGCCGGGGCCATCTGGACGGATGCCACGATTGACGGACAGGCCGTGACGGACGACGATCTCGAGCGGCTGGCCGTGTCCCCGAAGGGGTGGCTCGCTCTGGGCCGCCCGTCCACGGGACCGCGGGACCGGCTCGTCGTGCGCACGAGCCCCGACGCTGCGGCCTTCACCCGTCAGGGAGACGGCGTGGCGGTGCCCGACGGCGCCGAGTACTTCGTGGCCGGAACGGCCGTCGGCTGGACCATCGTGTTCCAGCAGGGCGAGGAGCCGTGGCAGGCGGCCACGAGCGCGGACGGAGCGGCCTGGACGGTTGCACCGCTGACCCCCGACGGGCTCTCCCCCGAGGACTACGCAGCTGTGGGGATCGACGGGACGTTTTCGGACCTTGTGGCCTCGGACGCAGAGCTCCTGCTTGTTGGCCAGGGAACAATCGATACGTTCGGGCAGAAGACGACAGGCGGGCTCGTGTACCACTCGGGCGACGGCGGCCTCACCTGGAGGAGGAACAGATACCGCTCCGAGACTTCCATCGGCCCGGGCAACTCCGCACCTCAGGCCGCCGCGTGGACGCCACAGGGTCCGGCGACCCTCGGCTGGGGCTGGAAGACCTACGGCAGGACGTACCCCGAAGCCGTCTTCAGGGCTCCCTTGGGCAACGACATGATCCATCCGACGGTAGAGCACGGGCTCAGGGACGGGACATCCCCCTATGCCGGAGACGACGAGCTGGACTTCTCAGAGGGGGTCTACCTCGCGGCCGGGGACCACGGCGCCTCACCCGACATCTGGGCCAGCCTCAAGGTCGGCTCCCCGGGATCCTGGAAGAACGTCAGCCTGCCGGCCGAGGACCCCCACGGCCACAGGTTCGCGAAGGGGAACCTCGCCGTCTCCGGTGGATTCCTGTCCTTCCACGCCCAGTACTCGACCTTGGGCTCCCGGGTCGAGGTCTTCTTCATCGACGCCACCGGCACGGCCTCGCTCCGCTCGACCCTGACCGGGCATCAGGACCTCGCCCCGTCGATCGCCGCCATGACCGCCGTGGACGGGGGCATCGAGGCCCTCGGCTACGCGGGCCGGCAGGCCGCCGTCTTCCGGCGCACCCAGGACCGCACCCTCGGTGCGCCGAGTCTCCTGCCCTCGGAGGAGCCGATCCACTTCACCGGGCTGCGCTCCGGAGCCGCTGGCCGAGTCGCCTTCGGGTGGCGGCAGCTGGCGAACCACGCCCACGCCGTGGCCTGGACGAGCAAGGACGGCCTCGACTGGGTCCGCGGGAGCGAAGCCGTCCTCAGCAGCCGTCCCGCGGACGACTCGCGGATCAGCGACGCCCTCGTGCTCGGCGACCGGTACCTCGTCTCGGGTTGGGCGGAGGACGCGGACGGCGTCGCGAACGGATCGATCGCCGTGACCACGGACGGGGCGTCCTGGACCCAGCTGGCCCCCGAGCCGTTCAGGGGATCCGAGGAGCAGTCCGTGGGTGTCTCCCAGCTCGAAGCCGCCGCGAACGGCGCGATTGTGGCCGCTGGTACCGTCACGGACAAGGACGACCGGACCCAGCTGCGCCTGTGGCGCAGCGCCGACGGGTCGGCCTTCGTCGACATCGCCCCGCCCGCCGGAGCCGAGGGCGCCGAACGGTCCCCCGGGGAGCTGGTCCGTGCCGGGGACACCCTCGTGCTCGCCGTCACGGAGGAACTGCCGGAGCAGCGCCACCGGGTGGTCCTCTACGAGAGCACGGACCACGGCGCGACGTGGACGGCGGCGGCACAGGATGCGCTCGAGGCGGATACGTCGATCGGCCACGATCTCGCCTCCGACGGCGACGAGGCCGTGCTGGTCGCGACGGTGGGAACGACGACCGCATCACACCTGACGGCCCTGCGCCGGCGGGCAGACGGCTCGTGGCGGACCATGGCGCTCGAGAGCGAGGTGCTGCGCTCGGAGCGCACGCGGGCCGCGGACGCCGTTCTGGCAGGGCGCCAGCTGGTCCTCTCGGCGGAGACCGGCACAGGGGTCGAGCGCAGGCCCGTCGTCGTGGAAGTCACCCTTCCTGCAGGGCAGTAGGCACAGCACAGGGGCGGCACCCGCGGGTGCCGCCCCTGTGCGTCGTGCGCGGACGCCCGGAAGAACGCCAGATGCGCGCCGTTCTGGATCAGGCTCCCTGGCCGGCCGCCTCCGCCACGGGCGCCTTGGCCGGAGTGCTCGGCTCCGTGTGCTGCGCCTTCTTCGGCTCTGGCTTCGCGTCGACGCCGGCCTCCTTGCGCTGCAGCGGCGTGATCGGGGCGGGCGCGGCGGTGAGCGGGTCGAAGCCACCGCCGGTCTTCGGGAACGCGATGACCTCGCGGATCGACTCGACGCCCGCCAGGAGTGCGACGACGCGGTCCCAGCCGAACGCGATGCCGCCGTGCGGCGGGGCGCCGTACTTGAAGCCCTCGAGGAGGAAGCCGAACTTCTCCTCGGCCTCCTCGTGGCCGATGCCCATGACCGCGAAGACGCGCTCCTGGACGTCGCGGCGGTGGATACGGATCGAGCCGCCGCCGATCTCGTTGCCGTTGCACACGATGTCGTAGGCGTAGGCGAGGGCGTTCTCGGGGTCCTGGTCGAAGGTGTCGAGGAACTCGGGCTTGGGCGAGGTGAACGCGTGGTGCACGGCGGTCCAGGCCGAGTAGCCGAGCGCGACATCGCCCGCGGCCTTCACCGTGGCGGCCGGCTCGAAGAGGGGCGCGTCGACGATCCACACGAACGCCCAGTCGTTCGGGTCGATGAGGCCCGTGCGGTGGCCGATCTCGACGCGGGCGGCGCCCAGCAGGGCGCGGGCGTCGCCCGTCTCTCCGGCGGCGAAGAAGATGCAGTCCCCGGGCTTGGCGCCCACGGCCTCGGCCAGGCCCGCGCGCTCGGCCTCGGTCAGGTTCTTCGCGACCGGGCCGGCGAGCTCGCCGTCCTCCTTGTACAGGACGTAGGCGAGGCCCTTCGCGCCGCGCTGCTTCGCCCATTCCTGCCACCCGTCGAGCGTGCGGCGCGGCTGGGAGGCGCCGCCCGGCATGACCACGGCGCCCACGTACGGGGCCTTGAACACGCCGAAGGTCGTGTCCTTGAAGTACTCGGTGAGGTCCGTGAGCTCGAGCCCGAAGCGCAGGTCCGGCTTGTCCGAGCCATACTTTGCCATAGCCTCCCAGTACGTCATGCGCCGGATCGGCGTCGGGATCTCGACGTCGATGAGCTTCCACAGCTCCGCGACGATGCGCTCGCCGAGGGCGATGATGTCGTCCTGCTCGACGAAGCTCGCCTCGATGTCCAGCTGCGTGAACTCGGGCTGGCGGTCTGCGCGGAAGTCCTCGTCGCGGTAGCAGCGCGCGATCTGGTAGTACTTCTCGATCCCGCCGACCTGCAGGAGCTGCTTGAACAGCTGCGGGGACTGCGGAAGCGCGTACCACGAACCCGGGGCGAGGCGGGCCGGAACGAGGAAGTCGCGGGCGCCCTCGGGCGTCGATCGGGTCAGGGTCGGGGTCTCGACCTCGGTGAAGCCCTCGGTGTGCAGGAGCTCGCGGGCCACGCGGTTGGCCTCGGAGCGCAGGCGCATCGCCCGGGCCGGCCCGGGCCGGCGCAGGTCGAGGTAGCGGTGCTTGAGGCGCGCCTCCTCGCCGACCTCGACGTGCTCGTCGACCTGGAACGGGAGCGGGTCCGCCGTGTTGAGCAGGGTCACCTTCTCCGCGATGACCTCGATCTCACCCGAGGCGAGGTGCGGGTTCTCGTTGCCCTCGGGGCGGCGCTCGACCGTGCCCTCGACCTGCAGGACGAACTCGTTGCGCAGTCCGTGGAAGACCTCCTCCTCGCGGACCACGATCTGCGAGACGCCCGAGGAGTCGCGCAGGTCCACGAAGGCCACCCCGCCGTGGTCGCGGCGGCGGGCGACCCAGCCGGCCAGGGTGACGGTCTGTCCGATGTGCTCGGGACGGAGGGTCCCGAGGCCGTGTGTGCGCAGCACAGCTATCCCCTTACTAGGATCGTAAGACGGCCCGGATGCGTGGGCGCGAGCCCGGTCGCTGCAGGCCGGAGGTGTTCCCGACGAGTTTACCCGCAGGAGGTCCCATGCCGTCCGCCCCCGGCCTTGAACGTCGCCTCGGCGCGGTCGACGCGACGGCCATCGGCCTGGGCTCGATGCTCGGCGCCGGCGTTTTCGCCGTCTTCGGTCCCGCCGCGCAGCTCGCCGGCCCCTGGCTCATGGCGGCCCTCGTCCTCGCCGCCGCGGTGGCCTACGCGAACGCGGTGGCCTCGGCGGCGCTCGCCGCCAGGTATCCCTCGAGCGGCGGGACGTACGTCTACGGCCGGGAGCGGCTCGGACCGTGGGCGGGCTTCGTCGCGGGCTGGGGCTTCGTCACCGGCAAGAGCGCCTCGTGCGCCGCGATGGCACTCACCTTCGCCCACTACGTCGCGCCCGGCTACGCCGTGCCCGCCGCCGTCGCGGCCGTCCTCGCGCTCACGGGCATCAACCTGGCCGGCATCACGCGGACGGCGTTCGTCACGAAGGTGCTGCTCGCCGTCGTGCTCGCTGTGCTCGGCTTCGCGGCGGCCGTGGGGCTCGCGCGGCCTGTTCCAGGCGCCTTCTCCTCAGCCGCGCACGACGCCGGCCAGCCGGGACCGCTGGGCCTCCTGCCCGCCGCCGGGGTGCTGTTCTTCGCCTTCGCGGGCTACGCCCGGATCGCGACCCTCGGCGAGGAGGTGCGCGACCCCGAGCGGACGATCCCCCGCGCGATCCTCGGCGCCCTCGGCGGCGCTTTCGTCGTGTACGCCGGGCTCACCGGGATCCTCTCGAGCCGGCTCGGACCGCTCCTGGCGGGGTCGTCCGCACCGGTCGCGGACCTCGTCTCCCCCGCCGGCACGTGGGCCGAGGCGATCGTCCGGGCCGGCGCGACGGCCGCATGCCTCGGGGCGCTCCTGGCCCTCGTCGCCGGCGTCGGGCGAACGGCCCTCGCGATGGCGCGCGAGGGCGACCTCCCCCGGGGTCTCGCCCGCATCGGCGGCGCGCACAGCGTCCCGTGGGCGGCCGAGCTCGCGGTGTGCGCCGTCGTCGTGCTCCTGGTCCTGACCGGGAGCGTGCTGACGGTGGTCGGGTTCTCGAGCTTCGGCGTGCTCGTGTACTACGCAGTCGCCAACGCGTCGGCGTTCACGCTCACGCGTGCGGAGCGGCCGCGCTACGCGCCGCGCTGGCTCAACGCCGCCGGCGCGGCCGGGTGCCTCGTGCTCGCCTTCACGCTCCCGTGGCAGTCCGCGGCCGTCATGGCAGGGGTGCTCGCCGCGGGCGTGGCCGGGCGCGCGGCTGTGGTCAGCGCACGACGGCGCCGCGCCGGCTGACGCTGTCGCCGCACCGGCTGACGCTGTCGCCGCACCGGCTGACGCTGTCGCCGCACCGGCTGACACTGTCGCCGCACCGGCTGACACTGTCGCCGCGCCGGCTGACGCCTACTCGGCGGCGGCCGCCGGGAGGACCTGCGGAACAAGGTCCGCCGCCGGCGGCATCCAGCTCGCAGGGTCCGCGGGGACCTGCTCGCCGGAGCGGATGTCCTTGACCTCGTGTCGCCCGTCCTCGTGCGTGAACCACACGAACGGGATGCCGCGGCGGTCCGCGTACTTGATCTGCTTGCCGAACTTCTCCGCCTTCGCCGCGACCTCGACCGCGATCCCGCGGGAGCGCAGCTGCCGGGCGACGCCCTGCGCGGCGGTCCACGACTCGTCGTCGACGAGGGTCACGAGCACGGCGGTGGGCACCGAGCGGCTCGCCGTGGCGAGCTCCTGGCTCAGGATGCGGGAGACGAGGCGGGTCACGCCGATCGAGAGGCCCACGCCCGGGAACGTGCGGTTGCCCTTCGTCGCGAGCGCGTCGTAGCGTCCACCCGAGCAGATCGACCCGAGCTGCTCGTGGCCGACGAGGACCGTCTCGTAGACGGTGCCCGTGTAGTAGTCGAGGCCGCGGGCGATGCTCAGATCGGCGACGACCTTGCCCGGCGCCGCCGCCGAGGCCACGGAGATGACCTGCTCGAGCTCGGCGAGGCCCTCCTCGAGCAGCTCGTCCTCGACGCCGAGGGCGCGGACCTGTGCCACGAAGGAGGCATCCTCGGTGCGGATCGAGGCGAGCTCGAGGGCGGCCTTGGCCTGCTCGGGCGTCGCGCCGAGCTCCTCCTGGAGGAGCTCCGCGACGCGCTCGGGCCCGACCTTCTCGAGCTTGTCGATGCTGCGCAGGACGCCCCCGGTGTCGGTCAGGCCGATCCCCCGGTAGAAGCCCTCGGCGAGCTTGCGGTTGTTGACCCGCAGCCGGAACTCGGGGATCGGGAGCGCGGAGAGCGCCTCGGCGATCACGAGGGCGAGCTCGACGTCGTAGCGGAACGGCAGCTGGCCGTCGCCGACGACGTCGATGTCCGCCTGGGTGAACTCGCGCGCCCGCCCCTCCTGGGGGCGCTCTCCGCGCCACACCTTCTGGATCTGGTAGCGGCGGAAGGGGAACGCGAGGTGGCCGGCGTTCTCGACGACGTAGCGCGCGAACGGGACCGTGAGGTCGAAGTGCAGGGCGAGGGCGCCGGCGTCGTCCTTCCGGGCCGCGTCCTCGTCGTCCTGGAGACGGGAGAGGCCGTAGACCTCCTTGTCGATCTCGCCCTTGCGCAGGAGCTGGCCCACCGTCTCGACGGCGCGCGTCTCGATCGACGAGAAGCCATGGAGCTCGAAGGTCCGCCGGAGGGTGTCGAGCACATGGAGCTCCACCAGCCGCTCCTGCGGAAGCCACTCGGGGAATCCGGACAGCGAGGCGGTACGTGCCATGGGTTGAGAGCTCCTTGTGCGTAGACTGACTGCTGCACAAGTTTATGCGGTGGCAGCAGGGAGGGCGGTCGCGTGGCCAGGCGGAACGCGCAGGAGGAACGGCGTCGAGTCCAGCTCATGGAGGCCAAGGCCGCCCTGCGCCGCGACCAGCTGGAGCGCCGACGGCGCGACAACCTCATCGCCTCCGCGGTCACCGTCGGAGCCATCGTGCTCGCGGCGGTCCTCCAGAGCACCGTGTTCGCCTCCAACCCGACGGCCGCCGAGTACGCGGCGGCGCAGGCGGGGCTCGAGACGCCGAGCCCCTCGCCGAGCCCCTCCGTCCCCAACGCGCCCCACATCCCCGCGCCGGACACCGCGGCCGGCAGGACCTTCACGGGCCAGCTCGTGCTCAATGGCCAGCCGCTCGGGATCGAACTGGACGGCAACGCGGCGCCCCAGGCAGCGGCGGTCTTCAAATCCCTCGCCGACGCCGGCACGCTCACAGGGCGGCCCTGCCACCGCCTCACGACCGCCACCTCCTTCGGCGTCCTCCAGTGCGGCGCCCTCGACCTCACGGGAACGCCCGAATCCGACTATTCATGGGGCCCCGTCGAGAACGCGCCGGCCGACGGCGTGTACCCGGCCGGCACGATCGCCGTCGCCCGCAAGGGCAACGACGCGTACAGCAACGGCCAGCAGTTCTTCATCGTCTACCGGGACACGACCATCCCCTCGGACAGCGCGGGCGGCTACAGCGTCGTCGGCCGCGTGACGTCGGGACTCGAGGCCGTCCAGCAGTTCGCCGCGGCGGGAACATCCGCCGGCGAGGACGGGCCGCCCGTGACACCTGTCACGATAGACTCGTTGACGGTGAACTAGATGGTCTGGCAAGCCCGCCAGCCCAAGCACAACCAAGCGAAAGAGTTCTAGCGGTGACCGAAAGTCAGAAATCCGACGACGCCGTGGCCCCCGCGGCCGCACCCGTTCCCTCCCCCGCGGCCTTCGCCGCCAAGCCGAAGCCGGCGGCGCCGTCCGCCCCGGCGTCCGTGCCGGCCCCGCCGGCCGTCTCGCTCGCCGAGGCCTCGAAGTGGGGCCGCGTCGAGGGCGACGGCCATGTGTTCCTGACCATCGACGGTGAGGAGCACCCGGTGGGCCAGTACCCCGGTGTGTCCGCCGAGGAGGCGCTGGCCTACTTCGCCCGCAAGTACGAGGACGTCCTCGCGCAGATCGTCCTGCTCGAGCAGCGCGTGAGCACCCACGCGAACGCGGCCGACGTCCGCAAGGGAGTCGAGCACCTGCGCGCCCAGCTCGCCGAGCGCTCCATGGTCGGCGACCTCCGCTCCGCCGAGGCCCGGCTCGATGCGCTCGAGGCGACCCTCGCCGACGCCGAGGCGCATGAGAAGGAGGCCCACGAGCAGGCCCGCGCCGAGGAGCTCGCGCGCCGCGAGGCCATCGTGGCCGAGGCCGAGCAGATCAGCGGCCAGGATCCCGAGCGGACGCAGTGGAAGATCAGCGGCGCCCGGATGAACGAGCTGTTCGAGGAGTGGAAGACCTCGCAGAAGTCGGGCCTCCGCCTCGGCCGGTCCGCGGAGGACGCCCTCTGGAAGCGCTTCCGCGCCGCGCGCACGCAGTTCGACCGGCACCGCCGGGCCTACTTCTCGCAGCTGGACAGCATGAACGCCCAGGCCAAGGCCGTCAAGGAGAAGCTCATCGAGGAGGCCGAGACGCTCCAGACCTCGCAGGAGTGGGGCTGGGCCGCGGGCGAGTACCGCCGCCTCATGGACGCATGGAAGGCGGCTCCGCGCGCGAGCCGCAAGGAGGACGACGCCCTGTGGGCGCGCTTCCGTGCCGCGCAGAACGTCTTCTTCGAGGCCCGCAAGGCGGCCAACGAGGCCGTCGACCGCGAGTACGAGGCCAACCTCCGCATCAAGGAGCAGCTCCTGGCCGAGGCCCAGCAGATCCTCCCGGTCACGGACCTCGCCGCGGCCAAGCGCGCGCTCCAGTCGATCCGCGACCGCTGGGAGGAGGCCGGCCGGGTGCCGCGCGGCGACATGGGCCGGATCGAGGCCGGGCTGCGCAAGGTCGAGGACGCCGTCACGAACGCCGAGCAGGAGAACTGGCGCCGCACCGACCCGGAGACGAAGGCCCGCACCGACTCGGCCCTGAGCCAGCTTGAGTCCTCGATCGAGGCCCTCGAGGCGGAGATCTCCGAGGCCGAGCAGAAGGGCGACGCCCGCGCCGCATCGAAGGCACGCGAGGCCCTCGAGGCCCGCCGCTCGTGGCTCGACCAGCTCCGGAAGTCCGCGAACGAGCTCGCCTGAGCCACCGCCGGCTGCCACCGCATCCACCGGGCCCCGCGCCGCACTCCCCGAGTGCGCCGCGGGGCCCGCGCGTTGTCCACAGGTGCGCCGGCGGGCCTGCGGGGCCCCGCCGCGAGCGGGCATGATGTCCCCATGCCCAGCGCCCAGCAACCGCTCCACGTCCCCGGCGGGACGCCGGTGCTGCTCGCTGGCCTGCCCTTCACCGCCGTCGAGCTCCAGGCCATGGAGGCGGACGGCCTCCTGCGGCGCAGCGTGGGCGACGCCTACGTCCCGGCCCGTGCCGCCGACGGGCCAGATCTCCGCGCCCGTACGCTGGCCGTCCTCCTGCCCGACCGGGTCCGGGCGCGCGCCGTCGCGGGGCGCCTGACGGCGGCATGGGTCTTCGGGTGCGCTCCCGCGCCCGAGGCGCCGGTCATGCTCGTCGAGAGCTCGCACCGCATCTCGCGCCTGCGCTCCACGAGCCGGCTGCTCGTGCACGAAGTCAGCTTCGGGCCGTTCGATGTGATCGAGCTCGCGGGGCTCCAGGTCACCGCGCCGCTGCGCACCGCCGTCGACCTCGCGGTGCACGGCGAGGACCGGCACGCCGTCCCGGCCCTGCGCAGGATGCTCGCCCAGCCCGGACTCGGGCTGACGCTGGGCCTCGTGGCGAGGGCGCTCGAGGCCCTCCCCCGGCAGCCCCACAAGGAGCGCGCACGGCGGACCCTCGCGCGCCTGCGCGCGGGCTAGGGCAGTGCCTCCCCGCGAGACCGGTCCTAGCCTGCGAGACCGGTGCTGTCGGGACCGGTCTCGCGGGGAGCCGCCGGTCTCACGTTCGTGGGCCGCGAGACCGGGGCGCTGGTGCGCCGTGGGGTCGAGGGTGGGCCCGACTCCGCGGCCGGTCAGCCGCGGCGCCGATTGCCGGTGGTCCGGTAGACGTCGAAGACCCCGTCGATCCGGCGCACGGCGCTCAGGACATGGCTGAGGTACTTCGGATCGCCCATCTCGAAGGCGAACCGGGAGATGGCCAGGCGGTCGGTCGAGGTGTGCACGTGCGCCGAGAGGATGTTGACGTGGTTGTCCGAGAGGACGCGCGTGACGTCGGAGAGGAGGCTCTTGCGGTCGAGGGCCTCGACCTGGATCTCGACGAGGAACACGCTCGACTGCGTCGGGGCCCAGTCGACGTCGACGATGCGGTCAGGCTCGGCCTTCAGGCCCGCGACGTTCGTGCAGTCGGAGCGGTGCACCGACACGCCGGAGCCACGCGTGACGAAGCCCATGATCGGGTCCGGCGGGACAGGCGTGCAGCAGCGGGCCAGCTTGACCCACACGTCGCCGACCCCGCGCACGATCACGCCGGAGTTCGAGTAGCGCGGCGGGATGCTCCCCTTGGTCGGCGCGATCGTCTCGGCGATGTCCTCGGCGGCCCCCGCGGCGCCCCCGAGGCTGTCGACGAGCTTCTCGACGACGGACTGGGCCGACGCGTGCCCGTCGCCGATCCCGGCGTAGAGGCCTGCGATGTCCTGGTAGCGGAACTCCTGGGCGACGGAGAGGAGCGCGTCGTGGCTCAGGAGCCGCTGCAGCGGGAGGTTCTGCTTGCGCATCGCGCGCGTGAGCAGCTCCTTGCCCTTGTCGATGGCCTCCTCGCGGCGCTCCTTCGTGAACCATTGGCGGATCTTGTTCCGCGCCCGGGCGCTCTTGACGAAGTGCTGCCAGTCCTGGCTGGGCCCCGCGCCCTCGGCCTTGGAGGTGAAGATCTCGACCCAGTCGCCGTGGTTGAGCTCGCTGTTGAGCGGCACGAGCTTGCCGTTGACGCGCGCGCCGATCGTCCGGTGCCCCACCTCGGTGTGGACCGCGTAGGCGAAGTCGACGGGGGTCGAGCCGGCGGGCAGGGCCATGACCTCGCCCTTCGGCGTGAAGACGAAGACCTCCCGGGCGTTGATCTCGAACCGGAGCGAGTCGAGGAACTCCCCCGGGTCCGAGGTCTCCTGCTGCCAGTCGACGAGCGAGCGGAGCCAGCCCATTTCGGAGGCCTTGCCGCTCGGGATGTGGCTCTGGGCCTGCGGCTGGTCCTTGTACTTCCAGTGCGCCGCCACGCCGTACTCGGCCCGGCGGTGCATGTCGTGGGTCCGGATCTGAATCTCGACAGGCCTGCCGCTGGGCCCGATCACCGTCGTGTGCAGCGACTGGTACATGTTGAACTTGGGCATCGCGATGTAGTCCTTGAACCGGCCCGGGAGCGGGTTCCACCGCGCGTGCAGCGTCCCGAGGGCGGCGTAGCAGTCGCGGACGGAGTCCACGAGCACGCGCACGCCCATGAGGTCGTTGATGTCGTCGAACTCCTTCTGGCGGACGATCATCTTCTGGTAGATCGAGTAGTAGTGCTTGGGCCGGCCCGTGATCTCGGCCTTGATCTTGGCGGCGCGCAGGTCGTCGGCGATCTGGGCGCGGACCACGGAGAGCTGCTTCTCGCGCTCGGGGGTGCGCGCCCCGACCATGCGCACGATCTCCTCGTACACCTTCGGGTACAGGGCAGCGAACGAGAGGTCCTCGAGCTCCCACTTGATGGTGTTCATGCCGAGGCGGTGGGCGAGGGGGGCGAAGATCTCGAGGGTCTCGCGCGCCTTGCGCGCGGAGGACTCCGGCGAGACGAAGCGCCACGTGCGCGCGTTGTGCAGGCGGTCGGCGAGCTTGATCACGAGGACCCGGATGTCCTTGGCCATGGCCACGACCATCTTGCGCACGGTCTCCGACTGTGCGGCGTCCCCGAACTGGACCTTGTCGAGCTTGGTCACGCCGTCGACGAGCATGGCCACCTCGGGCCCGAAGTCCCGGCGGAGGTCCTCGAGGGTGTACGGGGTGTCCTCGACCGTGTCGTGCAGGAGCGCCGCGGCGAGCGTCGTTCCCGTCATGCCCAGCTCGGCGAGGATCGTCGCGACCGCGACGGGATGCGTGATGTACGGGTCGCCGCTCTTGCGCTTCTGGCCCTGGTGGCTCCGCTCGGCAACCTCGTAGGCCCGGCGGATGAGGTCGAAGTCCTCGCGCGGGTTGTTGGCCCGCACCGTGCGCAGGAGCGGCTCGAGGATGGGCGAGTGAGCGCTCGGCCCCCGCCCCGTGAGCCGGGCGAGCCGCGAGAAGGTCCAGTCCCGCCGGCCCAGGGCGGGCCGCTCGAGCAGGCTGTTGCCGCCCGGAGGCGTCTCAGGCGCTGAGTCGGCCCCAGAGGTTGTCGCGGCGGGGGATGCGGTGCGCGCGGACGACGACGGGCCCGGGCGGCCGCTCTGGGCGGCGCTGGGGCCCCCGGGCTGGGCCGGGGACGACGTCGGACGCTCGACCACTGATGGCACCTCCACTACCTACGATGGGATGCCCTCAGTGTATGCCCGAGAACGGGGCTCACACGCTCGCGGCCGCCGTCGTCCGCCGCGAGCGGACCCGCTCGGCCTGCTTGACGAGCTCGGGCTCCCGCTCGCGCAGCCAGGCGTACATCGGCGCGGCGATGAAGATCGTCGCGGCCGTGCCGATGAGGATGCCCACGAAGAGCGCGAGGGACAGGTCCCGCAGCGTGCCGGCGCCGAGGAGGCCGGCGCCGATGAAGAGGATCGCCGCGACCGGCAGGACGGCGACCATCATCGTGTTGATCGACCGCACGAGGGTCTGGTTGACCGCGAGGTTGACCTCCTCCGCGTAGGTCCGCCGCGTCGAGGTGGAGATGTCGGCGGTGTTCTCGCGGATCTTGTCGAAGACCACGACGGTGTCGTAGAGCGAGTAGCTCAGGATCGTGAGGAAGCCGATGATGGCCGACGGCGTGACCTCGAACCCGCTCGCGGCGTAGACGCCGCCGGTGATCACCATGGTGACGAACATGCCCGTGAGGGCCGAGAGGGACATCTTCCAGGTCCGGAAGTACAGGGCCATGAGCACGGCCGCGAGGAGCACGAACACGACGAAGCCGATCATGGCCTGCTGCGTGACGTCGGCGCCCCACGTCGGACCGACGAAGGACGAGGTCACATTCTCCTCGCCGACCCCGTAGGAGGTGGCGAGGTTGGCCTTGACCTCGAGCGTCTCGTCGTCGGTGAGCTGGTCCGTCTGGATGCGCATGGTGCCCGGGGCGATGTTGGCCACGCGGGGGGCGTTGCCCGGCGCGACGGCGTCGACGGCCTGCTCCCCGAGGCCCGGGTCGGTGTCGGGGACCTGGGAGACGCGGAACTCGCTGCCGCCGCGGAACTCGATGCCGAGGTTGAACCCGCCCGTGAACACGGGGATGAGGATCGACACGAGCACGAGGGCACCCGCGATGGCGAACCAGAGGCGCTTGTGCGGCCCAACGAAGTCGTAGGAGCGCTTGCCCGTGTAGAGCTCGTTGCCGAAGCGCGCGAAGAAGGTGGACATCAGTTCTGCTCCTCGTTCCGCTCGGAGGTTCGCCCGCCTCGCCCGGAGGCGGAGGACATCTCCGACTGCCTCTGGGCCTCGGCGGCGCGGCGCTCGGCGATGGTCATGCGGCGGCCGGCCTCGCGCGCGGCGGCGGCGTTCTTCGGCTTGAGGGTGCCCTTGGCGGCCTCGGACGCGTCGCGCAGCCTGCCCGCGCCGCGGTACAGCGGCACGGCGCCGAGGCGCTCGGGGTCGAGGCCGGAGAAGCGGTGGCCCTCGCCGAAGAACCGCGTGCGCGCGAGCAGCTGCAGGGTCGGGTGCGTGAAGATGAACACGACCATGAGGTCAGCGATTGCGGTGAGGCCAAGCGTGAACGCGAAGCCGCGCACGTTGCCGACGGCGACGAAGTAGAGCACGACGGCCGCGAGCAGGTTGACGGCCTTCGACGCGAGCACTGTGCGCTTGGCCCGCTTCCAGCCGTTCTCGACGGCGGAGACAAGGCCGCGCCCCTCGCGGAGCTCGTCGCGGATGCGCTCGAAGTAGACGATGAACGAGTCCGCGGTCTGGCCGATGGCCACGATGAGGCCCGCCACGCCGGCGAGGGAGAGCCGGTAGTTCTCGGTCCAGCCCAGGATCGCGATCGCGAGGTAGGTCAGGGCGCCGGCGACGACGAGCGAGGCGATCGTGACGAAGCCGAGGGCCCGGTACTGGAACAGCGAGTAGACGATCACGAGGAGGAGGCCGATCCCGCCCGCGAGGAGGCCCATGCGCAGCTGCTCGCCGCCGAGGGTCGCGGAGATCTGCTCCTCGCTCTGGATGTCGAAGCTGATCGGCAGGGCGCCGTAGCGCAGCTGGTCGGAGAGCGTCTTGGCCGTGGCCTCGGTGAAGCTTCCCGTGATTTGCGGGCGGCCGTCGGTGATGACCGCGAGGGAGCGCGGCGCGGAGATGACCTTGTCGTCGAGGACGATCGCGAACTGGGCGCGGACGTCGTTCGGGTCCGCGACGTAGAACCCGTTGAGCCGCTGCGTGACCGCCTTGAACTTCTCCGTGCCGGCGTCGTTGAACTGGATGTTGACGGCCCACTCGTTGGTCACGGCGCCCTGCCGGCCCTGCTGGAGCTGGAACGTCGAGCCGGCGATGTCCGTGCCGACGACCTCGACCGGGCCCAGGATGTACTTGATGGGGCCGCCGATGTCGCTCCCGGCTTCGCATGTCACGAGCGGCTTCGCCGGATCGGAGCGCTGGGTGGTCTCGGGCAGCGCGCCCGAGCAGTCCAGCGCCTCGAACTGGCGGTAGACCTCGGCCGTGATCCAGTTCTGGTCGCTGGCGTCCGCGGGGGCCGCCGTCGGCTGCGGGAGCTGCTCCTCGGGGGCCCGCTGGTCCTCCGGCACGGCCCCGGGGTTGCCGGCGACAAGCACGGGGCGGAAGTTCATGTCGGCCGAGGCCTGGATGAGCTGGCGCGTCTCGGCGGACGGCGTGCCCGGGAGGCTCACGACGACGTTGCGCCCGGACTGGGTGCTGATCTCGGCCTCGGCGACGCCGGAGCCGTCGACGCGCTGGCGGATGATCTCCACCGCCTGGTCGAGCTGCTCCTGGCTGATCTGCGAGCCGCCCGAGACCTTGGGCGCGAGGATCATCTGCGTTCCGCCCTCGAGGTCGAGCGCGAGCTTGGGCGCCCACGAGGCCTGCCCCGCGAGGTTTCCGCCGGCGAGGACGCCGGTGAGCGCGATGAGGATGACGCCGAGCCAGAGGAGCGTCTTGAGTCCCGGCCTCGTGCGGGATCGTGCCATGGTGGTCCTTCGTCTCGTGGGCGCGGCGCCCGGAAGCGGCCCGCGGGCAATTCGCGTCGCGGCCGCCCGGGACGGTTCCCGGGCGGCGCGTCGGATGGCTACTTCTGGTTCTTGTCCTCGCCGTCGAGGCGCTTGAGCGTCTCCTCGGGCGTCTCGGAGGCCTGCTCCTGCGGGGTGCCGGCATCCGCGGCGGGCTTGCCGAGACCGAGGGGCCCGGACGGGCCAGACACTGACGGGCCGGCCTCCGGCGCCTCTGCCGGGGCGGCGGCATCCTCGGCCGCGGGGGCGCCGGGCTCGACGGCGGCCGGCTCGACGACCTTGGTCACGGCCTGGCGGTGCACCGTGGCGTTGTTGCCGGGGCTCAGCTCGAGGACGATCTTGTTCTCGGCGTCGTCGATCTCGACGATCCGCCCGTAGAGGCCGAAGCTCGTCATGACCTCGACACCGGGGCCGAACTTCGACTGCATCTCGGCCTGCTGCTGCTGGGCCTTCTTGTTCCGGCGGAACATCGAGAAGATGAAGAAGGCGAAGACGGCCAGCAGGAGGATGGTCATCAAGTCCATGTGAGGTCCAATCTGTCGACAAGGCCCGGGCGGCGTGGCCGCCTGCGGGCACAGCATAGTGGCCCCCGCCGCGGCGGGAGGCGTGTACACAGTCTAAGCGCACGGGCTTGGCGCGACGCTCAGAGAGCGGCGTCGGAGGCGTCCTCCGGGCCCTCCTCCGAGCCCGGCCCGAAGAGGGTTGCGCTGTCCGCGAACGGGGCGGCCGCGGGGACCGGCAGGCCGAGGTGCGCGTAGGCGAGCGGCGTCGCGATCCGGCCCCGCGGCGTGCGGCCCACGAGCCCCTCGCGCACGAGGTACGGTTCGGCGACCGTCTCGACCGTCTCGGGCTCCTCGCCGACGGCGATCGCGAGCGTCGAGAGGCCGACAGGCCCGCCGCCGAACTTCGTCGCGAGGGCCGTGAGCACCGAGCGGTCGAGCCGGTCCAGGCCCTTCGCGTCGACCTCGTACATGTCCAGCGCCGCGGCGGCCGAGCGCGCGTCGATCTCGGCGATCCCGTGCACGAGGGCCCAGTCGCGGACGCGGCGCAGGAGGCGGTTGGCGATGCGCGGCGTCCCCCGCGACCTTCCGGCGACCTCCGCGAAGCCGGCCGAGGTGACCCGGAGGTCGAGCAGGCCCGCCGAGCGGCGGAGCACGAGCTCGAGCTCCTCGACCGAGTAGAACTCGAGGTGTCCCGTGAAGCCGAACCGGTCGCGCAGCGGGCCGGGCAGGAGCCCGGCCCTCGTCGTCGCGCCCACGAGGGTGAACGGCGGCAGCTCGAGCGGGATCGCCGTCGCGCCCGCCCCCTTGCCCACGACGATGTCGACCCGGAAGTCCTCCATCGCCATGTAGAGCATCTCCTCGGCGGGGCGCGACATGCGGTGGATCTCGTCGAGGAAGAGCACCTCGCCCTCCGTGAGCGAGGACAGGATCGCGGCGAGATCGCCCGCGTGCTGGATGGCCGGGCCGGAGGAGATGCGCAGCGGGGCGTTCATCTCCGCCGCGATGATCATGGACAGCGTCGTCTTGCCCAGGCCGGGCGGGCCGGACAGGAGCACGTGGTCGGCCGTGCGGCCCCGCAGCCGGCTCGCCTCGAGCACGAGCGAGAGCTGCCGGCGCACGCGCGCCTGGCCGACGAACTCGTCGAGGAACTTGGGCCGGAGGGCGGCCTCGATGACCCGCTCCTCGGGCTCCTCCCCGCTCGAGACGAGGGACGCCTCAGCCACGGGCCCCCGCCTTCACGCCCGGCCGGGTTCCCTGGCCGAGCCAGCGCAGCGTGGCACGGAGGATCTCGGGCACGCTGCCCGTCTCGGCGAGCTCCGGCTGGTCCGCCAGGGCCCGGTCGATGTTCGCCGCGGCGTCCTTCTCGCTCCAGCCGAGCGACGCCATCGCCTCAATGACCTGCGCCTTCCACGCCCCGTCGCCGGCGGCCGCGGGCGACTCGGGCGCAGGTTCCCCGGGCGCGCCGAGGGGCACAAGCTTGCCCTTGAGCTCGAGGACGAGGCGCGCGGCGACCTTGGGCCCGATCCCCGGGACCTTCGTGAATGCCTTGGCGTCCTCCGAATGCGCCGCGATGCGGACCGCCTCGGGGCTGTGCACCGCGAGCACGGCCAGCGCGAGCCGAGGCCCGACGCCCGAGACTCCGAGCAGGACCTCGAACACCTCGCGTGCGCCGGGGTCCGCGAACCCGAAGAGCGTGAGCGAGTCCTCGCGTACCACGAGGTACGTGTGCACGGTCGCCTCGGCCCCCTCGCGCAGTCCGCCGAGGGTTTGGGGCGTGGCCCAGAACGCCATGCCGACGCCGTTCACATCGATCACCGCCGAGGACAGGCCCACCTGGGCCACGGGGCCGCGGAGGAAGCTGATCACGAGAACTCCTTGCCGCCCGCGGCGCTGCCGCGGAACGCTTGTCACCCGAACATATCTACGAGAACTCTAGCGGCCGACGGCGGGGGCTCGGCTCATCTGCCGCGGCGCGCCTTGGCCTCTGCCCGCTCTTCCCGCCGCCCTGATCCCGCTCGCCTACCTGCCGCGCCTCGCCTTGGCCTCGGCTTCCTGCCATGCCCTCTGCGCCGGCGTCAGCGCCGTCGCCGTCATCGCCGTCGTGCGCCCGACGGCGGACGGCGAGCCGGGCGCGCTCCCCCGCCACGCATGCGCGAGGGCGAGCGCGAGGGCGTCGGCGGCGTCGGCCGGGCGCGGCGGCGTGTCGAGCCGCAGGATCTTGGTGACCATGCGCGTCACGGCCGCCTTGTCCGCCCGGCCGCTCCCGGTCACGGCGGCCTTGACCTCGGACGGCGTGTGCAGCGCGACCGGGATCCCGCGCCGGGCCGCTGCCGCGATGATGATCCCAGAGGCCTGGGCGACGCCCATGACAGTGCTCACGTTGAGCTGGGAGAAGACCCGCTCGACGGCGACGACCCCCGGGGAGTAGCGGTCGAGCCACTCCTCCATGGCGCTCGCGATCGCGAGCAGGCGCGCGTCGAGGGGCTGCTGGGCGTCCGTCCCCACGACGCCGACGCCGACGAGGGTCGCCGTGCGGTCGCGCTGGATGTCCACGACCCCGAGCCCGCAGCGCGTGAGGCCCGGGTCCACGCCCAGCACGCGCAGGGGGGACCCGGGCCTCGCACGGGTGCCGTCGGCGGCAGAGCCGGCCACGCGTCAGTCGTCCTCGAGGGCCGCCATGACCTCGTCGCTCATGTCCGCATTCGTGTAGACGTTCTGCACGTCGTCGAGGTCCTCGAGGGCGTCGACGAGGCGCACGAACTTCCGCGCGCCGTCCGCGTCGAGCTGGACCTCCATGGACGGGACGAACTCGACCTCGTCGGTCTCGTACTCGATCCCGCCCGCGGTGAGGGCGTCGCGGAGGGCCTGCAGGTCATGCGGCTCGGAGTAGACGACCCAGTTCTCGCCGCCGTCCTTGACCTCCTCGGCCCCGGCGTCGAGCACGGCCATGAGGACGTCGTCCTCGGAGAGGCCGTTCTTCGGCAGGCTCACGACGCCCTTGCGGGTGAAGAGGTAGTTGACGGAGCCCTGGTCTGCCATGGACCCGCCGTTGCGGGTCACGGCGAGGCGGACGTCCGCGGCGGCGCGGTTGCGGTTCTCCGTGAGGCACTCGATGAGCAGCGCAGAGCCCTGGGGGCCGCGGGCCTCGTACATGATCTCCGTGTACTCGATGGCCTCGCCGGTCAGGCCCGCGCCGCGCTTGATCGCGCGGTCGATGTTGTCGTTCGGGACCGAGTTCTTCTTGGCCTTGCTGACGGCGAGGTCGAGGGCCGGATTGCCGGAGACGTCAGCCCCGCCGAGGCGCGCCGCGACCTCGATCGTCTTGATGTACTTCGCGAACGCCTTGGCTCGCTTGGCGTCGATGGCGGCCTTCTTGTGCTTGGTGGTCGCCCATTTGGAGTGGCCGGACATGCCTACGCTTCTCCCTTGATCATGCGGATGAAAAGTTCATGGATCCGTGTCTCGCCCGTCACCTCGGGGTGGAACGATGTCGCGAGCAGCCGCCCTGAACGAACTGCGACAATTCTAGCCTTGCCCTCCAGCGTCGCCGTGTGGGACGCGTGCTGCGGGTCGACCTCGGCGAGCACCTCGACGCTCGGCCCGACGCGCTCGACCCACGGGCCCCGGATGAACACCGCGTGCACGGGCCCGCCCGCCTGGTCGACCTCCTTGAAGTCGAGGTCCGTCTCGAACGACTCCCGCTGCCGGCCGAAGGCGTTGCGCCGCACCGTGATGTCGAGGCCCCCGAAGCTCTCCTGGGCGTGGCCGGAGAGGTCCTTGGTCGGGTCGGCGATCTCGTCGGCGAGCAGGATCATGCCCGCGCACGAGCCGTACACGGGGAAGCCCTCCGCGATCTTGGCCCGCAGTGGCTCCGCGATGCCGAACGCGCGCGCGAGCTTGTCGATCGTCGTCGACTCCCCGCCGGGGATCACGAGCCCGTCGATCCCCTCGAGCTCTTCGGGGCGGCGCACCTTCACGGCGCGCGCGCCGACGTGTGCCAGGGCCGCGAGGTGCTCGCGCACGTCGCCCTGCAGGGCGAGGACGCCGACGACGGGGCCGCCGGCGGCGGGCCCGCCGGAGGCAGGGGCGGAGCCAAGCGCCGCGGCAGGCGGGGAAGAGGGCTGGGGAACTGCGGAAGTCACCATGACAGTCTAGTCGCGCCCGGCCGGCCGCCGGCCCGCCGGTAGCATGGAGCGCAGAACCCCGACGGTCGAGAGAAGAAGAGGACAGCACTATGTGCGGAATCGCCGGATACTTCGGCGCCGGGCTCGAGGAATCCCTCCTGCCGAGGATGAACAGCTGCATCGAGCACCGCGGGCCCGACGGCGAGGGGTACTTCTCGGAGGGAAGCGTCGGTCTCGCGCACCGGCGGCTCGCGATCGTCGACGTCGCCCACGGGCATGAGCCGATGCTGAGCGCCGACGGAGCGACGGTCCTCGTCTACAACGGCGAGGTCTACAACTACCGCGAGCTGCGCGCCGAGCTCGAGGGCCTCGGGCGCTCGTTCCGCACCGCCTCGGACACCGAGGTCGTGCTCCAGGCCTACGAGGAGTGGGGCACGGACGCGTTCGACCGCTTCAATGGCATGTTCGGGCTCGCGGTGTTCGACCGCACCCGCAACCGGCTCGTCCTGGCGCGCGACCACTTCGGCATCAAGCCGGTCTACTGGGCCAACGCCGGGACCGAGGCGGAGCCGAAGCTGCTCTTCGCGTCGGAGATCCGCCCGATCCTCGCGACCGGCCTCATCGAGGCCGCGCCCAACGAGCGCATCCTCTACCGCTACCTGAAGTTCCGCATCCACGACGACACGGCCGAGACCTTCTTCGCCGGCGTCAACAAGCTCCTCCCCGGCGAGATGATGACGGTGGATCTCGGCACGGGCCGGTTCCGCATCTCGTCCTACACGCGCCTGCGCGAGGAGCTCGAGGAGCTCTCGACGGTCAACACGCCCTACACGCCCGAGGTCGTCGACGAGTACCGGCGCCGCTTCACCGAGGCCGTCCGCATCCGGCTCAACTCCGAGGTGCCCGTCGGCAGCGCCCTCTCGGGCGGGCTCGACTCCTCCGCCGTCGTCGTGACGATCAACAGGCTCATGCAGGAGAAGGCCGAGGGCCTCGAGGCCGTCGGCGCGAAGCAGAACACCTTCAGCGCCGTCTTCCCGAACTCGATCAACGACGAGGAGGCGTACGCCGACGCCGCGATCGACGCGTGCAGCGGCAACATCGCCGGCCACAAGATCAAGCCGAGCCCCGAGGGCTTCGACGCGGACCTGACGGACTTCGTCCGCACGATGGAGGAGCCCATCATCTCCTCTGGCCCCTATGCGCAGTACTGCGTCATGAAGGAGGCCACGAAGCACGTCACGGTCCTCCTCGACGGGCAGGGCGCCGACGAGATGATGGCCGGCTACATCCCCTACTACTTCGCGTACCTGCGCCAGCTCAAGGCCGCCGGCGACTACGCGACCCTCGCCAGGGAGACCTCGAGCAGCCTCGACGTCTTCTACCGCCTCGGCCGCTTCCGGCTGGCGGGCATGGTGAGCGGGAAGAAGACCGTGGGCATGGGCTCGCTCCTGAAGAGGGACTGGGCGAAGAAGTTTGCTGGCGAGTCCTTCGGGAACATCCCGGACAACCTCAAGCTGCGCCTCATCGACGACCTCTTCGCCAAGTCGCTGCCCTCGCTCCTGCGCTACGAGGACAAGAACACGATGCGCTTCTCGCTCGAGGGCCGCGTGCCGTTCCTCGACAAGGAGGTCGTGAAGTACCTCTTCAGCCTCTCGGACGAGGCGATCATCAAGGAGGGCTGGAACAAGCGGGTCCTGCGCGATGCGACCCGCGGGCTCCTCCCCGAGGTCATCAGCAACCGTCGCAACAAGATCGGCTTCACGACCCCCGAGGCGGAGTGGTTCCGGCTCATGAAGGAGCGGATCTACAAGGTCTTCATGTCGAACTCGTTCTACAGCCGCCCGTACTGGGACCGCGAAGCGGTCCTGACGGCGTTCGAGGAGTACCTCAACGGCAAGAACGACGCCGACACGATGGTCTTCTGGCGCCTGCTCAACGTGGAACTGTGGTTCCGCGAGTTCATCGACAAGGACGAGGCCCCGGCCGACGTCGCGGTGGACAAGAGCGACTACGAGGCCAACCCGGGCAAGGAGCTCGACATCGTCTCGGCCGGCACGACGTTCCGCCGCTTCCCGCTCCAGACCGACGTTTTCGCGCGCGAGACCGAGCTGGCCCCCGCCGTCACGGGGTACGTCAAGCGCTTCTTCGACGGCCTGCCCGCGGCCCCGGGCGAGGCACGCGCCTCCGCCGATGGGCGGCCGTGGTACCTGCTCGTGAGCGAGAAGATCGTCGCGATCACGCAGGGCCGCTCCTTCCCTGTCTGGGAGATCACGGTCTCCCCCGCCGCCCGCGTGCTGAGCAAGTTCGTCACGCGCACGCCCGCGGGGATCGGCCTCGGGAGCCCGTGGTCGATGCAGATCGCGATCGACGAGGTCGGCCTGCCGCTCATCGTCAAGGCCGCCGCCGCGTCGGTCGTCGGCAAGCTGCAGGGCAAGAGCGGCGTCTTCTACGACGTCGTGGGCAACAACATCAACGCGATCGACGGCGCGACGCCGTACAGCCTCGGCGCCGCGAGCAACTCGGTGAAGCTCGCGCCCAAGGATCCGGACGGCGTCGCCCGCGCCCTGAGCGCGGCCGTGCGCGCCGCACTCCCCGCCGAGGCGGTCGCCTCGTTCGGCGGCACGGCGATCATGGACGCGAACGACCTCGGCGTCGTCGTCATGGGCCACGACACGGCGCTGCCGAAGGAGACCATCGCGGGCATGTTCAAGGACAACCCTCAGGGGCAGGGCTCCCAGGCCACCCCGATGTCCCTCGTGTTCGCGCAGGACTGACGGGGACCAGCCCAGCAGGGGCCGCGGCGCTTGCCGCGGCCCCTGCTGCGTGAAAGGCTCCCTTCATGGTCAATCCCCTCCTGGAGCCGAGCCCGCTGCCCTACGGCCTCCCGCCGTTCCGAGAGCTCACGGACGGCCACTACGCCGAGGCCGTCCGCGCGGGGCTCGCCGAGCACCTCGCCGAGATCGAGGCGATCACCTCCTCGCCCGAGCCCGCGGACTTCGAGAACACGGCCGTCGCGATGGAACGGTCCGGGCGCCTCCTCGAGCGCGCCATGGCAGCGTTCTCGACGCTCGTGTCCTCGCACGCGACGCCGGAGATCCGGGCCCTCGAGACCGAGCTCATGCCGGCGCTCAGCGCGCACGACGACGCGATCCACCTCAATCGCGCCCTGCACGCGCGCTTCGCCGCCATCGGCACGGACGGCCTCGACCCGGAGTCGGCCCGGCTCGTCTCCGAGTGGCTCGCGGCCTTCCGACGCGCGGGCGTAGCGCTCGACGACGCCGGCCAGGCCCGCCTGCGCGAGATCAACACCGAGCTCTCCCGGCTCGGCACGGAGTACGGCCAGCGGGTCGCCGCCGCGATCAACGAGGCCGCGATTCTGGTCACGGACGAGGCAGAGCTCGCCGGGATGTCGGACGACGACCGCGCCGCCGCCGCGGAGGCGGCGCGCGAGGCCGGGCACGCGTCCGGGTGGCTCGTGACGTTCATCCAGCCCACGAGCCAGCCGCTTCTGGCGGTGCTCGAGGACAGGGGCCTGCGCCGGAGGATCTTCGAGGCGTCGGTGACGCGGGGCAGTTCCGGGGGGTCGACCGACGTCACCGAGCTCGCGGCGCAGATGGCGCGGCTGCGGGCCGAGAAGGCCGCGCTCCTGGGGTACGCCGACTTCGCCGAGCTCGCCGTCGACGACCAGACCGCGCCGTCGATCTCCGCGGTCCGCGGCATGCTCTCCCGGCTCGCGCCGGCCGCCGTCCGCAACGCCCACGCCGAGGCCGCTGCGCTCGCCGAGGAGGCCGGCCACGAGCTCGAGCCGTGGGACTGGGCCTACTACTCCGCGCGCGTGCACCGCGCCCGGCATTCGGTCGACGAGCAGGCCCTGCGCGCTTACTTCGAGCTCGACCGCGTGCTGCGCGACGGCGTCTTCTACGCTGCCGGCGAGCTCTACGGGCTCAGGTTCGAGGAGCGCCCCGACCTCGCGGGCTACCACGAGGACGTGCGCGTCTGGGAAGTGCTCGACGCCGACGGCTCGGGCCTCGGGCTGTTCCTCGGAGACTACTTCGCGCGCGGGACCAAGCGAGGCGGGGCGTGGATGAACTCGCTCGTCGAGCAGTCCGGGCTCCTCGGGCACCGGCCCGTCGTCGTCAACAACCTCAACGTGCCCAAGCCGCCGCCCGGTGAGCCGGCGCTGCTGACGCTCGACGAGCTGCGCACCGTGTTCCACGAGTTCGGGCACGCGCTGCACGGGCTCCTCTCGGAGGTGCAGTACCCGCGCTTCTCCGGGACCAATGTGCCCCGGGACTTCGTCGAGTACCCCTCGCAGGTCAACGAGATGTGGATGCTGTGGCCGGAGGTCGTGGCGAACTACGCGCGGCACCACGCCACGGGCGAGCCACTCGCCGCCGAGGAACTCGACCGGCTCGAGGCCGCGAAGCTCTGGGGCGAGGGCTTCGCGACGACGGAGTACCTCGGCGCGGCCCTCCTCGACCTCGCGTGGCACGGGCTCCCGGCGGGCGAGGACCCGGGCGCGGTGGCGGACTTCGAGTCCCGCGCGCTCGAGGCGGCGGGCGTCGCCCTGCCGCTCGTGCCGCCGCGCTACCGCACGGGCTACTTCCAGCACATCTTCGCGGGCGGCTGGTACGCGGCCGGGTACTGGTCGTACATCTGGAGCGAGGTCCTCGACGCCGACACGGTCGAGTGGTTCCGCGAGAACGGCGGGCTCACGCGCGGCAACGGCGAGGCCTTCCGCCGCGAGCTGCTCTCGCGCGGCTGCTCGCGCGACCCGCTCGACTCCTTCCGCGCCCTGCGCGGCCGCGATGCCGACGTCGCGCACCTCATCGCCCGGCGCGGCCTCGGCTGAGCGCCGCCAGTCCGCGGGCGGCGACAAAGGTCGGCCCCACCCCTGCCAGATCCCGCCGAGGCGCGGGACAGTGGAGGCAAGGGGTTCACGAGGAGGATGCCATGCGCGTGTTCAAGGACAGGGCGGAGGCCGGGCGGGAGTTGGCCCAGGCCCTCGAGCACTTCCGGGGGCAGGACCCCGTCGTCCTCGGGCTGCCCCGCGGCGGCGTTCCCGTGGCCTACGAAGTGGCCACGGCCCTCGGCGCGCCGCTCGACGTGATCGTTGTCCGCAAGCTCGGCGTCCCGTTCCAGCCGGAGCTCGCGATGGGGGCCATCGGCGAGCACGGCACGCTCGTGACGGACGAGCGTGTGCTCGCGATGTCCGCCGTCACGCCGCGCGAGTTCGAGGCCGTCGAGGCGGAGGAGCGCAAGGTGCTCGACGCACGGGTCGCGGGGATCCGGGCCCGGCACGCGCCGGTCCCGCTCGCGGGTCGGACGGCGATCATCGTCGACGACGGCATCGCGACGGGCTCGACGGCGCGCGTCGCGTGCCGGGTCGCGCGCGAGCTCGGCGCCGCCCGCGTCGTCATGGCGGTTCCCGTCGGGCCCCACGACGCCGCCCGCAGCGTCCCGGAGGCCGACGAGCTCGTGTGCCTCTCGATGCCCGCGGTGTTCCGCGCCGTCGGCCGGTTCTACCGCGACTTCAGTCCGACGCGTGACGACGACGTCCTGGCCCTCCTCGATGCCGCGGCCCGGCGGCCGGCCGGACAAGATGCCGCCGCCGACGACCCGGAGGCGACCGTCGACGAGGACGTCGAGATCCCGGCCGGGGATGCCACCCTCGAGGGGCGGCTGCACCTGCCCCCGGCCGGGGGCGTCGTCGTCTTCGCGCACGGCAGCGGCAGTGGGCGGCACAGCCCGCGCAACCGCGCCGTCGCCCGCGTGCTGGAGGGTGCGGGGCTGGGAACGCTGCTCACGGACCTGCTCAGCCACGAGGAGGAGCTCGACCGGCGAGCCGTCTTCGACATCGAGCTGCTCGCCTCGCGGCTCGCCGCGGCGACCGCGTGGCTGCGCGAGCGGACGGGGCCCGACCGCCCGATCGGATGGTTCGGCGCGAGCACGGGGGCGGCCGCAGCCCTGTGGGCGGCGGCGGAGCCGGGCTCCGGGATCCAGGCCATCGTCTCCCGCGGGGGCCGGCCGGACCTCGCGGGGCCACGGCTCGGCGTGGTCGAGGCGCCGACGCTGCTCATCGTCGGCGGGGCCGACACCGACGTCCTCGCGCTCAATCGCCAGGCCGCCGCGCAGCTGCGCTGCCCGTACCGCCTCGAGATCGTGCCCGGCGCGACGCACCTCTTCGAGGAGCCGGGGGCGCTCGACGCCGTCGCGGAGCTCGCGCGAGGATGGTTCACGCGCCATCTGGCGTGAGCGCGGATCCTCAGTCGGGATGCGGGGTCACCTCTCAGGGATGCGGGGTCACCTCTTAGAGGACGCGGCTGAGGAAGCCCTTGGTGCGCTCGTGCTGCGGGTTGGCGATGACCTCTCGGGGGTGGCCCGATTCGACCACGACCGCCGCCGTCCACGAAGGTCAGAGGTGCCCCCCACCTCGCGGGCGAAGCCGAACTCGTGGGTCACGACGACCATGGTCATGCCTGACCGGGCCTCCTCGTCCCCGCCCCGTCCATCAGGCAAGAGGCCTCAAGCCATGAGGCTTGACCTCGTCCTGCCCCGCGGCGAGCTCCCTGGGCGCGCAGTACAGGTGACTACACCGGCGGGCTCTGCCTCATCGCTTTCGTCGAGTTCCTGGCCGTCGGCCTGGTCCAAAGCAAGCAAAAGGCGGGGTCCACTGGACCCCGCCTCTTGTTCTCTTCAGTGGTGCTCTGGTCGCCGGCGATTACCTGCGGCTATTGCAGTTGCAGCACCAGCCTTGGTGGGGTCGTAGTCTCTCTGGAGCCGAAGTCGGCCCCGTCGCTGCTCGTGGCGTTGATGCCAAGCGACAGGATGCCGCCAACCTCACCCTGCAGAGCTGACGCAGACAGTGGCACTTCATAACCGGTGTTCACCGTGACCGGTCCGACACTGCCCAGCACGCTGCTGCCCAAGGCCGGCCTTGTGCTGTACGTGAGGCCGCTCTCAGTCCACGAGTCTTCCGTAACCAACCGGACGGTCTGTGTACCCGTTGAGCCGCTGGTCGTCACCCGCAGTTCGAGCTTCGCGCTGACGATCGTCCTTCCTGCGAGTCCGGACAGATCAAACTTCAGATACGAATTGTCGACCGGGCTGTTGTCCACTGCGAGCTTCGACGCCGTCCCGTAGTTCGTCGTCGTCGCCGCGCTGGAAACATAGGCGTCCGCTGTCGGCGTCAACGTCACCGTCTCCGAGGGCGACGTAGCCGCGGCTGCAGTGAAAGTCCACGTCTTGGCGATGACTGTGTTGCCGGAGGAATCCTTCGCTCCGGTGACCCTCGCGGTGTACTGCGTACCAGGATTGAGATTGGCGATGGGATCCAATGTGGCGGTGTTGTTGCTGAGGTTGACTACCGCATCCACAGGAGTGGTTGACGTTCCCTCGGCCAGTGTGAACGTCGCCCCGTTGACCGTCGTCGAGTCCATGGCCTCCGAAAACGTAGCCGTGACATTTCCGGTGACCGCTGCGTCTGGTGCATTCTCTGCCGGAGTCACTGAGGTCACCGTGGGTGCGGTGGTATCCGCAGGTGGCGTCCCCGTGCCCGATCCCAACTGGAGCACCAGCCTTGGTGGGGTCGTGGTCTCTCTGGAGCCGAAGTCGGCCCCGTCGCTGCTGGTGGCGTTGATGCCAAGCGACAGGATGCCGCCAACCTCACCCTGCAGAGCTGACGCAGACAGTGGCACTTCATAACCGGTGTTCGTCGTGACCGGTCCGACACTGCCCAGCACGCTGCTGCCCAAAGCCGGCCTTGTGCTGTACGTGAGGCCGCTCTCAGTCCACGTGTCCTCCGTAACCAACCTGACGTTCTGCGTACCCTTAGAGCCGCTGGTCGTCGCCCGCAGTTCGAGCTTCGCGCTGACGATCGTCCGCCCTGCGAGTCCCGACAGATCAAACTTCAGGTAGGCATTCTCCACCGGGCTGTTGTCCACTGCGAGCTTCGACGCCGTCCCGTAGTTCGTCGTCGTCGCCGCGCTGGAAACATACGCGTCCGCTGTCGGCGCCAAGGTCTCCGTTTGAGGCGCAGAGGTGTCGATGCCCCACGTTCGCTCCGCAGGGGTTGGGTCGGAGTTGCCAGCCGCGTCGGTCGCTCGCACCGCGAAGACGTGCGAGCCAACTGCGAGATCAGCGTACTTCTTCGGCGACGTACATCCCTCGAAGGCACCCCCATCCAAGGCACACTCGAAGGTCCCAGGCTCCGTCGCAGCGAAGGTGAAATCAGCCGAAGTGCTGCTACTGGTCCCTGACGGACCGCCTGTGATCGAGGTATCGGGCGGTGTGGTATCCGGTCCTGGGTCTCCCCCTCCGCCCTCTGCTCCTATTTGACGCGGGTCAAAAGTGTTGTCAACAAGCAGCCGAGGGGTGAAAGCATCGGCAATTCGCTGCCACGAGACAAGCTTGTGATTTTGGTTACCGCTGTTGCCGTTGCCCGCATTGGTGTTGTTGTGGTCCTGGCTCGTGAAAAGTCCAGCGGGAAAGGAGGGCCCGAGCGGGAAATTGGTGACATCAATCCCGTCCTGACCATTCACACCGTCGACGCCGCCGCCATCGACGATCTTGAAGGAGCCGACGAAGGCGTTGTCACCGCGGTTGTAGATGACGAAGTTGGATCCACCCTGGCTCGACACAATCAGATAACCGGTCCCCTGCCGACCATAATAAATGGCGGAGTTCTTGACGTTCTCCACTATTCGTCCACCGGTCGCCACGGTGCGATCCACGAGTGCCCGGGTTGAACCGTCCCCCGGCTCAGCTCCGTACCTCCACAAGCCGACTTTCTCCTCGGACACATAGAGACGTTGCAGCTCATCATCTGCCGAAATGCCTTCCGAGCTGTCGCCGTTGTCGAAAGAACGCACGGCAGTCCCTCGAACCGATCCATTGGAGCCGTCCAGCTCGAACTGGGTTATCACATTCGTGTTGAAGTCATGCACAAAGGCGTAATACTTCCCGGAGACTGGGGAGTGATACATGCCGAAGCCGCGAGGCCTCCCTGGAGTGCTGATGCGCCCCACCTCTGTCAGGGACCGGTCCGCGACGTTCACCTTGTAGAATCGAACGCCGGTCGACTCCACATTCCTCTCCGTCACGCCGACGAGGGCGACGCGCTCACTGCCCAACGGAAAGTTGTACCGGAGATCGACGTTGTTCATGCTGCCGTGCAGGTAGAAATGTAACTGGCGCCCCGATAGGTCGTAGACCCCCACGCCTCCGGTACTTAATTTGTCCGTGCCGATCACCACGCTCTGCGACGGATCCGTGGGGTGTATCCAGATCGCGGTGTCGTCTGCCGCGTCACTAGAGCTCGGAACGGGTGTTGTCTCTGCCGAGGGAGTCACGAGGACGTCCGCCGCATGCGCTGGCGGGGCGATGAGTACGGTGAGTCCTGCGAGGGCGGCAGCTAAAACCGCGGCAAGCAGGAGCCGGAAAAGCGTGGGAGCGTGGCGCAAGGATCCGCCAGCCGCCTGCGCGCGTCGAACACTAACAGTGTGAGCCATGGATTTCCTATCCGATTGCCGGTGGGCTGCACGAAGGCAGCACCGGGTGCCGGCAGACACCCTTATCACGGTTGGCCGATATAACGGCTCTATTCGGAGCTTAGAGACCAGGCAAGCCCACGGTCACCAGTAGTCGGTACCTGTCTCTTGAGCTGGCACTACCTGTTTCCTGGGTCCGAGAGAGCCGGCGGTTGCCCACCTAATGGCGCTTTAGTCGCTCACGATGCACCGGGCCATATGTACCGAGTTGCAGACCGAAATTGACACCCGTCTCATCAACCGAAATTTGCTAGTTCGGCCCGCCCGCAAGCCGGGTCGTCCACCGGATGCCTCCCGGCCGCCCGAATTAAGGCAGGTGAAGGTGCCTTATACGCTACAGTCCAGCGCTTTTCGAGTCCGGCCGCGATGAGCTCGGCGAGTTTTTGGAACGTACTGCCCACAGGAATCGAAGCCGTCCGATTGCGGTCCCCCGACCGCACGACGAATGGAGGGGACGCACGGGGGTAATCATCGAAAGACTCCCAGGATTTCACCGCAGACTGGGATACCCAGCACAATCAACGAAGCCCCAAGGCATCCGCCTTGGGGCTTCGTCACTATCACCTGAGGTAGGAATGCTGCCTACGCCACGCTCGGCTCACTCCTACGAAGTGGCCCATCTTGGACCACGGTTTGGATCCCGGCTCGCGCCGCCAGACCAGCGGCGGCACGAGCTCGAAACCCTCATTTATCACTTACCAGCCGCGCTCCGCGAGGCGGTGCGGCTGGGGGATCTCGTCGACGTTGATGCCGTGGTCCAAGATTGACAACATGTGGACCCTGCACGAGCTCCGTCCGTATCACGACCTGATTTGCCAGAGAGAGGATGAGGACGGCGGCGTTGGCCATCAGGGAAGCGCCCTTGGAGCCGTTCAGCGCATAGTCTTGCCCGCTCCCGGTGGTGCGGGAAAGAGTAAAGACAATGCAGCGTTGGGCAGCCCTGTCTTGCAACCAGGACCGTGTGGTCCAACGCGGCAGTGCGCGAGTTCCCCGCTTCCGGTGAAGTGGACAATAGGCTTTGAGCGGCAGAATACAGAAGGAAGGACGCGGTCACATGGGGGTCAGCAAGCGGCATCATACGGTTCCGAAGTTCTATTTGAATGGCTTTGGATCCGCCGACAACACGCCGCAATTAGGCGCTGTCAGGCTCAGTGATGCGAAGCGGCTGGTCATCCCTACGACCCATGCGACCGTCCGGACCAACTTCTACGCACTTCCTGGTCACCCTGAAGGGGCTGATGTCTTCGAAAAAGAACTGTCCCGAATGGAAGGCGATGCATCGGCCATCATCAGGAAGGCAGTTACGGGTACTTGGCCACTGCCTCGCGAAGACCGGGAGATCCTGGGCACTTTCCTTGCCCTTCAGTTCCGCAGAGGTCCGGATGCCAGAATGCTCATGGACCAGATGTACGGAAAAGCGTTGTCCCAGGTGATTTCTCAGATGGGTGTGGACGGGGTCAGGGCCACCCTGGCTCAGTCAGGCAAACACGTGGGCGACGATGTACTTGATCGGCTGGTTCAGCAGGCCTCTGAGTCAGAAGGTCTGACCATGAAGACGGCTCCGGCGGAGCACATCCTCCACATACTCGAACTTGTCCCGCGACTGGTGCCCTATTTTATTGGACGTCCTTGGATTCTAATCAGATTCAACCGCAGGAAGCTGCTGACATGCGATACACCGGTCGCACTCGTGCGCGATCTGAAATTGGATGGAGTATTCACAGGCGTTGGCGTGGCGACAGCCTGGGGAATCTCGCTCCCTCTTGCCAGGGACGTCGGCCTCCTTCTGGGCAATCCGCAGCCACTCTTTGAGGAGGCAGCCGGCCAGACAGCGCTCACGGAGCTTTGGGACCAGATTGTCGCCGGAGGACATGACCGTGAGATGGCTGGTACCACCAAGATGGCTCGTCTCTTGAACAGCCATACGATTGCCAACGCACGGAACTGGGTCTTTCATCACCCCGACGATGCCGGTCTCGTTCCAGGGGAGTTTCCCGGGCCACGCGACCGGTAGGTGCAATCTAAAGTGGTTTCGGGGTTGGCTGCACCGGCTTCAGCGCCTTTGCCTTGGTGTAGAGGCGGACCACGTAGTTGTCATCGGGAGCAAGCGAAGCTCCTAGATCTGCTCGATTACCGTTCTCAGCGACGGGCCAGGGCCGGATGTGGATGTTCTAAGGAGTCGCTCGCGGTCCGCACGAACGCCCGGGGCAACAAAGTTCACCGAGGGCAAGCGCAGCCAGAAGCGCGGAAGTGCTTCGAGGTGTCCTCGCGTCGGCCAGGCAACCGGAAGGACGTGCGCGACTGAAATGGAGCAGTCGCGTGTCGCTCTCCCCCAACGGCGGCAGTACCTGACAGAGGTCGGCGAGGTCCCCGCCGCGTGCCGCGACGGATGGACATCGTCGCGCGAGACCTTCGCCGTACCACCGCACGGCGAGCGGGTCGCAGATTACGGGGCAATGTGTGGCCTCCGCCGCATTTCATAGAGAGGAGCCGGGCGATGGCGATTGATGTCCTTCTGAACGGCGAGCGGACCCCGATAGACGAAGCGGTGTTCGCCGCGCTCCTCAACAACTCGGTCGCCAGCACGTACGCCGCTACAGGAAGGCCGTCTCGACCTCTTCGATCGACTTCTCCGACCTCGTCTTCCTTGCGCGGAAGGGCGAGATCCCCTACGTGCTCTTCTTCGCCCCGCTACCCGTCGTGGAGGCACAGATCAAGGCAAAGACGGACAAGCTCCTGAGCGGCCTCACCAAGGAGACCTTCTCCGTGAACTCCCGCGACCGGGTGAACCTCAGAGAAATCGAGCTGATCGTCAAGGACCTCCTGCGCAAGCAGGAACTGCTCAAGAAGAACGACAAGACTCTGACGCCGAACAGGATCGTCGGGCTGCTCGGCAAGGTCGGCAGATCGGTCGAGGAGGACGCCAGCAAACTGATGGACGCTCTCGGGCTCTCGAACGACTCGATCATGTCAGTGCGCAAGAAGGAGGACGCCCTCGAGCTGCTGATCGCACGGCTCGAGGCGAACCAGGTCCTTGTCTCCCGCAGCGTCAACAACTTCATGCCGCAGAGGATCACCGGCGTGAAGTTCAGCGGCATGACCATCAAGGACGCAAAGGTGCCGTACATCTTCCTCTCCGGCGGGGACCACGGCGACTACCAGGAGCCCGCGGGCCGTATGCTCTTCACGCTCGCTCTGATGAGCGTGCTCGTGGCGCGGAAGATCTTCGCGCCGGTCACCTATGACGGCTCCAGCACAGGGTCGGACGTGGGACGCGAATACGACATCGTCGGCGCGATGCTCATGCCGAGAGAGGCACTTCGCAGCACGTCACTCGGATCGCTAGACGAAGTGAAGGCCGCGGCCGACGTGCTCAAGGTGACGCCCAGCGCGATGGCCGTGCGCGCGATGCGGCTCGGCATGATCACCCCCGACCTGGCCAACTCCCACCTGCAGCAGCTGCGAGAGGAGTACGCACAGCGCCCGAAGACCCAAGCGCGCCAGCCGAGTGCCATCAATGCCGTACGCAAGTACAACGGTCGCGAGCTCTCCCGGCGGATGCTCAATGTGCTCGAGGCAGGGCAGATCTCCCCGGGCGAGTTCTGCCGCATCGTCTGCCTCCGCCATCTCAAGCCACACCAGATCAGCGATTTCCGCGAGGCCATGCGATGAGCGGCTACGGGAACGTGTACGTCATCGACAACAACGCTCTGTCGTTCCTTGGGCGAGAGCATCGAGCCAGCGACTACTTCACGGCGCACTGCCGAATCCCGAGCGAGGTCCTGCACGAGGCCGAGGGCTTCCCCGACTTCGAAGAGCTGAAGCGCCTGGAGTACCCGACAACCCCCAGTGTGCTCGCACGGCTCATCGAGGTGATGGCCAGGGTCCCAGTCGGCGATACGAAGCTCGTGAACCTCTACGCCAACCTTGGCAACGCTGACCCGCTAGTCATCGCCACCGCGGTGGACGGCCAACGCAGAGACGCCGCGGCCCTGTTCAGCCCGACGTGGACCGTGGTCTCAGGGGACAAGGCCGTGCAGGCCAAAGCAGGAGAGTTCGGGCTCCCCGTGAAGACCAATCAGGAGTTCCTCGCCGTGCTCGAAGCGCATATGGCCAATGCCAGCGGCTAACGGGAGAACGCGGGCGGGATAAGCGACACATCCATCGGGGCCAGCCTCGATGTCGCGAGTCCACCTAGACGCTGGTGCGTGCCGGCGGCACAACGACAACGTTCAGAGCGGTGACCGCTCGTGATCCTTCACGATCATGCGAAGCCAATCGTCGAGCGGTTTAACCGTCTGGGGGACGTTCTTGCGTGTGGCAAGGTGCGCTCTCAGGAGAGCCGACGGCAAGTGCGGCTTGACCTTCCCCGACTTCTTTCCTGTGGAGTTCCATCCCTTCGAACCAAGCCAAGCCGCCAGTTCCTCTTTGCCTGTGACGCCTGACGCGAATCTATCCGACGCCACCTGGTCAACCTCGTTCTCGCCCGCCGGTCCGAGCATCTCAGCCAGTTTCGTCTGGCCGACAGTGTCGAGCAGCAGGCCTTCAAGGTCGGATGCGAGAACGAACGCATCCCACATTGCAAGGCTGCGATTGAGACTCGCCTGCTGCTCAAGGGCGGCCTTCAAGTTCGGCACCGTTGCATCCGCCAAGCCATGTAAAACCTGAAGCTCATTCTGGGACGGGGCAGGATCTCTGGCTTTGAGGATCTCCAGCAACTTGCGCTGGCCGTTGCCGCCTGACTTGTGTAGGCCGTCTTTGTCAGTGATGACGTAGGCGCGGACGTCGAAGTACTGCGCGAGTCCCAGGAGATGCTTGATCGTGCCGATCCCCGACGCTTCGATGACGGCGATGCCCATGGCGTAGTGGCCACCCGCCCCGCCGGTGATGCGAGCGAGCAGATAGTCGATCAGGAGCTTGTCACCATGGCCTTCGACAAGAACAACCGAGTTCGCGAAGACGAGTTCACTATTTGTTGCGTCGCAGTACCTGGTCAGCCGTCCCTCTTCAGCCTGTGTAAGCTCCTGACGACGCGCGGTGTAGTTGGTGCCACCTGAACTGAGCGGAAGCCGTACGATCCGGCGAACGGAGAATGAATCCACCAAGACGGGGCTGTGAGTGGTCACAAGCAGCTGCGCCCCAGTTGAGATCTCCCGCAAGATCTTTGCCATCGCCCGCTGGGTCTGTGGATGGAGGAAGGCTTCAGGCTCCTCGATCGCGAACACCACGTTTCCACCCGCCTGCTGGCTCCGAGAGGCCACGTACCGAAGGATCCCGAGCACCATCGCGGACTGGAAGCCGGTACCCCGTTCCGCGATCGAGACCTCCACCTCGTCCCGGCTGGTGATGACAGCCTCCTGGAGCATCCCTCGAAGAGCATGCCTTGAGTCAGGCAGGTTGATCCCCAACTCACGCTCCCGAAACGGAAGCTCCGTCGCCACGGCGGCCACGGACTCACTCAGGACCTTATGCACAAGGTCCTCAACTGGTTTGATCGCGTCCTCGAACTCCCTCTGCAGCTGGGTCCTGCGCGAGCCACCCGATCTCACAAGCACGCCCTCGAGCGTCTCGTACAGCCTGACCAATGACTGGTCGTTCTCGCCCTGCCCTGATTCGCTCACACGGACGGACGGGATCTTCACGAAGCTGAACGATTGCAGTACCGCCTTATAGAGGTCGCTCGCGCGTGCGGACTTGCGACTCGCTTCGTAGGTGATTCTCCCGCCCCGTGAGCATGAGATCTTGATCCAGAAGGTGCCGTCCTTAAGGACCGCGTCGGCGAACAGTTCCTGCTCGGCCTCGGCAAGTCCCCCGAAGTGCACCACCACGCTGGACATCATCCGGGGGCCTCCCTGCACGTAGTACTCATGCAAAGGCTTCAATCGCAGCAGATCCGACCCGGTCGGGTTGGCGAAGAAGGTCTCCAGCACCCGGAGCAGCGACGACTTCCCAGCATTGTTCGGCCCGGCAATCAGCTGCAGCTGCGGATCCAGCTCAATGCTCAGCTTCTCGAACCCAAGCAGCCGCTCTACGTCAACGCGATCTATGTGCACGCGAGCCAGTCTATGGGCGTAGCTACCCTGGGAACGGGAGCGATCACCACCTGCACGGCCGAACAAGCTCGCGCCGATTCAGCTGTTGGCCCGCTACATCGAGGATGGACTCGGATAGCCCCCCCAGAAGCATTCGCGGCCCTCTTAGACAGGCAGATTTCGCGCCCGCGCTGCCATCGCACCACATGCATACTTACGTACATTGACCCGGAGGAGCGCGAATAACACTGTGAAGAGTGATACTGCAATCGCTGCAATACCAGGCGAAAGGGTGCGATCACCACATGAACATCACGCTCGGGCTTCAGGCGGCGGAGTTAAGGATTTTCCTGGACGTAGTGCAGGAAAGACGATGTGATCGTCTCGTACATGGCCGGGACGCGGAATGCGCTATTCAGGACCTGTTCGCGTAGTTGCTGAGGTGCTGACGGACAACGGCGCAGTCTCTCCCAGGGTCGCGCATGATCCGCTTCGACCTGATGACGAACGCGGACTTATCGATCACCACGAGACGCAACCCGTTCTCGCGGATGAGTAGACTCTTGCGCTCGTCGTAGAGGCGGCGCTGCTCGCCGCGGCCGATGCCGGATACGGTCTGGCGTCGGTCGAAGAATGGCGAGGGCTTCGAATGCTGCTCCTCCTGGAACTCGACTACGAGCTCGAGACCGGGCCAGAAGCCGTCCACAGGGAGCTTTGTGCCGAGGGGTCTCGAAGGGGACGGGTCGCCGCGGAGCCAGTCAAACGTTGCTTGGCGGCGGCCGCTCGCGCCGAGGATCTTGTCGCACAGGTCAAGCACATAGTGCTCGTCGGACTCGGGGCGGCCAGCCATACGGCGATTCTCGCAGACTGGGCGTGGCCCACGCCATTGAACTCGTTCAGAAGACGGTACTTTGTCGAACCTTGAACCGAGGATCGTCGATTCGAGCGGAGATCCGACATCAGGCAGACTTGCGGGTCTTTCGGATAGTGCTCCCCCAAGGCCAAGGAACGGCACTCATGGTTTTCATTGGCGAAGGAACATCCTGTCTGGCTTTGAGTTTTCAGCGGGCGGCAGGTTCTTATTCTCCCTCCGACTGGCCTGGCTGGTTGAGCCCTTGTCTGTCATGGTTCAGGGGTCGCCAGCTCGCACCAAGACCGCGGAGCTTGAACCCCATTCCAATGCCGAGCATCGGGGTCAAATTTTCATCGTACGTGTAGCTGATCGATTCATCCTCGTGGATCTTCATCTCTTTGAGTACTGTGCCCCAGTTCAGCTGCGGATACAGTACTTCCGGCGAGCCGAGACGATCATCGTCGGGATCGCCGACCAACCACCCTCGAATGAACTTATGGGCCGAGCGCCAGTCCAGAGGGTCCCTAGCCATAATCGCCGAAGCGATCTCAGGCTTTAGTTCCAACACATCCAGCACGGCCTGACGCAGGTATGCGAACACTCTGGGGCAAATTTCAGCAGCTGCGCTCTGCAACTCGCTCGCGGGTCTGAACCCGTGCTCGAATCCATCGCTGACCGCCCGTGCACGCTGGTGAGTCGATTGGTCGCTTTGGAAGATCAAGTGCAGTCGGACTGCCGTGAGTAAGTCACGCCGCCAGTTCCGGTCCGCAGGATCCAGCCCATATGACTCGGCCAGCTGTCCTTCGGTGATCCCGGAGTTGCGGCACTTGTTTCTCAGGGTTGCCTTGCTCAGGTTCTCAACGCCAATCCAAAGGTGATTCAGTGCCAGAAACTCGTTTCCGAAGGTCCAATTTTCCAGGGCAAAGGCATATTGGGAAAGACACCGCCATAGCCGTTGTTCCTCTTCATTGCCACTAATTGCCGCAACAACTGCTTCGGTGGAGCCCTTGTGAATGAACCGGCTTCGTTGCGGGGCTTCATCATCACGGAAGACCCGGTAGAACTGCAAAAACTCCCGCCCTGTCTCAGAGCGGGCGAGCTCATAGGCGACGTGGGGTCGAGGTTCTCCGATTTCAGCGTTGGCGGCAAACGCCATGATTGGAAGAAGCCATGAGGACGCTTCCGTTCCTATTGCGATGGCCTCGTCTATGTGATCAGCTTCAATCTCGAAGTGACACACCAGTTCTCGTGCTGTGTGGAGGGTCTCATCCCCGACGTATCTTGTTAGCGCAGTCAGATGGACCCGCCGGCCGGAATCATCCGGCATTTGGATTTTCCAATCGTCGTCCACCGGGAACACGGCAGCGGACTCCGCCAAGAGCGCCACCCTAAAAATTCGCGAAGTCGTCTGCCCTTCCATGGCAGGATCGTAGTCTTCTTGACATCGTTCTAAAACAGGCGGCGATAGCCCAGAATCGGAATAGGCCAGCCGACAGCCGATTGGAAGTGCCGTATGAAGCCGGTGATGGCTGTTATGCAGCTTTGACTACAAGCAGCTCGTCCCACTCCCATGTGTAGCGCGGGGACAGCCTCATGCAGAGGCTCCGTCCGAATCCGTTGGCAGGGTGAAATCGACAAGTCGCCGTGGGCGGAAGCCGACACAGCCAGTTCCTAGCCGGACGGCCGAGTTGCGCGTGTGGGTCCCCTTTCAAGATTCCCAAGGTCTACATTGCGGAGGCGTCGGGCCAGCGGCCGGGATCGCGTGGCGGAAGCATGACGGCCTCTGGTACGAGGCACGCAGCAACACCGAGGGACCCACCTCCCAGGCTCTGATCCTCAAGGCAGGAAACCCGCCATTCCTGATGCTCGCCACTCGGCAGCCTGAGGTGCAATGAGAGTCCCCAACCCTCGAGCCGGACACGGCCCAGCGCAGGAACTGATGACGCCTCGGGGCCGGCTGCCAGGAGAACGGGGCGCTTGCCGCTGATCTCCGACGTCGTCTGGGCCTGCCTGCACTTTGACAGCGCCGACTCGGACTTCAACGACCGGCTCAGCCGCCGCGATTGCCCATATCCCTGAGCTGCACCGTTGGGTCCAAGGTGTCGACGATTGCACCGTTCCCGAGGGCTCGCTCGGAGTTTCCACTTCCGTCCATCCACGCGAGGACATCGAACACGCGCATGATGGGCACCTCAACCCCGAGCCCGGCGGCCTCGCGCAGGCGGATGAGTCGATTCCACAGCGCATTGTCTTCGGCGCGGAACTCCTCGTGAAGGAGCTGCCACTGCCGGGGCGCTCCGTTGAAGACTGCCTCGAGGATCACCTGGTCGATGATGGGCACCAGGCGAGGTCGCTTGCGAGCCAGAAGTTTGGTCGCATGCGTCTGACCGATCCTAGGCAACGAACACAGTGCCGTGTACAGCGCCCTGACCGGCGCAAACTCAGACCCTTCAGTCGTATCGAGGGTGATGAAGTCGCGATCCGGGCCGATCTGCTCCAAGAGCACCTCGAACTCGCGACGCCGGCCCTGGAGAAGGCTGACGGCCGCTCCCCCGCCAATAGGCGAAGACAACAGGGAGCAGGCAATCAGATCATCAGAAGTGAAGGTGTTGGTCGAGGCAGTACGCATCCCACTCGGGTCGAACGCATCCCAGCATCCTCCCGTGAATCCGCTGCGTGTCCCGCCAATATGCGCAAAGCAGTGCCGCAGCACTTTCACGGCGCGGACTTCTGCCCCCGGCGCAAGGCTCGCTGTGAGGGTGATCGCCACAGCGGCCATCTTCCCACTTCCCGTGATCCTTCGATCCCAAGCTGGCGTCCTCAATTCGAGCGACTGCCCAAGGATGCGATCTGTTCATGGCGGTGCGCCTTCAGCAACTGCCCGCCCATGTGACTCTGAGCCCGGCGAACCAGGCCTCCATCGGTCCCTCCCAGCAATCTTCCCGGACGAGCGGAGAACCGCAGAAGACCCTGAACCAGCGGACGATTTTCCAGGTGACCAGCGACCGGGCCAACCTGCTCGCCCTGGCTGACGACCGGCGGGTCGTCGACAGCTTCCTGGGTGCCAAGGGCTGAAGCCGATTGTGTCCCTAAACCGGTGGTGTTGATTCGGCAAGGCGGCCTGCGCGGCGAAGGACCCTCGCATGGATTAATCTGGCACCGTGATCTCCCGCTACCACCTCAAGTGCCACGGATGTGGAGAAGTGTTCGTCGCACGGCTGGGTGTGGAACCGACCAGAGGTACGCGCTTCTATCTCCCTTGTCCGCATTGCCGTCTGCCGATCCGAGGCTCCATGTCGGGCACCGAACTTGAAAACCACCGGATCGACATTGAATGCGACGTGTTGAACCCCTCCTCAGAGCTTCCCGGCGCGCTCGTCTTGACCATCAACCCGTTCGTGCCGTCGCTCTACGAAGCTGACTCCTTCGCTCCGACCGGGGCCTTCCCAAATATGACGCTCTTTCAGATCCTCGGCGAAGACGTCTTCATCGAGTTCGAGTCCGAACGGCATACTGCGCTTGAGGCAAGCCGGGCCATGTGGCCACACGTCCGCGTGTTGTTTCAGTACTACCTCCAAGGCAACACCCAGATGTTTTCTCGCATCGCGAAGCAGCGATTCGGGCTTGACTGGGACCCGAGCACGAGCCATGAGCGAACGACTGTCGCTTACCAAGCCCTGGGAACAGCCACGGAGATGATCACGGGGAGCACTGGGACCACCAGCGAGAGAGTGATCGGCCGGTTCTCGCGGAAGCACACCGCAGCGATGAACCGGCACAGAGACCACCTCTTGGCCTTTCGGCGTCGGGGTCAAGCGGCGGCCGTGCTGGAACGAGACCTTTTCACTGAGCTCAACCGTTTCGTCGAGCAACACGAGTCCTGGGAGATGGGGCTCCTCGGCAGGTTCGTCGGGCCGGAAGAGAAGGTCGCCTTCAACAAATTGGTGCTCTACCGCGACGAGTTCTCGACAGTGAGGGACCTGTACCAACATGGATTCGAGCTCGCCTGCAAGTGCCTCTGGCCGCTCGTTGCGGCTCAGAACACCGTGAAGCGCGGTAGCCCCGATGACTTCGGAGAGGTCCATCCCGAGAGCGTGCCCGCGAACAAGCGCCCCAAGAGCCTCGAGAAGTTCGACAAGCTGCCGAATGCCTACAAGGTCGCGTATGTGACTCAGGTTCCGGGCTGGGAGTCATTCGCGGATCTCCTCAATAACCGCCGCCGCAATACGATCGGCCACGCGACAGCGCACCACGACCTCCAGACAGGCCGTGTGGTCAGTGACGATGATCCCTCCGGGATGACGTATCTCGAGTTCCTCAGCGAGACCCTTGGCGTCTTCGAAGCGCTTTCGACGCTTGCCCAAGTATTCAGAGCCAGCCGCGTCGCCTCCTCGCCGGACTTCGGTCTTCCTGCTGATTGAGCTCCTGCGCGACGCCACTTGCCTGCCGCAAGCCGAAGTCGTGCGAGGGGAGCGCTTCCTCGGGTTGGTGCGGTTCACCGGGGTTTTCTGCTGCGCAAGTCTGAAATCAGGCTGCTGTCGGTTTTCGTTGCGCGGTCGGCGGCGCGCTGTTCGCTGTCGGGGGGCTGAGCGGGGCGGTCTTTTGGTCCGCGGCCAGCTGGTTTCGCCTGCGGGGCTCGTGGTGTTCGGATGGGTGATCATCACTTATGCGTTGGCGACGGAGAGCCTGGTCCAGGACGAGCCGGCAGGATGTTGCCTAAACTGCTGTCAGTTGGAGAGCAGGAGACACTATGGCAGACGAACCTAAAGTTACCTTGGGCATTGAAAACAGTTCCAGCATGACGTGGTCGGCCCCTGAACGCTTTCGGGAAGACTTGGCAGAGCTATCGCGTGTGCAGCAGCATCACATCTACTTTGTCGTGGTCGGCCCGAAGTTGGTGCCGACCGCTCTCAGCACTTCCCCCGATTGGTTGGGGTGGAAACTGGACTTCACCTATGGAACCACGGACAGCACAATGCCCCAAACCCTCAGGGTGCCCAAGACTGCATTCCCCGAGTCCACATTGTCGTTCGATCCCACAAAATCGCTCGTCCTCGTTCCCGATTCGGGCGGTGGTCAGCCGCGAAGGGTCACAGTCGCTGAGGTAGCGAAAGCAGTTATCAAGGCTGAGACTTGGCAAGTGGACGCTCTTGAAGGGCTTTTCTATTTCGAGGTTGCCTACATTGGCCAATCGTATGGGACGGATGGCAGCAGCAAAGCGATAGATCGCCTGACTCAGGGTCACAAGACCGTGGACAAGATATTTAGCGATACTCAAGATCTGGTTGACAATCGCGCGGTAGCGTTCATCACCATAGATCAGCAGCTAACATCTATAAATGCACACTTCAAGACGATTCAACGCGGGACAGATTTTTCACCAACGATCCGATCGATGGCGAAAAACTGGGCGGACGTCCTGGCAGATGGCCCCGTCTCGAAGGCGACAGTTGATGCAGCAGAGGCCGCACTTATCACTGCTTTCAAGCCAAAATGGAACGAACTCCTGAAGGACTTCACACAAAAGGATGCCCCGGCGCTGGTGAACAAGCTAAAGGAGAGGGGTTACTCTCATCTTTGCATTCATATCGACCTGAAAGATTCGTACGCGAAAGTGAAAGGTCCTGCGAAAGGCATACAATCCTCACATCACACATGGACCTTCAACTTGGACACCGGCAACCTCGAAAGTCCAGGTAGTGGGTCGTGGCAGCGTCGCAATACCAACTTTTAGCCTGCTCATGGTTCGCAGCAGCAGGATCCGGTCCGACCTCACAGAGCCCAGACCAAGGTGGTCCTGGCCCCGCCCGGTACGAAAGGCCGGGCACCCCATGCCGGGCCCGATCGCTCCCAACCCCACTCGGCCGACGGCTGCTCCATGTTGGCGGTCTGACACAACGCCCTGACGCCTACCGAGCGATTCAGGGTTCGGTCATGTTGGATCGGTAACGCCGGGACGCAGTTCCTAATGGTTGCGCCATCTTGCGCGCCATCGTCGTACGAGGGCCCCATCGTGTTGGTCAGGATGGGGAAGGGTTGTGGTCGAGTGGCTGTGGCAAGTGGAGAAGAACCGGCTGAGGGCTCCGAAGGCAGCGGAGTCTATTCGGAGGGAGGTAGGGGGCTCCGAGTTCAGGTGACAGCGGAGGCAGCACGGACTATGGCGCTCCGGGGTGGGGAACGAATGTATTGGCGATCGCACCCCGGCCCGGTGGGATCTCGAGGACTGTGTCGCATCCCCTCACTTGGAGATCGATGTCGAAGTCGAAGGAGTACTTCGGTGGCTCCATGTACCAAGAGGCCACTTGCCGCATGAGGGACTCGTTCAGATCTTCGGTGTTCGCCACGAACTCCAGACTTGCACCGGGTTGCAGGGTGTACTGGCTTGGTGCCGGCGTTCCCAAGGGTGGCGGTGGTGTCAGAAATTCAGAGTTGCTGAGGCTGTAGACATCTTCACCAGAGGTGTTGAGGCCCCTTATCCAGGGCCCGGTAAGCCAGACGCTCACCGGAGCGTTCATATTGTTCACGGCCCGCCCTCGCACTTCGACGTCGAAGGCACCGAACCAGACTCCAATGTCTGTGGCACTCATATTGTCCAGAGTGACCGTCACGGCACCCGACGGGCACTCCAGTGCCTGTCGAGGGGACCTGGGGACGGTCGGCTGTATTGCGGTCGTTCGAGGTGTTTGAGGCGCAGGTGCCGGGGCGGCCAGAGACGGAGCCGGAGGTGGGGTCGGGACAGAGGCAGGGGTCGACGCTGCCGCACGCTTGGTGGCCGCGGAGCTCCGGGCGAACAAGCCCGTATCCAGTGTGGGGGCACTAGTCAGGGCCTTCGGGCTGGGCTGGGAGGCCGCCGCACTGCGAGCGGGGAGAGTCGCCGACGGAGCGTAGACCGGGCCGAGCACCGAATTGACGGCCAAGACGCCGCCGACCCCGACAGCACCCAGCAGCATGGGCCAAAGCACCGCGACCAGGATTCGCCTTCCGGCAGGGCCGCCTCCCCCCTCATCCACAAGCGCATGATAGGATCGACGCCCTTCCATAAGGAAGATGCCAGAAACCATCCTGTGCGGCTGTGCGCCCTCGAGAATAGTGGCCGCGTGGCGCTCACGCCGCCATCCTCCAGCCGCCTTGTCCGCTGCACTCCAGTTGCCTGCAGAGTCCTCACGCTCGCCGAGGGGGCGGGCCGTCACGCAGGCCGCCGCGACCTGCGGCTTCTCCTCTCCCAGCGCCTTCGTCAGCGCGTTCCGGACGGCATTCGGGCGGACGCCCGATCGCTGTACCGGTAGCACAGAAGCCGGGGTCCATGGTCGTCGCCGGACCTCGACCGCGCCGCTGAACGACGCGTCGATGCGGCCGCGGGCGACGACCATCCTGCCTTCGACGATCAAACCGTAGACGACGTGCTCGCCGCGGGAATCGGAGCGCTGGCCGATGATCCGAACCAGCCCTTCGATGCCGGGTTGCTGCTTTACGAGGCTCCCGCCATCTCATCATTTAGGATTGTGGACCCGGGGGTCAATGCGAGGAGTATGTTTGGCATTCGTTTCTGAGGCAAATTCCTGCCTGCTAAATCAGCACAAACAGGCTCCACTCGCTGCGACCACCACATGTTCTTTACGTCCCGAGATCAGACAAAGCACGCCGGCCAAACCCGCTGCAACGGCAAGCCGGTCCTCTCCCCGCCACAACTGGATGGAAGCTCGGTACCGCCACTTCCTGTAACGGTACCCACCCCACGGCCGACGCTGCTGCCGTCGAGAGCGGATATTATGTCAAGCTATTGCTTCACATAGTGCTTCCCCGCTGAGGGCTCGCTTGTCTTACTAGCAGAGACGACATGGGCCAGAGACAGCATTAACGGGTGCTAGCTCTCTGAAGCCCTAATTGCTTCGGTCGGCGGTCCGAGCAAACTGCTCAAGAGGGCTCCTGGCCGAGCGGAGCGGGATGTTGCCTTTCGATTTTTGTCGAAGGAGCACGGGGTGGTTCCTTCAGTCCGTCGAAGCGCTCCACTGGAGCGCAACCCTACGATCGAACACACCTCGACGCTCGGGTTCGAGAGAACGCGACTCGAGCTCCTTCCCCGCACGGGCCGCCTGGGAAGGGCGGCTCCAACAGAACTCCAGACGCTATGGGTGCAAGGCGGCGTTGCCTCGCATCCTTCGAACCGAGGAAAACCATGAACAATTCCGTTCGCAGTACCCACGTCCCCCGTAAGTATCTGGCCCGCAGCGTCGCCGCAGGGGCCGCCTTGACCCTGGCCCTGTCGGTGTCGGCGTGCGGCGGCTCGGCCGAGAGCTCCGGAACGGCGAGCTGCACTCCCGAGCACGAGTTCAGCACCGTCAACGAGGGTCAACTGACTGTCTCCACCTACGAATTCCCTCCGCACACCATGCTCAAGGACAGCGGCCTCGGCGGGATAGAAGGCGAACTTCTCACCGAGATCGCAAAGCGAGAGTGCCTGACGCTCGTTGTCGACTCCGCCGGTGGCGCCGCCGCCGCCATCCCCTCGGTGCAGACGGGAAGATCTGATCTCGCGGCCGGTGACTGGTACCGCACCCAGGCCCGTTCCCAGCTCGTCGCCCTCAGCGACCCCGTCTACCTCGACCAGGGCGCTCTCGTCTCCATTGCCGGTTACCAGGCGATCAGCGAACTCGACGGCAAGAAGATCGGATCCGTCGTCGGCAATCTCTGGAACGACGATCTGCAGAAGATCTTCGGCGACAGCTTCTCCGTCTACCAGGACCCCGAAGCCGTCTTCCAGGACCTCGCCAGCGGACGCCTCGATGCCGTCATCGACAGTGTCGCGGCCACCACCCACCGGTTCGAGTCCGCTCCGGTAGACGGCGCCAAGATCGTGCCGCTGAAGCCCGACTCCCGCATCGCGGTCACGTCCCGGCCCGGCCAGCTGAACTGGCCCACGGCAAAGGGCAACCCTGGGCTCACCCAGGCCCTGAATGACCAGATCAAGAAGCTCCGCGAGGAGGGCTTCATCGCCGAGACGCTCAAGAAGTATGACCTTGACGAGTCGGCGAGCAACACCGGCGAGCCGTATCTCCTGTAGCGCTCCCTCCTAGGGGCAGCCTGGTTGCTGACAGCCAGGCTGCCCCTCCCTTTTGCATCATCACTGTGAAGGAGACTGATGAGTACTGTGCATGACGTTGTCGTCGTGGGCGGAGGGCCGGCCGGGGTCGGCACGGCATACTTCCTCCGCGGATCCGGGCTTGACGTGCGCGTCGTGGAGGCCGCCGCGGAAGTTGGAGGCCGGACGAAGACTGTCCATGTCGCTGGCGTGCCGGCCAACACCGGGGCGCTTTTCGTCTACAGGGACACGATGAGCGAGTCGCTGGCCACCGAACTGGGCCTGCGGCTGATCCCCTTCCGCCCCACCACCTACGGGATCCACGTCGCCGGCGTCACCTCGGTCTCGACCGACGACGACGAGCTCGTCGAGCGTCTGCCTCTGCCGTTGCGCGGAAAGCGGCAGCTGCGGGAGTTCATGGCGAATGTCCTGGACGAGTACAGCTCGTTCACCGCCGACGGTGCCTTGAGCCGTGCGGCTGACTCGCTGGAGGACCACACTGTCGCTGACTCGCTCACCGGGTTGGACCCTCAGGTCGTGGCCATCCTCGAGGCGGCCATCAAGGGGGGCGCGGTGGGGAAACCACAGGAGCTGTCGGCCAAGTATGCCCTGCGCTACTTTGCCAGCTATCTGGCGCGGGAGAAGAACAACCGTCTCTACCTCGTGGACGGGATGCAGGCCATTCCTCAGGCCATGGTCCGCAGGCTGCCCGAGCACACAGTCCAGCTGGGCACACGCGTCACTGAAGTGCGTTTTGACTCAGAGGCTGACCTCTACCGCATCCATGCCACGACTCCGACAGGCAGCCTCACCCTGAGCAGTCGCCAGGTCGTGATGGCTGTCCCGTCGCCGCTGGTCGCGCAGCTGTGCCCCGGGCTGCCCGACTGGAAGTCCCGGGCCCTGGCCCGCGTCAAGACTCCCGGCAGCACCACCCTCAACATCGTCGCCGACGCGAACCAGTGCCCAGAGGTTGCGCAATGGTCCTTCCTCACCACGGTGGGCACTCGGTTCGACGCCATCATCAACCCGCTGCCCGGCGTGGCCGCTCCTGGCACTCCCCCGGGCATCGTGCGCTTCGTCTGCTATGGAAACACTGCAGGCCACGTGCCGGGCTTCTCCGATGATCCTGCGCTGATACACGAGTGGGTGGAGGACTTCCTGAAGGTCGCTCCCGCCCTGCGCGGAAACATCCTCGGAGTGCACGGCCAGTCCTGGGAGCATTGCTTCTCACTTCTCACACCCGAGCGAGCCCAGGTCCTGCCGGAGCTGCAGCGCCCGGTGGGACGAGTGCACTTCGCCGGGGACTACACCTCCGCCACGGCGGGCTCCCACGGGGCCTATGCAGAGGCTCACCGGGTGGCGGAACTCGTCCGGCAGTCGGTCCCGGATTCATTGCAACGCAGGTAGACCCCACGCGGACGAGTGCCCCCGGCCAGCCGGCCGGGGGCACTTCTGCTTTCAGCGACCACATCGGCTGGGCCTGTCCTGCGAAGTCGACCAAATAGGAGCATCGCCGCAGTCACCGTCGCTCGGGTCTCCCCCTGGCAATGAGGCAGCCTGCCTGCCTCGCCAGATGCTCCCGCCTCAGATCCCGAACCGATGGCATGAGATCTGCAGTGGCGGGCCGGCGTGAGGAGGCATCGCCTGACGAGTCCGCCTACCCGGGAGGCGGGGCTGCTGGCCTGCCCGGCGCTTTCGCATGGCCGCGCTGTTCCAGCACTCGGTCGCTTCACTCTGGGGAGAAGGCCATGCCACGTGACTGATCGAGGCGGGCTCGAGCAGCCAGCGCTCCCCCTGGGCCTGGTCAGGCAGCGAGCTTCCGGAGCTTGGCCAGGATGTCCGCGGGGATCTCGCAGCCCCGCGCTCTCGCCGCTTCGGCCTTGCCCCGCCCTGGCAGCCGGGCGCCGTGCTCGGTCTCCAGCCGGTCCAAGTGCTCGCTCACCCTCGAGACGTAGGCGGGGTCGAAGCGCGCCGGGTCGAGGCACAGGACGAACATGCCGACGGCCGGGCTTCTTGAGCCCGAGTCGAAGGGCCCCGAGTCGACGGACCAGCTCGCTCCCGAGAGGGCTGAGAGCAGCTCGACCATGAGGGCGATGTTGCCGCCTTTGTATCCCCCGAAGGGCAGCAGGGCCCCCGCCAGGGCTTCCCGCGCGTCCGACGTCGGCTCCCCTTCGCCGTCGAGCGCCCAGTCTCGGGGAATGGGCGCACCGGCCTCCGCGGCCTGCCTGATGCTGACGAACGCCGTGTGGCTGGAGGCCTGATCCACGAGGAGGGCGGGCCCGTCCTCGCCCGGCACCGCAAAGGCGAGGGGATTCGTTCCGAGGACGGGCCTCTTCGATCCTCCGACGGACATGAGCGCCGTGGCATTGGCCACGGCCAACGCCACGAGGCCGCTGCGGGCGAGGCGATCGACGAAGTAGCCCACCTCGCCGCACGTGTAGGCGTTCCTGACGCTGAGAACACAGACCCCGTTGGCACGGGCGGACTGGACGAGTTCCTCGAAGACCCCGTCGAAGGCAAGGTGCGGGATGGAGTCCCGGGCGTCGGAGAGCGCCAGGGACGGGGTTGGCCACGTCGCGACCGACTGGGCGCCGCCGTCGATCCGGCCTTCCACAAGGGAGTCGAGGTAGTCGAAGAGGTGTCCGACCCCTACTGAACTCTTTCCCCGCAGTTCGGCGTGCACGATCGCGTCGGCCAGCGAGGCGGCCATCGCCGGGCTGCCGCCGTGCCTCAGCACAGCAGCCCTGCACAGCTCCGACAGTTCTCCGGCCTCCACGCGCACCCGTGGCTCGTCGACACCCTTCGCCCTCGGCGTCCTCGCGGCCACGGCGCTCTCCTTGCTCGAGGTCTCCTCTATGGCCTGCAATCTAGCGCAGGGCGTCTTCCCGCGGCCGCTCGGGCTGCTGCGAGGTCCCGGCCGTCAGGGCGGCGGACTGGCCGAGGGTCAGGCCGCGCGTCTCTGGCGCCCACGCCATGGACACGGCGACCCCGAGCAGGGTCACGACGGCGGCGATCACCATCGTGGGTCCGATTCCGAGGCTCACCAGCGCTACAGGCACCAGGTACGTTCCGACGGCCGCGCCGATGCGGCTGAGGGAGGAGGCGAGGCCGACGGCGGAGCCGCGCACTTCGGTCGGGAAGAGCTCGTTCGGGTAGACCCACTGCATGATCTGCGTCCCGCCGATGAAGACGGCGTAGGCCGCGAAGAACGCCATGATGACCCAGTTGTTGGCCTCAGGGAACAGACCCAGGGCCAGGAGGGCCAGGCCGCTCCAGAGGAAGCTGTGGATCAGGAGTGGCCGGCGGCCCATGCGGTTGACGAGGAACACGGCCACGAGGCAGCCGACGAGGAAGAGGACTGTGATCGCGGCCGAGCCGATGTGGGCGAGGTCTCCGCCGAGCTTGAGCGCCTCGAGGATGGCCGGGCCGAACGCGTAGACGGCGAAGAGCGGGACGATGGAGCAGGTCCAGAAGATGGTGATGAAGGCCATCCGCTTGCCATAGCCGGACTTGAGGAGCTCGCCGACGCTGACATTCTTGCCGCTCTCTTCGGGCAGATCGGCCAAGGTGACGTGGGGGCCGTAGACCTTGGCGAGGACCTCGTTGGCCTCCTCATGGCGGCCCACCTTGGCCAGCCAGCGGGGGGACTCGGGGGTCCCCATGCGCAGGAGCACGATGATGAGTGCGGGGATCGCCGAGCTCGCGAGCATCCACCGCCACCCGTCCTCGAAGGTCAGCAGGAACTGGCCCACGATGTACGCGACGGCCGCGCCGACGAACCACATCGTCGTGAACGCCCCGAGCAGCGGGCCGCGCCAGCGGCTCGGGGTGAACTCCGCGAGGAGCGAAGTCGCGATCGGGTAGTCCGCGCCGACGGCGGCGCCGATGAGCAGGCGCAGGATGATGAGCCAGAAGGCATCCGCGACGAACGCCTGGACGATGGAGCAGACCACGAGGGCGATGAGGTCCACGGTGAAGAGGACATGCCGGCCGAACTTGTCGGTGAGCCACCCGCCGAGGAAGGCTCCGAAGAAGATGCCCACAAGGGCAGCGGCGCCCACAAGGCCCTGCTCCGAGGCGGAGAGGTTGAATTGCGGCGTGATCTGGATCATTGCGACGCCGATGATGCTCAGGATGTACCCGTCCACGAACGGGCCGCCTGAGGAGTACAGCGCAAGCTTCTTGTGGAAGGACGACAGCGGTGCGTCGTCGACTACATGGGACATATGCGATTTCCTTTCGGAAGGCATGGTTCAAGGGCCGGGGCGGATGCCCCGGTGGACGGCGACCGGTGGAAGGGCGGTCAGCCGTGTGCTGGAGTAGTCGTGGGCGGGGCCGCGGTCAGACGGCGGCCCCCATTCGGGCTCCCTCGGCGGTGGCGTCGTCGAAGCCGCGAGGCGAGAGCGCGTCGCCGACGAGATGGACCGACAGCGACGGTGCCTTCGCCGCGAGCTGCTGGGCCAGTGCGTGGGTGCCCTGACGGTGGCCCGCGACGACCAGGAGGCCAACGTCGGGGATCACCGTCTGGGTGCTGGTGAGGACGTTCTCGACCGTGACGCTCTGGTGGTCGGCGGCGTGGAGACGCATGTTCACGAGGATCGTCGGCTTCGCCGTCTCGAGCTTGCGGTGGACGAAGGGCAGGACGGTCCCGTCGACGTCGCCCGCGACCATCTGCAGCGGGGTGGCGATGACGACGTTCCAGCCCTTCTCGGCGAGGGCGACGGCGGCCGTCGGACCGCAGAATCCGTTCTCCTCGTCGATGACGACGGCGGTCCCGGCTCCTGCGGGTGCCGGCGCCTGCACGATGATCTCGTCGGCGTCGTGGACCTGCAGGGCGCCCTCGGGCAGCAGCGCCTCGCGCAGCCTCGAGCCTGTGGCCAAGATGACCTCGTCGGGCGAGAGCGCGAGGATCTCCTCGGCCGTGGCCTCGATGCCGTAGCGCACGTCGACGCCGGCATCCGCGGCTTCCTCGATCAGGAAGTCGAGGTAGCGCTGCCAGGTCGGGCGCCAGCCGTGCTCGGCGTTGATGCTCGCCCTGCCACCGGCCTTGGGTCCCCTGTCGAGGACGACGACCTTGTGGCCTCGGAGCGCCGCCGACCGGGCCGCCTCGAGCCCGGACACTCCCGCGCCGACGACGATGACGTTCTTGGCGCGGGGCGCCGGGAGGAGGGTCCCCAGCTGGGGTTCGCGGATGGCGGGGTTGACGGAGCAGCGCACGGGGAGCCCGTTGTAGAGGCGGCCGATGCAGCCCTGGTTGATGCCGATGCAGGGGCGGATGCGCTGCCCCGAGGCCAGCTTGTTCCCCAGATCAGGATCGGCGATCATCGCGCGGGTCATGCCGACGAGGTCCACGCCATAGTCGCGGATGGCGCCCTCGGCGTGCTGGCCATCGAGAATGCGCCCGGCGAGGATGACCGGGATCTGGATCTGGCTGCGGATGCTGGCGGCAAGCTCGCCGAAGGGGACCTCGGGAACGAAGTCGGAGCCCATCGCGTTGGCGAGGGCCTGCTTGGTCATGGCCGCCCCGCCGGTCAGGGACAGGACATCGATGTGGCTTGTGTTGGCCATGCGGACAGCGATCTCCGCGAGCTCGCGGGGGTTCAGCCCGACCTCGTCCGTGCCGGAGCGCTGGTCGATGGTCATCCGGAAGCCGACGATGAAGTTCTCACTCACCGCGGCACGGACGGCCTCGACGACCTCCATGCCGAAGCGCATGCGGTTCTCGAGGGAGCCGCCGTACTCGTCGGTGCGGTTGTTGATCTTCGGGTCCCAGAACTGTTCGATGAGGTGGCCGAACGAGGTGATTTCGGCGCCGTCCCAGCCGCAGGCCTCGAGCCGCTTCGCGACGTCGACGAAGCGGGTGACGATCCGCTTGATCTCTGCGGTGGTGAGGGGCACCGGGACCTCGCGGTGCTCGGGCTCGGGGATGTCGGACGGGCCGCGCACCGGGATGCCGGACTTGCGCGAATCGCCCCTGCGGCCCATGTGGGTGAGCTGGGACATCACGAAGCTGCCGTGGCGGTGCACGCCGTCGGCCAAGGCGCGGAGCGCCGGCTCGTTGCGGGGGTCCCAGAGGGCGATGGCGCCATAGGAAGCCGCCGTCTCAGGATCGACGCTCGCGGAACCGAAGGTCATGACGAGCCCGCAGCCACCGGCTGCCTTGCGCACGTGGTAGTCGACCTCGGCCTGGACGAGAGTGCCGCCGGGGGTGTCCCATCCCGTCGCGTGGGGCGTGGATACGATGCGGTTGCGCAGGGACTTCCCGCGGATGGTCAGCGGGCTCAGCAGCAGTGGGAACTTCTCGTCGCTGCGCGGGGACACCTCGGAAGCATCGTCCTTGCTTGGCGGCACGTTCACGTCGAGGTCCTTCTGGGTTTCCACCGTCATGGGTGTACTGCTCCTTGCCTTCAGGAATGTATCAGTGAGGAAGGTCACTGCGGCTCTGTCGCTCGATCGTAGGGTCGATCGCCGCGGGATCTCTTCGACCAGAGGAAGGAACCCTGAGCCCCAGTTCCGACAAAAATCGAAGTGCGCCCCTCCCCCTACCCCGGACCGGCCTCTGGGCTTCCGATTCCTGTCGGAACGCGGCCGGAGGTTTACGTCAACCGGTCAGAGCCCAGCCCCGAAGGGCGTCCCTACGGTGGAGCCACGGCCGTGGCCGAGACACAGGCAACCCCTCAAGGAGGAGACAAATGACCATCACCCGCGACCAGGGCGTGGCAACGACAACGTCAACGACAGCAACCGCGTTCATCGGCATCGGGAACATGGGCGAGGCCATCATGGCCGGCGCCCTCAAGGGCGGCCTCGACCCGCAGCGGGTCCACGCGACCGCCCGCCGCCGGCACCACGTGGAGCGCATCGCCACTCAGTACGGGGTCACGGGCGGCACGGACAACCGCGAGGCGGTCACGACGGCGGAGCTCGTCGTCGTGGGCGTCGAGCCAGAGCAGGTGGCCGGTGTGCTGGACGAGATCGCCGACGCGCTGCCCAGCACCGCCGTCGTCGTCTCGCTGGCCGCTCGGGTGACCACGCAGGAGCTCGAGGCGCACCTGCGTCAGGGGAGCGCCGTCGTCCGAGTCATGCCCAACACGCCGGCGCAGGTGGGCGAGGGCCTCGCGGTCCTCACGCCGGGTCTCAACTGCTCGGAGGAGCAGCTGCAGAAGGTGCGCGACTTCTTCTCCCTCTCCGGCGAGGTCATCGTGGTGCCCGAGGAGCAGCAGCGGGCGGTCGGGGCCCTCAGCGGCACCGGGCCGGCGCACTTCTTCTACGTCGTCGACGCCATGATCGAGGCCGGCGTAGCAATGGGCCTTCGCCGGGACATGGCACGCAGCGTCGTCGTGCAGACCATCGTGGGCGCCGGCGCCCTGCTCAGGGAATCCGGTGAGCACCCGGTGGTGCTCCGCGAACGCGTCACGAGCCCCGGCGGCAACACTGTCGCGGCCATGGGCGAACTCGATGAGCGCGCGGTGCGCGCGGCCTTCGTCTCCGCGATGACGGGCCGCTTCCGGCGGTAGCACTTCGCCCGAGGGAAGAAGCAGCCCGGAGGCAGGAGCCAGACAGGCGAGCCCCGGTCATCAGCCGATGACCGGGGCTCGCCCGCAGGGGGTTCAGCCGTCGAGGGCCGCGATGCGGGAGCCGGAGTCGGGCGTCTGGGTCCACTTGGTGGTCCGGGGGCTCGTGAAGCGGATCGTGTTCCACACGGTGCCCGCCTTGTCGTTCGTGCCCGAGGCGCGTGCGCCGCCGAAGGGCTGCTGGCCGACGGCAGCGCCGGTCGGCTTGTCGTTGATGTAGTAGTTGCCGGCCGTGTAGCGCAGGACCCGGTCGGCTTTCGCGATCGCACTCTCATCAGCGGCGAAGACCGCGCCCGTGAGGCCGTACTCGGAGGTGCCATCGACGAGCCGGAGGGTCTCCTCCCACGCGGAGTCCTCGTAGACGTAGACGGCCATGATCGGCCCGAAGAACTCCTCGGTCATGAACCGCGACCTGGGGTCGGAGACCTCGAGCAGCGTGGGCTGGACGAACCAGCCGGGGGTGTCCCAGGCGTCACCGCCGGCGAGGACCAGGTTCTCCTCCCGCGCCTGGGCGAGGGCGTCCACGTGCCCTGCGTGCTGGCGGCCGCTGATGACGGCGCCCAACTGTGTTCCGGGCATGGTCGGGTCGCCGACGGCGAGTGCCTCAGTCTGCTCGATGAGCCGCTCCTTCAGCGCCGGCCAGAGGCTCCGCGGCGCGTAGACGCGGGTGACGGCGGCGCACTTCTGGCCCTGGTACTCATAGGCGCCCCGGACGCAAGCGACCGCGACGGCCTCGACGTCGGCCGACGGGTGGACAGCTACGAAGCCCTTGCCGCCAGTCTCGCCGACGATGCGGGGGAAGTCGCGGTAGCGGGAGACGTTCCGGCCCACGGTGTCCCAGATGGAGCGGAAGGTGCGAGTCGATCCGGTGAAGTGGATCGCCGCGAGCTCGGGATGGCGGACCACCAGATCGCCGATCTCGCGGCCCTCCCCGTTGAGGAGGCTGATGACGCCGTCGGGCAGGCCGGCCTCGCGCAGCAGCTGCAGCGAGAGGTTCGCGACGAGGGCCGCGGTGGACGCGGGCTTCCAGAGCACAGAGTTGCCGAGCAGCGCGGGGCCGAAGGCGAGATTGTTCATGGAAGTGTAGTTGAACGGCGAGATGGCGAGGACGAAGCCCTCGAGGGGGCGATAGTCGACGTGGTTGACGAAGCCCGCAGGCGATACGGGCTGCACACTCTCAAGGGCCGCCATGTTGGCTACGTTGGCGCGGATGAAGTCGGCAGCCTCGGCGACGTCGCCGTCGGCCTGGGCGGCTGTCTTGGACAGCTCGACCATGGTCGCGGCCACGAGCCGGTCACGCCATGGCCCCTCGCTCAGCATGTCAGCAGCCCTGAGGAACGGGGCAGCTCGCTCATCGGCGGGCAGCCGGCCCCACGTCCTCCCGGCTTCGCGTGCTGCAGCGACGGCAGCCTCGACCTCCGGCGCCGAGCCGGTGTGGACGCTTCCGAGCGCCGTTGCGCGCTCGTGTGGTGCAAGGATGGGGAACGTGTTCCCCGTGCGGACCTCACGGCCCCCGATGACGAGCGGGAGGTCGTAGGCGGCCGACCGGACCTCCGTGAGTGCGGCTTCAAGCCGGGCCCTCTCAGGGGAGCCGGCACGGTACGACCGGCTGGGCACCAGGTCGAAGTCCTGCGCGGCGATGGATGCGGCAAGTGCGGTCACGAGGCGTTCTCCAGCATGTCGGGAATAGAGGTCCCCAGCAGGTTAGGTTCGCGGACTGGCCCCGGCCTGCGTCTGGATGTCGAAGAGCCTTCAGCCGTTTTCGGCATCTGTAGGATGGGTTGCTGACTGGAGTGGAGAAGAGATCAATGGCGGACAGCGGCGACGTGCAAGCAGCGGTGGATCGGCTGTCCCTCGCCCTGAACCTGTCCGTGCTCGTCGAGGACCGCGACCAGCGGCCCGTCTGGTGGAGCACGAGGGGGTCGGTGGACCAGACGCGCATGTCCACGATTCTCGACCGGCATGTGGACCCCAAGGCCGCGGAAGTCGTGCGGGAGTTCAACCTGGACAGGGCGGTCGGCCCCGTTCGCACGCCCGAGATGCCCGAGCGGGGCATGTGGGCCCGCTGGTGCGTCCCGGCCCGCCGCGAGGGACGCCTGATGGGCTACCTCTGGGTTCTGGACCCCGAGCACATCGTCGGAGAGGAGGACCTCGAGCCGCTCATCGAGTGTGCGGACCTCGCCGCCTCCGTCCTGGCCACACGGCACGGCTCGGCCGAGGATGTCCGGCGTCGCCGCAACGAGCTCATCGCCGCCCTCCTCGAGGGCCCGGACGCCGAGGCCGCGCGGGAGCTTGCCCGCCAGGAACAGCTGCCGCACGATGCCGAAGTCCAGGTCGATGCCGCGGTGCGCACGGGAGCGTGGCCGCTGCCCGGCGGCCTGTACGCCTACCCCGTGGTGACCCATCGGCGGAGGACGGCGACGAGCGGCTCGCCCGTGCCTCTCGTCGCCCTCTCGACCGCCGTCGCGAGGGCCAGGGCCACGCTCACGGCCGTCGCGGCCGGTGCCCGCCTCGACCCAGTCTCGTGGGACAGTCTGGGCGCCTGGCGGCTCGTCGTCGACGCTCCGGCGTCCCTCGGCCCCGCCGACCTGCACCCCGCGGTCGAGGTCCTCCGGTCCCAGCAGCGCGACGAACTCCTGGCCACCGCCCGCACCTTCCTCGACTACGGCGGCGACGTCACCGCCGCCGCCGACGAGCTGCACATCCATCGCACCACGCTGTACTACCGGCTCGACCGCATCGCCGAGCTGACCGGCGTCGACCTCCGGGTCGGCGCGACGCGCACGCCGCTCCAGCTGGCGCTGTGGCTCGACGCGTACCGGCGGGCTCTGGAGGCCTGACTTCTGCTGCTGAGCCGCGGTTCCTGCCCCTTCGACTCCTGTCGAAAAACGGGCTGCGGCTTCGTTCCATTCTCCGAAGCGGTCGGCTAGATCACGCCCGTACGATCGAGCCACATCAGCGACCGCAAGGAGCCCGTTCATGGCTGATTCGTACGACTACATCGTGGTCGGAGCAGGTACTGCCGGATGCATTGTGGCGTCCCGCCTCTCCGAGGACCCGTCCCTGAGGGTCCTCCTCGTGGAGGCCGGGGGCAGCGACCGGAATCCGATTCTCGCGATGCCGGCCGCCCTTCCGTTCATCTATCAGAACAAGCGCATCCAGTGGGGCCTGCAGTCCGGTCCCGAGCCCCATGCGCACGGCAAGACCATCGACGAGAAGTCCGGCAAGCTGCTCGGCGGCTCATCCTCGATCAACGCGATGATCTTCAATCGCGGCAATCCGCTCGACTACGAGGGCTGGGCCGCCGACGGCCTCGACCAGTGGTCCTACGCGAACGTCCTCCCCTACTTCCGGAAGATGGAGAGCTTCTCTGAGGGCGCCAACGAGTGGCGCGGGGGGGACGGCCCAGTCCGTATCACCCGGGCACGTGCCGCCCACCAGTTTTACGACGCGTTCCTGCGCGGCGGCGAGCAGGCCGGCTTCGAGGTGACGCCGGACCACAACGCCTACCGCCAGGAGGGCCTGCATATCGCCCAGTCGTTCATCGACGACGGCGTGCGCTGGAGCACCTCTAGGGCCTATCTCCGCCCCGCGGCGGGCCGTCCGAACCTGACGGTCATGCTGCGCACGATGGTCAAGGGCCTCGTCGTCAGCGACGGCATGGTCCGCGGGATCGCGGTCGACGAAGACGGGACCTCCCGGACGATCTCGAGCGAGCGGGAGGTGATCCTGTGCGCTGGGGCGGTCAACACCCCGAAGCTGCTCATGCTCTCTGGCATCGGACCGGCTGAGGAGCTGCGCCAGCACGGCATCCCCCTCATCGCCGACGTCGCCGGCGTCGGGCGCAACCTGCAGAACCACCCCGGCGTCGACATCCAATTCGGCACGGCGCACGAGCACTCGCTCACGAGCGAGCTGGGTATCCTCGGCCGCGGCCGGCTCGGGGCCGAATGGTTCCTGGCGCGCAAGGGGCTCGGCACCACCAACTTCTTCGAGACCGGCGCCTTCCTCAAGACCCGCGACGATGTCGAGTACGGCAACATGCAGTACGAGTTCCTGCCGATCACCCGCCGCCTGCACCGCGGCAAGGTCGTCCCGGTGCCCGGCTTCCAGTTCTGGATGGACCTCGCACGGCCGCTGAGCCGCGGTGCCGTCAGGCTGAAGTCGGCCGACCCGGCCGAGAACCCCTCTGTTGTCTTCAACCACCTCGAGCAGCGACAGGACCTGAAGGATCTGGTCGATGGCGTCAAGCTGGCCCGCAGGCTCGTGCGGCAGCGCGCCTGGCAGCGGTTCTCCCCCACCGAGCTCAGCCCCGGAGCCGGGGCGCAGACGGACGCGGAGATCGAGGCCTTCGTGCGCAAGAGTGTCGGGACCTCGTACCACGCCTCGGGCACGTGCCGCATGGGCCTCGACGACGAGGCCGTCGTCGACCAGCAGGGCCGGGTCTACGCCGTCGGCGGCCTGCGGATCGCGGACGCCTCGATCATGCCGAAGGTCATCACGGGCAACATCAACGCCCCCGTGATGATGATGGCCGAGAAGATCGCAGACCAGGTCCGCGGCGTGCCCGCCCTCGAGCCCTCGACGGCCGGTTTCTACCGCTCGTCAGGCCAGAGCACCCGGAAGATCTGATCGCACGTGAATACAGGAGTGGAACGACCCATGAAGGCAGACGTTGTTGTCATCGGCGGCGGAATCGTCGGATTCGCCACCGCCCTGCAGATGAAGCTCACCGACCCACACGCCGAGGTCGTCATCGTCGAGAAGGATCCGACCTACGCGAAGGCGGCCACGGGCAAGGGGACCGGCGGGATCCGCCAGCTCTTCACCCGCCCGGAGAACATCGCGCTCTCGCAGTACACGCTCGACATCGTCGAGAACTGGGGGGACTGGGCTGCCGTCCCGGGCGTCTCGACGCCGGACCTGAAGTGGCGCTCGAACGGCTACCTGTTCATCGCCGGCGAGAAGGACGTCGACATCCTCGCCCGGAACTACGAGACGCAGCGCGCGTGCGGGGTGGACGCCGAGTGGATCGAGCCGGCTGAGCTCGGCAGGAGGTATCCGGAGATCCGCACCGACGACCTTCGCGGCGCGGTGCTCTCCTCCCGTGACGGCTGGCTCGATCCGAAGGCCTTCTTCGAGGGCGTGCAGAACCGCGCGCGGCACGCCGGCGTCACGGTCCTCGAGGACGAGGTCCAGGGGCTCATCGCCGATTCGCCCAAGGTCACCGGGGTCCGCCTCGCGTCCGGGCCGGTCCTGACGGCCGATGCCTTCGTGAACACCGCAGGGACCTGGGCCCCTGGCCTGGCGGCGCAGCTGGGCATGGACCTCCCCGTCGAGCCGATGCGCCGGCACGAGCACTACGCCGTCGCGTCGAAGCCGCTCGACCACCTCCCCTTCATCAAGGACATCGCCGGCCTGGCCATCCATGCCCACCTCGGGGGCGTCTCGGTGGGCCTCGTGGACTTCGACCACCCAGGCGGCGAAGAGTTCACGATCGACCCCGAGTACTATGCGAAGGTGGTCGAGCCGGCCCTGGCACACCGCATCTCCGGCGCCACGGACTTCCGTGAGCAGCGCACCTGGACCGGCCTCTACGACCAGAACCGCTTCGACGGCAATGCCATCGTGGGCAACTGGCAGGGGCGGTACGACAACTTCTATGTCGCGGCAGGCTTCTCCGGCCACGGGTTCATGCACGCGCTCGGCGTCGGGCGGGCCATCGCGGAGCACATCACGACCGGCAAGTACCTCACGATCGATCTGACGCCGTTCGGGTACCAGCGTGTTGGCGACAACGCGCCCTATGCCGAGATCGGCATCCGGTAGTAGCGGTCAGTGGAGCAGATGTGGTCGAAGCGCCGACGGAGTCTGTCGGCGCTTCGGCGTCTGGCAGAGAGAACGGAGTCAGTACGTGAAGTCCAGGACGCACTTCATCGGACGACAGGGAACTCGAGGGTCTGAGGGCACCTCCGGGGAGCATCCGGAAGCATTCCCGCCTTCTCCCGGCGAACCTCATCCCATGTATGGACTGCCCGTTCCCCCTGAGCAATGGCAGTCGTTCGCTCCTGGCGACAGGGTGTTCGTCCGGAGGGGGCTGGATACGGAAGTCACCGGGGTCATCGACATGATCGCGAACGACTCCTCCGTCTTCTGGGTATGGGGGGAAGCCGGCCGAGGCCGCATCGCGCTCCATATCAAGGATGACGCGAGCGTCTGGAGGGTCTAGTTGCGCCGAAGCGGTTATTGCATAGGGATCTGCCGTCCAATGAAGAACCGTTGGGCGGCAACCAGGAAAGCCCGGCCCCCGAGGATCACTCGGGGGCCGGGCTTTCAGAGTGTCAGGGATGTGTGAGCTCAGTGGGCAACGCGCCAGAAGGCTTCTATGGGCGCCCTGGGCGGGAAGCCGGGTGGACCGGCGGCTGGCGCACTAGCTGGAAGTCGAATGCGTCCGCCAAGTGGCGTTCCACGCAGTAAGCGACACTACGCTCGGCCGCGTCGTAGTCCACCTGCTTCATCACCAGGCACAGCTCCTCACTGCCGACCCCGAAGATCCCAGAGAGCTCTTCGCCCACGGGAGCCGGTTCCAAGGTCGCGATGCCGAACACCACGTCGACTCCGCACGCTGTGGACAGGAAGTCGTAGAGGGACGGTCCCACGTCAATCATCTGCTCAGGCAGCAGTGAGGCGGCGAAATAGCCGTGTTCGACCGTCACCGGCGTTCCATCCGAGGTCCGCACACGATAGAGGTCGATCACTGGGGTACCCAGCTCAAGTCCGAGGCTGACCGCTACTTCAGCGTCTGCCCCCACCTCACGCCAGGACATCTCCGAGATGCCGGGAACACGCCCACGGGACCTGAGCAGCTGACTGGAGCCGGTGTTGAGATGGAGACTGTTCACGATCGGGCGAACGGAGGTGAGGTAGGTCCCCGAGCCGCGTCGCCTGGTGACCAATCCCTCGCTCTCGAGTATCGCGAGTGCCGCCCGAACGCTCACGCGGCTCACCCCGATCTGTGTGGCGAGCGCGGGCTCGGACGGCAGCTTGTCCCCGGTGCCCCATGACCTCTCCGCCAGCAGAAGCCGGAGCGATTCGACCGCGCGGGCTGTAGCGCTCGGACGTGGGGGCCGGCGGACACTGATGGGTCCAAGCATGTGCAACCTCTCAGGACTGGTACGAGTTGCGCCACCGTCTGGCACCGAGGACAGCGCAAGGGCGGCGTCGGATGAGACATCCGACGCCGCCCGAGTGCAGTGCGACGCCAGCGTCAGAGCTCGCTGGGTGCGCCCGGCTCGCCGACGGCGGGGTCGAGTCCGTACTTCTCGAGGATCTTCTTGATGGTTCCGTCTTGGCGGAGCTTCTCGATGTCCTCGTCCAGCGCCTCGCCGAACTCCTGGTTGCCGAGGCTGGACGGCAGCATGACCTGGCCGACAGCAGCGAACTCGGGGACGTTCGGGTTCGGCTTGACGTTGATCACCGTGGCACCCTCAATCGGGTTGTCCTTGAACCGGTGGGTGGCGACTGCAGCCCCTGCGACGAGCGCATCGATGCGCCCCGCCTCAAGGTCTCCATAGATCGACTCGTCGTCCTGATAGATCCTGAAGTTGTCCCCGAGCCACTTCTGCATACTGTCGTTCCAGAGGTTGCCGGCAACCGAGCCGACCACCTTTCCTTCGAGATCGTCGCTGGTGAGACCGGACTTGGACACGATCGCCTGCGGATCGCTCCACAAGGGGGTGCTCATGTACACGATCGACTTCCGTGCCTTCGTGCGCAGCCAGTTGCCCGAGCCAATGTCGGCCCGGCCTGACTGGACGGAGGGGATCACTGCGCCGGCTCCGCCGGAGGAGGTCACCGTGACCTTGAGGCACTCCATCTTGGCTATCTCCGTGATCAGGTCGCCTTCCATGCCGGTGAAGGTCTCGCCGTCCAGCATGGTGACGGGCGGATACTCGTAGCTGGCGACCGTGAGCTCGCCGTCGGCGACCGTCTTGAGACCGTCGTGGGCCGGGGTGCAGTCGGATCCGACGCCTGCCGTGTTGCCGCCGCCGCAGGCGGCAAGGGAGATCGCGAGCAGGCCAGCGGCGGTGCCGGCGGAAAGCGTGCGCACGAGGGTGCGGGGATTTCTTGACATGGTTGATCCTTAACGGTGGAGGTGGGGCGGGTTGCCCCCGAGAGGTGGAGGGGCGGTTTGCTTCATCTGCGTTCCAGATGGCGGCCGAGGCGCCGTTCGAGCACCCGGACGAAGCCCAGGAAGACGAGGGTGATGGAGCCGTAGATCACTGCGGTGAGGGTATAGACGCTGATGTACTCGAAGGTGATGGAGGCGATCTGGAAGGCCTTGGACATCAGCTCGGGTACGGCGATCACGAAGGCGAGTGAACTGCCCTGGAACATCAGCACGGCAAGTCCGGCCAGGGGCGGGGTGGAGATCCGCAGTGCCTGAGGCAGGATGACAATCCGGAATCCTGTCCACCCGCGCAGCCCTGAGGTGATCGCCGCTTCTTTCTGTCCCAGTGGTACCGCGGCAAGTCCTGCCCGGAAGTACTCAGAGGCGTACGCTCCTGCATTCCAGCTCAGGGCGATGATCGCCGTCGTCAGCGACGTCAGCGTGATGCCGGCATCCGGGAGGCTGAAGTACAGCAGGTACAGCAGCACCAGAGCAGGAAGTCCGCGGCCGACCTCGACGAACAGGAAAGAAATCCACTGCAGGGGCAGGAATTTCGCCTCTGCCATCACGGCGAACAGCAGCCCGAGCGGGAAGCCGAAGAGCAGCGAGAATCCGGTCAACTGGAGGCTGACGAGAACCCCTGGAGCGAGGTTCGGCAGCCATCCGACCCATTGGGTGAGCATGTCCATCAGGCCACTCCGATCTTCCTGCGCAGCCTCAGGTCGACCCGCCGGGAGATGACGGCGACGACGAGGCTGATCACGATGTAGAGCACCCCGGCAATGATGAACGACAACAATCCCTCATGCGTCTGCCTTGCACTCTGCTGGGCGTAGTAGGTGATCTCACGCACCCCGATCGTGGAAGCCAGGGCGGAGTCCTTGAGAAGACCGATGGCATACGAGGCCACCGCCGGCAGCGCGACCCGGAACGCCTGCGGGGTGATGATGTGCCCGACGGTGGCGACCGGGCTCAGCCCGAGGGCGTGGGCGGCTTCGCGTTGCGCGTCCGGGATGCTGAGCAGTCCCGAGCGGTAGATCTCGGCCATGAACGCCGAGGCGATGAGGGAGAACCCGACGATCGCCGCCTGGATGGCCGACAGCCGCAGGGCGTACTGGGGCAGGCCGAAGTAGATCAGGAACAGCCACGTGATCGGCGGGACGACCCGGACCACATTGATGTACAGGGTGGCGATACCGCTGATCACCGGGATCCGCGAGCGTACGGCGGCGACGAGCACCAGGCCGATAGCGCCCCCGAACAGCAGCGATGCACCGGTGACGTAGAGAGTGAGTCCGACGCCCTGGGCGATCGTGAGCAAGAGCTGCGCAATCATGGCCGCCTCACCGATCCAGCACGGCCTTGAGGAACTGCCGCGTGCGTTCGTTCTGAGGCTGCGACATCACCTGCTCGCTCGGGCCGATCTCCAGCACCCCGCCGTTGCCCATCACCATGATTCGGTCCGAGACGTCACGTGCGAAGTGCATCTCGTGCGTGACCACGATCATAGTCATGCCCTCGTCGGCGAGGTCACGCATGACGGCGAGGACCTCGAGGCCGATCTCGGGATCGAGGGCCGAGGTCGGCTCGTCGAAGAGCATGACCTTCGGCGACAGGGCGAGAGCACGCGCGATGGCGATGCGCTGCTGCTGTCCACCCGAGAGACGCGCGGGATACTGCTCGGCCTTGTCGGGAAGGCCGACGCGCTTGAGCAGCTTGTTCGCGACCTCCTGCGCTTCCTCCTTGCTCGCGCCCAGCACCTTCCGCTGCGGGAGGGTGATGTTCTCCATCACGGTGAGGTGGGGGAACAGGTTGAAGCTCTGGAAGACCATGCCCGTGACGCGCCGGAGGTGGTCGAGGCTTGCCTTGTCCGGCCGCTTGCCACCGGCCACCACGCGGGCACCGCCGATCTCGATCGTCCCCTCCGTCGGCGTCTCCAGGTAGTTCAGGCATCGCAGGAACGTGCTCTTGCCCGCCCCCGACGGCCCGATGATCGAGACCACTTCGCCCTCGTTCATCGTCAGATTCACATCCGACAACACTCGGCTTGCGCCATAACTCTTGCCGAGCCCAGAGACCACTACCTCACCAGTGAGCGCGGTCGGGGGAGTTCTCGTGCCAAAACTGAAGACCATTCTTCGTTCCTTCGCGTAGCGGACGCGCTTGGTCCTGAGACCGGTCCGCAGGGATGGCGTGCCCTGGCCGCAGCCGGGCGACTTGTTTGGTGCTGGCACAAGCGGCTGGGTCCCTATCGGGTGTGATCCCTGCAACATCGTGTGCTCGATATCACTGTAGCCAGATGTCTGGAAGTTGTCTACATCTTCCTCGCGATGTAGGACGACTTGGGATTGATCCTGATCCAAGGGGTGTAGATGGCAGGAGGCGAAGGTGGGGTCCGCAGCCCTAGTTCTCCTGTGTTCATTGACTACTAGAGGTCGCGACTCCTAGCATCAAGACCTCGCAAGTTGTTCGACAACTGGATTCAAAGAGGAACAAGAATGACTTTCTATGATCTGGTGATCGTCGGTGGAGGACCGGCCGGCGTTGGGACCGCCTACCAATTGCGGGAGAGTGGCCTTGCGGTGAAGCTCCTGGAAGCTGCAGGTCAGGTCGGCGGGCGGACGAAAAGCGTCACCCTTCCAGGAGGTGCAGCCAATGCGGGTGCACAGTTCGTCTACGTGGGTACTCGGACGCACGAACTCGTGGAGGAGCTCGGCCTCGACACGATCCCCTTCGAGCCCCGGACGTACGGCATCGCCTACAAGGGAGTCACCTCAGTGGGGTGCACCAATGACGAGGTCGTGTCGGGGCTCCCGCTCACCGACGGCGAAAGCGCTGAACTGCTCCGGCTCCTCGACGACTCGGTCAATGAGTACGCGACGGTGACCGCCGGCGGCGTCTTCACCGACCGCGCAGAGGGCCTGGCATCGATCACGGTCGCTGAACGCCTCGAGGGGCTGTCGCCCAGAGTGCGCGAGATCGTTGCGACAGCCATCCGGGCAGGTGCCGTCGGCGAAGCCAGCGAGATCATTGCGCAGTATGCACTGCGCTACTTCGCGAGCTATCCCGCGCATGAGACGCGGAACCGGCGGGTGCTCATCGACGGCATGCAGTCCGTCGTGCTGGCCATGGCGGAGCGGCTGGATCCGGGGGCGATCAGCACGTCGGCGTCAGTGACGAAGGTGGAGTTCGATCCGATCCGCGCTGTATACACCGTCACGGCCGTGACCCCCGAAGGCGAGACTGAATTCGAAGGGCGAGAGGTTCTCCTGGCCGTCCCTGCCCCGCTGATCGAGGCGATCGTTCCCCGCCTGCCTGAGTGGAAGAAGGTCGCGCTCGATGCGGCCTCGACTCCTGGCAACACGACGATGGTGATCGCCGCGGATGTGTCGGACGTCCCGGAGCATCGGGACTGGGGAATGGTGACCACAGTCGGCCATCGCTTCGACTGCATCCTCAACTCCACCCCAGGCCGCTGGCGCAGCGCAGACGAGCCCGGGATCGTGCACTACATGTGCTACGCGAACCAGGCCGGATATCAGCCCAATGTGCCCGGAAATCGGGTCGCCGAAGAAGAGTGGCTCGAAGACTTCCTCTCAGTCGCTCCGGCCCTGCGCGGACGGATCAGAGGTCATCACATCCAGACGTGGCAGCACTGTTTCGCGCTCCTGGGCCTGGAGCGCGCGGACGCCCTCTCCGAGATCCGCCGCCCGGTTGATGGCCTGCACTTTGCAGGCGACTGGAGTTCCACGACGGCGGGATCGCACGGAGCGTTCGTGGAGGCCGACCGCGTGGCAGCGGACGTGGTTGGCGGCAGAGGGCTCTAAGCCCGCTCTCCAGACTCCGACCTATGCAGTGAACCCCTATACCTCACGGGCGCTTTCACTCCGGGATGCTGCCCGAACCGCTGGGCCTTCGCGGACCAACTGGAAGTCGAAGGCACTGGCCAGATGGTGCTCGACCGAGTACGAGACCGGGCGCTCCATCAGGTCGTAGTCGACCTGCCTGATCACGAGGCACAGCTCTTCAGGCGCGACACCGAACACAGGCGCGAGCAGCTCGCCGACCTGCGCCGGCTCGAGCGTCGCGACACCGAACTTCACGTCCACCCCGCAGACGCTGGAGAGAAAGGCGTAGAGGGACGGGCCCAGGCCCAGGCTCATGGGCTGGTCCGGAAGCAGTGAGGATGCGAAGTAGTCATGGGAGATCGTCACCGGCGTCCTGTCCGAGGTGCGGACGCGGTAGAGGTGGATGACCGGCGTCCCCACATCGATGCCGAGGCGCTCGGCGAGGTCCTCGTCCGCTTCCTCCTGCCTCCAGGTCATCTCGGAGATCCCCGGCACATGGCCCCGGGACTTGATGAGTTCGTCCGAGCCCACGTTGAGGTGCAGGCTGCTCACGAGCGGCCTGACCGAATTCACGTACGTGCCCGACCCATGCCGCCGGTCGACGAGGCCTTCCTTCTCCAGCTCAGCGAGGGCGGCCCGCACACTGACCCTGCTGACGCCCAGCTCCTTGGCGAGAGCCGGCTCTGAGGGCAGCCGGTCCCCCGCCGACCACGCCTCCTCCGAGAGCCGGCGGCGCAAGCCCTGGACCGCCCGATCCTTCGCACTGAGCCGCTGGGAGGCTTCCCCCGCGGCCTTGGGCTCCGGCCCAGCGGCTTCCACCTGTGTCTGCATGCACTACATCGTACAACGGTAGGACAACTTTGCCCCTGCATTGAGAGGACAAGTCTGCTCTCGGTCCGTCTGTTGACACAGGTGACCTACGTCTCCTACAGTCGATTTGTCGAAGATGTAGGACAACTTTAGAGACATGGGACCACTTGAGTTGTCAAGCCCCATTGTTGTGACCAACTCGCACCCGCATCGCCTCGACAGGGGACTGGAACCCTTCGCCGATGGAGTGCTTGCCATCAATTCCCGGCAGACCGTGAACAAGTCAGAGATCTGCCTCCCACAAGTTGTCCGCCCTATCCCCCTGGAGAAAGCCGAGCCCGTGAAGCCAGAGATCATCGTGATGCTCACGCACAATGACGTGACCGTGTCCAACGCCCGCGAATGCTTCCGCAACGCGGCCGACCTCCCCGTCAAGTACTGGGGCTTCAAGGACGTCGGCCTGTCCACGCGCGAGATGGAGCAGCTCGTCGCCGACTTCAAGGACGCCGGGAAGACCCCGGTCCTGGAGGTCGTGAGCTTCGACGAGAAGGACCTGCTCAACGCCGCAGCCCTCGCCACGGCGTGCGGCGTCGAGTACTTCACCGGGGGCGTGTTCTCGGAGGCCGTCCTCGGGCGCGTCCGCGAGGCCGGGATGAAGTACTTCCCGTTCTGCGGCAGCGTCGGCGGCTCGCCGATCGAGCTCACCGGCTCCCCCGAGGACGTCATCAGCGACGCCGTCCGGCTCCGTGGGCTCGGCGCCGACGGTGTTGACCTCGTCGCCTACCGCTTTGCGGACGGTGACCCGATCCAGCTTGCGAAGCTGGTGGAATACCAGCTGGGGGGCCAGAATCTGATCATCGCAGGCAGCATCAACTCGGCCGATCGCATCCGCCGGATGCAGGAGATCCGCCCCCTCGGCTACACGATGGGTGGGGCCCTGTTCGAGGGTGCGTTCGTGCCCGGTGGGTCCTTCCGCGACAATCTGGAGCGCGTCGTGGAGATCGACGCCACGTTCTGGGGAGGCCAGTCATGACCCACCTTCTGGGAGTCGACGTCGGCACGACCGCGATCAAGGCCGCCGTCTTCAACGCGGCCGGCGCCGAGCTCGGCAGCCACTCGGAGGAGTACTCACTGCTGACCCCCCGCGCGGGCCGCGTCGAGCTCGACGCCGAGACGTACACGAGCACGTTCGCCCTCGCCGTCCGCCGCGTCCTGGAGGAGGTGCCGGGCGCCGTCGGGGATCTCGCCGCGCTGGGACTTTCCGCGCAGGGCGAGACGATGCTCTGCCTCGACGCGGACAACAGGCCCATCGGCCGCGCGATCGTGTGGATGGACAACCGCGCGACGGCTGAATCCGAGGAGATCGAGCGGCACTTCGGCCGCCCCGCGATCCACTCGACGACCGGCCAGGTCGCCATGGACGCCATCTGGCCCGCAGCGAAGATCCTGTGGCTCAAGCGGCACGAGCCCGAGGTGTTCGAGCGGACAGCGAAGTTCGTGCTGCTCAAGGACTACCTCGTGTACCGGCTCACCGGGCGGCTCGTGAGCGAGGACTCGCTGCTGTGCTCGACGATCCTGTGGGACATCAACACGCGCCAGTACTGGCCCGAGATGCTCGAGTACCTGGGCATCAGCGCGGACCAGCTGCCCGAGATCGCGGGCCAGGGCGAGATCGTCGGGACCGTGACGGACGACGGCGCCGCCCACCTCGCGCTCCCGGCCGGCCTTCCTGTCTCTGTCGGCGCGCTCGACCAGGCCTGCGGCGCCCTCGGTGTCGGCAACGCCGTCCCCGGGATCTTCTCCGAGAGCACCGGCTCCGCCCTGACGAGCGTGACGATCGTCGAGGAGCTCGCGCTCGACGCCTCGGGCCGCGTCCCCTGCTTCCCGGCGGCCATCCCGGGGCAGTACATGCTGCACAACTTCTCCACCGGCGGCATGGTCATGCGCTGGTACCGGGACGAGTTCTGCCCCACAGAGACCCAGATCGAGCAGCTCTGCGGGATCAACGCCTACTACCTCATCGACCAGGAGGTGCAGCAGGTCGAAGCGGGCTGCGACGGTCTCATCGTCCTGCCCCACCTGCAGGGCTCCGGACCGCCCGACCTCGACCCCTACGCGCGCGGCGCCATCTTCGGCCTCACGCTCGCGCACAAGAAGCAGCACCTCTCGCGCGGGATCATGGAGGGCGTCGCCATGGTGCTGCGCCGGATGATCGACTCCACCACCCGGCTCGGCGTGCACGTGGAGGAGATCATCTCGCTCAGCGGCGGGTCGAAGAGCGACGCCTGGTGCCAGATCAAGGCGGACGCCACCCAGACTCCCGTGCACACCCTGCGGGGCGCCGAGAGCGCGGCGTGCCGCGGCGCGGCACTCATCGCGGGAGCCGCCGTCGGCCTTCTCGACTCCGCCGTCCCGGTGGCGCGCTCGGGCATCGAGCTTGACCGCTCGTTCAAGCCGCGGCCGGAGAACGCCGAGGTCTACGACCAGCTGTTCTCCCGCTACATGACCCTCCAGGAATCCCTCAAGCCGCTGCTCCAGCCGGCCGAGGACTTCCACTAGACACCCCCGAATTCCAAGAAGGAGCCTTCCATGAAGGACGCAGTCATCATCGGCGGTGGCCTCGCAGGCCTCTCCGCGGCGTGGCGCCTCCGCCACTGGGACATCCAGGTCCTCGAGTCCGACCGTCGTGTGGGCGGCCGGGTCATGTCCGAGAAGCGCGGCCAGTACGTCATGAACTGGGGCGGGCACATGTACGCGGGCGAGGGCAGCTCGACCACCGAGCTGCTCGCCGAGACCGGCACCCGCTCGATGCGGATCCCGGGATCGCTCCAGGGCATGGCCATGAACGGCAAGTTCCTCACGACCGGCCCCGTCATGACGTACCCCTTCCGGTTCCCGATGAAGGCCTCCGGGCGCCTGTCCATCCTCAAGCCGGGCATCAAGCTCAGCCTCGACGTCCTGCGCTACACGCGCGCCGTCGCCTCCCGCCCAGGCGAGACGCCCGAGGTGCGCCAGCAGCGCATCTACGACTTCGAGAACGACCGCACTTTCGCCGACTACATCGGCCAGCTCTCCGAGGACGCGAAGAAATTCTTCATCCCCGTCGTCATGCGCTCCGCCGCCGATCCGGACCAGCTCTCCGCCGGCGCCGGCATCGGCTACTTCAGCCTCATCTGGAACATCGGCCAGGGACTCGGGCGCGCCATCGCCGGAGGCGCCTCGACCCTGACCGAGGGGATCGCCCAGGCCCTGCGTGACCGGGTCGAGCTCGGCGCGGTCGTGGAGGAGGTCATCCAGAACCGCGACCACGTCGTCGTCCGCTACACCCAGGACGGCGTCGCCCATGAGGTCACGGCGCGCGCCGCCGTCATGGCCACGCCCGCGCCGATCACCCACCGCGTCGCCGTGAACCTCCCGCAGGACCTCCGGGACGCGCTGTCGAAGATCGAGTACGGCCCCCACGTCGCCGGCGCGTTCCTGACCAACGAGACACACCCCATGCCGTACGACAACACGTACGGGATCGCGGTCGCGAACAAGTCCTTCACGGTGGCGCTCAACCAGGGCAACCTCGTCCGCGGCCGCGAGGCCTACCGGCAGCCCGGCGGCAGCATGATGACGTTCTCGCCCGCGAGCATGGGCCGGCGCCTGTGGGACGTTGACGCGGACACGATCGCCAAGACGTACATCAGCGAGCTCGACGAGATCTTCCCAGGCTTCGAGGGAATCGTCGAGGAGGCCCGCGTCGAGAAGTTCGAGTTCGGCTCGCCGTACTGCTTCCCGGGCCGCAGCAAGCTCCAGCCCATCCTCACCCGTCCGTCGGAGCGGATCTTCCTGGCCGGCGACTACCTCGGCACGCTCTACACCGAGACCGCCATCAGCTCCGGGTTCACCGCGGCGCAGGAAGCCGCGAGCCTCCTCTCCACGGGTCTGCAGCGCGGCCGCTGAGCCCCCGCCCCCGACCTTCCACCAGCCAGACAAGGAATCCTGAATGTCCAAGGAAATCAACGGCGTCCTGACCGCGCTGTCCACCCCCTTCGATGAGAACGGCGAGATCGACGACGCCGTCCTCCGGCTTCTCGTCGACCGCTCGGTCAATGCGGGCATCGACGCGCTCGTCGCCGGCGGCGGGACCGGCGAGGTCGCCGCCCTGAGCGACGAGGAGCGCATCCACGTCTTCGAGGTCGTCGTCGAGCACACCGCCGGTCGCGTCCCCGTGGTCGCCAACAGCGGCTCGCTCACGGCCAAGCGCGCTATCCGCCTCGCCCAGGCCGCCGAGCGCGCGGGCGCCGACGCCATCATGCTCGCCGCCCCGTACTACGAGCCGCTTACGATCGAGGAGATCACCCGGTACTTCACCGACGTCGCCGCTTCCATCTCGATCCCGGTCATGCTCTACAACAACCCCTCGGTGACCGGGGTGAACCTCGACGCCGAGACCCTCGCGCGCTTCGGCCGGGAGATCGAGAACGTCAAGTACGTCAAGGACTCCAGCGGAGACTGGGAGCAGGCCCTGCGGCTCATCCACTACTACAAGGACGACATCGGCCTCATCGTCGGGTGGGACAGCTTCCTCTTCAGCGCCCTCCTCGAGGGCGCGACCGGCGTCATGGCCGGGGCCGCCAACGTCGTCCCCGACGAGATCGCCGGCGTCGTGCGTGCCGTCCGCTCCGGCGACATCGAGGGCGCCCGCGAGCAGTGGCGCCGCGTGTACCCCGTGATCGACGCCCTCCTGCAGCTCCCGTTCTCCCAGGCCGTCAAGGCAGGACTCCGGCTCCAGGGCGTGGACGCCGGCTCGCCGCGCGAGCCCTTCCTGGAGACTCCGCACGACGACGTCCTCCGGCTCAAGGACGCGCTGGCCGGTCTCGCCTAGCCCGACTCCCCAGCCCCCGGGGGAGGCGGAGCCCTGCCCCCTCCCCCGGGACCGCCACCGCACAGCACCGCCCGACGCTGAGGTCGGCCTTCACCGGCCTCAACGCTGAGCCGGCCTGTGCCCATTCACCCCTCTGCATTGGATACACCCATGGAAGAAACCCTGGCAGCCTTCAGCAGCACGCTCTGGAGCCCACTGGCCTACGTGGTCCTGGGGCTCGGCTTGCTTTTCACCATCGCCACCTTCGGCGTCCAGATCCGCAGGTTCCCGGACATGCTGCGGCAGATCCGCCAAGGCCACGGCGGCGAGGGCGGCCTGTCCGCCTTCCAGGCCCTCGCCCTCACGCTGTCGGCGCGCGTCGGTGTCGGATCCATCGCCGGCGTCGCAACGGCGATCGCGGCCGGCGGCCCCGGGGCCCTCCTGTGGATGGCCGTCACCGCCCTGCTCGGCTCGACCGTCGCCTACGCCGAGGCCGTCCTCGCCCAGGTGTTCAAGCAGCGCGTGGCCGGCGAGCAGCGCGGCGGCATGCCCTTCTACATCAGGTACGGTCTCCGGGCGCCATGGCTGGCCGTGATCGTCGCCCTCATCAGCGTGACCGGCTACGGCTTCATCTTCCCCGGCATCCAGGTGAACAACATCGCCTCGAGCGCCAAGCTCGCCTTCGGCCTCGAGACCTGGGTGACCGGCATCATCGTCACCGCGCTGCTGGCCCTCGTCATCGTGGGCGGGACCAAGCGCATCGTGAACTTCTCCCAGGCCGTCGTCCCCGTCATGTCCATCGGGTTCTTCCTGTGCGCGATCGTCATCATCTTCGTGAACCTCGACAAGGTTCCAGCCGCGATCACGCTCATCGTGACCTCGGCGCTCGGCATCGACCAGATGTACGCCGGCATCGTGGGCTTCGCGGTGCAGTGGGGCGTTCGGCGCGCGGTCTTCGCCTCCGCCGCCGGCGACGGCGAGGGGACATACGCGGCCGCCGCGGCGCAGAACACCCACCCGGGCAAGCAGGGCATCGTGCAGGCGTTCAGCATCTACGTCACCGTGCTGCTCATCTGCATGGCGACGGGCCTCATGATGGTCGTCGCCGGCACCTACAACGTCACCGACGGCAAGGGCGGATACATCTTCGAGGGTGTCCCGGGCCTCGTGGCCGGGCCGAACTTCGTCCAGTCGGCCATCGACACGGCCATTCCCGGCATGGGTCCCGCCTTCGTCTCGATCGCCGTCCTCCTCTTCGCATTCACATCGCAGATCTTCTACTTCTACGTCGCGACCACCAACCTGTTCTTCCTTGTCAAGAACGAGCAGGCCCGAAAGGTGCTCGGCGTCGTGATCAAGCTCGGGGCGCTCGGCATCTCGTTCTTCGGCTCCGTGGCCAACGCCGGTGCCGTGTGGGCGGCTGGCGACATCGGCTTCGGCCTCCTCGCCTGGTGCAACATGGCCTGCCTGGTGCTGCTGTCCCCGGTCATCATCAAGGTCTGCCGTGACTACGACCGCCAGAGGAAGATGGGTATCGACCCGGTCTTCGACCCCAAGGCCCTCGGCATCCGCGGCGCGGTCTTCTGGGAGTCCCCCGTCGAGGAGCGCAAGGCGACGGTCGCCTCCGCCTTCCACTGATTCCTCCCCCCACCAACCAGAACGACCACCGCAAGCAAATGACGCAAAGGAGCACCATGAGCACGACCACCGTCCCGTACATCGTCCGCCCCGACGACGCGAAGGTTTTCTACGAGGGCCCCGAGCTCTGCCGGGAGTACTTCCGCAACGATGACCTCTGGTTCGGCAGCTCTCTCGTGAACCCGGGCGACACTGGCGCCGTCGACCCCGGTCACGACGGAGCGTGGGAGGTGTTCTACTGCGTCTCCGGGGAGGGCATCATCGACGATGGCGAGCGCGAGTATCCGCTAAGCGCCGGCGACGCTCTCGCTGTCCCGCCGAACGTCCCGCACCGGATCCACAACCGCAGCGCCGAGCCCGTCCTCATGGTCTGGGCCGGCGGTCCGGGCGAGCCTCCGGCGGCCTAGGCCGCGTTCTCCACGGAACTGTCGGGCAACGCCAGTGGCTGCAGGGATACACTCCCTGCGGCCACTGGCGTTTTTCTCTGCAACCGCCGCAGGCGGCCTTTCTGATCATGAAGAGTATTTGCACAGTCCAGCGAGAAATCATTTGCTTTTTCTCAGCGGTGATCCCGGACAGAATTCTTAGTGACGGCACCACGAGTTATCGGAAATGCCGGTGATCCAATTCCTGTCAGAACTCAAAGGAGAGTCCCCGTGACCAACGCATCCGACAACCGCTTCGCCAGCCGGCAGACGGCGTTCAGCGAGATTCCGATCATCGACATCGCCGCACTGGTCGATGGGAGCGACCCCCAGGGCGTCGCCGAGAAGATCGGCAAGTCCTGCGAGGAGGTCGGCTTCTTCTACGTCAAGAACCACGGGGTCCCCGCAGATCTGGTCCAGCGCATGTACGCGGCCACCAAGGAGTTCTTCGAGCTGCCGCTGGAGGTCAAGGAGCGCCTGCACGTGGCCAAGTCAGGCCCCACGCTGCGCGGCTACATCCCCCCGTACGGCGAGAACGCGGACCCGAAGAACACCCGCGACCTCAAGGAGGTTTTCGACTACGGCGTTCACACGGACGAGGTTTCCCCCTTCTTCGGGCCCAACCCCATGCCGGAGGGCCTGCCCTCGTTCAAGGAGGCCTGCGAGGAGTACCACGACGCGATGATGGGGCTGGCGCGCAAGCTGGTCAGCGCGTTCGCCCTCAGCCTCGGCCTCCCCGCGGACTACTTCGAGAAGAAGCAGCAGCACCCGATCACGATCCAGCGTCTCCTCCACTACCCGTCGCAGGACGTCTCGGCCTCCAAGGACGAGATCGGCATCGGCGCGCACACCGACTACGGCTTCCTGACGATCCTGTCCCAGGACAGCGTCGGCGGTCTGCAGGTCCAGAACAAGGACGGTGAGTGGGTCAGCGCACCGCCTGTGGAGGGCACCTTCATCATCAACATCGGCGACCTCGTCCAGGCCATGACCAACGGCCGCTACTCCTCGACCGTGCACCGGGTCGTCAACACGAGCGGCGTGGCACGCTACTCCATTCCGTTCTTCATCGACCTCGACTTCGATGCCATCGTCGAGCCGGTGGCGACTTGCATTGACGCGGAGAACCCGGTCGATTTCAAGCCCTTCACCTGCGGTGAGTACAAGTACAGCCGATTTGTGGACGTTTACCCCCATCTCCAGGAAGCGGACAAGGATCTCACCCCCGTCTCCTGACTCTCAGGACGGAATGCTGCGCGCCCCCGGCGTTCGACTCATGTCGAACGCCGGGGGCGTCTCCTCGCTCTGGGTGGAAGCATCCTCTGACCGCTCTTTCTACAGTTGCTTCCATGATTGACGGGAAGCTCAAGGTCCTGCAGGTCCTCGATCACTATGGCAGCGTCACGGCCGCCGCAGCGGCTCTGAGCTACACGCCGTCGGCCATCTCCTACCAATTGCGCCAGCTGTCCGAGCAACTCGGGGTCACGCTGATCGAGCCGGCAGGGCGGGGCATCAAGCTGACGACGGCGGCGCACACCCTGCTGCGACACGCGGCGGTGCTGCAGGCACAGTGGGAGCAGGCGCGCAGCGAACTCGCCGCCGCGAGCGAGGAGTCCGCAGGCCAGTTCACCCTGTGCGGCTTCTCCACCGCCGCGACCCACCTGCTCCCCCTTGCCGCCGCCCGGCTGCGTGACCGCCATCCGCGGCTCAGCCTTCGCGTGGTCGAGGCCGAGCCCGCCCGCTGCTTCGAAATGCTCGCGACGCACGAGGCAGACCTGGCGCTGGTGATGGTGACCGCCGACACCCCACCACTGGGCGACGAGCGCTTTGACCAGCAGCTGCTGCTGGACGACCCGCTGGACCTTGTCGTCCCCAACGATCACCCGCTGACAGCATGCGACACGGTCACGCTCGCTGACGCCGCCCGGGAGCCTTGGATCATCGGCACTCCCGGAGGGGCGTACCACCAGCTCACGGTCACGGCATGTGTAGCGGCTGGCTTCACCCCGCAGCAGGCCCATCAAGCCGATGAATGGGAAACCGGCGCGGCGCTGGTCGCCCAAGGGCTCGGGGTCATGCTCATGCCACGCCTCGGACTCATTACCCCACGGTGGCCCGTCACGAGCATCCGGCTGTCCGGGGAACCTGCGCCCGCGCGACGGATCATGACCTCCACGCGCAAAGGCGGCGCGAGTCATCCGCTCGTCGCCCAGACGCTCGACCTCATCAAGGCCACGTCCTCGAGCCTGTTCTCGCAAGGAATGCCGTCGCTCAATGGCCCTGTCTCCCGTAAGGCTGCGTGAGCGCGTCGGCCCAGGTCCCGGATCCCCGCGGCGGATCGTCCGTCCATCAGACAGGAGAGACTGGACCTGGGACCGTACGTCAGGCCAAAAGGTGCAATTGCGTTGGGGTGCACCCCGCAACACTCCCCTACCGGCCGACATGCATGGCACGAGGGTCAGCACCAGGCCTCCTGCAACGGAAGCGTGCAACGGTCTAGAGATGGCGCAACAGTCCGGGCAGCGGATCGGATACGCGCCCTCGATCTCCAGACCGTCGCACCCGAGTCATGATCGAACCCGCGACCTTCCCCCTCGAGCGGAAAATGACGGCAGCCAGGTCCGACGGCCGATGATGGCGATCCCCACGCTGCGGTGACTGGCGTTTTCCCGCGCCGACGGCGACGAGCAGGTCGGCCCGGCGGTCACGTTCGACGACGTGACGCCCACGCGTGTCCTCCGACCCTAGAGGGACGGCGTCGAAATGAGCCTCCGCGCATACATGGTTGAGGGCATCGACCCCGGGGAGAAATCCGACTTGTCGACTTCGACACCTCCAGCGTCAACACCTGCAGCTGAAGCCATTCGGTCGAGCAGGCTGAGCGGCCTGCATCAGCATTGCCCCAGAATGAACGAAGCCCCAAGGCATCCGCCTTGGGGCTTCGTCACTCTCAGCTTTCACAGGGCCGCTGTCTGAACGGTGGTCTGACGAAATGACAGAACGAATTCCTCGTCAACCAGTTTCACGCTCGACGCAATCCTGCAAGGTCACCAATCTTGGACCACGGCTTGGGTCCCTGCTCGCGCAGCCGTGTCAGCAGCAGCACGAGCCGAGAAACCCTCATTTATCAGGCTTACCAGCCACGTTCAGCAAGCCGGTGAGGGGCCGCAATCTCGTCGACGTTGATCCCGACCATGGCCTCGCCGAGGCCGCGGGAGACCTTGGCGATCATGTCCGGGTCGTCGAAGAAGGTCGTGGCCTTCACGACGGCCGCGGCGCGCTGGGCCGGGTTGCCGGACTTGAAGATGCCCGAGCCGACGAACACGCCGTCCGCGCCCAGCTGCATCATCATCGCCGCGTCCGCGGGGGTCGCGATGCCGCCGGCGGTGAACAGCACGACCGGGAGCTTGCCGGTCTCGGCGATCTCCTTCACGAGCTCGTACGGGGCCTGCAGCTCCTTCGCCGCGACGTACAGCTCGTCCTCGGGCAGCGAGGACAGCCGGCGGATCTCGGCGCGGATCTTGCGCATGTGCGTGGTGGCGTTGGAGACGTCGCCGGTGCCGGCCTCGCCCTTGGAGCGGATCATGGCCGCGCCCTCGTTGATGCGGCGCAGCGCCTCGCCCAGGTTGGTCGCACCGCACACGAACGGGACCGTGAAGGCCCACTTGTCGATGTGGTTCTCGTAGTCGGCCGGGGTCAGGACCTCGGACTCGTCGATGTAGTCCACGCCGAGGGACTGCAGGACCTGGGCCTCGACGAAGTGCCCGATACGGGCCTTGGCCATGACCGGGATCGAGACGGCGTTGATGATCGAGTCGATCATGTCCGGATCGGACATGCGGGAGACGCCGCCCTGGGCGCGGATGTCAGCAGGGACGCGCTCGAGGGCCATCACGGCCACGGCGCCGGCGTCCTCGGCGATCTTCGCCTGCTCGACGTTGACGACGTCCATGATGACGCCGCCCTTGAGCATCTCGGCCATGCCGCGCTTGACGCGGTTGCTGCCAGTCGTCGGCGCCGAGGCGTTTGCTTCAGTAGACACGTACTCGTCTTTCTTGTCGCGAAAAAGCTGGATACGTCTGTGGGGACACCCCAGTCTATCCCCGCCGCGGACCGGCTGTGACTGGCATGACTCCCAACGGCTGCGCGGACGCTCTGGATGCCTGCACAGGGCCTTCAGGCGGCGTGACCGGTGATGGCCTGCGCCCGCACCGCCGCGACACGCTGGACGACGGTGATGGCGCTCGCCGCGGCGAGGAGCACGAAGGTCCAGGTCAGGACCGGGATGGGAAGGCCGAGCCCGCACAGGCCCGTGACGACGAGCGTGGCCACGAGCCGCTCCGCCCGTTCGGCGATCCCCACGTTCGCCTCGTAGCCGAGGGACTCGGCCTTGGCCCGCGCATAGGAGACGAGGTAGCCGAGCGCGAGGCACACGACGGCGAGCACTCCCGTCGCGAAGTTCGCGCCGCCGGCGAAGAACCAGAAGGCGATCCCCGCGAACACGGCCCCGTCCTGGACGCGGTCGAGTGTCGAGTCGAGGAAGCTCCCCCAGTTCCCGCTGCGCCCGGACCGGCCCGCGAGCCGGGCCATGATCCCGTCGACGACGTCCGAGAAGACGAAGAGCGTGATCGCGATCGTCCCCCAGAACAGCTCCCCGAGGGGGTACAGGACGAGGGCGCTCGCCGAGACCCCGATCGTGCCTACTGCCGTCACGGCGTCGGGGGACACGTGCCACCGCAGCAGGAGGGCGGCAAGCGGCGTGAAGAGCCGCGTGAACAGCTTGCGCGCGTGCCTATTGAGCACCCGGCGCCTTCCCGCCGTCCTGCGCGAGCCGCCCGCCGTCGTCCGCCGGGGCCGCCTCGGGCCACGCCTCGGCGATCAGCGCCCGGGTCTCCTGGAGGGTCTGCGTGATCTGCTTCGTCTGGGCGATGATCGGCAGGAAGTTCGCGTCGCCGCCCCATCGGGGCACGACGTGCTGGTGGAGGTGGCCCGCGATGCCCGCCCCTCCGGCGTCGCCCTGGTTGACCCCGATGTTGAATCCGTGCGGGCCGGCGACCTTCCGGATCACGCGCATCGCCGTCTGGGTGATCTCCGCCATCTCGGCGGTCTCCTCGGCGGAGATGTCCGTGTAGTCGGCCACGTGGCGGTAGGGGCACACGAGCAGGTGGCCGGGGTTGTACGGGAACAGGTTCAGGACGGCGAAGCACGTAGCGCCGCGGTACACGATGAGCGACTCCTCGTCGCTGCGGCGCGGCGCGGCGCAGAACGGGCACTCGTCCTCGTTGCGGAAGCGGCCCTGCCCGCCCGTCACGTAGGCCATGCGGTGCGGAGTCCACAGGCGCCCGAAGGCGTCGGGCGTCCCGGCCAGCTCGAAGCCGTCCGTCACCTCCCGGTCCGGCACGCTGCCGCTGGGGACAGCCTCCGGCCCTCCCTCGCGCGCGGCCCCCATCCCCGTGGACTCCGCCATCTCAGACCGACCTCGTGCGGACGGCCTCGACAATCCGCTTCACGGCGGCCTCGACCGGGACGCCGTTGTCCTGGCTCCCGTCGCGGAAGCGGAAGGACACGGCCCCGGCCTCGGCGTCCTCCCCGCCGGCGATGAGCACGAACGGGATCTTGTCCTTGCTCGCGGTGCGGATCTTCTTCGGGAACCGGTCGCTGCCCGCGTCCACCTCGGCGCGGATGCCCTCGCGCTTCAGCTGCGCGACGACGTCGTACAGGTAGTCGTTGAAGGCCTCGGCGACCGGGATGGCGACGACCTGGACGGGCGCGAGCCACGCCGGGAACGCACCGGCGTAGTGCTCGGTGAGCACGCCGAGGAACCGCTCGACGGAGCCGAAGAGCGCGCGGTGGATCATGACGGGCCGCTGGCGCGTGCCGTCGGCCGCCTGGTACTCGAGCTCGAAGCGCTCGGGCAGGTTGAAGTCGAGCTGGATCGTGGACATCTGCCACGTCCGGCCGATCGCGTCGCGCGCCTGGACCGAGATCTTGGGGCCGTAGAACGCGGCACCGCCCGGGTCCGGGACGAGCTCGAGGCCCGAGGCCTCCGCGACCTCGGCAAGGGTGCGCGTGGCCTCCTCCCAGGCATCGTCGCTGCCGACGGACTTCTCCGGGTCCTTCGTGGACAGCTCGAGGTAGAAGTCGTTGAGGCCGTAGTCCTTGAGCAGGTCGAGGACGAAGGTCAGCGTCGAGGCGAGCTCGTCCTTCATCTGCTCGCGCGTGCAGTAGATGTGCGCGTCGTCCTGGGTCATGCCGCGCACACGGGTGAGGCCGTGGACCACGCCCGACTTCTCGTACCTGTACACCGAGCCGAACTCGAACAGCCGCAGCGGCAGCTCGCGGTAGGACCGTCCGCGGGAGCGGAAGATCAGGTTGTGCATCGGGCAGTTCATCGGCTTGAGGTAGTAGTCCTGGCCGGGCTTGCGCACCGTCCCGTCCTCGGCGTGCTCGGCGTCGATGTGCATCGCCGGGAACATGCCCTCGCGGTACCAGTCCAGATGCCCCGAGACCTCGTAGAGGTGGCCCTTCGTGATGTGCGGGGTGTAGACGAACTCGTAGCCGGCCTCGGTGTGGCGCTGGCGCGAGTAGTCCTCCATGGCCTTGCGGATGATCCCGCCCTTGGGGTGGAACACGGGCAGGCCCGAGCCGAGCTCCTCCGGGAAGGAGAAGAGGTCCAGCTCGGCGCCGAGCTTGCGGTGGTCGCGGCGCTCGGCCTCGGCGATGCGCTCCTGGTACTCCTTGAGGGCCTCCTTGGTGGGCCACGCCGTGCCGTAGATGCGCTGGAGCTGGACGTTCTTCTCTGATCCGAGCCAGTAGGCGGCGGCGGAGCGGGTCAGGGCGAACGCGTTGGAGATGAGCTTGGTGTTCGGCAGGTGCGGACCGCGGCACAGGTCGCACCACACGACGTCGCCGCTCTTGCGGTCGACGTTGTCATAGATCGTGATCTCGCCCGCGCCGACCTCGACGTTCGCGCCCTCCTTCGTGGCGCCCTCGGACTGGTTGTCCTTGGCGCCGAGGATGACGAGCTTGTAGGGCTCACCAGCCATGGCCTCGCGGGCCTCGTCCTCGGTCACGACCCGGCGGCGGAACACTTGGTTCTGGTTGACGATCTTGAGCATCATCTTCTCGAGGGTCCGCAGGTCCTCGGGCGTGAAGGGCTCGTCGACGTCGAAGTCGAAGTAGAAGCCGTCCTTGATGTACGGGCCGATGCCGAGCTTGGCGCCGGGGCGCAGCTGCTGGACGGCCTGGGCCATGACGTGCGCGGTCGAGTGGCGCAGGACGTTGAGCCCGTCCTCGCTCGCGATGTCCACGCCCTCGACGGCGGCGCCGTCCGCGACGGGCTGGTCGAGGTCCTTGAGGGCCCCGTCGACGCGCATGACGACGATCTCGCGGCGGCTGTCGAAGAGCTCGGTTCCCGTGGTGCCCGCCGTGACGGTGCGCTCCTCGCCGTCGACGGTGATGGTGAACTGCTGGGCATCTGGCACGGGGGTGTCTCCTCTTCGTCTGTCGGCTTCATAGCTTGTGGCGTACGGTGACCACAGCCAGCCACGGACAAGCGTATCGAACAACTCAGGCATGTACGGGCGCCGGGCGCCGGGCGCGGCGGCTCACGCGGCGGGGGTGTGCCCGGGCTCGGGCAGGACGGGGTTCTCGTGGTCCAGCGAGCCCTCGAGCTCGGCGAGGTCCCAGGCCATGTCGGCGCTGAGGCTGATCCCGCGCGGGCCGGTCCGGCGCGTCGTCCCGCGGATGAGGAGCAGGCGTGTGCCGAACAGCAGCGGGCCCGTCCTCTCCTGGGCCTCGGTGAAGAACACGGAGTCGACGCAGCCGGTCCCGTCGTCGACGCTGATGAACACGACCCGCCGCCCGCCGCGCATGGGCGGGGTCTGGGTCGCGACGCGCACCCCCGCGACGAGCACCTGGCTGCCGTTGCGCAGGGACAGGAGCCTGTCCGCCGTCGTCACGCCGAGCCGGTCCAGGAGCGGGCGGTGGCTGTCCATGAGGTGCGCGCTCGCGTCCACGGCCATGAGGTCCAGCTCCGTGCGGACCTTCTCCGCCGGAGAAGGCTCGGGCAGCCGCGCGGGCAGGTTGGCGAGCTCGACGTCCCCGATCTCGAGCGAGAGCTGCCCCTCGATCGGGGCGTCCCGCCGCGCCGAGGGGCGGGGCGCGAGCTCCGCGAGGTGGGCGACGAGGTCGGCCCGGCTCCCCCGCGCGCCCACCGCCCGGTGCAGCGAGTCGAACGCGCCGAGCTCGGCGAGCCGCCTCAGGCTCGAGCGGGTGAGCCTGGCCCTGTCCCGCACGTCGGCGATCGAGGCGTACGGCTGGCCCGCGACGATCCGGGCGAGCTCGCCCTCGGAGAGCCCGTAGATGCCTTTGAGCGTGAGCCTGATGCCGAGCCTGCCGGCGTCGGGCCCCGCGGCGATCCGCTCGACGCGGTACTCGTCCCGGCTCGCGTTGATGTCCACGGGCAGGATCGGGATGCCCATGCGCCTGGCCTCGGCGACGAGGAGCCGCTTGGGGTACATGCCCGGATCGTGCTCGAAGATCCCCGCGAGGAACGCCTCGGGATGGTGGGCCTTGAGCCAGGCCGACTGGTAGGTGGGCACCGCGAACGCGGCGCCGTGGGCCTTGCAGAAGCCGAAGCTTCCGAAGGCCTTGAGCGTCCCCCACACCTTCTCGATGACCTCGGGGCTGTAGCCGTTGGCCGCTGCGCGCTCGCGGAAGTAGGCCTCGACACCGGGCTCCTTGGCCTCGTTGCCGAGGAGCCGGCGGAACTCGTCCGCCTTCGCGAGCCCGCAGCCCGTGAACGTGTCGAAGGTGCGCAGGACCTGCTCGTGGAACACGGTCACGCCGTGGGTCTCGGCGAGATAGGGCTTCATGTCCGGATGCGGGTAGCGCTCCGGCGCGAAGCCGTGCCGGTGCTCGAGGAACGGCCGGACCATGTCGCTCTTCATGGGCCCTGGACGGAAGAGGGAGATGTCGATGATGAGGTCGTTGAACTCGCGGGGGGCCATCTTCCCCACGAGCTCCCGCTGGCCCGGGGACTCGATCTGGAAGCAGCCGAGCGTGTGCGTCGAGCGGATGAGCTCGTACGTGGCCTCGTCGTCGAGCGGGACGGCGTCGAGGTCGATCCTGGTCCCGTCGATCCGCTCGGCCTCCCGGACGGCGAAGGCCATCGAGCTCTGCATGCGCACCCCGAGGACGTCGAGCTTGAGCATGCCCATGGGGTCCATGTCGTGCTTGTCGAACTGGCTCATGGGCAGCCCCATGCCGCTGGGCTGGATCGGGGTGCGGTCGAGGAGCCCCGCGTCGCCGAGGATCACGCCGCACGGGTGCATCGAGATGTGCCGCGGGAGCCGGTCGAGCCGCTCGGTGAGGTCGACGAGGAGCTCGAGCTGCTGGTTCTGGCCCACCTGCTCGGAGAAGCCCCGCAGCTCGGGCTTCTCCGCGAGCGCCTCGCGGAAGTGGCTCGCGGAGAAGCGCCACAGCTGCTTGGCGATGTCCCCGACCTCCTCCTCATCGAGGCCGAGGGCGAGCCCGGCATCCCGCACGGCACCGCGGGCCCGGTAGCCGTTCTGCATGCTCATGAGGGTGACCCGCTCGGCACCGAAGCGCTCGAAGATCCTCCGGTAGACGTTGTGCCGCTCCGCGCTCTCGACGTCGATGTCGATGTCCGGCAGGGTCGAGCGGTCCCGGGAGAGGAAGCGCTCGAAGATCAGGTCGTGCCGCAGAGGGTCGACGTGGCTGATGCCGAGGAGGTAGTTCACGAGGCTCGACGCGCCGGAGCCGCGCGCGGCCGAGCGGACGCCCATCCCGCGGATCATCTCCGCGACCTCCGCGACGGTGAGGAAGTACGAGGCGAAGCCGAGGTCCCCGATGATCGACAGCTCGTGCTCGAGGCGGCCCTTGACCCGGGCGAACTCGCCCTCCGCGAGCGCGGGGAAGCGGCGCCCGATGCCCGCGTACGCGCGCTCGCGCAGTTGGCGCTGCGGCTCCCCCGTGATGCCGATGACCGAGGCCTCGGGAACGACCGGCCTCCCCCACCCTGCGTCCGCGACCGGGTCGAGCCGGCAGCGGTCGGCGATGCGCTCGGTGTTGGAGAGCAGGTGGTCGAGGTCCTTCCCCCCGAGCCCGGCGGCGTGGATGACCTCGCGGCCGAGGGCCTGCATGAGCCCGGCCGGCTTGAGCCAGCCCTGGCCCGTGGGCTGCAGGGAGGGACCGAGCGGGTACTCGCCGTCGCCGTCCAGAGGGGCGATGAGCCGCTCGAGCGGGGTGAGGGTGCGGGCGGCGTCGAGCACGTCCGCGGTGGCCGCGCCGTCCTCCTCGACGTAGCGCACGGCGTTGGTCAGGACGGCGGGGATGCCGTGCTCGTTCGCGAGCCGGAGCATGCGCACGGCGTGGCTCGTGCTCAGCGGCTGCCCGGGCGCGCTCAGGTGCGTCACGAGCTCGACGGCGAGCACCCCGACGGGCATCGCGTCGAGCCAGTCGCGGAAGAGCGTGCGGGGGCGCAGGAAGCGGCGCCCGCCCATCGCGCGCCCCACGTCCGAGTCCGGCCCGATCAGGACGGTCAGGACGGGCCGTCCGGTCTCCTCGTCGAGGCAGCGCGCGGCGAGCTCGGCGCGGGTCACGCCGGCGGGCACGGGGCTGTTGGCCTTCCCCGTGGTGTAGGCATGGGCGTCGGAGACGAGGCGGCACAGAGCCTTCCAGCCCGCCCCGCCGTTGCGGCCGTGCGCGAGCACGACGACGCGCCCCGCCACGCCTGCCGCGCCGCGCCGCTGTTTCGCGCCCGGGCGCGCGCCGCCGTCGTGCGCCTCCTCGGGGTCGGCGAGCAGGGCGAGGTCGACGCCGACGATCGGGTCGATGCCGTGCTCCCGGCAGGCCTTGAAGTGCTTGACGGCGCCGTAGAGGCCGTCGCGGTCGGTGCATGCGAGCGCCGTCGCGCCGTCGGCCTGCGCCGCCGCGGCGAGCTCGTCCGGCCAGGACACGCCGTAGTGGGCGCTGAACGCGCTCGAGACGTGCAGGTGCGTGAAGGATGCCGATGCCATGCGCCTCCCCTCAGGCCAGCCTGCGGGACATGGCCTCGCCGCGGTGCACGCGCAGGAGGCGCCACACCCCGGTGGCCCCGTAGCGGACGATCTCGAGGGTCACGGGCTCCTGGGCGGCCTCGGGGGACGCGCCCTCGGGCACCGCCTGGACCTGCCAGATCTCGTGGTCCACGAGCCCCGGCCCGTAGCCCACGGGTGCGCGGCCCTCGTCGCGCCACCAGGGCCGCCGCTCGAACCAGCGCACGGGCTCGGACGCGAAGCGGTAGTCGGTGCCCTTCCAGCGCAGGCGCTCGGGCCGCCCGTCGGCGGAGGACCAGACCTGCACCGCCTCGCTGAACATGCCCATCGGACGCTCCCGGACCCTGAAGAAACTGACGTTGACCTTCTGTGAACTGCAGTTCGCCTCGCAGTTGAGCTGCAGTTCGCCTCCCACTCGTATCGAATATATCTTCGAACCCTTCCAGTGTAGACCCGGCCTCCGACAGCCGTGAATGCCCTGCGCCTCCCCCGCCTCTCTCGTGCCGTCGAGGCCGCAGGACATAATGGCCCCATGTGCGGCAGATACGTCATGGCCCGGGCCGTCGGCGACCTCGTGGCGGAGTTCGACGTCGACGAGACCTACATCGACGAGCTGGCCCCATCGTGGAACATCGCCCCGACGGACCCCGTCCCCCTCGTCCTGGACCGAACCGACAAGGACACAGGCGAGGCCTCGCGCAAGCTCGTGACCGCCCGCTGGGGCCTCGTCCCGCCCTGGTCCAAGGACACGAAGGGCGCCGCGCGGCTCATCAACGCCCGCCGGGAGACGGTCACCGAGAAGCCCTCGTTCCGCAAGGCCGCGGCGACGAAGCGCGCGCTCGTCCCCGCCGACGGGTACTACGAGTGGGAGAAGCGGGAGCCTGCTGGGGCGGATGGGGGAAAGGGAAAGCTCGTCAAGGTGCCCACTTACCTGCACCCGGCCGACGGCGGGCTGCTCGCCTTCGCGGCCCTGTTCGAGAACTGGCCGGACCCGTCGCTGCCGCCCGACCACCCCGAGCGGTGGCTGCGCACGTGCACGATCCTCACCGGGCCGGCGTCGGACTCCTTGGGCTACATTCACGACCGCACCCCGGTCATCGTCCCGCGCGAGATGTGGGCCGACTGGCTCGACCCCGGGACGACGAAGGAGGCGGACGTGCGTGCCCTCATCGACTCGATGCCCGAGCCCCACCTCGTCCCCCGGATCGTGGGCGACATGGTCAACAGCGTGCGCAACAACGGCCCGGAGCTCATCCAGCCGGCCGACTGACGCCGTGCTGGGCCGAGCCCTTGCCTCAGTCGAGCCCCCTGCCTGAGTCACGGCCCTTAACCGAGCGCCCGGAATACCGCGCTGCCCCGTACCGTTGATTCGGAGGATCCCCGTTTTCCCATGACAGGAGCACACGCATGGACAGCTTCACCCCCGCCGACGGCACGATCACGATGTTCTCCACGACCTGGTGCGGCTACTGCACCCGGCTCAAGAAGCAGCTCGACGCCCAGGGCATCGGCTACACCGAGGTCAACATCGAAGAGGTCGAGGGCACCGCGGAGCTCGTCGAGCAGATCAACGGCGGCAACCGCACCGTCCCGACCGTGATCTTCCCGGACGGCTCGGCCGCGACGAACCCCTCGGCCGCGCACGTGAAGGAGAAGCTGGGCGTCTGAGCCCCCGCCGAAGTGGGGGGCCTGGGTCCCCACCTCGGCGGCACACACCCCCACTACGCGGGTCCACACACCCCCACGTCGGCGGCACACACCCCCACCTCGGCGTCAGACCGGCTCGAGGCGCACGACGACGGACTTGGACGCCGGCGTGTTGCTCACCTCCGCGGTCGCGCCCAAGGGAACGAGGACGTTCGCCTCGGGGAAGTACGTCGCGGCGCAGCCCCGCGCGGTCGGGTACGCGACGAGCCGCAGCCCGGGCAGGGTGCGGTCCACGCCGTCGTCCGCCTCGGAGTGGACGTCCACATGCTGCCCGTCGGCGAGGCCCAGCTCCGCGAGGTCGTCGGGGTTGACGAACAGGACGTGCCGACCGTTGTGGATGCCGCGGTAGCGGTCGTTGAGGCCGTACATCGTGGTGTTGAACTGGTCGTGCGAGCGCACCGACTGCAGGAGCAGGCGCCCGGCCGGCACGCGGATCGTCTCGAGCTCGTTGACCGTGATCCTGGCCTTCCCGGTCGCCGTGGGGAAGCGGCGCTCGTCCCGCGGCCCGTGCGCCAGCACGAACCCGCCGGGGCGCCGGATGCGCGCGTTGTAGTCCTCGCAGCCCGGCACGACGCGCGCGATCCGCTCCCGGATCGCGTCGTAGTCCGCCTCGAAGCCCTCCCAGTCCACCGGGTGCCCGGGCCCCAGGACCGCCCGGGCCATGCGCGCGACGATCGAGACCTCCGAGAGCACGCCGGGGGCGATCGGGGCGAGCTTCCCCTCGGACGCGTGCACGGCGCAGACTGTGTCCTCAACGCTCACGAACTGCGGCCCGGAGGCCTGCAGGTCCACCTCCGTGCGCCCGAGCGTGGGCAGGATGAGGGCCTCCTCGCCGGCGAACGCGTGCGTCCGGTTGAGCTTCGTCGAGATGGCCACGGAGAGCCGCGCCCCGCTCAGGGCCCGCTCGGCGACGGCGGTGTCCGAGATCGCCGAGACGAGGTTCCCGCCGAGCGCGACGAACGCCTTGACCCGCCCGTCCGCGAGCGCGCGGATGCTCTCGACGGAGTCGAGCCCAGGCTCGAGCGGCACGTCGATCCCGAACTCGGCGCCGAGCCGCGTCAGGAACGGCTCGGGCATCCTCTCCCAGATCCCCATGGTCCGGTCGCCCTGGACGTTCGAGTGCCCGCGGATGGGCGACGGCCCCGCGCCCGGCCTGCCGATGTTCCCGCGCAGCAGCAGGAGGTTGACGATCTCCCGGATCGTGGGGACGGCCTTGCGGTGCTGGGTCAGCCCCATGGCCCACGTGATGATGGTCCGCTCGGAGGCGATGTACCGCGCGGCGAGCTCGTCGATCTCCTCGTCCCGCAGCCCGGTCGCGGCCCGCACCTCGTCGTCGTCGAGCGCCGCCATGTGCGCGGCGAAGGCCTCGAGCCCCTCGCAGTGCTCGTCGAGGAAGGCCTGGTCCAGGACCGTTCCCGGCGCGGCGGCCTCCGCGGCGAGGACGCGCTTGGACACCGCCTGCAGGAGCGCCATGTCGCCGGCGAGCCGGATCTGCAGGAACTGGTCCGCGAGGTCGGTGCCGTGCCCGAGGAGCCCGCGCGGTCGCTGGGGGTTGCGGAAGTTGATGAGCCCGGCCTCCGGGAGCGGGTTGACGGCGACGATCTGCGCCCCGGCCGCCTTGGCCTCCTCGAGGGCCGTGAGCATGCGCGGGTGGCACGTGCCGGGGTTCTGGCCCATGATCACGATGAGGTCCGCCTTCGCGAAGTCCTCGTACGAGATCGCGCTCTTCCCGACGCCGAGCGTGGCCCCCATCGCCGCGCCCGTGGACTCGTGGCACATGTTCGAGCAGTCGGGCAGGTTGTTCGTGCCGAAGGAGCGCACGAAGAGCTGGTAGGCGAACGCCGCCTCGTTGCTCGTCCGGCCGGACGTGTAGAACGTGGCCTCGTCGGGCGAGGCGAGCGCGGCGAGGGCGCGGCGGACGACGGCGAACGCCTCCTCCCAGCTGATCGGGACGTAGTGGTCGGTCCCCGGATTCCGGTAGACGGGCTCGACGAGCCGTCCCTGCTGGCCGAGCCAGTACTCGGTGCGCCCTCGCAGCTCGCTGAGCGGGTGCTCGGCCCAGAACGAGCTCGGGATCCGCAGCGGCTCGGCCTCCCAGATGACCGCCTTCGCGCCGTTCTCGCAGAACTCCGCGACCTTCCGATCGGGCGGGTCGGGCCACGCGCAGCTCATGCAGTCGTAGCCGCCGCGCTGGTTGAGGTTCGCCAGGGCGGTTGCCGCCCGCACCGCCCCGAGCCGGGACACGGCCAGCGGGAGGGTCTCGGCCACGCTCTCGAGGCCCGCGGCCGAGCGCCTCGGCGGCCCTACCGTGAGGTGCGAATCGTCGACGTCGTGTGTGGGCGGCTTCCTCGCCATAGCTGAAGGTCTAGCACCGGCGCCCGGGATCGGCAACGGGGAATCCTCGAAGGAGGGCTCAGGCGAGCGCGCCGTGCTCTCGGTACATCGCGAGGAGCGCCGCCTCGACCTCGTCGACGGCGAGGCCCGGCACGAGGTCGTCGGCGGCGCCGGCCGTGGCCGGGTCGAACGGGAGGTCGAGGGCGCGGTAGACGTCAGTGAGGACCGCCCGGACGGGCACGGCGTCGCTCACGACGAAGACCGAGGAGAAGAGCCACGCCCCGGCGACCACGCGCTGGGCCGTGCCGACGAGCTTGACCCGGCCGGCCGCCGTCGTGAGCTCGGGATCGTCCGCCCCGGCCAGTACCCCGTCCGGGACGCCGTGGACGCTGAACTCGCCGGGGCAGTACTCGCCGGGGATCTCCCCGACCCGTGCATCGACGCCGAGGGACCGCAGGACGCGCGCGTAGAGCTCGCCGAAGACCTCGAAGCGATGCCGGTGCCCGACCATCGCCTCGTGCGCGGGCTCGATGTGGTCCACGATGAGCGTGCCGCCGTGGTAGGCCGCCGCCCGGCCCCCGGCCTTGCGCACGACGGGCTCGAAGCCGTGGGCACGGGACGCCTCACGTGCCGCCTCGAACCCCGGCAGGCGCGTGTCCCGCTGCCCGAACGCCATGGTGGGCCGCGGCCGGTAGAGGCGCAGGGTCCCGCCGCGGAGCCCCCGCTTGACCTCGTCGAGGAGTTCGGCCGCCCCGCCGAGCTCGGCGGCCGCGCCGGAGCCCGCGGGCAGCCCGGCGACGACGTCGAGGCGGACGGAGCCGCCCTCGTTCCACTCCGCCATGCCTCAGGCCCTGCGCAGGGTCAGGATCTGCTCCGCCCGGCCGAAGGGCCCGCTCGCGTCGTGGAGCACGGAGGACGTGAGCCCGATGCCGTCGGTGCCGAAAGTGACGGCGTTGTCGATCCCGAGCCATTCGCCCGTGGGCTCGCGGTACAGGTGGATCTGGAGGTCCACGTTCGGGAAGGCCCAGCTGCCCGGGCCCGGGGGCACGCGGGTCGCGATGCCGTTGGCCGTGTCCACGAGGCCGATGAGGCGCACCCAGTCCGGGCTCGGGACCGCCCCGACGAGCGGGTGGGACGTGCGGATCCACACGGTCCCGCGGCCGGAGCGGTGGTGCGGGGCCTGGTACATCTCGAGGGAGCGGATGTAGCCGCCTGGCCACTCGGAGCCGTACCAGCGCTCGCACTCCTCGACCGGGGTGATCGGCGCGTCCTCGACGGCGGCGACCTCGGAGCTGTCGCTCGTGACGAGCCGCCACGCGTTCGCCCGGATCGCGACGCGCCCCGCGGCGGTGAGCTCGGCCTCGAGGAGCTCGATGGTCCTGCCTGGGCGGGCGGTCCGGACCGCGACCTCGAACTCGCCGGCGTGGATGAGCCCGAGGATCTCATAGCTCAGGCGCGCGAGCCGCATCCCGGGCCGGGCCTCATGCTGGGCGAGGCAGTGGGCGATGATGCCGGACGCCGGGGCCATGTGCTGCTCGTGCGGGTTCCACGCGCCCTGGGCGTGGATCGTGGAGCGGAAACGGCCGCCGCCGAGGTCCTCGTAGTAGGAGTCGCCCTCGGCCAGCTCCGGCAGCTGCGCCGTCCATTCAGACGCCTGCGTCACGTCCCGCTCCTCTCATGGCCTGCCCTACTCTGGGCGGCCTCGTCCACAGTATCGCGGGGCCGCCGAAGGCGCCGGACCAGGAGCACGCGCACGACGGCGGCGAGCACCGCCGCGCCCGCCACGAGCCACAGCCACGGGGAGGCCAAGGCGGAGTCGACCCACAGCTCGATCGCCGCGAGGCCGATCGTCGCGTAGAGGAAGGCCCACGCTGCCGAGCCCACGACGGCCGCGGGCAGGTAGTGCTTCAGGCTCATGCGCGCCGAGCCGGCGGCGAGGTGGATCGCGGTCTGGAGCCCCACGGTGAGGTAGGCGAGGACGACGGCGATCGGCCCCCAGCGCTCGATGAGCCGGCCGGCGCGGGCCAGCGCCCAGGCGGGGCGGGGGCGCGCGAGGCGGGCCGAGAGGCGGCGGCTGTGCGCGAGGCCCGCCGCGGCGCCGCGGCCGGCCCAGTAGGTCGCGTTGGTGCGCAGGAGCACGATGCAGAAGAGGATCGCCACGGCCAGGGCGAAGGGCAGGGAGAGGATCGCGTCCATGCGCACCTCCCGCCGTGAATTGCGCAAGCTGCCCCTTGCGCAATTCACCAGCTTAGCCGATCCCCAGCGCCCGCCCCGCGCCCGGCAGCGCGGGTTGCCTCTTGGGCCCTCGACACCGTCCCGGCGCGCTGCTAGACACGGGAGGTGGCTGTCATCGGCTTCCATGCCTCACACGAACAGATCGGCCCGGCGCAGCTCCTGCGCGACGTCCAGCATGCCGAGCGAGCGGGCTTCCAGGGCGCCATGTGCTCGGACCACATCGAGCCGTGGTCTGCCCGGCAGGGCCACTCGGGGTTCGCGTTCTCCTGGCTCGGTGCGGCCCTGGCCACGACGCGGCTGCGCTTCGGCGTCGTCAACGCGCCGGGGCAGCGCTACCATCCCGCCGTCGTCGCGCATGCCGCAGCGACGCTCGGGTGCATGTTCCCCGGCCGCTTCTGGATCGCCCTCGGCAGCGGCGAGAACATGAACGAGCACATCACGGGCGATCCGTGGCCGCCCAAGGAGGAGCGGCAGGCGCGGCTCGAGGAGAGCGTCGACGTCATCCGCCGGCTGCTCGACGGCGAGGAGGTGACCCACCGGGGCCTCGTGCGCGTGGACCGGGCGCGCGTCTGGGACCTCCCCGACCCGACCCCCGCCCTCGTCGCGCCGGCGGTGACGGCAGAGACCGCCGCCCGCTCGGCCCGCTGGGCCGACGGGCTCATCACCGTCCACCAGGACCACGCGACGCTGCGGGAGGTGCTCGCGGCCTACCGCTCCCGCGGCGGGCACGGCAAGGCCGTCCTGCAGGTGCACCTCTCCTGGGCCGAGAGCGACGACGAGGCGATCGCGATCGCGCACGACCAGTGGCGCTCCGGCGCCGTCCCCCACCCGCGCACCTGGGACGTCGCGACCGCCGCCGAGTTCGACGAGGCCGGCCGGGACGTGACCGAGGAGCAGGTGCGCGCCACGGTGCTCGTCTCCCCCGACCCCGAGCAGCATGCCGCGTGGCTCCAGGAATTCATCGACCTCGGCTTCGACGAGCTCTACCTGCACCACGTCGGGAAGGAGCAGAGCGGCTTCATCGAGACGTTCGGCCGGAGGGTCATCCCCGCCCTGCTCACGACCGAGAACCTCAGCCCCGCCGACGAGCAGGTCACCTACTGAGGGAGCCTCCATGCGCATCACGGACACGTCCGACCTGTGGTGGAAGACCGCCGTCGTGTACTGCCTCGACGTCGAGACCTTCTTCGACTCCGACGGCGACGGCATCGGGGACCTCGCGGGCCTCGCCCAGCGCGTGGACTACCTCGCCGAGCTCGGCGTCACGTGCCTGTGGCTGATGCCCTTCTACCCGACTCCCGACCGGGACGACGGCTACGACGTGACCGACTTCTACGGCGTCGACCACCGCCTGGGCCACCACGGCGACCTCGTCGAGCTCATCCGCACGGCCAAGGACCGGGGGATGCGCGTCATCGCGGACCTCGTGGTCAACCACACCTCGGACCGGCACCCCTGGTTCAAGGCCGCGCGCTCGGCGAAGGACAGCCCCTACCGCGACTTCTACGTATGGCGCTCAGACCCGCCGCCGGACACGTCCCGCCAGGTCGTGTTCCCGGACCAGGAGCAGTCGATCTGGACCCTCGACGAGAAGACCGGCGAGTGGTACCTGCACCACTTCTACAAGCACCAGCCGGACCTCAACGTGGCCAACCCGAGGGTGCGGGACGAGATCGCGAAGGCCATCGGCTTCTGGCTGCACGTGGGCCTGAGCGGCTTCCGCGTCGACGCCGTGCCCTACTTCCTCTCGACCGCGGGCGTCGACGGGAAGGAGCTCGGGCAGTTCAGCGACCCGCACGAGTACCTGCGGGCGCTGCGGAAGTTCATGGGCCGCCGCAGCGGCGAGTCGGTCCTCCTCGGCGAGGTCAACCTCCCCTACAGGGACCAGCTGACCTACTTCGGCGGCCCCGAGGGGGACGAGCTGACGATGATGTTCGACTTCATCGTCATGCAGAACACGTACCTCGCGATGGCCCGGCAGGACGCCCGGCCGCTCGCGAAGGCGCTCCGGAAGCGGCCGCAGATCGCCCCAGACAACCAGTGGGCCACGTTCGTGCGCAACCACGACGAGCTGACCCTCGACAAGCTCTCCGAGGAGGAGCGGCAGGAGGTCTTCGCCGCGTTCGGCCCCGAGCCCGAGATGCAGGTCTACGGCCGCGGACTCAAGCGGCGTGTCCCTCCCATGCTCGACGGCGATCCGCGCCGGATCCGGCTCCTGTACTCGCTGCTCTTCACGCTCCCGGGCACGCCCGTCCTGTACTACGGCGAGGAGATCGGCATGGGCGAGGACCTCTCGGCCGAGGGCCGGATGGCCGTGCGCACCCCCATGCAGTGGACCGCGGAGCCGAGCGCCGGCTTCTCGGCCGCGCCGCCGAACCGCCTCGTGAGTAGGATCCCGGGCGGGGGCTACGGGCCGGCGCACGTCAGCGTCGCCGCGGCCCGCCGCGACCCCGACTCCCTGCTGAACTTCATCACGCGGCTCGCGCAGCGCTACCGGGAGTGCCCGGAGCTGGGCTGGGGCCAGTGCGAGGTCCTCGACCACCGTGCCGATGCCGTCCTCGCGCACCGCTGCACGTGGGAGGACGCGGGCTTGCTCGCGGTGCACAACCTGTCCTCCGAGGCCGTGAGCTTCCGGCTGGACCTCGGCGAGCCGCCCTCCGGGCCCTCCCCGGACGGCGGGCGGAGCTGGGACGGCGTCGTGCTGCTGGACCTGCTCTCCTCGGGTGACATCCCGGACAGCGGGCTTCCCGTCGCGGCCGACGGCGGCGTGGAGCTCGCGCTCGACGGCTACGGGCACGCGTGGCTGCGCATCCAGCACCCCGGGATGCGGCGGATGATCTGAGCCTCCTTGCGCCACGGCCCGCACCGCGTTCGCGAATCCGTGCGGGGCAGCCGGGACCTGTCAGGTCAGCCGGTCGAGGCGCTCGCGGGCCCTCGCGACGGCCCGGCGCTCCTGCTCCGCGAGGCGCGCGGCGAGCCTCCGGGCGCGCCCGGCGAGGCCCTCCTCCCGCTCGGCGCCGTCGAGGTCCTCCTCGAGCTCGGCGACCCGTGTGCGCAGCCCGGCGAGCTCGCCCTCGAGGGACTCGCGGCGGGACGTGGCCTCCTCCGCCTGGCGCTCGGCGTCCTCGAGCTCGGCCTCGGCCGCCGCAAGGGCCTCCTCGGCCTCGGCGAGGTCGGCCTGCGCCTCCTCGCGCTCGCGCCGCCTGGCCTCCTCCGCCTGACGCTGCGCCTCCCGGCGGGCCTCGGCCTCCTCCGCCTCGAGCCGCTTCACCTCCTCCGCCTCGGCCTTGGCCCTGTCCTTCGCGGCCATGTCCCTGTCCGCCCGTTCCGTCTCCGCATCCACCGCGGTGGAGTCCGGCTTCTTCCCCTCGGTTTTCGACGTTGCCGTCTCCGAGGTCGCCGTCTCCGAGGTCGCCGTCTCCGAGGTCGCCGCCGTGGCTCGCGCTGCCCTCGCCGTCGTCCGCGTCCCGGTATCCACAGTCTCGACGGCAGCGCGGGTCCCGCCGTCGGCCAGTGCCCCCGGCACGGCGACGGCCCCCGAGAGGTCCGCGGGGCCGAAGCCCCCGCCCGCGAAGGGGCGCACGAGCAGCCCGCTGCGCACCGCCGCGGCGGCGTCCGGGTCCCCCATCGCGGCGCGCAGAGTCTGCTCGATCTCGCCCGCCGCGGCATCGGAGATCGTGACCCCGAGCGCCTCGGCGGCGGAGCGCGCGCGGCGGACGGCGGCGGCCAGCACCTGGCTGCGCTGCTGCCCCAGCGCGCGAAGCCGCCCGGCGTCGAGCATCTCCTGCGCGTCGCGCATGGCCGCGCCGAGGTCGAGCACGGGAGCCAGCTCCTCCGGGTGCTGCCGGGCGATCAGGTTGACGGCCCACGCGGACGCCGTGGGCTTGGGCAGCCGGGCAACCTGCTTGGCGAGCAGCGGGTGCCCCTCGGTCTTCGCGTCCTTGGCCCGCCGGTTGCGCGCCGCGGTGAACTCCGCGGGCAGCAGGGCGTAGAGCTCGGCGGCGACGTCGGCCAGGTCCATGCCTCGCATCATAGGCGCCGGGCCCAGAGCCACAACGCCGCATCGCAACACGCTGCTATCCGGCCGGGATAACGGCGTGTTGCGATGCGGCGTTGTCAGCCGGAGGTGAGGGCCGCCGCCTTGCGCACGAGGACGGTGCGCTCGCGGTCGTTGGCGCAGAGGCGGGCGGCGAGCTCGAGCTCGGCCCTCGCCTCGTCCCGGCGGCCGAGCCTCGCCAGGAGCTCCCCGCGGACGCCCGGGAGCAGGTGGGAGCCGGCGAGCCTTCCCGACACGACGAGCTCGTCCACCATCCCCAGCGCTTCGGCGGGCCCCACGGCCATGGCGACGGCGACGGCGCGGTTGAGCTCGACGACGGGCGAGGGCGCGACGCGGCCGAGCGCCTCGTACAGCAGCACGATGCGCTCCCAGTCGGTCTCCTCGACGGAGGGCGCCGAGGCGTGGCACGCGGCGATCGCGGCCTGCAGGCCGTAGGGCCCCAACCCGCGGCCCGCGGCCTGGGCACGCTCGAGCGCGGCCGTGCCGCGCCGGATCGCCGAGCGGTCCCACAGCCGGCGGTCCTGATCTTCGAGCAGGATCGCCTCGCCGTCGGGCCCGGTGCGCGCGGGGAAGCGGGCCGCGGTCAGCTCGAACAGCGCCAGGAGCCCGTGCGCCTCCGGCTCGCCGGGAAGCGTCGCGACGAGCATGCGCGCGAGCCTTATGGCCTCCCGCGCGAGGTCGGTGCGCAGCAGGCTGTCGCCGCTCGTCGCCGTCGAGCCCTCCGTGAAGACCACATAGAGCACGCTCAGGACGGCGGCGAGCCGCTCCCGGCGCTCGTCCGCGGGCGGCACCTCGAAGGGCACCGCCGCGGCCGCGATGGTCTTCTTGGCCCGCGTGATGCGCGCCTGGACGGTCGCCACCGGGACGAGGAACGCGCGGGCGATCTCCTCGCTCGTCAGGCCCGCGACGACGCGCAGGGTCAGGGCGATGCGGGCCTCCGGGGAGACCACGGGGTGGCACGCGGTGAAGACGAGGGCGAGGACGTCGTCGTCGACCCTGTCCGGGTCCCAGAGCAGGCCGTCGGCGCGCTCGGGCGGGACTGCCGCCCCCGTCGTCGTCTGCCCCTCCGCGAGCTGCCCCGCGAGCAGGCCGTACCGCGCGTCGAGGGCGGAGCGCCGGCGGAACGCGTCGATCGCGCGGCGCCGCGCGGCCGAGAGCAGCCAGACGGCCGGGTTGGCCGGGAGGCCGTCGCGGTCCCAGGCCACAAGGGCCTCCGCGACGGCCTCCTGGGCCACGTCCTCGGCGAGGGCGAAGTCGCCGGTGTAGCGGGCGAGCGCGCCGACGATCCGCGGCGACTCGATCCGCCACACGGCCTCCACGGCCCGCCGCGCCGGCCGCGCGGCCTGCTCAGTCGGGCTCAGAGCTGGCCCGTCCGCTCGCGCCACGCGCGCTCCCTGACGATCCACTCGTTGTCCTGCGGGAACTCCTCGATACCGGGCACGCGGCGGATCTCGCACTTCGAGCCGGGCACGGCGGGCATGCGGCGGGCCCACTCGACGGCCTCCTCCTGGGAAGCGACGTCGAGGATGTAGAAGCCGCCGAAGAGCTCCTTCGTCTCGCCGTAGGGCCCGTCGGTGACGACGGGGGTCTCGCCGCTGTAGTCGACGACGACGCCCGTGGAGGGGTCGTCGAGGCCCTCGGCGGCGACGAGGACGCCGGCCTTGATGAGCTCGTCGTTGAACCGGCCCACCGACTCGAGCATCTCGTCGAACGGCGTGTCCATCATCGCCTTGAGGGACTCGTCGGTGTTGCGCCAGATCAGCATGTACTTGGCCATGGTGGTTCTCTCCTGGAGTGTCGTCGGGGTCGCCTCTCGACCCTTTCATCCCTAGGTCGAACGGGAAAGGCGCAGATCGACATCCGGGCAGGGATTTTCTCTTCTTCTCCTGTGCCGGCCGGCGGACGACGGCGCGTGGCCGCCGCCGGGGCAGGGTCAGGCCGCCGCCGCGGGGCGTCACGGCGTCGGCGTCGTGGTGGCTCCCGTCGGGAGAATCGTCCCTGTCGCGCCCGGCGTCGCCGGGCTCATCGTCCCGTCGGTGGCGGTGTCCGTGCCGCGCGTGGCCGGGGACGTCGTCGTCGGCCTGGTGGTCGTTGTCGTCGGGCTCGGTGAGGGCGAGGTGGCCCGGTCCAGAACCTCGTTGACGAGCCCCTCGAGCTCCGTCCGGTCGTCGTCGGAGAGGCCGGCGCCGCTCTTGGTGGCGACGACGAGCAGCCTGCCCTCCGCGCCGGAGACCTGCATGAGCATGTCGGAGGTGTTGTTGTCGCGCGTGCTGACGGTCCCGAAGGTCTCGTCCGCGTTGGTCCTCGCGTCGAGCTCCTCGCTCGAGACGGTGGTCCGCTGCCCGAGGACCTCGACGGTGAACGTGGAGCAGCCGCCCATCTTCCCCCTGATGTCGCTGAGGATCTGCTTGGCGTTGGGCCCCTCGGAGCCGGACTGTGCCGAGACGGTCCTCGGCTCCTGGCTCTCGGAGATCGCCACGGCGACGGAGCCGCGGTCCACGCTCGTCTCGAGACCCGCCGTCGCGATCTCCTTGCAGTCCGCGGGGTCAACGGTGGCAGCGTCCAGGAGGATGTCCCCGAGGCCCTTGCCCTGGGCAACCTGTGCCTCGGAGTAGAGCCTGAGCTCGTTGCCCTCGGAGTCGTGCAGGCCGCTGATCAGGCCCCGCAGCTCGTCCGCGCTGTACACGCGGTCCGGCGTGGCGGTCGCCGTGGGCGAGGCCGTCGGCCCTCCCCCGCCCGTGCAGCCAGCGACCGTCAGCATCGCCGCGGCGGCGAGTCCGGCCGGCGCCACCCTCCTCATGTCCATCGTGCCCCTCCCTCGTGCGATCCAGTGCTTGCCCCGAGGCATTACCCCCGGGACGCACCGCTGACACGGGATGCTGCACGCGGGGGCGGCGCGGGCTCAGTTCTTGCCGCGCCCAGGCTTCGTCGTGACGGGCTCCGGCGACGGTGTCGGCTCGGGAGTCGGCTCCGGCGCGGGGCTGGGCTCACTCGTCGTCACGCTCGAGCCCGAGGGCGACGTCGTCGAGGTCGAACTCGTCGACGTCGAGGTGGAACTTGTTGAGGTTGTTGTGGAACTTGTTGAGGTTGTGGTTGTCGTCTGCGGCTCTGATTGTGACGCTGTACCCGGCGGGGTATACCCGTCGGTACGGACGCGCACCGAGTCGTACGTCGCTGAACCCGCGGCGACAACGAGCCCGAGTCGCCCGTCGGCGAGCGCCGAGTTGTAGGCGCGCGAGAGGATGAACTCGCCGTTGAGCATGAGCGAGACCGACGCGCCCTTGATCGTGACGAGCATGGTGTGCTTCGTGCCGGCGGTGAGCGTGCGGCTCACTCGCTCGTCGACCACGGTCGCGCCGCCGATGACGTGGCCGAAGATCACGGCCTGCGCGGCGAGGTCGAGGACGATGAACTTGTAGTCGGTGGCGCTGTAGTAGTCGTACGCGACTCCGGCGCGGGCACCGGCGGCGAGCGTCAGGACGGCGGTGAACTCCAGGTACGCGTTGGCGTCGATGGCGGTGCCGAGGTCGACCAGCGAGATCGCCGGGGCACCGGTGTTCGCCGTGCCGGTGAGCGTGCCCGATCCCGGAGTCCACGTGCCGCGCACGACGCCGCCCGCGACGCCCGGTCCCGACGTGAACTCCTCCGTCACGTCCAGCGTGATCGTGGGTGGCAGCACCTGCACCGAGATGTTGTCGAACCGACCGCGCGCACTGTTCGAGCCGACGCCGACGAAGCCCTTGTTGAGGCCGACCGCGACCCCGTCGATGATGCGCGGGGCGAAGGTATGCGTGAAGGCGGCGACGCCGTCGAGCACGACCGTCACGGTGGTGCCGTTGACCGCCACCTTCATGCCGTACCACTCGTTGTACTTGACGCCGCCCGAGATCGACGACTGCACGTCGACCCACCAGCCCGAGGCCGTGCGGCGGCCGATCACGAGCTTGTTCGTCGACTGGTCGACGCCTGCGAACGTGAAGTCGGTCGGCGAGAAGTAGTCGAAAATGACGTACGCGTTGGCCTTCCAACCACCGGTGGGCTTGGTCAGGTAGACCTGCGCGTGCAGCTCGTAGTAGATCGGCAGGTACTGGTCGATGTAGTAGACCGCGGTCGCATCGCCGGTCGTCGACGTCGCCGTCACCGTCAGCGCGCCGCCCTGCACCGCGAAGACACCGGAGTCGGCGAAGAACGCGTCGCTGCCGTTCGTGAAGGACGCGGAGCGGAGCACGTCGCGCGCACCTCCGGGCACGTTGCCGGGCTGCGGGTCGCGCGGGCCACCTGTCTGGTCCTGCCAGTAGTCGTCCTGCTGCGTGACGAGGCCGATCTCGCCGTACGGCTCGCCGTTGCGCGGGGCCAGCATGTTGCCGGCGTACTCGACGATCGTGAAGTCCGCGCCCTGCGCGATCGACAGCGCGTAGAGGAAGTCGTACAGGCCCGGCGCGACCTGGCGGCTGACGGTGCCGAGGCCGAACGGCGCGAACGGCACGAGGAAGCTGTTGAACTCGCCGACCCAGTCGATCAGGCGGTCGCCGCCGGTGTTGCCGATCAGCACGTCGAGTCCGGCGCCGCCGTAGGCACGATCCTCGTACGAGACGTTCGTGTCGGGCTGGTCGTTGAGACCGTTGTTCGTGGTGAGCACGTCGTCGACGTTCATGAGGTCGTTGCCCCAGCCGCCCCACAGGGTGTCGCGTCCAGTGCCGCCCACGAGCCAGTCGTTGCCGTGGTCGCCGAAGATCACGTCGTCGCCGTCGGACGTGACGCCGCTGTCGGTACGGCCCTCGAGGTGGCTGAAGTTCAGGAGCCACTCGAAGCCGCCGAGCAGGATCTTCTTCATCGGCGCGTACTCGTCATAGAGGGCGAACTCTCCGGCGGCGACATCGAAGCCGAGCAGCGTGCCGTCGTTGATCGGCCGCGTGAAGTCGCTGCGGATGCGGATGACCTGACCGTTCGTCGCGAAGCCGCCGAACCCGTAGCCCTCGACCAGCGCCTCGGCGCCCGAGATCGCGTCGTCGCCGGAACCGCCGTGGATGAAGTCGCCGTCCCACCCGCCGAAGATGACGTCGTTCGCGTAGACCGCGCGGTAGAGCGTGTCCGTGTACTGGCCGTTGATCGCGAACGGCGTGAGATCGACGCGCTTGGTCAGCTTGCCGTTCGGGTTGATGATCGCGACCTGCACGCGGCCCGGTGTGGTGATCTCGGTCTCGGTCGTCGCGGTCGTCACACCGTTGAGCACCTCGGCGCTGCCGTTGCGGCTGGTGAAGATGCGTCCGTCGTCGCCGAGGATGCCGTCGATGCCGGTGCCGCCCGAGATCCAGTCGTGACCCCAGCCGCCGATGATGTCGTCGTCACCGGAGTCGCCGAAGACGACGTCCTCACCGCGACCCGCGTACACCGTGTCGTCGCCCGACTCGCCGTGGATCTCGTCCGCAACCCCGATGTCGTTGACCGCGCCCGGCGTGTAGTCAGGTCCGCCCTGCGTGTAGTCGAGCAGCGTAACGGCGCGAGGCAGCAGGCGGATCTCGCCGTTCGCGCTGCCGTAGTTGTCGTACGTGAAGGTCAGGAACGCGCCGGCGGTGCTCACGAGGCGGTAGATGTTGCCGTTGTCGCCGACGATGTTGTCGGAGTCGCGGCCGTGGAGGTTGATCGGCTCGTCGTAGTTGCGGCTGATCCGCGTGCCGGAGCCGCCGAACAGCATGTCCGCGTCGTCCGGACGCGCACCGGGAGTCTCGAGCTTGAAGAAGTCGGAGCTGCCGCCGGTGATGTCGTCGCGGCCCAGGTTTCCGAAGATCGTTTCGGCGCCCCCGCCGCCCTCGATGTAGTCGTCGCCGTCGGTCGCCATGCTGTCGGTCGACGCCTGGACCACCAGTACGCCGGTCGCGCGCGACCACCCGACGGCGAGATCGATCGAACCGTCGCCCTGGACGACATCGTCGCCCAGCTGACCGAACATCATGTCGTCGTGCGCGCCGCCGGCGATGTAGTCGTTGTTGTACAGGCCGGCCGGAGTGCTCGACGAGTGGTCCAGGATCGTGATGCCGAAGTCGCTCCAGGCGGTGGCGCCGGCCGGGTTGTTCCGCGCCAAGAGCGAGATCAGCGCATCGCCGGCGGAGTAGCCGCCGGTGGTGCTGTAGATCTGGCCGCCGGTGAGCGTCTGGAAGCGCGGGCTCGTGTGGTTGCCGAAGCGGTTCGTGCGGTCGAGCGAGACGTTGTCGCCGAAGATGAGGTCCTGATCGCTGCCGCCGTCGAGGCGATCCCACGAGGTGAGCAGCCCGGTGCCGGTGCCGCCGATCAGGATGTCCTGCCCGGCCTCGCCCCGCAGTTCGTCGTCGCCGCCGATACCCGGGTCGATCACCGCGATCTTGAGCACCTGCAGTGCGCCGCCGGCGACGGCGAGGACCATCTCGCCGTGGTCGCCGACCACGATGTCGTTCCCGGCTCCTGCGCGAACGCTGTCGTTCGCCGCACCGCCGATGATGAGGTCGACGCCCGAACCCGAGACGATCGTGTCGTTGCCGCCGATGGTGGGCGAGGTCGTCGTCAGTGTGCCGGTCGGGAGCGGCACCGCACCCCAGACCGGCGCCGCTGAGCCGGTGGCCTCGAAGCGCCCGTTGTCGCCGAGCACGACGTTGCGGCCGTCCGAGACGGTGATGGTGTCGCCGCCCGCGCCGCCGATGACCAGATCGTCGGCGCGGCCGGTCGTGATCACGTCGGCCCCGCCGTGGTTCGGATCGATGGACTCGACGATGTCGAGGTCGTCGGGCGCGGCATCCTTGCTCACCCAGTCGATGCGCCCGTGGTCGCCGAAGACGATCGCTGAGCCATCCGAAACCTGGGCCGTCTCACCGCGGTTGGTGGTGATGGTGTCGCCCGCGGCGCCAGCCAGGACGATGTCGGAGCCGATGCCCATGGTGATGACGTCCGCTCCGCCGATCGTCGGGTCGACCGTCCACACGTAGCCGACTGGGCTCGCGACACCCGTTGTGACGTCGTCCACACCGCCGTTGCCGCTCTGCGCGATGACCGCGCCCGAGGCATCCACCCACTGCACCCGGCCACGGTCGCTGAAGACGATGTCGCCGCCGGTGCCGCCGTGGATGGTGTCGGCGCCGATGCCGCCGAAGATCACCAGCGGCAGGGACGAGGTGTTCCCGTTGACGGTGTCGTCGTCGGTGACGCCGATCGGCAGGATGGCGCCGGTCTGCGGCATGGTGAACGTCTGCGTCGCCGAGCGAGTCACCTCGACCACGACGTGCGCCGCGATGCCGCCGCGCTGCGCGGGTGCCGCGAACGCGAGGACGCTGCTGGACTGCGTGATCTCGGAGGCGTCGAGAAGCCGGCCGTTGACCCAGACGCGGTAGCCCGCGACAGCGCCGCTGCCGCCGAGGCCGGCAAGGTCGTACGAGCCGGCCGACACGACCGTCCACGACGTGAGATGCAGGGTCACGGTGACGACCTCGCCCGGGACCAGCGAATCGAACAGGCCGATCGTGTCGAGCTCGGACGAGACCACGTAGCGGCCGGCGGAGACCAGCGTGCCGTTTCGGCGGACCTCGACCACGAGGTCGGGGCGCACCGGCTCGTCGCCGTCGTCGAGGTGGGCGCCGCCGGCACCGAGGTCGAGCACGTTGTCGTTGGGGCCCTGCGTGTTGAGGACGAAGAACTCGTCCTCGCTCGCCTGCAGGTCCACGGTGACGGTGTCGTTGCCGAGTCCGGTGTTGAGCCACGTGGTCGTGCGCACTCCGGAGCGGACGTGCGTGCCGTCGATGCGGATCGTGTCGGCGTAGCCGCCCGTCCAGATGCGGATGCCGTCGGCGAAGGTGCCGTCGGCGGCGGCACGCCACGAGATGCCGGCCTGCGACAGGCCGGTGACGAAGATCTCGCCGGCGGTCGAGAGGTTGGCGCCTACCGCTCGCGCGGCGGACGCGACGTCGGTGATGAGCACGCTCGGGTCGCCGGCGCCTGCACCCTCGTCGCTCACCAGGAGCGTGTGGCGTCCCGAACCGAGGTCGAGGTTGAGCGTGCCGTCGATGTCGTCGAGGTCGCCCGCGAGGAACTGCGGCTTGTCGCTCCAGGCGACGTCCGCCAGCGAAGAAATGTAGAGGCGGTCGTCACCGTTTCCGAACGAGATGTTGGTGACCGGCAGGGTGCCGCGCACGTTGAGCACGTCGGTGCCAGAGCCGAGCGCGAGGTTGAGGGTCTCGAGGCCGTGGTACCGGATGCCCGACATACTGCCGACGTCGGTCGCGGCATCCGCTGCGCTCGCTCCCAATGCAGAGAGCTGGATCGAGATCGGCGTGGCGGGGTCCTCGTTCACCTCGCCGCGGAAGCCGATGAGGTACGTACCGCCGACCAGCCAGACGTAGACGCTCGCGGCGCAGCGCGTGGCGTTCTCTTCACCGCAGCTCATCGACACGCCGGGGTCGGCGCCGAGCGTCGTCGGGAAGAGAAGCTTCTGAAGCGCGAAGCGCACCGCCTCGGCCGACGTTCCCGCGGCGAAGGTGACCGCACCGATGCCGGTGGCAAGACCGCCTTGCACCTGCGCCAGCAGGATCGCCAACGAGCCGCCGCGCGGTGTGACAGAGTAGAGGCGGTCGAGCGGTCGGCCGAGCTCGTCGAGGGCGGCGCGCGGCGTCACGTCGAGGCCGGTCAGGGTGTCCTGCGTCAGCCAGCCGAGGTTGTTGGTCGTGTCGCCAGAGTCGATGACGTTGGCGACGTCGGCGCCGGCTCCGCCGACCAGGACGAGGAGTCCGGCGAGCAGGTCGAGGCGCGCGTCGGAGGAGCCCACGGTGAAGGTGTCGTCACCCTCGCCGCCGAGGACACGGGTGTGGCCGTCGATAGTGCGGACGATGATCGCGTCCTTGCCGCGGCCGGCGTCGATCGTGGTCGTGCCGGCGTGCGTCGTCTCGACCACGAACGTCTCGTCGCCGTAGCCGAGGAGGATCGTGAGGTCTTCGAACTGCGCGTAGCGGATTCCGCCGAGGACCGGGCGGCCGGCGAGCGAGTAGTCCGGCGCCATGCCGAAGCCCGTGATGCTCTCACGCGTGAGCACGCCCGAGTCGTTCGCGGGGCTGTCCTCGTTGTGGATCACGAGCGTGTCGACCTGCGCTGCCTCGATCGCCTGACCCGACGAGGCGGTGACGGGGTCGGGGTGGCCCGAGCTCTCGTCCGGAAGCAGGATCGGCAGGTAGGCGTCGAGCTCGAGCTGGACCGGCGGGTTCGGGTCGTCGCCGCCCGACACGTACAGCGGGCCCTGGATGAGGTGCAGGCGCCGCGATGCGTCCGCGAACTCCTGGACGTCGCCGCCGTCGATGATGCCGTCGTCGATCGCCCGGATGACGACGGTACGGTCGGTCGCCCAATTCGCCGCGGTGAACGCGAGGGCGAGGTCGGCGACCCACGCCGAGCCGTTCCAGAACTCGAGCTGGCGCTGGTGGCAGCCGTTCGGCAGGCCGCAGTCTGGGCCGCCCATGTCGAGGGTGAACGAGGCGATCGCGCTGACCTTGACGGTGACCGTCTCACCGGCCGCGGGTGCCATCGTGAGGCGCACGGTGTAGGCGGCCTGTGCGCCGAACTGCGAAGCGGTCGCGCCCTCGACCAGGCGGATGTCGCCGCCGACCGGCGTGACGACCACTCCGGCGGTGTCGGCGTCGTGGACGAGGACGCTGACACGCGACACCAGCGCGCCGGCGAGCTCGGCGACGTAGACCTGCGTGGTGCCAAGGACGAAGGCGCTCGAGCCCCACGGGTCGGTGACGGTGATCGTCGTCGCAGTGTTCGAGGCGATCGCGCGGTAGGTCGCGGTGCCGTTGGCGCCGACGATGCGCAGCAGCGCGCCCGCGAGCCCGCCGTCGGCGGTCGGGAGCGTGACACCGGTGAGAGTCACCGTCAGGCGGTCGGGCGTGATGGCCGAGACGGTGCCGACGAGTTCGTTCGTCGTGACGGGGGCGGTGTAGCCGGTGATGACGAAGGAGGCTCCGGTGGCCGGGACGACGTCCCACTCCCCCTCGATCTCGATGGTCATGCCGGTGTTGTTCCAGATGCGCCGCACCTGGCCTGCTCCGGCACCGCTCGTGATGCGGATGAGGTGGCCCTTCAGCGCGCCCGCCGCGACGGGGCCGCCGGCGGTGACGCCGAATGCGAACTCGTTCGCGAGCCCGCCCGAACCGGTCACCGTGCCGCTGACAAGATCGCGCGACGTGATCACCGCGGTGATCGCCTGCACGTGCTGGCCCTCGACGATCGAGTCGTCGATCGCACGCACGTGCACCGTCTGAGCACCGGCGACGGCGAAGGTGAGCGTCAGTGCGGTGGACCACGTCGTGCCGTTGGTCGAGATCAGGAGTCCGGTCGGCGCCGTGACGAGGACGGTGACCGGGCCGCGCGGCATCGAGACGATCCGCACCTCGTACTGTGCGGTGGTGCCGCCGGTGCCGGCGGCGTCCACCGGCTCGATGACGCGGATGCCGCCGTCGGGCAGAACCACCGGGACCTCGGGCGCCTCGTCGTCGAGCACCCGGGCGAATGTGGTGGCGACGAGCGCACCCGCGTAGGCGCCGCCGGTGACGATCGCGTCGATGGGAGCGAACCACGCGCCCTCTGCCGCGAGGTCGTTGATCGCGCGGACCCGGACGGTGCGCTGCGCCGTGTCGCCCGCGGCGAAGTTCAGCGTGACCGAGGTCTGCCAAGTGGCGCCGCCGTCGACCGAGAGCTCGAGATAGCGGACGCGGCTGGTGGAGGTCGGGTCGATCGCGGGCGCGACGAGCGTCACCTGCACCGCGGTCGCCGGGGAGCGCGTCAGGCGGACCGTCACCTCGCCGTACGCGGCGGCGCCCTCGGTGAGCACGAGCGAGCCGCCGACCGGCGCGACGACCACCGTGGGCTCGTCGTTGTCCATGATCTCGGTCGCGATGCCGTCGACGCGAAGCAGCGCCCACAGGGCGTTGCCGACGGTGCTCTCGACCTCGTGGCGGATGAGGCCGGTGTGTCCGAGGAGGTCGTCAGCCTGGACCGCCGGCGCGGCGCTGCCCACCTCGACGCGGTCGGAGCCGAGCCCGCCGAAGATCGACAGCTCGACGGCCGGGTTGGTCGACAGGACGTGGAAGACGTCGTCGCCCTCCATGCCGTAGATCGAGACCTTCTCGGCGTTCGTGTACCGGATGACGCGTCCGGCGCCATAGACGCCGTTCGCGGTGATGACGAAGGTGTCGCCGAACTCGGTGCCGATGATGACGACGAGGTCGTAGCCCGAGCCGCCGTCGACGTTCACCGGGGCGTTCGAGGCGTACTGGATGAAGTTGCGGCCCTCGCCGGCGTTGAGCGCGGTGAGCTCGGACTCGCCCACGAACGAGCGGATGACGAACGTGTCGTCGCCGGCGTCGCCGTAGAGGTTGAGCGTCGCGACGTTGCGGAAGACCTCGAAGACGTCGTCGCCGGTGCCGCCGTAGACGGATGCCGTGTACGAGACGCCGCGGGTCAGATCGCCGCGCGTCGAGGCGAAGAAGGATGCCGCCGGGAACTCCGCGTCGGGCGTGTAGGCCGTGTACAGCTGGCCGAAGCGGAACCGGTCGTTGCCCGAGTCGCCGTTCACCGTCACGACCGACGCCGTGTCGTCGAACGCGAAGGTGTCGTCGCCGGCGAGGCCGTTGACCACGACGCCGCCGGTCATCTCCTGGCCGTACGTCACCTTCTCGGCCGCGCCGAACTGACCCGACGTGGCGCCGGGGGCCGACAGCTGCGCGATGAGGGCGCGAGTGGCGTTGCGGCGGAAGAGGAAGGTGTCGTTGAGCTCGGAGCCGTTCACGACGAGCACGTTGGTCCCGCCGTCGGCGACGTCGAGCGTGTTGATGCGGCTGCTGCCGACGCCGAACAGGTCGATGAGGTAAAAGTCGGAGTTCGCGCCGCCGTCGAGGTTCAGCACCTGGCCGTTCATCGCGTTGACGCCGACCGGCCCGGCTACCGCGTTGACGACCAGCCAGTCGTCTCCGCCCTGGCCCTCGATCGTCGTGGTGCCGGACAGCGCCTCGACGAACACGCGGTCGTTTCCGGCCGCCGCGTGGACGAGCGTCGCGCCGGCATGGGTCGAGTCGACGTTGAGGACGTCGGAGCCGGAGCCCAGCGTGATGTCGAGGGTCTCGAACGCGCCGTAGCCGATGCGGCCGCTCGTCTCAGCGAGCACGCCCGTCGTGACCGTGCCGCCGCCCGCCGCGGCGAGCTCGTGGCCTGCGACCGGCGTGAGCGAGATCGTGCGCGTCCAGCCGGCGGCGCCCGCGAGCGCTCCGGTCCAGGCGATCGTCCAGCGCCCGCCCGCCTTCGTCACCACGAGGTTGCCCACGCCGACCTTCGCCTCGAGAGCCGCGTGCACCTGGGCGGCGGTCGCATCGAAGGCGAGTTGGGCGGTGGTGCCGAGCCCGGCGATCGTGAGGGCGAAGCGGCCGTCCACGGCACCGAGCACGGTCACGACCTGCACGAGGCTCGGCGTGGGCGAGCCGCCGGTCATTCCGAGGCCCGAGACCGAGGTGCCCGTGACCACGCCGATCCGGTCGAGCGCGGTGGCCGCGTCGTCGAGGTAGAGGATGTCGGTGCCGTCGCCGCCGGTGAGCGTCAGCGGCGCGGCGATGCCGGTGAGGGTGCCGTTCATGCCGGTGAGCGTCGAGCTCACCCGGACGGTGTCATTGCCGGCGCCGGTGCTCACCGTGGTGATGCCGGCGACCGACCGCACGGTGACCGTGTCGGCGCCGTCGTTCGTCGTGACGGCGGTCGTCGCGGAGTGCGTCGAGTGGATCGTGAACGTGTCGCCGCCCGAGCCGAGGTCGGTCGTCAGCAGCTCGAAGGACGTGTAGTGGATGCCGGTGCCCATGCCGAGCCCCGTGAGCCACTCGAAGGTGAGGTCGCCGGTGTTCGCGGCGGTGTCGCCGGTGTCGTCGACGGCGAGGAAGTCGTTTCCGGGGATCGCGTTCGGGCCCGAGCCGCCGTCGACCCGCAGCAGGGCACCGATCGCGTTGACGTCGCCGGCGGTGTTGGTCCACGTCGAGTTCGTCGTGCCCGCGCCCGCAGCGTTCGAGCCGACGGCGATGCGGTCGGTGTGCTCGCCGGTGAAGATGCGGTGCTCGACCTGGATGGCGCGCACGGCGATACGGTCACCGCCCGCGAGCGCGCGGATGTCGACGGTCTCGACGCCCGCGTGGGTGATCGTGCCGAGTGTGGTCTCGGCGCCCGCGCCGCTGAAGCCGACGCGGCGGATGCGGTTCGCCTGCGTCCCCGCGGCCGGCGAGGCCACGACGTCGATGATCAGGTCGTCGGGCGCCGCGGTGCCCCACACCTGCAGATTGTCGCCTGCACCCGACAGGTCGTTCACGTGGACGGCCATGCCGGTCGAGCGCGCCAGTTCGATGCGGACGACGTCGGCGCCGGGTCCGGCGTCGAGGTAGGCGGTGCCGGTCCACGCCTGGGCTTCCCGCTGGGCGCCGGCGACGAGGACCGTGCCGTCGGCGTCGCCCACCAGCATCCACGTGTTCTGCGAACCGGTCGAGGTCAGGCGCCCCACTTCGAAGATGCCGTCCAGGTTCTCGGCGATCGAGCCGGTGCCGAAGTTCGTGCCCACCGCGAGGCCGACGACGAACAGGTTCTCGTAGAGGCCGAAGTCGCCGTTCACGAACGACTCGATGAGCGTGTCGTGGCCTCCCGCGTCGAGGAACGTGTCGCGGCCGAGCCCGCCGGTGACGGTGTCGTCGCCGAGGCCCGAGTCGAGCACGTCGTCGTACGAGGAGCCGACGAGCGTGTCGTCGCCCGTGCCGCCGATGAGCGTCAGCGCGAGGCGGTCGACGGTGATGCCGGAGGCGTTCAGCGTGTCGTTCCCACCGCGTCCGTCGACGATCAGCGAGTCGCCCTGACCGCGCACCGCCCCGTCGATCCACACGGTGTAGCCGTGCGCCGTGGTGCGGACCACCCGCGTGCGGGCGCCGTCGGTGGAGATGGTGAACGCGTCGGCCGCCGTGTCGGAGCCGAGCACCGTGACGAAGTCGGTGCTGCCGGTGCCCACCAGGATCTCGACCGTCTGGATGCCGGAATCCTGACCCGTGATGTCGGAGAGCGTGATCTGGTCGGGTCCGGCGCCCGCGTCGATGACGAGGCTCTCGATGCCGGTGCTCGTGCGGGCGGCGCCGGCGAGCGTGTAGCGGAGGGTGTCCGCCGCCGGGTTCGCGATGGTGAGGATGTCGGCGCTGCCGGTCAGGATCAGCGTGAGCTCATCGGTGCCGGCGCCACCGATGACGACCAGGTCGTCGGGCGAGCTGAAAACCGCCGAGGTCGCGGTGATGGTGTCGTCTTCGTCGCCGCCGTCGTACAGGCGGGCGGGGCCGGACAGTTCATCGGCGCCGTCGCCGCCATAGAGGCGATCGGACGCGCTGCCGCCGAACAGCCTGTCGGCACCGCCGTCCCCGTTCAGCGTCACGATGCCGCTGCCGATGTGGCGCAGGATGTCGGCGCCCTCGCCGCCGTTGAGGGTGGCGCTGCCGGCGCCGTCCACGGTGATGGTGTCGTCGCCGTCGCCGCCGCTGAGCGAGCTTCCGGAGCCGGACCCCTGGAGCAGGATCGTGTCGTTTCCGGTGCCGCCGTCGATAGTGACGGGGATCTGCACGCTCGGGTCGATGACGACGTTGTCGGCGCCGTTGTCGAAGTAGGCGTGGATGCGCTGCACCTTGGCGTAGGTGCGGGTGTGGCCGAACGCGGTGATGCGGATCGTCGCGAGGCCATCGGCGAGTCCGCCGACCTGCTCGATGCGGACGGTCTCGTCGATCGTGCCCGTGGAGACGTTGCGCGCGGCGCGCTGGGCCGCCGCGCCGACGTTGAGGTGCAGATCGCGGTCGGTGGTCTTCCACTCGCGCAGGTCGCGGTAGGGGTCGTCGTGTCCGGTGGTCCCGTTGCTCGCGAGGTACGGCACGACCGGGAACCGCACGGTGCCGATCTCGAAGGTGTCGCTGCGCGAGTACCACGAGCCGAGCACCTTGAACCGCACGGTCACGCGGAACTCCAGCGGCACGTTGCCGTTCGAGTCGGCGTTGCGCGAGTCGGCGCTGACCGAGAGGTCCAGGCCGACGCCGAGCGTGATCTCGAACAGCTTGAAGTCGAAGTACACCTCCACGCTGGCCCCGCCGCCGATGAAGAGGGTGTACCAGATGATGCCATCGCTCTCGTTCTTCAGGAACGAGATCTCGAGGTGGAAGTCACCGCGGATGCCCATGAAGTCGCCGCCGAGCTGCATGTGGCCGCGGAGGTCCAGCGAGAAGTTGCCCTCGGAGTTCAGGAACACCGAGCCCGACAGGTCGAAGATGAAGAGGTCGATGCTCGCGTACGCGTCGAGGTACCAGTCGCCCGCCGAGTAGTCGCTGTCGGTCGCACTGGTCTTGCCGACCTCGATCGTGAAGCCGGCGTCGAAGCTGATGATCTTCAGCAGCGTCACCGAGCCGTTGAGGCTGAGCTTGAAGCCCGGTGCGACGCCGTTCTTGGTCTCGCCGAGGGTGTTGATCCGCAGCGTGCCGTTGGCGGAGAGGCTGAAGATGAACGCGTCGGCGGAGGCGCTGACCGACACCTCCATGACGAAGCCGTTGTCGTAGATGCCCGCGACGCCGTTCGCGTTGAACTTCAGGCCAGCGAGGTCGAACGCGACGCCGAACCCCATCTCGAACGCGCCCGACGCGACGCGGATCTCGGCGTAGCCGGTGCCCCGCGCGAAGCCGAGGAAGTCGATCGAGCCGTCGAGGCGCAGGAGGAAGCCTGGAGCGACGTTCGTCGAGCCGAACACCGCGACGGCGCCCGTCGTGTTGATGGCCAGCACGGCGCTCACCGAGAAGCCGAGCCCGATCTCGCCGCCGAAGCCGGCGTCGAGCGACAGGTCGAGACGGGCGACGAGGCCCTTGTTGTTGATGCGGAAGCCGCTGTCACGGAGCACGACCGAGCCGAACGGCTCGAGCGATGCGCCGCCGTTGACGATCAGGCTGACCTCGTTCGCGCCGATCGTGAGGACCACGTGTCCGTTGATGTCGAGCACGTCCAGCACCCGCAGGTGGCCGTTCATCTCGAGGCGGAAGCCGGCCACGACGCCCAGCGTCTGGTTCTCGACGACGAGTGCGCCGTTCTGACGCTTGAAGTCCTTGAACACCGTCCGGCCGTTGACCGTCTCGGTCTCGACCGCGAAGGTGCGGATCTCGCGAGTCGTCGAGAACGTGTTGATCTCGAGCAGGAACATCCCGTCGAGCTCCAGGCCCGGGATGGAGTCGACGCCGAGCGTCAGCTGCACGCGTCCCACGACGCCGGTCTGCGCTCCGACGTAGACCGCGAGGTTCAGGGCACCGGTCAGCGACCCGAGGTAGGGGATGGTGGTGCCCACCATGCCGTCGACCTTGAAGTAGGCCGTGCCGTTCGGGTCGAAGGCGGCCGTGATGCCGACGAAGCCGGTCAGCGTGAACACCCCGCCGATCGTGAGCTCCGCCTGGATGCTCGCGACCACGTAGATGCTGCCGCCGGGAGGGGCGCTCGGGTCGGGCTGGCCGTCGATGCCGGGCGCCGACTTCGGGATGTAGAACACCGGCGACTGCCCCGGCAGCAGGAGCGGCAGGAAGGCGTTCGGCACGACGAACGTCTGATCGGCGAGCGTCGTGTTGAAGATCACGTTGACCGAGCCGGTCGCGGAGAAGAGCGAGCCCACATCCGGCAGGCCGATGCCGACGCCGGTGGCGACGCGGATGCTGCCGGCGACGCCTGGGATGGCGCCGTTGTCGGTCATCATCATCACGCCGGTGACCGAGCCGTACTCGAGGCGGGCGGAGCCCGACCCGAACGACAGCTGCCCGGTGAGGAAGAGCTCCATCGAGGGCGTCGGCGGGTTGGCCGAGATGTTGAGGTACAGGCCGCCCTGGATGCGCATCAGCTCGGTGCCTGCGGGAGCGACGATCGCCTGGCCGACGATCTGGAAGCCGAAGCTGAACGGCTGCAGGACGAACCTCTCGGTCAGGTCGGTGCCGCCGGGGCCGACGCCCTTGAGGGTCAGCGTCTCGGTCTTGACCTCGTTGGTGAGGTTGATCCGCAGCTGCGCCGAGCCGCTCAGGTGCAGTCCGTACTGCTCGAGCGCCTCGAAGTTGGTCTCGATCGAGGCCACACCCCAGAACTGCGGGACGGGGTGCATCGGGTTCGTGGACTCGTCGCCGACGAGGAGCACGAACCGGCCGGACGTGGCGCCCAAGGTGCCGAGGCCGTAGACGTCGATCTGACCGGCGAAGGTGAGAATGAATAGCTTGCGGTTGGTGTCGATCTCGAGGATGACCTCGGCGTGGATGTGCATCAGCGGCTCGTCGAGGAAGTCCCCGGCCTGGAGCTTGATGCCGCCCGACAGCTCGATGAAGAACGACGTGCCCTGCTCGATGAGGCGGAAGCTCTGGCTGCCGCCCGCCGACAGGTTACCCGCGGTGTCGGACCAGGCGCCCGGTGCGAACGTCACGGTCACGGTGCCGGCGGTGAGCGCGGTGTCGAGTCGGTAGGTGTAGCGCGCGATACCGTCCGCGTAAAGTACGCCGAGGTACTGGAGCGCCTCGGTACCGCCGCCGGCGAAGCTGAGGTCGTTAGCACCGAGCAAGTTCGCGTCGACCCGCGCGCCGGCGGTCGGGGTGAGCCGAACGCCGACCCACGTTCGGGGCTTGATGGTGCCTTCGCTCAGGTCGAGCTCGGCGGTCGCCGCGCCGGCGTGCGTCGCGGCGGCGAACGGGGTGCCCGTCTCGTTCAGCCAGCTGCCATCGATGAAGCTGATGACGAGGTCGCCGCCGACGTGTCCCGAGAAGAAGTAGCGGTAGGTGCTGCCGCTCACGAGCATCGCGGATCCGATGACGACGAGGTCCACACCGCCGGCGGTGATCTTGATCTCTGCGCCCGCGTCGGTGATCGACGCCCGGTCGATGCCCGCGCCGCCGAAGTCGGTGAACGTGATGTCGACCCAGCCGCGGCCGCCGAGGTCCTTCGCGTCGAGCACCGAGCCGGCCGTGGGGTCGTTCAGCGATGACGTCGGGGCGGTGAGGGTCAGCGTCTCGGTCTCGGTCGAGTTGAGACGGCCTGCGATGTCGGCGAAGCGGCCCGCAAGGAACGTGATCGTGTACGCGCCGGCGGCGAGGTTCGCGGTGAAGGCGTAGCGGTAGATGTCGCTCGTGCCGACACGGACCGGGGCGGAGAGGGCGATCAGGTTGCCCGCAGCATCGCGGAACTCGATCTCATCGCCGTTGATGGTCGAGTGGTCGATCGCGAAGCCGGCCGAGCCGCGGAAGCGGATCTCGAGGTACTTGAGTGCGTTGAGGAGGTCGCGGCCGATGCTCGAGCCCGAGAGCCCGATGGTGGCCGACTCATCCTTGTCGCTGGTGCCGGCGTCGTCGGGCACGGAGCGGACGACGTCGGCCGTCGCGCCAACGACCTGGAAGGACTGGGTCAGGGTGACGACCGCTCCGGCGGGCGGCGCGCGCGCCGGGGTGACGCCGAACTTGGTCAGGTCGAAGATGACGTCCACGCGGCCGGGGGCGAAGGCGCCCTTCAGCAGGTAGCGCCACGTGTTGCCGCTCAGCTGCACCCACCCGACGATCTGCACGCCGTTCGCGCCGGGGCCCGCGAGGGTGAACTCGTCACCGGTGATGGTGTCGAAGTCGATCTGGTAGGTCGTGCCGCCGATGGACGCCGGCGGGATGAACGTCACGTCGAGGTACGTCATCTGACGGTCGTCGGCCGTCAGCGGCAGCGGCACCGCGACCGCTGGGCGCGTGCCGGCGTCGGGCTGCGGACCGGCGTACGCGGTGGTGCCGTCGAGCTGCGTGTAGGTCCACGCGCCCGCTCCCTCGAATGTCACCGTGACGATGTCGCCGGCGAGCAGCTCGCCCGACAGCTGGTAGCGGACCCACAGCACGCCGTCGGCAGACACCAGGATGGACGCCGCTCCGACGGCGATCGTCACCGGCGAACCGCCGCGCATGACCGTGATGGTGAATTCGGCCTCGGGGTCGGTGATCGACCCCTCGTTGATGAGGAGACCCGTCGGGACCGCGAACGGAATGTCGATGAACGTGCGGCCCGGTGCAGTGAACGGCGCGTCGGCTACGGGCTGCGCGGTGTTCGCGAAGCCCAGGGCGAGAGCGCCCAGGGTGACACCGGAAGTCGAGGCGTCGGCATCCGCTCGTTCGACGATCACCGGGACGATGAACTCGCCAGCGCCGAGACCCACGGTGATCGGCTTGGTGTTGTCGCGGACGACGGTCCAGTCACCGACCGCCGTGGTGAACACCAGCGCGTCGAGGCGGGCGATGATGGACGCCACGTCGAGGTCGAACCCCGCATCAAAGCCGGCGGCCGTGGCGCTCGGGACGGTGACGACGAGGTTCTGCGCCCATACGAGGTCCGGTCCGGCCGCCGCCAGGTTCGGCGCGGTCGGCGTGACCGACTTCAGGTACGACCACGTGCCCGGCAGGCGCGTGAGCGTGACCTGCAGGCCGGCGTCGTACTGACCGGTGAGCCAGAAGCGGAAGCGCAGCGTGCCGTCCGGGGCGCCGGTGATCTGGAGCGGCGCGCGCGTGCTGTCGAGCGCGATCGTGCCGAGCCCCTCGCCATACAGCTCGAATTCGGCCGCCAGGTCAAGGATCGACGCAGGGTCGAGCGAGGCGCCGTTCACGAGGGCGTCGAAGTCGACGTCGATGTAGACGGTCGGGGTGACGGTCAGCACCTGCGCCGGCTGTGTGCCCGCCGTGACGGTGCCGCGGAAGCCGAGTGGGCTCGCGGTGAGCGCCCCCGTGAGGGCGCCGGCCGAGCCGAACGCCGCGACGACGACCGGGATGCGGAACTCCCCGGGGATCTCGGTCGCCGTGATGGGGACCGTCGTGTCGACGGTGAGGGCCCACGTTCCGCCGCCGAAGGTGAGTCCGGTGAGGCGCTTGATCACGGAGTCGGCGTCGACCGTGAAGCCGGCCGGCACCCCGGCGAAGCCGCCGATGCCGCCGCCCGGGAAGCGGACGCCGACCGTCGTGCGCACCGAGCCGCTGCCGCCGACCGGCGCCTCGGGGGCGTCGGTGATGGCGACCGGGCCCGTGACGGTGAAGAGGTACGACCAGCTGCCCGAGAGGAACGTGAGGCTCACGGCGCCCGTGTTCGCGAACCGCCCGGTCAGCCAGTAGCGATAGGTCATGCTCGTCGCGGTCGTCGAGACGAGCTGCGGCGCCTGCGTGCCGTCGATCTGGATCGTGCCGAGGCCGGGGCCGGACAGTTGGAACTCGGCGGCGAGGTCGGTGATCGAGGCCGGGTCGATCGTGAAGAGCGTCGGCTTCGTGAACGTCACGGTGATCCACGCGCGGCCGTTGACGACGTTGACGTCCACCGAGGCGCCGGGCGTCGGGTTCGTCACCGTCGCGCTGACGCCGGTCACGGTGAAGGCGAGCGTCGTCGCGGCGCTGCTCGCGCCGGAGGTCGTGCCCGCCTCGGTGGTGAGGTCGGCGTTCTTCGCGGCGCCCGCGGCGAAGCGCAGCTCCCAGCGCCCGATCGCCAGCTCGGCGGTGCCGATCGCGTAGCGGAAGCGCGTGGTGCCCGCGATCCGCACCGCGGCCTCGAGCAGGTCGCCGCCGGTGGTGTGGTCGGCGACCTTGAGGACGTCGACTCGGTCAACGTCGAGCATGTAGTACGCGCCGTTCGCGTCTGTCAGCAGCTCGACGAACTTCATGCCGCCGGGCGTCGTCACGGCGACGATCGGCACGGGCTTCACCGTGATGGTCGCGCGGGCAGTCGTCTCGGTGCCGTACCAGAGCGTGAAGCCGGTGCGGTTCGGCCCGAGGATGCGGGCGAGGTCCAGGCTCGCGCCGGCGGCCGGCGTGTACGTCACGTCGACGTACTTGGTCGAGCCGGCGGCGCCGTTCACGACACCCACGTCCACCGTGCCGCCGTTCGTAGTCGGCGCGCCCAGGTCGATGACGGGCGGCGTGCCGGTCGCGATCGGGTCGAGGCCCTCGACGACGTCGAAGGTGACCTCGTTGCCGGACGAGTTGCGGAAGCCCATCTTGAGCTTCCCGTACAGCGTGAGCAGGCGCACCTGGTCGGGGAAGTCGGCGAGGAACAGGATCACGACGTTGCCGGTCGACACCTTCGACAGGTCGGCGTAGAGGCGCCCGCTGATCGAGACGTTGTTGTCGGCGAAGTTGAGCGTGCCGACGATGAGGATCTTGCCGTCGGTCGAGATCTTGAGGATCACCTGGCCGTTGAAGACGGCCTGCGATGTGTAGATCGAGTAGATGCGCGCGGATCCGGTGATCACCATCGGGGCGGTGAACGCCGCGGCGAACCCGCTCTGTCCAGGGGTCTGCGAGATCGTCTTCGCCTGCAGCGCCACCTGCTGCTGCAGTTGGAGCAGCCACTGGTCGGCGGTCACGACCGTCGGCAGCTGGAACGCCGAGGAGCGCAGCGCGAAGGGATCCTCGATCGAGGGCAGCGTCTTGAAGAACTCCACGCCACCGGCGAAGTCGTTGATCGTGAGGCCCGAGTTCGGCTCGAGCAGGATGCCGCCCGGCACGTTCACGCTGAGGAAGACCTGCAGCGGGCCGAGCTCCGACAGGCCGATCCGGATGCCGAACCCGGCGAGTCCGGCGATCGAGATCGTGCCCTCGAGACCGAGGTAGAAGACGCGCTGGTGCACGGGGGTCGTCGTGTCGAAGACGCCGATGATGTTGTACTCCGAGTCCAGCTTCATGATGCCGCCGACGAGTCCGGCCGACACCTCGCCGCCGAACATCTTGCCCTTGACGGTGACGCCCAGTGCGTCGATGCCGATGATCGGGAACTTGCCCTCGATCAGCAGCGACGGCTTGATGCGGATGCCCTGGATCGACCCGGTGATCTGCAGGCCGGACAGGCCCTGGATGCCGGTGACGCTCGCCGACAGGATCAGCTCGAAGTCACCCGGCGCGCGCTCGACGTCGGCCCACTGGATGCCGATCGCATCGATGCGCACGGGGAGGAAGCTCGGCCACTTGAACGAGTCGCCCGTCGCCGAGCCCACCGACAGGAAGACGCCGAAGCCGCTCAGCGCCTTGAAGTCGCCGTCGCCGGTGATGGCGAAGTTGCGTCCCTCACCCGCGAGGACGAGCGAGCCGATGGTCACCTTGGCCCCGACCGCCTGGAACCGGACCATGTAGTCCGAGCCCCTGGCGCCGGTGTCGAGGCGGAAGTCGCGCGCGGTGAGCGTGACGTACGTGCCGATGCGGATCTCGAGCGTGTCGACGGTCAGCTGGAACGCCTGCACCTTGCCGCCCGCGAAGCTCAGCGCGATGCGGAACGCCTCGTCGTCCATCGTGCCGTCGGGCCGGCGGTCATCGGTGGTGAGCCGGTCGGTGAGGGTCGCGCCGTACGCCTTGCCGGGGAAGAGCTTGGCGCCGCCCGTGGCGATGTAGATCGAGCCGGTGAAGCCGACGGTGGCGCCGTCCGGCGGGAAGCGGACCTCGAGGCCCGAGACGCCGACCCGGATGTCATCGAGTTCGAGGATGCCGCCGAGCGTGATCTTGCGGTCGACCGCCGTGGGCGCGAGCGCGTTGCCGAGGTCGGCGGTGGCGCCCGTGGTGGGAGGCAGCCCGTACGCGAGCTCGGCGGTGCCGAGCTTGAAGCCGCTGCCGTAGATGGTGAGGCCCGGGATGACGCCGACGTCGAGCGCCACATCGTTGTTCGCGGAGATGTTGGAAGCCTTGGCCGGGTCGTACGGGCGGAGCGAGCCTGTGATGCCGAAGGAGGGGAACGTGATCGTGGCGGTGTTGATGCGCACGATCTCCTGATCGAAGGCGCCCTTCGGGTCGTAGGTCACCTTCACGCCGGTCGCCTGCAAGCGGGCGACGTTCGGGATCTGCGCGTCGAGCGCTGCGACCTGGAGGCCCCACTTGCCGGTGAGGCGGATGTCGACGTTTCCGCCCAGGAGCCCGAAGACGTCGACGGCCAGCTCGAACGAACCGCTGAGGCCGATGAGGTCGACCGTGATGCCGGAGCTCGCCTGCGCCGTCGACGGCGCGCCGGTCGTCGGGTTGCCGCCGAAGGCGAGCGACGCGCGCTGGACGCCCAGGATGACGGACAGCACGACCTTGCCGTCGACGAACCCGAAGCCGCCGAGGCCCACGGTCGGCCCCTGCAGCGTCAGCGGCCCGAGGGCGATGGGACCGCCCTCGACGAGCTCACCCGCGAGGCTCGCGGTCACGGCGAGAGTCAGGGACTGGGCGCTGTTGTAGGCGGGAGCTCCGACCGCGCCGCTGGCGACGCGGTTCTCCGCCAGCGTGATGGTGATGCTGCCGGTGCCGCTGAAGAGGCCGAGCGTGTTGTTGCGGTTCCTGTCCTTGAGGAAGTACCGATACGTCACCGACGTGGCGTTGGGGTCGGCTCCGGCGATCAGGAGCGGCGCACCGATGAGCACCGGGACGGCGCCGTTCATCTCGAGGTCGGCGACGAGGCCCGAGATGGTGAACGGAGCCACCGTGCTGTTCTCGATGAGTGACTTGACGATCGGCGCCGCCGCCGCATCCGGCGTCTCCGGCACGGACGTGTAGGTGACGTCGATGTAGCTCTGCGCGTTCAGCTGCGCCTGGTTGATGCTCGCGACCGCGAGGGACGCGACCGGTCCCGGCTTGGGCTTCGCGGCCGTCGGGCGGAAGACGTAGAACACTTCCTGCTCAGCGAGGAGCGGCGCGGGGCTGCCGCCCGCGGTGAGCACTCCGCCGGCGGTGAAGGCGACCGTGACCACCGCGGTCGTGGGCAGCGCCCCCGAGCCGCTGGGCGTCAGCGTGTAGCGCCACGTGTTCGGCTTGCCCGCGACCTTCGTCGGCAGGATGCCGGGCGTCCACGTCTCGTTCGAACCGGCCACCGAGATCGCGAACTCCGGGGGGTTGTCGATGATCGACGCCTCGCTGATCGTGCCGTCCGTGGTGGAGAAGGTGATCTCGATCTCGGTGAGCGTCGCGCCGGTGTAGACCGAGCCGCGGAGCGGCTTGGCGAGGTCCGCGGTCACGACGACGGGTAGCGGCTCGCTCACGGGCGGCTCGACGACGTCGGTCGGCGGGAACAGTGCGAAGTCCGTCACCTTGAACGAGCCGAGCTGGAAGCCCGAGATCGGAGAGATCGAGAAGGTCGCGAAGCCGGCGAGGCTCACGATGTTGGTGCCACCGCTCTTGACCAGCGCGGTCGCGTTCCACAGCGAGATGTCGAGGGCGCCGTTCGGCTGGCGGGTGAGGCGCAGCGTGCCGCCGAGGCGGACGACGTCGCCCGCCGTGATGACGACGCCGGACGCCATGAAGCTGAAGGCGCCGGGAGCTATGGGACCGGACATGCCGCCCATCTCGTCCAGCGTGAAGGTGACCGAGTCGGAGCCGTTGACCTGGAACGACACGTTGCCCGAGATGCCCAGGCCGTCGAGACCGAGCAGCGCCAGCTGACCCGTCGCGCGCATCGCCCAGCCGCCTCCGACGGCCGTGCTGCGCTCGAAGTGCACCTCGGCGTTGCGGATGAGCACGCCGATGGCGTCGGGGTTGAGGCTGCCGTCAGCGAGCTTCGACGGACCCGAGCCGATGAAGATCTCGAGGCCGCTGCCGCGGAAGGTGTTGCCGTTGATGGCGAACTGACCGGCGCGGATCTCGAGGAAGCCGCCGAAATCGAAGCTCAGGTCCTGGACGATGAAGAGGAACGTGTCATCCGTCAGATCCAGGACGAGGTCGGTCTCGCCCATGTCGATCGTCTGCTTGACCTTGACCCCGGTCGTGTTGATCGCGAAGCCGACGCTCGCGTTCAGGTTCTCGCCGGTCGAGACTTTGCCGGTCAGCATGCCCGCGACGCCGCCGGTGGTGGTGATCGTGTCGGGGGTCGTGCTGTCGTCGGTCACGGCGAGGCGCGGGAAGACCACCAGGATGCCGGACGCCTCCTTGAGGCCCGGGTTGTCGGAGCCGATGCTGGCCGTCGACCCGAGGCTCGCGCCCGTGAAGGCGATGCGCGTGACGGCGGTCGAACCCGTTCCGAATCGGTCGAAGGCGATCGCGGCGACATTGAGCTCGACGTCGCCGAAGTCGACCACGACGTTGCTCGCGACGACTCGCACGAACGGGCCCTTGGGCAGCGACAGCACGCGCACGTTCGGCTGCAGCGCGACCTGGTTGCCGTCATCGACCCACTCGACGAGATAGCCGCCCACTTGCGCCGCGACCGTGACCTTGTCGGTGCCGGCCTCGGAGTCGATGAGGGCTTCGATGGCGGCATCCACGACGGCGGCATCTGCCCCCACCGGGATGGCCGCGCTGATCTCGCTCGCCTCGAGCGTGCCGTTGCGGTTCGCATCGAGCGCCAGCGTGAAGGAGCCGGCGGGGACGCCGACCGAGATGCGCTGCACCTCAGCGCGCGACGCGTTGCCGTCGGTGGTCGTGGTGACCGAGACGCCGGCGAACTGGAAGACCTCGTTGACCACGACGCCCTGCGTGCCGCTCTTGATCGTGTTGATCTGGAGCGTGAAGTCGGACTCGACGTCGAACGGCAGTCCGACCACGTCGACCGACCCGGTGACCTCGCCCGCCATGCCGGTGGGCGTGATGATGAAGGCACCGGCGCCGTCCGTCAGGCGGACGCCCACGTCGTCGAGCTCGCCGTCCCCACCCGGGTCGCCGAGGAACAGCTGGACGCCGGTGAACGCGAGACGCACGATCTTCGCGCCGGCGGCCGTCTTCTTCTGCTCGAAGACGGCGACGCCCGCGAGCGTCTGACCGAAGATCGTGAACTCCGCCTCGCGGCCGACGAGGCCGACCTGTACCACGAGCGTGTTCTTCGGCACCGAGATGGTGATGGGCGAGCCGCCGAGCTCGACCTGCCGGCTGACGTCGGCGGTCGTGTTGTTGATGAGGACGATGACGTCGGCGACCACCTCCACATCGGGAAGGACAGCCGGGTTCAACGCGATGCCTGCGACGATCGCGGCCACGATGCCGCTGCGGGTGACGAGGATCGCGCCCTCGTCGATCGTCACCGTCACGTAGGTCTGGGTTCCGTCGCCGAGCTCGAGCTTCACGTCGGCCAGGGCCAGCGTGATCTCGCCGCTCGCGGGATCCTTCGAGAAGGAGAAGTCGCCCGTGAGGCGCTGGCCGGCGACCTCGAGCGTGAGGTCGAGGCCGGCCACGGCCACACCGGGACTGATCGAGACGCCGTCGACGTCCTTCGCGTCGGCGAGCGTGTTGATGCGCACCTCGAGCGTGCCCGAGAAGGTGACGCCGGGGATCAGCAGCTCGACGGTGGCCTGCACGCGGCCCGCGATGCCGGCCTTCTTGTCGCCGATCTTCGGGACGATGTCGAAAGCGCCGGAGCCGTCGCGGACGATGACGATGTCGCGGTCCGGCGTGCCGAGTCGCAGGCCGACGTTGACGAAGCGGATCTTGACGCTCTCGACGTCGTCGCCGCCGCCGAGCGCGCCGTCCGCGCCGAGGGCCGTCGACTTCTCGTACGAGACATCGGCGGTGAGCTGCTGTCCTTCGATGTTCAGCGCGAGCCTGGTGACACCGACCTTCAGGTAGGGGCCGGCCGGGAGCGTCAGGGTCAGCGCCTCGCCGCCGACGATGAACTCCTCGTTCACCGCGACCGGCACGATCTTGCCGCCGACGGTTCGGCGCATGTTGCTGATCTCGACAGCCACAGTGGCGGTGGCGGTGAGGCCCTCGCCGAGGCGGATGGCGGCGGTCGCCGAGATCGACCCGCCGAAGCCTTCGCTCGTCAGCAGCAGCAGCGCCGTCCCGTCGGTGAGGCGCATGCCGATGTCGTCGGTGAAGTCCTCGGCCGTGCCGCCGTCGTCGCCCACGAACATCGCGACCTTGGTCACCGCGATGCGCAGGACCTTCACGTCGTCGGCGGTGCCGGCCTTCCGGTCCGCGCCGGCGCCGGTGACCTGCTCGACCATGAACGTGCCCTCGATGGACTGCCCGAAGACGGTCACCTCGCCCTTCACCTCGACGCGGATGAAGCGGCCCGCCGGAAGCTTGACGGTGAGCGGGCCCGCCGTCGTGTCGACCGGGGTCGGCGCGGTGTTGATCTGCAGCTGCACGTCGAGGCCGGTGCCCAGCGAGAACGGGATGTCCCCGAGCCCGACGAGGTTCACGTTGGCCGAGATGTCGACGGCCATGCCGGCGGAGGTGAGGATGAAGGCGCCCTCGCCGTCGGTCAGGAGCAGCCCCACGTCGTCGCCCGCGCCCGCGCCCTTCGGATCGCCGAGGAACATCGTAACCGCGGTGGCCGTGACCGTGATGACCCGAGCCGTGCCTGCGCCGACCTGCTCGAACGTGAAGTTGCCGCTCAGGCGCTGCCCGGCGATATCGAGCACGAGGCCGGTGACGCCGATCGCGAACTTCTTGCTGCCGACGCGGGTGTCGACCGTCAGCACCATCGTCGCCGAGGCCGAGACACCCGGCACCGTCAGCGCGACCGTTCCCGAAACGGTGCCGTGCATGCCCGGGTTCGCACCGGCCGCCAGCGTGAAGGTCCCGGCTCCGCCGGTGAGGGTGAGGATGTCGCTGCTGCCGTCGCCGATGCGGAGCGACACGTTCTCGAGCACGATCTCGGTGTCCGAGCCGGTGCGCTGGAACGAGAAGTCGCCGCTGAGCGTCTGACCCGCGATCGCGAGGGTGACGCCCTTGCCGCTGACCCGGATGGCGAGGCCGCCCTCGAGGTCGAGGGAGACGGAGCGCGAGCCGAGCGTGATCGATTCGGTGACACGGCCGGTCGACTGGTTCATGGCGACGGCGAAGGAGCCGGCGACGGTGACGCCGTCGGGCAGGAGGGAGCCCAGGTCGAGCGTGCCGCCGAGCTGCATCGCCATGCCCGCGGGCGTCAGGACGATGAGTCCGTCGACGCCCGTGAGGATGGCGGCGTCCGCGGCGGTGCCGAGGTGCACGGCGCCGCCGGCGACCGCGATCACCGTGCGAGTCTGACCCGCGCTGTTGGTCGCCTGCTGGAAGGCCACCGACGCGACGATCGTCACGCCGCCCGTGGCGATCTGGATGCCGTCGCCGACAAGGCGGAGGTACGGCCCGGCTTCGAGGCGCGTGCTCGCGAGGTCCGCGAGGACGACAGCCTGCGTCCCGCGGTTGATCTCGAGACGGAGAGCGGATGCCGCGACCGTCACACCGCCGCCGAGCGGGATGCTGACCTCGGTGATGGCCAGGACGCCGGCGAGCCCGGCGGGGCCGATCTGCAGAGCCCCCGAGAAGGTGAGGGTGCCGATCGGTGCGCCGAAGCTCGCCTTCGCCAAGACGGCGACGTCTATGATCTTGGCCCCGCCCACCGTCCGCTGCGAGAAGGTGATGGTGCCCTGCGTCAGCAGGAAGCCGCCGATATCGATCGTGATGCCCTGGCCGGTGATCGCCAGCGACGGAGCTGCGGCGCCGGTGTTAAGCGAGAGCGAGAAGGTGCCGCTGACCCCGATGCCCGGCAGGGTGACCGCGACCGTGCCGCTGATCGACCCGACCAGGCCGCCAGTGCTGCCGCTGACGGGGCTGAGGACGAACGAGCCCGTGCCGCCGGTCAGCGTCACGAACTCCGTGGTGCCGTCGCCGAAGCCCGCGCGCGCGTTCGCGATCGTGATCGAGGTGGTCGTGCCCGACTTCGTGAAGGTGAAGTCACCCGACACCCGCTGGCCGGCGACGGCGATGGCGACGTCGACGCCTTCCACCCGGATGTAGGGGCCGACCTGCAGCTCGAGCACGATGGTCGTGCCGTCCAGCTCGAACGTCTGCGCGACCGCGGCTCCGGAGTTGACGGCCACGGTGAAGGTTCCGCTGAACTGCACTGCGTCGTCGGGGACGAGGATGCGGACCGTGCCGCCGGCCCGGCCCGCCAGGCCCGCCGCGGTCATGACGAAGACCGCCTCGCCGTCGGTCAGGCGAACGCCGGCGATGGCGGTGCCGATGGTGAGGGTGAGCGCCGAGGCGATGAGCACCGTGGTGGCCGGCGCGACCGTTCCGGCCGGTGCACCGGGGGCGACGTGGCCGCGGACCTGCGAGAAGACGAAGACGCCGCTGAGGGTCTGCTCCTGGATGGTGAGCACGGCGGGAGTCGCGAGCGTTCCGACCTGCACCCGCACCGAGCTCGGGGGCAGGACGGCGCCCTGAACCGTCTTCGGGGTCGTCGCGGTGTTGATCTGCAGCTGGACCGCGCCGTCGAGGTCGAACGCGTCGCCGGCGTTGAGGGTGATGGTCGCGACGAGCACGGCGGCGACGCCGGCGGTCGTGAGCTCGAGCTCGCCGGACGCGATCGTCGCGAGGGCGACGCCGTCACCGAGGCTCAGCGTGAGCGGGCTGCCGCCGTCGCGGGCTGCAGAGCCGAACTTGATGCGCAGCCCGCCGCCGGTCAGCGTCTCGATGGCGAAGGTGCCGGTGAGCTCCTGGCCGGCGATGCTCAGCGTCAGGTCGCCGATGACGAGGAGGTGCGGCGCGCCGGGCGCACCCTCGGCGACCGTGACGGCGGTGTCGCCCGAGCCGAGCACCTGCTCGGTGCTGGTCTCGTTGAACGAGACGGCGACGGTCCCCGCGAGCGTGACGCCCGGGATGCCGACGAGCTCGACCGTGCCCGATACGGCGACGACGCGGCTGCCCGCGGTGCCGCTGACGACGCCGCTCACGTTGGTGAGGAAGAGACCGGTCGCGAACGGGTTGCGCGCGCCGCCGTCGACGAAGCCGGGGCCCTGGCCGACGAAGATCGTGAGTCCGCTGACCTCGAGCTCGGAGCCGCTGAACGCCACGCTGCCGATGATCTCGACGAAGTCGCCGAGCGTGATGGATCCCGAGACGGCCAGGGCGATGAATGGGGCACCGCCGACGGCGATCTCGTCCGCGGCGAACACGAGGGCGACGTCGATGCCGCCGACGGTGATCGTCTGGTTCAGCGCCTGAGTGGTGCCGTTGTATCGGACCGCGACCGTCGCGTCCGCGTCGAGGCCGCTGGCGGAGGCCGAGACGACCCCCGAGAACGTCCCGACGATGCCGCCGGCGGTGAGCAGGAACGCACCCTTCCCGTCGGTGATGGCGAGCGGGCCCGCCTCGCCTTCCGGCGTGAGCGAGACGGTGATCTGGCTGAACGCGATCGTGGTGACGGCGGTGGTCGCGTTGCGGCTCAGCAGGAAGTTGCCCGAGAACGACGGGCCGCCCGTCACGCCGAGCACGCCGTTCGTGATCGCGATGTGCAGGAACGGCCCGACCGGCACGTCGATACCGAGGTCGGTGCGGCGGATGGCGGCGTTCGTGGTGTTGATGGCGAACTCGACGTCGCCGCCTAGCGTCAGGCCGGGGAGGGAGAAGATGCCGATCGTCGATCCGGAGAAGGTGGCCGCGATGCCGCCGGCAGTCACCACGAGCGCGCCGGACCAGTGGTGGCCGGTCGTGATGTTGACGAAGCCGCCGAGCTGCAGGGTGAGATCGGTGACCGCGAAGCCGACCTCGCCGCTCGGCGTGCGGCTGACGAGGATGCGCGCGGCGCCGAGCGTCTGGCCCGCGACGGTGAGCGACGCTCCGGTGACCTCGACCTTCAGCCCGGGCTGGAGGGTGACTTCGGTCGACTCGCCCTCGTCGAGCGTGATGGCAGCGGTGCCGGAGTTGATCTGCACGGCGACGACGCCGGTGACCTCGAGGCCGGGGACCGTGACCGTGAGGGTCGCGCCGACGGAGCCCGCCATGCCGGTCGCCGTGAGGAAGAAGGTGCCCGAGACGTCGGTCACGCTGACGAGCGGTGCGCCGCCCGCGCCGAAGGCGATCGCGCCGTTGTCGATCGTGAGGCTGAGCGTGCTGCCGCTCTTCACGACCTCGATGTCGCCCGCGATGGTCTGGCCCGCGACGCTGATCCCGACGTCCGTGCCGGCGAGGCGCAGGTAACCGCCGGTGACGCCCGGCAGCTCGACGCTGATCGTGCCGGTGCCGACCCGCACGGCCTCGTCGACGGCGGCATCGGTCGTGTTGATCTCGAGGGCCAGCGTCGCGGCCAGCGTGACGCCCGGAACACCGCTCAGTGCGACGGCCCCCGACACCCGACCTGCGAGTCCCCCGGCTGCGGGAAGCACGAAGAGCGCCTCGCCGCCGGTGAGCGAAAGTCGCGCACTGCCCGCGGTGAGAGAGAGCTCGACGTTCGCGAGCGCGATCTTGGTGAGCGTGGTGTCGTCGGTGCCGCCGAGGACGCCGTCCGTGCCGTAGGAGGTGGCGCGCTCGAAGGCGACGTCGGCGCGGATGGCCTGGTCGAGGACCGTCAGCACGACTCCGGTGCCGGCCAGACGCAGGTACGGGCCGGCCGGAACGTCGAGCGACACCGTGCCCGAGCCGATCTGGAGCGTCTCCGAGACCGCGGCCGACGTGGTGTTGAGCTGCAGCTCGAGCATCCCGGTGAGAGAGAACGGCGCGCCGGTCTGCACCTCGATGTGGACGGTCAGCGAACCTGCGATCCCGAGCGGCGTGATCACGAAGAGTCCCGTGCCGTTCGACGCGCTGAGGGGGCCGAGGTCGAGCTCGACCTCGGCGAGTGCGATGCGCGTGACGGTCGCACCCGCGGTCGTGGTCACCTGCTCGACGACGACGTCGCCGGTGAGCGTCTGCCCGAACACCGCGATCGACAGGTCCTCACCGCCGACGCGGATGAGGCCCGCCGCCAGCGTCACGTCGTCGGGGGCGGTTCCGATGGTCTGGCTGGCCGTCGTCGTGTTGAAGTCGATGGTGATCATGCCGGTCACGGTGACGTCGGAAACGCCGAGCACGACGTCGACCGCGATCGACCCGTAGGCGCCGGCCGCGCCGACGACGATGGTCGCGGTGGCGCCCGCGCCCGAGGTCGGCTGCGAGATCGTGACGAGCGGAGTGTCGCCGCCGAGCACGAGCGTCGTGTTGCGCAGCGTCACGGTGAGCGTGCCCGACGCGTCGACGATCTCGATGTCGGTCGTCAGCGACTGGCCGGCGACCGTGAGGGTGATGCCTGTCCCGGCGACGCGCAGGTAGCCGTCCACGCCTCCAGCCGGCAGCGTCAGCTCGAGCGTCTCGCCCGCGATGGTGAAGGACTGGTCGATCGCGTCGACCGCGGTGGAGAACTCCACGGCGAGGGCGCCCGAGAGGGCGACGCCGGGAACATCGAGCGCGAGCGTGCCGGTGATGCGACCGGCGAAGGACGACGTGCCGCCGCCCGACGAGAGGAGGATGAGCGCCGTGCCGTCGGTGACAGAGACCGCGCCGCCGCCGAGGGTAATGTGCACCGCGGTCGCCGCGATGCGGAGCACCTTCTTCGTGGCATCCGGCGACCCGTTCGCACCGAGCGGCGTGACCTGCTCGATCGCGACGTTCGCCGAGATCGACTGGCCGAGCACCTGGAGCGTGAGCCCGGTGCCCTCGAAGCGCAGGTACGGGCCGGCGGCGACATCCAGCGACTGCGTCGTGGTGCCGACGACGACGGATGCCTGCACCCTGGTGGCGGTGGTGTTGAGGGTCAGCGCGAGGGCGCCGTCGAGCGACGCGTCGGCGCCGAGGCGGACGGTGATGCTGCCCCCGATGCGCCCCGCGATCCCGGTGGTCGTCACGACGAGGAGGCCGGATCCGCCGGTGAGGCGGACGCCCAGGTCGTCGGCGACCTCGGTGGTCCCCGCGCCCGGCGTGCCGGCGTCGTCGCCCAGGAAGAGCGCGACGTTCGCGAGGCCGATGACGGTCGTGGCGACGCCGCCCGACACCAGTCGCTCGACGGCGATGTCGGCGCGGATCGTCTGGCCGAGGAACGCCAGGTCGAGTCCGGTCAACGAGACCCGCACGTACGGACCGGCGGGGAGCGCGGTCGACCCGACGGTGACCGCGACGGCCGCACTGTTCACGGCGACCGTGGCGGTGACCCCGTCGACGCCGAGCGCCTCGATCGAGACGACGGCGCTGAGCGAACCGGCGATGCCGTCGGCGCGGATCACGAGTGCGCCGGTGATCTCGCCGAGCTCGACCGCGTCGCCGAGCGAGATCGCCCCGTTGTCGACCGACAGCGTGATGCCCGTGCCGTCACGTCCGAACGAGAAGTCTCCGGTGAGCGACTGACCGGCGAAGGCGAGGCTCGCGTCGCTGACGACGAACTCGGTGACCGCGGCGGCCGCCGCGAAGTTCACGGCCACGCCGGGTGCGGTGCTGCCCGGGATCTCGATCGTCTGCGAGACGGCGAGGCCGGTGCTGTTGACCCGCACACTCGTCGTTCCCGTGACCGTCACGCCCGGGACGCCGATGATGCTGACGGTGCCGGTCGCGACGAGCGCATGCCCGTTGCCCATCTCGATGAGGCCGATGGTCGCGCCGGTGAGCAGCACGCCGACCGCGAGCGGATTGATCGCGCCCGACTGCAGGAAGGCGGGTCCGCGGCCGAGGAAGATCGTGAGGCCGGATGCCGCGACCACGCGCACCGGTTGGCCGCCGATCACCGTGTCGCTGAAGGTGAGGTTGCCCTCGATGGTGACGAAGTCGCCGATCGTGAGAGTGAGGTCCGAGACCGAGAGCCGGAAGATCGTGCCGCCCGGGGCAGGCTCGGGAAGCTTGAAGACGATCGTCTTGCCGCCGACGATGAGCGTCGTGTCGATCGCGGCGGGGGTGGTGTTGACCTCGAGCAGGACCGAGCCCGAGACCGAGACACCGCTGCCGCCGAGCGACGCGGATCCGGCGAGGAAGCCGGCCACGCCGTCTTCGCGGATGATGAGCGCGCCCTCGCCGTCGAAGAGCGACGGGTCGGCGTCCGCGGCGCCCAGGTAGGCGTCGACGCCGGTCATCGCGACCACGATCTCGGCGGCGCCCGACGCGTGGACCGTACGGGTGAAGGCGAAAGAGCCGACGAGCTTGCCGCCGGCGATGGCGGCAGTGAGGCTCTCGACCTCGATACGCAGGTACGGACCGGCCGGCAGCACGACGCTGCTGCCAAGGTCGACCGGACCCGGAGTCGTGTTGACAGACAGCGAGATCGTCTTGCCCGTGATCGAGATGAGGTCGGGAACGGTGAGGGCCGCGGTCGCGGTGACCTGGCCGGCCACGCCCGCGGAAGTGATGAGGAACGTGCCGGTGATGGCGCTCACGTCCACGTACGGGGTGGCGACCGGGCCGAGCTTGACCGATCCGCCCGTGACGCTGACCCGGTAGCTCGCGACATTCGCGGCGACGACGCGCTCGAACCAGATGGAGCCCGTGATCGCGACGCCCGAGACGTTCACCGAAAGGCTCGCGGCGCCCACCCGGACGGTGCCCGCAGCGATCGAGTCGTGCTCGGCCGCGGCATCCGTGTTGATCTGTACGGTGAGGCTCGCGGCGGTGATGCCCACGCCCGGGACGTTGAGCGAAGGCGCGCCGGTGAAGCTGCCCCAGATGCCCGAGGCGCCCGTGGTGAGCGAGGCGGTGACGCCGGTGACGGTCGCGATGCCGTCGCCGAACACGAGCGATCCGTCCGACACCGTGACGACGGTCGTGGCGCCGTACTTCTCGACCGTGATCGATCCGGTGAGGCGCTGCCCGGCGACCACGAGCGTGATGTCGGTGCCGCTGAGCTGCAGATAGTCGGCCGACCCGGCGGGGAGCACCAGGGGGAGGTCAGCGCCTCGCACCGCGACGGTCGTGTCGATGGCGACGCCGGTCGTGTTGATCCGCACGCCGAGTCCGCCCGTGAGTAAGACACCCGGAAGGCTCACGGCGATGACGCCGGAGAGGGATGCCGCGAACCCGGCGTCCGTCAGAAGGAGCGCTCCGGTGCCCTGCGTGAGCGAGACGACCGTCGAGCCGCCGGCCGTGAGCAGGAGCGAGCCGTTCGCGATGCCGGCTCGCACGACGATATCGCCGGCCGCGTCGACGCCGCGCTGGAGGCTGAGGTCGGCCGTGAGGGCCTGGCCGCCGACGGTGATGGTGGTGCCGATCGCGTCGACGCGCAGGTACGGTCCTGCGGGCAGGTCGCCGATCGCGGCGCTTGCGGTGTTGAGGGCGATGGCAACGGTCGACGCGAAGGCGAACTCCGTGATCTCGCTCGAGATGCCGGCCTCGAGCCGGCCGGCGACGCCGCCCGCCGTGATCGTGATGGAGCCGTGTATCCCGCTGAGCGCGATCAGCTCGGTGCCGTTCTCCTCGACGACGAACTCGCCGCCGCTCACCGAGATCTCGGTGCGGGTGACGCCGGCGGTGGTCGTGCGCGAGACGGCGAACTCCGCGAAGGTGATCGCCTGTCCCGCGATCGTGAGGCTGATCCCCGTGCCCGTCGCGCGCACGAAGGAGTCGCTCTCGGCGGTGCTGAGGCCGAGGCTCAGCGTGCCCGAGAATGCCAGGCCCGGGACGGTGATGGTGAGCGTGCCGTCGAGGTCGGCGGTCGCTTCGTCGCCGGATAGGGTCAGGTTGCCGCCGCCCGTGAAGCTCGCGACGGTCGCATCGCCTTCGCGGAACGTGAGGACCAGGTTCGACACGGTGACTGTGAAGCCGTCGCCCGCGTCGGCGAAGACGAAGTCGCCGGTCATCCTCTGGCCGAGGACGACGAGCGTCAGGCCGGTGCCGCTGATGGTGTCGCCCTCGCCCGCGGTGAAGGCCACGATGACGTCGCCCGATCCGTCCGCGAGGGCGATGGTCTCCGAGACGGCATCGCTGAAGCCGTTGATGCGGGCGCGCAGCGTGCCGCTGAAGCTCGCGTCGGCCCAGCCCGTGAGCGTGACGGTTCCGGTCGCGTCGAGCGCGACATCGGTCCCGCCGCTCCCCGACTCGATGTAGAGCCCGATCACGGCGTTCGAGAGGGCGAGCCCCTCGCCGAGGTCGAGGCTCAGTCCGCGCGCAGCGACTGCCACGGCGGTCGTGCCGGCGGCGGTGTCGATCTCGAGGCGACCGGCGAGCGTGGCGGTGAGCGTGCCGGTCGCGACGACGGTCGCCGAGAGCGAGCCGCTGGTGCCGGCGGTGCCGAGGATCAGAGTGCCCGCGCCGCCGCTGAGGACCACCGTCTGCTCGGAACCGGAGGCCAGCGTCGTCTGCAGGTCGCTCACGGTGAGCGTCGTGACGCCGGCCGCCTGCGTCGCGCGGACGGCGCCGGTGAGGACCGTGGTGCCGACCGTGAGGGCGAGGTTGGCGCTCAGCGCGAGCCCGTCGGTGCCGTTGTAGCTGAGGACCGCGTCGGTGAGCGCGAGGCCCGACGTGCCGCCGGAGATGGACACCGTGCCGCCGGTCAGCTCGACCTCGACGTCGCCGGTGTCCCCGCGCGAGATGAGCGAGAGCGATCCGCCGGCCATCGAGACGTGTCCGCCGAAGCCCGCGGAGACGTTCGACGCGGTGATCGTGAGGTTGGAGCCGGACTGGCTGAGCGTCGCCGAGTCGGCGGAGAGCGTGGCGATCTCGGTGCCGCCCGCGGCGATCGCGATCTCGAACGTCGTTGCCGGCGAGAGAGCTCCGACCGTGATGAGGAGCGAGCCGGCATCGAGCGACGTGGCGTTGGTCAGCGTGTAGGTCGCCGAGACGGCGGCGTTCGCGGTGATCGACAGCGACCCGACGACGAGCGACAGCTGGAGTCCCGCGCTGAAGATGGCGGAGCCGCTGTAGGGCGAGGCGACCGAGACGGTGTTGATGGTGAGCGTGATGTCGCTCAGCGTCAGGGCGGAGCCGAGGCGGTGCGTACCGAGGTTCTGCGTGTACGTCTGGTTCGCGAGGTACGACTGCAGCTGCTGGACGATGAGCCCGACGATGCCGGCGAGCGGCGAGCCGGCGACGTAGTCCGAGAAGTGCGGCAGTGCCGCCGTGATGGTGCCGGACGCGTCATCCGCCGTCGTGTGAATGGCCTGGACCGAGCCATCGGGTGCGACGTACCAGATGCGCGAGCCGCTCGCCGCGCCGCCGACGGCGATCGTGAGCACGGGGGCGATGAGGAACGTCGTGATCTCGGCGCCGGTGCGGATGTCGTACGCACGCAGATCGTAGATCGACGAGGTCGTGAGGATGCCGCCGACTGCCGCGGTGCGCGAGGTGATCACGATCCAGGCGTCTGCCGGCAGCGAGCCGGGTGCGAAGGTGAGGGTCGCGTTCCCGAACGAGACGGTGCCGCCCGTGGAGGCGGGGAGGAGAACCGCACCGGCAGGTGGCGTGATCGCCAGCGACTGCTCGGGGCTCTCGAGGGTGAGGGTGGCGGCCGGGTCGAGGAGTGTGACGGCCGCGTCGAGGTGGATGACTGCGGTGGACTGAGCGCTTCCGGCGACCGGAGGCCCGCGGCCCGCTTGGATCAGCATGTCGTCGCCGGCGAAGACCGGGCTGTTCACATCGACGATGGCAGAGCGCGTCGCCGCCGGCAGCAGGAACGTCCGGTCGACGGCGAGGTCCTGACCGCGGCCGCCGGCCGAGCCGGAGCCGTTGGCGATCGCCGAGAGATCGATGGTTCCGCCGCTGCGGAGCGGCGCCGAGCCCAGGACGCTGCCGAGCGCCGTGGTGACCGTGGCGGCGAGGACCGAGCCCGCGAAGGTGCGGACCGGAATCGCCGGGACGGCGATCGCCGACGTCGATGCGGCGCCGAGCGCGGCCAGAAGCTGGATCGGGGCGGCCGGCGCGATCGCCACCGGAGCGGCTGCCGCGGACGAGAAGCTGACCGATGTGCCGGCCGACGCGAGCGTCACTGAACCGGCAACCGTCGCAGCGCGGTCGAGGCGCGCGGTGATGTCGTGGGTGCCGAGCACGAGAGCGGCGCCAGCGGCGGTGGCGCGGGCCTCGGCCTCCTGCGTCGCGGTGATCGCGAGGTCCCCCGAAAGGGCGAGCGGCGCGCCGGCGCCGACCACCGCGGAGGTCGCGGCGGTGGAGGAGACGAGCGCCCATCCGGTGCTGTCTGCGGTGGCGGAGTGGCGAGTGGTCGCACGGAGGGCGAGGTCGGCGGCGCCGGTGAGGCCTGCGCCGGTCGAGACGCTGCTCTCGGCGACGTCGCGGATGACGAGCGCCGCGACTCCGCCGTCGGTACCGGTCGCGGACGTCGACGCGGCGATGTCGGAGTCGGTCTGCAGCGAGACGTTCGCGGCGCCGACGGTCAGCTGGGCGGCCGGTGCGATGCGGGCGATCGTCTCAAGGAACGCGCGTCCGACGGCGATCGAGCCGGATGCGGGCGCTGCCGCCAGGGCGCGGCCTGAGAGAGTGGATGCCTCGGCCGACGTTTCCGCGGCACCCGAGGTGCCGGCCGCCGCGACGCGCAGCGTGCCTGCGGCCGCCGCGACGAGGACCAGTTCGGCGGCCGAGATGTGCTGGTCGCCCTCGACGATCGCGTGAGTCAGGCGGGTGAGGTCGGCCTCGGACAGCGCGACGCCTCCGTCGTTGGCCGAGACGGCGATCGCCGACGCGGTGTTACGCGCCTCGATCCGGACGGTGCCGGGCGTGCCGATGCTCGAGTTGCCGCTCACGCGGGTGACCGCGGCCGAGACCCCCTTCACGAAGGCGAACTGGCCGGAGGCCGCCAGGTCGGCGGTAGAGTCGCTGCGCAGCGTCACGTCGCCGCTGGCGTGGATCGTCGCGCCGTCGAGGCTGACGGTGGCCGTCGAGGATCCACGTGCGCTCGTCGCGTTCGCCGACTCGGCGGTGAGACTGACCGCGCCGCCCGAGAGGGTTGCTCCGTTGACCGAGACGGATGCCGCGGCATCCACTGCTCCGGTCCGGACATCGGACGCGGCGAGCGTGATCGCTCCGTCACGGTCGGTGCCGCGGGTGTCGAGGACGGCGCCGGATTCGACCGCGATGCGGCGACCCCGCACAGTGACATCGGCGCCGGCGAAGGACAGGGAGCCGGCGAGCGTGACGGTGTCGACGCTCTCGATCAGAGCGGCGAGGCGCGGGGCGAGGAACGTCAGGCTCGCGACGAGCGAGTCCAGGCGAAGTCGCGTACCGTCCGCGGCGAGACGGGCGGCGCCGGCGAGACCGGTGATGTGCAGGCGGTCCGTCGCGGCCTCGATGGCGAGCGCGAGTCCTGCGATGCCGCTGAGGTCGACGGTGAAGGAAGCGGTGGATGCCGCGGCGTCCGTTCCGCGCACGACGACCGCGGTGAGGCCGGCGGCGTCGACCGAGGAGGTCGAGCCGGAGGGAGACGTGAAGCGGATCGCACCGCCGGAGAGGCGGAGGGTGCCGGTGGCGGCATCCGTCGACGACAGCGTCAGCGCGGCGGTCGTGCCGTCCACCGTCCATCCGGTCGTGGCGGCCGGCGCTTGGCCGGCGTCGGCGGGCTGCTGGGTCTGCTGGGTCTCCGTCCGGGCTTCGGCCGGCGTCTGAGCCTCGGTCGGCGTCTGGGTCTTCGTCGGCGTCTGGGCCTCGGCCGGCGTCTGAGTGTCCGGTGCGGGCTCAACGGGTGCGACGGGCCCGGCGGAAGCCGCAGGCTCGGCCGCGGCCGGCGCGGGCTCGGCTGCGGGAAGCACGGACGCGTCCACGCCGAACGACTGCCCGGGCGAGAGGGTTGCCGACATCAGGCCCGAGCCGTGGCCGGCGCCGAGGGCGTGGCCGATCTCGTGACGCACGACCGTGAGGAGGTCGATGCGCGACCAGCCCCAACCGGCGGCGTCGTCGTCGATCACGATTGAGCGGCCGGATGCCTGCCCGAGCGTCGCGCCCGAGAGCGCCGCGACCGTGGCGGAGATGCCCGAGACGTCGGCTCCGACGGCCGCCCACTCGGCGGTGGCCTGCGCCACCGCGCCGGCGAGCACACCCGCGGACAGGGCCTGGTCGGCAGCCACGGGGTCGGCGGGAAGGCTCGACGCCGTGAGCGCCTCGGTCTCATCCTCGCTCGCGGAAGGGCTGGGAGTCGGTGTCGGAGTCGGTGTGGGCGCCGGCGTCGGCGTCGGCGTCGGCGTCGGCGTCGGTGTCGACGTCGGCGTGCTGACGCCGACCCCGTTGTCGCCGGAGATCGTGGCGTCGCCGTCCTCCATGGGGCACGAGATCGACGCGGGCTGGCCGTTCGCGCCTCCGACGGTCGTGCACTGGCTGGTCGAGAGGGCCTTCGCCAGAGCGGCGAGCGCCTCCTGAAGCTTGGCGTCGGCGTCGGCCTGTGCCTGGGCGACCTGCTGCGCGGTGACGAGCTGCTGGAGGTGGGCCGCCTCGGCCGCCTCGGCCGCGCGGTCGCGCTGCGTCTGAGGAGCGGTTGTCGTGGGCTGGCGCTGCTGGGTGGCGAAGATCTCATCGAGGGCCGCCCGCGCTTCGTCGCGTGGAAGCATCTCAACGGCCAGCACCTGGGCGTCGCGCAGGTGGATGACCTCGGGCGCGTCGGGAACGATGGGGTCGGATGCCGGCGTCTGCGCGGGCTGCTCGGGCGTGATGGGCGCGGCCGGCGCGGCGGGCTGCGTCGCATTCGCTGGTGGGGCGCCGAGGACCGCGATCATTGCGGCGGTGACGATGGAGGAGACGATGGCGGCGCCGTGGCGGCGCGCGACGGTGCGGATGCGCGAGCCGCCATCATGCTGACCAGGGCGCATTGCGCCGAGGCCGGTCCACCCCGAAACCGGCACCACTTACCCCCCATTAGGCTATGGACCGCACGTGATTGGCGACCTGCTCGAGCCCCCGCTCAGGGTCGCCAGCCAGGAGTATTGCACCCTTCGACAATCGTGTACAGGTCCGGCGAGAGGTCGCCGGTGTACGCGCCCAGCGTCGGTGCCGCGAGATCCGATACGACGATGCCCTCTCACATTGCGCCGCGCGCGATGGCGCAGGTGTTCGTACCCAGCGTCGGTGCCGCGGAATCCGATACGACGATGCCGTTTGGGACGTTCTCGCATTTCGTGGCGCTGATCGATCCGGTGGACTCTCCGCCGAAGATCATGGCAGCCGTCGAGGCGCCGTCGATCGTCACGCCGTCGACGATCGGAGCTGACATCGCATCGGCCTGCACTCCAACCGACCCTCCCGAGACGGCGCTCGACAGCAGCGTGGGCGTGGCCGAGCCGGTGGCCGCGACGGCCACAGAGTTTCCCGTGAAGGTGCTCGACGCGATCGACCCGCTCGAGGAATCCAGGAACACGATGCCGGCCTCGCCGTTGTCCGCGAACGTCGACGACTCTATGCTGACCCGGTGTCCGCCCGACACGGCGACGCCCGCCCAGGCGTTGCGCTCGAAGCTCGAGCCGGTGATCTCGAGGGTCGTGCCGCGCCCCGATGCTTCGGCCCCCTCCGCCGACAGGTGGACGCCCGCGCCGCCGATCCCGTCCCCGGCCGCGGTCGCTCCCGCGATCCGGGCTCCGGTGATCGCGACCGACGCGGACGGACCAGCGATGAGGCCGGATGCGGGCTTTGCTCCGGTGAGGTCGACCGTCAGATCCTGGAGCTTCACGAGCGATCCCGTCGCGACGATGAACGCGGCGTCGGCGGCGGCCGAGCGCAGGACCGTCTGGTCGCGGCCCGCGCCTCGGAGCGTGACTCCGGCCAGTAGGACGAGTGTTCCGTCGAGCTCCGTCGTGCCGGCCGGCAGCACGAGGGTGCTGCCGTCAGCGGCGCGTGAGAGCGCTTCGGCGAGGTCGGCGCCCGGTTCGAGCACCCACTCCCCCGTCTCCTGGCGCACTTCGCCGAGCAGTGAGGCTGACACGCGCAGCAGCACGGCCTCCGCGATCGGCCCCGACGGCTCGATCTCTTTGAGTCCTGACTCGAGCGCGGCCCTGAACTGGCCGTCGCCGCATCCCGCCTGCTGTCGCATCGCGCGTGCACCAGCGACGGCCTCAGACAGCGCGTCGCCGGTCGACGTCGGCTCGCTTGTCGGTCCCGTGGTCGGCTCGGCGGCGCCCGTGCGAGTGCCAGTGCCAGCGGGTCCGCTGTAGTTCGCAACGAGGTCAGATGCGGCCGTCACGATGCCGGCCACCGCGTCCGCGCAGACTTGCGCAGACGCGGTGGCGGTGTCGCTGGGGGTCGGTTCAGGTGTCGGCGAGCCGGCGCATCCGGCCAGCATGGCCACGAGAGCGAAGCTGGCAACGGCCCGGAGCAGGATCACACGCGGAAGTTTATCGCCCGATCCGGCCTTGATCGCGGGATGCCTTCCACTCGATAACCGTCAGAAGTCCCAGTCCTCGTCCTCGGTGTTCACCGCCTTGCCGATCACGTAGCTCGAGCCGGAGCCGGAGAAGAAGTCGTGGTTCTCGTCGGCATTCGGGCTCAGTGCCGAGAGGATCGCCGGGTTCACGTCCGTGACGGAGGACGGGAACATGGCCTCGTAGCCGAGGTTCATGAGCGCCTTGTTGGCGTTGTAGTGCAGGAACTTCTTGACGTCCTCGGAGAGACCGACGACGTCGTAGAGGTCGTGCGTGTACTGGACCTCGTTCTCGTACAGCTCGAAGAGCAGCTCGAACGTGTAGTCCTTGATCTCCTGGCGCTTCTCCTCCGAGACCAGCTCAAGGCCCTTCTGGAACTTGTAGCCGATGTAGTAGCCGTGCACGGCCTCGTCGCGGATGATGAGGCGGATGAGGTCGGCCGTGTTCGTGAGCTTGGCCCGCGAGGACCAGTACATCGGCAGGTAGAAGCCCGAGTAGAAGAGGAAGCTCTCGAGCAACGTCGAGGCGACCTTGCGCTTGAGCGGCTCGTCGCCCCGGTAGTAGTCCATGACGATGTGCGCCTTGCGCTGGAGGTTCTCGTTCTCGACGCTCCAGCGGAACGCGTCGTCGATCTCCTTGGTCGAGCACAGGGTCGAGAAGATCGAGGAGTAGCTCTTGGCGTGCACCGACTCCATGAAGGCGATGTTGGTGTACACCGCCTCCTCGTGCGGGGTCAGCGCGTCCGGGATGAGGCTCACCGCGCCGACGGTGCCCTGGATCGTGTCAAGGAGCGTCAGGCCGGTGAAGACGCGCATCGTGAGCTGCTGCTCCTGCGGCGTGAGGGTGTGCCACGACTGGACGTCGTTGGAGAGCGGCACCTTCTCGGGCAGCCAGAAGTTGTTCACGAGGCGGTTCCACACCTCGACGTCCTTGTCGTCCTGGATCCGGTTCCAGTTGATCGCCTGGACGTGGTCGAGGAGCTTGAGCTTCTCCGAGGTCATCGCTAGTCCTTTCGAAAGAAGTGAGATCCGGCTGCCACTAGAGCGCGCAACTCACGCAACCCTCCACCTCGGTCCCCTCGAGAGCGAGCTGGCGGAGGCGGATGTAGTAGAGCGTCTTGATCCCCTTGCGCCAAGCGTAGATCTGCGCCTTGTTGATGTCGCGGGTGGTGGCGGTGTCCTTGAAGAACAGCGTCAGCGACAGGCCCTGGTCCACGTGCTGCGTCGCGGCGGCGTAGGTGTCGATGATCTTCTCGTAGCCGATCTCGTACGCGTCCTGGTAGTACTCCAGGTTGTCGTTCGTCAGGAACGGCGCGGGGTAGTAGACGCGGCCGATCTTGCCTTCCTTGCGGATCTCGATCTTCGAGGCGACGGGGTGGATCGAGGAGGTGGAGTTGTTGATGTAGCTGATCGAGCCCGTCGGCGGGACGGCCTGGAGGTTCTGGTTGTAGATCCCGTGGGCCACGACCTCGGCCTTGAGCACGCGCCAGTCCTCCTGGGTGGGGATGTGGACGTTTGCGAACAGCTCCCGGACCTTCTCGGTCTGCGGGACCCACTCCTGCTCGGTGTACTTGTCGAAGAACTCCCCGGAGGCGTACTTCGAGTGCTCGAAGCCGCCGAACGCCTGGCCATGCTCCTTCGCGAGGAGGTTGGAGGCGCGAAGGGCGTGGAAGAGCACCGTGTAGAAGTAGATGTTCGTGAAGTCCAGGCCCTCCTCGGAGCCATAGTGGACGCGCTCGCGGGCGAGGTAGCCGTGGAGGTTCATCTGCCCGAGGCCGATCGCGTGCGACTGGGCGTTGCCCTCCGCCACGGACGGCACCGAGTTGATGTAGCTCATGTCCGAGACGGCGGAGAGAGCGCGGATCGCGGTCTCGATCGAGAGGCCGAAGTCCTCCGAGTCCATCGTCTTGGCGATGTTCATCGACCCGAGGTTGCACGAGATGTCCTTGCCGACCGCCGCATACGAGAGGTCCTCGTTGTACAGCGACGGCGTGGACACCTGGAGGATCTCGGAGCACAGGTTGCTCATCGTGACCTTGCCGGCGATCGGGTTCGCCCGGTTCACCGTGTCCTCGAACATGATGTACGGGTAGCCCGACTCGAACTGGATCTCGGCGAGGGTCTGGAAGAACTCGCGCGCATTGATCTTGGTCTTCTTGATCCGCGCGTCGTCGACCATCTCGTAGTACTTCTCGGTGACCGAGACATCGGAGAACGGCATGCCGAAGACCCGCTCGACGTCGTACGGCGAGAACAGGTACATGTCTTCGTTCTTCTTCGCGAGCTCGAACGTGATGTCCGGGATCACGACGCCGAGCGAGAGCGTCTTGATGCGGATCTTCTCGTCCGCGTTCTCGCGCTTGGTGTCGAGGAAGCGGTAGATGTCCGGGTGGTGCGCGTGCAGGTACACAGCGCCGGCGCCCTGGCGCGCGCCGAGCTGGTTCGCGTAGGAGAAGGAGTCCTCGAGGAGCTTCATGACGGGGATGACGCCCGAGGACTGGTTCTCGATCTGCTTGATCGGCGCGCCGTGCTCGCGGATGTTCGTCAGCGACAGGGCCACCCCGCCGCCCCGCTTGGACAGCTGGAGGGCGGAGTTGATGCCGCGCGCGATCGACTCCATGTTGTCCTCGATGCGCAGGAGGAAGCACGAGACGAGCTCGCCGCGCTGCTTCTTGCCGGCGTTGAGGAACGTCGGGGTGGCCGGCTGGAAGCGGCCGGAGATGATCTCGTCCACGAGCTGGGTCGCGAGCTGCTCGTCGCCGCGCGCGAGGTGCAGGGCGACCATGCAGACGCGGTCCTCGTAGCGCTCGAGGTAGCGCTTCCCGTCGAAGGTCTTGAGCGTGTACGAGGTGTAGAACTTGAACGCGCCGAGGAAGGTCTCGAAGCGGAACTTCTTCTGGTACGCGCGCTTGAACAGGTCGCGCACGAAGTTCATCGTGTACTGGTCGAGGGTCTCGCGCTCGTAGTAGTCCTTCTTGATGAGGTACTCGAGCTTCTCGTCCAGGTCGTGGAAGAACACCGTGTTGGTGTTGACGTGGTCGAGGAAGTACTGGCGCGCGGCGTACCGGTCGGCGTCGAACTGGATCTTCCCGTCCTCGCCATACAGGTTGAGCATCGCGTTGAGCTCGTGGTAGCCGAGGCCCTTGAACTTCGCGGGAAGCTCCTTGGGGTCTGCAGGCGCTACTGCGGGGGAAGCGACAGTCGTGTCCAAAATTCGTCCAATCCCTTGGTGACCCGGTCCACGTCCTCTGACGTGCCCATGAGTTCGAATCGGTAGAGGTGGGGCACCCCGCACTTGACGGCGATGATGTCGCCCGCAGCGCAGTAGTTGTCCCCGAAGTTCGTGTTGCCCGCGCTGATGACGCCCCGGATGAGGCCCCGGTTGTGCGGGTCGTTGAGGAATCTGATGACCTGCTTCGGCACTGACCCCGCTCCCCCGGTACCGCCGTAGGTCGGCACGATGAGCACGAAGGGCTCGGTCGCGCGCAGGGGGCGTTCACGGGAGAGCAGCGGGATGCGCTCGGCCTCGAGGCCGAGCTTGCCCACGAAGCGGTGGGTGTTGCCGGAGACGGAGGAGAAGTAGATGAGGCGGCTCGCCGTCGGGCGCGGCCCCGGGTCTGATCCCAAGGCCCGCGCCTCTCCCGCCCCGATGGCCTGGGCGGTCATGCGAGCACCTCCTGCTGAGGGCCTATGACGGCGGTCAGGCCACCGACGCGGTCGCTGCGCCCTGGGCGAGCGCCGCGATCTTGTCGGGGCGGAAGCCGGACCAGTGGTCGCCGTCGGCCACGACGACGGGCGCCTGCATATAGCCCATCGCCTTGAGCCGCGCGAGTGCCTCCGGGTCCTGCGTGACATCGACGCTCTGGTACTCGATGCCCTTCTTGTCGAGGGCACGGTAGGTAGCGTTGCACTGCACGCACGCCGGCTTCGTGTAGACCGTGACGTTCATGGATCTTCCCCTCCTGCGAAAAGTCTTTCTCCGGCTGGGCGTTTCACTCCACCTGCCGCGCCGGCGGCTTGGTCCGGATCCGGAACGCCTCGGCTGCCCTCGATACTACATGTTGTGCGCGCCGCCGCTGCGGACCCCTAGATGATGTATTACAAGTATGTCATTCCTCACGCCCGTAGTCCACACGCTGCGCACACGAAATGCACCGTGTTTCCCAGTGAGTTCCGCGGATTTCCGCCCCTGGGATCGACGCATCCACAGACTGTGGACGCCTCCGTGCACAGCGGAAAAAAGTTCCGTGTTGTTCATCTCCCGGCGTGTCGTAGGCTGTAACGCGGTCGCCGCAGGAGGTTCCAGCGCAGCGAGAAGGACACAGCGAAGAGGGCACGGCGGGAAGGAGCAGGCGTGGTCAATCCTGTCCATCTCCAGACCCTGCTCGAGGTCGTACGGCAGGGCTCGTTCGCCGCCGCCGCGACCAGGCTCGGGTACACGCCGTCGGCGGTGTCGCAGCAGATGGCGGCCCTCGAGCGCGAGACCGGCGTCGAGCTGTTCCAGCGCACGGCGCGGAGCATCGCCCCCACGGAGGCCGCCGTCGTCATGACCCGGCACGCGGCCAAGGTGCTCACGGACATCGACGCGCTGCTCGCCGCCACCGCCAGGGCGGCAGATGCCGCGGGCCGCGAGCTGCGCCTCGGCATCTTCCCGAGCCTCGCGACCTACGCCCTGCCGGCCGTGCTGCGCAGCGAGCGCTGGCGCGGGCTCGGGATCGACCTCCACGTCTCCATCGCCGAGCCGGGCCAGGCCATCCAGGGCCTGCGCGCGGGCGGCGAGCTCGACGTCGTGCTCGTGTACCAGGTGGGCCAGGCCGGGCTGGCGTGGCCGCACACGGTGGACCGGCAGTGGATCGGCGACGACGCGTTCAAGGTCGTGATCCCGGCGGCCTGGGGCATCGCGGAGGGCTCGCGGATGAGCGCCGACCAGCTCGGCGGCATGCCGTGGATCGTCCACCACCCCGGGACGGCGGACGCTACCGTGATCGACAGGCTCTTCGCGAGCTGCGGCATGCACCCCCGCATCGTGGGCTACAGCGACGACTTCAACGCGAGCCTCGGCCTCGCCGCGGCCGGCCTCGGCGCGGCCCTTGTGCCCGAGCTCGCGCTCCAGGCCCGGCCGGGCGGGATCGCCGTCGTCGACGTGCCGGAGATCAGACTCGCGCGCAACATCTTCGCCCTGCGCCTCTCCGGCCAGCGCGACACGCAGGCCGGCCTGTTCCTCGACCTCGTCGCAGAGACGCTCGCCGGCGTGACTGCACGGGGCGGCAGAGGGTAACGGGAGAGCGCAGGCAGCAGGACAGGGGCAGGCGATGGGCGGCGCGCGGGGCAGGGCGTACGTGGGCGTCTCGGGCTGGCGCTACCGGCAGTGGCGCGGCGACTTCTACCCGCGCGGGCTCCGGCAGGCCGACGAGCTCTCCTACGCCGCCGAGCGCATGACCTCCGTCGAGATCAACGGCTCCTTCTACTCGCTCCAGCGCCCGTCCTCGTATGAGGCCTGGCGGGACGCGACGCCGGAGGGCTTCGTGTTCGCGGTCAAGGGCGGGCGCTTCATCACGCACCTCAAGCGGCTGCGCGACGTGCAGGTCCCTTTGGCCAACTTCTTCGCCTCCGGCGTACTCGCCCTCGGCGAGGGGCTCGGGCCGATCCTGTGGCAGCTCCCCGAGAGCGTCGCCTTCGACGCGGACCTCGTGAGCGGGTTCCTCGACCTCCTCCCGCGGACGACGGCGGAGGCGGCCACCGCTGCGAAGGGCCACTCGAAGAAGGTCCCCGCGGACCGCGCTCTCACGAAGACCGACGTCGATGCGCCGCTGCGCCACGCGCTCGAGCCCCGACACGCGAGCTTCGACAGCGACGAGGCGCGCAAGCTGCTTGCCGCCCGCGACATCTGCACGGTCGTCGCGGACAGCGCGGGCCGCTGGCCGCGCATGGCGGACGAGACGGGGGGATTCCGGTACGTGCGGCTCCACGGGGAGTCGGAGCTGTACTCGGGCGGGTATGACCCCGCGTCCCTCGACCGCTGGGCCGACCGGGTGCGCGGCTGGCTCGACGACGGGCTGGACGCCTACGTCTATTTCGACAACGACGCCGGGGGCCGAGCGCCGCACGACGCGATGGCGCTGCTCGAGCGGCTCCGCTGAACGGTCCGCCGGGGCTCGGCGGGGAGCCCGGAAAAGCTGGCCAGCCCGTGGGGGCGGGACTATCTTTTAGTCATGGAGACGGCAGTCAGCCCGCACTTCGGCCAGGTGGCCCTCGCATCGACGGGGCACCGGCTCATCACGGGCAGCTACGACTACAAAGGCACCCCGGTCGACCTCGACCTGAGCATCGGCGAGCACGAGCGGCTCGACGAGGCCGCCCTTCACAAGGTCGACTACCGCCTGCGGTTCCTGCCCGAGCTCATCGACGCCGCGCGCGAGCGCATCAGCCAGGACCTCGAGGACGAGGACTCCCCGGCCGTCGAGTACATGCACTTCCACCGCCAGAACCTGCACAACGGCAAGGCCCGGGAACTCTTCGGCGTCGACACCCCGGAGGAGGTCGACGCCGACAGGTTCGTCGCGGCGCTCAGGCTGGCCAAGGTCGGGATCTTCCCCGGCCAGCCAGAACGCTACTTCGTGCTCGGCTTCACCCTCGGGGAGGGCTTCACCGACGAGATCCTCGTCGCCGCGGCGGACGAGGACGGCGTCGTGGACGACGAGCTCAGCTGGGACTGAGCTCGCCGCCCACGACGCCGTCATGCGCCTAGGGCTTCAGGAGGACCTCAGGCGTTGGCGCCGAGGAGCGACCGGGCCGCCTTGGCGGCCTCGACGAGGTTGCGCAGCGACTCCTCGGTCTCCGCGTAGCCGCGGGTCTTGAGGCCGCAGTCGGGGTTGACCCAGAGCTGGCGCGACGGCACGTGCGCGACGGCGGTCTTGAGCAGCTCCTCGATCTCACCCTGGCCGGGAACGCGCGGGGAGTGGATGTCGTACACGCCCGGTCCCACGCCGCGGCCGAAGCCGTGGGACTCGAGGTCGTTGACGACCTCCATGCGCGAGCGGGCGGCCTCGATCGAGGTCACGTCGGCGTCGAGGCCGTCGATCGCGTCGATGATGACGCCGAACTCCGAGTAGCACAGGTGGGTGTGGATCTGCGTCGCGTCCGCCGCGCCGGCCGTGGAGAGGCGGAAGGACTTGACCGACCAGTCGAGGTACGCCGGCTGGTCCGCCGTGCGCAGCGGGAGCAGCTCGCGCAGGGCGGGCTCGTCGACCTGGATGACCTTGATGCCCGCGGCCTCGAGGTCGGAGATCTCGTCGCGGAGGGCGAGGGCGACCTGGTTGGCGGTCTCGGCGAGCGGCTGGTCGTCGCGCACGAAGGACCACGCGAGGATCGTCACCGGGCCGGTGAGCATGCCCTTCATCGGCTTGCCGGTGAGGGACTGGGCGTACTCGGCCCACGGGACCGTCATCGGGGCCGGACGGGAGACGTCGCCCCAGAGGATCGACGGGCGCGTGCAGCGGGAGCCGTAGGACTGGACCCAGCCATGGACCGTGACGTCGAAGCCGTCGAGGTTCTCGGCGAAGTACTGGACCATGTCGTTGCGCTCGGGCTCGCCGTGCACGAGGACGTCGAAGCCGAGCTCCTCCTGGAGGTCGACGACGCGCTTGATCTCGTCCTTCATGAGCTTCTCGTACTCGGCCGCGTCGATCGCGCCCTTGTTCAGGCGGGCCCGGGCGCCGCGGACCTCGGCGGTCTGCGGGAACGAGCCGATGGTCGTCGTCGGCAGCGGCGGGAGGTTGAGCACGGCGTCCTGCGCCGCGGCGCGGACCGCGAAGGCCGGGCGGGAGAAGTCAGCGTCGGTCAGGGCGGCGGTGCGCTCGCGAACCTCGGGGCGGCGGACGCCGGCGGCCTCGGCGCGTGAGGCGATGACCCGGGTGGCCTCCTCGATGGCGCCGGCGGCGGACGCCGGGTCGGCGAGGTACGAGGCGAGGACGGCGACCTCGCGGACCTTCTGGTCGGCGAACGCCAGCCAGCTGCGCAGCTGGGCGTCGAGCTGGGTCTCCTCCTCGACGTCGTGCGGGACGTGGAAGGTCGAGGTGGAGGTCGCGACGGCGACGGCGAAGCCGTGCTCGGCGCCGGCGGCCGTGAGCGCGTCGAGCTTCGCGGCCGAGGCGGCGAGGTCGTTGCGCCAGATGTTGTGGCCGTCGACGAGGCCGGCGACGACGGTCTTGCCCGCGAAGGCGGCCAGGTCGGCGGCTGCGGGGAGGGCGCCCTTGAAGAGGTCGAGGGCGACGGCCTCGACGCCGGTCGCGGCGACGGCGGCGGTCTGCTCGCCGAGGCCGCCGTACGGGGCGGAGAGGAGGATCGCCGGGCGGGCCTCGCCCACGGGGGCGGCCGTGAGGGCGGCGTAGGCGCGCTCGACGGCGGCGCTCAGCTCGGCGGCGGGAACGTCGCCGTCGGCCACGAGGACCGGCTCGTCCAGCTGGACCCACTCGGCGCCGGCGGCGGCGAGGCGCTGCAGGAGCTCTGCGTAGACCGGGAGCACGTCCTCGAGGCGGGACAGCGGCGCGAAGCCCTCGGGGGCGTCGTCGGAGGCCTTGGAGAGGGCCAGGAACGTCACGGGGCCCACGAGGTACGGGCGGGTCACGGTGCCGTTGGCCTTGGCGAGGGCGAACTCCTCGACGACGCGCTCACAGGAGAGCGAGAAAGAGGTCTCCGGGCCGATCTCCGGGACGAGGTAGTGGTAGTTGGTGTCAAACCACTTGGTCATCTCGAGCGGCTGCTGCTCCGCGTTGCCGCGGGCGAGCGTGAAGTAGGCGTCGAGGCCGAGGCGGCCGTCGGCGTCGTGCAGCGCGCCGAAGCGGGCGGGGACGGCGCCGAGGGCGACGGCGGTGTCGAGGACCTGGTCGTAGAAGGAGAATGTGCCCGGGACCGCGGAGGACTCGGTGAGACCGAGCTCGGCGAGGCGGGCGGCGGTGCCCAGCTGGATCTGCTCGGCGGCGGCCTGCAGCACGGCGGCGCTGCTCTTGCCGGCCCAGTAGGCCTCGACGGCCTTCTTGAGCTCGCGGCGGCGGCCGATACGGGGGTAGCCCAGGATGGTCGCGGACGGGAAGACAGGGGTGTTCTGTGCAGTCATGGGGTGTAGGTCCTTGGTCGGTGGTGGAATGTCGGGAGGCGTCAGGAGAGCGTGCTGCGGCGGCGGGCGGCGAGCGACGGCCTTGCGGGCCGGGGCAGGTCGAGGCGCGTGAGGACGTCGAGAGACGAGGCGTGCTCGTTGAACGTGTACAGGTGCAGGCCCGGGGCGCCGGCGTCGAGGGACGACTCCGCGAGTGCCACGGTCGCCTCGACGCCGAGGCGGCGGGCCTCGGCCTCGTCGGTGGCCGAGCGCATCCGGTCCACGAACGCCGCGTCCGGGCTCACGCCCGAGAGTGCCGAGAGCTTCTCGATGCGGCGCAGGGACGTGAGCGGCATGACGCCCGGGATGAGCGGGATCGTGACGCCGGCCCGGCGGGCGCGGTGCAGGAGCGAGGCGTACTGCTCAGCGTGGAAGAACACCTGGGTGATCGCGAAGTCCGCGCCGGAGCGCTGCTTCGCGAGGAGCACCTCGACGTCGTGGCCCTCGCTCGGGGACTCCGGGTGCTTGGTCGGGTAGGCGGCGACGCCGATCGCGACCTTGCCCGCGGCGAACTGCGCTGAGCGGCGCAGCTCGACCCGGCGGATGAGCTCGATGAGGTCCTGGGCGTAGCGCAGCGCTCCCGGGGGCACGTGGCCGTCCTTCGGCTGGTCGCCGCGCAGGGCCAGGATGCCGCGCACGCCGCGGTCCAGGAGCTCGTTCACGATCCTGCTGAGCTCCTCGGGCGTCCCGCCGACGCACGTCAGGTGCGCGAGCGGGCGGAGGGTCGTCTCAAGCTGGAGCCGGTCGACGAGGTCGAGAGCCGTGTCGTGGTTGGAGCCGCTGGCGCCGTAGGTGACCGAGACGTAGTCGGGGTCCGTGGCCTCGAGCTCGCGGATCGTGGCCCACAGCGTCTCGGAGGCGGCTGGGCTGCGGGGCGGGAAGAGCTCGTACGAGAGCGCGACAGGCGCGGTGGCGACAGTCGAGGGCTGGTCGATGAGCGTCGGTGGGGACATTTGCATCCTTGGCGGTCCGGTTCGCCCGCGGCCTTCGGCCTGTCCGAGGACGGGACCGGCGGTTGCGGGCGACGTGATGTTCAAGAAGGCAGGGGTCACACCCATCCTCGGACGCCGCCGCGGCTGGCGCCCGGCTGAGGATGGTGGCCCCCTGCGGCAAATGTCAGACCCACACGGGGGCACCCACATCCCCAGCAGGGGATCGCTGACACGTTGCAGGAGCAACTCGCTTACGACCATAGAAATCTCTGCCCGCCGCCTTCAAGCCCAAGGGAGCATTGTGTCCGAGCATGACGCAATGTGACCCGACGCGGGCCTACCAGGGCCTGTCGACAGGCGCCTGGGGCGGGGTCTCAAGATAGTCGCGGCGCTGCTCGCCCTCGGCGCGCTCCTGCTGGCCGGTCTCGGACTTCTGCCCGAGCTCCTTGAGCCGGTCCTGCTGAGCCTGCTCCTCGGCGGCCTGGGCGGGGTCCTGGCTCGGAGACGGAGCGGGGCCGGGCTGAGTGCCCGATGGCCCCTGCGGCTGCTTCCCGGGCTGTGGCTGGGCCTCGGCGCGCTCGCGCCGCATGCGCTCCTCGGCCTCGCCGAGCCGCTCCCCCTGCTGGCGCTGGTTCAGCGGGCCGTTGGGCTGGAAGCAGCCCTCGGGCGCCGCCTCGACGACGGCGAGGCCCTCGTCGTAGAGCGACGTCGCCCTGGCCGTGTCCCCTGACACGTTCGCGGCGTCGGCGAGCTTCTCGATCGAGAGCACGAGGTTCACGCGCACCGTGCACTCGTCGTCGGGGCCCGTGCGGCGCAGGGCCTCCTCGAAGGCAGCGCGGGCCCGTGCGTAGTCGCCAGCGAGGACGTACGCGTCCCCGCGCGCGAAGTGGGACTTGTGGGTCTCGACCACGTCCGCGACCCCCATGCCGTCTGCCGCGGAGGAGACCCCCGCCCCGTCCTTCGCGTCGAAGGCCCAGATCGCCTGCTGGGCGAAGACGCTCATCCCCAGGAGCTTCGCGGCAACGAGGAGGGCGGCCAGGACGGGCAGGAGGCCCCACGCGAGGAGTCGCCGGCGGCGCCGCATCCGCGCGGCCCGGTCCTCCGGGCGCTCCTGGGACTCCGGCCCCCCGGCCTGGGCGGAGGGTCCGCCGTCGAGCAGCGTGCTCATCGCGGCCTCCCCGTGGGAACGAGCTCCCGGAGGGCCCGCCCCGAGCGCACGACCTCTGCCAGCGCGAGCCCGAAGGCTGCGAGGGCGAACATCCAGTACAGCTCGAACCGGCCGAACAGCCCCGACTCGTCGCTCACGCGCAGCTGGCCCGGCTGCGCCTCGGCGAGCGCCTCGTCGACGGCGTCGCCCGGTCCGCGGTGCACGTACGGCACGCCGAGCTCCCCGGCGATGCCGCGCAGGGCCTCCTCGTCGATGCGGGACACGGCGTCCTCTCCCGTCGTGGGGTCCTGGATGTAGGCCTGCTGGCCGTCGACCTCGAGCGGCGAGTTCTCCCGCATGCGCCCGCCGGCGCCGGTCCCGTAGCCGAGCACGGCTCCCCCGTTGACGAGGTTCTGGTCGATCCTGAACGGCGCGGGCGGGTCGGCGCTCGTCTGCTCGCCGTCGCCGAGGTAGAACACGATCCGGGCCCGCTCCGGCGCGTCGCGGGACGAGGCCTCGAGCCGCTGCCGCAGAACGTCCGCCCCGGCGGAGATGCTCGAACCCTTCGAGTAGAGCCAGTAGGCGGGGCGCATGACCTCGGCCGTGGCCTCGACGGCCGACGTGTCGGTCGTGAGCGGCATACGCACACTGCCCCTCGTGTCGAACGCGAGCACCGCGAACTTGGCCCCCGCGAGCCGCTCGGCGATCGCCACCATGTCCGCGCGCATGCCCTCGAGCCGCTGCGCGCCGCCGTAGTCCTCGGCGGAGACGCTCGTGGTCAGGTCGACGACGAAGAACACGTTGAGGTCGTTGACGGCGCCCTTGGCCTCTGCGCCCGGGATGCCCGGCCGCCACACGGCCACGAGGAGGAACGCCACGAGCAGCCCCCGCAGGATCCACGGCCTGCGCTCGCGACCGGCGGAGAGCGCGCGCCACGCGGCCCAGCCGGTCCCGCCCATCACGGCCAGGGTCAGGGCGACGGTGGCCCACCAGGGGAAGACGGGGAGCAGGGTCATGACCGCACCCTCCACAGGCCGAGGGCCAGGAAGGCCCCCGCGACGAGGGCGACGCCGAGCGGCACGTCCGGCCTGTCGGCCACGAGGCCACGCGCGCTGCCCTGGGTGGCCGTGGCCTCGCTGGCCTGGATCTGGTCGATGATCGAACGCGCGGCCGTCGTGCTCCGCAGCGGGAAGTACTGCCCGCCTGTGGACTCGGCGGCCGCGCGGAGCTCGAGGGCCTCCTCGTTCGTCGTGCGCGGGCCGAAGTCCGCGGGGTTGAGCGCGAAGACGCGCACGCCCTTGGCCTTGGCGAGGTCGGCGGCCTCCGGGAGGGCGAACACCGGCGTCCCGGCGAGGTAGTTGTCGGTCGAGAAGATCACGGACCGGGACCGCCTCTCGGTGTCGAGCCGGGGGAAGTTCTGCACGCACGAGGCGAGGCCGTCGCCGATGAGCGATGTGCCGCGGCCCTCCCGGGTGCCTTCGAAGAAGGCGGGGTCCGCGCTGCGCCGGTCGAAGGCGTCCCGCGCACGGGCGAGCTGGTCCTCGATGTAGCTGTAGTCGTCCGTGAGCGGGAAGACCTGGACGCCGCTCGCGTCGAAGATCGTCATGCCGATGCGCTCGCCGCGGAAGTCGCGCACCATCGAGGCGAAGACGTCCACGATCGCCGCGTCGGCCCTGCTCATCGATCCGGACGTGTCGAGGCAGAGGATGATGTCGCGGCTACGCTGCTCGGGCCGCTGCGAGGACGTGAGCGCGGGGCGGGCCGCGGCGAAGAGCAGCGCCCCGGCGAGCACGAGCGCCGAGAGGACGACGACGGTGAGCCAGAGCCGCTGTCGGCGCACGAGCCGCTGGTAGCTCGGCAGGGAGGCAAGACGATCGCCGTGGGCGACGGGGACGGCCTCCTCGCCGGTCCTGCGGCGCCGCACGACGAGGACGAGGGCCCCCGCGAGGGCGATCGCGCCGGGGATCAGGAGCCACGCGAAGATCAGGTCCACGTGCCCACCACCGTCCTGGCGTCCGTGAGCGCGCCGTCGGCGTCATGCGCCCCGGCGGCCGAGAACTCGGCCGGGTAGAAGCGCTCGATCGCCTCGGCGACGGCCGGCACGCGCTGGGAGCGGAGCTCGTCGAGGGTCATCTTCGAGGCGCGCACGCCCGTGGCCTCCTGCACGAAGCCGCGCACGATCCGGGAGAGCTCCTGGGTCGCCGTGCGCGGGCTGATCTCCCGCGCGTCGAGCAGGGCGGCGACCTCGTCGATCTTCGCGAGGTACTCGTGGCGGAGGCCCGCGGGGGCGTGGAAGCGGGGCACCGGGACGTCCCGGCCGGGCTGCGGCGGCCGGGTGCTCCACACCGAGTAGGCGACCCAGCCGAGTGCCGCGACTGCGAGGGCCAGGCCGAGGAAGAGCCAGAACCCGGAGTAGCCGAGCGGGCCGTAGAACTGCGGGTCACCGGGCACGGCGGTGCCTCTCGAGGAGCCGGAACAGTGCCGGCAGGACATCCTCGACCGAGTCGGCGTGCGCCTCGACGATCCCGAGGCCCGTGAGGATCCGCGCGCGCCGGGAGCTGCGCTCCTCGACGAGCCGGCGGTAGTCCTCGGCGACCTCGCCGCCCTCGGCCAGGAGGCTGAGGAGGTACCCGCCGTCGGCCACGTCATAGCTGCGCCGCGGGGCGGCGGCCCCGGCGAGCTCGGCATCGCGGACCGTGAACCAGAGGATCTCGTGCTGCGCCGCGAGGCGGCGCAGGAGGGAGGCATCCTCCTCCCCCACGGCGGCCTCGTCGGCGACGATGAACATGAGGCTCCGGCGGGCGACGGTGCGGGCCACGTGCGCGAGCTGGGCGGTCAGGTCGCTCGGCCCGGCGTCGAGGCCGACTGCGTCGTCGACCCGGCGGAGGATGAGCTCGAGGTGCCCCTCTCCGCCCCGGGGCGGCACGGTCTCGGACGACGACGCGTCCCCCGAGACGAGGGAGACCTGGTCGCCGTGGCGGTGGGCGAGGTAGCCGACCACGCCGAGGGCCATGAGCACGATCTCCTTCTTGGGCTCGCCCCCGCGCGAGACCGCGGCCATGTTGCGCCCGGTGTCGGCGAGCAGCAGGACGGTCTGCTTGCGCACGGCAGCGTACCGCTTGACGAGGGGCGAGCCGACCCGGGCGGTGGCCTTCCAGTCGATGTCCCGCACCTCGTCCCCCGGCACGTAGGCGCGCAGGTCGTCGAAGTCGAGGCTGCGGCCCCGGAACACGGAGCCGAACTCGCCGTCGAGCATCGTGCGCGCGCGGCGGTGGGCGAAGATGAACATCTTCGTCTTGACCTTCGTCACGAGGCTCGTCATGGCGGGCGCCTAGGGGGTGGGGACCGCCGCGACGACGGCGTCGATGACGGTCTCGACCGGGACCTGCTCCGCGATGGCCTCGAAGCCGAGGATGACGCGGTGCCGCAGGACGCGGTGGGCGAGGGACTTGACGTCCTCCGGCACGACGTAGTCGCGGCCGGCAAGGAGGGCGGCCGCCCGGGCCGCGGCGCTGAAGGCGATGCTCGCGCGCGGGCTCGCGCCGAACTCGATGAAGCGGGCGAGGCGGGCCTCGATGTACTGCTCGGCGTGCCGCGTCACGTAGGCGAGGCCCACGATGTAGCGCACGATCGCGGGGTCGAGGTAGACCCTCCGGGCGGCGTCCTGGAGCGCGCGCACGTCGTCGAGCGCCGCGGCGGGGCGGCTGGCCCGGGCCGCCTCGAAGACGCCGAGGTCGATCCGGTGCAGGACCTCGGCCTCCTCCTGCGGGCTCGGGTAGTCGAGGACGTCCTTGAGCATGAACCGGTCCATCTGGGCCTCGGGCAGCTGGTACGTGCCCTCCTGCTCGATGGGGTTCTGGGTCGCGAGCACGAGGAAGGGCTCGGGCAGGCGGTGGATCTGCCCGCCGATGCTGGTCTGCCGCTCCTGCATCGCCTCGAGCATGGCGCTCTGGGTCTTGGCACTCGAGCGGTTGATCTCGTCCAGGAGCACGATGTTCGCGTGGACGGGGCCGAGCTGGGTCGTGAAGGAGGCGTCCCGCGCGTCGTACACCTGGGTTCCGACGATGTCGCTCGGCAGGAGGTCCGGGGTGCACTGGATGCGGCGGAAGACGGCCTGGATGGAGTGGGCGAGCGTCGCGGCGGCGGTCGTCTTGGCCAGTCCAGGGACGGACTCGAGGAGCACGTGCCCGCCCGTGAGGAGCCCGATGAGCAGCGTCTCGCGGAGGCGCGTCTGGCCCACGACCGTGGCCTCGAACTGGGCCGTGATCGCTCCGATCGTCTCGTGGGCCCGTTCGAGGTCCACGCCCTCGAGCGGCGCCCTGTCCACATGCTGCGTCACGGTTTCCCCCTCGTGTGCGCTGGCCCGGGCACCGTGGCTGCGGCGGCCCGTCCCTCCATGCTACCCGCCGAGCAGGAGGCGTTCCGCGCGGGGGGCGAGCGCGCGCTCGAGGACAAGGCACGCCGCGCCGACGGCGCCGACGTCCTCCCCGAGGGCCGTGCGGGTGAGCTCGACGCGGTAGATGCCGCGCGTGGCGAGCAGGTCGTTGACCATGTCCGGCATGACCTCCAGGCAGAACTCGGCGACGGGCTCCCAGAAGGGCCCGCCGAAGACCATGCGCTCGACGTCCAGGAGGTTGCCGACGACGGCGGCCGCCCAGGCCATCTTCCGCGCCGCGCCGCGCAGGATCTCGACGGCGGCCTCGTGGCCCTCGCCCGCGAGCTCGCTCAGGCGCGCGAAGCCGGCCTGGAAGTCGGCCGCGACGGGCTCCGCCGGCAGGGGCGGCAGGGCGCCCGCGGCGATCGCCTCCCCGACGAGGCGGACCGGCTCGAGGACCGTCGCGATGGTCCCCCGCATGCCGCAGCCGTCGAAGCATTCGGGCCCGTCCGGGTCGACGATGATATGCCCCATCTCGCCGGCGTTCCCGGAGCTGCCCCGGTAGACCTCGCCGCCGAGGACGAGCCCGCAGCCGAGGCCGGTGCCGAGGTAGAAGACGGCGAAGCTCTCGGAGCTCCCCGGGCCGCCTGCCCAGACCTCGGCGACGGCGGCGCCCGTGACGTCCTTGTCCATCGTCGTCTCCAGACCGGTGGCCTCCTGGACCATGGCCTGCAGGGGGACGTCGCCCCAGCCGCGCAGGAGCGGGGGCCCGACGACGGCGCCGCGGTCGAGGTCGATGGGGCCGGGGGCGGCGACGCCCACGCCAGCGACAAGCGCGCGGTCCACGCCCGAGGAGTCGATGAGCATCTCCACGCAGTCCGCGATCGCGGCGACGACCTCGGACGGGACGTGGCTGCGCGGCGTCGTGAACGTGTTCTTCGCGACGATCGCGCCGACGAGGTCCAGGAGCACGACCGTGATGATGCTCGGGTCGAGGTGCACGCCCACGGCGTACATGCCCGTGGGGTTGAGCCGCAGGATGGTGCGCGGCTTGCCGGGCCCGGTGCCCTCCTTGCCGGCCTCGACGATGAGCCTCTGGTCGAGCAGGCGGCGGGAGATGTTGGAGATGGTCTGCGGGGACAGTCCGACGATCTGGGCCAGCTCGACCCGGCTCAGGCCGGCCTCGGAGCGGCGGATGGCGTCGAGGATCACGGTCAGGTTGAAGTCGCCCATCCGCGGCAGGTTGGTACCGCGTCGGGCGGCGGGCTGGCGTGGCTCCGTCACAGTGTCCTTCCCCAGGTCCCCTCGGCCGCGCCGTACTGTCTGCCTGCTGTCTGCCTGAGCCAACGCGGTTCTAGGAGTACGTTACCGTGAACAGCCGTGCATTGACCGCACTCGCGAAAGGCGTGCCCATGACCAGCGTCCCGGCCGCCTCGGCGGTCCCGTCGGAGGAGTTCCCCATCACCCTCGGGCTCGTCGCCGGTCTCCTCGCCGACCAGCACCCCGACCTCGCACGCCTGCCCCTGCGCCCCGCTGCCGTCGGCTGGGACAACGTGGTCTACCGGCTCGGCGACGGCCTGTGCGTGCGCGTCCCCCGCCGGGCGCTCGCGGCGGAGCTCGTCCGGAAGGAGCTCGATGTGGTCCCCGCGCTCGCCGCTCGCCTGGCCGATGCCGGCGTCGGGGTCGCGCTGCCCGTGCCTGTGCGCGAGGGACGGCCGGGCCGCGGCTATCCGTGGCCATGGAGCGTCTGCCGCTGGACCGAGGGCACGCCGGGGCTCGAGGTCCCCGCTGCCGAGCGCGCGTCCGCTGTCCCCGCGCTCGCGGCCTTCCTTCGAGCCCTCCACACGCCCGCTCCGGCCGGCGCGCCCGAGAACCCCTTCCGCGGCGGCGGGCTCGCTGGTCTCGACACCGCCGTCGGCTCGCGCCTCGCCGTCCTCTCCCAGCTCGGGGCGCCCTCCCGGCACGGCGGGCCCGGCGCGCCGTGCCCGGCCCGGATCGGCGCCGGGGATGTTCCTGCCCTCGCGCGGCTGTGGGATCGGCTGCGGGGTACGCCCGAGCTCGACGGCCCCCGCCGCTGGATCCACGGGGACCTGCACGCGGGCAACGTGCTCTTCGCCCCGGACGGCGGCCTCGCCGGGGTCATCGACTTCGGCGACGTGTGCGCGGGCGATCCGGCGGCAGACCTCGCCGCGGCCTGGCAGCTCTTTCGGGCCCAGGACCGGGAGAGGTTCCGCTCGCTCCTCGAGCACGACGGCAGCGGCTATGGGGAGGCGTGCTGGCTCCGGGCGGCGGGCTGGGCCCTGCACTTCGGGCTGCTCTCGGTCGCGACCGAGGGCAACGACCCCGCGTTCGTGCGCAATGGAGAGGAGACGCTCGCGGGACTGCTCGCGGAGTTCGGGCTCAGCCGCGGCGCACAGACCGGGTCACCGTGAACTTGGGACTGCGGCCCACCGCCTCCGTGCGCCCGACGGCGCCGGCGAGGGTGCGCCGGTAGTCGAGGTGCCGGTTCGCGACGCACCACAGCTCACCGCCGGGGCGCAGGATCCGCCCGGCCGCCTCGATGAGCCGCATGCCGGCGCCCGCGTGGACGGCGGAGCCGAGGTGGAACGGCGGGTTGAGGAGCACGACGTCGGCCGAGCCCGCCGCGAGCAGGCCGCCGGCGTCGTCGTGCTCGACCCGGATCCGGTCCGCGAGCCCGTTCGCCGCCGCGGTCGCCCGGGCCGAGCGGACAGCCGCGGCCGAGCGGTCGGTCGCGACGACCCGGGCACCCGGATGCCGGAGGGCGTAGGCGGCGGCGAGGGCGCCCGTGCCGCAGCCGAGGTCCACCGCGTCCCCGGCCGGGATCCGGTCGAGGAAGCCCAGGAGGAAACGCGTGCCGATGTCGAGGCGCGCCCCCGCGAAGGCGCCCCCGTAGGCGCACAGGGTCAGCCCGACGTCGCCCTGCGGCTCGCACACGGGGAACGGCGGGCGGTCGGGGACGGGCAGCGGCCCGCTCGCGGTCAGCAGCCGCGACTTCTGCGACGCGAGCCCCGCCGCGACGTCAGCGAAGCGCGTGCGCAGGACCTCGTTCATGCCGAGGCTCATGTGCTTGACCCGCCCGCCCGCGATGAGCATGGCGTCCGGCGCGGCCCAGCGCGCGACGGCGTCCGCGGCCTCCTCGAGCTCCGCGAGCCCGCGCGGCAGCTGGGCGAGCACGAGCCGGGCGCCGCGCAGGAGACCCGCGTCGAGTTCGCGGGGCTCGAACGTCCCGGCGAGCCCGAGCCGCGCGGCGTTGGCCGCGAGCGCGGCCCGGCCGGTCGCGAGATCCTGGTGGACCCTGACGCCGGTGAGCCCGGCCGCTGCGAGCTGGAGCGTGATGGCCCCGTACGCGTCCCCGATGACGGCAACCTGGGCGCCGTCGAGCCCGCGCGCCGACGCGTCGGCGAGGCCCCGGGCCGCGAGGAGCCGGTCCGTCGCGTCGTGGGCCTGGAGGTTCTCGGCCTCGACGTCGGGAAAGCGCCTGAGGAGGTCGAAGGGGAAGTCCTGCACCCGTCCACCCTAACTTCGGCCTAGCCGCGGGCGAGCCACGCGAGGGCCGCCTCGGCCGCGCGGTAGCCGGGCATGCCGTGGGCACCGGCGCCCGGCGGGGTCGCGGCCGAGCACAGGTAGACGCCCGGGACGCCGGTCGCGTACGGGTCGAGCGCGGGCCGTGGCCGGACGAGGAGCTGGAGCCCCCCATTCGAGCCCGTGCTGATGTCCCCGCCCACGTAGTTGGCGTTGGACGCCTCGATCGCGGCCGGGCTGCGCACCGCCATGGCCCGGACCCGGGAACGAAAGCCCGGGGCGAAGCGCTCGATCTGGGCGGTCACGGCCTCGAGCCCGTCGCCGGCCCACGCGTGCGGGACGTGCGCGTACGCCCAGACCGGATGGACGCCGTCCTGCGAGCGCGACGGGTCCGCGAGGTACTGCTGGCCGACGAGGATGAAGGGCCGCTGCGGCATCGTGCCGCGCGCGGTCGCCGCCTCGGCCGCGGCGATCTCCTCGAGGGTCCCCCCGAGGTGCACTGTCCCGGCCAGGCGCGCGCCTGCCGAGGCCCATGGGATGCCGTCCTCGACCGCGTAGTCGACCTTGAACGCCGCCGGGCCGTGGCGGTACCGCCGATAGGCGCGCGCCGTGCGTGCGGGCAGGCTCGGGGCGAGGATGCGGGCCGCCGCGCCGGGGGCGACGTCGAGGAGGGCGACGTCGGCGTCGAGCTCGCGCGCGTCCGTTACCCTGCGCCCCGTCTCCACCGTCCCCCCGAGCGCGCGCAGCCGGGCCGCGAGCGCGTCGGTGATCGATGCCGAGCCGCCGGCGGCGACGGGCCAACCGACGGCGTGGCCGGAGGCGGCGAGGACGATCCCGATGGATCCCGTGAACGGCGCGTCGAGCCGGGCGAAGGCGTGCGCGGCGATGCCGCCGAAGAGGGCCCGTGCCTCCTCGCCGCGCCACCTGCGGGCGACGACGGAGGCCGGCAGGACGGCGTCGAGCCCGAACCGGGCGAGCGCGACGGGGTGGCGGGGAAGGTGGACGAGCGGCCGCATGATGTCCTCGAGCAGGTCGCCGAAGCCCCGCGCCGTCCGGCCGACGAGCGCGTCCCATGCCGCGCCGTCGTCCCCGAGGCCCGCCGCGGTCTGCGCCACGTCCCGCCACAGCAGGGCCTCCCGCCCCCCGTCGAGCGGGTGGGCGAGCTGGACCTCGGGCCAGAGCCAGCGCAGCCCGTGCTCCTCGAGGCCGAGGCCCGCGAGGAACGGCGAGCCGGCGGCAAGGGCGTGGAACGCCGAGCACTCGTCGTGCACGAGGCCCGGCAGGGTCAGCTCGGAGCTGCGGCAGCCGCCGCCGATCCGGTCTTCCGCCTCGAGGACGCGCACCGAGAGCCCCCGGTCGGCCAGATGCACGGCGGCCGCGAGCCCGTTGGGCCCGCTCCCCACGACGACAGCTGTGCTCATCCCCCCATCCTGCCACTCCCCCTTCGGCGGGCTCTGGCGCGCGTGACCGCGACGCGGAATGATCCCGTGCATGGAGCGCACCGAGGGAGGCACGTCGCCGATCGGCCGCCTGCCGCGCTGGCTCCCTCTCGCACCGTGGCTCACGAGGTACGAGCCGGACTGGCTGCGCAAGGACGCCCTCGCGGGCGCCGCCCTCTTCGGGCTCCTCATCCCCTCGGGCATGGCGTACGCGCAGGCCTCGGGCCTGCCGCCGGTCTCAGGGCTGTACGCGACGATCGTGCCGATGATCGTCTACGCGGTCGTGGGGCCGAGCCGGGTGCTCGTCCTCGCGCCGGACTCCGCGCTCGCGCCCATGATCGCCGCCGCGATCCTCCCGCTCGCGGCGGGCAGCCCCGAGAAGGCGCTCGCGCTCGCGGGCCTGCTCGCCGTGATCATGGGCGGCATCATGGTCCTCGCCTCCGTCCTGCGGCTCGGCGCGATCACGGGCCTGCTGTCCCGGCCCATCCGGATCGGCTACCTCGCGGGCATCGCGCTTGTCGTCATCGCCTCCCAGCTGCCCGTGCTGCTCGGTCTGGACTCCGGGAAAGGGTCGGCGTGGGAGCGGCTCGCCGCCATCGCCGCAGCGGTCGCATCCGGCCAGACGAACGTCGCCGCCGCGGGACTGGGCCTCGGCGCGCTCGCCGTGATCGCCGTCGGCCGGTTCCTCGGCCAGCGGCTCGCGGGCGTGCTGCCTGCCGTCGTGCTCGCCTCGGTCGTCACGTGGGCCGCGGGCCTGGGCGAGCGGGTGCCCGTTACCGGGGCGCTCCCTCAAGGCCTGCCGGCGCCGTCGCTCGGCGGGGTGACGTGGGGCGACGCCCTCGGGCTCGTCGCCCCTGCGGCCGGCATCGCCCTCATGTCCTTCGCGGACACGGGGGTCCTGTCGCAGAGCCTCGCCCGCCGGGACGGCCTGCGCGTGTCGGGCAACCGCGAGCTCGCCGCCGTCGGCATCGCCAACACCGCGACCGGCCTCTTCGGCGGCTTCCCGGTCTCCGGCAGTTCGTCGCGCACCCCCGTCGCCGTCGCGACGGGGGCCAAGAGCCAGCTCGCAGGGGTCATCTCGGCGGTGCTCGTCGTCGGGTTCATGCTGGTGGCCCCCGGCGCGACCGAGTACCTGCCCACCGCCGCGCTCGCCGCCGTCGTCATCGCCGCCGTCGTGGGCCTCATCGACTTCGGGGCGATCGCGCGGCTCGCGCGGATGAGCCGCAGCGAGACCGTGGTCCTGGCGGCGGCCTTCCTCGGCGTCACGACGCTCGGGGTTCTTCCCGGGGTCGTGGTCGCGGTGGCCCTCGCGCTGCTCGAGTTCGTGCGCCGCGCGTGGGCCCCGTACCGCGCAGAGCTCGGCGACCTCCCGGACATCCCGGGCTACCACGACCTCTCCCGCCACCCCGAGGGCGTCCGCGTCCCGGGCCTCGTCATCGCCCGCTTCGACGCCCCGCTGTTCTTCGCCAACGGCGCGGTGTTCACCGGGTTCGTCCGCTCGCTCGTCGAGGAGGCGGAGGATGACGCGGACCGGGATGTCACGCACGTCATCCTCGCGGCGGAGCCGATCACGGGGATCGACACGACGGCCCTCGACGAGCTCGTCGACCTCGACGAGTGGCTCGCCGACCGAGGGATCGAGTTCGTCTTCGCCGAGCTCAAGGGCCCGGTCAAGGACCGGCTCCTGCGCTTCGGGACCCGGGCCCGGTTCGGGCCGGACCACTTCTATCCCACCGTCAGCGCGGCCGTGCGCGCCCTGCGGCCGGACGGGGGGCACGACGGCGGGCGGGGCACCCCGGGCGGGCGCGACGGCGACGGGGGCACCACAGGCGGGGGTGACCGGGGCGCCGGCGGGCAGCGCGTGTGAGCCACGGTCGCCCGGACCTGGGCATGTGGTCCTCTGGGCCCGTCCGGCCCGTCAGTCCTCGCCGGGCAGGGTGAGCCCGATCCTCACGAGAGAGCCGTCCCCGAGGCCGGCAGCGGTCCGAACGGCCTTCTTCACGGGCAGGAGGTAGGAGCCGGAGGCCGCGTCGGGGAAGAGGGAGGTGTCCCACGAGACGCCGCCAGCCGTGGCCCGGACCCGGATGGAGCCGAAGCCGGCCCGGGTGCCGGCAGTGCGTTCCCGGAGCTCGTCCGCGAGCTCGGGCGGGAGGGTCACGAAGTGCCAGCCGCCGGGCCCGGGGTAGCGCCAGAGCGGCGCCTCGAAGTCCACGTCAGTCCCGCTGCGCCCGGATGAACTCCGCCGTCGGGGCCGCGAGCGATCCCCCGATCTCGTGGGGGGCGCGCTTGGCGCCCTTGACCGCGAAGGAGTGGTCGGCGTCGTCGAACCACGTCAGCGTCGCGGTGGGCAGCTTCGTCACCACCCCCTCGAGGAGGTCGCGCGTGGCGAGCGTGTCCCGGGTTCCCTGGAGGAAGAGCATCGGGACCCTGAGCCCGTACAGGTGCTCGTCGCGCAGGTTCTCGGGCTTCCCCGCCGGGTGCAGCGGATAGCCGAGGAAGACGAGGCCCGCGGCGTCCATGGCGCCCTCGGCGACGGCCATGGAGGCCATGCGGCCGCCGAACGACTTCCCCGCGGCCCACATCGGCTCGCCCTCTGACCGCCGCCGGGCCTCCGCGAGCGCGGCCGCCCACACCGGGATGGCCTTGGGCGCTCGGTCCGGGACCTTCTTTCCGGCCTCCATGTACGCGAAGTTGAAGCGCAGGGCCGCGATCCCGAGCCCGGCGAGGGCCTCGCAGTAGCCCGCCATGAAGGGGTGGTCCATCCCGGCGCCGGCGCCGTGGGCGACGACGACGGTCGCGTCAGCGCCCTCCGGCCGCGTGTAGACGCCGGAGACGTCCCCGGAGTCGGTCGGAATGCTGATGCGCTCGGTGCTCATGGATTCCATCATGCCCGCTCGCAGCGGGCGCCGCGGCGGTAGGGGCCGCTACGCCTTCTTCACGACGGAGGACTTGAGCTGCATCGGGCCCACGCCCTCGATCCTGCAGTCGATGTCATGATCGCCGACACCGTCCACGAGGCGAATCCCGCGGACCTTGGTGCCGACCTTGATGACGAGGGAGCTGCCCTTGACCTTGAGGCTCTTCACGACCGTGACGGTGTCGCCGTCGGCGAGGGGGTTGCCGACCGCGTCGCGGATCTCGCGGGCGCCCTCAGGCGCAGCACCTCCATTGGCCCCCTGACCGATGCGGGCCTCCCACTCGTGGGCGCAGAGCGAGCAGACGAGCAGCTCCCCCATCTCATAGGTGTACTCGCTGCCGCACTCGGGGCACGTCGGAAGGGTATCGCTCATGTGGTTCAGGATATCGGGCCAGAGGATCGGGGCCCCCCGACCACCACGGGGCGCAGCCGCGCTGGATGGCTAGAGTGGCGCCCATGGTCGATCCCCGCGCAGAAGACCTCCCCCGCGTCCTCGCCAACACGAGCGCACTCGCGCGCGACGCAGAGGGGCAGGGGGCCGTGTGGCGGCTCGCCGCGGACGAGCGGGACCTCGACGCGAACGTCATCGCCCTCGGGCCCGGCGGCTCGATCGGCGAGCACGCAGGCCCCGACCTCGACGTGATCCTGCACGTCGTCTCCGGCTCCGGGATCCTCACGACGGCGGGCGGAGACGTCGCGCTCGAACCCGGCGGCATCGTGTGGCTCCCGCGGCGCACGCGGCGTGGGTTCACGGCAGGCGCCGAGGGTCTCGTGTACTTCTCGGTGCACCGGCGCAAGCCGGGTCTGGGGCTGTCGGCGCGGCCGACTGGATGATCCTCCGGGGCAGATGCCGACCCGTGCCTCCGCCGCGGCCGCGACGCTCTCCGGGAGATCCCGACATCTGGCGCTGTTTTCTATGAGATCTGTTGCACATCAGAGTGCGCGGGTTGATATATTAGTTCCATACTAATCCTGCATCCGCCGGAAGACTGACCGTCAACTCGATGAGGAGTGGAACTGCATGCAGAAACTCGCACACCGGCTCGAACGCCTGGGCACCGAGACCGCCTTCAGCGTCGCGCAAGCCGCGGCCGCGTGGAAGGCCCAGGGGAACCGCGTGTACCCCTTCCACCTCGGCGACATCAACATCCCGACGGCCCCGCACATCGTCGAGGCGATGAACCGCGCCATCGCGGACGGCTACACGGGCTACTGCCCCGGCCCTGGCATCCCGCAGCTGCGTGAGGCCCTCGCCGACGACCTCGGCTCCCGTCGCGGCATCAGCTTCACCCCCGAGAACGTCGTGGTGATGACCGGCGGCAAGCCCGTCATCACCAAGTTCCTCCAGGCCGTCATGAACCCCGGCCAGGAGGTGCTCTACCCGAACCCCGGCTTCCCGATCTACGAGTCGCAGATCGAGTACCTCGGCGGCACGGCGGTGCCCTACCGCTACCTGCCCACGAGCGAGGGCTTCGCGATCGACCTCGACCAGGTGCGCGCGTCGATCACCCCGAACACGGTCGCCATCATCTACAACGACCTGCAGAACCCCATCTCGGCTGAGTCCACGGCGGCCGAGCGCGAGGCCATTGCACAGATCGCCCAGGAGCACGATCTCTGGGTGCTCTCGGACGAGGCCTACTTCGAGACCCGCTACGAGGGGGTCTCGAGCTCGATCGCCTCGCTCCCCGGCATGGCGGAGCGCACGGTCATCCTGTACACGTTCAGCAAGAAGTTCGCCATGACCGGCTCGCGCCTCGGCTGCGCCGTCGCCCCGGTGGAGATCGCCAAGGTGCTCAGCACGCTCAACACCAACGACGAGTCGTGCACCACGCACTACGTACAGTGGGCCGGCATCGAGGCGCTCCGCGGCCCCCAGGAGCCCGTGCAGCAGATGCTCGACGTCCTGCGCGAGCGTCGGGATGCCGCATGCGAGCTCCTGAACGCGATCCCGGGCATGCACGTCGCCGTACCGCAGTCGACGTTCTACCTGTTCCCCGACGTCACCGAGGCCATGGAGCGCCTGGGCTTCACGGCAGTCGGCGACTTCGCCACGGAGGCCCTGTACAAGACCGGCGTCTCCTTCTGCACGCGTGAGCACTTCGGCCGACGCCAGCCTGGCGAGGAGCGGCAGTACATCCGGCTCGCCTACTCGGGCATCGACGTGGCCGACATCCGCGACGGCCTCGGCCGCCTGCGCGAGTGGATCGAGACGGCATGAGCCGGGTCGTCGTCACGGGGCGTATCCCCGACGCCGCCATCGAGAAGCTCCGCGCCGAGCACGACGTCGATGCCTGGCAGGGCCCGGAATCGATTGGCCGCGAGGAGCTCCTGCGCCGGGTGGCCGGCGCCGAGGCGATTGTGAGCCTGCTGACCGAACGCATCGACGCCGAGCTGCTCGACGCCGCCGGCCCGCAGCTCAAGGTCGTCGCCAACGTCGCCGTCGGCTACGACAACATCGACGTGCCGGCCTGCACCGAGCGGGGCGTCGTGGCCACCAACACCCCCGGCGTGCTCACGGACGCCACGGCCGACATCGCGCTCAGCCTCATCCTCATGGCGACCCGCCGGCTCGGCGAGGGCGAGCGGCTCATCCGCTCCGGCCAGGCCTGGAAGTGGGGCATGTTCTTCCTGCTCGGCAGCGGGCTGCAGGGAAAGACCCTCGGCGTCGTCGGCATGGGCGGCATCGGCCAGGCGACCGCGCGCCGGGCCAAGGCCTTCGGCATGGAGATCGTCTACCAGTCGCGCAGTGAGATCGATTCCGAGATCGCCGCCGAGCTGGGCGCCCAGCGGGTCGATCTCGACGAGCTGCTGGCCGTCTCCGACGTCGTCTCGCTGCACTGCCCCTACGGGCCTGCCACGCATCACCTGATCGGTGCCGAGCAGCTCGCGGCGATGAAGAGCTCTGCGTACCTTGTCAACACCGCGCGCGGGCCGATCGTCGACGAAGCGGCGCTCGCGTCGGCGCTGCGTGAGGGCCAGATCGCGGGTGCCGGACTGGACGTCTATGAGAACGAGCCCACGGTGCATCCCGCGCTGCTGGAGCTCGACAACGTGGTGCTGCTGCCGCATCTGGGCTCCGCCACCGTGGAGACGCGCACCGCGATGGCGATGCTCGCCGCCGAGAACGCGCTCGCCCTGCTCAGCGGCGAACGTCCGCCCACACCGATCGGCTAGTCTGCCGCCAGTCCTCAACACGCAAAAGCAGAACGAGTGCGAGCCCCGTCCCAAAGGACGGGGCTCGCGCTCGTTGGCGCCCTTCACGCCGAGCCCTCGACCGACTCGCGCGCGGACAGCAGCTCGGCCTGCCCAGTCAGGTTGTTGACAATCCTACGTAGGGCTCATTGAACATCTACGCTAGACGCCAACGAGCATTGGAGTGTCTGGTACTCCACCCCTCGGGCTCGTCCGCGTCTACGTCTTGAGTGAGGCGCGACGCCGCGGAATTGCCCGGGCAATCACCGTCGCGGCCGTCCCCGTCTAGCGCTCCGATACCCGGGGTGGGTATTGTAGATCGAGGCAGTCTGGCCCAGTGAGCGACCAAGGAGGCAGCGGCATGGAAGGACAGGGGTTCCGGCGTGCAGCCCGCGCCTCCTACCTGGGCGTCCTCGCCGCAGTCCTGATCGTGCTCGGCGTTATGGGCATGCACGGCCTTTCCCTCTCGCATGCGGGCATGGCTGGGATGGCGGGCGACCACGCTGCGGCAGCCTCTACTGCCGACCAGCCCGCCTCCATGCTCATGGGAGAGCGCACGTGCCCCACCGAGCCGCAGAACCCTGCGGCCAACACCGGCACGGTCTGCGTTCTGGCCCCGCCGTCCCCCGACAGCGCACAGCCCTTGCTGCCCTCTGAGCAGCCTTCGCTCCGGGCGGATCCTGCCGTCGCCGGCTTCCTCTCCTACCGCGGCCCCCCGCTGCCGGCTCCTTCGCTGCACCAGCTTTCGATAAGCCGCACGTAAACCGCTCTCTGCCACCGGCCTCTTCGACGACACCCAGACCTAGACCGGCCTCAGCCGCCACCACGTAGCGGATGCCGCGTCCCCGCAGAAGCCCGGAGTAGGCGGCGACCACGCCCTCGAACCGCCTGGGATCTACACCGATCCCGTGGACGAGGGCAGCGGCGTCCGACCCTCGAGCACGGCTTGGGGCGCGCAGCTGGCCATCAAGAACTCCGACGACTCCCACCTAGCCCTCTTCATCGACGGCTAAGGCAACGGTCCCAAGCCCCCAAACGCGGCTCGGACTGCACAGGAAGGACCACCAGATGAACTACCTGAAACCGACCACGCCCCGATTCCCGGAGGCAGCGCTCACCCGCCGCCGGCTGCTCGGGCTGTCCCTCGCCACAGCCTCGGCCGCGCTGCTGGCAGCCTGTTCCGCTCCCTCCGCCGCGGCCACGCGCCGCGTCCTGGCCAGCGACTCGGCCGTGCAGGCACTCGAGCAGGCCCGCCGGTCCACGGGTAAGACAGTGGAGAAGGCCCTCACGGCGGCCCCCGCCACGGTCGCCATTGACGCGAAGAAGATCCCCACCTGGGGCTACAACGGCGCCATCAACGGGCCACTGCTCCGGGGCAGTGTGGGTGACCGGCTCCAGGTCGCCCTCCACAACGGCCTGCCCGAGGCTACGGTCATCCACTGGCACGGTCTGGCCCTGGCCAACGACCAGGACGGAGTGGAGACCCTGACCCAGCAGCCAATCGGGGCCGGCGCCGACTTCACCTACAGCTTCCGCCTGCCCCACTCCGGCACCCACTGGTACCACTCCCATATCGAGCTCCAGCGCGAGCGTGCCCTCTACGGGCCGCTCATCGTGGACGACCCCGACGAGGCCAAGGACTACGACCACGAGTGGATCATCCTTCTGGACGACTGGATGGACGGGGTCACCGGGACCCCCAACGACGTTCTGGCCGAACTGTCCAAGGGCATGGGCGAGATGCACAGCGGCGGCATGATGGGCGGGAAGCACATGTCCATGGGCGCGTCGAGCGACTTCCTCGGCGGCGATGCTGGGGACGTGCGCTACCCGCTGCACCTCTTCAACGGCCGCACCCCCTCCGACCCCGAGACCATCACGGCAAAGCCGGGGGACCGCGTCCGGCTTCGGATCATCAACGCCGCCGGCGACACCGCCTACCGCGTCGGCGCACCCGGGGTCCGCCTGACGCTGACCCACACCGACGGCTACCCCGTGGAGCGCAAGGACGTCGACGCTGTCGTGCTCGGCATGGGCGAGCGGATCGACGCCTTGCTGACCGTTCCGGCCGGCTGGACCCCGCTCATGGCCCTTCCCGAGGGCAAGACCGGCCTCGCCCTGGGGCGCATCAGCACCGGAAGCGGCAAGGAGCCCATTCCGGCCGCGCTGCCCTCCGAGCTCGGCGGGACTGTGGTCGACGGCGGCCAACTCGCCTCCGCAGCCGAGGTCCGCCTCCCCGCGAAGGCCCCGACAGTGACTCACACCGTCAGGCTGACAGGGTCGATGATGGCCTACGACTGGGGCATCAACGGCAGGCGCTTCGCCATGCACAGCCCCTACGACGGTGCCCTGGAGGTGCGGGAGGGGGACCGCGTCCAGATCGACTTCGTCAACGAAGGCACCATGTGGCACCCCATGCACGTGCACGGCCACACGTTCCAGATCGGCCAGTCCGGAGCGAGGAAGGACACCGTCATCGTGCGCCCGGGCGCCACGGTCTCCGTCGTCCTCGATGCGGACAACCCCGGCCAGTGGCTCTACCACTGCCACAACGCCTACCACGCCGCCCAGGGGATGATGGGGGTCCTCAGCTATATCGAGTGAGGGCCCGTACCCCGTCCCTCGGTCCCGTCGGCAGAAGCAGACGGGACCGAGGGCGTTACAACAAGACCCACGTGACCGGGGACAGGTCGGTCACCGAGTACCCGAGACCAGGGCGAAAGCCGCCGGTGGCGTTCAGTTCAAGCCGAGGGGCGGGTTCTACGCACGAGCCCAATCCGTCGCCGTGCCCTCACCGCGGCGGATAGCAGACCTGGATCCGAGATCGCGCTTGCCGGCCGGACGCCCCCGCGGCCTACTTCGTCATGGACTGGGCTGCCGCCTGGCGGGGATATCCCCGGCGGGCTCCTGCGCGCGGCGCGATCGATGCTTGGATCCCGAAGGAGTGGCTCCGTCCTTCTTCTTCGAGTGGACAAAGTCAGCAGGCGCGATCCTTGAGCCCTTCCCCGGTGGAGGTCATCCTTGATCCCAGCCCAAAGATCAAGCGGCTGCCCGAAAGGAAGCAACGTCATGACGCACAGCGACTCGAGCCACGACTCAGGCACCACGGCAGGGCTGATCGCGGCCCTGACCTACATCGACGGCGTCGGCTTCCACGGCATAGCAACCTCCATCGGCAAACCGTCCCCGACCATAGACCCGGAGTGGTCCGCCCTTCTCCGGCATGCCCGCACTGCCGTCGCTGCCACTGCTTGGCCTGAAGAGCTTCGGCAAACGGCCGAGACGTTCGTGGATTCGGCCGGAAGGCTGGCCGCTGCCCTCGACGGAAACGACCTCGAGTCCTCCAAGAGCCCGGCCAAAGAACTGCACGTTGCCTACCACGCCTTGAGCGATGGCGGCTGGAAGCACCTCTCCTCGATCGCGGGTACGGCGGAGGGATCTGCCGCTCACCATCACGCATGACCTAGATCGCCGTCCTGGTCGGCACCGGGCGCGGCGCACCGCTAGGGATCCTGATCAAGGCCCTGAGGTGCTCGAGTCCACCCCAAGCGTCGACACCATCGCGCTCGACGCGAGGACATGGAGGGCAAGGGCGTCACCGGCGTCGTCGACGGCCACAGCGTGACCGTAGGCAGCCAGCCCCTGCTGGACGAATTGGCAGTCGGGCCCGATCCCGCACTCGACGAGGTGAAGCGCACCGCCAAGTTCTTCCTCGCCCCGCATCGCAGGGGACCTGGCTGCGGGTTCAGGCGCGAACGGACCGGGCGATAGCTTCGGTGGCCTCCTGCATCTTGCCAGCCCGCGCTTCATCTCGGAGCATTGCCGCCAGAGAGCCGATTGTCGGCGAGATAACCGTGGGCCGCATGGCATTGGTCGAGGTCGTTGCAGGTGGCCGGAGGCCGCGTGGTGCTCGTAGTCATGGTCTTCCGCGCAGGGGCGGCTGAGACGGCGAGTGGTCCTGTGCCGCCACGCGGGTGCGGGAATCCATGCCATGGATCCCTTCCGCTGCAGTGCTGCTCGTTGTCGGCCGGCCGGATTCCTGGCCTGGCCTTCGATCGCCACGGGCACCCCAGAGTCAGCGTCCAGCGCAACCGCTGTCCTGGCACGGTCCTCTGGGGGTGCTGTCGACGATGGATCCCGTTCTGCCGAAAGGCGGACACGGCGAGGGCGCAGCGGCCAGGCTAGGCCACCGCGCGCTCAGGGTCCGCTCCTGCCGCCGTGCGTCAGACGGCGTGCGCGTACTTTGCCGGGTCAGCGTCGAAGGCCGGGCCGCAGCCGGCGCAGCAGAACCAGTAGCGCTTGCCTTCGTGGTCGCGGAAGAGGCCGGCGGACTCTGCGACAGCCTTCACTACTGTGGTGCCGACCATAACCGGGCAGGTAGTGACAGCGTCGTCGGCCTGTGCCGGTGCGGTGGTGAGGGTCAGGTCCTCGCGCTTGCTGTTGGTGGGGGTGTTGTTCGTGCTACAGCAGCTTCCCATGGGGGTTCCTTTCGGTGGATGGGGTTGTGGGTTCGTCGATCGGCTGCCGTGCACGGGAGTGCGCAGTGGCCGGTGACGTATTGCCCGTCTGGCTCTTGAAGTGCGCAGGCGGAAGACCTTTGATGACCACAAAGACGCTGGAGAACGCTATCGCGGCTCCTGCGAGCATTGGTTCAGCAGGCCGGGCGGCCAGGGGATCGCGGCGACCTTGTAGGCGAAGGTGGGTCTTGATTGTGCCGAGGGTCCAGCGCGCGAGCCGGATCGAGTCGCGGCCGCAGTCGCTGCGTAGGCCCCAGCCGTCATGCTGCCTTTACGACGACAGCACCCCCAGGTAGCCAGCCTCCTTGACGGCGGCGATGACTGCAGCGGCGTCGACAGTTCGGTCGCCAGTGACCACCAGCCTTCCTGTCTGGTGGCTTACCTCGACAGACTCGACGCCCGCCACCTCGTGCACCTCTTCGCGGATGGACAGCTCGCAGTGGCCGCACGTCATGCCTGTTACCTGGAATTCAACCGTGGCCATGAACGTTCCCTCCCTTGATTAAGTACCCCTATAGGGTATGCGCATGCCTCTTTTATACCCAAGGGGGGTATGCAAGTCAAACGAGGCCGAACGGTTGATGGCCCATTGTCAACAATCTGACGACCCTGCTATGTTTGCCGGCATGACTTCACCCAGCAAAGCCCCGACTCCGACGGCCCCGAGCCACCAGGGTCACGGGCATGGCCACGGCGGCCACCATCACCGGTGGGCCTTCAGCGCGGGCCATCGCGCACCGAGGGCCAAGGCAGACGACCACGGGCACCACGGCCACAGCCACGGTCTGGGGGACCACTCGACGGCCACCGGAAGACACCGCAAGAAACTGATCATCGTGCTGTGCATCACCGCGTCGATCTTCCTGATGCAGGTGGTCGGGGCGATGATCTCCAACTCCCTGGCCCTACTGGCCGACGCCGGGCACATGCTCACGGACGCGACGGGAGTCTTCATCGCCCTGATTGCCAGCGTCATCGCGACGCGACCGGCGTCCGCGAAGCGGACCTTCGGCTACCAGCGCGTCGAGGTGCTCGCCGCCCTGCTGAACGGAGTCGCAATCGCGGCGATTGCCGTCCTGATCTTCGTCGAGGCGGTCCAGCGCCTCGGCACGGACGTCGAGGTCGAATCCGGGCCCATGCTGTTTGCGGCGATTGCCGGGGCCGTGGCGAACCTCGTTTCGTTGCTGATTCTCCAGTCGGGCCAGAAGGAAAGCCTCAATGTTCGGGGCGCCTACTTGGAGGTCCTGGGTGACCTGCTCGGCTCGGTGGCGGTGATCATCGCCGGCATCATCATCTGGCTGACAGGCTGGATGCTCGCTGACCAGATCGCCTCGATAGCCATTGCACTCCTGATCCTGCCAAGGGCGTGGAGCCTGCTGAAGGACGTTCTGAATGTGCTGATGGAAGCCACTCCGAAGGACATGGACCTTGAGGAGACGCGCGCCCACCTGCTGAGTGTTCCCGGCGTGCAGGACGTGCACGACATGCACGCCTGGACCATCACCTCGGGTGTGCCCGTGTTCTCCGCCCACGTCGTCGTGGACGATGGGACGATTGCTGACGGATCCCACGCGATACTCGATGAGCTCCTCGCCTGCCTCGGAGAGCACTTCGACACCGGCCACAGCACGCTCCAGATCGAATCCCGGGACCATGCCTCCCACGAGCAGGAAGTCCATGCCTAAGTAGCCCAGGACCTTCGGTCCTCCCGCCCTGCCCGCCCGACCAGCTGGCCGAGCGGACCAGGGAAGACGTCGAGGACATCTACTTTGCCCGTGAGACCGTGGAGCTCGCCGCCGCGGATGCCATCGTGGCCCGTTCGGCCGGGCCCGATGGGAAGTGCGCGACCGGGACAGGTTCATCCCTGTGGACCTTCAGTTCAATATGACGCTTGTCGCCGAGTCCGGAAAAGAGGACCACAGGGCTATCTCCGAACTGGTCGCTACCGGTCCGCCGCACGAGATCCCCCTCGCGGTGAGTGCTGCGGAGCGCGGTCACCGACGGCTCTAGACTTAGGCGGGAGCGGCCCGGGGACCGACTGCCAACAGGAGTGTGATGACGGCTGCCAGAGGGCCTCTCGCCAGGAAAGAGAGGAATCGGGAAGAGATGACCAAAGCAGCGGGCCTTTCCGCCATCACACCGAAACCCATCGCCGTCAGGATTGCGGACCTGCTTCGCGAGCGGATCGTCCACGGCCTCTTCGCACCCGGCGAGCAGATCAACGAGGCCCTCGTGGCGAGGCAGCTCGGCGTTTCGCGTCCATCCGTGCGCGAGGCGCTCCAGCGCCTGTGCCAGGAGGGCCTGTTGGTCAACAGGCCCAACCGGGGCGTCTTCGTGATCGAACTGACGAATCAGGACGTTGAGGAGATCTACGGCGTCAGGGAGATTCTGGAGATCGGTGCGGCAGAGATCATCACGGCCCGGTCGGCCCAGCGACGGAGGGAAGTCTCCGATGAGTTAGTAGGCATCGCCTCGCAACTGCCGGCGGCACTGGCCGCCTCGGACTGGGCGCTTGTTTCACGCCTGGACCTTGATTTCCACACAGCCCTGATCGTCCACGCTGGAAACTCGCGACTGCTCCGTGCCTACAGCACCCTGGCCGCCGAATCTTTGATCTGCATGTTCAACCTCGAACAGGCCTATCCGACCCCGAACACCTTGAGCCACGACCACATGGCCATGGCGAAACTGATTGCGGATGGTACCATGACGCAGATCCACTCCGCATTCCACAGGCACCTCTCGGGAGCGGAAGGCCATGCAACGGCAACCCTCGAAGCACGGTCCCTGGACCACCACGGGCCGGCGGCTACGAACGGTCTGTGACAGGCAGGAGGCTGGCCCGACGCCCGTGGTCTTCGGCCCCGGGCGGAGGAGCTTCGTGGTGGGGGGCCGGTCGTAGAGCGCGTGCTCGCTCTGCAAGCGTGAGTGAGTAGATCGTGGTTCCCGCCCGGCGGGAACTCACCAGCCGCCCGATCCGCAGCTTGGCCAGATGCTGCGAGACGGAGGCGACGGGGCGGTTCAGTTTCTGGGCGATCTCCCCAACCGAGAGTTCGCGCGGGGCCAGCAGCGCCAGAATGCCCAGCCGCGTCCGGTCGGCGACTAGGCGCGCCAACTCGGCCGCGCCGTCGAGGTCTGCGTCGGACGGAAGCGAGACCTCCGCCAGCGGCTTGGCAGCGTTGGCAGCCTCCGCGGCGGCGTTGGCTGCCTTCTTGGCGTGGTTCACAGCCGGGCTTCCTCTGTCATTCTGGCAGCATTGCCGACAGCGTGCGCCGTCGCCACATCCGGACGCTTCCAGATGAATGACGCCGCGACGGTCGCGGCCAAGGAGATGCTGGCCATGGCAACGGCGGCCGCCCCGAGCGACGTCAGCGCTCCCAGCCATCCGGCCAAGGGAAAGCAGATAAGCCACCAGCCGTGGGCCAGTGAGAACTGGGCAGCGAAGACCGCGGGGAGTTCTGTTTCGGGTATCGTGGCCCGGATCACCTGACCGATCGGCGTCAGTACCCCGGAGTACCCCGCACCCAAGGCAAACCACAGGGCGGCCAAGAGGGCGAGGCCGGGGATGCCGGTGCTCGACAGCGCCCACGGCACGCCAAAGGGCGGCACACTCACCAGGATTCCTGCGACCAGCAGAACCCGGCGGGTGCCTTGGCGGGCCACCAGACGGGGCGCAGCCAGTGCTGCGCAGATCGAGCCGGCACCCATGGCGCCCAGGGCGAGAGCGACTGCCGTCTCGTCCGACCCCAGGGGACCGCGGACCACCGAAACCGTCTGGACCAGAGCAAAGCTCCCGCTGCCGGCAACTGCGAGGTGCAGGGCGAAGATCCCGCGGAGGGCGGGTGTAGTGAACAACAGCCTGCTGCCCAGAGTCAGGCGCTTCAGGAACGGTTCGCCGTGGCTCTCCGAGGGCAGGGCCAGGGGCAGAGCCAGCGATGCGAGGAGCGCCGCGGATCCGGCGAAGCCCAGCGCGGTGCCGAAGAACAGGTGCTGGGCCGGCATGGCAAGGAGCAGGAGCGCGGTCAGCATGGGCGAGACCACGGCCTCGACGTCGTAGGCCAGCCGGGAAAGGGCCAGGGCATTCCCATAATCCCGGTCGTCCGGGAGCACTCGGGGGAGAGTCGACTGGAACGTCGGCGTGAACACGGCTGAGGCAACATGCAGCACAACGATGAGCGCGTAGACCTGCCACACCTCCGACACGAACGGCAGCCCGAGGGCGACAACGGCCCGCAGCACGTCGGATCCGACCAGGACTGCCCGTGGCGGGACACGGACCAGAACTGCGGCCGCGAGGGGCGCCACGACCATGAAGCTGAGCATCTTGATGGCTAGGACCGTTCCGAGTACCGAGCCGGACTGGTCGCGGGCCAGATCGAAGGCCACAAAGCCGAGGGCGATGCTGGACAGTCCCGTCCCGAGCAGGGCAAGCACATGCGCAGCGAGCATACGCCGGATGACGGGGAGTCGCAGGATACGAAGCATGGCACCCAATATCCCATTAGTTGCGCACATAAGCAACAATTTGACTCTCGCGGGGCGGGGTGCGCAGGAGTGCGGGCTGGCCTCGCCATTCCTTGGGACGGGAGCCTGGGATCTTCGTTACGTCAGATTGTTGGCAATCAGTCCAGCTTACGGCAGTTTGTGATGCGCAACCTGGCAAGTGTGCAGATCCGAGAATCTGCGGATCAGCATCCGCGGCCAGAACAGGGATAGGGCTCAGCTTCGAGCCCCTGGCGGGCCGGGGTCTGTGTCTGCTCGGCGCCTCGGGCTCCGGGAAGTCCATGGCCGCCAGTGCCGTCCCTGGAGGGCCGCCGTCCAGCCGGAGGCCGAGGCGGGCTGGCCACGCACCCATCGGGTGTGCGACGATTTGTGCATATCAATGCACTTATGCACTTACCTCAGGTGCATAGAGGCACTCAGACTCTGAGGTTCGGGATGTCGACTGTTTTGCGAGATGTGACGTACCGGCGGCTGTTCGCCGCGCAGGTGGTGGCGCTGCTGGGCACGGCCTGCTGACAGTCGCGGTGGGACTGCTGGCGTTCGACCTGGCCGGCAAGGATGCCGGAGCCGTGATGGGCACGGCGCTGACGGTCAAGATGTTCGCCTACGTGGGGTTCGCGCCGGTGATCAACGCCGTCGTGGCGCGCCTTCCGAAGAAGCCGGTGCTGATCGGCGCGGACCTGGTGCGCGCGGCGATGGCGCTCTGCCTGCCGTTCATCACCGAGGCCTGGCAGATCTACGTGGTGATCTTCCTGCTGCAGTCGGCCTCGGCGACGTTCACTCCCGCCTTCCAGTCCCTGATTCCATCCGTGCTGAAGGACGAGAAGGACTACACCCGGGCACTGTCACTCTCCCGGCTCGCCTATGACCTGGAGGCGCTGGCCAGCCCGGCCATCGCGGCCCTGCTGCTAAGCGTGCTCAGCTACAGCAGCCTGTTCCTGGGCACGGTCGGCGGCTTCCTGTTCTCCGCCCTCATGGTCGTGACCGCCGCCGTGCCCGCAACTGGAGCGCAGGGGGGCGGGGCAGCCACACTATGGCACCGCACCACACTCGGCGTCCGGATCTTCTGGCGCAACCGGCGGCTGCGGTCCCTGATGGCCCTGAACCTAGTCGTGTCCGCCCCGACGGCCCTAGTACTGGTGAACAGCGTCGTCATCGTCCGGGAGATCCTCCACCGGCCCCGACACCGATCTGGCAATCGCGCTGGCCTCCTTCGGCATCGGGTCGATGGTCGTCGCCCTGAGCGCACCGCGGCTGCTCGAGCGTGTGGGCGACCGGACCGTCATGCTCACCGGCGCCGCCCTCCTCCCCGCCGCGCTGGCCGGGGCGACAGCGCTGCTGTTCCTGCCTGCAGGCAACGGGACCTGGTGGTGGCTGCTGGGACTGTGGTTCCTGCTCGGGGCCGGGAATTCCACGATCCTGACCCCGTCGGCGAGGCTGCTGCGGCAGGCCTCGACCGAGGAGACCCGGCCGTATGTGTTCACAGCTCAGTTCTCCCTCTCCCACGCCTGCTACATCGTCAGCTATCCTCTGGCCGGCATCGTCGGGGCAGCGGCTGGCCTCGGCCCGACTTCGCTCGCGTTGACTATCCTTGCAATCATGGGGGCCGTAGGTGCCTTCCTGTCCTGGCCCCGGCATGACGCCCGGGCCACCGCCACGAAGAGTTTGGAGCACGGTGATGAGCAGCCAGCCGCACCCGGCAGCCAGTCACGCCGCTGAGGCCTCGCTTGTCCATGACGTCGCGCCCGGGCCGGAGTTGCTCGAGACGGCCGCCGGGACCCTGCGGATGCTCGCCGAGCCTACCCGTCTCCAGCTGCTCTGGCAGCTGGCCGAGGGCCCCAAGACCGTCACAGAGCTCACGGCTGCTGCTCCGGCGCCGCGGACCGTGGTCAGCCAACACCTGGCCAAGCTCAGACTCAGCGGCCTGGTCGACACCCGCAAGGACGGCCGTCACGTCATCTACTCCCTGCACGACGGACACTTGGTTCGGCTGATCCGGGAGACCATCAACCACGCGGACCACCGGCTCACCGGCGAACCCACCCACGACTGACCAGCACCCACAACATTTCAGTCATCCAGCGCGGAGCGGCGGCAGGAAAGGGCGAGGAGCAGGCCAGCACAGGCCACCCCTGTAGCTGCTGCGCGCCTCGTCGTCTCCGGTCTGGTCCTCGGCCTCGCCGCGGCCGCGCACGCGCACGCGACACTGGGTACACCGGGCAGCTTGTCCTGCTGCGCAGCCGTGCTGATCCCCTCACCACACCGGGGCGTTCCAGAGTCCCGCGATGACGGCTGCTCAGATCCTTGCCCTCGCCCTCACCGCGCTGCTGCAAGGCGCGGCGACAAGTACGTCACCGAGATCATCGAGCTCACCGCCCTGAGCGAGGGAACGGCCTGGCTTCCGGCTGGTGGACATATTCCGCCACGCCTTGGGCGATGGCAGCTGGAAGCACCTCTCCTCGATCGCCGGTACGGCGGAGGGATCTGCCGCTCACCATCACGCGTGACAGCGCACGTAACCGGCGATTCCTAGTTCCGCAGGCCCCGTCGGAACCACTCCCCTGCTGGACTCAGCGGGTCGGACCACCATCGAGGCGACAGGACTGCCGCCTGACCTGAGACAGTATGCCTAAAGGGGCTCTTGCCTCTTGCAGGCATCTAGGCGTTTGCTCCCGATCGGGCGTAACCCTCTTCCCTGTCCTCGCCCGAACCTTGCATCAATACCCTCGTAGGGTATAGTAAAGAAAACCATCTATACCCCGTAGGGGTAGGTCGAAGAAGAGCCGCGAGGGCCGACCACGACGCAGCCAGGCCCCCACCGTACAGCGGGAAACGGCATAGGCCGCACGAAGGGAAACTGCCATCATGAGCATCATGGCCGACGATTCAGCTTTCGGCACAGATCTAGCACCGGCCGCACACGGCGACTCTCATCACGCCTACATCACTGATAAGGCCAACTACCAGGCGCGCCTCAAGCGCATCGAAGGACAGGTGCGGGGCATCAGCCGGATGGTCGACGAAGAGCAGTACTGCATCGACATCCTCACCCAGGTCGCCGCCCTCAACAAAGCCCTCGAGCGTGTCGCACTGGGCCTGCTCGACGACCATCTCCGGCACTGCGTTGTCGGCGCCGCCCGCCTCGGCGGACCGGGATCTGAGATCAAGATCAAAGAGGCGTCAGACGCGATTGCCAGGCTGGTGCGTTCATAGCCGAGGCAACGCAGGGCCACAGCTGAGGACGACGACGGCGACGCGCCCGCCGTGGGCGCGTCGCCGTCGTCGTGCGGCCACGCTGCCTCCTTCGTGGCCCCCTCATCGATTGCCCCAACACCTCTGTCGTCCACGGCGCAATCCCTCGAGCTCTTCTTCAAGGGCCTCCCTGGCCCTCCGTGGCGAGTGCCCTTCAGAGTCCGTCCTAAGCGGCAGGTGCGCCTGCAGGTGGGTGCCGAGCCGAGAAGACGATACCCCCGGACCCGAGTCGTAGACCGACTTGGCGTTGACAGCCAGCCTCACCGAGATGCTGCCAGCGAACATCCCGGCACAGGACGATAAGGAGCGTCGGCCAGAGCACACGCGGTCGGCTCACCCCATTGCACAGGGCCGCGCTCGCGTAGCAGAGCGCGGCGATGGCTAAGGAGCCGCCCGAAGGCTGTCGTGATTCAAGGGCCCACCGCTGGCAGGACAGACCAGCGCGGCGAGCTGGGCGCCCGAGGAGAACAGGCACTCCCCAGGCTCAGGCGATCGCCGCCGCCGCGCGGACCACGGCAGGGCCGGCGTTGAACCCCGCTACGCCCGTCACTTCTCCACCAGCGTCCACGAATTCGGTCAGCACGGCGTCGGGCCGTGGCGGTTCGATTGGCCAGGAGGCCGCTCGCTCCGAGCCGTCGGGCCGCCGCAGGCCGCGTGCGGCGATCGTCGAGCCGAACGCGGAGAGGGTGAATCCCGTCGTCGGCCGATAGGGACCCGGGTCTTCGCCGCCCAGGAAGTCGTGGAGGATCGTCCGCGCGGCGTGCCGGCCCTGGGCGACGGCGGCGTCCCAGTGGTCCGTCGTGAGCCTCTCGCCGCCGGAGGCGATGTATGCCGCGCTTCCCGCCGCGTACCATCCGCCTTCAGGCCCGCGCAGGCGGTCGTCCACTCGGATCCCGTCCGGCACCCCTATCCATGCGGTCGCGGGAACCGCACCCTGCGCGAGGATGACAGCGTCAACCTCGATGGAGCTGCCGTCGGAGAGGGAGAGCTGGGCGCGGGCACCGTTCGGCGTGATCGCGCGTACCGCAGCTCCCAGTCGTGCGTCCGTCCGCTCACGCTGCAGGGCGGCCAGCCGAGGGGAGATCTCGGCGCCAAGTGCGCTGACCAGAGGGGTAGACGACCGGCCCACGAGGACTACCTCGGCGCCCTCGGCAACATAGTGGCTGGCAAGCTCGGTGCCGATGAATCCCGCGCCGAGCACGGCGATCCGTCGTCCATCGGCCTGTGGGATCGACTCGCGGAGGGCGTCTGCGTCATCGGCGGTGTGCAGCCGGTGCAGTGCCACCTCCGCGGCGACGTCGATGCCGTCCGAGTGGCGAGGCATGGCACCCGTTGCGATCACGACGGCGTCGGCGCTTAGACGCCGGCCATCACGTAGCTCGACCGTTTTCGTCCCGAGGTCGGCGGCAGTGGCTTCGCCCGACGTCACCGCCACTCCTTCGACCGCCGGGAGGGCGATCTGCTCCCGCGTGAGCAGCCCCGGAAGCAGGGCCTTGTCCAGCAGCGTGCGGTTGATCGCGCCGCCCGGCTCGGCGTCGAGCATGTCGATCCTGCCTGCGAATCCGCGAGTGCGTAGCTCCTGGGCGCATGCGCGCCCCGCCGCTCCCCCGCCGAGGATGAGGACGCTCGGGTTCGCTTCCTGATTCACGGTACAACTTCCTTCCATAAGCGCTCGGCACCTTGGATATACCCCTACAGGGTATGTATGCCAGTCCGAAGATACCCCATGCAGGTACCAACTGACGAGCACCGGTGGGCACGGGATCTTGGTCGAATCTCACGTTCGCCATACTCTTGCATCGGGTACCCCCGTTGGGTATATCTTTGTCTTAGAGATACCCACTAGGGGTATATGACTAGCTGCCAATACGAAGGGATCCACTGATGAGCACCACCGAATACCAGGTCACTGGAATGAGCTGCGGCCACTGCGAGGTCTCGATCCGCAACGAGGTCGGGCAGATTCCCGGGGTCAAGGGGATTGAGATCAGCGCCTCCACCGGACGGCTCGTGGTCACAGGCTCCGATGGCCCTGCTGACGACGCTGCGGTGATCGCCGCCGTGGACGAGGCAGGCTACTCGGCGGCGCGGGTCTGATGCGCACCGCCACGCGCCTTGGCCTGTACGCGGCCAGCCTCGCCGTCGCCTTCGGCGCGGCGTTCACGGTCACGGGCGCGACAATCCCGAAGACCGTGGCGCAGGACCGGGTTGCGGCGATGGGTCAGGGGCAGGACCACATGGCGGCGATGGGACAGGCGCAGGGCGGAAACGAAGGCCCCACACGCGGGGTGACGCTTGCGGCTGAGGGCTACCAGCTGGGTCCGGTCAGCGCCCCTGCCGAGGTCGGAGCCGCCGGCACGCTCTCCTTCACCATCGGCGATGCCGACGGACAGCCGCTGCTGGAGTATGTGACTTCGCACGAGAAGGACCTGCATCTGATCGTCGTCCGCACCGACGGCTCGGAGTTCCGCCACGTCCATCCTGAGCGCGGCCCGGACGGCTCCTGGTCCATCCCGTGGACCTGGAAGGCGGCAGGCACCTACCGCATCTTCACCGACTTCGTTCCGGGCGGCAGCTCGAATCCGCTCACCCTCACCCGCACTGTTGAGGTCGCTGGGACGGTCGCCCCGGCAGCCTCTCCCGCAGAGACGCGCACCGCGAATGTCGACGGCTTCGAGGTGACGATCGCCGGGGACATCCAGGGCGGCGCCTCGTCGGAGCTCACGCTCTCCGTCTCGAAAGACGGCGCCCCGGTCACGACCCTGCAGCCCTACCTCGGCGCGTTCGGCCATCTTGTCGCGCTGCGCGAGGGCGACCTCGCGTATCTGCACGTGCATCCCGAAGGCGCTGAGCCCCAGAGCGGCCAGCTCAGCGGACCGACCGTGAGGTTCGCGGCAGAGGCTCCGACCTCTGGGCGGTACCTGCTCTACTTCGACTTCCAAATCGACGGCGCCGTCCACTCTGCCGCGTTCGTGCTCCCGGCAGACGGCGCGCCGGGCACGCAGCCTGCCCAGACCCCCGGCGAGAGCCACGGTCATTGAGCCCACGCACCTGAGAACGGATCACCATGTCAACGACAACAGCACCGACCGAATCTGCGCGCGCGAGCTTTGAGCTCGAGATCGGCGGGATGACCTGCGCATCCTGCGCCAACCGGATCGAGAAGAAGCTCAACCGGATGGACGGGGTCGAGGCGAGCGTGAACTACGCCACCGAGAAGGCGAAGGTGCTCGTCCCCGAGGGCTACGACCCCCAGCTGCTCATCCTCGAGGTCCAGAAGACCGGCTACACCGCGGCCTTGCCCGCCCCTCCCGAGCAGGCATCGCCCTCGGAGGGGGGCGAGGAGCCTGACCATGAGCTCGCGGACCTGCGGCGGCGCCTGATTGCATCGTGCGTACTGTCGGTACCGGTCATCCTCATGGCCATGGTCCCGGCCCTCCAGTTCACCTACTGGCAGTGGGCCTCTCTGGCCCTCGCCGCTCCCGTGATCCTCTGGGCGGCATTCCCCTTCCACAAGGCTGCCTGGACCAACCTGCGCCACGGTGCCGCCACCATGGACACCCTCGTCTCTCTCGGCACGCTCGCGGCGTTCCTGTGGTCGCTGTACGCGCTCTTCCTCGGCACCGCCGGGATGCCCGGGATGCGCCACGCGTTCGAGCTCTCGATCGCCCCGAGCGACGGCGCGGGTAACATCTACCTCGAGGTCGCCGCTGGGTTGACCATGTTCATCTTGGCCGGACGCTTCTTCGAGAAGCGCTCCAAGCGCCAGGCCGGCGCCGCACTGCGGGCCCTGCTCGAGCTGGGCGCGAAGGACGTCGCCGTGCTCCGCGACGGCGTCGAGACACGCATCCCGACCGAGCAGCTCGTGGTCGGCGACGAATTCGTCGTCCGGCCCGGGGAGAAGATCGCCACCGACGGCGTGATCCTGACCGGCACCTCCGCGGTGGACGCGTCGATGCTCACCGGCGAATCCGTGCCAGTGGAGGTTGGCCCGGGCGATGCCGTGACCGGAGCGACCGTGAATGCCAGCGGGCGGCTCGTCGTTCGAGCGACGCGCGTGGGCGCAGACACCCAGCTCGCCCAGATCGCCCAGCTCGTCGAGGACGCCCAGTCCGGGAAGGCTGAGGTGCAGCGCCTCGCCGACAGAGTCTCGGGCGTCTTCGTCCCGATCGTCATTGCAGTTGCGGTGGCGACCCTGGGCGCCTGGCTCGGCGCGGGATTCCCGGGCGCGACGGCGTTCACGGCCGCCGTCGCGGTGCTCATCATCGCCTGCCCGTGCGCCCTAGGCCTGGCCACGCCGACCGCACTCCTGGTCGGCACCGGGCGCGGCGCCCAGCTGGGGATCCTGATCAAGGGCCCCGAGGTGCTCGAGTCCACCCGGCGCGTCGACACGGTCGTGCTCGACAAGACAGGAACGGTGACAACGGGCCGGATGACACTCGTTGAGGCTGTCGCCGCCGCCGGCACGGATCGCGAGGATCTGCTGCGCATTGCCGGCGCGCTCGAGGACGCCTCCGAGCACCCGATCGCGCAGGCCATCGCCCGCGGCGCCACCGAGGCGCTCGCTGCCCCCCTGCCCGAGGTGGGGGACTTCCGGAACATCGAGGGCAAGGGCGTCACCGGTCTCGTCGACGGCCACAGCGTGATTGTGGGCCGCCAGAGCCTGCTTGACGAATCGGCGGTCGCTTCCGATGCCGTGCTCGACGAGGCAAAGCGCACCGCCGAGTCGCGCGGCCAGACGGCGGTCCTGGCCGCATGGGACGGTGCGATCCGAGGCGTGCTCGTTGTCGCCGACCAGGTCAAGCCCACCAGTGCCGAAGCCGTGCGACAGTTCCGGGCCCTTGGCCTGACCCCCATCCTCCTCACCGGAGACAACGAGGTCGTGGCAAAGCACATCGCCGCCGAGGTCGGGATCGACCAGGTCATCGCCGAGGTGCTCCCGAGCGAGAAGTCCGCTGTCGTCGCACGCCTTCAGGGCGAAGGGCGCACGGTGGCGATGGTGGGCGACGGCGTCAACGACGCCGCCGCGCTGGCCCAGGCGGACCTCGGGCTCGCGATGGGCACCGGCACAGACGCGGCGATCGAGGCGTCCGACCTGACCCTCGTCCGCGGCGATCTGCGCAGTGCCGCCGATGCGATCCGCCTCTCCCGGCGTACCCTCGGCACGATCAAGGGCAATCTGTTCTGGGCCTTCGCCTACAACGTTGCCGCGATCCCGCTGGCCGCCCTCGGCCTGCTCAACCCCATGCTTGCCGGTGCGGCGATGGCGTTCTCCAGCGTCTTCGTCGTCGGCAACAGCCTCCGCCTGCGCTCCTTCCAGAGCCAGGCGGTGGACCAGCAGTCGCCCGCCCCCAGCCGAACCCCGCGTCCGGTCGAAGCGGCGCGCGCCTGAGATACCGGAAAACCAACGAAAGGAAAACCCCATGTGCGAGGCACACAACCACGACGCCACCGCCGTCCAGGAGCACTCCCACTCCGAGCCCGCCGACGAGGGGCACTGCCACTCCCACAGCGTCGCCGTGGCAGACGAGGCCACCACTGCCGAGTGCCCGGTGATGCCCGGGAACTACGTGGACAAGGCCGATGCCGAGGCCAAGGGCCTCATCCGCGACCACGAGGGCACCCGCTACTACCTCTGCTGCGCCGCGTGCGGGCCGATGTTCGACGCGGACCCTGAGAAGTACCTCGCCGTGCTGTAGGCGAGTCGGACCCTAGGGCACAGCGTCCACGCACGCCCCGCCACAGGGCACACCACGGGGAGGAGAGCCGGGAGACTGGCTCTCCTCCCCACTGCTTGCCAGACACCCCGAGCGGTATCTGCCGTGCTGATGGAACGACCCAAGGGATGGAAAGAACGAAGGATGAGCGGGCACGAACTCGCACGCCGGATGCAAGGCAGGACAGGGAGCGCCTGATCGCAACCCCTCTCCGTGGGCATGGGACGTGGGGTACAAGCGGGCAGAGGTCCTCGCCGCTGCCCTGCAGCCAGACTGCTGCTCGTCGTGGGCGGGTTCATCCTCGTCGAGGCCTTCCGGCGCCTGATCGAACCGCCCGGGGTCGGCTTCGGGACGATGCTCTGGTTCGGGATCATCGGGCTGGCCGGTAATTGCTATCGGCCTGCTGGTCCTCCCTCGGCTCTGCTGCGGTGATCATCGCAGCTGTCGTGAACGCCCTGACCAACTTCACCCGCGCAGACGCCCTCGTCTCCCTCGTGATCGGGGCCCTGATCGTGCCACGGACCCTGCGCTGCTGAAGGAGGCACCCCCGTCATCACCGGACACGTGACGCTCAGGGACGAATGCCTCACCGTCGAGCACGCCCAGCTGACGAAGGACCACGCAACGACCGTCCTCGACGTACGACGAGGACGGTCACCGGGCCGTATGCCATTCTGCCGAGGGGACATGCCTGGGACGAATCTCTCTCCCACTGCTCAGTCGACCTCGGTCGTTTTCGACGGCTCTGTCGATTTTTTCGTGCCAACTGGGTTGTCTGTTGGTCAGTGGCGGCCTAGGGGTAGCCGAGCGTCGAATCCGATCTCGAACCCGGTCAAGGCGACGTCTTTCCGCCAGAGGTTGACACGGCGTCGGGCCCTTGAGGCCGTCGCGGTCCCCTCGGCAGTGAGGGCCGGTGCCACGTAGATCGGCCGGTTCGCGACGTGCCGTTCGCGGACCTTGGCGTGGATGCAGTCCACCAACACCCCCGCGTGCACCGGATCCAGGGGCGGTGCCACCATTGGCTCGAAGGAGCCCGCACGGTCCTGCGGCATATCTGGACCGGGCCGGCCAGGGTCAGCCGGTATTGGCATGGGTGCCGTGCGCTCGTCTATCCTCGGCCTAGCGACCCGGAGAAGCGCACAACGGCGGCGGCGAGTCGTTCCAGTTCGAGCTTCAGGGCCTGCCAGAGGGCGCCCCACCCGACGCAGAGATGTCGGGGCAGACCAGCGATGGCCCGCGCTCGTTCGGCGACCGGCATCAGGTTGGTTGGCACTTCTCCCCTACACGCGCTCACTATGCCGCGACCCTCACATCCACCCGATCACTGAAGAACAACATCGATCTGGACCAACATCGCCGACGAGATCCTTGCAAGACTCTGCGGGTCTTGGCGTCGCGGTCGGGACTGTAAGAATAACGGTGTGAACGGCGTGGCCTGACCGAAAGGAAGGGCTATGACCGAGACCGTGGAGATGATCGATCCCGTGACGGGAGAGGTCATCGATCAGAAGGAGCTCGCGGAGTCGCTGCTGGGGGTAGGCACGCGAGCAGGGCTTGAGCCTAGTGGCTCCTTGCCGGCCTGACCAGGACCGTGTTCACCGAGGTGGGCCCAGTGGAAATCGACGCGCCCCGGGACCGTGAGGGCACCTTCGAGCCGCCGACTGTCAGGAAGCGCCAGCGGCGTCTGGACGGGATCGACGAGGTCATCCTGTCGCTGACGGCCCACGGCCTGACCACCGGGGAGATCGCCGCCCACTTCGACGAGGTCTACGGCGCCACCGTCTCCAAGGACACGATTTCCCGGATACCGAGAAGGTCTCCGAAGAGATGGCCGAGTCGGCCAACCCGCTTGACCCGGTGTACCCGGTGGTGGTCATCGAACGCGATCCACGTCAAGGGCCGGGGCGGGCAGGTGCGCAACAAGCCGTTCTACGTCGTCCTCGGCGTCACGGTGGACGGCGAACGCGACATCCTCGGGAACTGGGCCGGGGACGGCGGCGAGGGCGCGAAGTACTGACTCGGGGTCCTGACCGAGATCAAGACCCGCGGCGTGGAGGACGTGTGCAGCATCGCCGTCTGCGACGGGCTCAAGGGCCTGCCCGAGGCACCGCCCCGACCGAGACCGCAGCCAAGGAACGCTTCGGGGAGTTCGAGGCCAAATGGGCACGAAGTACCCTGCGATCGCCCGGCTCTGGCGCAACGCCTGGCCCGAGTTCGCCCCATTCCTGGACTGGGACGCCGCGAGATCAGGCGGGTGATCTGCTCGACCAACGCGATCGAGTCCCTCAACGCCCGGTATGGGCGCGCCGTGAGGGCCAGGGGCCACTTCCCAAACGACGCCACCACGTTGAAGTACCTCTTCCTCATGACCCGCTCGCTTGGCCCCCTAGGGCAAGGGGCGGGCACGATGGGCCACGAGGTGGAGCCGGCTTTGAACGCCTCCGCAATCGCCTTCGACGGAAGAATCAACTAACTACACGCCGCGCCAGACCCACCGCTACCTGACAGTCCCCTCGGTTGCCTAAAGCGCGGCGAGGTACTTCTCGGGATCCGCGTCAAAGAGCGGGCCGCACGCGGCGCAGCAGAGGTAGTAGCGATTCCCTTCGTAGTCGCGGACGAGGCCCTGGGCCTCGGCATCCTCCTTGTCCACGTAGTTCCCGAGCATCACCGGGCACTCGCCGGTGGCCTCATCGGCCATGGCCACCCTGTGGGAGTGGCCTTCGCCGGCGTGCTCGGAGTGGGAGTGGGAGTGCGAGTGCTCCTGGACGGGGGCGGCCTCGTGGTTGTGTGCCTCGGACATGGGGTTTCCTTTCGTTCGGTTCTGAGAGGATCAGTCGCCCGGTGCTCGGGCCGGAACTGGCGTGCGGCCGGGCGTGGGCGACTGCCGCCGCCTGTGTCTGGAAGGAGCGCAGGCGGGGGCTGTTGCCCACGGTGCTCGCCGGCACGGTAATGGCGTTCTCGAGCGTCTTCTCAAGACGGGGGCTTCGCGCGAGGCCGAGTGGATGGGCACGGATGCTGTCCGTGCCCATCCCCAGCCGAGGGCTGTCACCCCCGGCTGATCGCCCGACCCTGGTCTAGAGCTGCTTGCTTTCCTCCAACGTGCTCCCGGGCATCACGGCCGTAGGACCGGTGACTGCTTGCCTGCCATTCTGTAGGTGCATAGATCGCGGGCGAAGGGTCCTGCCCCGGCCGCTACGGAAGTCGACGGTGAGGCTCGAGAGCGAGACGGCGAACACCGACAGGAGCACGAGCGCTCCGGCGGGCACGAGCACGGCGAGGGGGGCGCGCTCGACGTAGGGCATGCCCTCGGCGAGGATCAGGCCCCAGTCGGGTGCCGGCGGCCGGGGGCCGAGGCCGAGGAAGCCGAGCGCGGCTAGGGCGAGCGCGATGCCCGGCAGGCGCAGGGCGGCATGGCGGAACACCGGTCCGACGACGCTGGGCAGGACGTAGCGGAGCATGAGGCGGGCGCGGCCCACTCCCAGCACGGGTGCTATCTGCACGTGCGGCTGGGCCCTGACTTCGGCCACCAAAGCGGCGGTATGTGCGGCCAGCGGCGCCCAGCCGGTGAGGGTTATCGCGATCGCGGCACCGAAGGCCGAGGGGCCGAGGATGCCCGCGACGATCATTCCGGCGATGATGTGCGGCAGCGCGTTCTTGATCTCGATCGGGCCCGCCGCGGCATTGGGGAACATGCCGATGACGAGGCCGAGGACGAAGCAGAGGCCAGCGACGGCGATCGCGACGAGGATGGTCGTGAGCGCGCCGTTCGAGACACGGGCCAGCACATCGCGCCCGGCCGCGTCGGCCCCCAGCGGCAGAGCCCAGCTGGGCGGTGCGAGCCGTGGGAAGTCCAGCGCGTAGGGGTCACGGGACAGGCCGAGGAGGATCAGGACCACGATGGCCGAAAGCGCGGTGATCGGCAGGATCCACGCGCTGCGCGGGCTCGCCGGCTTCGGCACCGCGGTCGGGATGGAATTCGAGCGCAGGGCGGGGCCGAGCAGGAGCCGGCGGACGAGCGCTGCCCCGGTCCCGAGGGAGAGGGCGAGCAGCATCAGTAGGATCACCCCGGACTGCAGCACGGGCAGGTCCTGCGCCTGGGCGGCGCTGAGGGTGGCCCGGCCGATGCCCGGGATCGCGAATACCTGCTCGACGGCGACGGCGCCGGCCGTGATCCCGATGAACACGAGGCCGATCTGCGGGGTGACGCCGGGCAGGGCTCGGCGGATTACCGCCGTGACCAGGCGCGCCTTGGAGAAGCCGGCGACCGACCAGGTCGCCACCCACCGCTCGCTGAACGTGCCCGCCACGGCATCGGAGAACAGCCGTCCGATGTACCCTCCGGCCGGCAGTCCCATCGCCAGTGCCGGGAGGACGGCGTTGGACAGATTCGACCAGCCGAAGGGGGGGAACCACCGCAGCCACACCGAGAAGACCACCAGCAGCAGCGATGCCAGCAGGAATTCGGGCAGCGATGTGAAGGCTGCCGCGACGCCGCCGCCGGTCCGGTCGGTGCGCCCGGCCAGGCCTCGGCGGAAGGTCTTGATGCTCAGTGCCGTGGCAAGCACCGCGGCGACGGCGATGGAGAAGAGCATGAGCGAGAGCGAGACGCCCAGGGAGCCCAGCATGAAGGGCAGCACCGGCTGCTCGCTGACCCAGGACAGGCCCCAGTCGCCGCTGAGCGTGTTCCCGAGCCAGGTGAAGAACACCCCGAGCGGGCCCGATTCCAGGCCCAGCTCCTGGCGGATGGCCTCCAGCGCCTCTGGGGTCATGTCCGCCTCGGCGTAGCGGGCCTGGAAGATCGACTGTGCCGGGTCCCGGTTCGAGAGCCAGGGCAGCATGCCCAGGAAGAAGACGACGACGAGCGCGGAGATGATCCGCGAGGCTGCGGGCACCCATGCCCGCCGGCCCTTGGGCTGGCGGCTTCGCATGCGCCTGCGAAGGATCGGGACGAGCTGCGTGGAGTCGGCCACGGTTCCTCCTTCTGTTCGGTGCTGAGGCTGCTTCGGGCTACCGGGCGGCCGTGGTCTCGTTGGTGATCAGGCGCCGCTCGAACGGGTCGCGGACGACCCCGCTGACGCCCGTCGCCTGGCCCTGGGCCAGCCGCTCGTTCACGAGCGGGACGATGACGTTCTGCTGGAGCAGCATGGCTTCGACTCCCATGATGGCCTTCTGCCGGTCCGGGCCAGCCTTCTGGGCGGAGGCGTTCGCGACCGCCGCATCGACCTCGGGATTGCACAGCTGGGCGAAGTTGAGGCCGGTGCTCTTGCAGGTGAAGTCGCTGGCGAGGAAGGAGACGGGGTCGCCGGTGTCCAGCTGGGTGGACCTCGAGCCGATCACCAGGTCGAACGCCCCGCTGAGCGCGTCCTTGATGAAGTTCGCGTTCGTGCGGACGTCCTGCTTGACCACGAAGCCCGCCTTCTCCAGCTCCTGCTGGATGCGGGTGGCGTCCTCGGGCAGCTCGGGCCGGTCGGAGTAGGTCGCCAGCGTGATCTGCTTTCCCTGCGGGTCGCCGGGAGCGACCGAGGACGCAACGTTGCCCCGCAGGTCCTTCGCCCACGGGAGGGCGGGGCCGAAGAGGCCCTGGGCGGCATCGGCGCGGCCCTCGTAGACGTCGTTGGCGAGGACGCTGGGATCGATCGCGGCCCGAGCCGCCGCCCGCATCGCGGGATCGGCGAAAACGCCCTTGGCGGTGTTCATGTAGAGTGTGGTCGTCCGTGGCGAGGGGAATTCCTGCACCAGCTCGGGGTCGATCTGGGGAAGCTGCGAGATCGGCAGGGCCACGGCGACGTCGGCGGTCCCGGTGCGCAGCGCCGCGGCCCGAGCCGTCCCGTCGGTGACGATGGTGACGTCGATGCCGGGGGCCTTCGCCTTCTCCCCCCAGTAGCCGTCATAGCGGTCCAGGGTGAAGGTCGATTTGCCGCCGACGTTGGTCACCTTGAACGGGCCGGTTGCCGTGCCGACGGGGCTGGCGGTGCCGTCGGCCGTGTAGGCCGCCGCGGAGAGGATCGCCAGCTGGGGGCTGGAGAGCCGCTGCGGCAGGATCGGCTCGGGTGTCCCGGTGGTGATCCGCACGGTCACATCATCGGGCGTGTCGAATGTCATCTGGAGCCCGGCAACAGACCGCGGAAGGGGCTTCGCGGCCAGGGCCTTCTGCAGCGAGTTCACGACCGCCTTGGCGTCGAGCTTCGTGCCGTCCTGGAAGGTGACGCCCTCGCGGAGGGCGAACTCCCACGTCAGGTCGTCGATCTGCTTCCACTCGGTCGCGAGCCGAGGCTGCGCCGCCCCTGTCTCGTCCAGCTGCACGAGGGATTCGATGGCGCCCCAGCGCGAGACGGTCGAGGCGTCGTCACTGAAGACCGAGAGCCCGGCGACCGGCTCAAGGGCCATGGCGACCCGGATGCGGGCGCTCTCCCCCCCGGCCGCGCCCGTGCCGGCGCCCCCGTTGGAGAAGCAGCCGGTCAGGGCCAGGGCGGAGACCACAGCGAGCGAGCCGATGGCAAGGGAGCGGCGGCGTTGTTTCTGGTTCATGGATCAGGCCTTTCGGGTGAGCTGTGCGGGGAGCGCCTTGCCTGGGCTGTCAAGGAGGCTCAATGCGCTGTCTGTGAGGAGCGTTTGGGGAAGGACGTGCAGGGTGGGGATCGCCCTGAGGAGTTCTCGCGTGCGGGGGTGCTGCGGATCGGTCAGAAGCTGCGCGGTCGGGGCGTCCTCGACGACTTCCCCGCCGTGCATGACCACGGTGCGCCTGCACATGCTGGCCACCATGGACAGATCGTGGGAGACCACGATGATGCCGGTGCCGCGCTCCTCCGAGATCCGGGTGAGCAGGGCCACGATCGACTCGCGCATGGGAAGGTCCAGGCCGCTCACGGGCTCGTCGGCGATCAGGAAGTCGGGTTCGGTGGCGATCGCGCGGGCGATGGCCACACGCTGCGCCTGCCCTCCCGAGAGCTCGCTCGCGCGGCGCAAGAGGAACCTCTCGTCGAGACCCACGGACTCCAACGCCACCCGCACCGCCTCGTCGCGGTCGCCGGGGACGTTCAGGCGCACCAGCGGCTCGGCGACGAGATCCCGGACGGTCATGAACGGATCCAGCGAGCTCGCCGGATCCTGCGGCACGTACTGCACCCGGCGGCGGTACCACTTCAGGGCGCGGACCTCGGCCGGGAAGACCTCTTTGCCGTCGCTCACCACCGCCCCAGTGTCGGTGGACTCGAGCGCGAGCATGATCTTCAGCAGAGTGGTCTTACCAGAGCCAGAGACCCCCACGATCCCAATCCGCTCGCCGGCAGCGATCTTCAACGTGGTCGGCTGCAGCGCCACCTTCATCTGCGGCTTGGCGAAGGCCTTCTTCCGCGGCATGGGGTACGCGCGGCTGACCCCGCTGATGTCGAAGTATGTCGGCGCCAGCCCGGGCATTGGCTCTGGCTGGTCCTCGGCCTGTAGCTTCTCGATGTACGGCTCGATCGTTGCGGCCCGTGCCGCGCGGATCAGCTCGCACGTGTAGGGGTCCTTCGGAGAGGCGAAGATCCCGTGGATCTGCCCCTGCTCGACGATGGTCCCGTCCTTCATGACCACGGATTCGCTGCACAGCTCGGAGGCGACGGCGAAGTCGTGGGTGATGAACAGCAGGGCCGGAGTGTTCTTCCCTGCCGTGTACTTCTTCAGCACGTCCAGAACACGCGCCTGCGTTACGACATCGAGTGCCGTCGTCGGCTCGTCAGCAACCATCAGCCGCGTAGTACAGGCCAGTGCGAGTGCGATACACACGCGCTGGCGCTGACCACCGGAGAGCTCAGCACAGAAGCGGTCGACTAGGCGCTCGGGGTCGGGAAGGCCGACTGAGCCAGCCAACTCCACGGCGGCGCTGAGCGCATCCCGCTTTGAGAGGCCGCGGTGGCGGCGCAGCGGCTCGATGAGCTGATCGCGGATGCGCACCAGAGGGTTCAACGCCACGGCGGAGTCCTGGAACACCATCCCGACCCGTGCTTCGTCCGGGCGCTTGGACGTCGGAACGCCCAGCACCTCCACGCCATTGATTCGGATGCTGCCCTTGGCGACGGCGTTCGCCGGCAGCCGCCCCAAGACGGCGGCCGCCGTAAGAGACTTGCCAGAACCGGATTCGCCGAGCAGGCAAACTCGCTGCCCCTGCGCAATGCTGAATGAGATGCCCTTCACGAGCTCGCGACCGCGAATCGAGATCTTCAGGCCGGTGACTTCAAGAGTGTTCACGAATTCCCTCTGCAATTTCGGGTGCGGGGCATCGTAGTCGATGCCCCGGATCGCTGCTTCAAACGCTAGAAGCCGATAGCCTCATTGTCAACACTCAACAATAGGGATCTTTGCCCATCCGCAGCGATCCGCCCGTCGGCCACGATGAGGCGCTTCGCCCGCTAGAGAACGGGGCTTCCGGAACCGGCTCCACGCCTGGACGACTTCATCGACATCCACATGGCTCCCGCCTCCTTGAGTAGCTCTCCGGGGATGGTCAGGACACCTACTCTCGCCTGTCATTTTGTCGGACACTTGTGTCCTACATCACAGTTCGATAGTACTGCTCGACAATCTGAGATTCAAGGGTTCTACCCGAGGGCCCGAGGGGCCGGCGGGGCTCTCCCTGGGGGTTTGAGGATGGTGTCCGCGCGCCACCGAAGTCGCCCAGGAAGAAGCCCTGCTCGCACTGGCCTACACTCGGGGGATCGCCGAGCCGTGCATGTGGCTGCACCAGGATTTCAGCGACGGCTCGCGGGGCACCGACCTGTGTGCTCACGGACAACGAGAAGAACGGCACCCCGCCCACGTGGCCGGGGTGCCGGCGCGGAACCAGCAGACCCTGAACTTCGCGCGCCGGACACCGCGCACACGGTCGCGCTCGGCCTGGCCCGCACGGTCTCGAGAAACACCTCGATGGTCACCTTCGAAGACGCCCACTACTCCGTCCCGGCACACCTGTGCGGGGCGCAGGTGTTCGTCCGCGCCCACGCCCTGATCCAGGCCACCGCACCATCCCAGGCCTACCGAACCACCCCGTGGCGCACAGATGAGGGCAGGTTCGCCCGCGGGCTCTCCTTCAGACCGGACTGGAGACCCGGCGGCACGAATTATGTCACGTAGACGAAGGCCTGACGCTTCCACGCGCCACTCCGGTGAAGCCGGAGGCCTGAACCCTTCCACCTCGAGTGGTTGGAGAGGGCTATCCCTGCGAGCGCTTCTCGGTCGGGCTGCGAGAGCCTGTAGACCCGCGGAGAAGACAAGCACCCCTTACGAGGCGGCCGTGCTGCTCGCTTCATGGGTGGGGAACAGCCTTACGAGGGCGTCATCCTTGTGGGCGTCGAGTCGATCCATGACGAGATCGCGCTTCCCATCACGGATCGCCTCAGCGATTCCGCGATGCTCTGCGACGCGCACCGATTCGTCCTCGTAGCGTCCCCGCAGCCGGTTGAGGCACATGCGCGTCTCGGTCAGCAGCGTGGCATGCATTTTCGAAAGCCTCGGACTCGCAGCCATCGCGACGAGCCTTTCGTGGAAGGCGATGTCCGCTTCTGAGATCGCAACCTGATCGCCCGCGGATCTGGCCTCATCCATGCGGTCAACGCAGCCGAGCAGTTCTGCTCCCGCCCGGGAAGGATCGCCGTCGGCGAGGATCGATGCGGCCGCCTTCTCCACAGCGGTCCGCGCTTCATAGATATCGCGGATGTCGCCCTCATCGAATTCGGAGACGAAGAAACCCCTATTGCGGATGCTGACCAAGAGGCCCTCCTGGGTGAGACGCTGAATTGCCTCACGAATCGGCCCCCTGCTCACGCCGAGCTCCCTGGCGATGTCGGCCTCCACGAGCTGGGCACCGGGCGGCAGAGTTCCCTCGGCGATGTGCCTTCTCAGCTGGGCCGCGGCCAAAGAGGGCGTGGACTCCTGAACGATGGGTCGGAGCTCTTGGCCGCTCTTCATGGCGCTCCCCCTGCCATTAGACGAACATGTTGTCAACAATCCTAACCCCGTATTGGCCAATTTTCCCATCGTTCATCCGCTGCGGACGCCGCTGCCCCTCGCCTCACGAGAGGTCCAGCCGACATCTTCATCGTTGATTGTTGACAATAAGAGCCATGTAATCCAGCATGGAACCACGAGAGATGGGAACGGGAGCGTTCCTCCCAGAACGAAATGGCGCGTGGTTCGGAGAACTGGGCGACCGCAGCGCTCGAGTCCACGCCGGCCTAGCCGGCACCGCGGTTCCGCAGACGGCGCAAGCCCGCTGAAGAGCCCCAAATGCCACGGCCAGCACCCTCTACTCTCCGGGCCCTCCCTGCAGCAGACGTCCAAGTGCTGGCCGCACCCTACCCGAAAGGTGAACGATGGCCTCCCTGAGCCCTATCCTCAAGCAGGCGACCCCCGTCGTCGTCGACCACGCCCTCGGCAGCTGAATGTTCGGCACCGACGGCGAGCCCTACCTCCGTGCAGCATGACAGAGTGACAGCGCACCTGGGCCGGAATCCCCGCGTCAACAGATCCGTGGACATCCATGCCGGGGACGATGTCAGGGTGCGGCGGACGGACCAGTGGGGATGAGGGCCGGAGCCCACTCGATGATCAGGCGCGTGCAGGGGGCGAGCTCGACCTTGAAATGGGCCTCCTGGGCATTGGACTCCGCCTCGAGCGTCTTCTGTTGCTTCTCGGACCGCAGATCGGTCCCGGTGGGCAGCTTGCCTCCGATGGCGCAGCGAGTTGCCCTTGCCGCAGCCGTAGCCGCCGTTTCTGCGGCGGTGGCCGAGAGCGGCGTGTTCGGCGCCGCCGCCGACGTCATGGGCCGAGGCACCTGCCAGAGGGATCGACTTCACTGAACCGCCGACGCCTCGAGCGCTCACCGCTCGCGTGCCCGTCCGAAGCGGGAGCCCCGGTCCGCACCCCGTCTCGGAGCACAGCCTTCAACCACGAACAGCCCGCATGGCCCTGAACCGGCGAGATCCTTGCCGACTTCACCATCGACCCCACCCGCAGGTACCAGCCGAAGAAAAAGAAGACCCCGGTCCGAGGACCGCGGCCGGAAACGAAAAGAGGCCCGGATCATCCGGGCCTCCCGTGGTGGAGGTAAGGGGATTCGAACCCCTGACCTTCTGCATGCCATGCAGACGCGCTACCAACTGCGCCATACCCCCGTGGAGCTGAGGGGACTCGAACCCCTGACCCCCTGCATGCCATGCAGGTGCGCTACCAGCTGCGCCACAGCCCCAGAGTGTAGCCTCGGACCGTTCGTAGAGGACTTCGCGATCCTCTCGCCCCGTCCGGAGCAACTCGAATATCTTAGAACGTCGCGACCCCTCTGCACAAATCGGAGCCGCTCCCAGAGTCAGCCCTCCTCGACCGTCACGGGCACCGGGAGCGTGCCCGCATTGTGCTCTCCGAGGCGCCAGCGCGGCGACCCGTCGGGGTGCGGGCGCCGCTCCTCGAGAACGGACCACGAGCAGTTCGCGAGGCCCGAAAGAGCGCCCCAGAGGCCGTGCGGCAGGCCGAGGAGCTCGGCCAGGCCGACGCGGATCGCCCCGCCGTGGCTCACGACGACGAGGGTGCCGTCAGCGGGCGCCGCGCCGAGGGCGCGGTCGACGGCGGCGCGCACCCGGGCGGCCACGTCGAGGCGCGTCTCGGCGCCCCCCGCGGGCACGTGCACATCCCCGTCCTCCCAGCGGTGCAGGCTGTCGCCGTAGAGCGCCCGGATCGCGTCGAACGTGTGCCCCTGCCAGTGGCCGGCGTTCGTCTCGCGGAGGCCCGCGTCGAGGGCGACGGGAAGCCCCGTGACCGCCGAGAGCGCCTCAGCCGTCGCGCGCGTGCGCTCCAGGTCGGAGGAGACGATCGCGTCGGGCATGAGCGAGGCGAGCCGCAGCGCGGCATCCTGCGCCTGGACGCGGCCGTCCTCATTGAGCGGGATGTCGGTCTGCCCCTGGAATCTGCCGGCCGCGTTCCAATCGGTGCGCCCGTGCCGCCAGAAGACGACCCGGCGCCCCTTGCGCTCGCGCATTCAGCCGGCGGCGGGCGTCGCGGCGCCGCCGTCCTCGAGTTCGAGGTCTACGAGGGGGCAGTCCTTCCAGAGGCGCTCGAGCGCGTAGAAGGCCCGGTCCTCGTCGTGCATGACGTGCACGACGACGTCGCCGAAGTCGAGCAGGACCCAGCGGCCCTCGGAGCGGCCCTCGCGACGTACGGGGCGGCGGTCGAGCCGGACGATGAGTTCGTCCTCGACGTTGTCCACGACAGCGTTGACCTGGCGCTCCGTCGCCGCGGAGGCGATGACGAACACGTCGGTGATGGCGAGCCGTTCGCTGACGTCGACGGCCACGATGTTCTCCGCGAGCTTGTCGGCGGCGGCCCTCGCGGCCGTGCGGGCCAGCTGGACGGCGGACTCTGTTGCGCTCACTCTTCTCCTTGAGCTTGGGTAGCGGGCGGCGGCTAGCTGCCGCCGCCGAGCACGGTCATGATGACGGCGACGATGAGCGCCAGGACCCCCAGCGCGCCGATGCCCAGCAGGATGAGCCGCTCGCGCTCGGCGCGCCCAGCCCCGGCCTGCGCCGAGCCGAGCGGGTCGAGCCCGTGGGCGCTGCGCGCCGAGACCGGGGCCGCCTCGACCGGCGGCACGGCGTCGGGTGCCTGGGTCCGCACCGGCTGCTTCGCGACCTGGCCCGTGGCGCCGGCGGCGAGGGGCACGTGGGTCGTGGACGGCGGCTTCATCACTGGATGCGGGACGCCGGGGACGCGCACGAACTCGAGCGGGGTCACCATCGCGAGGTTGTCCGTGGCGCTCGGCGTCGGGGCCTTCCGCGGCGCGGCGCTCTCGCGCCGGGTCTCCTCGGCCAGGCGCTGCTTGGCCCGCGCGCGCCGGTTAAGGACGGCGGCGCGCTCGGCCATCGCGACCTGCTGCGCGAGCAGCTCAGGGTCCACGTCGGTGCCGCCCGAGCGCTGCGCCTCGATCATGGCGGCCTGGTTCTTGGCCTGCTCCTTGAGCATCTCGCGCGCGGCGGCAATCTGCTCGTGGCTGAGCTTGCGGAACGAGCCGGTCTCGGGCCCGAGCGCTGGCGTGACGGTCAGCCCGTTGGGCACGATCCCCTGCATCGCCGTGGGCGGTGCGGGGTCGACGCCGGGCACCGGGCCGGGCGCGGCGGCCGCGCCGGGCGCCGGGGGCACGACAGGGATCGGGCCCGCCATCGGCGCCGTGGGCTGCTGGCTGGGCCCCGGCGCCTCGGGAACCGGGCCGGCCTGCTCCCCGATGGTCGGGATCCGGCCGGTGTCCACCTGCTGCCGCAGGGCCCGGCGGCTCGGCAGCGCCGCGGTCTGGGCGGCGCTCTGCGCGGCCTGCTCCTTCTCGTGGAGCTGTCGGAGCGCCTGATGCGTGGCCCGGTCGCGGGCGCGGGCCTGGGATGTGCGCTCGGCGTGACCGTCGCTGTCCGCCGGGACGTCGAGGGCCCGACGGGCCCGCCCGGTGGGATCCTGGGCCGGGGCCGGCCGTGCCGGCTGGGCCTGGGCCCGGAGGGCTGCGGGCAGGGGCGCCGTCGCGGCCTCCGGCTCCCGCGCGCCGGTCGTGGCTGCCGCCGCGTGGGCGGCGGCGAGCCCTTCGGCCCGGGCACGGGCGGCCTGTTCCTCGGCCTCTGCCTTGGCGCGGGCCTCGGCCTCGGCCTGAGCGGGCGTGAGCTGCTGCTCCTGCCCGCTCTCGGCGCGCTCGGCCTGCGCGCGGCGCCGCTGGCGCCTGCTCGTGATCGGTGTCTCGTCGTTGCTCATGGCTTGGTCGTTCCCGTGCTGCCGCTGTGCTCCCGTGCCGGCGCGGGCTCCCCCACCGAGCCCGCGCCGTCGTGAGCACGGTACAGCCCGTACTTGGCGATGTACTGCACGACCCCGTCGGGCACGAGGTACCAGACGGGCTCGGCCGCCGCGACGCGTGCGCGGCAGTCCGTCGACGAGATGGCCATGGCCGGGACCTCGAGCAGGCTCACGTCCTTGCGCCCGAGGTCGTGCAGCTCATGGCCTGGCCTCGTGACACCGACGAAATGGGCGAGGTCCCAGAGCTCGTCGACGTCCTTCCACGAGACGATCTGCGCCATCGCGTCCGCGCCGGTGATGAAGTAGAGGTCCGCCTCCGGCCGCAGCCGGCGCAGGTCCCGCAGGGTGTCGATCGTGTACGTGGGCCCGGGCCTGTCGATGTCCACCCGGCTCACCGTGAACCGCGGGTTGGCGGCCGTCGCGATCACCGTCATGAGGTAGCGGTGCTCGGCCTGGCTGACCCGCCGCTTCGACTTCTGCCACGGCTCCCCGGTCGGGACGAAGACCACCTCGTCGAGGGCGAACTTCGACGCGACCTCGCTCGCGGCCACGAGGTGGCCGTGGTGGATCGGGTCGAAGGTTCCGCCCATGACGCCGAGGCGGACCCGCCGTCCGCTCGCGCGCTGGTCAGCCGGACCCACGGCCAGAGGGTTCAGTGGCCCTGGCCGCGGTCGTGCTTGTTCGGGTGCTGGCGGTGCGGGTCCGCGTGCTCCTCGACGGGCTCGTGGCGGCGTCCGAGGCTCTTGAAGGCCATCGTGGTGAACATGAGGGCCACGAAGATGGCGAACATCACGACGCCGATCACCCACGGCTCCGCGATGAGCGGCGCGCGCTCCTCGTGACCAACCGCCTGGCCGGTCACGTTCACTGCGGTGCTGATCAGCGTTGCCAGCATTGTTGTCCCTTCGGGTCGGTGGATGCGGCGGCCGCGCCCGGGCGGTACGGTGAACCGTCCACGGGGCGCGGCCGTCCGGCTGCTTGGATCATCCTACCGCGACGCTCAGGCGCGGACCTGCCCCTCGCCCTGGACGATCCACTTCGTGGTCGTGAGCTCCGTCAGGCCCATGGGCCCGCGCGCGTGGAGCTTCTGGGTCGAGATGCCGACCTCGGCGCCCAGGCCGAGCTCCCCGCCGTCCGTGAAGCGCGTCGAGGCGTTGACGATGACGGCCGCGGAGTCGATCTCGGCGACGAAGCGCTCGGCGTTGCGCAGGTCGTTCGTGACGATCGCCTCGGTGTGGCCCGTGCTCCAGCGGCGGATGTGCTCGATGGCGTCGTCGAGCGAGTCGACGGTCGCGACGGCCAGGTCGAGGTCCATGTACTCGGTGGCCCAGTCCTCGTCCGTCGCGGCCGTCGCATCGACGCCCTCGGGCAGGCCCTCCATCGTGCGGCCGTCGACGTGGAGGCGCACGCCCTTGGCCGCGAGGGCCCGGGCGAGCGCGGGGAGGACCGTGCTCCCGCGGTGGACGAGGAGCGTCTCGACCGTGTTGCACACGCTCGGGCGCTGCGTCTTGGCGTTGAGCAGGATGTCGACGGCCATCTCCTCGTCGGCGCTCTCATCGACGAAGATGTGCACGTTGCCCTCGCCCGTCTCGATCACGGGGACGGTCGAATTGAGAACGACGCTCTGGATGAGCTCGCGCCCACCACGCGGGATGAGCACGTCGACGCGGCCTCGGGCCTTCATGAGCACGTTCGCGCCCTCGCGCCCGTACGCGTCGACGCTCTGCACGGCGTCGGCCGGCAGGCCGACCTCCACGAGGGTGTCGCGCAGGATCGCCACGAGCGCCGTGTTCGTGTTCGCCGCCGCGCTGCCGCCGCGCAGGATGACCGCGTTGCCGCTCTTGAGCGCGAGGCCGGCGATGTCCACAGTGACATTGGGGCGTGCCTCGTAGATCGCGGCGACGACACCCATGGGCACGTTGACCTGGCGCAGGCGCAGGCCGTTGGGCAGGGTCTGGCCGCGGACCACGTTGCCCACCGGGTCGGGCAGGCCCGCGAGGTTCTCGAGGGCGTCCACGAGCCCGTCGATGCGCTGGGGCGTGAGCGCGAGGCGGTCGAGGAGCGCCTTCGAGGTGCCGTTCGCGCGGCCGGCCTCGAGGTCCTTCTCGTTGGCCGCGAGGATGTCCTCCTCCTTGGCCTTGAGCGCGGCGCCGATCGCCCTGAGGGCGCTGTCCTTCCATGCGCGGTTGGCGCGCGCCATGTGGCGGGCGGCGCGGCGCGCGCGGTCGCCGATCTCGTTGACGGCCGCCTCGACATCCGCTGGCGAGGACGCCGGCTGTGCGGAAGCCGCGGGGGCCTCTGACGCGGAAGGCGTGTGCTCGACGGGAACGGTCTCGTGGGCGGTGTCAGTCATGGATCAAGTCTACCGACCGGGGGTGGAGCCCGCCTCGGCGCAGGTCACAGTGGGCAGGCTCAGACGAGGACGAGATCGTCCACGTGCACGACGACGCGCTCGTACTCGGGCCCGAGCTCGCGCCCGAGCTCGCGCGTCGAGCGCCCGAGCATCGCGGGGAGCTCGGCCGCCGAGAAGTTCACGAGCCCGCGCGCGATGACGGCGCCCGCGGCGTCCGTGAGCTCGACCGGGTCCCCGGCCTCGAAGTCGCCGGACACGGCCGTGACCCCGGCGGGCAGGAGCGAGCGGTGCCGGTGCCGCACGGCCCGCACGGCGCCGTCGTCCAGCACGAGCGAGCCGCGGGTCGCCGCGAGGTGGGCGAGCCACAGCAGCCGGACGGGTTTGCGCCTGCCGCTCACGCTGAACCACGTCCCGACGTCCTCGCCCGCGAGGGCGCGCGCCGCGGCGGCCGTCGAGGTCACGAGGGCGGGGATGCCGGAGCCGGCGGCGATCCCCGCCGCCTCGACCTTCGTGGCCATGCCGCCCGTGCCGACGCCGGCCTTGCCCGCGCTGCCGATCCGGACGCCGTCGAGATCCTCGGGCCCGCGGATGTGCTCGATCCGCACGCCGCCCTCGGAGGGCGGGCCTGTGTAGACGGAGTCCACGTCGGAGAGGAGCACGAGCGCGTCGGCGTGGACGAGGTGCGCGACGAGGGCCGCGAGCCGGTCGTTGTCGCCGAAGCGGATCTCGTGCGTCGCCACGGTGTCGTTCTCGTTCACGATCGGCACGACGCCGAGGTTCAGGAGCCGCTCGAGGGCCCGGTGCGCGTTGGCATACTGCGTGCGGCGCACGAGGTCCTCGGCAGTGAGCAGCACCTGGCCCACGGTCACGCCGTGGGCGGCGAAGGCTTGGGTGTAGCGGGCCATGAGCAGGCCCTGGCCGACGCTCGCGGCCGCCTGCTGCGTCGCGAGGTCCTTCGGGCGGCGGGCGAGGCCGAGGGGCGCGAGGCCCGCGGCGATCGCCCCCGAGGAGACGAGCACGATCTCGGTCCCGGCGTTGGCGCGATCAGCGAGGGTGTCCACGAGCGCGGCGAGGGCCTTCTCGGAAATCCCTCCCCGGATGGTCGTGAGCGAGGACGAGCCCACCTTGACCACGATCCGCTGTGCCTCGGGGAGCCATTCCCGCCCGCGCACGAGCGTCTCAGAGGTCGTCGTCATCCGCCCACTCCCCCTCCGCGGCCTCGTCGCTGGCGACGGCGTCGCGGTCCGTGGCCGGCTGCTGGCGCCGGCGCGTCGACTCGGTCCAGATCCCGGCTCGCCGCTCGGCCTCGAGCTCTGCCCGGGCGGCGGCCTTGGCCGCCTTGCGCTCCTCGTGCTCCTCGCGCTTCTGCGCACGCGTCGGGCGCTCCCAGTCGGCGAGGCGGAGGTCTGTACCCCGAGGCCCGGTGAGGATCTCGGCACCGGTCATCATGGTCGGCTCCCAGTCGAAGACGACGCCGTCCTCCTCGCCGATCACGACCGTGTCCCCGGCCCTGGCGCCGGCCTTGAACAGTTCGTCCTCGACCCCGAGCCGGTTGAGCCGGTCGGCGAGGTAGCCGATGGCCTCCTCGTTCGCGAAGTCGGTCTGCTTGACCCAGCGCTCGGGCTTCTCGCCGATCACGCGGAAGAGCGGCTCGAGGTTGCGCTCTTCGCGGCGGATCCGGAAGCCCGCCTCGTTGACCGCGCGGGGGCGCAGGACGGCGGGGGCGACCTTGCGTGGCGCGGCCTTGACGGAGGCGCGCGCGGCCTGGACGACCTCGGCCATCGCGAAGCCGAGGGCCTTGAGGCCCGCGTGGCTCGTCGCGGAGACCTCAAAGACGCGGTAGCCCCGGCGCTCGAGCTCGGGCCGGACCATCTCGGCCATGTCTCGCCCGTCGGGCAGGTCGACCTTGTTGAGCGCGATGAGGCGGGGGCGCTCGTTGAGCGGCACGACCTCGCCGTCCGCCCCGGCGAAGCCCATGTCCGCCGAGTACTTCTCGAGCTCCGCCTCGATGACCGCGAGGTCGTCGAGCGGATTGCGCTCCGCCTCGAGGGTCCCGCAGTCGAGCACGTGCACGAGCGCGGCGCAGCGCTCGACGTGCCGGAGGAAGTCGTGGCCCAGGCCGCGGCCCTCGCTCGCTCCCTCGATGAGGCCGGGGACGTCGGCGATCGTGAAGCGCACGTCGCCGGCCTGGACGACGCCGAGGTTGGGCACGAGCGTCGTGAAGGGGTAGTCGGCGATCTTCGGCCGGGCCGCGGACATCGCGGCGATGAGGCTCGACTTGCCCGCCGACGGGTAGCCCACGAGCGCGATGTCGGCGATGGTCTTGACCTCGAGCACGATGTCGCGGGACTCGCCCTCGATCCCGAGCAGAGCGAAGCCCGGGGCCTTGCGCTTGGCCGAGGCGAGGGCGGCGTTGCCGAGGCCGCCCTGGCCGCCCTCCGCGGCGACGTACTCGGCGCCCTCGCCCACGAGGTCGGCGAGGACCTCGCCGTCGCGGGACTTGACGACGGTGCCGTCAGGGACGGCCAGGACGAGCGCGGCGCCCTGGTGCCCGGCGCGCCAGTCGCCCATGCCGGGCCCGCCGTTCTCCGCGTGCCGGTGGGGCGAGTGGTGGTAGTCCAGCAGCGTCGTCGTCTGCGAGGAAACGCGCAGGACGACGCTCCCGCCATTGCCGCCGTTGCCTCCGTCGGGGCCGGCGAGGGGCTTGAACTTCTCGCGCCGGATGGAGACACAGCCGTGGCCTCCGTTGCCGCCCGAGACATGCAGCACGACGCGGTCCACGAAGCTCGCCACGGTGTTCTCCTTAGGTCGTCGGGGTCTCCCCCGAGTCTAGTGGTGCCGCCCGGGCCGACCCGGGCACAGCAAAGGGTGGAGCGGACCCACTGGCCCGCTCCACCCTGTGCGTGGTGAGTGCCCCGCGGGGCACGTAAAGCTGCGGTGTCTTCGCGCTACGCGGCGACGACGTCGACGACTCGGCGGCCGCGGCGGGTGCCGAACTGGACGGCGCCGGCGGTGAGGGCGAACAGGGTGTCGTCCTTACCGCGGCCCACGCCGTTGCCCGGGTGGAAGTGCGTGCCGCGCTGGCGGACGAGGATCTCGCCGGCGTTGACGGTCTGGCCGCCGAAGCGCTTCACGCCGAGGCGCTGGGCGTTCGAGTCGCGGCCGTTGCGGGTGGAGCTTGCGCCCTTCTTGTGTGCCATGAGCTATGCCTCCCTAGGGAATGTCAGGAAATCAGGTGAAAAATCAGATGAACCGCGAGGTTCAGGCGTTGATGCCGGTGATCTTGACCTTGGTCAGCTCCTGGCGGTGGCCCTGGCGCTTCTTGTACCCGGTCTTGTTCTTGTACTTCTGGATGACGATCTTCGGGCCGCGGAGGTCCTCGAGGACCTCGGCCGTGACCGTGACCTTGGACAGGTCGGCAGCGGACGAGGTGACCTTGTCGCCGTCGACCAGGAGCAGCGCGGGCAGCTCAATGGTGCTGCCGGCGGCGCCGGCCACGCGGTTGAGGGTCACGAAGTCTCCGACGGAAACCTTCTCCTGGCGGCCGCCAGCGCGGACAATCGCGTACACCACTTGGGAACTCACTTCTCTCGACGATATTTCTAAAGCTCTTTGCGCGCGGCGCCCGGCATCCGTGCCCATGCACGGGGAGTCAGGCGCCCAGCTGTGCTTCGTGCCGCGAGTCCGCGAGGGGAATCCCTGGGAGCAGAGCCCAAATGACGGCGAAAGCACCGAGGATCAAGGATACGCCAGTCCTCAGCCCGGCTGCAAATGAGCCGGTCCGGCCCGTTGGCCGGAAAGCACGGCCGGGCCGGAAAGCACGCTTGCCCAGTCTAGACCATGACGGCGGCCGCGCGGCTCACGCGTACCGACGCGGCGCGTCGAAGAACTCGCGCTCGTAGGCGGCGGAGGCCGCGAAGGCGGCGTGCATCGCCTGCCGCTCCCCCGCCGACGCCGCACGCCCGGCGGCGTCGGTGTAGGAGACGGCACGGCGCGTGGCCTCGGCGAAGCCCTCATCCGCGTAGGTCTCGATCCAGTCCGCGTACGGGTGCTCCCGGTGTTCTCCGGCGTCCCTGTGTTCTCCGGCGCCCCGGTCTCCTCCGGCCTCCCGCCGGGACACGAGGCGAGCATGCAGGGCGGCGCCCACCTCGGCGTAGATCCAGTAGCACGGGAGGACGGCGGCCGTGAGCACGGCGTAGCTGCCCGAGGCCGAGGCCGCGAGCAGGTGGTCCACGTAGGCCTTCGTGACCGGGCCCAGGGCGAGGCTCCCGCCGTCCTGCGGGTGGCGCGAGAGCCACGTGCGGTGCAGCTCCGCCTCGACCTCGAGGCACACGCGCGCGCCCTCGGCCCAGAAGGCCTGCTCCGCCTCGGTCGGGGCAAGCGCACTCGCCCGCGCGAGGACCCGCGAATAGCCGTTGAGGTACTGCGCATCCTGGGCGAGGTAGTAGGCGAAGTCCCGTTCGGCGAGCGTGCCGGCGTCGAGCTCCGCGACGAACGGGAGCGCGTCGATCTCGGCCCGTACCTTCTCCGTCGCGTCCCACAGCGCGCCGGCGAACTCCCCCTCCGCGAGCGGCACGGCGGCCTCGGCGTGGTGGAAGTGGTGGATGGGCCCGTGACCGCCGCCGACCTCGAGGAGGGCGGAGGCCTCGAGCGCGCCGCGGAGCCACTGCTTGACCACGGCGAGGGACCTGCCCCAGTCCCCGGTGCGCGCCTGGACGGTCGCGAGGGCCGAGGAGAGCGAGCAGCCCGTGCCATGGGTGTTCGGCGTGTCCACGCGCAGGCCTGGGATCTCGACGACGCGGCCGCCCTCGGGCGCCGCCGCGTCGACGAGCGCGTCGGGACACTCGGCCCCCTCGAGGTGGCCGCCCTTGACGAGCACGGCCGCCCCGGTGCGCTCGGAGAGCCGGAGGCCCTGTTCGAGCGCCACGGGCCACGTCTCGGCCTCGGGCTCCGAGACGAGCGCCGCGAGCTCGGGGAGGTTCGGCGTCACGAGATCCGCGCTCGAGAGGAGCCCGCGCAGGGCCTCCTCGGCCTCCGCCGCGAGCAGCCGGTCGCCGCTCGTGGCCACCATGACCGGATCGAGCACGACGACGCCGGGCCTGGTCCGCTCGAGCCACGCGCCGACGGTGCGGATCACGTCCGCGTCAGCGAGCATGCCGATCTTGACGGCGTCGACCGCGATGTCGCTTGACACGGCCTCGAGCTGCGCCGCGAGGAACCCCGCCGGCGGCGTGTGCACCGCCGTGACGCCGCGCGTGTTCTGCGCCGTGAGCGCCGTGATGGCGCTCATGCCGTAACCGCCCATGGCCGCGATGCTCTTCAGGTCCGCCTGGATGCCCGCCCCGCCGGAGGGGTCGGATCCTGCGATGCTGAGGACGCGAGGGATCCGCCCCACCAGCGCCCTCTAGAGTTCCGACGCCGGCACGCCGACGCCCAGGATCAGCGGGCCGTCGCCCTCGTCGGGGCCGTGCCCCGGCTCGGTCGGCTGGGGCTTGGCCGGGGCTGCGGCGGAGCGGGTCTGGCCGCCGACGGCGCCCGAGGACTGCTCGACGCGGGTCACCTCCGCGGAGCCCTGGCCGCTGCGCGCGCCGCGGCTGCGGCGCCGCCGGCCGGGGCGCTCGCCCTCGGAGGGCGTGTGCCGCTCCCCCGTGAGCTGGTCGAAGGCGTGGCTCAGGTCGTCGAGGCTCAGGATCGGGGTCGGAGTCGGGGCGGGCGGCTCGGCCGGGGCCTCGCCGTGCGGCAGCTGGATCCGCTCCCCGCCGATCGTCAGCACCGCGGGGGCGCCGTGGCCGGAGACCGGCGGCGCGGCCACGCCGGGTGCCTGAGCCGGGGGCAGCGGCAGCCCGAGGCGGGGCGTGGGAGCCTCGGGAGCCGCCGGGGCGGCGAAGGTGGCTGGGACCTCGGGCCCCTGGATCTCGCCGGGCGCAGTCTGTGCCGGGGCGGCTTCAGCGGCGGGCGCCGAGGCGGTCAGCTGCGACGCCGGAGCCTCGGCTGCGTGGGCCTCGGCGGCCGCGCGCGCGGCGGCCACCTCGTCGTCGTGCAGGTGCGCCGCGTGCGCCGCGGCGGCGACGGCGGCGAGGGCCGCCCGGGTCGCCTGCGCGCGGGCCTGCCGCTGGGCTTCGTCCGCGGGGGCCGGGGCCGGGGCCGCCGGTGCCGGCGGGGCCTCGGCGACCTGGCCGCCGCGCCGGCGCCGCTTGCGGCCGCCGCCGTTCGCATCGGCGCGTGCCTGCTGCGGCTCCACGGCCGCCACCGAGGGACGGCTGCCGCGCTCGACCGGCTCCTCGTACGTGATGACGCCGCGGCCGGCGCACACCTCGCAGGTCTCGCTGAAGACTTCGAGCAGGCCCGTGCCCATGCGCTTGCGGGTCATCTGCACGAGCCCGAGGGACGTGACCTCGGCGACCTGGTGCTTGGTCCGGTCGCGGCCGAGGCACTCGACGAGGCGGCGCAGCACGAGGTCGCGGTTCGACTCGAGGACCATGTCGATGAAGTCGATGACGATGATCCCGCCCACGTCGCGCAGGCGCAGCTGGCGGACGATCTCCTCGGCGGCCTCGAGGTTGTTCTTGGTGACGGTCTCCTCGAGGTTGCCGCCCGAGCCCGTGAACTTGCCCGTGTTGACGTCGATCACCGTCATGGCCTCGGTGCGGTCGATCACGAGGGAGCCGCCCGAGGGCAGGAACACCTTGCGGTCGAGGGCCTTGTGGATCTGCTCGTCGATGCGCCACTGCGCGAAGACGTCGTCCTCGCCCTGGTACTTCTCGAGCCGGCCGAGCAGGTCCGGGGCCACGTAGGTCACGTACGCCTCGATCGTGTCCCACGCCTCGTCGCCGCTCACGATGAGCTTCGAGAAGTCCTCGTTGAACACGTCCCGGACCACCTTGATGGTCAGGTCAGGCTCGCCGTAGAGGAGTTCGGGGGCGAGCACCTTCGTCGAGGACGCCTGCGACTGGATCGACTCCCACTGCGCCCGCAGGCGGTTGATGTCGTGGGTGAGCTCCTCCTCGCTCGCGCCCTCGGCCGCCGTGCGCACGATCACGCCCGCGTCCTCGGGGAGCCGGTCCTTGAGGATCCGCTTGAGCCGGTTGCGCTCGACGTCGGGGAGCTTGCGCGAGATGCCCGTCATCGACCCGCCCGGGACGTACACGAGATAGCGGCCCGGGAGGGAGATCTGGCTCGTGAGGCGCGCGCCCTTGTGCCCGACCGGGTCCTTCGTGACCTGGACGAGCACCGAGTCGCCGGACTTGAGCGCGTTCTCGATGCGCCGCGGGGCGCCGTCGAGGCCCGCCGCGTCCCAGTTGACCTCGCCCGCGTAGAGCACGGCGTTGCGGCCGCGGCCGATGTCGACGAACGCAGCCTCCATGGACGGCAGGACGTTCTGGACCTTTCCGAGGTAGACGTTGCCGATGAGGGAGTCCTGCTGCGTCTTCGAGACGAAGTGCTCGGCGAGCACACCGTCCTCGAGGACGGCGATCTGGATGCGGTCCTCCTTCTGCCGCACGACCATCTGCCGGTCGACCGACTCGCGCCGGGCGAGGAACTCGGCCTCGGTGATGACGTGACGGCGCCGGCCGGACTCGCGGGACTCGCGGCGGCGCTGCTTCTTGGCCTCGAGGCGCGTCGAGCCCTTGACGCTCTGGACGCGGCTGGACGTGCCTTCGGAGGTGGTGCGGGGCGCACGCACCCGCGTGACCGTGTTGAGCGGATCGCCGTCCTCGCCGCCCGTGAGCTCGAGGTCGACCTCGCCCCGGCGGCGGCGACGGCGACGGCGCGACGTGACCTCGTCGGCGTCGCCCTCTGCCTCCTCGTCCTCGCCTTCGCCGGCGGCCTCCTCTCCGGTCTCCTCGCCGCCGCGGGAGCGCCCGCGGCGGCCGCGGCTGCGGCGGCGGCGGCGCGAGGGAAGCGCCTCCTCGTCCTCCTCGGACTCCTCCTCGCCCTCGGGCTCCTCGGCGGGGGCGGGCCGGACGACCGCGCTCAGGTCCGGTGCTTGGAACAGGAGAGAGGTCGGCGAAGCGGCATCGCTGAAGAGGGCCGCGAACCCGCTGAGCTCCTGCTCTTGGGAGGCCTCCTCGGCGGTGGGGGCCTCCTGGGGCACCCCAGCCTCCGTCGGGGCCATGGCTGCTGCCGGCGCCGGCTCGATGGCCGGCGCCTGCTCGGCAGCGGCGTACTCGGCGGCAGCCTGCTCGGCAGGGGCGTGCTCAGCGGCAGCCCGCTCGGCAGCGGTGTACTCGGCGGCAGCCCGCTCGGCGTCTCCCACGGCCATAGCCAGCTCAGTGTCGGTCGGGGCCGCGGCGGGGGCGGCAGGCGCCGACGTGGCGGCGCGGCGGCGTGCCCGCACGGAGCTCTTCGCACGGAACGAGGGCGCCGTGGGCTCGGGGGCTGTGGCCTCGGCCTGCTGGGCGCGCGCCTCCGCGTCCGGGGCGGGCGTCGCCGCGGCGGACTTCGAGTCGGCCTGGGCTGCCGCGGCGCGGGCGCTCGCACGGCGGCGCGAGCGCACGGGGGCAGACTCGCGCGCCGCCGCCTCGGCGGAAGCCGCGTCATCGGGGACCGGCTCGGCGGGAACCGGCTCTGAGAAGGCAGACTCCTCGACAGGCGCCGCCTTCTTGCGGCTGCGGGGCGCTCGCTTGGGCTTCTCGGGGGTGGGCGGCTCGGCGGGAGCGCCGTCGCTGGCGGCGTCGGACGCCTTCACCGCCTCGGTGGCGTCGGCCGTCCTCACCTCGGCGGGGGTCGTCGCGGCGTCGGTTGTCGGGGCGGCGGTCCGCCGCCGGGCTGTCCTGCGGCGGGGCTTCTCCGTCTCCTCCGCGGGGGCTGCTTCAGGGGCCGTCTCGGCGGCCTGCTGTTCGATATCCATCTGTGCGTACTCCAAAGGCCGCCACGGTCGCCCCCACATCCGGCGCTCGCGGCGGCACCACGAGCCGGCACCCGCGGGCGCCGACAGAAAGTCAGTCCGTTGCCCGCGCGGGGTTCGCCGCGCAGAGCCGGTGCCGCGTGCAACCCGCCTACCGTCAGGGCCGGCCAGGTGCCGCTCTGGCCCCGACGGCCCCATGCGGATCACTGATCCGGCGGGGCCCGAGGGGGCTGGCGGTCTTCGCGCTGAACACCGGACCGACCACTGCATGTGGGACAGTGCCCGGCCACTGGCATTCTCTCACACGCCCGCCACGCGGGGGGCGAAGCGAGGCCGGTCCGTACGGCCCGTGTCCAGCCTGCCGTCCTAGAATGCCGACATCACGCGAGGAAGGACCGCTCACCCCATGTTCACCCAGACCTCAACCGTGCCGGCCGCCGATGCGGGCCCCACGATGGCCCGCACGAGGCCGTTCGCATGGCTGCTGCTTGTCACGAGCGTCGTCGGCTGGCTCGCCTCGGGCGCCCTCGTCCTCGAGAAGCTCGAGAAGCTCGAGAACCCGGGCCACGTGACGGTCTGCGACGTCAACCCGTGGGTCTCGTGCGGCGACGTCATGGAGACGTGGCAGAGCTCAGTCTTCGGCTTCCCCAACATGTTCATCGGCATCGTCGCCTTCGCCGTGACGATCACGACCGCGGTGGGCCTGCTCGCGGGTGCCCACGTCGGGCGCGGGTACTGGATCGGCCTCCAGACCGGTGTGACGCTGGGCTTCGCGTTCGTGGTGTGGCTCTGGAGCCAGGCCCTGTACTCGATCGGGATCCTGTGCCCGCTCTGCATGGTCGTGTGGGCCATGATGATCCCGATGTTCGTCTGGACGACCGCCCGCAACGTCGTCCAGGGAGTCATCCCGGCGCCCCCCGCCGTCGCAAGGGTCCTCGCTGACTGGGGCTGGGTCATCGTCGCCGTCCTGTACGTGGGCGTCGCGGCGTCGATCTTCTTCCGGTTCATCCACATGTTCGTGCCCTCGACGATGTAGCTGGAGGATTCAGCCGGGCCGGCTCCGGTCCCGGCCCTGACGCGCGAAGGGCCCTCCCGCAGCCGCGGGAGGGCCCTTCGCCGTGGGCGCAGCTGCGCCGTGGGCTCAGTGGATCAGGCGCCGAACCAGATCTTGATCTCGCGCTCGGCCGACTCGGGCGAGTCGGAGCCGTGGACGAGGTTCTGCTGGACCTTGAGGCCCCAGTCGCGGCCGAAGTCGCCGCGGATCGTGCCGGGGGCGGCCGTCGTCGGGTCGGTGGCGCCGGCGAGCGAGCGGAAGCCCTCGATGACGCGGTGGCCCTCGAACACGGCGGCGACGACGGGACCGCCGGCCATGAACTCGAGGAGCGGCTCGTAGAACGGCTTGCCCTCGTGCTCTGCATAGTGCTCGGCCAGCAGGTCCCGGCTCGGGACCAGCTGCTTGATGTCGGCGAGGTGGTAGCCCTTGGCCTCGACGCGGGCCAGGATCTCTCCGGTCAGCCCGCGGGCGACGCCGTCCGGCTTGACGAGGACAAGGGTGCGTTCAGTGCTCACAGATGCTCCTGGGTCGGGGACTCTCGTTTGCCTGCCAGTCTACTGATCGGACGGGGTCCGGCCGGCCGCCGGGGGCGCTACTGGCCGTCCGGGGCGCCTGCGCCCCCGGCCTCCTCGGGGTGGGCCTTCTCCCATTCGGCCTGCTCGCGCTCGCGCTGGGCACTCTCACGGTCGATCCGGGCACCCGTCCTGATGCCGTACCACCACGTGAGCGCGAGGACCGCGCCGACGGCGAACATCATGGGCTCCAGGAAGCCGAGGGCCACAAGCACCGCTTGGAGCGCCCACCCGACCCAGACGCCCCACGGCCGCGCAACGACGGCGCACGCGAGGACGAAGACGACGACGAGGCCGAACCCGCCGGTGAGGACGAGGGGCGCGCCGAGCTCCCGGCCGCGCAGCCCGAACACGACGAGGGTCGCGAAGAACACCACGAACGCCTCGGTCACGAGCGTCAGGGACGCGAACATGACTTTGACGCTGCGCCGCTTCTTCGGCATGCCGGGGCGCCACTCGCGCTGCGCCTTGGTCAGGCGGGCCATCACACGGCCCCCTTCCCGAGCAGGAGTCGGGCCTCGCCGACGACGGTGATCGAGCCGGTGACGAGCACCCCGCCGCCGAAGTCGCCCACGGCGTCGGCGCGCTCGACCGCATACTCGATGGCGTCGTCGAGCTTCGACTCGACGTGCACGGCGTCCTCCCCGAAGCCGAGGTCTATCGCGAGCTCGGCAAGCTCCTCGGCAGGGATCGCGCGCGGGGAGGCGGACTGCGTGAAGCAGTACTCGACCGGCAGCTCGGCGAGCTCCTCCTGGAGGGTCCGCAGGATCTCCTCGGCGTCCTTCTCACGGAGCACGCCGAGGACCACGACGAGCACCGAGAAGTCGAAGGCCTCGGACAGGGCGGCCGAGCTGGCCCGGATGCCGTCGGGGTTGTGCGCGGCGTCGAGGACGATGGTCGGCGCGGTGCGGATGACCTCGAGCCGGCCCGGCGAGGTCACGTCCGCGAAGGCCTCGCGCAGCAGGCCGGTGTCGAGCTCGCGCTCGCCCCCGCCGAAGAACGCCTCGAGGGCCGCGATCGCGACTGCGGCGTTCTGCGCCTGGTGTGCGCCGTGCAGGGGAACGGCGATGTCCTCGTAGCGGCCCGCGAGCCCCTGGACGGTCACGAGCTGCCCGCCGACGGCGAGCGAGCGGGACTCGACGCCGAATTCGACGCCCTCGAACCGGTAGGCGGCACCGACCTCACGGGCTTTCTCGAGCAGCACCTGGGCCGCGTCCGCGGGCTGGGCAGCGCTCACGAGGAAGCCACCGGGCTTGATGATGCCTGCCTTCTCCGCGGCGATGTCCGCCTCGGTGTCCCCGAGCAGGTCGGTGTGGTCGAGGGAGATCGGGGTGACCACCGAGACGGCGCCGTCGCCGACGTTCGTCGCGTCGGTGATCCCGCCGAGCCCGACCTCGATCACGGCGACGTCGACGGGCTCGTCGGCGAAGATGGCGAAGCCGAGGATCGTCACGCACTCGAAGTACGTCAGCCGCGGCTGCCCGGCGGCCTCGAGCTCGGCGTCGACGATCCCGAGGTAGGGCGCGATCTCGTTCCAGATCCGCACGAAGGTCGCATCGGGCACGGGCTCGCCGTCGATGCTGATCCGCTCGGTCACGCGCACGAGGTGCGGGCTCGTGTAGCGGCCCGTGCGCAGCCCGTGGGCCCGGAGCCCGGCCTCGATCATGCGGGCCGTGGACGTCTTGCCGTTCGTCCCGGTGACGTGGACGATCGGGAACGCCCGGTTGGGCTCGCCGAGGACGTCCATGGCGCGGAAGAGCGGCGCGAGCCTGGGCTCCATCTTGTTCTCGGGGGCGCGGCCGAGGAGCTCGGCGTAGACCTCCTCGACCGTTGCCAGCTCGGGCAGGCCGCCGCTCACAGGACCCCCTCCCCTGCCGGCTGGGCTTCGGACTGTGCGGAGGCGACGACCGCGACGACGGCGGAGGGCTCGGCGTCGGCCTCGACGAGCACGAGCTCGACGCTCAGGGTCTCCCCGGCCACGAGCCCCTCGTGGGCGCGCGCGGCGGCCAGCACCTCGGCGCGGGCGGTGATGGTCGTGCGGATGCGGTCGCTCACGTTGAGGTCGGCGTCCTTGCGGGCCTGCTGGACGGTGCGGACGAGGTCGCGGGCGATGCCCTCGGCCTCGAGCTCCGGGGTGACCTCGGTGTCGAGGACCACGAAGCCGCCGCCCGGGAGCATGGCCACCGCCGCGGAGGCGCCGGCCTTCGCGGGGTCCACGACCGTCTCGAGCGTGTACTCGTGCGGCTCGAGCCCGAGCCCGCCTGCCGTCACGGTGCCGGTGTCCGAGACCGACCAGTCGCCGCTCTTCGACCCCTTGATCGCCTGCTGGACGCCCTTGCCGAGGCGCGGGCCGGCGGCGCGGGCGTTGACGACGAGCTTGCGCTCGATGCCGAACTCCTCCTCGCTCGCCTCGGCCGCGTCGAGCAGCCGGACGGACTTGAGGTTGAGCTCGTCTGCGATGACGGCCTCGCTTCCGGCCAGCGAGGCGGCGCCGGGCACGACGACGGTGAGCGCCTTGAGCGGCAGGCGCACCCGCAGCTTCCCGGCCTTGCGCAGCGACGACCCGGCCGAGCACACGGCCTGGGTGCGGTCCATCTGGGCCACGAGCGCCGCGTCGTCGGCGAAGAGGCCCGCGTCGGGCCAGTCGGCGAGGTGGACGGAGCGCCCGCCCGTGAGGCCGCGCCAGATCTCCTCGGTGACGAGCGGCAGGAGCGACGCCGAGGCGCGGCACACGGCCTCGAGCGCGGTGTAGAGCGCGTCGAAGGCGTCCCTGTCCTCGTCGAAGAAGCGCTGGCGTGACCGGCGCACGTACCAGTTCGTGAGCATGTCGAGGTAGTCGCGCAGGGCGTCGCACGCGCTCGAGATGTCGTACGCGTCGAGGTTCTCCTGCATGGCCTCCACGAGGCGCCCGGTCTGGGCGAGGAGGTAGCGGTCGAGCGGCTCGGAGTAGCTGTCATAGCGCAGGCTCGCCTCGTAGCCCGACTCCGCTGTGTTTGATGGGTTCGCTGCCTTCGCAGCGTTGGCATAGAGCGTGAAGAAGCTGTACACGTTCCACAGCGGGAGGATCACCTGGCGCACGCCGTCGCGGATGCCCTGCTCGGTGACGATGAGGTTGCCGCCCCGCAGGATCGGGCTCGACATGAGGAACCAGCGCATGGCGTCCGAGCCGTCGCGGTCGAGGACCTCGGAGACGTCCGGGTAGTTCTGCAGGCTCTTGGACATCTTCTGCCCGTCGGAGCCGAGCACGATCCCGTGGCTGATGACGTTCCGGAACGCCGGCCGGTCGAAGAGCGCCGTGGCGAGGATGTGCAGCGTGTAGAACCAGCCGCGGGTCTGCCCGATGTACTCGACGATGAAGTCGCCCGGGTTGTGCGTCTCGAACCAGTCCTGGTTCTCGTGCGGGTAGTGCACCTGGGCGTACGGCATCGAACCGGAGTCGAACCAGACGTCCAGCACATCGGGGACGCGCCGCATGGTGGACTGCCCCTCCTCGGGGCTGCGCGGGTCGTCCGGGTTGGGGCGCGTCAGCTCGTCGATGAACGGCCGGTGCAGGTCCGGCTCGCCGTCGTGATTGAGCGGCACCCGGCCGAAGTCGCGCTCGATCTCGGCGAGCGAGCCGTACACGTCGGTGCGCGGGTAGTTCGGATCGTCCGAGACCCACACCGGGATGGGCGAGCCCCAGTAGCGGTTGCGGCTGATCGACCAGTCGCGGGCGTTCTCGAGCCACTTGCCGAACTGGCCGTGCTTGACGTTGCCGGGGATCCAGGTGATCTGCTCGTTGAGCTCGATCATGCGGTCCTTGATCTTGGTGACCTCGACGAACCAGCTCGAGACCGCGCGGTAGATCAGCGGGTTGCGGCAGCGCCAGCAGTGCGGGTAGCTGTGATCGTAGCTGGCCTGCTTGACGAGGCGGCCCTGCTCGCGGAGCACGCGCGTGATCGGCTTGTTGGCCTCGAAGACCTGCAGGCCGGCGATGTCCTTCAGGGGCGCAGCCCCGTTGGCCGACGACGCGAACATGGGCAGGAAGCGGGCGCCCTCGTCCACGGACAGGATCACGTGGATGCCGGCGGCCTCGCAGACCTTCTGGTCGTCCTCGCCGTAGGCCGGGGCCTGGTGGACAATGCCGGTGCCGTCGGTCGTCGTGACGTAGTCAGCGACGAGGATCTGCCACGCGTTCTGCGTGCCCCATGTCTCCGTGTCCGCGTAGTAGTCCCAGAGCGGCTCGTAGCGGAGGCCCTCGAGCTCATCCCCGGCGAGGGTGCGCTCGACGGCGGAGAGGGCGGCAGCGCCGTCGTCATACCCCAGATCCTTGGCGTAGGAGCCGAGCAGGTCCTCGGCGAGGAGGAACCGCGCGCCGTCGAACGCGCCCTCGCCAGCGACCTTCACCCCGTTCGGCCCCACGGGCACGACGGCGTAGCGCACCTCGGGTCCGACGGCGAGGGCGAGGTTCGTGGGAAGGGTCCAGGGCGTCGTCGTCCAGGCGAGGGCGAGCACGCCCTCGAGCTCGCGGGAGAGCTCGGACTCGCCCGCGCGGAGCGGGAAGGTGACGGTGACGGTCTGGTCCTGGCGGTCCTTGTAGACATCCTCGTCCATGCGCAGCTCATGGTTGGACAGGGGCGTCTCGTCCTTCCAGCAGTACGGCAGGACGCGGTAGCCGTTGTACGTCAGGCCCTTGTCATAGAGCGTCTTGAACGCCCAGATCACGCTCTCCATGTACTCGACGTTGAGCGTCTTGTAGTCGTTCTCGAAGTCGACCCATCGGGCCTGGCGCTTGACGTACGCCTCCCACTCGTGGGTGTACTTCAGGACAGAGGCGCGGCATGCGTCGTTGAACTTGTCGATGCCCATCCGGTCGATGTGCGCCTTGTCGCTCATGCCGAGCTGCTTCATGGCCTCGAGCTCGGCGGGCAGCCCATGCGTGTCCCAGCCGAAGCGGCGCTCGACGCGGCGGCCACGCTGGGTCTGGTAGCGGGCGACGAGGTCCTTCGCGTAGCCCGTGAGCAGGTGGCCGTAGTGGGGCAGGCCGTTCGCGAAGGGCGGGCCGTCGTAGAAGACGAACTCGTTGTCGCCGTTGCGGCCGGCGTCCCGGGCGTCGATGGAGGCCTGGAACGTGCCATCCTCGTCCCAGTACTTCAGGATGCGCTCCTCCACCTCGGGGAAGCGCACGGCGCCGGTCTGCGTCCGGCTGGGGGTGCTCTCGCTGCTGACTGCGTCCGCTGCGGTGGTGGCCTTGGGGTACACGCTCACTCGGATCCTGGCTCGCTGCTGACGATGCGAGGACGGCCTCCGCCCGGATCTGCCGGGCAGCACCGCGGTACCACCTCACTTGCCCGCCGCCGGCATGCCTGCGCAGTGGGCCTCTCATTGTGGCTGTGACGGGCCTGCCCGTCCGGTTCTACTGGGCCTGCCGCCGCGAGGGCCGCCTGCCGTTCTTCCGGAAGCTCGCCGGTGATGGCCGGGTCGACGCTTTGGGGTCTAGTCTACGGCGCGCCGCCCGCACGTGTCGAAGCGCAGGGAGACACGCGGCCTCTATTTATCTAGCGACTGGACTTATTGGCCTGCGCTGCCGATACTGCTGGGGTCGGCATGCAATTATCGCCCTCGAGGAGGCATCCATGTCCGCCTTGCCCAGCCACTGGAACCGGACCCGCCAGGCAGTCGACGGCGCGCGCCCGCCGTCCAGGCCGGCAGGCCCGAGCCTCGCCCATGCGGAGGGCCTCGTCGGCGCGGGGCGCCGCCTGGGCCTGCGGCTGCAGATCACCCAGACCGGGACGCCCGTGCCCCTGGGCGCCGCACGAGAGGAGGCCGCCTTCCGTGTGATCCTCTACGGGCTCGCCAACGCGGCCGCCCACGCCGACGCGGCCGCACCCGTCGTGCTCGAGCTCCACTGGTCGCGCGGCGGCCTCGAGCTCCGCCTCACAGACACCCCCGGGGAGACGGCCCTCAGCCAGCTGCTCTCGGCGGGGGCAGACATCGCGGCCCTCGAGCAGCACGCCGCGCGCGCCGGCGGCTCGCTCCGGGCGGGGATGTGCCCTGATGGGTTCTCGGTCATGGCGCGCTTCCCGGCTCCGGCGCCGCGCTCCCCCGCGCCGCGGACGCGCCGCGGGACGGCGTGGTGGCACGGGCGGCTCCGGGCCGCCGGATGAGGTCCCGTAGGACGATCGCCTGGTTGTGCTCCTCGTCCCGCGCCGAGTAGACGAGCTCCACCTTCGCGTGGTCCTTCACGGCGGCGGCGAGCTCCGTGAAGGCCTCCGAGTCCTCGAGCTCGTCCCGGTACCGGCGCGCGAACTCTTCAAAGCGCTCGGCGTCATGGCCGAACCACGTCCTGAGCTCGGTCGACGGGGCGACCTCCTTGAGCCAGAGGTCGACGGCGGCGGCGTCCTTGCTGAGCCCGCGGGGCCAGACCCTGTCGACGAGGATTCGGTACGTCCCCTTCGGCGAGGGGTCGTACACCCGGCGGATGCCGATCGTGCCCATGTGCCCATGCTAGGGGCGCTCCCGCCGCGCCGCCGCCGACTGAGGTTGCAATCCATGGAAGAATTGGCCCCATGCCTGAAGCAGTCACCGCGGGTACAGACACGCCCGGACGCACCCCGACCGCCGTTCCCGACAAGCCCGCCCTCGAGGGCCTCGAGTCCAAGCTCACCGAACGCTGGCTCGCGGAGGGGACCTACCGGTTCGACCCCGAGACCACGCGGGAGCAGGTCTACTCGATCGACACCCCTCCGCCCACCGCCTCGGGCTCGCTGCACGTCGGCCACATGTTCTCCTTCACGCAGACCGACCTGCTCGCGCGCTACCAGCGCATGACCGGGAAGAACGTGTTCTACCCGATGGGCTGGGACGACAACGGCCTGCCCACCGAGCGCCGCGTGCAGAACTACTACGGCGTCCGCTGCGATCCGTCGATCGCGTACGACGCCGGCTACCGCCCGCCGGCCCAGCCCGCCAAGAACCAGCGCGACTTCGACGTCGTCTCGCGCCGGAACTTCATCGAGCTGTGCGAGGAGCTCGCGGTCGAGGACGAGAAGGTCTTCGAGCACCTCTTCAAGACGCTGGGCCTCTCGGTCGACTGGGACCTGACCTACCGCACGATCGATGCGACGTCCCGCGCCGTGTCCCAGCGCGCGTTCCTCAAGAACGTCGCCGACGGCGACGCGTACCTCGCCGAAGCTCCCACCCTGTGGGACGTCACCTTCCGCACGGCCGTGGCCCAGGCCGAGCTCGAGGACCGCGAGGTCCCGGGCGCGTACTACCGCTACGCGTTCACGACGCCGGACGGCGAGCCCATCCACGTCGAGACGACGCGCCCCGAGCTCCTCGCAGCCTGCGCGGCCCTCGTCGCGCATCCGGACGACGAGCGCTTCCAGCACCTCTTCGGCACGAAGGTCACCTCGCCGCTCTTCGGCGTCGAGGTCGAGGTCAAGGCCCACCCTCTCGCGAAGCCGGACAAGGGCTCGGGCATCGCGATGGTCTGCACCTTCGGCGACCTGACCGACGTCACGTGGTGGCGCGAGCTCCAGCTGCCCACGCGCGCGATCATCGGCCGCGACGGCCGCATCCAGAGCGAGACGCCGGACTGGATCACCTCGGAGGAGGGCCACGAGGCCTACGCGGAGATCGCCGGCAAGACGGCGTTCTCCGCGAAGGAGGCGGTCGTGAAGATCCTCACCGAGCGTGGCCTCCTCGACGGCGAGCCGAAGAAGATCCTCCACCCGGTGAACTTCTACGAGAAGGGCGACAAGCCGCTCGAGGTCGTCACGAGCCGCCAGTGGTACATCCGCAACGGAGGCCGCGACGAGGACCGCCGCGCGACGTTCATCACGCGCGGCCGCGAGCTCGAGTGGCACCCCTCGTTCATGCGCTCGCGCTACGAGAACTGGGTCGAGGGCCTCAACGGCGACTGGCTCATCTCGCGCCAGCGCTTCTTCGGCGTGCCGATCCCGGTCTGGTACCGGCTCGATGACGACGGCAACCCCGACTACACCTCGCCCATCGTCCCTTCCGACGAGTCGCTCCCGGTGGACCCCGTCGCGGAGCCCGCCCCCGGGTACGACGAGTCGCAGCGCGACGTCCCCGGCGGCTTCACGGGCGATCCCGACATTTTCGACACCTGGGCGACGTCCTCGCTGACCCCGCAGATCGTGGGGCGCTGGAGCACCGACGACGGGTTCTACGGCAAGGTGTTCCCCTTCGACCTGCGGCCGCAGGCGCACGAGATCATTCGCACGTGGCTCTTCGCGACCGTGGTACGCGGCGAGGAGCTCCACGGCAAGGTGCCGTGGAAGCACGCGGCGATCTCGGGCTGGGTCCTCGACCCGGACCGCAAGAAGATGTCCAAGTCCAAGGGCAACGTCGTGGTCCCGACTGACATCCTCGAGGAGTACGGGGCGGACGCCGTCCGCTACTGGGCCGCCTCGGCCCGCCTCGGCGCGGACACCGCCTTCGAGGTCGCCCAGATGAAGATCGGCAGGCGCCTCGCGATCAAGATCCTCAACGCCTCCAAGTTCGTGCTGGGCCTTGGCGCGACGGAGGCCAACGTGCTCGCGGACGGATCGGACCCGGTCCTCGTCAACGCCCTGGACCGCGCACTCCTCGCCCAGCTGGCGGAGGTCGTGGAGCAGGCGGGCGGGGCCTTCGCCGCCTACGACCCGGCCAAGGCGCTGCAGATTACGGAGTCGTTCTTCTGGCAGTTCACCGACGACTACGTCGAGCTCGTCAAGGACCGCGCCTACGGGGCCCAGGGCGAGGAACAGAAGGCCTCGGTGCTCGCGGCCCTCGCCACGACGCTCGACGCGGTCCTGCGTCTCTTCGCCCCGATCCTGCCGTTCGCGACGGACGAGGTCTGGCGCTGGTGGCGCTCGGGCTCTGTCCACCGCGCCGCGTGGCCGGCACCGGTGGCCGTGGCCGACGGCGACACGGGCATGCTGCCGACGGTCGGGGCCGCGCTCTCCGGCATCCGCAAGGCCAAGTCCGAGGCCAAGGTCAAGCAGCGCACCGAGGTCCTCTCGGCCGTCGTCTCCGCCCCCGCGGAGCAGCTCAAGCAGCTCCAGAACGGACTCGGCGACCTGCGTGCGGCGGCCAACGCCCGCACGATCGAGCTCGTGGATGGCGCCGGGGAGCTCACTGTGAGCTCCGTCGAGCTCGCCCCCGCCGAGGCCTAGACAGCCGGCGCGGCCCGAAGCCCCTGGGGCTTCGGGCCGCGCACCGGCCGTCGTGGAGTGGTCAGCAAGCCCTTCACGGAGCGGACAGCACGGCCGCATCCGGACAAAGGGGAAGCCCCATCAGCGATGACGTTGGTGGGGCTTCGACTTTTCGGCTGCGCGGTGACGTTCTTGCAGTCTCGTGGAATCCTTGGAATCCAGGTCTTACCGCTCCGTCACTGGCGGTCAGTCGTTCGGCTTTGCCTGAGGCTGCGTCGATACGACTGTCACTGAATCTTTGGTTTCCACGTCCTCATCCTTTCGAATGAGGTACTGATTATTGTGGTCCCGATCACGGGGGCATGCAAGGGGGTCGGGAAAACTACTCGAATGTAGTTCGCAGGGCCGTTGTCCTGCGCCGTCGCCCGCGTCAGACGGCCTTGGGCCGCTCGGTGCGCGTGCGCTTGATCTCGAAGAAGTGTGGATTGGCGGCCAGCACCACGGAGGCGTCCCACATCCTCCCTGCCTCCTCGCCCACGGGGACGCGCGTGATGACGGGGCCGAAGAAGGCCGTGCCGTTGAACGCCACGATGGGCGTCCCGACGTCCTGGCCCACCTTGTCGATCCCCTCCTTGTGGCTCGCACGGAGCTGGGGGTCGAAGTCGTCGGAGTCTGCGGCCGAGGCCAGCTCGGCCGGGAGGCCCACGTGCTCGAGCGCCCTGCGGACCACCTCAGCCCGGTCGGTGACGCCCTCCTGGTGGATGAGCGTCCCCATCGCGTCGTAGAGCGGCTTGATGTGCTCGCGCCCGTGGAGTTCCGAGGCGGCGATGATGACGCGCACCGGACCCCAGTTGTCGTCCATGCGGCGCTGGTAGTCGTGGTCGAGCTCCCGGCCCTCGTTCAGGACGGACAGGCTCATGACGTGCCACGTCGTCTCGATGTCCCGGACCTTCTCGACCTGCTCGATCCACCGGGAGGTGACCCAGGCGAACGGGCAGGCGGGGTCGAACCAGAAGTCTGCCCTCTGCTTTGCGGCTGCGCCCTCGGCGGTCATGCGTGTGCTCCTTGCGCTGCTCGTGCGTCTCGATGCCCCCGCCCAGAGGCCCGTAGCCCCTGGCGGCGGACACCGCGGGACCTGGGGTCAGGCGGACTTGGTCCGCCGTTTGGCCGCCACGTTGTGCGGGATCAGGGTCGGCTGGGCCTTCCCGAGGACCACCTCGCGGGTGACGACCGCGCCAGAGATGTCGTCGCGGCTCGGCAGCTCGAACATGACGGGGAGGAGGACCTCCTCGAGGATGGCCCTCAGGCCGCGGGCACCGGTGCCCCGCTCGAGGGCCAGGTCGGCGACGGCCTCCAGCGCCTCGTCCTCGAAGTGCAGCTCGATCCCGTCGAGGTGGAACATCTTCTGGTACTGCTTGACAAGGGCGTTCTTCGGCTGCGTCAGGATCTGCATGAGGGCGTTCCGGTCCAGGTTCTCGACCGTCGTGATGACGGGGAGGCGGCCGATGAACTCCGGGATGAGCCCGAACTTGAGCAGGTCCTCGGGCATGACGTCCGCGTAGGTGCTTTCATGCCTCGTGATGGAGCTCAGGGGCGCGCCGAACCCGATGCCCTTCTTGCCTGCCCGCTGGCCGATGATCTCCTCGAGGCCCGCGAACGCGCCCGCCACGATGAACAGGACGTTCGTCGTGTCGATCTGGATGAACTCCTGATGCGGGTGCTTGCGGCCTCCCTGCGGCGGCACCGAGGCCACCGTGCCCTCGAGGATCTTCAGCAGCGCCTGCTGGACGCCTTCGCCGGAGACGTCGCGCGTGATCGAAGGGTTCTCGCTCTTGCGGGAGATCTTGTCGATCTCGTCGATGTAGATGATGCCCTGCTCGGCCTTCTTGACGTCGTAGTCAGCGGCCTGGATGAGCTTGAGGAGGATGTTCTCGACGTCCTCGCCGACATAGCCGGCCTCCGTGAGCGCCGTGGCGTCGGCAACGGCGAAAGGGACGTTGAGGCGGCGCGCGAGGGTCTGGGCGAGGTAGGTCTTCCCGCAGCCGGTGGGGCCGATGAGGAGGATGTTCGACTTGGCGACCTCGACGTCGTCGTGGGCGTGGCCCTCGGCGAGCGAGCCTGACTTGGACGGCTGGCCCGACTGGATGCGCTTGTAATGGTTGTAGACGGCGACGGCCAGGGAACGCTTGGCCTGCTCCTGGCCGATGACGTACTCCTGGAGGAAGTCGAAGATCTCGCGGGGCTTGGGCAGCTCGAACGAGCCGAGGTCCGAGACCTCGGCGAGTTCCTCCTCGATGATCTCGTTGCAGAGCTCGATGCACTCGTCGCAGATGTAGACCCCGGGGCCGGCAATGAGCTTCCTGACCTGCTTCTGGCTCTTCCCGCAGAAGGAGCACTTCAGCAGGTCTGCGCTCTCGCCTATGCGCGCCATTCGTCGATTCCCTTCTGCAGAAGCTGTGACCTTCCCACTGTAGGCCACCGCGCTGACACTCGTCGGGAAGCACGGCGCCGGTGTCCGGATGAACCGGACACCGGCGCCATGGACCTCAGCGGGCGATCGCGCTCGGGCGGATCTTGCGGGACTGCAGCACCTCGTCCACGAGCCCGTAGTCCTTGGCCTCCTCTGCAGTGAGGAACTTGTCGCGCTCGATGTCGGCGCTGATCTCCTCGGGGGTCTTGTTCGTGTGCTTGGCCCACGTATGCTCGAGCCACTCGCGCATGCGCAGGACCTCGCGCGCCTGGATCTCGAGGTCGGTTGCCTGCCCTCCAGAGCCGCCGGAGAGTGCCGGCTGGTGGATCATGACCGTCGAGTTCGGCAGCGCGAGGCGCTTGCCCGGCGTCCCGGCGGCGAGGATCACGGCGGCGGCAGAGGCCGCCATGCCGAGGCACACGGTCTGGATCTCGGGCCGGATGAACTGCATCGTGTCGTAGATGGCCGTCATCGCGGTGAACGAGCCGCCCGGGGAGTTGATGTACATCGTGATGTCCCGGTCCGGATCGTTCGCCTCGAGGACGAGCAGCTGCGCCATGATGTCGTCGGCGGACGCATCGTCGACCTGGACGCCCATGAAGATGATGCGGTCCTCGAACAGCTTGGTGTACGGGTCCTGGCGCTTGAAGCCGTACGGCGTGCGCTCCTCGAACTGCGGGAGAACGTAGCGGGCCGTGGGAAGCCCGGCGGGGTTGACGCCCATGCTCATGTCCATCTCGAAATGCTCCTTGCCTGCTTAGGCGTCTCTACTTGTCGGTTCCGCCGCCGCCGGAGACGTGCCCGGCACGCTCGGCGATCTTGTCGAAGAACCCGTACTCGAGGGCCTCCTGCGCGGTGAACCACTTGTCGCGGTCGTTGTCCTTGAGGATCGTCTCGACCGACTGCCCCGTCTGGTCCGCCGTCAGCTCCGCCATGACCTTCTTCATGTGCAGGATCAGCTCGGCCTGGATCTTGATGTCCGACGCCGTGCCGCCGATGCCGCCCGAGGGCTGGTGCATGAGGATGCGCGCGTGCGGCGTCGCGTAGCGCTTGCCCTTCGTCCCCGAGGAGAGCAGGAACTGCCCCATCGAGGCGGCGAGCCCGGTGGCGACGGTGACGACGTCGTTCGGGATGAACTGCATCGTGTCGTAGATGGCCATGCCAGCCGTGACGGACCCGCCCGGCGAGTTGATGTAGAGGTAGATGTCCTTCTGCGGGTCCTCAGCCGAGAGGAGGAGGAGCTGGGAGCAGATGGCGTTGGCGTTCTCGTCCCGGACCTCCGAGCCGAGCCAGATGATGCGCTCCTTGAGGAGCCGCTGGTAGACGAAGTTGTCCTGGCCGTTGGCCTCGCCGGGCGCGGCCAGCCGGGGGGTGCTCTCCTGCTGGGTGGTCATGGTGCGATCCTTCTCCATCTGCTGCAGTGTTCGAATGCTGCTACAGGGACACTAGCCCCTTTCAGCTGCGCGGTGGCGGCCGGGCGGGCACTGTTCGCTGACGGCGTCATGGCACCGGGGAGCGGCCCCGATTGCGCCCCTGACGCGGAACGGCCGCCGCGCCCAGCACGTGGCTGGTCGCGGCGGCCGTCAGAGGCTTCCCGGCGGGCCGAGGGGCCCAGCGGTGCGCCTCAGAACTTGGCGGCGGCGGGGTCGTCGCTCGGGACGACCTCGGCGGCGTCCTCTGCAGATCCAGCCGTCTCCTCCGCGGCGGGCTCCTCGCCGGCCGGGCGGACGAACTCGCTCAGGTCGACGGCGTTGCCCTCGGAGTCGGTGACCTCGGCCTGGCCGAGGACGACGGCGAGGGCCTTGCGGCGGCGGACCTCGCCGACCATCATCGGGACCTGGCCGGACTGGTCCATGATCTGGGCGAACTGGTTCGGGTCCATGCCGTACTGGCTCGCGGTCGTGACGAGGTACTCGATGAGCTCGGACTGCGAGACGCCGATCTCCTCCTTGTCCGCGATCGCGTCGAGGATGACCTCGTTCTTGAACGCGCGCTCCGTGTTGGCCTTGACCTCGGCGCGGTGCTCCTCGGTGTCGTGGTCCTCGCCGGCCGCGTGGCCGCCGTTGGCCTGGTTGAAGTGGGACTCGATCTGCTCGGCCAGGACGGCCTCGGGGACGGGCACCTCGATGAGCTCGACGAGCTTGTCGAGGACCTTGTCGCGGGCCTCGACGCCCTGGCCGACGACCTTGGACTGCGCCGCCTGCTTCGTGAGGTCCTCGCGGAGCTCGGCGATCGTGTCGAACTCCGACGCGAGCTGGGCGAAGTCGTCGTCGGCCTCGGGGAGCTCGCGCTCCTTGACGGCGGTGACCGTGACCTTGACCGAGGCGTCCTCGCCGGCGTGCTCGCCGCCTGCCAGCTTGGTCTCGAACACGGACTCCTCGCCCGCGGACAGGCCGGTCACGGCCTCGTCGAGGCCCTCGAGCATCGTGCCGGAGCCGACCTCGTAGGAGAGGCCGGACGCGGAGTCGACCTCCTCGCCCTCGACCGACGCCGTGATGTCGATCGTCAGGAAGTCCTTGGCCTGGGCCGGGCGGTCGACCGGCTTGAGGGTGCCGAAGCGGCCGCGGAGCTCGTCGAGGGCCGTCTCGACGTCCTCGTCGGAGGGCTCGGCGGCGGCGACGTCGACCTTGATGCCGGCGTAGTCGGGCAGCTCGACCTCGGGGCGCACATCGACCTCGACGGTGAACTTGAGCTCGCCGTCCGTCGCGGACGGGTCGGGAACCTCGGTGATCTCGACCTCGGGACGGGCGAGCGGGCGGATGCCGGTCTCGGCCACGGCCTGCTGGTACCAATCGTTGAGGCCCTCGTTGATGGCCGTCTCGAGGACGTAACCGCGGCCCACGCGCTGGTCGATGAGGCGGGCCGGGACCTTGCCCTTGCGGAAGCCCGGGACCTGGATCTGCTCAGCGACGGCCTTGTAGGCGGCGTCGATGTTCGGCTTCAGTTCGTCGAAGGGAACCTCGACGTTGAGCTTGACCCGGGTGGGGCTGAGGTTCTCGGCAGCGCTCTTCACAGCGTGGCTCTCCTGGATGGTCGGATAGGGGTGCGGCCCTGGGACATGTGCCTCAGGACGCGACTGTCGGGGTGACAGGATTTGAACCTGCGACTTCCTGCTCCCAAAGCAGGCGCTCTAGCCAAGCTGAGCTACACCCCGGTCTAGTGCACAGACCACGATACAGTGACGGAACGCGGCAATGCACATTGGGCCCGGGGACGCGAGTGGGCCCCTCCCGGAAGGAAGGAGCCCACTGTTCAAGAGGGGACGACGGGAATCGAACCCGCGTAATCAGTTTGGAAGACTGAGGCTCTACCATTGAGCTACGTCCCCGAGCGCCTTCCCACTAAAGCCGTCCGGGGCGCCCCCTGTCAAATCCCCGGCCCCTGCCTCCGCACCCGCTCGCGCGCGCCTTCAGGCTTGGCAGCGAGGGCACCAGTAGAGCTTCCTGCCGGCCGCCTCGGCGAGGGCGATCTCCGTGCCGCAGCGCCGGCACGGAAGCCCCTGGCGCCGGTAGACGTAATGGGAGTGCTCGGGCGGCGGGAGTTCGCCGTCCGCAGGCCACAGCGCGGGGTCGGTCGTGATGATCCTCCCGTCCCGCACGCCCTGCGCGAGCGCGGCGCACGCGTCGAGCCAGAGCGCTTCGGCCCGCTCGGCGCCCAGACGCGTCCCCGGCAGCGCCGGGTCGAGGCCGGCCCGGAAGAGCAGCTCGGCGCGGTAGACGTTGCCGATCCCGGCGACGACCGCCTGGTCCATGAGCAGCTGCCCCACGGGCGTACGACGGCGCGCGATCCGCCGCGCGAACTCCTCGCCGCCCGCCGTGGTCCCCTCCGCAGGGAGAGGGTCCGCGCGGAGCGGGTCCGGTCCGAGCCGTGCACGGACCGCGTCGGCCTCGGCCTCGGTCTCGGCGACGCACACGCTCGCGCCACGCAGGTCCGCCCACCCGTGCTCGGACACGAGCCTGACCCGGACTGCGCCGACGGGCGCCGGCGGCTCCGCCGCGGCGCGCGCCCCACCCGGCGGCAGCACGCCGTCGTCCGCGACCTCCCGCTCCCCTACGCGCCGGGGCGCGCCGATGCTCGAGGCGCCGCGGAACGTCTCGTCCCCGCCGAAGTCCCACGCGCCGTAGAGGCCGAGGTGGACCCGCAGGACCAGCCCGCCCTCGAAGCGGAGGAACAGCTGCTTGCCGTGCGCGTCCGCAGCGAGCAGGACGCGGCCGTCGAGCAGGGCCGCTCCTGCGGCGAAGCGGCCCTGGGGGCTCGAGACGGCAAGCCACCTGCCGGCGAAGACGTCCGTGAACTGGCGCGCGAGGCGATGGACGGAGTGACCCTCTGGCACCGCCCGCTACTCGACGATCTCGCCGGTCGTCTCGTACGTCGCGATCTTGCCGATGCGGCGCACGTGGCGCTCGTCATTGCTGAAGGGCTCGGCGAGGAAGGCCTCGATGATCGCGGTGGCCTCCTCGAGACTGTGCTGCCGGCCGCCGACGGCGACGACGTTCGCGTCGTTGTGCTCGCGCGCGAGCCGGGCCGTGTCGAGGTTCCAGGCGAGCGCGGCCCGGACGCCCCTGACCTTGTTCGCGGCGATCTGCTCGCCGTTGCCGGAGCCGCCCAGGACGATCCCGAGCGCGTGCGTGCCGGCTTCCTGGTCCGCGACGACGGCGCGGGCGGCATTGATGCAGAAGGAGGGGTAGTCGTCGAGCGGGTCGTATGCCGTCGGGCCGTGGTCGACGACCTCGAACCCCTGCCCGCGCAGGTGCTCGGCGAGGTGTGCGCTGAGCTCCATGCCCGCGTGGTCGGTGGCAATGTGGACGCGCGGCTTGGGCACGGCGTTCCTCTCTCTGTCGGCAGCTCTCGGGCCCTTGAGGGCCGGGGCCAAGCCTACGCGCCGGAGGCGGCCCGGAGCACCTCGACGACCCGCTGCGACGTCTCCGCGTCGCGGCCCGAGAAGGTGCACCGGCGGCCGCCGTCGAGGACCACCTGGACAGCCCGGCCGCTCGCCACGAGCACCGAGATGTCGGCTCCCCGCCGGCGGTAGCCCCAGCCGCCGAACTCGCGCGCTGCGACGTCGCGCGAGCTGGCACGCAGGACGCGCTCCGGGGCGAAGGAGAGGACGGGCACGAGCCCTCCGGCCCGAAGCCGGACGCGCTCGGGGCTCACCGACACGTGCAGCATGAGGGAGCCCGCGGCAACGAGGCCCACGAGCGCCAGCAGCGCGCTGAGCCACGCCGAGATGAGCACGAGCAGGAGGGACACCGGCACCACGAGGACCCCGAGCATGACGAAGACGGACGACCGCGCATGCGCCCAGTACCCGAACGTCGACCGGGCCCGCTCGGGCTCGAGCTCGGCCAGGAGCGCGGCCTCGTCCTTGGGACTCCACTGCTCGTCGGGCTTGAAGGCCAACATCATGACGACGGCGAGGGCAAGCGCCGCGCCGCTGCCCATGGCCAGGACGATTGGGTCCGGCCGGGACTCGCGCGCGTCCGCGACCCCGACCTGGCCCATGAGGCCAGCGGCCAGGACGGTCGTGAGGAACAGGGCGAAGCCGACGCCCCCGCCCATCGTGATCCTGCGGGCGATGGGGGGCCGGGTGAGCAGCGCGCCAGGGAGGCACGCGAGGGCGCCGGCGATCGCGACGAGCCCGGCGCCGCCCGCGAGGTAGCCCGCGAACGAGACGAACGCGCGCCCACCGTCGGCATCCCAGAGCCACGCGACGGGTTCAGGGACGCGCCCTCGGAAGGTGAAGGCCGCCAGGGCGAACCCGGCGCCGAGCAGGGCGGGGAACATGAGCGCGAAGCGCAGGGCCCGACGGTCCCATCGCTGCTCCGTCCTGCTGGCCATGCCCCAACGCTACTGCACGGGCGCGCCACACTCGCGCGCCGTGTGGCATGCTGGCCTCCGGGACCGCACCATGAAATAGTGCTTTCAAAGTGGGCTGCACCACCTCCCGGTGACCGCGCGCAGGCGGGAGCCAGGGCCCGCGGGAGAGCCGCACCGATGCTTGGAGGCCACATGCCAGGGACCAACCTGACCCATTCGGAAGCGCGTGAGAGGGCCGCCGCCATCCGGTCGGTGGAGAGCTACCACGTCGAGCTCGACCTGACGAGAGGCGAGCGGACCTTCCAGTCGAAGACGACCGTGCGCTTCACCGCCTCCGAGGGCGCCTCGGCGTTCATCGATGCCATCACGGACTCCGTCCGCTCGGTGACCCTCAACGGCGCGGCCCTCGACGTGGCGGCCGTGAACGACGGAGTGCGGATCCAGCTGCCGTCCCTCGCCGCCGAGAACGAGCTCGTCGTCGACGCCGACGCCCTCTACATGAACACGGGCGAGGGACTCCACCGCTTCGTCGACCCCGTCGACGGCGAGGTCTACCTCTACACCCAGTTCGAGGTGCCCGACGCCCGCCGCGTCTTCGCCGTGTTCGAGCAGCCCGACCTCAAGGCGCGCTATCGGTTCACCGTCACGGCCCCGGCACACTGGCAGGTCGTCTCGAACTCCCCGACGCCCGAGCCGGTCCCGGCCTCTGGGAAGGCCGCCGTGTGGGACTTCGAGCCGACCCCGCCGCTCTCGAGCTACGTCACAGCGCTCATCGCCGGGCCCTACGAGGCCGTGCGGGATGTGCACGTCAACGCTGCGGGCCGTGAGATCCCCCTCGGAATCTTCGCCCGCCGGTCCCTCATGCCCTACCTCGACGCCGGGAACCTCTTCGCCATCACGAAGAGCGGCTTCGAGTTCTTCGAGGCGCGGTTCGGCTGCGAGTACCCATTCGCGAAGTACGACCAGCTCTTCGTCCCCGAGTTCAACGCGGGGGCGATGGAGAACGCCGGCGCCGTGACCATCCTCGAGGGCTACGTCTTCCGCTCGAAGCCCACGCAGGCCACGGTCGAGCGCCGCAGCATCACGGTGCTCCACGAGCTGGCGCACATGTGGTTCGGAGACCTCGTGACGATGCGCTGGTGGGATGACCTATGGCTCAACGAGTCCTTTGCGGAGTACATGTCGCACCTCGCCGCGGCCGAGTGCACGGACTTCACGCACGCGTGGACGACATTCGCCTCGGTCGAGAAGTCCTGGGCCTACCGCCAGGACCAGCTGCCGACGACCCACCCGATCTTCGCGGACATCAACGATCTCGCCGACGTCGAGGTGAACTTCGACGGCATCACCTACGCCAAGGGTGCCTCGGTGCTCAAGCAGCTCGTCTCCTGGGTGGGACCGGAGCAGTTCATGGAGGGCGTGCGCCGGTACTTCGCGAAGCACGCCTGGGGCAACACGGTGCTCGCGGACCTCATGGAGGAGCTCGAGGCTGCCAGCGGGCGCGACCTCTCCGCGTGGGGCCGGGCCTGGCTCGAGACCGCGGGCGTCAACACGCTCATTCCCGAGCTGGAGACGGACGACGGCGGGCGCATCCTCCGCTTCGCCGTGCGGCAGACCGCCGTGGCCGAGCATCCGACCCTGCGACCCCACCGGCTCGCGATCGGCTTCTACTCGCGCGGCGCCGGGAGCACCCTCGGGCGCACCCACCGGACCGAGCTCGACGTCGACGGCGAGCTCACCGAGGTGCCCGAGCTCACGGGCCTCGCGCGGCCCGAGCTCATCCTGCTCAACGACGACGACCTCGCCTACGCCAAGGTCCGGCTCGACCCGGTGTCCCTCGCCACGGCGACAGGGGGGCTGAAGCACATCGCCGAGAGCCTGCCCCGCGCCCTCGTCTGGGGCTCGGCGTGGGATGCTGCCAGGGACGGCGAAGCGCCGGCGCGGGGCTACGTGGACCTCGTCCTGGCCAACATCGGGGCGGAGACGGACTCGTCGGTCGTCACGACGCTCCTGCGCCAGCTCGCCACGACGCTCGACTACTACGTAGCCCCCGAGGCGCGCGAGACCACCGCCCGCGAGGCCGCGGGACGGCTCTGGGGCCTTGCCCTCGAGGCCGCGCCCGGATCCGACAGCCAACTCCAGTTCGTCAAGGCCTTCTCCGCGGCCGCCTCCTCCGCCGAGCACCTGGACGCGGTCGAGGGCCTCCTCGGCGGCGGCGTCGAGGTCCCAGGACTGGCCGTTGACCAGGACCTGCGCTGGGAGCTCATCGCCTCGCTCGCCGCGGGCGGCCGCGCGGAGGTCGGGCTCATCGACGACGAGCTGGGGCGGGACAACACCTCGACCGGCCAGGTCGCGGCGGCCCTCGCGAAGGCCGCACGCCCCACGGCAGAGGCGAAGGAGGAGGCGTGGGAGGCGATCGTCGTGCGCGGCGACCTGTCGAACGCCATCCAGCAGGCGGCCGTCAACGGCTTCGCGCGCGTGCACGACGCCGCGCTGCTGGCCCCCTTCACCGAGCGGTACTTCGAGGCCGTGCCGGCGATCGTCGCCGACCGCACGCACGCGCTCGCCCAGCAGATCGTCGTCGGGCTCTACCCGTCCCGGCAGACGACCGAGGCGACCCTCGCGCGCACGGACGCGTTCCTCGCCGCGCTCTCCCCCGACCAGGGCGCGCTGCGGCGCACGATGCTCGAGAACCGCGACGGTGTGGCCCGCGCCCTGCGCGCGCAGGCGGCCGACAGGGAGCCAGTGCGCGATGGCGCTCGCTGAGCACCGCTACGAAGCGACGGTGACCTGGACGGGGAACCGAGGCAGCGGCACGTCGGGCTACCGCGCCTACGGGCGTGAGCACGACGTCGCGCTGCCGGGGCTGCCGGTCCTGCCCGGCTCGGCCGATCCGACCTTCCACGGGAACCGGGACCGGTACAACCCCGAGCAGCTGCTCCTGTCCGCTCTCGCCCAATGCCACATGCTCTCCTTCCTGCATGTGGCGGTGAATCACGGGGTCGTGGTCGTCTCGTACGAGGACCGGGCCGAGGGCACGATGCGGCTCAACTGGGACGGCAGCGGAGAGTTCATCGACGTGCTCCTGCACCCGCGTGTGGGCCTCGCGGACGAGTCGCAGCGCGGACTCGCGAACCGGCTGCACGAGGAGGCGCACGGGCTGTGCTTCATTGCGCGGAGCGTCAACTTCCCCGTCAGGCACGCCCCGGAGGCTCCCTGATTCAGCGCCCACCCAGCGTCCGCCGATAGGCTAGGGTCGATCCTCAATCCCCGACCCCAGGGAGGAAGACGCCTGTGACCGAGGACTTCGACACCGCCGTAGCCACCATCAACACGACGCTCATCGACGTGGGCATCGCCATCGGCGCCGGGCTCATCGTGTGGCTCCTCGCCACATTCGTCATCCGGCAGATCGTTACGCGCGTGCGGCGCGGCCCCCAGCTCTCGGAGCACCGGTTCTTCCGCTGGGCGGCCCCCGCCCTGCGCGCCCTCGACTCCGAGCGGCGTGCCCAGCGCGCCGAGACGATCGGCTCGCTCCTGAACAGCTCCGTCGTCGTGATCATCACGACGATCGTCGCGATCTACGTGCTCAAGGCGCTCGGCGTGGACATCGCGCCCCTGCTGACGAGCGTCGGGATCCTCGGTGTCGCCATCGGCTTCGGCGCCCAGCAGCTCATCCGCGACTTCCTCGCCGGGATCTTCATCACGCTCGAGGACCAGTACGGGATCGGCGACATCATCGAGACCAGCGAGGTCGTGGGCACCGTCGAGTCGGTGGGCCTGCGGATCACGCGGGTGCGGGCCGAGGACGGGACGATCTGGTACCTGCGCAACGGCGAGATCCTGCGGGTGGGCAACCGCTCGCAGGGCACCTACGTCCCGCCGGACAATGGATCCGAGGACGAGGGGCACGGGGTCCCCGAGGAGCACTGCAGCGGAGGTCAGCGGGCCAGTGAGTGACACGACGGCGCCGGGAGTCCCCGGCGGGGAGCGGCCGAACCTCCTTCGGGGCCCCGGCGGGCCCCAGCCGGGAGACCCCGCCGCGGCCGCGGCGGGGAGCTTCTTCGAGCAGATCGGGGGGCACGAGGCGTTCGTCAAACTCGTTGACGTCTTCTACGACGGCGTCGCGCAGGACGAGCTGCTGCGGCCCATGTACCCCGAGGAGGACCTGGGCCCTGCCAAGCGCCGGCTCACGATGTTCCTCGAGCAGTACTGGGGCGGGCCCGGGACCTACAGCGCTGAGCGGGGCCACCCCCGCCTGCGCATGCGGCACATGCCCTTCAAGGTCAACCCGGAGGCCCGCGACCGCTGGCTGCTGCACATGCGCGCCGGGGTCGAGTCGCTGGGACTCCCGCCCCTGCACGAGGCGACGCTCTGGGACTACCTCGAGCGCGCCGCGCACTCCCTCGTCAACACCTTCGACGACTGAGGCGTCCCCGGAGGGGCTCCCCGACCCGCCCGGCCCCTCCGTCAGGAGGCGAGCACGGAGGGCCGCCGGCACAGCACGTGCCCGCGCTCCGAGGTGATCCGCACCCAGGCCCCCGACTCGTAGCGCGCGAGGGGCTCGCCGGGGATGACGAAGCCGAGCGCGACGGCGGCGAAGGCCGCCCCGGCGGGCAGGCCCGGGCTCGCCTCGAGGTCTCGGCCCCACACCGCCGCCCGTGCACTCTGGACCATCGCGGCGCCGGGCTGCTCGGGCACCGCACCGGCGACCTCGGCCATGCCCGCGGCGGCGGCCGCCTCGAGCGTCGCCCCGTCGATGCTGCCGGCCAGCTGCCATGGGCCGCGCGGGGGGCTCACCGCGGCCCACGCCTCGCGGACGGTCGACGGCGGGACCTCGAGGACCGTGCCCGAGTCGCCGAGGCGCGCGAGCCTGTCCCCGACGGACGCCATCGTGACGGTCGCGTCCACGTGGGCCGGGCGTGCGAGCGCCATCGTGCGCACGCCGAGCACCGTGGGCGTCGCCTCCCCCAGGGCGCGTGGCCGCAGCACGCAGACCCAGACGGCGAGGACGTTCCCGACGGCCTGGAGGCGCACGGCTCCGTCCTCCACGGCCCGCGCCCGCGAGAGCAGGACGCGCAGGTCGGCGACGGCCTGCGCGTCGCCCAGGTCGAGGCCCACCGCGGCGTCGGCCCCGCTCATGCCTGCGCCTCGACGGGAAGCGGCGGCCGGCGACGGAACGGCACGTCGGGACCGGCGAACGCGGCCAGATGGGCACGCAGCGGCGGGGACAGGCGCACGGGGCGGCCGGTCGATCGGCTCACGAGGACCATCGAGGTCGAGCAGATCGCGTACTCGGAGTCCGCATCGCGCACCGCATACCCGAGGTCGAAGCTCGAGCCGCCGATCCGTGTGACCCACAGGTCCACCGACACGGGCTCGCGGCGGTAGTGCAGGGGCGCGAGGTATTCGATCTCGTGCCGCCCGACGAGCGTGAAGTTCTCCGCGGTGACGAGGTCCGCCATCGTGTGCGCGTCCGGCGCCTCGACGCCCAGGGGCTCCCGGATCCAGTGGACGCGCGCGTCCTCGAGGAACTGGAGGAAGCGGACGTTGTTCACGTGACCGTACGAGTCCACGTCGCCGAAGCGCAGCTGCAGGGGGAACCGGTAGGCGGAGGGCATGCTCCCATCTTCGCAGAACGCGCCGGAGCGCCCGGCCCGGGAGGGCAGGGAGCCGGCGCGGCGGGTCCAGTTGGCCGAGCGGCGCGGGCCGTCTAGTGTCGAGGCATGACGCCGTCCGCCCCCTCACCGGACTCCACCGGCCTGCTCCTGACGCTCCTCGACCTTGACGACCTCGGTGGCGCCCGCACGGACAAGGACGTCTTCGTGGGCCCGAGCGAGCGCCAGCCGCGGCACCGCGTCTTCGGCGGACAGGTCCTGGCCCAGAGCCTCGTCGCCGCCGGCCGCACCGTGCCAGAGGACCGGCACGTGCACTCGATGCACGCCTACTTCCTGCGGCCCGGCGACGCGGAGACCTCGATCACGTTCGGCGTCGAGCGGCTGCGCGACGGCCGCTCGTTCTCCGCACGCCAAGTGCACGCCTACCAGGACGGCCAGCCCATCCTCTCCATGATTGCGTCCTTCCAAGCGGACTCGGAGGGACTCGACCACCAGTCCGAGATGCCCGAGGGCATCCCGGACCCCGAGACGCTGCCGAGCACGGCGGACCTCCTGGGCTCGATCGACCATCCGGTCGCCCAGTACTGGGCCTTCGACAGGCCCTTCGACGTCCGGCACGTGGACCCGGCCGTCTACGTCTCGGCCGCGGGCGACCGTGTGGCCCGCAACGCCGTGTGGATGAAGACGTTCGGTGAGATGCCCGACGACGAGGACCTCCACCGCGCGGCGCTCGCCTACGCGAGCGACTACACCCTCCTCGAGCCGATCCTGCGGCGCCACGGCCTGACGTGGATCACGCCCGGCATGAGCGTCGCCAGCCTCGACCACGCCATGTGGTGGCACCGCCCGGTCCGCGTCGACGACTGGCTCCTGTACGTTCAGGAGTCCCCGAGCGCGCAGGGCGCGCGCGGCCTCGGCGTGGGCCGCATCTTCGACCGCCGCGGCATCCACGTCGCCAGTGTCGGCCAGGAGGGCATGGTCAGGCTCCCCTACCTCGACGGCCCCTCCTAGGCCCGGGTCCCGGGCGCGGCCCCAAGCGCAAGGAAGGCCGGCCCCCGAGGGGGACCGGCCTTCCTTGCGCGCACCCGTGGTGCCTAGTCGCGGGTGAGCTTGCGGTGCGTCACACGGTGCGGCTTGGCTGCCTCGGGGCCGAGGCGCTCGACCTTGTTCTGCTCGTAGGACTCGAAGTTGCCCTCGAACCAGTACCAGTTGGCCTCGTCCTCGTCGGTGCCCTCGTAGGCGAGGATGTGCGTCGCGACGCGGTCCAGGAACCAGCGGTCGTGGGAGACCACGACGGCGCAGCCGGGGAACTCGAGCAGCGCGTTCTCGAGACTGGAGAGGGTCTCGACGTCGAGGTCGTTGGTCGGCTCGTCGAGGAGCAGGAGGTTGCCGCCCTGCTTGAGCGTGAGCGCGAGGTTCAGGCGGTTGCGCTCGCCGCCGGAGAGGACGCCGGCCTTCTTCTGCTGGTCCGGCCCCTTGAACCCGAAGGCCGAGACGTACGCGCGCGAGGGCATCTCGACCTGGCCGACCTGGATGTGGTCGAGGCCGTCGGAGACGACCTCCCAGAGCGTCTTGTTCGGGTCGATGCCGCCGCGACTCTGGTCCACGTACGAGATCTTGACGGAATCGCCGATCTTGAGCTCACCGCCGTCGAGCGACTCGAGCCCGACGAGCGTCTTGAAGAGGGTGGTCTTGCCGACGCCGTTGGGGCCGATGACGCCCACGATGCCATTGCGCGGCAGCGAGAAGGAGAGTCCGTCGATGAGGGTCCGGTCCCCGAAGCCCTTCTTGAGCTCTGTGGCCTCGATGACCATCTGGCCGAGGCGGGGTCCCGGCGGGATCTGGATCTCCTCGAAGTCGAGCTTGCGCGTGCGCTCGGCCTCGGCGGCCATCTCCTCGTACCGGGCCAGGCGGGCCTTGGACTTGGTCTGGCGGCCCTTCGCGTTGGAGCGGACCCACTCGAGCTCCTCGGCGAGGCGCTTGGCAAGCTTCGCGTCCTTCTTGCCCTGCACCTCGAGGCGCGCGCGCTTCTTCTCGAGGTAGGTCGAGTAGTTGCCCTCGTAGGGGTAGAGGCGGCCGCGGTCGACCTCGCAGATCCACTCCGCGACGTGGTCGAGGAAGTAGCGGTCGTGGGTCACGGCGAGCACAGCGCCCGGGTAGGACGCGAGGTGCTGCTCGAGCCAGAGCACGCTCTCGGCGTCGAGGTGGTTGGTGGGCTCGTCGAGGAGCAGCAGGTCCGGCTTCTGCAGCAGGAGCTTGCACAGGGCTACGCGTCGGCGCTCACCACCGGAGAGGACCCGGACGTCAGCCTCCGGCGGCGGGCACCGGAGGGCGTCCATGGCCTGCTCGAGCTGGGAGTCCAGATCCCACGCGTCGGCCGTGTCGATGGCCTCCTGGAGCTTGCCCATCTCCTCGAGCAGCGCGTCGTAGTCAGCGTCCGGGCTCGCCATCTCCTCCGAGATGGCGTTGAACCGCTGAATCTTCCCGTAGATCTCGCCGACGCCCTCCTGGACGTTGCCCAGGACGGTCTTGTCCTCGTTCAGGGGCGGCTCCTGGAGCAGGATGCCGACGGTGTAGCCGGGCGAGAGCCGCGCCTCCCCGTTGGACGGCGTGTCGAGGCCCGCCATGATCTTGAGGATGGTCGACTTGCCGGCGCCGTTCGGGCCGACGACGCCGATCTTCGCCCCGGGGAAGAACGACATGCTCACGTCGTCAAGGATGACCTTGTCGCCCACAGCCTTCCGGGCCTTGGTCATGGTGTAGATGAATTCCGCCATGGCCTTAAATCTAGTGGGTCCGCCGCACGAGCACACATCGGCGGCCGCCCGGGAGCCCCGACGGCGAGGCGCCGATCCGCCCCGGGCCCGCTGCCTGACCGTTCAGGCTGAGAGCAGCTCCTCGTCGGGCCCCGACTCCGCGTCCTCCTCGAACGGCGGAACCTCCGCTCCGAAGGGGTCCTCGTCCTGCTCCCGGCTCCGGACCTCGCCCGTGACGGGATCCACGACGCCGACGCCCTCGACCAGCCCCGGCCGCCTCCCCGACGCTTCGGCAGGCATCTCGTCCCGGCGCTTGTTCCACTGGCTGACACCCATGGCGAGGTCGTGGCCGACGGCGCTTGCCTGGAGCTGCGCTTCCAACCCGGGGGAACCGTCCTGCCGCTGGAAGCCCCTGATGCGCAGCTTTCCCATCACGATGAGCCGCTGCCCCTTGTGGACGCTGTCCCTGACATTCTCCGCAAGCTTCCCGTAGCAGGAGATGCTGTACCAGCTCGTGTGCTTCTCGACCCACGCCTGAACTCCTTCCTCGAAGCGCCGCTCGCCCACCGACATCCGGAAGTTGGCGAATGGCAGGCCCGTAGGGGTCCGTCCGAACGTGGGTTCGGTGCCCACCCAGCCCCTGAGCGTGATGTAGTCGGTCATGGCCCTGCCCTTCCTGTGTTGGAGGCCCTCCCACTCGAAAGGCCTGGGTCCAGCCTCCGCCGGGCGGGGAGGGCCCAACAGGGACCTCCCCCCGTATGTGGAGGACTCGCCGGACGGGGGGCTGTGGAGGAGGATTGCAGGCCATCGTCCAGGGCATGGCGCGTGCACGGGCGGGGCCGCGGCGGGATAGACTTCTTGGGCCGGCCCCAGTAGCTCAGAGGATAGAGCAGCGGCCTTCTAATCCGACGGTCGGGGGTTCGATTCCCTCCTGGGGCGCTCTGCGGTGAAGAGGCCTTCCCCGGATGTGCTGGCACCGCGAAGGGCCCGGTGCCGTGCGGCACCGGGCCCTTCGCGCGGCTGCTCCGGGCGGCCATGGACAGTGCGGGGGCACCGCTCACGCGTACGGGAGCACGAGCTCCTCATAGCGCTGCCTCATGATCGCGAGCGTCTCGTCGCCGTCCGCGTCCCAGATCTCCTGGTTGAAGATCTCGACCTCGATGAGGCCCGTATAGCCGGCGTCGCGCACCCAGCCGGTGATGGTCGCGAAGTCGATCACGCCGTCGCCCATCATGCCGCGCGAGAGCAGGGCGTCCGCCGCGATCGGCAGGTTGAAGTCGCACACCTGATAGGAGGCGAGCCTGCCCTCCCGTCCGGCGCGGGCGATCTGCCCGCGCAGGGCGGGATCCCACCACACATGGAAGGTGTCGACGGCGACGCCGACGTCCTGCGGCTCGAAGGGCTCGGCGAGGTCGAGCGCCTGGCCGAGCGTCGAGATGAGCGCGCGGTCGGCGGCGTACATCGGGTGCAGCGGCTCGAGCACGAGCCGCACGCCGTGGTCGTGGGCGAACGGCACGAGCTTCTTGAGGCGGTCGGCGATGCGCTGTCTGGCCGCGACGACGTCCTTCTCGCCCTCGGCGAGGCCGCCGACGACGAGGTAGAGGTCCCTCGTGCCGAGCGTCTGGGCCTCGAGCACCGCGGCGCGGTTGTCCTCGAGCGCGGCCGCCTGCCCCGTGGGATCCGCAGCCGTGAGGAAGCCCCCGCGGCACAGCGAGGAGACCTCGAGGCCCGCGTCCCGGATCATGGCGGCCGCCTCGGGGACCCCGGCCTCGTGCACGCGGTCGCGCCACGGGCCGATCGCGCCGATGCCGGCGCGCACGCAGCCGTCGACCGCCTCGCGCAGCGTCCACTTCTTGGTCGTCGCGCTGTTCAGGGACAGGCGGGAGGCGCCGCTCACTGCGCCACCCCGTTGACCTCGAGGAACGCGGCCAGGCGGCGCGCGGCCAGCCCGGGATCGAGCAGGAGGCCGGTCTGGTCCGCGAGCTCGAAGACGCGCACGAGATGCGGCACCGAGCGGCCCGAGTGCAGCCCGCCGACCATCTGGAAGCCGGGCTGGTGGCCGTTGAGCCAGGACAGGAACGCGATGCCGGTCTTGTAGTAGGACGTCGGGGCGCCGAAGATGTGCAGCCCCAGCTCGCGCGTGGAGTCCAGGACCTTGCGGGCGACGACGGCGTCCCCGGCCTCGTAGGCCTGCAGGGCGGCCGAGGCGGCCGGGTAGATCGCCGCGAAGATGCCCAGGAGCGCGTCCGAGTGGCGCTCGCCGTCGCCGTCGATGAGCTCGGGGTAGTTGAAGTCGTCGCCCGTGTAGAGGCGGACGCCCTCGGGCAGCGCAGCGCGGAGGGAGACCTCGTGCGCGGCGTCGAGGAGGGAGACCTTGACGCCGTCGACCCTGCCCGCATGGGCGCGGATGAGCTCGAGGAACGTCTCGGTCGCGCCCGCGACGCCGGCCGAGCCCCAGTAGCCGGCGAGGGCCGGGTCGAACATCTCGCCGAGCCAGTGCAGGACGACGGGCTGCCTCACCTCCGACAGGAGCGTGGAGTAGACGCCGAGGTAGTCGGCCGGGCCCGTGGCGGCCTTGGCCAGGGCCCGCGAGGCCATGAGGATGACCTTCGGCCCCGCGGCCTCGACGACGGCGATCTGCTCGCGGTACGCCTCGAGGGCCTGCCGGACGCCGGCCGCCCCGGAAGGGACGGAGGCGAGGTCGAGCTGGTCCGTCCCCGCGCCGCAGGCGACGAGGTCGCGGACGGTCAGCCCCGCGGTGGCGCCCGTGGTGGCCTGGGCGACGGCGGCCGCCTCGGCGCCGACCCGGCGGATCAGCTCCTGGGTGGCGGCCCAGTCCAGGCCCATGCCGCGCTGGGCGGTGTCCATGGCGTCGGCGACGCCGAGGCCGTAGGACCACAGCTCGTGCCGGAAGGCCAGGGTCCGCTCCCAGTCCAGCTCGGCGGGGGCGCCGGGGGTGTTGTCCCCCGTCGCAGTGGGGATCACGTGGGCGGCGGCGTAGACCTTGCGGGCCGTGAAGGGCTCCGTGGGCTTCTGCCACGCGGTAGCGGGCTGGAGCTCATAGCGGCGAGTGCCTGCGCCCGCGGACGTCCCTTCGGGCAGGGCGACAGAGGGAACGGAGGCCATCAGAGCTCGATCTCCGGGATGTCGATGGTGCGGCGCTCTGCGTTGGACTGCAGGCCGAGCTCGGCGAGCTGGACGCCGCGGGCCGCGGAGAGGAGGCCGAAGCGGTGCTCGCGCCCGGCAACGACGTCGCGCAGGAACTCCTCCCACTGCAGCCTGAAGCCGTTGTCGAGCTCCTGGTTGGCCGGAACCTCCTGCCACTGCGAGCGGAAGGACTCGGTCACGGGCAGGTCCGGGTTCCAGACCGGCTTGGGCGTGTGGGCCCGCTGCTGGGCGACGCACTTGGTGAGGCCGGCGACAGCGGAGCCGTGCGTGCCGTCCACCTGGAACTCGACGAGCTCGTCGCGGTAGACGCGCACCGCCCACGAGGAGTTGATCTGGCCGACGACGTGGTCGCCCGCCGGGGTCTCGAGCTCGAAGATGCCGTAGGAGGCGTCGTCCGCCGTGGCCTGGTACTCCCTGCCCTGCTCGTCCCAGCGGGCCGGGATGTGGGTCGCCGTGAGGGCGTTGACGCTCCTGACCCTGCCGACGATGCCCTCGAGGACGTAGTTCCAGTGGCAGAACATGTCCGTCGTCATCCCGCCGCCGTCCTCCCTGCGGTAGTTCCACGAGGGGCGCTGGGCGGGCTGGATGTCCCCCTCGAAGACCCAGTAGCCGAACTCGCCGCGGATCGAGAGGATGCGGCCGAAGAAGCCCTCGTCGACGAGCCGGCGCAGCTTCACGAGGCCCGGCAGGTAGAGCTTGTCGTGCACGACCCCGGCGGTCACCCCGGTCTCCGTGCTGATCCGCGCGAGCTCGACGGCCTCGTCGAGGGTCTCGGCCGTGGGCTTCTCCGTGAAGATGTGCTTGCCGGCACGCATGGCCTTGCGCAGGGTCTCGGCGCGCAGGCTCGTCATGGAGGCGTCGAAGACGATGTCGACGCTCTGGTCCTGGATCAGGCTGTCGAGGTCAGTCGACCACTCGGCCACCTTGTGCTTCTCCGCGAGCTCACGGAGCTTGGCCTCGTTGCGGCCCACGAGGATCGGCTCCACCTGGACCTTCGTGCCGTCCTCGAGCACCACGCCCCCGGCCTCCCGGATCGGGAGGATGGAGCGCACGAGGTGCTGGCGGTACCCCATCCGTCCGGTGATGCCGTTCATCGCGATGCGCAGGGTCTTCGTCTGGGTTCTCAAGGGGCCCTCCCGTGGTCGTGGCGTGGTGTAATGAGCGCGGAAAGCGCATTCCAATGGATCAACTATGACCCACGGCACGCCGCATGGCAAGCGCATTCCGAATGCGCCTGACCGGTGCGATACTGGGCAGGTCGGTCCACCACCGGACCGCGCTCGAAGGAGGACCATGCCGGCAGTCACGCTCACCGAGGTCGCAAGGCGTGCTGGGGTCTCCCCTGCCACGGCCTCGCGCGTGCTCAACGGCTCCGAGCGCAAGCCGGCCGCCGAGATCGCCGAGCGCGTCCGGGCGGCCGCCGAATCCCTCGGCTACATCCCCAACGCCCAGGCCCAGGCGCTCGCCCGCTCGAGCTCAGGCCTCGTGGGCCTCGTCGTGAACGACATCGCCGACCCGTACTTCTCCTCGATCGCGCGTGGCGTGCAGGCGGCGGCGCGCGAGCACCTGCGCACCGTCCTCCTGATCGGAACGGCGGGCGGCCCGGCCGAGGAGCGCCGCGCCGTCGAGGCGTTCGCCGCGCGCCGCACCGACGCGATCGTCATCGCGGGAAGCCGCTCGGACCGCCCCCAGGACGCGGCGGACAACGAGGCCCTGAGCCGCGAGACGGCGCGCTACCTCGCCAACGGGGGGCACATGGCGCTCATCGGACACCCCTTCCCCGGGGACCAAGACCCCGCAGTCCGGGTGATCTCCGTCCCCAACCGGGACCTCGCCCGCGAGCTCGGGCGCAGGCTCGGCGGCGAGCCCTTCGACGACTACGTCGTCGTGGCCGGCCGCGGGGGCCTCGTGACCTCCGACCTCCGCACCGAGGGATTCCAGCAGGGCCTCGCGGACGCGGGCCGTTCCCCGGCCGGCGTCGTGCGCACGGACTTCGACCGCGACGGCGGCTTCGCGGCGGCGCCGGGGATCGCGGCGGCCGTCCGCACAGCGCACGACGCCGGCCGCAGGACGTGCGTCTTCGCCGTCAACGACCGCATGGCGATCGGCCTCGTCGCGGGCCTGCGCGAGGAGGGGCTGCGCGTGCCGCGCGATCTGGGCGTGGCGGGGTTCGACGACATCGAGACGCTGCGCGACTTCCGTCCCGCCCTGACCACGGTGCGGCTGCCCCTCGAGGAAATGGGCCGGCTCGCCGTCGAGACCGCGCTCGGGGACGCGAGCCCCGCCGAGGTGACCGGGAGCGTCGTCCTCCGCCGCAGCACCCAGGGTCCCGCGCACACGTAGCCAGGAACCCGGCCGTCCCGCATCCCCGGCGCCGGGACCCTTCCCGTCCCGGGCCCGTCAGCCCCCCGCGGTGAAGAGCACGGACAGGGCGAACCGCTGCGCGTGCAGCCGGTACGGCGGCAGCTCGACCGGCCCGCACGCGCCGGATCCGACGCCGTGGTGCTCGGCGTCCAGGTTCACGTGCAGCCACGTCGGGTCGCGCTCGAGGTCCGTCGGATGCGCCGCCGCGTCGAGGTCCTCCGAGGTCCACGGGCGCACGGACAGGATGAACGGCCCGCCCTCCATCCGCAGCCAGGCCGTCTCCCCGGCGACGCTGCCCGCGAGCTCGGCCCGCCGGACGCCGCGGCGGGCCCCGTTCTCCTGCGGGCGCACGTACGGCGTCTGGAGTTCCGCTACCGTCGCCGAGTACAGTCCCACGCGCTGGGCCGCCGCGCTGTCGGGGTAGGACTCCCCCGGCCCGAGCCCGAGCCACGAGACCTGCGTCAGGCCGGCTGGCACGGCCAGGCGGACGCCGAGCCGCGGAACCGGCACGTCCCACGTGCCGATCGGCGAGCCGACGACGTTGAGCCGCACCCCGCCGTCGTGCGCGCGCCACCGGTACTCGACCTCGTACCCCACGTCCGAGCCGGCGGGCATCGCATGCGCGACGACGCTCAGCGCGTTCTCCTCGGCGACGGCGGAGACGGTCCGGTGCCGCAGCCGGTGGAGCCCGAGGCGCCGCCATGCGGGCCCCGGCGGGTCGGTCCAGGCGAGCTCGTCGTTGTCCGTCGGGGCGCGCCAGAGGTCCAGCCGCGGACCGAGCACGTCGAGGCCGCCGAGCCGGACGAGCCGCCCCGAGGCGTCGAAGCGGGCGGGGCCGAGGTCCCATCCGCCGTCGTCCCGCGGCCGCGCGGGCGCGTCACCCGCGGGCCGCGCGGGCTCCCGGGCCGGCGGGACGGGTCGGTCCAGACGGCCCTGCCCCCACGCGAGCTCGTGCCCCGCCGCGGCCCACGGCGTGTCGGCCGCGAGGACCGCGCGCACCGTGAGCCAGCGCTCCACACCGGGCTCCGGGGAGGCCGCGCCACGCACCTCGGCCGGCAGCGGCAGCGTCGTCCCGTGCCCGGGCGCCAGCGGGCCCAGCGCGAACTCGCCCGAGGCGACCTCGGCGCCGTCGTCCTCGCACCGCCAGCGGAAGGCCAGGTGCTCCGTCGTGCCGTGGGCGAGCCGGGACTGCACCGCGATGCCCTCCTCCCCCACGCCGATCCGCACCGGCTCGTACGTCTTGGCGAGCTCGGCCAGGCTCGGCGAGGGCGTGCGGTCGGGGAAGACGAGTCCGTCCGCGATGAAGTTCGCATCGTGCAGCTCTTCGCCGAAGTCACCGCCGTAGGCGAAGAACTCGGCCCCTTCGTGGGGGCCCGACGCCGCCCGCTGGGGGATGCAGTGGTCGATCCACTCCCACACGAACCCGCCCGCGAGCCGTGGATAGCGCTCGAACAGCGCCTCGTACTCGGCGAGTCCCCCGGGGCCGTTGCCCATCGCGTGGGCATACTCGCACAGCACGAAGGGCAGGGCGCGCCGATGCGCGTCGTGCGCGACGGAGTCGGTGCGGGGCTCCTCGCCCCGGCCGATGAGCTCGGTCTCGGCGTGGTCCGCGTACATGCGCGAGTACACGTCGGTGTAGGGGCTGTCCCAGTCGCCCTCGTAGTGGATGAACCGGTCGGGATCGCGCTCGCGCACCCAGACCGCCATGGCCGCGAGGTTCTCCCCGCGCCCCGACTCGTTCCCGAGCGACCACCCGATGACGCTCGCATGGTTCTTGTCGCGCTCGAGCGTGCGCTGCATGCGGTCCAGGAGCGCGTCGCGCCAGTGGGGCTCGGCGCTCGGGTTGCGGCGCCAGCCCACGCGTTCGAAGCCGTGCGTCTCGAGGTCGCACTCGTCCAGGACCCAGAGCCCGTACTCGTCGCACAGGTCGAGGAACCGAGCGTCCGGCGGGTAGTGGCTCGTGCGGACGGCGTTGACGTTGTGGCGCTTCATGAGCTCGATGTCGGCCCGCATGGTCGCCTCGTCGAGGGTCCGCCCCGTGAGCGGGTGCCACTCGTGGCGGTTGACGCCGCGGATCGTGAGCGGGACGCCGTTGACCAGGAGCGTCGCGTCCTCGATCGCGACCGTCCGGAAGCCGATCGCGATCCGCACGGTCTCGGCCGGCGTCGAGACCGCACCCCGGTAGAGCCGCGGGACGTCGGCGCTCCATGCCTCCACCCCCGGCACCTCGACGGGCTCGTTGGCCGGCACCTCGAGCCCCAGCTCCGGCACGCGCACGACGGCGCCGTCCGGCGCCTCGACGAGGAGTCGCCCCGTGCGCGTGGCGGCATCGTAGCCGGCATGCACGAAGAGGTCGTCGATTCCGCCGTCGGGGCGGTGCAGGAGCGTCACCGAGCGGAAGATGCCCGAGACCCACCACATGTCCTGGTCCTCGAGGTACGACCCCGCGGACCACTGGTGGACGCGGACCGCGAGGACATTGCCCTCGGCCGCGTCGCCCTCTGCAGCGTTGGCCTCGGCCGCGAGGCCAGCGGTCGCGTCGAACTCGTGCGTGAGCCGGGAGCCCTTCGCCTCGCCGAGGCGCACGCCGTTCAGGAAGACCTCGAAGGCCGAGTCGACGCCCTCGAAGCGGAGGAGCCAGCGGCCGGCGCCGGATACCGGCGGGAGGGCGAACGTCCGCCGGTACTCCCCCGTGGGGTTCTCGTCCGGGACGGCGGGCGGGTCGACGGGGAACGGGTAGACGACGTTCGTGTAGGCGGGACGGCTGTAGGCCGGAGCGCCGGGCACGCCCTCGAGCTGCCAGCAGTGCGGGACGCGCACGCGGTCCCAGGCCGAATCGTCGAAGCCTGCCGTCTCGAACCCAGGCGTCCCCGCCGCGGTGGGCGAGCAGCGGAAGGCCCACTCGCCGTCGAGCGCCACTGCGCGGGCGTCCGAGTTCAGATGGGCCCGGGGCGGCAGGGCGCCCCGGTGCGGTGTCTCGTCGGCGAACCAGCTCACAGGGCACCTTTCGGCGGCGGTCACGTGCCCGACCAGCCTAGTCGGAAAGCGTCGCCGGTCGAGGGTCCGCCAGAGGAATCAGCGCCGGGCGAGCAGGCTGCGCCCGCCGGGCCGGAACAAGGTACGGGTCTTCGGGTCGATGAAGATGAGGTAGAGCGCGAACAGGAGCGCGAGGAGCGCCGCGGTGTTGCGGGCCAGGGCGAGGGCAAGCTGGTTGTCGCCCTGCTGGAGGTACGGGAAGACGTCCAGCTGGTCGGAGATGCCGTAGACCATGAAGAACGAGACGACGAAGTACAGGGTCTTGACCTGCCAGTCGTCGCGGATCCCCGTGGCGGCGAAGAGCGGGATCAGCCAGACGATGTACCACGCCTGGATCATCGGGGCGAGGAGGACGACGGCGGCGAACGCGAGCGTCATGCGGCGCACGAGCCGATCGTGGGAGCCCCGGAGCAGGAGCCACGCGATGAGCGCGAGCGAGACGACCCGGGCGACGGCGAACACGGCCCGGTCCAGCGCGAGCCAGCCGAGGCCGAGGGACCCCCCGATCGAGGCGACCATCATGCCGATCATCCCGACCGGGGCGTACCAGATCCACACGGATCCAGGGGCCGCGAGCCCGTAGATCCAGCCGAACCCGAAGCCGTTGGGCAGGCTCATCGCGTACAGCAGTCCGAGCGAGAGGCCCGCGGCGAGGGCGAGGTAGAGCGCCTTCCTGGGCCAGGAGGCGTGCTTCCCCGCCCACATGAGCGCCACGAACGGCAGCAGGAGCGCCGTGATGGGCTTGACGGACACGGAGAGCGTCACGAGGGCGATCCCGAGCAGCGGGCGGCGCACCGCGACGAAGTACACGCCCGCGACGGCGAGGCCGATCATGAGCGAGTCGTTGTGGACAGCCGCGATGAAGTTCGTCAGGAAGAGCGGATTGGCCACCGTGAGCCACAGGGCGCGGTGGGGGTTGACCCCGTGCAGCTGCGCGAGCTTGGGCACATAGACAGCGACCAGCCCCACGCCGACGAGGGCCACGAGCCGGAAGAGGAGCACGCTCGCCTCGGGCTGGACGTTCGTGGCCCAGACGACGAACTGCTCCACCCACAGGAACAGCTGCCCGTACGGCGTGGGCGCCTCGCTCCACATCTTGTCCGCACCGAGCTGGTAGTAGTTCGAGAGCGTCGAGATCCCGTCGCGGTACGGGTTGAACCCCTCGACCATGAGCCGTCCCTGGCCGATGTAGGAGTACACGTCGCGGCTGAACAGCGGCACCGAGAACAGCATCGGCCCGCCCCACAGCGCGAGGGCCCTGAGGGTCGCGGCCCGCGCCTGCGGGCCCCATTCATGGACCTTCTGCCCGAGCCGCAGCCAGGCCCTTACAAGGAGCATTCCGCCCACGGCCAGCAGGACGATGCTCAGGACGACACCGGACACCTCGGTGCGCATCCAGATGAAGAGGGCGTGGCGGCGCAGCTCGGACGCCGGCGCGAGCCACCCCACGCCGAACGAGCCGACGAGCATCGCGAGGGATCCGACGAAGCCTGCGATGAGCGGCCCGCGGGGGTTCTCGATCTCCGGGAGCTCCACGTCCGCGCCCGGTCGTCTGACATGGTGCGAGGGAAGAGTCATTCGGCGCGTCCATTTCGTCGTGAGGCCACATCAGGGCGTGCCCCACCGCGGTGCAGGCGCAGGGCTCGGCGGTGCGACCATCGTAGCACCGGGGCGCGGACGACGGCGGTGGGCCGGCGGCGGCGGACTGTACGCTGGGCTGGTGCCCATCACCAATGAACGAATCGTGTGGATCGACTGCGAGATGACCGGCCTGGACATCTCGAAGGACGCGCTCATCGAGGTTGCCGTCCTCGTGACGGACTCCGAGCTGAACATCCTCGGCGAGGGAGTCGACGTCGTGATCCGCCCGAGCCAGGAGGCCCTCGCGGGCATGGACGACTTCGTCCGCGAGATGCACACGGCGTCGAACCTGCTCGGCGAGCTTCCCGACGGCGTGACCCTCGGCCAGGCCCAGTCCCGCGTCATGGAGTACATCCGCGCGTGGGTCCCCGAGCCGCGCAGGGCCCAGCTCGGCGGCAACTCGGTCGGGACCGACCGCATGTTCCTCGCCCGGGACATGCCCGAGGTCGTCTCGCACCTGCACTACCGCGTCATCGACGTCTCGACGATCAAGGAGCTTGCGCGCCGCTGGTACCCGCGCGCCTACTTCCAGGCCCCGACGAAGACCGGCGGCCACCGGGCCCTCGGGGATATCCGGGACTCGATCGACGAGCTGCGCTACTACCGCCAGGCCGTCTTCGTCCCCGCGCCGGGCCCGGACTCGGCGACGGCGCAGGCCATCGCCCAGGGCATCGCGGGGGCCGGCGCCGAGTCCACAGCCTCCGCTGAGGCCACAGACCCCGCTGAGGCCGCCGAGCCGGGGGCCGCGACCGCCGGCTGAGCCCCGCCCGGAAAATTTCCCCGCCCGGGGCCAGTTTTGGTCATGAGCACCCCTCAAGAGCAGGTATGCTTGATGTCGTTGCTTCCGCGGGGGAAAACGCCCCGGGAGCGATCACGGTGGGTATAGCTCAGTTGGCAGAGCGTCTGGTTGTGGTCCAGAAGGTCGCGGGTTCAAGCCCCGTTACTCACCCCGAATGGCCGGGCCCGTCCCGGCCGCCCTCGAGGCCGCCAGGGACATCCCGGGCGGCCTCGGGCGTTTCCTGCGCGGATCCGCCTCCGATGCAGGTCTGCCTCCCGCACAGAACAGGAGCTTCAGCCGTGACCGTCCATCCCGTCACCATCTGGGGGGAGCCCGTCCTGCACCGGCGGGCCGCCGAGGTCACCGAGTTCGATGGCGCCCTGCGCACGCTCATCGCGGACATGCACGAGACGAACGACGCCGCCCACGGCGTGGGCCTCGCGGCCCCCCAGATCGGCGTGGGCCTGCGCGTCTTCGTGTACAAGTTCAGCAACGACGACGGCGTGCCCCCGCGCGGCGTCGTCGTGAACCCGCGCCTGACCCTCTCCAAGATCTCCGGCGCCGCCCCGGACCCGGAGGAGGACGAGGAGGGCTGCCTCTCGTTCCCCGGCGAGGGATTCCCGCTGCGGCGCGCCGACTGGGCCAGGGTCGAGGGCTTCGACGGCGACGGCAATCCGCTCGAGTTCGTCGCGACCGGCTGGTTCGCGCGCGTCATGCAGCACGAGTACGACCACCTCGACGGGAAGCTCTACGTGGACCGGCTCGCCGACCGGTACGCCAGGAAGGCCAAGCGTGCGGTCCGGAAGCACGGCTGGGGCGTTCCGGGGCTGACCTGGATGCCCGGGGTCGATCCGGACCCCTTCGGCCACGGCGACGGCGACCACGACCGGCACGAGCACGTCCACGACGTCCCCTGACGGCCACGCCCCCAGGGACGGGGCGCCCGGCATCGGAACCCGGGAACAGCGAAGGGCGCCGCACGCTGTGTGCGGCGCCCTTCGGCGTCGTGGGCCCCGGGGGGCTGCGCTACTGCTCCCGCGTGACCCTCAGGAGGTCCTCGTCGGCAATCCGCTGCAGCTCCTCCAGCTGGGACACCCGCTCGGGGCTCACGTCCCCGGCGGCGAGGCCGGCCCTCGCATGCTCGACGAGCAGCTTGGCCTGCTTGGCGTTGGCCCTGGCGACATCGAGCGCGTGCTCGAGGGTGCTCTCATGCTCCGTAGCTTCCATACGGTGCATCTTGCCCCGTCGCGCCCGGCGAATCCAGACACCGCACGGAGTTGCCCCCGAGCGGTGCCTGGCATCCGGTGCTAGCGCGCCGCGGCGAGGCTCAGGTCAGCCGCGACCTGCACGGGGAACGACGGCGGGTTGACCCCGGCCATCTCCTCGAGCACCCGGACCACCTGGCAGCTGTAGCCGAACTCGTTGTCGTACCAGACGTAGAGCACGAGGTTCTTGCCGGACGAGATCGTGGCGAGCCCGTCGACGATGCCCGCGCGGCGGGAGCCGACGAAGTCCGTCGAGACGACCTCGGGCGAGTCGATGTAGTCGATCTGCTTGCGCAGGTCCGAGTGCAGCGACATCTCGCGCAGGTAGGCGTTGACCTCCTCCTTCGTCGTCTCCTCGGCGAGGCTGAGGTTCAGCACGGCCATCGAGACGTCCGGGGTGGGGACGCGGATGGCGTTGCCCGTGAGCTTGCCGGCGAGCTCGGGGAGCGCCTTCGCGACGGCCTTGGCGGCGCCGGTCTCCGTGATGACCATGTTCAGGCCCGCGGCGCGGCCGCGGCGGTCGCCCTTGTGGAAGTTGTCAATGAGGTTCTGGTCGTTCGTGAACGAGTGCACCGTCTCGACGTGGCCGTGCACGACTCCGTACTTGTCGTTGACCGCCTTGAGCACCGGGGTGATCGCGTTGGTCGTGCAGGACGCGGCCGTCACGATCCGGTCGCCGGCCTCGATCGTCTCGTGGTTGATGCCGTGGACGATGTTCTTGAGGCCGCCCTTGCCGGGGGCCGTGAGCAGCACGCGCGCGACGCCCTTGCTCTGCAGGTGCTGGGACAGGCCATCCTCGTCGCGCCACTTGCCCGTGTTGTCGACGACGATCGCGTCGTTGATGCCGTACTGGGTGTAGTCGACCGAGGCCGGGCTGTCCGAGTAGATGACCTTGATCAGGGTGCCGTTGGCGAGGATCGTGCTGTTCTCCTCGTCGACGGTGATCGTGCCCTCGAAGGCGCCGTGGACGGAGTCGCGGCGCAGGAGGCTCGCACGCTTGACGAGGTCCTTGTCCGAGCCCTTGCGCACGACGATCGCGCGGAGGCGCAGGCCGTGGCCGCCGCCGGCGTGCTCGATGAGGATGCGGGCCACGAGGCGGCCGATGCGGCCGAAGCCGTAGAGCACGACGTCGGTGCTCTGGCGCGGGTCTGCGCCGCGCTTGCCGACGATCTCGGCGAGCTCCTCACGGAGGAACTCCTCGAGCGGGCGGCCGGCGCCCTCGGCGCGGTACTTCTCGTTCAGCCGGGCGATGTCGACCGACGCGGCGCCGAGCTCGAGCGGCTCGAGGGCCTTGAGGATGGGGAGGGTCTCGTCGAGGCTCAGTTCCTCGCGTTCGATCTGCCGGGCCCAGCGGTGGGCCTTGAGGAGGCCGACCACGGACTGGTTGATGAGGCTGCGACCGTGGACCGAGGTCACCACGTTGTTCTCGCGGTACAGCCGGCCGATGATCGGGATCATCGCCTCCGCCGCTGCCTCGCGTCCGATCCAGGTGCCGAGTGCGGATTCCGCCGTTGTGCTCACACAGGTGCCTTTCTCTGCAGAGTCGCGCGCACGCCGTCGTGCGCATGCCCGCCGACGGGTGGCCGGACGGGCATGAAGAGAGCCGGTCCTGCGATCGCAGAGCCCGGCTCGTGGAGAACTTCTACGTTCTCGTCCAGCGTACAGGCCGGGGCGTTCCGGATGGTCCGCGCAGGGCTGTGAAGTCACTCACAGGCGGCTCGCGGCATGACGGGAGCGGGAGGTCGCGGGAGGCTGGGGACGAGGACAGGCCGACCTGTGAGCCGGGTTCTGTCTCCACGCCCGGTTGCCCTGGCGCGGGAGGCGATCATCCATCTAGGACCGCCGTTGCCGGCGGCCTCGAGCGGCCTACCCGGGCGCTCGGGCGGGCAGCCCTCAAACGCGTCCTGTCTGGCCTTGCTCCGGGTGGGGTTTACCGAGCCTCCCCGGTCACCCGGGGAGCTGGTGGTCTCTTACACCGCCGTTTCACCCTTGCCGGCGGGATGCGTCTTTCGACGTGTCCGCCGGCGGTCTGTTCTCTGTGGCACTGGCCTGCGGGTTACCCCGAGTGGGCGTTACCCACCACCCTGCCCTGCGGAGCCCGGACTTTCCTCGCGGCCCCTCCATGAAGGAGGCGCCCCGCGATCGCCCGGTCGACCTGACCTCGTCCGTCCCAGTCTACCGGCCCCGCTGCCCGCCCCCCGGCGCCGTCGTGGCAGTGCGTCCCGCCGTCGGTAGGATGCTCGGGTGCTGATCCTGCTTCCGCCCTCCGAGGGCAAGACCCCCGCGCCCTCGGGCCCCGCCGTCGACCTCGCGTCCCTGAGCTTCCCGGACCTCGACGTCGCGCGGAAGGAGGTCATGGAGGCCCTCGCCGACGTGAGCGGGCGCGGGGACGCCCTCGAGGTGCTCAAGGTCGGCGCCTCGCTCGCTCACGACGTCGAGCGGAACCGGCGGCTTCACGCGGAACCGGCGGCCCCGGCGCACCGCGTGTACTCGGGCGTCCTGTACGAGGCGCTCGGCTACGCGGGCCTCACGCCTGCGCAGCGGGTGAAGGCCGATGAGTGGATCGTGGTGGTCTCGGCGCTGTGGGGCGCCGTCGGCTTCGCCGACCCCGTCCCCGCGTACCGCCTGTCCATGTCGACGGCCCTGCCGGGCCTCGGGCGGTTGGCCTCGTTCTGGAAGCCCCGCCTCGCCGAGGCGCTCGCGGTACGCGCGGCCGAGGGCCTCGTCGTCGACTGCCGCTCGAGCACGTACGCCGCTGCCTACGCTCCCCCGCGCGCCTCGACGGTGACCGTGGACGTGTTCACGGAGCGCGGCGGGAAGCGCAGCGTCGTGAGCCACTTCGCGAAGCACCACCGGGGCGAGTTCGTCCGGCACCTGCTCACGCGCCGCGGGACGGCTCCCTCGACGCCCGAGGCGCTGCTCGACGTCGCCCGCGAGGGGTGGACGGCCGAGCTCCGCGAGGGCACGGCCCGCACACCGCACTCGCTCGCCCTGGTGCTGCAGGGATGAGTCGGGTCAGCTCCACTCGGGCGAGCGGACGAGGATGCAGCCCGAGTCGGGGCAGAAGACGATCTCGTCCTCGGCAGCGCCCCTGATGGTCGAGAGGTCGCCGGGGCTCAGGGCCATGCCCGAGCCCTCGGACGTGCCGTGGAAGAGCCGGGCCGCGCCGACGCCGCGCTTCGCGAGGGTCTTCTCGTAGACCGCGACGAGCGCCGGGTCCACCCCGGCCGCGTACTCCCCCCGCTCCGCCGTGACGGAGGCGCGCTCGTCGGCGACCTCGGCGAGGGCGGCGTCGAGCTCGGCGCGGAGCGCGGCATGCGCGGAGTCGGCCGCGGCGAGCACCGTGGCGGCCTCGGCCTGCGCGGCGCGGAGGGCGTCGAGCCGCTCGAGCACCTCGAGCTCGGCGTCCTCGAGGTCGCTGCGGCGCGCGCTGAGCGAGGAGATGTCCTTCTGGAGGGCCTCGAGGTCCTTCGAGAGCCCGCCCGCGTAGAGCCGCTGCTCGTCCTTCGCAATCTTCGCCGACACCTGCGCGACCTGGTCCTCGGCCGCGGTGAGCTCGCGCTCCGCCGCCGCGACGGCGTCGTCGGCCGCCTTCGCCGCGGCCCCGGCCTGGTCCCTGGCCGCCATGGTCGGCGCGATCCGCGGATCGCCCTCGAGGGCCCGGCGCCGGACATCGAGGGCGTGCAGCCGCGCGTCGAGCGCCTGGAGGCCGAGGAGCTTGAGCTGTTCGGCGGCGGGGGCCTTGGGCATGGTTCCTCCTCCGGATCGCCCCGACGCGGGTCAGGGCCTCGTGTGCTGCGACTCTATCCCTCGCCCGGCGTGAGGATGAAGTCCCACGGATCGGTGTTGACGGTCGAGACACGGATGTCGATCTCGTGCCCCTGGTCGCGCAGCACGTTGTCGAGGGCGGCCGCCGCGGCCGGGAGCCACAGCCACTCGCTCGCGAAATGGCTCACGTCCAGGAGGTAGGGCCGCCCGTCGGGTGCGGACTCGCGTGCCTCGGAGGCCGGGTGGTGGCGCAGGTCGGCCGTGATGTACACGTCCGCCTCGGCGGCCCGCACGGCGTCGAAGAGGCCGTCCCCGGCGCCGCCGCACACGGCGACGCGCCGCACGAGCCCGTCGCGGTCCCCCGCGACGCGCACGCCCCCGGCGACGGTCGGGAGGATGCCGAACAGGCGCCCCGCGAGGTCCGCGAGGCTCGTGAGCTCGGGCAGGTCACCCACCCGGCCGATGCCTTCCTCGGGCAGGCCGTTGGCCGCCTGCGTCAGGGGCTGGACATCCTCGAGCCCGAGGGCGTCGGCGAGGACATCGGAGACGCCGCCGACGGCGCTGTCCCCGTTCGTGTGCACCGTCAGGAGCGCCGTGGCGGTCTCGATGAGCCGGTGCACCGCCCGGCCCTTGGGCGTGTTGGCGGCGACGGAATTGACGCCGCGCAGGAGCAGGGGGTGATGGGTGATGAGGAGGTCCGCTTCCCAGGTGGCGGCCTCCTCGATGACCTCGAGGACGGGGTCTACGGCAAAGAGGATCTTCGACACCGGCTGGGACGGGCGGCCCGTCACGAGCCCGACGGCGTCCCAGCCCTCGGCGAGGGATTCGGGCCACAGCTCCTCGACGGCGAGGAGGATGTCGGCAAGGGAAGGAGCATCGACGGAGCCGGCGGCTCGGGTGGAATCTGCCTCGCGCTCAGGCTCTGCGGGGGTCGATGGCTGCTGCGTCTCGGGGCCGGTCTGCTCTGACACGAGGGGGCGGTCCTCTCTCGGGAATCTTCCGCGGGCTGCGGACATTGTAGGCAGCATGAAGACTTTCATCCTGGGCGGTGGCTGCTTCTGGTGCCTCGACGCCGTGTACCAGAAGACCAAGGGTGTGAGCGCCGTCGTCTCCGGCTACATCGGCGGGCACCTGCCCAACCCGGACTACTACAGCGTGTGCAGCGGCATGACCGGGCACGCCGAGGTCGTGGCCGTCACGTTCGATGAGGCCGTGATCCCCGAGGAGACCGTGCTGGACATGTTCTTCGCGATCCACGACCCGACGACGCCCAACCGGCAGGGGTACGACGTGGGGACCCAGTACCGGTCGTCGATGTTCTACGTGACCGACGAGGAGAAGATGCTCTTCGAGGACGCCATCCAGCGGAACCAGCACCTGTGGGGCGCTGCGATCGTGACCGAGGTGACCCGCGCAAGCACCTTCTACCCCGCCGAGGAGTTCCATCAGGACTACTACGCGAAGAACTCCGACACCGGGTACTGCCACGTGATCATCAACCCGAAGCTCGCCAAGGCCCGGAAATATTACTCGGAATGGCTCACGCCCTAGAAAGCGGCGATCGGCGCTGACTAGGCTGAACGCGCAGCCGGCCGCCCGGCTCGTCCATCCATGCCCACCTCCCGAAAGCAAGGTCCCATGGCACGCATCTACGACGACGTCACGCAGCTGGTCGGCAACACGCCGCTGGTCCGCCTCAACCGGCTCACCGAGGGCCTCGAGGCGCAGGTCGCCGTCAAGCTCGAGTTCTACAACCCGGCGAACAGCGTCAAGGACCGCATCGGCGTCGCGATCATCGAGGCGGCCGAGAAGGCGGGCGCGCTCAAGCCAGGCGGCACGATCGTCGAGGGCACCTCCGGCAACACGGGCATCGCCCTGGCCATGGTGGGCGCCGCGCGCGGCTACAAGGTCATCCTGACCATGCCGGAGACGATGTCCACCGAGCGCCGCGTGCTCCTGCGCGCCTTCGGCGCAGAGATCGTGCTGACCCCGGGCTCCGAGGGCATGCGCGGCGCCGTCGAGAAGGCCCAGGAGATCGTCGCGAACACCGAGAACTCCATCTGGGCCCAGCAGTTCGCCAACCCGGCGAACCCCGAGGTCCACCGCGCCACGACGGCCGAGGAGGTCTGGAAGGACACCGACGGCGAGGTCGACATCTTTGTGAGCGGCATCGGCACCGGCGGCACCATCACCGGCGTCGGCCAGGTGCTCAAGGAGCGCAAGCCGGACGTCCAGGTCGTCGCCATCGAGCCCAAGGACTCCCCCATCCTCAACGGCGGCGCCCCCGGCCCGCACAAGATCCAGGGCATCGGCGCCAACTTCGTGCCCGAGGTCCTCGACACGAATGTGTACGACGAGGTCCTCGACGCGACGCTCGAGGACTCCGTGGCCACCGCGCGCGCCCTCGCGACGCAGGAGGGCATCCTCGCGGGCATCTCCTCCGGCGCGATCGTGTGGGGTGCCCTGGAGCTCGCCAAGCGCCCGGAGAACAAGGACAAGCTCATCGTCGCGGTCGTCTGTGACTTCGGCGAGCGCTACATCTCCACCGTTCTCTACGACGACATCCGCGGCTAGGACCCCGCCGGCCGGGGTGCTGCGGTAGAAGGATTGAGAAGGAAACCTGTGTCACTGATCAAACGCACCCTGGCCCGGCTGAGCGAGGACCTCGAGGCCGCGGCCGCCCATGATCCGGCGGCGCGCGGCAAGATCGAGAACTTCTTCGCCTACTCGGGCCTGCACGCCATCTGGATCCACCGCCTGACGCACAAGATGTGGCAGCGGGACGACCTGAGGTTCGCCGCCCGCCTCATCTCGCAGGCCGGGCGGTTCCTCACCGGGATCGAGATCCACCCGGGGGCCACGATCGGCCGCCGGTTCTTCATCGACCACGGCATGGGCGTCGTCATCGGCGAGACCTCCGAGATCGGCGACGACGTGTTCATGTACCACGGCGTCACGCTCGGCGGCCGCTCGCTCGCCAAGGTCAAGCGCCACCCGACGATCGGCGATGGCGTCACGATCGGGGCCGGGGCCAAGGTCCTGGGCCCGATCACGATCGGCGCCGGGAGCGCCGTTGGCGCCAACGCCGTCGTCGTCAAGGACGCCCCGCCGAACTCGATCGTCACGGGAGTCCCGGCCACGTGGCGTCACCGGGACTCGGCGAAGGAGACGAAGCCGGCCGTGGACCCCGCGGAGTACTACTACATCTGAGCCCGGGTGCGCTGCTCCGCCCACACGGGGCAGCGCACGACGGGACCGAACGGCGAAGGGCCCCTCACCATCCGGTGAGGGGCCCTTCGGACCGTGTGCCCTGCGGCGTGCGCCTGTCAGCCGCCGCGCGTCAGTGCGTGTCGACGGCCGCGATCTCGGAGCGGTCCTCGCCCCAGAGGGTGTGGAACGTACCCTCTGCGTCCACGCGCTGATACGTGTGGGCGCCGAAGAGGTCGCGCTGGCCTTGGATCACGGCGGCCGGGAGGCGCTTGCGGCGCAGGCTGTCGTAGTACGCGAGCGAGGACGAGAAGACCGGCACCGGGATGCCGAGCTGGACGGCGGTCGCGACGACGCGGCGCCACGCCGGGACGGCCGCGCCGACCGATTCGGCGAAGGCCGGGGCGAACAGGAGGTTCGCCGGCTTGTCCTCGCCCTTGTAGGCGGCGGTGATGTCCTTCAGCAGGGCGGCGCGGATGATGCAGCCGGCGCGCCACAGCGAGGCGATCTCGTCGAGCTTGAGCTCCCAGCCGTACTCCTTGGCGGCGCTCGTGAGCATGTCGAGGCCCTGGGCGTAGGAGACGAGCTTGGAGGCGTAGAGGGCCTGGCGGACGTCCTCGACGAAGTTCTCAGGGACCTCGACGGCGGCCTCGTGGCCCGCGAGGGTCTCCTGCGCGATCGCACGCTGGTCCTTCTGCGAGGAGATGCCGCGGGCGAAGACCGACTCGGCGATGCCGGAGACCGGGGAGCCGAGGTCGAGGGCGGACTGGACCGTCCAGCGGCCCGTGCCCTTCTGGCCCGCGGCGTCGACGACGACGTCGACGAACGGCTTGCCCGTCGGAGCGTCGACGTGCTTGAGCACCTCAGCCGTGATCTCGATGAGGAACGAGGAGAGCTCGCCCTGGTTCCACTCCTCGAAGATCGCCGCCTGCTCGGCCGGCTCGATGCCGGCGGCGCTGCGGAGGAGGTCATAGGCCTCGCCGATGACCTGCATGTCGGCGTACTCGATGCCGTTGTGGACCATCTTGACGAAGTGGCCGGCCCCGTCGGTGCCGACCCACGCGCAGCACGGCTCGCCGTCGGCCTTCGCGGAGATCTTCTCGAGCATCGGGCCGAGCGCCTCGTAGGACTTCTTCGAGCCGCCGGGCATGATCGAGGGGCCGTTGAGGGCGCCCTCCTCGCCGCCCGAGACGCCGACGCCCACGAAGTGCAGGCCCTTCTCGGCGAGGGCGGCCTCGCGGCGGCGGGTGTCCTCGTAGTGGGAGTTGCCCGCGTCGATGACGATGTCGCCCTCCTCGAGGAGCGGCACGAGCTGCTCGACGACGGCGTCGACCGGCTTGCCGGCCTTGACCATGATGAGCACGCGGCGCGGCTTCTCGAGCGAGTCGACCAGCTCCTGCAGCGTCTCGGTGCGGAGGAAGTCGCCCTCGTCGCCGTGCTTGGCCAGGAGCGTGTCCGTCTTCTCCACCGAGCGGTTGTGCAGGGCCACCGTGTATCCATTGCGGGCGAGGTTGCGGGCCAGGTTCGCGCCCATCACCGCAAGGCCGGTGACGCCGATCTGTGCAGACATGTACTCTCCGTCTCTTCACTGGGGTTCCGCAGACAAGGCTAGTTGACGGCGGAATGGGGGATCACTGTTTGACATCGTATTTCGGCATGCCTCATTTTGGCTCCCCGTTGCGGTGAGTTGCCGTCTGTCGTCGTGGGGCGCCGCCCGCGTGCCTCAGAAAACCTGCCTCAGAAGCGGAGCAGCACCTTGCCCGAGGCGGAGGAGTCGCGCGCGACCTCGAAGGCCTCGAGCGCATCCTCGGCCGCGAACTCGTGCGTGACGACCCCGCCGGCGTCGAGCGACCCGTCGCCGAGCGCGGCGAGGACCTCGTCGATCTCGCCGTTGAAGCGGAAAGGGAGCCGGCGCCGAGGCCGCCGAGGCGCAGGACGCTGCGCGGCAGGGCGCGAAGAGCGGGCGAGCGCGTCGACGTCGTCCGCATCCCCGCCGGCCATGATCGCGAGGGTGCCCTCGACGGCGGCCTGCCGCCCGCCGCTGACGGGCGCGCGTCGACGACGGAGGCGAGCCCGCCGCCGGCGTGCGCGACCCGGGCGCCGAAGTCCTTCACGGCGACGGGCGAGACGCTGCTCATCACGACGATGCGGGTGGGGCGCGTGGGCGGGCTGAGCCGCCAGCGCTCGAGGATGGGCTCGCAGGCCTGAACGATCATGGGCAGGTCGGGGAGCATGAAGACGACAGCTTCGAGGCCGGCGCCTGACCCGCCGGGCGCGGCGCAAAGATTGCACACACGTGTTTGATTTCGGGGCCAGTTCACCCTATATTCAAGTCAGAGCCTCCCGCCGCGGCGAACCCCCCAATGGTCGCGGCGGGAGGCTCGTTCCATGCCCGGCGGCTTTTCCTTGGACGCACCGTGCAGAGTCTTCCTGGGCGCACAGCGCCGGCGAAACGCCGAGAGCCCGCCGTGGTATCGCGACGGGCTCCTCTGGCGAGGTGGGTCCTACCGGGATCGAACCGATGACATCCACGGTGTAAGCGTGGCGCTCTACCAGCTGAGCTAAAGACCCCTCTTTCGGCAGTGCGTGCCGTGCGACTGCGCCTGCCGACGCTGCCCCACTCTACCCCACGCGGCCGGGCCTAGGATCCGGTCATACCGGCCTTCCCCGTGATCTCCGCGAGGGCAGCCCGGTACTCGTCCACGTCCCGCGCCTGCCCTCGGGGGTTCACGACCCGGTAGCGGACGGCGCCCTCGGCGTCGAGGATGAACGTCCCCCGCAGGGCCATGCCGCTCTCCTCGTCGAAGACACCGTAGTCGCGCGCGACCTCGCCGTGGGGCCAGAAGTCGGAGAGGAGCGGGAAGCCGTAGCCCTCGGCCGCCGCATAGGCGCGCAGCGAGAACTTGCTGTCGACTGAGACGGCGAGCACCTCGGCGTCGACCGCCGCGAAGACGTCCCAGGCGTCCCGCACCTCGCACAGCTCGCCGGTGCAGATCCCCGAGAAGGCGAACGGGTAGAACAGCACGACGACCGGCCGGCCCCGGTACGAGGAGAGCCGTACCGGCTCCCCGAACTGGCTGGGCAGCTCGAAATCCGGAGCAATGCTGCCCAGCTCGGGCACGCCGGGGCGGACCTGCATTACTGCTTCTTCCGCACGAGCCGCATGGCGCTCCAGTCTTTGGACACGCCGACGGACGACGTCGAGTGGAGTCCCGCCGTCGGCGCGGACTCCTGGACCTCCATGGGCCGAACGTGGCCGTCACGTCCCTGCTTGGGCGTGAGGAGCCAGATGACGCCGCCATCGCCGAGGGTGGTCTGGGCGTCGACGAGCATGTCGACAAGGTCTCCGTCGCCGTCGCGCCACCACACGATGACCGCGTCGACGACCTCGTGGTCGTCCTCGTCGAGAAGGTCGGAGCCGACCGCCTCCTCGATCGCGTCGCGCAGGCCTAAGTCCACGTCCTCGTCGTAGCCGAACTCCTGGATCAGGTCTCCATCCTTGAAACCCAATCGCGCCGCCACATTGCTATCCGCGGCGGTGTCGGTCTCGCCCACGTCTTCCTCCTCGTGCCGTTGCGTGCAAGCGGCGGCCCTGGCGTCCGCTCCCTGAGATGGTCGCGCGCCGGCGAGGTCCGCCGTAGCTACAAGCCAACACCGTTTGCCCCGTGGCTTCAAGCGCACAGCACCGCATAGCCCGTCAAGGCAGCGTCAGACGGGGGGAGACACTCCGCTGCCGGTGAGGCGCAACAATGGCAGCCCGCCTGGTATCCCGCTACGCATCCCGTGCCGCCCACGACTAGAGTGTGGCTTGAGTGCCAGCCTGGCCGCAGAACCCGACAGCCACCAGGGCGCTCAGAACGAAGGCCCTGAACGCACAGGGCACAGCGACAACACCGCCCGCCGTCCGGCTGCCACCAGCGCCGGCCACCGGGCTTGAAGAGAGGTTTGGACGTGTCTGTAGGAGAAGAGACCTCGCACATCCTGAGTGGCCTGACCAACCAGCTCCCGGACCGCGACCCCGAAGAGACGGCGGAATGGATCGAGTCGCTCGACTCGCTGATCGAGGAGCGCGGCACGGCACGCGCGCAGTACATCATGCGCAGCCTCCTGCAGCGCGCCGGCTCGCAGAGCGTGGGCGTCCCGATGGTGACGACGACCGACTACGTCAACACGATCCCCGCTGACCAGGAGCCGGAGTTCCCTGGCAACGAGGAGTTCGAGCGGCGCTACCGCGCCTACATGCGCTGGAACGCGGCGGTCATGGTCCACCGCGGCCAGCGCCCCGGCATCGGGGTCGGCGGCCACATCTCGACCTATGCGGGCGCTGCCACGCTCTATGAGGTCGGTTTCAACCACTTCTTCCGCGGCAAGGACCACCCGGGCGGCGGCGACCAGGTCTTCTTCCAGGGCCATGCCTCCCCCGGCATGTACGCCCGCGCCTTCATGGAAGGCCGCCTCGGCGAGGAGGACCTCGACGGCTTCCGTCAGGAGAAGTCCCGCGAGGGCCACGCCCTCTCCTCTTACCCGCACCCCCGCATGATGCCGGAGTTCTGGGAGTTCCCGACCGTGTCGATGGGCATCGGCCCCATGAACGCGATCTACCAGGCCCAGTCCAACAAGTACCTGCACAACCGCGGGATCAAGGACACGTCTGACCAGCACGTCTGGGCCTTCCTCGGCGACGGCGAGATGGACGAGCCCGAGAGCCGCGGCCTTCTCCAGCTCGCCGCCAACGACAACCTGGACAACCTGACCTTCGTCGTCAACTGCAACCTCCAGCGCCTCGACGGCCCCGTGCGTGGCAACGGCAAGATCGTCCAAGAGCTCGAGGCGTTCTTCCGCGGCGCCGGCTGGAACGTCATCAAGGTCCTCTGGGGCCGCGAGTGGGACGCCCTCCTGTCCAAGGACAAGCAGGGCCACCTCGTGGACATCATGAACTCGACCCTCGACGGCGACTACCAGACGTACAAGGCCGAGTCGGGCGGGTTCGTGCGCGAGCACTTCTTCGGCAAGACCCCGGAGACGAAGGAGCTCGTCGCGGACCTCAGCGACGAGGACATCTGGAACCTCAAGCGCGGCGGCCACGACTACTGGAAGGTCTACGCCGCCTACAAGGCCGCGACCGAGTTCCAGGGCAAGCCCACGGTCATCCTGGCCAAGACGGTCAAGGGCTACGGCCTCGGCCCGCACTTCGAGGCGCGCAACGCGACGCACCAGATGAAGAAGCTCACGCTCCAGGACCTCAAGGACTTCCGCGACCACCTGCGGATCCCGATCTCCGACGAGCAGCTCGAGGCCGACCCGTACCGCCCGCCGTACTACCACCCGGGCATGGACGCGCCGGAGATCCAGTACATGATGGAGCGCCGCAGGGCCCTCGGCGGCTTCCTCCCGGAGCGCCGCGACTCCAAGGGCACGGTCGCCCTCCCGGAGGAAAAGGCCTACGAGGTCGCCAAGCGCGGCTCGGGCAAGCAGCAGGCCGCGACGACGATGGCGTTCGTGCGCCTGCTCAAGGACCTCATGCGGGACAAGGAGTTCGGCCACCGGGTCGTGCCGATCATCCCCGACGAGGCGCGCACGTTCGGCATGGACGCGTTCTTCCCGACGGCGAAGATCTACAACCCGAAGGGCCAGAACTACCTGTCCGTGGACCGCGACCTCGTGCTCGCGTACAAGGAGTCCCCGGCCGGGCAGATCGTCCACGTGGGTATCAACGAGGCGGGCTCGATCGCGGCGTTCACGGCCGCGGGCACTTCGTACGCGACCCACGGCGAGGCTCTCGTGCCGATCTACGTCTTCTACTCGATGTTCGGCTTCCAGCGCACGGGGGACGGGATCTGGGCCGCCGCGGACCAGATGGCGCGCGGCTTCATCATCGGCGCGACCGCAGGCCGCACGACCCTCACGGGCGAGGGCACGCAGCACGCCGACGGCCACTCCCCGATCCTGGCCTCGACGAACCCCGCGGTCATCACGTACGACCCGGCCTACGGGTACGAGATCGGGCACATCGTGAAGGCCGGCCTCGAGCGGATGTATGGGGGCAAGCACGAGGATCCGAACGTCATGTACTACCTCACGGTGTACAACGAGCCGATCGTCCAGCCGGCCGAGCCCGAGGAGCTCGACGTCGACGGCCTGCTCAAGGGCATCTACCTCCTCTCCCCCGCGAAGATCGACGGCCCGCGCACCCAGCTGCTGGCCTCGGGCGTCTCGGTCCCCTGGGCCCTCGAGGCCCAGCAGATCCTCGCGGACGAGTGGGGCGTCTCCGCCGACGTGTGGAGCGTGACGTCCTGGAACGAGCTGCGCCGCGAGGGCCTCGCCGCCGAGGAGGAGGCGTTCCTCAACCCCGGCCAGGAGGCGCGCGTGCCGTTCGTGACCCAGCAGCTCGCCGGCGCGACAGGCCCGATCGTGGCCGTCTCGGACTACATGAAGGCCGTGCCGGACCAGATCCGCCAGTTCCTGCCCAACGAGTTCGCCACCCTCGGGGCCGACGACTTCGGCTTCGCGGACACGCGGGCCGCGGCGCGCCGGTACTTCAAGATCGACTCGCACTCGGTCGTGGTCCGCGCGCTGCAGATGCTCGCGCGGCGCGGCGAGGTCGACGCCGAGGCCCCCCGCCAGGCGTTCGACAAGTACCAGCTCCTGGACGTCAACGCGGGCACGACCGGCAACGCCGGCGGCGAGAGCTAGCCGGCAGAGCACAGCCGGCGAGAGCTGGCCCAGGCGACCACCGACGACGGCGGCCCTCCCCACATGTGGGGAGGGCCGCCGTCGTCCGTGGGGGCGCCGCAGGGAGGGATCCTGCTGTGTGAAGCCGCCCACCGCAGCTTGTAGCCTTCTCACAAAATGCACCTGCTCGGCGGGCTCGCCTATGCTCTTGCCATGGCCCAGCCGCAGCATTCCCCCGGCAACGCGCCGAACGGCAAGCTCACGATCTCTCCCGCCAAGGCCGAGACGATCAAGAAGCTGCGCGCGAACGTCGGCCAGCTCTCGACGACGACGATGCGGGAGCTCGAGCGGGTCCTGCCCTGGTACGGCCGGCTCAGCGCCGACGAGCGCTCCGCCCTCGGCCTCGTCGCGCAGAACGGCATCGCCGCGTTCGTCACCTGGTACGAGCGGCCGACGCTGCCCTCATGGATCCTCTCGGACGTGTTCGGCAACGCCCCCACCGAGCTCACGCGCTCGATCAGCCTGCAGAAGGCGCTCCAGCTCATCCGGATCGTCGTCGAGGCCGTCGAGGACCAGGTCCCGCACCTCGCGCCCGAGGAGGACCAGCCCGCCCTGCGCGAGGCCGTCCTGAGGTACTCGCGCGAGGTGGCCTTCGCCGCGGCGGACGTCTACGCCAGGGCCGCCGAGACGCGCGGTTCGTGGGACACGCGGCTCGAGGCGCTCATCGTCGACGCCATCCTGCGGGGCGAGAACACCGACGCGCTGCGCTCGCGCATCGCAGCGCTGGGGTGGAAGGCGCAGGAGCGCTTCACGGTCATGGTGGGCAGCTCGCCCCTCGAGCCGAGCCCTACGTACGTCGGCGAGCTCCGCCGGCTCGCGGGCCGCTACGCTCAGGACGCGCTCGTGGGCATCCAGGGCGACCGCCTCATCCTCATCCTCGGCGGGCTCGAGGACCCGCCCGGGGCTATGGCGCGCCTCGCGGAGCTCTTCGCGCCGGGCCCCGTCGTGTTCGGCCCCGAGGCCGGGACGCTGCTCGAGGCCAGCGCCTCGGCACAGGCGGCCTTCGCGGGCCTCTCCGCCGCGCGGGCGTGGCCGAACGCCCCGCGCCCCGTCGCCGCAGACGACCTCCTGCCGGAGCGCGTCGTCGCGGGGGACGACGCCGCGCGCCGGGCCCTCGTGCAGAAGATCTACCGTCCGCTGATGGCGGCCTCCAACGGTCTCGTCGAGACCCTCAGCGCCTACTTCGAGCTCGGGCACTCCCTCGAGGCGACGGCGCGCGAGCTCTTCGTCCACGCCAACACCGTGAGGTACCGGCTGCGCAGGGTCTGCGACGTCACGGGCTGGGACCCACTCCTGCCCCGAGAGGCCTTCGTCCTGCAGACCGCGCTCGTCGTCGGGCGGCTCTCGGCGCCGTCGAGGACCCCCGCCGAACGCCCCGCCGGGCGGTCCGCCTGACGCCGCGTACCCCGGCAGGCATTGTAGACTTCCCACAAATCGCGTTCTGGAGCTTGGTACGCGAGCCCACCGCTTGGACGCACCCCGATTTGGAAAGCTGGATACGTGCTAGCAATTGTCTGCCCTGGACAGGGCTCCCAGACGCCCGGATTCCTCGCTCCGTGGCTTGAGGTCCCCGCCGTCGCCGAGCGCCTCGGTGCCCTCGGCGAGGTTGCCGGCCTCGATCTCGTGGCCCACGGCACCACCTCCGACGAGGAGACCATCAAGGACACCGCCGTCGCGCAGCCGCTCATCGTCGCAGCCGGCATCGTCGCCGCGGAGACCCTCTTCGACGTCGAGCTCAGCCAGCTGCCGATCGTCCTCGCGGGCCATTCGGTCGGAGAGATCACCGCGTCGGCCCTTGCGGGCGTGCTGAGCCCCGAGGACGCGATGCGTTTCGTCTCCGTCCGTGCCCAGGGCATGGCCCGCGCGGCAGCCGTCACGCCGACGGGGATGAGTGCCGTCATCGGCGGAGATGCACAGGAGGTGCTGGACGCCATCGCCGCAGCGGGGGCCGAGCCGGCCAACGTCAACGGCGGCGGCCAGGTCGTGGCCGCCGGGACGTTCGAGCAGCTGCAGGCGCTCGCGGACAACCCGCCCGCGAAGGCCCGCATCGTGCCCCTCAAGGTAGCCGGCGCCTTCCACACGCAGCACATGGCCTCCGCCGTCGCCGCGCTCGCGGAGCTCCGGCCGAGCCTCGCCGTGTCGGAGCCGCAGGTTCCGCTCCTGTCCAACTACGACGGCCAAGAGGTCGCCTCGGGGGACGCAGCCGTGGGCAGCCTCATCGAGCAGGTCTCCCGTCCGGTCCGCTGGGACCTGTGCATGGACACCCTCGAGGCCAAGGGCGTGACCGGCGTGATCGAGCTCGCGCCGGCGGGCACGCTCGTCGGACTGGCCAAGCGCGGCATGAAGGGCGTCAAGACCGTCGCGGTCAAGACCCCAGGCGACCTCGACGCGGCGCTGGCCCTCTTCGCGGCCGACGCCGAGCGCGCAGAGGAGAACGCGTGACCGCCCCGGTGCTCGCACAGGCCCCGGTCAAGGACCACTCCCGGATCCTCGGCATCGGAGCCTACCGCCCCACGGTCACCGTCACGAACGACGACGTGTGCCAGTGGATCGACTCCTCCGACGAGTGGATCCGCCAGCGCACCGGCATCGTCACCCGCCACCGGGCCCCCGCCGACGTGAGCGTCATCGACATGGCGGAGGGCGCCTCCCGCGAAGCCCTCGCCGCCGCCGGCATCGAGGGGAGCCAGCTCGGCGCCGTCATCGTCTCGACCGTGACGCACCCGTACGCGACCCCGTCGGCCGCCGCCGTGCTCGCTGACCGCCTCGACGCGACGCCGGCACCGGCCTACGACATCTCCGCGGCGTGCGCGGGCTACTGCTACGGAGTCGCCCAGGCGGACGCGCTCGTTCGCTCGGGCGCGGCCGACTACGTCCTCGTCGTCGGGGCCGAGAAGCTCAGCGACTTCATCGACAACACCGAGCGCACGATCTCCTTCCTGCTTGGCGACGGCGCGGGTGCCGTCGTCGTCGGGCCCTCGCAGACGCCGGGCATCGGGCCCTCGGTGTGGGGCTCGGACGGCAGCAAATGGGGCACGATCGGCATGACGCACTCGCTCCTCGACGTCCGCGACCTCTCGGACGAGGCCGAGCGGGACGGCGCGGGCAACGCGGCCGCCGTGCTGGGCACCGAGGCCAAGATCTGGCCGACGCTGCGCCAGGATGGCCAGTCCGTGTTCCGTTGGGCCGTGTGGGAGATGGCGAAGGTCGCGAAGCGGGCGCTCGACGCTGCCGGCGTCGGCCCCGAGGACATCTCGGCCTTCGTCCCGCACCAGGCGAACATGCGGATCATCGACGAGATGGTCAAGCAGCTCAAGCTTCCGGAGTCGGTGGTCGTGGCGCGCGACATCGTGGACGCGGGCAACACCTCCGCGGCCTCGATCCCGCTCGCTGCCCACAGGCTCCTGAAGGAGAACCCGGAGCTCAGCGGCACGCTGGCACTCCAGATCGGCTTCGGCGCTGGACTCGTGTTCGGCGCCCAGGTCGTGGTCCTTCCCTGAGACCGAGTGCCCCGGCGTGCCGGGGCATGCAAGCCAAGCCGCACGAGCGGCTGGAACCCTGACCCGGCTGACCGCCGGCACACCGAGAAAAGGAGCCGACATGGCAAGCAACGAAGAGATCCTCGCCGGTCTGGCCGAGATCATCAACGAGGAGACGGGCCTGGCCACCGACGCCGTCGAGCTCGACAAGTCCTTCACGGACGACCTCGACATCGACTCGATCTCGATGATGACCATCGTGGTCAACGCCGAGGAGAAGTTCGGCGTCCGCATCCCGGACGAGGAGGTCAAGAACCTTTCGACCGTGGGCGACGCCGTCAACTTCATCTCCCAGGCCCAGGCCTAGGGCTTTCCCCGGCGGCCGGTGCCCATGGCACCGGCCGCCGACCATGACCTGCCAGCCCTCGCTGGCCCGACGCGATTACACGTGAAAGAGCGAAGCATGGCGCGCAAAGTTGTTGTGACCGGTCTGGGAGCCACGACGCCCATCGGCGGCGACGTCCCCACCCTGTGGCAGAACGCCCTCAAGGGCGTCTCGGGCGTCCGCAGGCTGACCGACGACTGGGTGGAACAGTTCGACCTTCCCGTCAAGATCGCTGCCAGGCTCACCGTCCCCGCCGAGGAGGTCCTGAGCCGTGTCGAGATGAAGCGCATGGACCCGTCGACGCAGTACGGCGTCATCGCCGCCCGTGAGGCGTGGAAGGACGCGGGGATCGAGAACGTCGACCACGACCGCCTCGCAGTCGCCTTCGCGACCGGGATCGGCGGCGTGTGGACGCTCCTGAACGGCTGGGACACGCTCAAGGAGAAGGGGCCGCGCCGAGTCCTGCCGATGACCGTGCCGATGCTCATGCCCAATGGCGTCGCCGCAGCCGTGAGCCTTGATCTCGGCGCCCGCGCCGGCGCCCACACCCCCGTCTCCGCCTGCGCCTCCGGCACCGAGGCGATGAGCGTGGGCCAGGAGCTCATCCGCTCGGGCAAGGCCGACGTCGTGATGGTCGGCGGCGCCGAGGCGGCGATCCACCCCATGCCGATCGCGGCGTTCGCCTCCATGCAGGCGCTGTCGAAGCGCAACGACGACCCCGAGGCGGCCTCGCGTCCCTACGACATCGACCGCGACGGCTTCGTCATGGGCGAGGGCGCCGGCGCGCTCGTCCTCGAGGCCGAGGAGCACGCCCTCGCCCGCGGCGCCCGGATCTACGCCGAGCTGGCCGGGACGTCGGTCACCGCGGACGCGTACCACATCACGGCCCCGGACCCGGAGGGCCTCGGTGCGACGCGCGCCCTCAAGGCCGCCATGTTCGACGCCCGGGTCCAGCCCGAGGACATCGTCCACGTCAATGCCCATGCGACGTCGACCCCGGTCGGGGACAAGCCAGAGTACACGGCCCTCAAGGCCGCCCTCGGCTCCCACGTGGACAACGTCGGCGTCTCGGCCACGAAGTCCCAGATGGGCCACCTCCTGGGCGCCTCCGGTGCCGTCGAGGCGGTGCTCACGGTCCTCGCCGTCCACGAGCGCATGGCCCCGGCGACGATCAACCTCGACAACCAGGATCCCGAGATCCCGCTCGACGTCGTGACGACGGCCCGGGACCTGCCGGAGGGCGACATCGTGGCCCTGAGCAACTCCTTCGGCTTCGGCGGGCACAACGCGGTCATCGTCATCCGCAGCCGCTGAGTCCGCGGCTCCGTGCCAGGGGGCGCCGCACGCACGGAACAGCCCGCACGCACGCCAAAGCACTGGGGCCCGCCATTCGGCGGGCCCCAGTGCTGTGTCGCGACGATGGTGTGCCGTGGGTGCGCACGGGCAGAGGATGCAGGGGGCGTCAGCCGACCCGGTGCAGCCAGCGCACGGGCGCACCCTCCGCGGCATGGCGGAACGGCTCGAGCTCCTCGTCCCACGCCTCGCCGAGCGCCAGAGAGAGCTCGTGGAACACGACGGCGGGGTCCCCTCCCCCTGCCTCGTAGGCGTAGCGGACGCGGTCCTCGGAGATCACGATGTTGCCGTGCACGTCGGTCATGGCATGAAAGATGCCCAGCTCGGGGGTATGCGACCAGCGGGCCCCGTCCACGCCCGAGCTCGGCTCCTCTGTGACCTCGTAGCGGAGGTGGGCCCACCCTCGGAGCGCTGAGGCGAGCTGCGCCCCCGTGCCCGGGGCGCCCATCCACGATAGTTCGGCGCGGAACATCCCCGGAGCGGCGGGCTGCGCCGTCCAGTCCAAGTCAGTCCGCTTGTCGACGACCGAGCCGATGGCCCACTCAACGTGGGGACACAGCGCGCTCGGTGCCGAGTGCACGAACAGCAGACCACGCGTCATCACTGCAGACATTCCATCCTCCATCGCTGCCGGTACGTCTTCCCCTACGACCGTCAGCGGGCGGTGCCCAGCGATCCGCGCCTATGCAGTTGTCCGCCAACTCGCGCCCCTTCGACCCGAATCCGGCGGTTTCGCGACCATTCTGCCGTACGACCTTGCGCCTGCGCCAGTGCGCCATGCCGCAAGGAATGCGCGGATTTCCCGCCCGGCCCTCAGGCCCTGGGGTGAGATGCCTGATAGCTCGACCGGAGCCGCTCGACCGAGACGTGCGTGTAGAGCTGGGTCGTCGCGAGGCTGGCGTGGCCGAGGATCTCCTGCACGCTGCGCAGGTCGGCTCCGCCGTCGAGGAGGTGCGTCGCCGCGGTGTGGCGCAGCGCGTGGGGGCCGCTGGCAGAGGTATCGCCGAGCCCGCGGAGGGCGCGGTCGACGATCTCCCGTGCCTGTCGCTGGCCGAGCCGGCCGCCGCGGCGGCCAAGGAAGAGGGCGGGCCCGCTCCCAGGGGTCGCGAGGCGTCCGCGCACCGCCAGCCAGCGGCGGAGGGCCTTCTCGGCCGGGACGCCGAACGGGACGGCCCGCTCCTTGCTCCCCTTTCCGAGCACCCGCAGCATGCGCCTGTCGAAGTCGACGTCATCGACGTCCAGCCCAACGAGCTCCCCGACCCTCGTTCCGGAGGCGTAGAGCAGTTCGATGACGGCGAGGTCCCTCGCGGGGATCGCGTCCTCGCCGGAGGCCCCGGTCGCCTCGGCCTGGAGCGAATCCACGAGCCGTTCGACCTGACCGCGGTGGAGGACCTCGGGGAGGTGCCGCTCGCGCTTCGGTGCGAGGAGGCGGAGCGCGGGATCGACCTCGAGGAGGCCTTCCCGGCGGGCCCATGCCGTGAACGATCTCACCGAGGCGGCGCGCCGGGCGACCGTGGACCGCGCGAGGCCCGCTTCGCTCTGGCGCCCGAGCCAGCGGCGGAGCGTCGCGAGGTCGATCTCGGTGAGGGTGGACGCGCCGTCCGCCGCCGCCGTCGCGAGGAGCGAGCGGAGGTCGGACTCGTAGGCACGGAGCGTGTGCTCGGACCGGCCCCGGCCGAGGCCGATGTGCCGGATGAAGTCACGGAGGGGCCCCTCGAGGCCCTCGGCCAGAGGGCGAGCGTCGTCGTCTGTTCCCACCGGGCCACTCTCGCGCTCGCCCGGGGCGCGGGCAAGGCGACACGCGCCTCATGCGTCCGCGACCCGCCGCCAGCCCCACTCGGACCGAGTGCAGAGGCCGAGGAGCTGGAGCCGGCCGAGGCCCGCCCTCACCTCAGCCTCGCTCAGTCCCGCCACGGACGCCAGGCTCTCGACCTCTGCCCCGCGCCGCTTGGGCAGCGCCTCGAGGACCATGAAATCCACGAGGGACAATCCGTCGTGCGCCGCGGCCGGGACCTCGGGCTCCTCGACCAGACCCTCTCCCGAGGCCGAGAGGAGCTCGAAGGCCTCCTTCTCGTCGGTCACGCACAGTGCCCCCTCCCGCAGGAGCCGGTGGCATCCGACGGAGTTGGCACTGTAGACGGATCCGGGGACGGCAGCAACGTGGCGTCCGATCTCCGCCGCCCTGCGGGCGGTGCTGAGGGCGCCGGAGCGCCAGCGCGCCTCCACGACCACCGTCAGGGACGACAGCGCCGCGATGAGCCGGTTCCGCTTGAGGAAGCGGTGCCGCGTCGGCGACGCCCCGGGCGGCATCTCGGAGGCCATGAGCCCGCGCCTCGCAACCTCCCGCAGCAGGTCCTCGTGGCCGGAGGGGTAGTAGCGGTCGACGCCTCCGGCCATGACCGCCACCGTGGGCAGCGCGTGCGACGACGACGCCAGGGCGGCGCGGTGGGCCTGCCCGTCGATGCCGTAGGCGCCCCCGCTGACGACCGTGAGGCCACGGTCCGCGAGGCCCTTGGCGAGCTCCCCGGCGACAGACAGTCCGTAGCCCGTCGCGTCCCGCGATCCGACGATGGCCACTGTGCGCTTCATCGCGGGCAGGCGGTCCTCTCCGCGGACCCACAGGCACAGGGGCGCCTCGGCGCCGAGGTCGTCGAGGCCGTCCGGCCATTCGTCATCCTCGGGGATGACGAGCCGGCCACCGAAGCGCGCGATGGTCTCGAGGTCCCTCTCGGGTGCCAGCTGCGCGACCCGGGGCCGCCAGCGTTCGAGGGCGGCCGCGAGGGCCCCGCCACCCATGCCCGGATCGGCCAGCACCGCCTCGGCCCCCGCGGCCGCGGCACGTCCGGTGGCGACCCGCAGCGCGTCAACCGGTCCGAGGATGGAGACGAGGGCCGTGCCGATGGGGTCGAGCGGCTCGAAGAGCCTCGACAGTGCCGCCCGGGCCACTCGGATCCCGTCCATGCCTTGCTCCTCCCCGAGGGCGCTGCCGCCTGCGCGTCGTGCCGAGTCGCCATTCATGCCGCTGCCACCGCCTGCCGCAGGAGGAGGGCCTGGCCCACTTCGTCCCCTCCGGGCCGGTCGGCTCCCGCGAGGTCGGCGAGCGACCACGCGAGCCGGAGGACACGGTCGTAGCCGCGGGCCGTGAGCGTGTTGGCGGCGAGGGCGCTCTCGAGCGGCCGGGTCGCGGCGGGATCCAGCCTGAGTTGACCGCGCAGGAGGCGGCCGGGCACCTGAGAGTTCGTCTCGAGGCCGAACGGGCCAAGACGCTCCGCCTGCCGGTGCCTGGCCTCGCGCACGCGGCCGGCGACGGTCTCAGTGGACTCGCCGCTGGCCCGCGTCTGGAGGTCCAGCGCGGAGACCTTGCGGACGTGGAGCTGGATGTCGACCCGATCCAGCAGCGGGCCGGAGATCCTGGCGAAATAGCGGCGCTTGGATTGCGCCGTGCACGTGCAGTCCAGTCCCTTGCCGAACCCGTTGCCGCAGGGGCAGGGATTGGCGGCGAGAACGAGCTGGAAGCGGGCGGGGTATGTGGCGGCGCCTGCCGCCCGGTGGATCACGAGCTCTCCGCTCTCGAGCGGCTGCCGAAGGGAATCGAGCACCCTCGCCTCATACTCGGGGGCCTCGTCGAGGAACAGCACGCCCCGGTGGGCCTTGGACGCCGCCCCGGGGCGGGGCACGCCGCTGCCGCCGCCGACGATTGCCGGTGCACTCGCCGTATGGTGAGGGCTCTCGAACGGCGGGCGGCGAATGAGCTCACGTCCGGCACGCGGGTCCCCGGAGAGGGAATGGATGGCGGTGACCTCCATCGCGGCCTCGTCGTCGAGGTCGGGCAGGATGCCAGGGAGGCGCTCGGCGAGCATCGTCTTCCCCGCGCCCGGCGGGCCCACGAAGAGGAGGTGGTGCCCGCCGGCCGCGGCGACTTCGAGGGCGGCGCGGGCCTCCGACTGGCCGGCCACGTCCCGCAGATCCGCGACAGCGATCAGTGACTGGCCCGGCTCCTCTCCCCCGGCGCCCGTGCTGCCGTCCCGGACCGGGCCCCGCGGCGGGATGACCACCGTCCGGGGGTCGGCGCCGAGGTCGAGGGCGAGCTGCCCGAGGGATTCGTAGGCGTGGACCGTGGCGCCCGGCACGAGCGCGGCCTCCCGCGCATTGTCGGCTGCGACGACGACGTCTGGTCGGCCAGAGCGCACGGCCGCCATGACCGCGGGCAGGACGCCCCTGATCGGGCGCAGCCGCCCGTCGAGGCCGAGCTCGGCGAGGAAGACGACGCCGGCGGGCGGGCGCAGGTCCCCGGCGGCGGCGAGGGCGGCCACGGCGATCGCGAGGTCGAAGCCGGTCCCCCGCTTCGGCAGGGAGGCCGGGATGAGGTTGACGGTGAGCTTGCGCCGAGTGAGCGGCAGCCCACTGTTGTGGGCCGCACTGCGGACGCGCTCGCGCGCCTCGTTCAGCGCCGAGTCCGGCAGGCCGAGGACGACGAAGCCCGGCAGGGTCTGCTGGATGTCCGCCTCGACCTCGACGAGGTAGCCATTGAGGCCCACGAGGGCCACGCCCAGCGCCCGGCCGAGCCCGCTCATGCGACGCCCCGCAGATGCTCGATGCGGCTGAGCTCCCCGGCCGGCCCCGTCACCGCGATGACGTCCACGCGCCGTCGTCCGCCGCGGATTCCGTGTGCTGCCGCCCAGGCGCCCAGCAGGCGGACGAGCCGGCCGAGCTTCACGGGGTCGACGGCCTCGAAGGGGTGGCCGAAGTCCCACGAGCGGCGGGCCTTGACCTCGACGGCGACCAGCACCCCGGCGTCGTCGGCGACGATGTCGAGCTCGCCGTCTCGGCACCTCCAGTTCCGGTCCAGGATCGCGGCGCCTTGCGACCGCAGGTAGTCTTCGGCGAGCCGCTCTCCGCGCTGCCCGAGTCTGTCCTTGGCTCTCATGGAACCAGACTCGCGCCCGCGAGATCCGCTGGGGGCCGAGAGCTTCCCTATGTGGACGACACGCCCCGCCGGGCAGCTGTGGAGGAGCAGTCAGGGCTGCGGCGAGGGGCCGTGCTCAGCCCCCGAGCCCCGCCGCGCCGAGCCCGCCGTCCTTGGGCAGACCGAGGTCTTCGACCTTCGGGAGCTCCTCGACGTTGACGTCCTTGAAGGTGATCACGCGGACGCTCTTGACGAACCTGGCAGTGCGGTAGACGTCCCAGACCCACGCATCCTGAAGGGTGAGGTCGAAGTACACCTCGCCGTCCGCCGAGCGGGCCTGGAGGTCCACATGGTTGGCAAGGTAGAACCGGCGCTCCGTCTCCACGACGTAGCTGAACAACGAGATGACATCCCGGTACTCGCGATAGAGCTGGAGCTCCATGTCGGTCTCGTAGTTCTCAAGGTCTTCGGCGCTCATGGTCCTATCTTCCCCCACCGGCCGGCGCTCCACCGTCGGCGTGCACGTCGTCGAGTCCCAGGGCCGCGTCTGGCTCCAGCTCAGGGTATGGCTCCAGCTCCGCGTCGGTCCCGAGCGCCTCGATCATCCCCAGCGCGTCCTCGGGCGGGAGTCCCGTCCCGAGGTGCCACGAGAGCCGGTGCAGGCTACTGGGGCCGAACTGGGCGAGCGCCGCGCGGTGGTCCGGCGTGGCATAGCCCTTGTTGACGGCCCATCCATACCGCGGATCAGCCAGCCCGTGGCCCACCATGATCTCGTCCCGCGCGACCTTGGCAAGGATGCTAGCGGCCGCGACCGCCTGGCACTTCAGGTCGGCCTTGATCGTGGTCCGGACCGGCACGGTGGGAATCGCCACGGCCTCCTCGAAGAGCGAGGCCTGCCCTCCCCGGGCCAGCCAGTCGTAGTTGCCGTCGAGATGGACAGCGTCGGGAATGATCCCCTCGGCGCCGAGCACCTCGAGCGCCCGGACGCCGGCGAGCCTCAGGGCCCCCATGAGCCCCAGCGCGTCGATTTCCTCGGCGCTTGCGTGCCCGACGGCGGATCCCACGGCCCATGTGCGCACGAGGGGCACGAGCTCGACGCGCCGCTCGGGGGTCAGGAGCTTGCTGTCCCGCAGGACAGTCCTCGTCTTCACCCGACGCGCGTCGACGACGACGACCCCCACCGTGACAGGGCCGGCGAGGGCGCCGCGCCCCACCTCGTCACAGCCGGCGACGAGCGGGCCGAACTCGCCGGCGAGACGGTTGACGAAGCGAAGGGTCGGCGCGGGCAGGCCGGGGCGGGCGGTGCTCATGACGCGGGGGGCACGCTGCTGAACGTGGCCGGATAGCTGTCGAGGATGCGCAGCCGCGTGAACGGCCACGCGATGACGGTCGCCTTGCCCTCGACGTCGTCAAGCGAGATGAACCCCGAGCCGCGCCGCTCGCCGTCGTGGATGCGGGAGTCGGAGGAGTGGTTCCGGTTGTCTCCCATAACCCAGATGCTACCCTCCGGAACCGTCACGTCGAACGGCAGGGGGCGGGGCAACTCGGCGGGGTTGACGTAGGCCTCCGCGAGTGGCTCGCCGTTGACCGTGATGCGCCCGGACGCGTCGTCGCAGCAGGCGACGTGGTCCCCCGGGAGACCGATGACGCGCTTGATGAGGTGCTGCTGCGACGTGTCGGGCAGGAGTCCTATGAACTCGAGGCCCTCCAGCAGCGGGTTCGAGGGCTTCTCCGGGACAGCGGGCAGCCAGCCCTTCGTGTCCCGGAATACGACGACGTCCCCCCGCTCCAGCGCGAAGTTCCGCGGCACCATGAGGTTGACGAAGATCCGGTCGTTCTCCTCGAGCGTCGGCACCATCGACTCCGACGGGATGTAGAAGGCCTTGAAGAGGAACGTCTTGATGAGGAAGGACAGGACCACCGAGACGGCCAGGATGATGGCGATCTCACGAAGCCAGCCGAGCAGGCCGCCGCGCTTCGAGGGGGCCTCCCTGTGGCGCGCGGCGCGCTCTGGCTGCGCCCCCGTGTCCGCTTCGTCGGATCCGGGTCCGGGGGTGCGCTTCACTGGTTGTCCTTCGATATGGGGGCCGTGCTCAGATGGCCCAATCTATCAAGCGGCCAGAGGATCGCCATCGGCCTGCCGATGATCCTCTCGGTGCGCACCATGCCGCCGCCCGGGGCACCGAGGAGCGAGCGCGAGTCGGCGGAGTCGGAGCGGTGGTCGCCGAGGAGCCACAGGCGGCCGTCGGGCACGACGACGTCGAACGCCTGCTCGCTCGCGGCGTCGCCGGGATAGACGTACGGCTCGTCGAGCGGGGCCCCGTTGACCTCGAGCCGGCCGTCGGCCGTGCAGCAGCGGACATGGTCCCCCGCGACGCCGACGACTCGTTTGACGTAGACCGTCTCGCTCGCCACGATGCCGAGCCACTCGGCGCCACCGCGCACGGCGTCGCCCAACCAGCCCCGGCTGCTGGCGAGCGGCACGAACGACCCCCGCCCGTCGAAGACGACGACGTCCCCCCGCTGGACGGGCTGCCCGTCGAGGAGGGGGCGCGCGACGGCGATCCGGTCGCCGGGGACGAGGAGCGGCTCCATCGAGCCGGAGGGGATGTAGAAGACGTCGACGACGAGCGCCCGGATGACACCCCACACGAGCAGGGCGATGCCGAGGGCCAGGACGGCCGAACGCCAGCCCCGCAGGCGGGACTGGCGCTCGGTACTGGCCACGGAAGGGGCGTGCAGCCGTTGGGCAGCCGGAGGCTACTTGGCGGAGCTGTAGTCGCGCTTCTCCTTGATCTTGGCGGCCTTGCCGCGCAGCTCGCGCATGTAGTAGAGCTTGGCGCGGCGCACATCGCCCTTGGTCACGACCTCGATCTTCTCGATGATCGGGGAGTGCACCGGGAACGTGCGCTCGACGCCGACACCGAAGGAGACCTTGCGGACCGTGAAGGTCTCGCGGACGCCGTGGCCCTGGCGGCCGACGACGAAGCCCTGGAAGACCTGGACGCGGGTGTTCTTGCCCTCAATGATGTTCACGTGCACCTTGATCGTGTCACCGGGGGCGAACTCGGGGATGTCGGAGCGCAGCGAGGCGGCATCGACGGCGTCGAGAATGTGCATGATCTTCTCCTGGCGGATGCCACAGGTCACCCGCTTTGGTTTCGGGCTCCGCCGCTCGCGGCGCAGCCCGGAGTGTGTGCGACCGCCAGCCGAAAGCCCCGGCGAGGCGGCGTGTCCGTTCCGTTGGCGCAGGCCCCCTGCGGCAGGTCCGATGCCCGGCAGACACAACTGACCATTCTGCCACAGGCCCGGCATGGCCCGCCATTCGGCGCGCCGCCCCCGGCAGGCGCCGTCACGCCCGACGCAGCCGCCCGTCGGCGACCTCGAACCCCAGCTCCCGCAGAACCGCCCGCTCGGCCTTGCCGTAGGCCGAGGCGTCGGCGCCCTCGAGCAGCTCGGGCCGGCGAGCGGCAGTGCGGCGCAGCTGCTGCTCGAGCCGCCACTGCGCGATCCTGCCGTGGTTGCCGGAGAGGAGCACCTCCGGGACCTCGTGGCCGCGCCACGAGGCGGGCTTCGTGTACACGGGATACTCGAGGAGGCCGTCCGAGTGGGACTCCTCGACGAGGGAGTGCGGGTTTCCGACGACGCCGGGCAGGAGCCGCCCGACGGCCTCGACCATGGCCATGACTGCGACCTCTCCCCCGTTGAGCACGTAGTCCCCCAGGCTCACGGGACGCACGTCGAAGTGCTCCCCCGCCCAGTCCAGGACCCGCTCGTCGATGCCCTCGTAGCGCCCGCACGCGAACGCGAGCGTCGGCTCCTCGGCAAGCTCGTGCGCCATCGCCTGCGTGAAGACCTGCCCCGCGGGCGAGGGGACGATGAGGACGGGGCGCCGCGCGCCTCCGGCGGGCGCTCCTGCGGCGCCGTCGTCCACGGAGGCGTCAGAGACGCCTGTCTGCGCCGCGAGCACGCGCCCGAGGGCGAGGGCCCACGGCTCGGGCTTCATGACCATCCCCGCTCCCCCGCCGTACGGCGTGTCATCCACGGTGCGGTGCCGGTCGGAGGTGAACTCGCGCAGGTCGTGCACCGTGAGGGTCAGGAGCCCGTCCTCCTGGGCGCGCCCGAGCAGGGACAGGCGCAGCGGCGCGAGGTAGTCCGGGAAGATGCTGACGACGTCGATGCGCACCTAGGCCCCCGGCTCCGGCTCCCCGGGCTCCCGGTTGAGCTCGAAGAGGCCCGGCGGCGGCGTGACCGTGACGAAGCCGCCCTCGAGGTCCACCTCCGGGACGATCTGCTCGACGAACGGCACGAGGACCTCGCCCTCGGGCGTGTCGACGACGAGGAGGTCCTGGACGGGCATCGTCTGGAGCGCGGCCACGGTGCCCACGGCCCTGCCCTCGACCCTGACCTCGAGCCCGACGAGCTCGTGCTCGTACCACCCGTCCTCGTCGTCGTCCTCAAGCTCGTCGGTCTCGACGAAGAGCCGGGCGCCGCGCAGCTCCTCGGCCCTGGTGCGGTCGGGCACCTCGTCGAACGACAGGAGCAGGATCTCCTTGTTCCAGCGCGCGGCGCGCACCGTGAGCGGGCCGAGGGAGGCTGGTTCGACGATGAACGCAGCGCCGGGCACGAAGCGGTCCTCGGGCGCATCGGTGAGCACTTGGACCGTGACCTCGCCGCGGATCCCGTGGGGCTTGCCGACCCGGGCTACCTGTACTTGCATCGCTCTGTGCTGCTCCTTGCGGACGTGTCGGGTGGGAACGGCTCCGGCCCCTCCACCCTAGCGGGCGGAGGGGCCGGAATGAGGCCTGCTGGCTGGGGCGCCTACCGGCGGCGGTCGGTGTCGATGACGTCGACGCGCACCGGCTCGCCTTCGGCGAGGGCGGCCACGACGGTGCGCAGCGCGCGGGCGGTGCGGCCCTGACGGCCGATCACGCGGCCGAGGTCGTCCTGGTGGACGCGCACCTCGAGGATCTCGCCCCGGCGGTTGCTCTTGGCCTCCACCGTGACGTCATCCGGATTGTCCACGATCCCGCGGACGAGGTGCTCGAGGGCCTCGGCCAGCAAACTACTCAGCCTCGGTCTCGGCGGAAGCCTCGGCCTCGGCCTCGTCGTTCTTGGCGGCCTTCGGGGTGATGGCCTCGGGCAGGATCACGGAACCCTTGTCGGGGGCCACGAAGGCCTCCTTGGCCTTGGGCGCCTTGAGGGTGCCCTCCTGGCCCTCGAGGCCCTTGAACTTCTGCCAGTCGCCGGTGATCTTGAGGATCGCCGTGACCTGCTCGGTCGGCTGAGCGCCGACGCCGAGCCAGTACTGGGCGCGCTCGGAGTTGACCTCGATGAACGAGGGCTCCTCGGTCGGGTGGTACTTGCCGATCTCCTCGATCGCACGGCCATCGCGCTTGGTGCGCGAGTCGGCGACGACGATGCGGTAGTACGGGGCGCGCATCTTGCCGAAGCGCTTGAGACGAATCTTAACGGCCACGGTTGTGGTCACTCCTGTTTCTGCACACGGGTCGAGCCCCGGCTTTTCCGCTCCCGTGGGGCGGGCCGTACTTCGTCAGGGCTCTCAAGTTGACACAATGCGCACGACAGAGAGGGGGCCGTGCGGATCGAGTACCTGTCCATTGTGCCAGAGAAAACGCGTCGCCGCGCACGCGCCACGCGCGACCGGCCCGGCGCGTGGCGCACCGTCCGCGTCAGGTCCCGGCCCAGACGAACAGCTCCTGGTGGTCCGAGTCGTCGACGTCGGCGGCGAGCTTCGCGAGCTGCTCGACGTAGTCGTAGGCCTCGCGGGCGTCGAAGGGCAGGTCCTCCTGGTCCACCCAGGCCGCCGCGACGCGCTCGACGGCGTCGCCCTCCTCCTCGCCGGACTCGTACCCGAGGAGCTCGGCCAGGGCGCGGACCATGGCCATCGGGACGGCGAGGAGGGAGTCCGACGCGACGTCCACCATCGTGAGCTCGTAGTCGACTCCGGGGGCGTGCACGGCCGCCCCGACAAGGCTGCCGAGCTGTTCGATCTCATAGTCGGAGACGCCGGGGATCCGGATCCCACCCGGGTCCGTGCCGGACCCGCCGTCGAGCGCGGCCGCTCGGGCCAACGCCTCGGAATGCGTGGCGACGAAGATCTCGGCGAACGGGCTGGGAGCGGTCACGGTGTCCCCCTCTGCGGCGGTGCGGCAAATCGTGGTGCCCGCACTGGGTGCGGACACGACGAGCGTAGCGCAGGCTTCCTCAGGCTGCCACGACGGCCATGCGGATCCGGTTGCGCCAGGGATCCTCGAAGCGCAGCTCGGCGCCGGTGTGGTGGCTCCCGACGCCAGCGGCGCGCAGCCGGTCGGCGGCGGCGAGCACGTCGTCCTCGGCCGGGACGTGGATGAGCACCTCGCCGAGGCCGAGCGTCTCCTTGCGCGGCCCGGCGCCACGGGAATTCCACACGTTCATGGCCATGTGGTGGTGGTACCTGCCCGCCGAGACGAAGAGCGCCTGGCCGTGCCAGCCGGCGGTCTTCTCGAAGCCGAGCGTGTCGACGTAGAACGCCTGCGCCGTCGGCACGTCGCCCACCTGCAGGTGGACGTGGCCGACGCCGGCCGCAGCCTCGCGCTGGCCGCTCACCGATTCCTCGGTGAGATTCCCGGTGAGGAACGCCTGCGGGGGCAGCGGGAGGCTGTCCATCACGACCTGGTCGCCGTCCCACCGCCACGTCTCGCGCGGCTTGTCGACGTAGAGCTCGACGCCGTTGCCCTCGGGGTCCGTGAAGTAGAAGGCCTCGGAGACGAGGTGGTCGGCGCTGCCCGCGTAGCGGCGGGGGTCGTACTGCGCCGCCGTGGCGACGGTGGCCGCGAGGTCGGCCCGGCTCTCGAAGAGGATCGCGGTGTGGAACAGGCCCGCCTCTCCCCGGCTCGGGATCTGCAGGCCCGCCGCCTGGCTCAGGTGGACGAGCGGGACGCCGCGCCGGCCGAGGACGGGCCCGCCGAGGGTCTCCGTGAGCGGCACGAGGCCGAGGGCCCGCTCGTAGTAGTCGAGCATGAGCCTCATGTCGCCGACCTTGAGCATCACCGTGCCCATGGCGAGGTCGGCGGGCAGGAGGTCCTGGGCGGACGCGGTCATCGGGGCTCCTTGCAGGATTCGGGAAGGTTGTTGGTTCAAGTCTAGCTTTACTTGAAGCTTCAATCAATACCTTCCGTCGCAACTCGCCGGTCAGGTCGCCTGGGCCCTCGTCCCCGCGATCCGCATACCGTCCCGGAGCACGTGCAGCGGGGCGGCGAGCGTCCCCGGGTCGCGCCGCGGGTCGGCCGCGAGCACGACCACATCCGCGGGATCGCCCTCGGCGAGGCCCGCCGCGCCGAGCCACGAGCGCGCCCCCCACGCGGCGGCGTCGAGCGCGGCCTCGGCCCCGATCGCTACGGCGAGTTCGACGACCTCGTCGGCGATCCTCCCGTGTGCGATGACGCTCCCGGCGTCGGTGCCCGCGTAGATGCGAACGCCGGCGGCGTGGGCCGCGGCGATGCGCTCGTGCCGGCGCTCCCAGAGGGCGCGCATGCGCGCTGCGTAGCGGGGGAACTTCGCCTCGGCGCGGGCGGCGATCTCAGGGAACGTGGCCACGTTGACGAGCGTCGGGACGATCGGCACCCCGGCGTCGGCGAGCCGCGGGATGTGCCGCGGCAGCAGCCCGGTCGCGTGCTCGAGGCAGTCGACCCCGGCGTCCAGGAGGGGGTCGAGGGCCTCCGCCGAGAACGTGTGGGCCGTGACGCGCGCGCCCTCGGCGTGGGCCGCTGCCACGGCCTCGCGCACCACGGCGGGAGCAAACGCGGGCGCGAGGTCGCCGGCGTCGCGGTCGATCCAGTCCGCGACGATCTTGACCCACCCGTCCCCGGTACGCGCCTCCTTGCGGACGGCCTCGGCGAGGCCCTCCGGCTCGACCTCGAGGGCGAGGCCCCTGAGGTAGCGGCGGCTGCGCGCGATGTGCCGGCCCGCGCGCACGAGGCGTGGGACGTCGTCGCGCGCCTGGAGCCAGCGCGTATCCGCGGGGCTCCCGCAGTCGCGTACGAGAAGCACCCCGGCGGCCGCGTCGGCGCGCGCCTGGGCGAGCGTCGCGCCGTCGTCCGCCGCCCCGCCGGCCACGAGCCCGAGGTGGCAGTGCGCGTCCACGAGGCCCGGGAGGACCCAGCCCGCGAGCGTCGCCTCCGGCGCCGCCACGGGGCGGACATAGGTGATGCGGCCGTCCACGGCCCACGCCTCCGCGCGCTTGACGCCGCGTTCGGGCAGGACCGGGCCCGTGAGGTGGATGATGCGGCTCATGAGCCCAGCGTAACGAGAGCGCCGCTTTGGCGCCCCGGCGCGGCGCAGGCTAGTCTCGTCGGGTCCACACGGGTGCCCTCGCAGGGGCTGAGATCAGGCTGGCGCGGCCTGCGACCGTCGAACCTGTCCGGGTCATGCCGGCGTAGGAAGTGAGGGCTCATCCATGAGCGATGCAATTACCGCGCAAGCGGAGAACGCAGTAGAAATCAGCTCGACTGAGCAGCACCCCGCCCACTCCCTGTCCTTCCTCGAGGACGCGGAGCACGGCATCCGGGTGCCGGTCACGCAGATCGCGCTCGACGACTCCCCCAGCGGCGAGGCCAACCCGCCGCTGACCGTCTACCGCACCGCGGGCCCGGGCAGCGACCCCGTCGTGGGGCTGCCGCCGTACCGCGTGGCGTGGATCGCCGAGCGCGGCGACACGGAGGAATACGAGGGCCGGGAGCGGAACCTGCTCGATGACGGCCGCTCGGCGCTTCGCCGCGGCGAGGCGTCGGCCGAGTGGCGTGGTGCCAAGCCCGTCCCCCGCCGGGCCACGGAGGGCCGGCGCGTGACGCAGATGCACTACGCGCGCGCCGGCGTGATCACGCCCGAGATGCGCTTCGTCGCGCTCCGCGAGAACTGCGACGTCGAGCTCGTCCGCAGCGAGGTCGCCGCGGGCCGCGCGATCATCCCGAGCAACATCAACCACCCCGAGTCCGAGCCGATGATCATCGGCAAGGCGTTCCTCGTGAAGATCAACGCCAACATCGGCAACTCGGCCGTGACATCCTCGATCGCCGAGGAGGTCGACAAGCTCCAGTGGGCCACCAAGTGGGGCGCGGACACGGTCATGGACCTCTCGACCGGCGACGACATCCACACGACGCGCGAGTGGATCATCCGCAACTCCCCCGTGCCGATCGGCACCGTGCCGATCTACCAGGCGCTCGAGAAGGTCAACGGGGACGCCTCCAAGCTCACGTGGGAGGTCTTCCGGGACACCGTCATCGAGCAGTGCGAGCAGGGCGTGGACTACATGACGATCCACGCTGGCGTGCTCCTGCGCTACGTGCCGCTCACGGCCAACCGCGTCACGGGCATCGTCTCGCGCGGCGGATCGATCATGGCCGGCTGGTGCCTCGCGCACCACGAGGAGAACTTCCTCTACACGCACTTCGACGAGCTGTGCGAGATCTTCGCCCAGTACGACGTCGCGTTCTCGCTCGGCGACGGGCTGCGCCCCGGCTCGACGGCGGACGCGAACGACGCCGCGCAGTTCGCGGAGCTCGACACCCTCGCCGAGCTCACGAAGCGTGCTTGGGAGTACGACGTCCAGGTCATGGTCGAGGGCCCCGGCCACATCCCGTTCCACCTCGTGCGCGAGAACATCGAGCGCCAGCAGGAGCTGTGCGACGGCGCGCCCTTCTACACGCTCGGCCCCCTCGTGACCGACGTGGCGCCCGGCTACGACCACATCACCTCGGCCATCGGCGCGACCGAGATCGCCCGGTACGGCACGGCCATGCTTTGCTACGTCACGCCCAAGGAGCACCTCGGCCTGCCGAACCGCGACGACGTCAAGACTGGGGTCATCACCTACAAGATCGCCGCGCACGCCGCCGACCTCGCCAAGGGCCACCCGGGGGCGCACGAGCGCGACGACGCCCTCTCGAAGGCGCGCTTCGAGTTCCGCTGGAAGGACCAGTTCTCGCTCTCCCTCGACCCGGCGACCGCCGAGGCGTTCCACGACGAGACCCTCCCGGCCGAGCCCGCCAAGACGGCGCACTTCTGCTCGATGTGCGGGCCGAAGTTCTGCTCGATGCGCATCTCGCAGGACATCCGGAACGAGTTCGGCTCCAAGGAGGCCCAGGAGGCGATCGCTGGCATGCGCCAGAAGAGCGAGGAGTTCCTCGCCCAGGGCGGCAAGGTCTACCTCCCGGAGACCATTGGGGTCGGCGCCCCTGAGTAGCATGAGCTGCCCTTGAGGCGCATCTGCTGCCCGGACCCGGACAGCAGATGCGGCCGAGGGCAGCAGACGTCGGAGCCAGCGGGTTGCACCAGCGCGCACGACACCGAAGGGGCGCCTCCCAGCGGAGGCGCCCCTTCGGCGTCGTGCTTCGGGTGGCCTGTGCCCGGGGCTACTTGCCGAGGAACTTCTCGAAGCCCTTCGGCAGGTTCAGTGCCGAGGGGTCGAAGTCCGCAGGCATCTGCTGGCCGAACGCCGAGCCGGGCGCGGACTGGGCACCGGCGGCGCGGCGAGCCTCCGCCTCGCGCAGCTGCTGGGCGGCCTTGGCGGGGTTGCCCGACTTGGCCTTCTTCTTCCCGTTCTTGCCGGCCGGCTTGCGCGAGCCGCCACCCATGCCGGGGACGCCGGGCATGCCGGGGATGCCGCCGCCCTGGGCCATCTTGCGCATCATCTTCTGCGCCTGGCCGAAGCGCTCGAGCAGGCCATTGACCTCGGAGACGTGCACGCCCGACCCGCGGGCGATGCGGGCCCGGCGCGACCCGTTGATGATCTTCGGGGCGAGCCGCTCGTGCGGGGTCATCGACCGGACGATGGCCTCGACGCGGTCGATCTCGCGCTCGTCGAACTGCTCGAGCTGCTGCCTGAAGTTCTGGGCGCCCGGCATCATCATGAGCATCTTCTTCATCGAGCCCATCTTGCGGATCTGCTGCATCTGGGCGAGGAAGTCCTCGAGCGTGAAGTCCTCCTGGTCGGCGAACTTCTTCGCCATCCGGGCGGCCTCGTCCTTGTCCCAGCTCTTCTCCGCCTGCTCGATGAGCGTGAGGATGTCGCCCATGTCGAGGATGCGGGAGGCCATGCGGTCCGGGTGGAAGAGCTCGAAGTCGTCGAGTCCCTCGCCCGTGGACGCGAACATGACCGGGCGGCCGGTGACGGTCGCGACGGACAGCGCGGCGCCGCCGCGGGCGTCGCCGTCGAGCTTCGTGAGCACGACGCCGGTGAAGTCGACGCCCTCCTCGAAGGCCTTGGCCGTGTTGACGGCGTCCTGGCCGATCATGGCGTCGATGATGAAGAGGACCTCGTCGGGGCTGATCGCGGCGCGGATGTCCGCGGCCTGCTGCATCATCTCCGCGTCGATGCCGAGGCGGCCGGCGGTGTCGACGATGACGACGTCGTGCAGCTTCGTGCGCGCCTCGTCGACGCCGCCGCGGGCGACGGCGACCGGGTCGCCGGTAGCGGCCTCGAACTCCGACTGCACGCCCGGGTGCGGGGCGTAGACGGCGACGCCGGCGCGCTGGCCGACCACCTGGAGCTGGGTGACGGCGTTGGGCCGCTGGAGGTCCGCGGCGACGAGCAGGGGCGAGTGGCCGTCGCGCTTGAGGTGCTTCGCGAGCTTGCCGGCGAGCGTCGTCTTGCCCGCGCCCTGGAGGCCGGCGAGCATGATCACGGTCGGCGGGTTCTTCGCGAGCCGCAGGCGGCGGGTCTCCCCGCCGAGGATCCCGACAAGCTCGTCGTTGACGATCTTGACGACCTGCTGGCTCGGGTTCAGCGCCGCGGAGACCTCCTCGCCGAGGGCCCGCTCGCGGATCCTCGCTGCGAAGTCCCGCACGACCGGAACGGCGACGTCGGCGTCGAGGAGGGCGCGGCGGATCTCGCGGACCGTGGCGTCGACGTCCGCTTCGCTCAGCCGGCCCTTGCCGCGGAGGTTCTTGAAGGTGGCGCTCAGGCGATCCGAGAGGGAATTGAACACGCGGGGTGCACTTCTTTCAGTAACGGGTATCTGTCCGGTTCCCGGCGCGCGGCTGGCGGCGGGCGAACTCTGACTCCACCGCCCAGCACCGCGACGCGCCGCGGCTCACCCCCAAGGGTATCAACGGCCGCGCACGGATGGCATGCTGGCACGGTGACCGGCACCGAGGCAGAGTCCCAGACAGCGTCAGAGGCAGCCCGGACCCCCGAGCCCGAGCCGACCAGGACCCTCCTGGTCCTGGGCGCCTCGGGCGACCTCACCGGCAGGCTCCTCCTGCCGGGCCTGGCCCAGCTGCTCGCGACGGGCCGGCACCCGCAGCTCGCCCTCGTGGGCGCTGGCCACGAGCCCTGGACGCCGGAGCAGTGGAGCGAACGGCTCCGCACCGCGACCGAGGCCCCGCTCGCCCAGGCGTCCGACGAAGGCCGCAGGACCCTCGAGCGCCTTCGGGACGAGTCCGACTACCGGCAGGCGGACGTGACCGCGCCCGGTGTGCTCGCGGAACTCCTCGGTTCCCTGAGCCCGCCCGTCGCCGTCTACTTCGCCCTCCCGCCCAGGGTGAGCGTCGCGGCGTGCGCCCTCCTCGGCCACGACGACCTGCCGCCCGGGACCCGCCTCGTCTTCGAGAAGCCCTTCGGGACGAGCGCCGCGTCCGCGGCGGAGCTCAACGCGCATCTGCGCCGCCTCGTGCCCGAGCGGCAGGTGTTCCGGGTCGACCACTTCCTCGGCAAGGGCACGGTGCTGAACATCCTCGGTCTCCGGTTCGCGAACCGCATCCTCGAGCCCGTGTGGAACCGCGACCACATCGAGAAGGTCGAGATCATCTTCGACGAGGACCTCGCCCTCGAGGGCCGCGCGGGCTACTACGACGGCGCGGGCGCCCTCCGCGACATGGTGCAGAGCCACCTTCTGCACATCCTCGCCCTCCTCGCGATCGACGTCCCGGCGGCCCTGCACGAGCGGGACCTCCGGGACGCCGTCAGCACCGTGCTGCGTGCCGCGCGGGTTCCCCTCCCCTATGCCGAGACCACGGCACGCGCCCGCTACACCGCCGGGACGATGAACGGCCGGGACATCCCGGACTACGCCGCCGAGCCCGGCGTCGAGCCTGGCCGCGGCACGGAGACCCTGGCCGAGGTCACGGTGGAGATCGACAGCTGGCGCTGGGCGGGAGTACCGTTCGTGCTGCGTTCGGGGAAGGGCCTGGGCGTCAAGCGCAGGGAAGCGGTCGTGACGTTCCGGCCGGTCCCGCACCTCCCTCGCGGCTTCCGCGGGACGGACACGCCGACCCGGCTCAGGATCGGCTTCGGCCCGGACACGCTCCGCCTCGATGTCGACGTCAACGGCCCCGGGGATGTGCTCACGCTCAACCGCGTCACGCTCGACGCCGACCTCAACGCCCCGGACCTGGCGCCCTATGGCGAAGTGCTCGACGGCGTGCTGTCCGGAGACCCCCTCCTATCGGTCCGCGGCGACACGGCGGAGGACTGCTGGCAGGTCGTCGACCCCGTCCTCGAGGCGTGGGCGAAGGGCGAGGTCCCCCTCGAGGAGTACGAGGCCGGCGGGACGGGGCCCGCCAGCTGGGCGACGTCCCGCCGCGACCCCGCCTGAACCGCCGCCGCCTGAGCTGCCGCCGTGCAGCGCGCCGTCGTCAGCGGGCAGCCCCGGCGAGCTCCTCGGCGTCGGACGCCTCGCGCTCCCCGGCACCTGGCCCGGCCGCGGGGGTGCCATCGGCGAGCCCGAGCGGGTGGAACGCCCCTCCCGACGAGCCGAGCCCGCCGTAGGCGTAGGCGGTCTCGGCGTGGATCGCGAGATCCACCCCCACCTCCTCGGCCTCCCCGGAGACCCGGAAGCCCAGCGTGGCCTTGATGGCCAGGGCGAGGACGAGGGAGACCGCGAACGAGTAGACCATGACCGCGACGACGCCGATCGCCTGCACTGTGAGCAGGTCGAGGCCGCCGCCGTAGAAGAGGCCCTGGCCGCCGGACGGCGCCTCGGGGCTCGCCGCGAGGCCGATGAACAGGGTGCCGACGATTCCGCCGACGAGGTGGACGCCGACGACGTCGAGCGAGTCGTCGTAGCCGAAGCGGTACTTGAGGCCCACGGCGAGGGCGCACACGGCGCCGGCGACGAACCCGAGGACGACCGACCACAGCGGGGTGAGGGCCGCGCACGACGGCGTGATGGCCACGAGGCCGGCGACCGCGCCCGAGGCGGCGCCGAAGGAGGTCGCGTGCCCGTCGCGGCGCTTCTCGATGAGGAGCCAGCCGAGGATCGCGGCGCACGGGGCCACGAGGGTGTTGATCCACGCGAAGCCCGCGACGCCGTCCGCGGCGAGGGCCGAGCCGGCGTTGAAGCCGAACCAGCCGAACCAGAGCAGGGCCGCGCCGAGCATCACGAACGGGAGGTTGTGCGGGCGGTGGTTCGGGTCCTTGCCGAAGCCCTTGCGCTTGCCGAGGACGAGGGCCAGCGCGAGGCCCGCGGCACCGGCGTTGACCTCGACGACGGTCCCGCCGGCGAAGTCGATGAGGCCGAGGCCGTTGAGCCAGCCGCCCGCGAAGGCGCCGGCCGCGTCCGTGCTCGCGTCGAAGACCCAGTGGGCGACGGGGAAGTAGACGAGCACCGCGAAGAGGCCGGCGAAGACCATCCACGAGCCGAACTTGGCGCGGTCGGCGATCGCGCCCGAGACGAGGGCCACGGTCACGATGGCGAATGTGCCCTGGAACGCGGCGAAAGCAAGCTCAGGGACCGTGCCCACGAGGGGCGTGTCCTCGCCGGTCGCGAGGAGGCTCTCGAGCCCGAAGGCCTCGAGCGGGTTGCCGACGATGCCCCCGCCCAGATCGGCGCCGAAGGACATCGAGTAGCCGACCGTGACCCACAGGACGCCGACGAGCGCGAGGGCCCCGAAGCTCATCATCATCATGTTCAGCACGCTCTTTGCCCGGGTCATGCCGCCGTAGAGGAACGCGAGGCCGGGCGTCATGAGCGCCACGAGGGCTGAGGAGGCGAGGACCCAGGCGGTGTCGCCAGCATTCATGGGGATGCCTTTCACGGAGGTCACGGGCAGCTGATGGGGACTGTCCGCCCCGCGCCGCTCCCTCCGGGGCGCCGCGTGCGGACCGCTGGCGAATAGACTCCCGCCCCCGTGTTTCACGCAGCCGCCATCCGGGTTGCGCCCGTGTTACAGGAATCCCCCCGGGCGTTAAGACCTCGTCACCGGCGTGTTAACGCAGTGTTTCGCACGGACGACGGCGGGAAAGGAACCCGCCGTCGTCCGTGCGAAACGCGCTGTGTGCAGCGCCAGAGGTGCGGCGCTAGATCGCGGCTGCCCCGCGCTCCCCGGTGCGGACCCGGACCGCCTCGTGGACGTCGATCGTCCACGCCTTGCCGTCGCCGGCCCGGCCCGTGTTCGACGTCGTGATGATGACGTCCAGGATGTCGTCCGCCTGCTCGTCGGTCGCGAGGACCTCGACGCGGAGCTTGGGAATGAGGTCCACGCTGTACTCCGCGCCGCGGTACACCTCGGTGTAGCCGCGCTGGCGGCCGTAGCCGGACGCCGAGCTGACGGTCAGTCCCTGGACCCCGTAGGCCTCGAGGCCCTCACGGATCGAATCGAGCTTCTCAGGCCGGACGATCGCGGTGATGAGCTTCATGCCTCAACCTTCTTCCCGCCGGACTTCTCCGAGAGGAGGTCGTCCGCGTTGAACGCCTTCACCTCGGCCTCGGCCCGGTGGCCGAGCGGGTGGAAGCCGGAGCCCGCCGAGCTCGACGAGTAGGCCGTCTCGGCGTGGAGCGCGATGTCGACGCCGGCCTCCTCCGCCTCGGAGGACACCCGGAAGCCGAGCGTCTTGCTGATGAGCCAGCCGATGACGAGGGAGAGCACGAACGAGTAGGCGAGGACCGCACCGGCCCCGATGGCCTGCTTGCCGAGGAGCTCGAAGCCGCCGCCGCTGAAGAGGCCCTGGCCTGCGGCCGGGGACTCCGGGTTGGCCGCGAGGCCGATGAACAGCGTGCCGAGGAGTCCGCCGACGAGGTGGACGCCGACGACGTCGAGCGAGTCGTCGTAGCCGAAGCGGTACTTGAGACCGACGGCAAGGGCGCACAGGACGCCGGCGACGAGGCCGAGGACGATGGACCACAGCGGGGTGATCGCCGAGGCGGCCGGGGTGATGGCCACGAGGCCCGCGACGATGCCGGAGGCGGCGCCGAGCGACGTCGCGTGGCCGTCACGCAGCTTCTCGACGATGAGCCAGCCGAGGATCGCGGCGCACGGGGCCACGAGGGTGTTGATCCAGGCGTAGCCCGCGACCGAGTTCGCCGCGAGGGCGGAGCCGGCGTTGAAGCCGAACCAGCCGAACCACAGGAGGCCGGCGCCGAGCATGACGAACGGGAGGTTGTGCGGGCGGTGGTTCGGGTCCTTGCCGAAGCCGTTGCGCTTGCCCAGGATGAGCGCGAGCGCGAGGCCCGCCGCACCGGCGTTGATGTGCACCGCGGTGCCGCCGGCGAAGTCGATGGCACCGAGGCCTTGGCCGATCCACCCGCCGATCGGGTTGCCCTCGGCGTCCTTGTTGAAGTCGAAGACCCAGTGCGCGACGGGGAAGTACACGAGGACCGCGAAGAGGCCGGCGAAGACCATCCACGAGCCGAACTTGGCGCGGTCGGCGATGGAGCCGGAGACCAGGGCGACCGTGATGATCGCGAAGACGGCCTGGAAGCCGACGAAGACGATCTCCGGGATCGTGCCGGCCAGCGGCGCCCCCTCACCCGTGGTCAGGACGCCCTCGAGGCCGAACTTCTCGAGCGGGTTGCCGAGGAGGCCGGCGCCGATGTCGGTGCCGAAGGACATCGAGTACCCGACGGTGACCCACAGGACGCCGACGAGGGCGATGGCCCCGAAGCTCATCATCATCATGTTCAGGACGCTCTTGGCACGGGTCATGCCCCCGTAGAAGAACGCGAGTCCGGGAGTCATCAGCAGCACGAGGGCCGCGGAGATGAGCACCCAGGCGGTGTCGCCAGTGTCCATGGTGGAACCTTTCGAGTGTGCGTGCGACAAACTGTCGGAAGCTGTCGTTCGTGGGCGCCGGAGACGGCCTCCCGCAGCCCTGAACCTGTCAACAAGCATCCGGCGGCGGTGTTTCAACCGGTCGCGGCGAAGATTGCGCGTCCGTTACAAGTTGCTCCCCGGCGTAAAGCCCTCGTCACGGGATCGTTTCGCGCGTGTTTCGTCCGCGTCCCACGCGGCGCCAGACCTCACCAGGGGGCGCGCCGGGCCGTGAGGACTCCGCTGCCCTAGGGTGGAGGCATGCCTCGAGTCCCCACGCGTCCGTCCGTGCCCCGCGACGTCTGGGTCATGGTGGCCGCGGCGTTCGTCATCGCGGTGGGATTCGGCCTCGTCGCCCCCGTACTGCCCCAGCTGGCCACGAGCTTCGGCGTCGGCGCGACGGCGGCGTCCGTGATCGTGAGCGCCTTCGCGCTCGCGCGCCTATGTCTGGCCCCCTCGGCCGGGCGGCTCGTCGACCGGCTCGGGGAGCGGCCCGTCTACGCTTCCGGCCTGCTCCTCGTCGCCGCCTCGAGCGCCGCGTGCGCCTTCGCGCCCGACTACTGGACCCTCTTGGCCGTGCGTGGCCTCGGCGGGATCGGCTCGACGATGTTCACGATCTCCGCCGCCGGGCTCATCGTCCGGCTCGCGCCGCCCGACGCACGCGGCCGCGTGAGCGGCCTCTACGCGTCCTCGTTCCTGCTCGGGAGCATCGCGGGCCCGGTCCTCGGCGGCGTCCTCGCGGGCTTCGGGCTGCGCGTGCCGTTCCTCGTCTATGCCGCGGCGCTCGTGGTCGCCGCCGCCGTCGTCCACCTCCTGCTCGGCCGCGGCGCGCCGGCCCGGGGCAACGGCGCCGCCCGGCCGCCTCTGGGGCTCGCGGAGGCTCTGGGCAGCGGCGCGTTCCGGGCGGCCGTGGGCTCGAACTTCGCCAACGGCTGGGCGACCTTCGGCATCCGGATGGCGCTCGTGCCGCTCTTCGCGACGGCGGCCCTCGGCGCCGGCTCGGGGACCGCGGGCCTCGCGCTGGCCCTCTTCGCGGCCGGGACCGCGGCCTCGCTGACGTTCTCGGGCCGGCTCACCGACAGGTGGGGGCGCCGGCCGGTCGCCCTCCTCGGGCTCGCTGGGACCGCCGTGCCGACGGCGCTGCTGGGCGTGAGCGGCTCCGAGGCTGCGTTCTTCGCCCTCTCGGTCGCGGCCGGCTTCGGCTCCGGGTTCCTCGGCCCGTCCCTCCAGGCCACGGTCGCGGACACGATCGGCGCCGAGCGCAGCGGCGGCCGCCCCCTCGCCGTCTTCCAGATGGCCGCGGACATCGGCAGCATCCTCGGCCCGCTCGTCGCCGGCGCCCTCGCTGACGGCATCGGCTACGGCTGGGCTTTTGCGGTCTCCGGCACATGCCTCCTCGCTGCGGCGCCGCTCTGGGCCTGGCGCCACAGCGCCGCATCGCAACACGCGGCTATCCGCACGGAATAGCAGCGTGTTGCGATGCGGCGTTGAGAGGGGATGAAGAGAGGGGGCCCGTCAGGCGAGGATCGCGTCGACGAACGCCTCGGGGTCGAACGGGGCGAGGTCGTCCGGGCCCTCGCCGAGGCCCACGAGCTTGACCGGGACGCCGAGCTGCCGCTGGATCGCGACGACGATCCCGCCCTTCGCGGTGCCGTCGAGCTTGGTCAGGACGATGCCCGTGATGTCGACGACCTCGGAGAAGACCTTGGCCTGGTTGAGGCCGTTCTGGCCGGTCGTCGCGTCGAGGACGAGGAGCACCTCGTCGACCTCGGCCTGCTTCTCGATGACGCGCTTGACCTTGCCGAGCTCGTCCATGAGGCCCACCTTGTTCTGGAGGCGGCCCGCGGTGTCGACCATGACGACGTCGACCTCCTGCTCGATGCCGGCCTTGACCGCCTCGAAGGCGACCGACGCCGGGTCGGCGCCATCGACGTCGGACTTCACCGTCGGCACGCCGACGCGCGCGCCCCACGTGGCCAGCTGCTCGGAGGCGGCCGCGCGGAACGTGTCCGCGGCGCCGAGGATGACGTCCTTCTCCTCCGCGACGAGGACGCGCGCGAGCTTGCCGACCGTCGTCGTCTTGCCGACGCCGTTGACGCCCACCACGAGCACGACGGCGGGCTTGCCCGCCTTGCGGTCGACGCTGAGGGAGCGGTCGAGGGACGGATCGACGAGGGCGACGAGCTCCTCCCGGAGCATCGCGCGGACCTCCTCGGGGCTGCGCGTGCCCATGACCTTGACGCGGTCGCGGAGGGAGTCGACGAGCGCGAGGCTCGGCTCGGTGCCGATGTCCGCGAGGAGGAGGGTCTCCTCGACTTCGTCCCACACGTTCTCGTCGATCCTGTCGCTCGCGAGGAGCGCGAGGAGGCCCTTGCCGAGGATGCTGTTGCTCTTGGCGAGCCGCTCGCGCAGTCGCACGAGCCGCCCGGCCACGGGCGCGGGGGTCTCGGTCGGGACGGCCTCGACAACGGACTCGTCGACGACGTCACGCTCAGGGGCGGCCGCGGGTTCTGCGGGCTCGGGCAGGGTCCCGACGCCGGCGGGCGGGGCGGTCTCGGTGTCGACGGCGCCCGGGCGAGTGGGGGCGATGACCTGGTCGTTGGCGTCCCGCGGGCCGGTGTAGTCGATCTTCTTCCGGCGGCCGCGCACGAGCCCGATGACGGCCCCGGCGACGACGAGGACTGCGATCGCGACGACGATGATGACGGGCAGGATGGCGGAAAGGTCTGTCACGCTTCCTAGCTTCTCACAGGGTCCGGGAGGGCCCCTGGCCCTCCCGTCAGCGGGCGGGCTCGAGCCGCTGGCTGATGACCGTCGAGACGCCGTCGCCGCGCATGGACACCCCGTAGAGGGCGTCCGCGACCTCCATGGTCCGCTTCTGGTGGGTGATGACGATGAGCTGGCTCGATGCGCGCAGCTCCTCGAAGACCGTGATGAGCCGGCCGAGGTTCGTGTCGTCGAGCGCGGCCTCGACCTCGTCCATGACATAGAAGGGCGACGGGCGGGCCTTGAAGATGGCCACGAGGAGCGCGACCGCCGTGAGCGAGCGCTCGCCCCCGGACAGGAGCGAGAGCCGCTTGATCTTCTTGCCCGCGGGCCTCGCCTCGACCTCGATCCCGGTCGTGAGCAGGTCGGAGGGGTCCGTGAGCACGAGCCGCCCCTCACCGCCGGGGAACAGCCGCGCGAAGACGCGCTCGAACTGCTCCTGGGTGTCGGCGAAGGCCTCGGCGAAGACGCGCTGCACGCGCTCGTCGACCTCGGCGATGATCTGCAGGAGGTCCTTGCGGCTCGCCTTGAGGTCGTCGAGCTGCGTGCTCAGGAACCGGTGGCGCTCCTCGAGCGCGGCGAACTCCTCGAGCGCGAGCGGGTTGACCTTGCCGAGGGCCGCGAGATCCCGCTCGGCCCGCTTGAGGCGCTGCTCCTGCTCGGCGCGGACGAACGGCACGCCCTCCTCGACGGGTGCCCCCTCGTCGTCGACCTCGACGCGGAGGGCCGCCCACTTGTCGGCGGGTAGGTCGGGCACAGGGACGGGGCGGTGCGGGCCGAACTCGGCGACGAGCGCCTCCGCGGAGAGGCCGAGCTCGTCGACGGCGCGCTCTTGGAGCGCCTCGAGCCGGAGCTTCTGCTGGGCGCGGGCGAGCTCGTCGCGGTGGGCGGCGTCGTTGAGCTCGGCGAGCTCGCGCGAGAGCTCCTCGTTCGCGCGTCGCAGCCCCCTAAGGCGCTCGTCGAGCTCGGCGCGGCGGGCCTCGGCGTCGTCGCGCTCGGCGACGGCCTCCTCGACCGCGGCATCCATGGCCGCGAGCCCAGCCTGCGCGGCCTGGGCGACGGCCTGCGCCCGGGCCGCCTGGCGCGCGCGCCGCTCGGCCCGGCGGCGGGCCTCCTCGGCGGCCCGGCGCTCGGAGGCGGCGGCGCGCTCGAGGGACTGGGCACGTGCCTCGAGCGTGCGCTCCTGCTCCTGCGCCGCGCGAAGGGCCAGACGCACCTCGAGCTCGGCCGAGCGCGCCGCCACCGCCTCGGCGTGCAGGCGGTCCCGCTCGTCCGGGGCCGGCTCCTCCTCGGGCGCCTCCTCGGCGAGCTCGAGCCTCTCGGCGGCGGCCTCGAGGGCGAGCTCCTCCGTCTCGAGCTGCGCGCGGGCCGCGGCCAGCGAGGCCGCGAGGCGCTCCTCCTCGGCGGCCGCGCCGCGCAGCTGGGCGTTGAGGGCCGCGAGCTTCTCGGCGACGGCGGCGAAGCGCGCGTCGGAGTCGTTGAGCGCCGCGAGGGCCTCCTCGGCGCGCTCCCGGGCGGCGCGCTCGCGTTCGCTGGCCGAGGCGAGCGCGAACCCGCAGCGCTCGTACTCGGCCTGGGCCGCGTCGAGGGCGGCCTGGGCGCGCTCGACCTCCGCCTGGAGCTGGATGGTGGACGGCGCGCCCGCCGAGCCGCCGCGCAGGGACGCGGCCGTGACGAGGTCGCCGTCGGGCGTCGCGGCGACGAGCCCGGGGTGGTCGGCGACGAGCGCCGCGGCGTCTGACAGGGACCGCACGACGGCGGCGTGCCGGGTCAGGCGGCCGACGGCGGGGGCCACGCGGGCGTCCGGCGCGACGGCGTCGTCGAGCCAGCGCGCGCCCGGCGGGAGCTCAGGGCGCGGGCGGCCGCCGTCGTCCCCTCCCGCTCCGGCGCCAAGGATGCCCGAGGGCGACGGGCCGCCGACGAGGAGCGCGGCCTGGCCGGCGCCGTCGCGCTTGAGCCGCTCGAGGGCCGCGGCGGCCTCATCCGGCCCGGACATCGCGAGCCCCTCGGCGAACGGGCCGAGGACGGCCGCAGCCGCGGCCTCGAATCCGGCCTCGACGCGCACGAGGTCAGCCACCGGCCCGAGCACCCCGGCGGACGAGGACAGGACGGCCCCCGTCCCGTCGCGGTCCTTGAGCCCGGCCGAGAGCGCCTCGAGGCGGGCCTGCCCGGCCTGCCGGTCGGCCGCGGCCTTCCGGCGGCGCTCGAGGACGGCCTCGCGCTCCTCCTCGGCGGCGGCGAGCTCGGCCGCGGCCTCCTCGTAGTCGGCGTCGAGGTCGCCTTCGCCCGCCTCGACGCCGGCGATCTGGGCCTCGAGGGCCGTGAACTCCTCCTGGGCCGCCCGCTCCCGCTCGCCGGCCGAGCCGAGGGCCGCCTGGAGGCGCCCGATCTCGCCCTCGGCGGCCTCGACGCGGCTGCGCGCGGCGGCGACCTGCCCGGCGAGGCGTGCCAGGCCCTCGCGCCGGTCGGCCTGGGCGCGCAGGAGGGCGGTGTGGCGGCGGTCCTCGGCCGCGGCCCCGGCCTCGGCGGTCGCGCGGGCCTCCTCCGACGCTGCGAGGGCCTCGGCCCTGACCTCGACGGTCTCGGAGACGGCCTCGAGCTCCAGCCGGAGGGCCTCGGCCTGCCGCTCGAGCGCCTCGGGGTCGCGGCCGCGCACCGGCGCGTCCGACGAGCCGAGCAGCCGGCGGCGCTCGAGGGCGAGCGAGGCGAGGGCGCGCAGCCGCTCGCGGCCCTGGGTGAGCCGGTACCACGTGTCGCGGGCCGCGTTGAGGGTCGGGGTGGCGGCGGCCGCGGCCCGCTCGGCCTCGGCCTGCTCGCGGCGCCCGGCGTCGAGGCGCCGCTCGACCTCCGCCCGGCGCTCGACGAGGGCGGTCTGGTCGGCGTCCTCCTTCTCCAGAGCGGCGGCCAGGGTCGCGATGTCGTCCGCGAGGAGGCGGGAGCGGGCGTCGCGCACGTCGGCCTGGATGCGCTGGGCGCGGCGTGCCACCTCGGCCTGCCGGCCGAGCGGGCCCAGCTGCCGGCGGATCTCGCCCGTGAGGTCGGTCAGGCGCGCGAGGTTGGCCTGCATGGCCTCGAGCTTGCGCACCGTGCGCTCCTTGCGGCGGCGGTGCTTGAGGATCCCAGCGGCCTCCTCGATGAAGCCGCGCCGGTCCTCGGGCGTGGCGTGCAGCACGCGGTCGAGCTGGCCCTGCCCGACGATCACGTGCATCTCGCGCCCGAGGCCCGAGTCGCTCAGGAGCTCCTGGATGTCCAGGAGCCGGCACGGGGTCCCATTGATCGCGTACTCGGAACCGCCCGCGCGGAACAGCGCCCGGGAGATCGTGACCTCGCTGTACTCGATGGGCAGGGCGCCGTCGGCGTTGTCGATCGTGAGCGAGACGTGGGCACGGCCCAGAGGGGGGTGCCCGGCGGTGCCGGCGAAGATGACGTCCTCCATCTTGCCGCCGCGCAGCGTCTTGGCGCCCTGCTCCCCCATGACCCACGCGAGAGCGTCCACGACGTTGGACTTGCCCGAGCCGTTCGGGCCCACGACCGCGGTGACCCCCGGCTCGAACTCGAAGGTCGTGGCCGAGGCGAAGGACTTGAAGCCTCGGATGGTCAGGGTTTTGAGGTGCAAGGGTCCTGCTGTTTCGCTCGGCGGTCGATGATGCTCCAATCTACGCCGCGACACGCCGTGGGCCGGGCAACCGGCCGGTGTGCCCCCGGTTTCAGCGCACGACGGCGCGCGGCCAGGCGTGCGCGGGGGCCGCGGCTACCAGCGCCCGTTGCGGGGCACGGGCTGGCACCGCGTGCACCGGTACGAGGACCGGTTCATGAACGGCTCGCGCACGATGGTCCCCACGCGGCCCTCGGCCACGCAGCGCCGGCAGGGCAGCCCGGCCCGGCCGTAGGCGTCGAGGGAGCGGGAGAAGTACCCCGAGGCGCCGTTGACGTTGACGTACAGCGAGTCGAAGCTCGTCCCGCCGGCCTCGAGTGCACGCTCCATGACCTCACGGATGGAGGCGACGAGCCGGGCCGTCTCGGCCCGGCGCAACGTCTCCGTGGGGCGGGCATAGTGCAGCCGCGCGCCCCAGAGGGCCTCGTCGGCGTAGATGTTGCCGATGCCGGAGACGAGCCGCTGGTCCAGCAGGGCGCGCTTGATCCCGGTCCGGCGCGAGCGCAGCCGGGCATGGAACGCTTCGGGGTCGAACAGCGGGTCGAGCGGGTCTCGGGCGATGTGCGCCGCCTCGGCCGGGACGAGCGCGAGGGGCGCCTCACCGCGGCCGCCGGGCCCGCCGTCGTGCGTCGGCACGAGCGGCACGACGGCGAGGCCACCGAAGATGCGCTGGTCCACGAAGCGGAGCTCGCGGGGCATGCCAGGGACCTCGCTCAGCGTGAGCCGGACCTTGAGGTGCTTCTCGCGGGGCTGGCTCTCGTCCTCGACGATGAGCTGCCCGCTCATGCCCAGGTGGGCCATGAGCGCGGTGTGCGGCAGGGTGCCGTCTGGGGCGCCGGTGTCGTCGGGGCCCGCAAGGATGAGCCAGAGGAACTTCCCGCGCCGGACGGCGTCGAGCACCCTCGCGCCCTCGAGCTGGCCGGAGAAGTCCTGCGGCCCGAGGGCGTGGCGCCGCACCGAGCGCGGGTCGACGACCTCAGCGTCCTCGACCGTGCGGCCGACGACCCACGAGGCGAGGCCGCGCCGGACGACTTCGACTTCGGGGAGCTCGGGCATCTACTAGCCCGAAGCCGTCGCGTCCTGCCCGTCGGGGCCCAGGACCTTCCACGCGTTCGCGGCGGACTGCTGCTCGGCCTCCTTCTTGGAGTTGCCCATGCCGGTGCCGTAGGCCGTGCCGCCGATGAGGAGGGTCGCGGTGTAGACGCGCGCGTGGTCCGGACCCTCGCCCTCGACCGAATAGTGGATGGCGCCGAGCTGGCGGTTGGCCGCAAGCTCCTGGATGTGCGTCTTCCAGTCTGTGCCGGCGCCGAGGACGGCCGCGTCGGCGAGGAGCGGCCCGATGAGGTCCACGACGAGGCGGCGCGCGGTCTCGAGGCCGTTGGAGATGAAGGTGGCGCCGATGAGCGCCTCCATGGTGTCCGCGAGGATCGAGGACTTGTTCTTCCCGCCCGTGACCTTCTCGCCCTGGCCGAGGTAGATGTGCTCGCCGACGCCGAGGCGGCGGGCGATGCCCGCGAGGGCGCGGGTGCTCACGACGGCGGCGCGGCGCTTGGCGAGCTCGCCCTCCGTGAGGTCGGGGTGCTCGCGGTACAGCAGCTCCGTGACGGAGAACCCGAGGATCGAGTCGCCGAGGAACTCGAGGCGCTCGTTGGTCGGGATGCCGCCGTTCTCGTAGGCGTAGGAGCGGTGCGTGAGGGCAAGACGAAGCGTCTCGGCGTCGATGCCGACGCCGAGACGCTTCAGAAGCTCGTCATGAGTGCTCATGCGCGAGTATCACGCCGCTCAGACGTCGGCGACCTTGCGGCCCTTGTACTCGAGGAACAGCTCGGTGCCAGCCGAGTCCGTCACGACCTTCGCCTGGTGCGGCAGGCTGTAGGTCACGCGGCCGTTCTCCACGGTCTTGACCAGGGTGGGAACGGAGGCCTTCCACTGGGAGCGGCGGGCGCGGGTATTCGAGCGAGACATCTTCCGCTTGGGAACAGCCACGGCTAACTCATTTCTCTTCTAGTGCCAACACTTACTCATCGTCGTGCCGGTCTGGCTTCACCAAATCTGCCAAGGCAGCCCACCGGGGGTCGACGACCTCATGGTGGTGCCCCGGCTCGTCCGCGAGGCGCACTCCGCATTCGGAGCACAGCCCTTCGCAGTCTTCCCGGCACACCGGCTGGAACGGCAGCAGGGTCACTACTGCGTCCCGCAACACCGGCTCAAGATCGATGGACTCGTGCTCGACTCGACGTTGCTCTTCATCGTCTTCTCCGTCCGAGGGCGCGTGTCCCTCGAAGAAGAAAAGCTCCTGCACCTCGGCGTCGAGCCCGTACTCGATGGGATCCAGGCAGCGGCCGCATTCGCCCGTCACTGTGACGTGCGCCGTCCCCGAGACCAGGATCCCCTCGTGCACCGACTCGAGCTTCAGGTCCAGATCCACGGGGGATCCTTCGCCGACGCCGATGAGCGCCACACCGAGATCACTCGGTGCGGGTACATGCTCCGTGAGGGTTCGCATAGTCCCCGGGCTGCGCCCGAGGTCCTTGACATCGAACATCAAAGGCGAACGTGCTTCGCGCTTAATGAGAACTCCTGTAGAACATAGACCGACAAACCATCCTAGCCTGTGGGAACCACTTGCCCCAAACCAGGCCGCGCCGCCGAAAGGCGGCGATGGCCGCGCCCGCTGTGCCCGACCAGTCTAGCCGCCCCGCGGCCATTCACCGGCCAGGCGCGCCCTCGGCGAGGCGCGCCAGGACGGAGCGGGGGACGAACTCGGAGACGTCGCCGCCGAGATCGTAGACCTCCTTGACGAGCGTCGAGGACAGGTGGACGTAGTGGGCCTCCGCGGGGAGGAACACGGTCTCGACGCCGGTGAGCTGGCGGTTCATGATCGCCATGGGCAGTTCGTAGTCGAAGTCGCTCGACGAGCGCAGTCCCTTGACGATGGCCGACGCGCCCCGCTGCCGGCAGTACTCCGCGAGCAGGCCCTCCCCCATGGGCTCGACGATGATCCCGCTGATGGCGCTGAGGGTGCGCCGCGCCATCGCGATCCGCTCGTCCGGGGTGAACCGGTACTGCTTCATGTAGTTGGTGGAGACTGCGACGACGACCTCGTCGAAGAGGTTCGCGGCCCGCGCGATCACCTCGAGGTGCCCATTGTGGATCGGGTCGAAGGAGCCGGGGCACACTGCGCGTCGCATACCGCCAACATACTCCATGGCCCCTTGGCGGCACCGCCAGCGCAGGGCGCGCCGCCTCCCCCGATGGCCATAGCATGGGCGGATGACTTCCGCGTGGCAGCGAACAGCAGCAGGTGCCAACCTCCTCGGCTCCGACGGCCGGCTCGGCGTGACGATCTTCGAGGAGATGACGGGGCTCGCCGTCAGGCACGGTGCCATCAACCTCGGACAGGGATTCCCGGATGAGGACGGCCCGGCCGAGATGATGGAGGCCGCGCGCTCCGCGATCCTCTCCGGCGCCAACCAGTACGCCCCCGGCCAGGGCATCCCGCGGCTGCGTGAGGCCGTCGCCGAGCACCAGGCGCGGTTCTACGGCATCGCGCTGGATCCATGGCGGGAGGTCGTCATCTCGACGGGCGCGACCGAAGGGATCGCCGCCGCCGTCCTGGCCCTCGCCGGCCCCGGGGACGAGGTGCTCACCTTCGAGCCGTTCTACGACTCCTATGGGGCGATGATCGCCCTCGCCGGCGCCGAGCACACGACCGTGCCCCTGCACGCACCGGCGTTCCAGCCCGACCCGGCCGAGCTCGAGGCGGCGTTCACGCCGCGCACCCGCCTCGTGCTGCTGAACAACCCGCACAACCCCACGGGCGCCGTGTTCGGCCGCGAGACGCTCGAGCGGATCGTCGCGCTCGCGGCGCGGCACGACGCCGTGATCGTCACCGACGAGGTCTATGAGCACCTCGTCTTCGGCGACCGGCACGTTCCCGTGGCCTCCCTGCCCGGCGCGCGCGAGCGCACCGTGACCATCTCCTCGGCGGGCAAGACGTTCTCGTTCACGGGCTGGAAGGTCGGCTGGATCAGCGGGCCCGAGGAGCTCGTCGCGCGCGTGCGCACGATCAAGCAGTTCCTCACCTACAGCTCGGGGACGCCGTTCCAGGAGGCCGTCGCGCTGGGCCTCGGCTACCCGGACGAGTTCTTCGCCGCAGCCGCGGACACGCTGCGTGCCAAGCGGGACATCCTCGCCGAGGGCCTGCGCGCGGCGGGCCTGGACGTTTTCGTCCCCGAGGGCACCTACTTCATCACGGCGGACACCTCCCCGCTGGGCATCGACGACGCGCCCGCACTCGCCCGCCGCCTGCCCGAGCTCGTCGGCGTCGCCGCCATCCCCGTCTCCGTCTTCTGCCACCTCGGCGGCGCCGAGCGCACGCGCTCGCTCCTGCGCTTCGCGTTCTGCAAGAAGGCCCCCCTCCTGCACGAGGCCGCCTCGCGCCTCGCGGGCCTCGCGGACGCGTTGTGAGGCGCCGCGCCCAGGATGGAGAGCCGCGCACGCGCTGGCTGCGCGGCGTCGGCGCCCACGCCTCGGTCGAGCCGGACGCCTTCGTCCCGGGCGCGTGGATCCTCTCGATCGGCGGGGCCGAGCAGTCGCACGTGGACCTCGGCCACCCCGAGCACGTCTTCTACGCCTACCTGCGGCGGATCGCGAACGTCGTCGACGCCGTCGCCCCGGCCGGCACGCAGATCCGGGCCCTGCACCTCGGCGCGGGCGCCCTGACCCTGGCCCGCTACGTCCAGGCAACCAGGCCGGGCTCAGTGCAGACCGCGGTCGAGCTCGAGCGCGAGCTCGCGGACTTCGTGCTCGAGCACCTGCCCCTGCCGGAGGGGACCGACCTCGAGACCGTGATCGGGGACGCCCGCTGGGAGCTCACCACGGTCGGGGCGCGGGGGCCGTACGACGTCGTCGTGCTCGACGTCTTCTCGGGGCCGGACGCCCCGGAGCACCTCGCGGACGCCGGCTTCTACGCGGAAGCCGCGGCGCTCCTCGCGCCGGGCGGGGCGCTCGTGGTCAACATCGGCGACGAGCCCCCGCTGGCGCTCGTGCGCTCCCAGCTCGCGGCGATGCGCTCCGTCCTGGCCGAGGTCGCGGTGCTCACCGAGCCGGACATGCTCACGGCACGCTTCCCGGGCAACGTCGTCGCCGTCGGGCTCAGGGGTGCGTGGCCGGAGGGCTGGACGGAGCGGCTCACGGAGGCGGGCCCGCACCCGGGAGTCCTCGTGCGGGGGGTCGAACTCGACGCGCTCTCGGACTGAGGAAGCGCGTCAGGGAACGGCAGACCGGCCGGGAGCGCCGGCCCCGGGCTTCAGCTCGCGAGCTTCTGCTCGGCGAGGCGCTTGACCCACTCGGGCGTGGGGCGGTTGAGCCGCTCGTCGAGCACGACGCGCAGCCGCGCGGCCGCGATCTGGACACGCCGGTCCGAGGATCCGGGGCGCCGCTCGGACGGCTCGGACGTGTGACGGCCTGCGCCGGGACGTGCCTCGTGCTTGCTCACATCAGACCCCTTCGTGCCGCTGCGACCGCCGCGCAGCTCTCCTGCCAGTATCCCCGGCTGCGGCGGGGGCGTCCACGCCATCAGCCCCGCCCTACGTCGTCAGGCCCCGCCCCGCCGCTGTCCGGCCCGCCGTCGCCGCCGAGTTCCTCGTCCAGGCCGGCCTCCTCGGCCTCGGCGATCGGGTCGACCCACACGGCGTCGAGGAGCCTGAGCTCCTCCTCGCTCGCGATGAGATCGCTCTTGGCCAGGCTCGCGAGCACCATCGTGCCCATCGCCTGGAGCTGGAGATCCGGGGACACCGAGGCCTCGAGGGCCCATTCCGTGCGCCGCCAGAACTCGGCGCGCCGGTCCGAGTACGAGCGCTGGCGGATCGTGTGGAGGCCGACCACGGCCGCGACGACGGCGGTGGCGAACGTCCCGACAGGGGCGAAGGCCGCAACGATCTCCCACCACTGGGGCAGGGAGCCGGACGCTATCTCGAGAGCAGCGGCGGGAGCTGTCGGGGAGGCGGTCGCTGCGGCGGCCGGGCCGAGGGGCTCGATCATGCCCCCACCGTAGCGGGGGGCTCCGACGGCGTTGGCACCGGCTCGGCGAACCACAGCCGCGTCTCGCCGTATTTCTTCTCGGCGAAGAGGACCAGGCCTTCGGGCCACGCCGGCTCGGGCGAGCGAGAGGAACGCTCGACGACGACGAGCGCGTCCTCGGCCAGATGCGGCACGAGCGCCGTGAGGACCGCGGAGAGGGGCTCCTCGCCGAGCGGGTAGGGCGGGTCCATGAACACGAGGTCCCAGTGCCGGCCGGGCAGGGTGTGCTCGAGGAAGCCCGCGACCTTGGAGCGGTGCACGGTGACGGCGCGCCGGCCGAGGGCGTCGTTGGCGAGGCGCGCGTTGCGCTCGCACACCCGCACGGCCTTCGGGTCGGCCTCGACGAGCTCGGCCGTCGACGCGCCTCGGCTCGCGGCCTCGACCCCGAGGGCCCCCGAGCCCGCGAAGAGGTCGAGAACGCGCGAGCGGCTGATCATGCCGAGGGCGTCGAGCCGCGAGAAGAGGGCCTCCTTCACGCGGTCGGTCGTGGGCCGGGTGGCCGAGCCGGGGACGGAGGCGAGGGTCGTCCCGCCCGCGATGCCGGCGATGATCCGGCTCATGCGCTCGGCCCAGAGGGGGCGGCCGGGCGCCCGACTGCCTGCGTGAGTGCCTCATCCACGTTCGAGGAACACCTCCTTGTCGGGCCCGAGGTACTCGTCGATGGCGGCCCGCAGGGCGGGCTGCCGGTCGAGTCCGGGGTCCTCGGCCACGAGCCCGAGGGCGTCGCCGCGGGCCCGCTCGATGACCTCGGCGTCGCGCAGGACCCGCAGGAGACGCAGGGTCGAGCGCCTCCCGGACTGGGTGGCCCCGAGGATGTCGCCCTCGCGACGCTGCTCGAGGTCCTTCTGGGCCAGGACGAAGCCGTCGGTGCTGGCCGCGACGGCGTCGAGGCGGGCGCGGCTCGGGTGGCCGGGCTCCAGGGCGGTCACGAGCAGGCACGTGCCCGGGTGGCCGCCGCGCCCGACGCGGCCGCGGAGCTGGTGCAGCTGGGCGATGCCGAAGCGGTCGGCATCGAGGATGACCATGAGGGTCGCGTTGGGCACGTCGACGCCGACCTCGACGACGGTCGTCGCGACGAGGACGTCGGTGCGGCCGGCGGCGAAGGACTCCATCGACGCCGACTTGTCGGCGGTGTCCATGCGCCCGTGCAGCATGCCGAGGCGGACCCCCTCGAGGGCGGCCTCGCCGGCCAGCTGCTCCATCGTCCCGGCGACCGAGGCGGCAGGCGGAGGCGCGGAGGCGCCGTCGGCGAGGGCCGTGCCGCCCCACGTGGCGGCGTCGAGGGCCGCGAGGTCGCCTTCTTCTTGGCCTTCCTCGCTCGACTCCCCGATCTGGGGGCAGACAACGTACACCTGCCGCCCGGCGTCGACCTCCTCGCGCGCACGGGCCCAGATGCGCTGCTCCCACGAGGGGTTCTCCACGAGCCCCACGACGTGGGTCGCGATCGGCGCCCTGCCCGCCGGGAGCTCGCGCAGGACGGAGGTCTCGAGATCCCCGAAGACCGTCATCGCGACGGTGCGCGGGATCGGCGTGGCCGTCATGACGAGCAGGTGGGGCGTCGCGAGGCTCTTGGCCCGCAGGGCGTCGCGCTGCTCGACGCCGAACCGGTGCTGCTCGTCGACGACGACGAGGCCGAGGTCGGCGAACTGGACGGCCTCGGAGAGCAGGGCGTGGGTGCCGACGACGATCCCCGCCTGCCCGCTCGCTGCGGCGAGGAGCGCGCGCTTGCGCTCCCCCGCGGACTGCGAGCCCGTGAGCAGGACGACCTCGACCCCGTCCGAGGCCCCGAGCAGGCCCTCGCGCGCGAGCGGTCCGAGCGTGCGCCGGATCGACTCGTAGTGCTGGCCCGCGAGCACCTCGGTGGGTGCGAGCAGTGCGGCCTGGCCGCCGTCGTCGACGACCTGGAGCATCGCGCGCAGGGCGACGACCGTCTTCCCCGACCCGACCTCGCCCTGCAGGAGCCTGTTCATGGGGTGCGGGGCGGCGAGCTCGGCGGCGAGCTCCTCCCCCACGGACCGCTGGCCCTCGGTGAGCTCGAAGGGCAGCTGCGCGTCGAACGCGTCGAGCAGGCCGCCGCGGCGGGCGGGGCTCGGCCGCGACGGGAGCTGGGCGTGCTGGATCCGGCGCCGGGCGAGGGCCGACTGGAGGACGAGTGCCTCCTCGTACTGGAAGCGGCGGCGGGCGAGCATGCACGCCTCCTGCGTCGCCGGCTCGTGGATCAGGCGGTAGGCGTCGGCGAGCCCCGGCAGCCGGTACTTCTGCCGGAGGGCCTCCGGCAGCGGGTCCTCGAGCGTGCCCAGGTCCAGCTGGCTCAGGAGGGTCTTGACGGCCCGCTCGATCTGCCAGGTCGTGAGCTTGGCCGTGGCGGAATAGACGGGGATGGGCCTCGCGGCGAGCTCCTCCGGGGTTCCCTCGGCGGAGTCCTCGGGGTCGAGGAGCACGTAGTCGGGGTTGGTCAGCTGAAGCTTCCCCTTGTAGCGCCCGACGCGGCCCGAGAACATCGCGACGGTGCCGGGGGCGAGCTGCCGTGAGGCCTGGAAGGCGTTGAAGAACGTGAGGCTGATCGTGTCCGCGCCGTGGTCGCCGAAGCCGTCCGAGACGAGGACCTCGGTGATGGAGCCCTTCCGCGTGGCCATGCGCCGGGTCGCGGCCCTGACGACGCGCGCGATGAGCGTCACGTCCTCGTCGAGCGGCAGGAGCGCGATGGGGGTCAGCTCGCCGCGCTGGACGTACCGGCGCGGGAAGTAGTCGAGCAGCTCCCCGGCGGTCTCTAGACCGAGGCTGTCCCTGATCTTCTTCGCGGACGAGGCCCCGAGCAGCCGCGAGAGGGGCCGGTCCCGCTCAGCGGCCAACGGTGCCGCCCTCCGCAGCGTGCTCGCCGGCCGGCGGCTCGGCGTGCAGCTCGGTGAAGGAGATCTTCTCCGGCTCGGCGAGCGAGCGGATGAGGGCCAGCGCCGCGTCCGGGTCCGCGACGTGCACGTGGACGCGCCACCGGCACACGCCGGCGCCGTCGTCGAACGCGCCCACCGGGCTCATGATGACGGAGTCGCCGATCTCATCGAGCCGCTGGCGCAGACCCGCGGCGTGGAGCGGGCTCAGGGTCACGGTGCACATGAGCTCGACGCCGACGGCGTGCGGCTGGTCCGCGTGGATGTGCGGGTCGTCGACGCGGTAGCCGTGGAGCCCGTCGAGCACGTCGTCGGAGAGCCCCTCGCCGAGGACGGCGGTGCGCAGGGCGGAGAGGACGAGGAGCAGGCCGACGCCGCCGGCGTCCACGACCCGGGCGGTCGTGAGGACGCCCAGCTGGGACTCGGTGTCGACCACGGCGCCGACGGCGGCCTGGACCGCGGCGTCGAGCGCCGCCGCGAGCGCCTGGTTGCTGTCGGGGCCGCCGTCCCCGGTCCCGGGATGCACGGCGCGCGGGGACGCCGCGCCGTCGGCGGCGGCCTCGAGCACCGAGAGCATCGTCCCGGCGACGGGCTCGCTCAGGGCAGACCACGCGCGGATCTGGGCGCGGTGGAGGGCCGCGGCGAGGAGGGGACCGTTCACGCGCGTGTGTCCCCTGAGGGTCGCCGCGACGGCGTCGAGGAACACGGCCAGGAGCGTGCCCGAGTTGCCCCAGGCCTCCTCCATCGCGGCCTGGCCCGCGGCTGCGAGGACCTCGCCGACGTCGGTGCCGGGGGTCTCCGCGGCGGCCGAGGCGGCGGCCCGGACCGTGTGGTAGAGGTTGGTGCCGGTGTCCCCGTCCGCGACGGGGAAGATGTTGATCGCGTTGAGGCGGTCGCTGTGGTTGGCCAGGACGGTCTCGGCGTCGGCGAGCCAGCGCCGCATGGCCGCGGCGTTCGAGGCGATCTTAGCGTGCAAAGTGGTCCCATCCGCTCGGTTGCACGGGGCGCCCGCCAATGGCCACCCCGCCCGGCCCGCCGGCCGTGGGCACGACCGAGCCTATCGCAGCGAAGCCCTCCGGGAGCTGAACGGACGCGGGGAAGGCGCCGAGGAGGCCGTGGTCCTCCCCTCCGCCGAGCACCCAGCCGAGCGGATCTGCCCCGACGGCGGCCGCGGGCTCGGCCAGGAGGGCGGCGTGGGCGGCGAGGGACTCGGCGTCGAAGTCGAGGCCCACGCCGCTCGCCGCGGCGAGGCGCTGGCCGTCCTTGAGCAGCCCGTCAGAGAGGTCCATGAGCGCGTGCGCGCCCCCGCGGGCGGCGGCAGGCCCGGCGGCGAGGGGCGGGACAGGCCGGCACTGCCGGCCCACGGCCTCGCGGAGGCTCGCAGGGAGCGTCGCGTACGCGGGGCCGTGCTCGAGCAGGGCCAGGCCGGCGGCGGCGGCGCCGAGGCGGCCCGCGACGGCGAGCACGTCGCCGGGGCGGGCGCCCGAGCGCAGGACGGGGGCGCGTCCCTCGAGGGTCCCGAGGATCGTGACGGTCACGGAGAGCTCCCGGCCGCGGCCGAGGTCGCCGCCGGCCACCGTGCACCGGTCGGCACCGAGGGCGCGGATCGCCTCGACGAGCCCGTCGGCGAAGTCCTCGACCCACTCGGCCTCGGTCTCGCCGGGGAGCGTGAGGCTCACGACCATGGCCGTCGCGACGGCGCCCATCGCATTGATGTCGGACAGGTTCTGCGCCGCGGCCTTCCACCCGACGTCCGCGCCCGTGCTGCGATAGCCGCTCGGCCACGTAAGGCGGAAGTCGGCGTCCTGCGTCTGCGTGTCGGTGCTGACGACGACGCGCCCGTCCGGCGCGGCGACGACGGCGGCGTCGTCTCCCGGCCCGAGGAGGGCAGCGCCGAGGACGTCGAGCCGGGGGAAGATGCGGTCGAGGAGCTCGGACTCGCTCAGCTCGCGCACGAGGGCCGGCCTGTCCTGGGTGTCCGTCACGCTCTTAGCCTAGCCGCGGCGCCTCTGGACGCTGTCCCTTCGCTGGCACTTCCCCCCGGGCGGGTAGGCTGGATAGACCCCCCGACCCCGGATGGAGAAGCATGCCCGCGCGCCGTTCCCCCGCCCGCTCCCGCGCCACCATGGGACGCGGCACCGCCGCTGCTCTGCTCGGGCTGCTCGGCCTGCTCGGCGCGTCCCTCGCGGGCTGCGCGGCCCCCGTCGCGGTCGAGCCCGCGCCGGACGCCGCCAACCCGGCCTGCGCGCCGCTCATGATCGCGCTTCCCGACACGCTCGGCGACGCGGCGCTGCGCAAGACGACGAGCCAGGCGACGGCCGCGTGGGGCGACCCGTCCGCCGTCGTGCTCCGCTGCGGAGTGCCCGCCCCCGGCCCGACCACGGACCGGTGCGTGACCGTCAACGGCGTCGACTGGGTCATCGAGGAGGGCGACCCCTACTACACGCTCACGACGTACGGGCGCGAGCCCGCCACCGAGATCCTCCTCGACGAGGGGCGGATCAGCTCGGCGACCGTGCTCGCGAGCCTCTCGGGCGCCGTCGAGAAGGTCCCCGCGACGCGCCAGTGCGTGGGCCAGGAGGACCTCGCGTCGCTCCCGGCCGCGGGCTGAGGCCGGCCCGGCCCGCGCGTCAGCGCAGCCCAGTCGGGCGCGCGAGGGCGAGCTGGATGAGCTCGTCGATGAGCTCGGGGTAGGACACGCCGGTCGCGGCCCACATCTGCGGGTACATGCTGATGGGAGTGAAGCCGGGCATCGTGTTGATCTCGTTGATGATGAATCTGCCGTCGGGCGTGTAGAAGAAGTCCACGCGGCTCAGGCCCTCGGCCGCGACGGCGTCGAACGCGGCCGCGGAGAGCTCGCGCACGCGCGCGATCGCCTCCTCGGGCAGGTCCGCGGGGCACGAGAGCGCCGCGGCGTTGTCCTCGACATACTTCGCGTCGAAGTCGTAGAACGCGTGGCTTCCACCGGCGACCGAGACCTCCCCGGGCAGTGACGTCCGCGGCGAGTCCGAGCCGCGGCCCTCGAGCACGCCGCACTCGATCTCGCGGCCCACGATCCCCGCCTCGATGACGAGCCGCAGGTCGTGTCGGCGAGCCTCGTCGATCGCGGCCTCGAGGCCCTCGGGCCCGTCGACCTTGGAGATGCCCACGGACGAGCCGGCGCGGCACGGCTTGACGAAGACGGGGTAGCCGAGGCGGCCGACGGCGTCGCGCACCGCGGCCGGGTCGCGGCGCCACTGCTTGTCGGTCACCGCGACGTACGGGCCCACCTCGAGCCCGGCGGCGGCGAACGCGACCTTCATGAAATGCTTGTCCATGCCGACGGCGGAGGCGAGCACGCCCGCCCCGACGTAGCGGACGTCGGCGAGCTCGAGGAGGCCCTGGACCGTGCCGTCCTCGCCGAACGCCCCGTGCAGGAGCGGGAAGACGACGTCGACGCCGCCGAGCTCGCGGGGGACGCGGTCGGGTTCGGCCACGACGAGGCGCGTGCGCCCCGAGCCCTCGGCGAGCTGAACGGTCCCCTCCGCCGCGCCGACCTCGGGCAGCTGCCCCTGGTTGAGAGCCCACTCGTGCCAGTCGCCGTCGGAGAGCACCCACTGGCCCTCGCGCGTGATGCCGACCGGCACGACCTCGTACTTGTCGGTGTCGATCGCGCCCATGACGCCGGCCGCCGTCACGCAGGAGACGGCGTGCTCGCTCGAGCGGCCTCCGAACAGGAGCGCGACGCGGATCTTGGAACCGGTCGTTGCGTTGGAATCCACAGCTAGTCGCCTTCTGATTTGAGCTGCCGCGCGAGCAGCAGCGGTCCGAGCTGGTCCACGGGGAGCTGCCCCCGCAGCACGGCCACGACGGCGGCCGTGATGGGCATGTCGACGCCGAGCCGCTGGGCGAGCTCGTTGACCGCGGGGGCGGACTTGATGCCCTCCGCGACCTGGGTCATGCGCACGCCGACCTCCTCGACGCTCAGGCCCTGGCCCAGGAGCGCGCCGGCGGAGTGGTTGCGCGAGAGCTTCGAGGAGCACGTCGCGACGAGGTCGCCGAGCCCCGCGAGCCCGGCCATGGTCTGGGGGTCGCCGCCGAGGGCGACGGCGAGGCGCGTGGTCTCGGCGAGCCCGCGCGTGATCACGGAGGCCTTCGTGTTGTCCCCCATGCCCTTGCCCTCGCAGATGCCCACCGCGAGGGCGATGACGTTCTTGACGATCCCGCCGATCTCGACCCCGACGACGTCGGTGCTCGTGTACGGGCGGAAGTACGGGGCCGTGCAGGCCTCGGCGAGCCAGTGCGCCGTCGCCTCGTCGCTGCACGCGACGACCGACGCCGTGGGCTCGCAGCGGGCGATCTCGAGGGCGAGGTTCGGGCCGGAGACGACGGCGATCCGCTCGCGGGGCACGCCGGTCACCTCGGCGATGACCTCGCTCATGCGAGCGTCGGAGCCGAGCTCGAGGCCCTTCATGAGCGAGACGACGACGGCGTCCGCGGGGATGTGCGAGGCCCAGTCCGCGAGCTGGCCGCGCAGGGACTGGGCGGGCACGGCGAGGACGACCGCCTCGGCGCCCTCGAGCGCCTCGGCCGGGTCCGTCGACGCCGTGATGCAGGCCGGGAGCGTGATGCCGTCGAGGTAGCGCGCATTGCGGTGGGCATTGATGTCGGCGACGATCTCCTCGCGCCGCCCCCAGATGCGGATGCTGCACTCGGCGCCGTGGCTCTCGGCGGCCTCGCCGAGGACCTTCGCGAAGGTCGTCCCCCAGCTTCCCGCGCCCATGACGGCGATCCGCGTCAGGGGCTCGCGCGTTCCCGCGGGTGCCTCCCCCGGCGCCGGGTTCGCAGCGCTCACGCGGCCGTCCCGCCGTCGTCCGTCGTGGGAACCCGGGCGCCGCGCGCGACGTCGCGGCCGTGCAGGCTCTGGTCGTTGGCGGCGGGGTCCCAGCGCTCAGCCGGCGGCTCCTCGCCGCGCAGCTCCGCGAGGAGGCCGGTGATCGCGGCCATGATCCGCTCGGTGGCCTCGACGAGGGTCGTCTTGTCCATGGGGCGCCCGCGCAGGTCGTCGAGGTCGACGGGGTCCCCGACGAGCACGACGGCCTTCTTCCGCGGGAACACGTACAGGCGCTTGGCGTAGCGCGGGAACAGCTCGTGGTCCCCCCAATGGACGATCGGCACGACTGGGGCGCCCGTCTTGAGGGCCAGGCGCGCGGCACCCGTGTGCCCCTTCATGGGCCACAGGTTGGGGTCACGGGTCAGGGTGCCCTCGGGGTAGACGATGATCGCCCCGCCCTCGTCGATCACCTCGCGTGCCACTTCGAGGGACGAGCCGGCGCCGGTGCCGCCGCGGTCGACGGGGATCTGCTTGGTCCCGCGCATGATCTGGCCGAGAACCGGCGGCTTGAAGAGCCCCGCCTTGGCCAGGAAGTGCGGCGAGCGGCCGTTGTTGTAGAGCATGTGGCCCACGGTGAGCGGGTCGATCTCGGTGCAGTGGTTCGGGCACGCGATGAAGCCGCCGCCGAGGGCTGCGAGCTTCTCGGTGCCGCGCCACTCCCTGTCCATGAGGAGGTTCATGAGGGGCCGGACGATGGCGGCCGCAATGGCGAACGCGACCCTCTCCCCCAGGCTTTCGTTGCCGTGCCGACCGGTCACCGGTCCTCCTCGAGGTCGAAGTCGGCGCCGAGCGCCTGGAGCTTGTCGGTGAAGCGCTCGTAGCCGCGCTTGATGATGTCCACGCCGGTCGCGCGGGAGACTCCCTCCGCCGCGAGGGCCGCGATCAGGTGGCTGAAGCCGCCGCGGAGGTCCGGGATGTCGAAGTCCGCCCCGTGCAGCTCGGTGGGCCCCGAGATGACCGCGGAGTGGTGGAAGTTCCGCTGGCCGAAGCGGCACGGGACGCTGCCGAGGCACTCGCGGTGGACCTGGATCGTCGCGCCCATGCGGCGCAGGGCCTCGGTGAAGCCGAACCGGTTCTCGTAGACGGTCTCGTGGACGATGGACACGCCGTCGGCCTGGGTCAGGGCGACGACGAGCGGCTGCTGCCAGTCGGTCATGAACCCGGGGTGGACGTCGGTCTCGAGCACGAGCGGGGAGAGCTTGCCGCCGGGGTGGAAGAACCGGATCCCATCGTCCTCGATCTGCAGCCCCCCGCCGAGCTTCCGGTAGACGTTGAGGAACGTCATCATGTCGCGCTGCGACGCGCCCTCGACGAAGATGTCCCCCCGCGTCGCCACGGCCGCCGAGGCCCACGAGGCCGCCTCGTTCCGGTCGGCCAGGGCCCGGTGGCTGTAGCCGCCGAGCTCCGGGACGCCCTCGATGCGGATCGTGCGGTCGGTCTGGACGCTGATGAGCGCGCCCATCTTCTGCAGGACGGCGATGAGGTCGATGACCTCTGGCTCGGTGGCCGCGCCCGTGAGCTCCGTGATGCCCTCGGCCCGGGCGGCGCTCAGGAGCACCTGCTCGGTCGCGCCGACGCTCGGGTACGGCAGGGAGATCTTCGCGCCGTGGAGGCCACGCGGGGCGGAGATGCTGATCCCGCCCGGGCGCTTGTCGACGACGGCGCCGAACTCGCGCAGGACGTTCAGGTGGTAGTTGATCGGGCGGTCGCCGATGCGGCAGCCGCCGAGGTCCGGGATGAACGCCTCGCCGATCGCGTGGATGAGCGGGCCGCACAGGAGGATCGGGATCCGCGAGTCGCCCGCGTGGGCGTCGATCTCCGCAGAGGGTGCCGCCGTGGCGGCCTTCGGGTCGAGCCTGAGCTCGCCCGCAGTCGGGTCGCGGTCGACCTTGACGCCGTGCAGCTGCAGGAGGCTCGTGACGACGTCGACGTCCTTGATCTCGGGGACGTTGCGGAGCACGGAGGGCGCGCTGCCGAGCAGGGCTGCGACCATGGCCTTGGGGACGAGGTTCTTGGCGCCGCGCACGGCCACCCTCCCCGAGAGGGGGATGCCCCCTCGGATGGTCAGGACACTGCTCATCTGCACCTTTCCTCACTCCCTGGAGCACCTCCGGCGCCGAGCGCCCCGGCGGCGGACCCAGCTAAGCATAGAAGCTCGCGTCCGGCGTCGGGAAAACGCCGGACGCGAGCTTGCTTTCCGCGCTGCTCAGCGCCCTGCAGCGGGCTCCGGGCTGCCGGTCAGCTGCGGGCCGGCAGCGTCGTCGGCTTGAACGAGGGCCGCGACCCCTCGTAGGAGGCGATCTCGCCCTCGTGCTGGAGGGTCAGGCCGATGTCGTCGAGGCCCTCGAGCAGGCGCCAGCGCGTGTAGTCATCGATCTCGAACGGCGCGACGAGGTTGCCGCACACGACGGTCTTGGACGTCAGGTCCACCGTGATCTGCGTCCCGGGATGGTTCTCGAGCTCCTTCCAGATGAGCTCGATGTCGTCCTGGGCCACGACGGCGGCCAGGAGCCCCTGCTTGCCCGAGTTGCCGCGGAAGATGTCGGCGAAGCGCGAGGACAGGACGACCCTGAACCCGTAGTCCTTGAGCGCCCACACGGCGTGCTCGCGCGAGGAGCCCGTGCCGAAGTCGGGGCCGGCAACGAGAACGGAGCCGTGGCTGAACGGCTCGCGGTTGAGGATGAAGGACTCGTCCTTCCGCCAGCTAGCGAAGAGCGCGTCCTCGAAGCCCGTGCGCGTGATGCGCTTGAGGAAGACCGCCGGGATGATCTGGTCGGTGTCGACGTTGCTCTGCCGCAGCGGGACGCCGATGCCGGTGTGGGTCGTGAACTTCTCCATGGTTCCTTCGGGGCCTTTCTAGGCGGCGGCCGGGCTGGCGGCGTCGGACGAGGTGGGCAGCGGGTCGAGGTCCGACGGCGAGGAGAGGGTCCCGCGCACGGCCGTCGCCGCGGCGACGACGGGCGAGACGAGGTGCGTGCGCCCGCCCTTGCCCTGGCGGCCCTCGAAGTTGCGGTTCGACGTCGATGCGCAGCGCTCCCCCGGCGCGAGCTGGTCCGGGTTCATGCCGAGGCACATTGAGCAACCCGCGAAGCGCCACTCCGCCCCGAACTCCGTGAACACCTTGTCGAGGCCCTCGGCCTCGGCCTCGAGCCGCACGCGCGCCGAGCCGGGGACCACGAGCATGCGGATGTTCTCCGCCTTCGTCCGGCCGCGCACGACGTCGGCCGCCGCGCGCAGGTCCTCGAGGCGCGAGTTGGTGCACGAGCCGAGGAAGACCGTGTCGACGCGGATGTCCTTCATGGGCGTCCCCGCGGCGAGGTCCATGTACTCGAGGGCGCGGCGCGCCGCGGCCTTGGCATTCTCATCGGCGAACGAGTCCGGGTCGGGGACGGTCTGGGAGAGCGAGACGCCCTGGCCGGGGTTCGTGCCCCACGTGACGAACGGCTCGAGCTCGTCGGCGTCGAGGAACACCTCCGCGTCGAAGACGGCGTCTTCGTCGGTGTGCAGCGTGTCCCAGTACGCGACGGCGGCATCCCAGTCCGCGCCCTCGGGGGCGTGCGGGCGGCCCTTCATGAAGTCGTAGGTCGTCTGGTCGGGGGCGACCATGCCCGCGCGGGCGCCGGCCTCGATCGACATGTTGCAGATGGTCATGCGCGCCTCCATGGACAGCGCGCGGATGGCGGAGCCGCGGTACTCGAGCACGTAGCCCTGACCGCCGCCCGTGCCGATCTTGGCGATGACGGCGAGGATGATGTCCTTCGAGCTCACGCCGGGCTTGAGCGTCCCCTCGACGGTGACGGCCATGGTCTTGAACGGCTTGAGCGGGAGCGTCTGGGTGGCCATGACGTGCTCGACCTCGGACGTGCCGATGCCCATCGCGAGCGCGCCGAACGCGCCGTGGGTGGAGGTGTGCGAGTCGCCGCAAACGATCGTGAGGCCGGGCTGGGTCAGGCCGAGCTGCGGGCCCACGACGTGGACGATGCCCTGCTCCTTGTCGCCGAGCGGGTGCAGGCGGACGCCGAACTCCTTGCAGTTCGCGCGCAGCGTCTCGATCTGCGTCCGGCTCGTCGGGTCGGCGATCGGCTTGTCGATGTCGAGCGTCGGCGTGTTGTGGTCCTCGGTCGCGATGGTGAGGTCCGGGCGGCGCAGCGGGCGGCCGGCGAGGCGGAGCCCCTCGAACGCCTGCGGGGAGGTCACCTCGTGCACGAGGTGGAGGTCGATGTAGAGGAGGTCCGGCTGCCCGTCCTCACCCTTGCGCACGACATGCGCGTCCCACACCTTCTCGGCCAGTGTGCGTCCCACGCCCAGCTCCCTTCGCATTGGCGGCGGCCGGTCCGGCTGCCTTGGATTCCAGTGGACCAGTGGTGCTCTCGCGCTGGCCAGCCGGCGAACTTGCATCTCAGATATTGAGACGGCAATATCAACCTATGGACAATTCTAGTGGCGTCGGCGTGATCGACAAGGCCGCACTCGTGCTCGATGCCCTCGAGGCCGGGCCGACGACGCTTGCCCAGCTGGTCTCCGCGACGGGGCTCGCCAGGCCGACCGTCCATCGCCTCGCGCTCGCCCTCGTGCACCACCGCCTCGTGAGCCGCGACATCCAGGGCCGCTTCGTGCTCGGCTCGCGGCTCGTCGAACTCGCCTCTGCCGCAGGCGAGGACCGCCTCATCGCCGCCGCCGGCCCGATCCTCGTCCAGCTGCGCGACGCGACCGGCGAGAGCGCCCAGATCTTCCGGCGCCAGGGCGACTGGCGCGTGTGCGTCGCCTCCGCCGAGCGGCCCGTCGGCCTGCGCGACACGATTCCCGTGGGCACCCAGCTGAGCATGAAGGCAGGCTCGGCCGCGCAGATCCTCGTCGCGTGGGAGGACCACGACCGGCTGCTCGAGGGACTCAACCAGGCCCGCTTCACGCCCACGGTCCTGGCCGGCGTCCGCCGCCGCGGCTGGGCCCAGAGCCTCGGGGAGCGCGAGCCCGGTGTCGCTTCCGTGTCCGCCCCCGTCCGCGGCCCGTCCGGGCGCGTCATCGCCGCCGTCTCGATCTCGGGCCCCATCGAGCGCTTGACCCGCCAGCCGGGCCGTCAGCATGCTGAAGTGGTCTGCAACGCCGGACGGCTGCTCACCGAGGCCCTGCGCAAGGGCAACGACTGACGGCTGGGCCGGCCCCGGAACAAGGAGGCCCGTGGCCCAGTACGCGATCTTCCTCCGCGGCGTGAACGTCGGCGGCATCACCCTCAAGATGGCCGAGGTGCGCGACGTCATCGGGGCCCTCGACGTCACGGATGTCGCGACGCTCCTGGCCAGTGGCAACATCGTCCTGTCCACGGACCTCGGCGCCCGTCCCCTCAAGGCGGCCGTCGAGGCGGCGCTGCGGGCGGCCTTCGGCTACGACGCGTGGGTCGTCGTGCTCACGCGCGCCGAGGTGGAGGCGATCGTCGAGGCCTGCCCGTACCCGGCCGACGACGCCTCGACGCACACCTACATCACGCTCAGCTCCGACCCGGCGGCCCTCGACGAGCTCGCCGCGGCGACCGACGGCGCGGATGGCCAGGAGCGCCTCGCGCCGGGCGCGACGGCGTGGCTCGCCCCGCGCGGGTCGACGCTCGTGTCGCCGCTGTCCAAGGCCACGGCCAAGCCGAAGTTCAAGGCCACGACGACGACCCGCAACCTCCGCACGATGCTCAAGGTCAGGGCCGCCTTCGCCTGAGGAGACAGCAGAAGGGCCCGGTCCGAAGACCGGGCCCTTCCCGAGGTGACCCCAGCGGGATTCGAACCCGCGTTACCGCCGTGAGAGGGCGGCGTACTAGGCCGCTATACGATGGGGCCTCGCACTGCCCTGCCCGAGGGCAGGACTTCCAGTGGCGGACGCTTTCCGGACGAGCCGGGCATCCAACCGTGACCCCAGCGGGATTCGAACCCGCGTTACCGCCGTGAGAGGGCGGCGTACTAGGCCGCTATACGATGGGGCCGTGGTACTTTACCGTTCGCCCGGACGCGATCCGGGCGTGCCTTCAGCCCCACAGGAGTGACGCTTCAGGAGCTGGGATACCAGGACTCGAACCTAGAATGACGGTACCAGAAACCGTAGTGTTGCCAATTACACCATATCCCAAGGCCTTCAGGACTCCGGCGCGCTTCCCTTCGGATCCCCGCCGTGCCCCTCAGCACGAGTAGTTACTCTACCCGATGCCCGCCTGCCCGCCAAATCGGCAGGTCTCCCCCGGCCAGGCCGCGGACACCCCCGTCGGGCCGGGCGGGACGGGGCCGCGAGAGGCCATCCGGGCCTCAGGAGAGGCCCAGGAGGCCGGGCAGCTCGACGAGGCTGCCGACCTGCTCCGGGACGGACGGAGCCGTCTCCGCAGGCAGGACGGCTGCCCTCCGGTTGAGCCAGATGCCGCGGATTCCAGCGCCGGCCGCGCCGATGACGTCGTGGTCGGGGTTGTCCCCCACGTAGACCGTCTCCTCGGCGCTCGTGCCGAGCCGGCGCAGGCCCTCGCGGAAGATCGCCGGGTCCGGTTTGGCCACCCCGACGGCATCGATCCCCACGAGTACCGCGATGCGCTCCAGCCCCGCGTGGTCGAGCTTGGCCCGCTGGTAGTCGTGCACGTTGTTGCTCACGGCGCCATAAGGGATGCCCGCGGCGTCGAGCGCGTCGAGGAGCGGCGCCACGTCGTCGAACGCCTGGACGTAGGCCGGCTGCGCCGTCTCGTAGGCGCTGAGCCACGCGAGCGCGTCCTGTCCCGAGCCGAACGCCGCCCCGAAGTGGGCGAGGCAGCGCTCGGCGCGGAGGACGCGCTGCTGCGCAAAGGTGATCTCGCCCTCGATGTAGCGCGCGTAGATGTCGTCCGAGCCGCGCGTGAAGATGCGGCAGAACGTGACCCACTCCTCCTGGCCGAGGTGCGGCAGGAGCGGCCCGGAGACCTCCCGCAGGGCGCGGTCCATCGCGCCCTCGAGATCCACGAGGGTCTCGTCGATGTCGAGGAGCACGCCACGCACGCGGGGAGCGTCTACAGCGCGCACGGCATCAACAGCGCGAGGTAAGGCCTCAGCCACGGAAGGCCTTGAGGCGCGCGAGCGAGGACTCCTTGCCGAGGATCACCATGGACTCGAAGAGCGGCGGGGAGACGCGGCGGCCGGAGACGCCCACGCGCACGGGGCCGAAGGCGAGGCGGGGCTTGATGCCGAGGCCGTCGACGAGCGCGGCCTTGAGCGCGGCCTGGATCGCCTCCGCGGTCCAGTCCGTGACGGGCTCGAGGGCGGCGAGGGCGGCGTCGAGCACCTCGACGAGGTTCTCGGGCAGACCCTTGCGCGCGTCGTCCGCGATCACGATCGCGTCGTCGGCCGCGAAGAGGAAGCCGAGCATCTCGGGGGCCTCGCCCAGGAGCGTGATGCGCTCCTGGATGAGCGGCGCCGCCTCCGTGAGGACCTCCTCCTCGCGCGGCGAGAGGGACTCGCCGACGACGCCGGCGGCGCGGAGGTAGGGCACAAGGCGGTCACGGAAGTCCCGGGGCACGAGCATGCGCACGTGCGTGCCGTTGATGGCCTCGGCCTTCTTCTGGTCGAAGCGGGCCGGGTTCGGCAGGACCGAGGCGATGTCGAAGTTCGCGGTGAGCTGGTCGACCGTGAAGATGTCCTCGTCCGCCGAGAGCGACCAGCCGAGCAGGGCGAGGTAGTTCAGGAGGCCCTCGGGGATGAAGCCGCGGTCGCGGTGGTGGAACAGGTTGGACTGCGGGTCCCGCTTCGAGAGCTTCTTGTTGCCCTCCCCCATGACGTACGGGAGGTGGCCGAAGAGCGGCATGTAGCTCGCGACGCCGACGGCGTGCAGCGCATGGTAGAGCGCGACCTGGCGCGGGGTCGAGGAGAGGAGGTCCTCGCCGCGCAGCACGTGCGTGATGCCCATGAGCGCGTCGTCGACGGGGTTCACGAGCGTGTAGAGCGGCGAGCCGTCCGCGCGCACGACGACGAAGTCCGGCACCGTGCCGGCCCTGAACCGGATCTCGCCGCGGATGAGGTCGTCGAAGACGACGTCCTCCTCGGGCATGCGGAAGCGCAGCACGGGCTCGCGGCCCTCGGCGCGGAACGCCGCGACCTGCTCGGCAGTGAGGTCGCGGTCCGAGTTGTCGTAGCCGAGCTTGGGGTCACGGCCCGCGGCCCGGTGCCGGGCCTCGATCTCCTCCGGCGTCGAGTAGGACTCGTAGAGGAAGCCGGCGTCCTTGAGCTTGGCCGCGACCGCGGTGTAGAGCTCGAGGCGGCGGGACTGGCGGTAGGGCACGTGGGGCCCGCCGACGTCGATCCCCTCGTCCCAGGTCAGGCCGAGCCAGCGCAGCGCCTCGACGATCTGCTCGTAGCTCTCCTCCGTGTCGCGCTGGGCGTCCGTGTCCTCGATGCGGAACACGAACGTCCCGCCAGTGTGGCGCGCATAGGCCCAGTTGAAGAGGGCCGTGCGGATCATGCCGACGTGCGGGGTGCCTGTCGGGGACGGGCAGAAGCGCACGCGCACGGGCGTGTCCGGGGTAACCGACGGGATGGGCGAGGAGTAGGCAGCGGCGAGCTCGGCGGAGGAAGTCATAGTGGCACCATTCTAGGGCCGAGCCCAGGCGCGCACGACGGCGGGCGGGTGGCCCGCGCCCCGCCGCCCACCCGCCGTCGTGCGTGAGGCCTGTGGACCCCTGGCAGCCCTGGGAGCCCGGTCCTATCGCCGGACGACCGGGTTCGAGAGCGTGCCGATGCCCTCGATCTCGACCTCGACCCTGTCGCCCTCAGAGACGAGGCCCACGCCGGCCGGGGTCCCGGTCATGATGACGTCGCCCGGCAGGAGCGTGAAGGCGCTCGAGACGGCGGCGACGAGCTCACGGACGCCGAAGACCATGTCCGCCGTCGTGCCATCCTGCTTGACCTCGCCGTTGAGCCGGGTGACGAGGCGCAGGTCCTCGGTGTCGAGCTCGGTCTCGATCCACGGGCCGAGCGGCGCCGAGGTGTCGAAGGACTTCGCCCGGGCCCACTGGACGTCGGCGCGCTGCTTGTCCCGGGCCGTGAAGTCGTTGCCGACCGTGTAGCCGAAGATCACGTCGTCCGCCTTCTCCGCCGGGACGTCCTTGCAGATGCGGCCGATCACGACGCACAGCTCGCCCTCGTAGGAGACCTCCTCGCTCCACTCGGGCAGGACGACCGGATCGCCGGGCCCCGCGACGGCCGTGTTGGCCATGAGGAACATGGCCGGCTCCGTCGGGACCTCGTTGCCGAACTCCTTCGCGTGCTCCGCGTAGTTGCGGCCGATCCCGACGACCTTGCTGCGCGGGATGATCGGGGCGAGGAGCCGGACGTCCTCGAGCGGGTGGGTGACGCCGGTGGGCTCGATGCCGGCGAAGAACGGGTCGCCCTTGATGACGGCGACCCGCTCCTGGCCTGGCTCCCCCTGGACGACGCCGTAGAAGGGTTCGGAATCCAGTACACAACGGGCAATGCGCATGGCCCCTACCCTATCGCTGGGTCACCTCCCTGCGACCCGGGGTCAGCTCGCAAGGATCCGGGGTCACCTTTCAACGTTCAGAGGTCAATGTCCCGACATTGGACACGCAATACAGGAAGGTGACCCCGCAACGCTGGAAGGTGACCCCGCAACGCTGGAAGGTGACCCCGCAACGCTGGGAGGTGACCCCGCAACGCTGGGAACCGCCTCGGGGACGACGGCGGCGCGCCCCCGGTGGCGGGGACGCGCCGTCGTGCGCCGTTGCTGTGCGCTGCGCGAAGGTCGCTCAGGCGAGCCGGGTCAGCCAGCCATGCAGGTCGTCGACCGCTCCGGTCTGGATGCCGAGGAGCTGCTCGCGGATGCTCATGGCGACCGACTCGCCCTCGAGCGGCGCGGTCACGAGCGAGCCGTCGGCGGTCTTGAGCTCGCCGATCGGCGTGATGACGGCGGCCGTGCCGCACGCGAACACCTCGCTGATCGTCCCGGCCTGGGCGGCCTCGCGCCACTCGTCGATCGTGATCTTCCGCTCCTGGACCGAGAGGCCGCGGTCGACGGCGAGCTGGAGGATGGAGTCCCGCGTCACGCCGTGGAGGATGTTGCCGTTGAGCGCCGGGGTGACGAGCGTGCCGTCCTTGAACACGAAGAAGATGTTCATGCCGCCGAGCTCCTCGACGGCGTTGTCATTGGTCGGGTCGAGGAAGAGGACCTGCTTGCAGCCGTTGGCCTCCGCCTCGAGCTGGGCCGCGAGCGACGCCGCATAGTTGCCGCCGCACTTCGCCTCGCCCGTGCCGCCGTGGCCGGCGCGCGCGTACTTCTCCGACAGCCAGATGGAGACCGGCTTGAGCTCGCCGCCGAAGTAGTTCCCCGCCGGGGACGCAATGACACGGTACGAGACCTCGCGGGCAGGGCGGACGCCGAGGAACGCCTCGGTCGCGATCATGAACGGGCGCAGGTACAGCGACTCGCCCTCGCCGTTCGGAACCCAGGCCTTGTCCACCGAGACGAGCTGGCGCAGGGACTCGATGAAGAGCTCGGCCGGGAGCTCCGGGAGGGCCAGGCGGCGGGCCGAGCGGTTGAAGCGCGCGGCGTTCGCCTCGGGGCGGAACGACCAGACCGAGCCGTCCGCGTGGCGGTAGGCCTTGAGGCCCTCGAAGATCTCCTGCCCGTAGTGCAGCACCGCGGCCGCGGGGTCCATGGCGATGGGGCCGTACGGCTCGATCCGCGCATCGTGCCAGCCGCCCTTGCCCTCGGCGTCGACTGTGTAGTCGACGACGGCGGTGTGGTCCGTGAAGTGGTTGCCGAAGCCCGGGTTCGCCAGGACGGCAGCACGCTCGTCAGCGCTCCTCGGGGTCTCCGAGAGGCGCTGCGCAAATTCCACGCCGAGGGCGTTCTGAGTCATGATTCCTCCACATCGTTCCGAGCCGGGAAGCCACCCTGCTTCCCGCGTCGGGGGCTGTCAGTGCCTACAGCTTACGCCGGGGTCCCGCCGGGAACGGGCGAGAGCCCGCGGCAGATACAGCTAGAGTCGAGCCGCGATCGCGTCGCCGACCTGCGCCGTCGTGCGCGCCCGGCCGGGGGTGCGGGATTCGACGTCGGCCGCGACCGCCGCCTCGATCCGCGCCGCGGCCTCGGGCTGGCCCACGTGCTCGAGCAGGAGCGCGGCGGAGAGGATGGCCGCCGTCGGGTCCGCCTTCTGCTGCCCGGCGATGTCCGGGGCAGAGCCGTGGACCGGCTCGAACATGGACGGGGCGGTGCGATCGATGTTGATGTTGCCGCTCGCGGCGAGGCCGATGCCGCCCGTGACGGCGCCGGCGAGGTCCGTGAGGATGTCGCCGAAGAGGTTGTCGGTCACGATGACGTCGAACCGCGACGGGTCGGTGACGAGGAAGATCGTCGCGGCGTCGACGTGCAGGTAGTCGTGCTCGACGCCGGGGAACTCGGCCGCGACGGCCTCGACGGTGCGCTTCCAGAGGTGGCCCGCGTAGATGAGGACGTTGTGCTTGTGGACGAGCGTGACCTTCTTGCGGCGGCCCTCGGCGCGGCGGAACGCGTCGCGGACGACGCGCTCGACGCCGTGCGCCGTGTTGACCGAGACCTCGGTCGCGATCTCGTGGGGCGTGCCGACGCGCAGGGCGCCGCCGTTGCCCGTGTACGGGCCCTCGGTGCCCTCGCGCACGACGACGAAGTCGATGTCGCCCGGGTTGGCGAGGGGGCTGCCGACGCCCGCGTAGAGCTTCGAGGGGCGGAGGTTGACGCAGTGGTCCAGGGTGAAGCGCAGCTTGAGGAGCAGCTCGCGCTCGATGAGCCCAGAGGGGATCCGGGTATCGCCTGGCGCCGCGCCGACCGCGCCGAAGAGGATCGCGTCGCGGCCGCGGATGTCGGCGAGCGTCTCGTCGGAGAGCGTCTCGCCCGTCTCGAGCCAGTGCTGCGCGCCGAGGCTGTAGTGGGTCTCCTTGACGTCGAGGCCCGTGCCCTCGAGGACCTTGTGGAGGACCTTGAGCGCCTCGGCCGTCACTTCGGGGCCGATGCCGTCGCCGGGGATCACTGCGAGGTCGAGCTGCGTCTGCGTCATGTTCCTAGGATATCGGCGGCATCCACATGCTGGTCATGTCGTCTCGAAGTGCGGACGGGGGTCGGTTTCTGCCGTCACACCTCGACATGCTCGGCCGGGAGTCCGTTGGCCGCTGCGAGGCGGTCGACGGCGGCGGCGACCCGGCGTCGTTCCCCGCGGCCGAGCGAGGGGGCCAGCCGGGTCTCCACGGTGACGCGATCCGAGTGGACAGTTCGCTTCCAGAGGCCGACGCGGGTCGCATCCAGGACTGCCCACCCCCACGAGGCCTCGACACCGTCGACCCTCGGCGCATCCCCAAGCGACGGGAAGGTCACGAGCGGATAGCTGAGGACCGCTTCGTCGTAGACCGGGAACAGGAAGGCGTCAGCCAGCCGGGCCGCGACGGGTTCTGCCGCCATTGCGGGCGAGAACCAGTGAGGAATCCCATCGACCTGGACTTCCTCGAGCTCGCCGAGCGAGCGCGCACCGGCGACGGCGGCCTTCGCGTCAACGGCAGTGAGCGTCGCCCACCGCGCAAGATCCTTGGCCGAGGCGGGTCCATGGCCGGCGAAGAACCGCATGCCCAGCGTGGCGAGGGAGGCCTCGCGCGAACCCGACAACCCGTCCGAGCCGTCACCCGGCATGTCTGGCCGCGCATCGATGAGATCGGCAACCAGGCCGTACGTGTGCTCCCTGCCGCGGATCGGACCGCCGCAGATGAGGCCGCGCAGCTCGGCGATCATGAGCACGTGGCCGACGGCCTCCCCCGCCCCGGGCAGGCCGTGCGTTTCCATGAGCGCGCCCAGCTCCTTGCGGGTCGAGAGCCTTCCGCCCGCCAGCGCCGAACCCATGAGGTCGAGGGCGCGATCGAGGTGGCGCGGCTCCGGCACGAACTTGCGGACGTAGGCCATCTCCTTCGCCTCGACCCGGGGCGACGTGAGGTCGAGCAGCCAGCGCAGGTCCTCCGCGGCGACGAAATGCCATGTCTGGCGCAGGATGTGGGTCCGGACGAAGGACCCCGCGTCCAGCTCGGTCCGAGCAGCAGCGATGGAGGGGACGCGGGAGCGGAGCACGAGGGACGACAGAGCATGCTCACGCTCCTGGGCCTGGACCCCGAGCAGGAGCCTCACTGTGTCCCCGGCAGAGGCAAGGGGCTCGGCGGTGAGTCGCTGGGTCGCGAGGCGCTGCCGCACCACGGCCGTCCAATCCATGGTCCCAAGGATAGAAGGCCCCCGATCTGACCTACCGCCGAATGGGGGAACGTACCGCCGAAATGGGGGAATATACCGCCGAAATGGGGGCTCCCGGCCCGCGAATAGATCGCCGAAATCCCCTCCACAGCCCCGCAGTTTCGGCCACGTTGTCCACAATCATTCGTAGGGGCGCTGCAGGCCGTCGATCACAGGGCACACTCCGAGCATGGACCTCAACCTGGACCCGGACGCCCGCCGCCGCCTCCAAGCCCTCGCCAGCCACGCGCCGTCGCCCGTCCCCCTGCTCACGACGGCGGATCTGCTCGGGTCGGGCGTGGACAGGACCAGCATCCGCCGGTTGGTCGACGCCGGCGAACTGACCCGGCAGGAACGGGGGATCTTTTCACCCAACCTGTCCGGGACTCCGGACCCGATGATCGTGCGGATCTGCGCGCACAACGCCGCGGCGTCAGGCGCGTTGCACGTATACACCCACACGTCTGCGGCACTCCTCTGGGGACTGTCGCTGTGGCGGGCCCGGCCACTCGTGCACGTCGCGCATGCGAGCCGCGCCGGCGAAACCGGCATCCGCGACGATGTCGTGCGGCACAACCAGAGGATTCCGGACCGCGACATCCGCATCCGCAACGGCATGCGCGTCACCTCCCTCGAGCGGACCATCATCGACTGCGCGCGGCTCCTGCCCTTCGAGCTGGCCGTCATCGTCGCCGACTCCGGCCTGGCTCACGGCGCCGACGTCGAAGAACTGCGCCGCCTCGTCGCCGAAGGCAAGGGAACGCGCGGAATCCGCCGCGTCCGCGAAGTCCTCACGGCGGCCGACGGCCGGTCGGAGTCCCCCGCCGAGACACGATTCAGGCTCCTCCTCACCGAGTGGAACCTGCCGGAGCCCGAGCTCCAGCTCTGGATCACGACGGCGGGCGGGCGCGAGCGCGTGGACTTCGGCTGGGCGGAGCGGCGGCTCGTGATCGAAGTGCACGGCTTCGCGAAGTACTTCGACTACGGCCCGCCCGACGCCAAGATGGCGGCGCAGCAGGCACGGGAGGCCCGCCTCATCGCGGCTGGATGGCGGGTGCTGAACATCTACTGGCCCGAGCTCGACGACGTCGACGCCCTGCGCTCCAAGGTGCGCGCGTTCCTCACGACGCCGCACGGGCTCGCCTCGATCGCGTGACGCGCACCGAGCGGCTGGCGGGCCGGGCGCACGACGGCGAGCGGTCGCCGTCGTGCGTGTCCCCCACCTCGGCGGCACACACCCCCACCTCGGCGGCACACACCCCCATTTCGGCGGGACAACCCCCCACCTCGGCGGGAGGTCAGGCGCCGGCCGGCTCCTCGTACTTCGGGAAGACCGGCGCCGGGGCGGGCAGCTGCGTGCCAGGGGCGATCGGCGCGGCGAGGGCCGCGAAGAGCCGTGCCTCCCCCTCGGGCTGGCCGAGGGCCTCGAGGAGCTTCGCGGCGGAGCCCGGCATGACGGGCTGGACGAGCGTCGCGACCTTCCGGACAACCTCGAGCGTGACGTACAGGACGGTCGCCATGCGGGCCGGGTCCGTCTTGCGCAGCACCCACGGGGCCTGCTCGGCGAAGTACGCGTTCGTGTCGCCGAGCACCCCCCAGATCGCCTCGAGGGCCCGGGAGAACTCCTGCTTCTCGAACGCGGCCCGCGCGGCGGGCAGCAGGCGGGCGGCGGCGTCGAGGATCGCCCGGTCGGCGTCGGAGAGCTCCCCCGGCTCGGGGACGACGCCGTCGAGGTTCTTCGCCACCATGGACAGGGAGCGCTGGGCGAGGTTGCCGAGGTTGTTCGCGAGGTCCGCGTTCATGCGGGACACGATGGCCTCATGGTTGTACGAGCCGTCCGCGCCATAGGGGACCTCGCGCAGCAGGAAGTATCGCATCGTGTCGAGCCCGTACTGGCCGATCATGTCGCGCGGCGCCACGACGTTGCCGAGCGACTTCGACATCTTGACGCCGTTGTTCTGCAGGAAGCCATGGATCATGACGCGCTTGGGCAGCTCGATCCCCGCGCTCATGAGGAAGGCGGGCCAGTAGATGGCGTGGAAGCGCGAGATGTCCTTGCCGATGATGTGCACGTCGGCGGGCCAGTACTTGGTGAACAGCTCCGAGTCGACATCCGGGTAGCCGACGCCGGTCAGGTAGTTCGTGAGCGCATCGACCCACACGTACATGACGTGCGACTCCGAGCCCGGGACGGGGACGCCCCAGTCGAAGGACGTGCGCGAGATCGAGAGGTCCTCGAGCCCACGCTTCACGAACGAGATGACCTCGTTGAAGCGGTAGTTCGGGGCGCCGAACTCGGGCTGGGCCTCATACAGCGCGAGGAGCTTGTCCTGATACGCGGACAGGCGGAAGAAGTAGCTCTCCTCGGCCGTCCAGGTCAGCTCGGTGTCGGTCTCCTTCGAGTACCGCACACCGTCGCGGACCACGGTGTCCTCCTCGGTGTAGAAGGCCTCGTCGCGCACCGAGTACCAGCCCTCGTACTTGGACAGGTAGATGTCCCCGTTGGCCTCCATGCGCTTCCAGATGTCCTGGGCGGCCGCGTAGTGGTCCTCGTCCGTGGTGCGGATGAGCCGGGTGAAGCTCGTGCCGACCAGCTCGTGCACCTCGCGGTAGACCTCCGCCTGGCGGTCCACGAACTCCTGGGGCGTCAGGCCGGCCTTCTGCGCGGTCTGGGCAATCTTGAGCCCGTGCTCGTCAGTGCCGGTGAGGAAGAAGACGTCGTACCCGTCGAGTCGCTTGAAGCGCGCCATCGCGTCCGCCGAGATGTACTCGTACGCGTGGCCGATGTGCGGCTCGCCGTTCGGGTACGTGATGGCGGTGGTGATGTAGAACGGGGTCTTGGCAGTCGACGTCACCCTAAGAAACTACCGCAGTCCCCGGCACCGGCGCTAAAGACGACGGCGACCCCACCGCGTGCGGTGGGGTCGCCGTCGTGCGCGGCTGGCTGAGCGGCCAGTGCCCGCGAGGGCCCTCAGTCCTCGAGGTCGATCTCGCGGACCACGGAGGCCCCGATCTCGCTCTTGACGGTATCGAGGACGTTCGAGGGGATCGCCGAGTCGACCGTGAGCAGCGCCATGGCCTGGCCGGCGGCCTCGGAGCGGGCCACCTGCATGCCGGCGATGTTGATCTCGTTCATGCCGAGGATGTGGCCGATCGTGCCGATCACGCCGGGGCGGTCGGAGTAGAACATCACGACGAGGTGCTCCGAGATCGGGATCTCGACGTCGTAGCCGTTGATGTGGACGATCTTCTGGATCTGCTTGGGGCCCGTGAGCGTGCCGGCCACGGAGACCTGCGAGCCGTCCTGGAGCAGGCCGCGGATCGTGAGGACGTTGCGGTAGTCCTCGGCGTCGGTCGTCGTGAGCAGGCGCACGGCGACGCCGCGCTGCTCGGCGAGCACGGGGGCGTTGACGTAGGAGACCTTCTCGGAGACGACGTCGGTGAAGACGCCCTTGAGGGCAGCGAGCTCGAGCGCCTTGACGTCGAGCGCCGCGATCTCTCCGGCGACCTCGACGTCGATCTGCGTGACCGACTCGTGGGCCAGGGCCGTGAAGATGCGGCCGAGCTTCTCGATGAGCGGGATGCCGGGGCGGACGTCCGGGGCGATGACGCCGCCGGCCACGTTGACGGCGTCGGGCACGAGCTCGCCCGCGAGGGCCAGGCGGACCGACTTCGCGACCGAGATGCCGGCCTTCTCCTGGGCCTCGTCCGTGGACGCGCCGAGGTGCGGGGTCACCACGACGTTGTCGTGCGCGAAGAACGGCAGATCGGTGCTCGGCTCCTTGGCGAACACGTCGATGCCGGCGCCGGCGATCTCGCCGGCCTCGAGCGCCTCGGCGAGGGCGGCCTCGTCGACGAGGCCGCCGCGGGCCACGTTCACGACGTAGGCGGTGCGCTTCATCTTCGCGAAGGCGTCCTTGCCGAGCATGCCCACGGTCTCGGGGGTCTTGGGCATGTGGATCGTGATGAAGTCGCTCTGCTCGAGCAGCTCGTCGAGCGTGACGAGCTTGACTCCGAGCTGGGCTGCACGGGCGGCGGTCACGTACGGGTCGTACGCGAGGATCTCCATCTCGAAGGCCTGCATGCGGGCGGCCACGAGGGCACCGATGCGGCCGAGGCCGATCACGCCGAGCTTCTTGTCCAGGAGCTCCGTGCCGGCGTACTTCGAGCGCTTCCACTCGCCGCCCTTGAGGGCGCCGTTGGCGGCGGGGATGTTGCGCGCGAGCGCGAGGATGTGGCCGCAGGTGAGCTCGGCGGCGGAGACGATGTTCGACGTCGGGGCGTTGACGACCATGACGCCGGCCTGGGTCGCGGCCTTGATGTCCACGTTGTCCAGGCCCACGCCCGCGCGGGCGACGACCTTGAGCTTGTTGGCGGCGGCGATGGCCTCGGCGTCGACCTGCGTTGCCGAGCGGACCAGGATCGCGTCGACGTCGGCGATCGCGGCGAGGAGCTGGGCGCGGTCGGCTCCGTCGGTGTGCCGGATCTCGAAGTCCGGGCCGAGGGCCTCGATGGTGGCGGGGGACAGTTCCTCGGCGAGGAGGACGACGGGCTTCTCGGTGCTCACTGGGGGGCCTCTCCAGTTTTCGGGTGTCAGGGGGATGAGGATGAAGGTGCAGTGGGGACGGGGGCGGGCGGCTAGCGGGCGCTTCACGCGCCCGCCGCCGCCCCGGCCGGCTAGCGGGCCGCGGAGCCCTCGGTGTAGTCGGCGTCCTGCTGCTTCCAGGAGAAGTGGGAGCGCAGCGCGCGGCCCGTGGCCTCGATCGAGTGCTGCGCCTCCTTCTCGCGGAGCTCGAGGAACTCCTTGGCGCCGTTGTCCTGGTCGTCGATGAAGCGCTTGGCGAACGCGCCGGACTGGACGTCGGCGAGGATCTCCTTCATCGACTCCTTGACCGCCGGGGTCACGACGCGCGGGCCGGAGACGTAGTCGCCGTACTCGGCCGTGTCGGAGACGCTCCAGCGCTGCTTGGCGATGCCGCCCTCCCACATGAGGTCCACGATGAGCTTGAGCTCGTGGAGGACCTCGAAGTAGGCGATCTCCGGCTGGTAGCCGGCCTCGGTCAGCGTCTCGAAGCCCGCCTGGACGAGGTGGGAGACACCGCCGCAGAGCACGGCCTGCTCGCCGAAGAGGTCCGTCTCGGTCTCCTCGGTGAAGGTCGTCTTGATGACGCCGGCGCGGGTGCCGCCGATGGCCTTCGCGTAGGACTTCGCGAGGTCCCAGGCCTTGCCCGTGGCGTCCTGCTCGACGGCGATGATGTCCGGGATGCCGCGGCCCGCGACGTACTCGCGGCGCACGGTGTGGCCCGGCGCCTTCGGGGCGACGAGGATGACGTCGACGCCAGCCGCCGGCTGGATGTAGCCGAAGCGGATGTTGAAGCCGTGGCCGAAGACGATGGCGTCGCCGTCCTTGAGGGCCGGGGCGATGTCCTCGGCGTACAGGTGGCGCTGCACCTGGTCCGGGGCGAGGATGACGACGACGTCGGCCTCCTCCGCGGCCTCGCGCGGGGTCAGGACGCGCAGGCCCTCCTCCTCGGCCTTCGGGCGGCTCTTGGAGCCCTCCTTGAGGCCGACGCGGACGTCGATGCCCGAGTCGCGCAGGTTGAGGGCGTGGGCGTGGCCCTGGCTGCCGTAGCCGATGACGGCAACCTTCTTGCCCTGGATGATCGACAGGTCGGCGTCGTCGTCGTAGTACAGCTCAGTCACTTGGTGTCTCCTTGGCTTGCGTTGGAAGGTGTGCGAAGTTCTCAGCTCGCGCGCAGCGCGCGGTCGCTCATGGACCGCGAGCCGCGGCCGACTGCGAGGGTGCCCGACTGGACGATCTCGCGGATGCCGAAGGGCTCGAGGACGCCCAGGAGCGCGTCGAGCTTCTCGGTGGTCCCCGTGGCCTCGACCACGAGGGAGTCGGTCGAGACGTCGACGATCGACGCCCGGAAGAGGTCGACGGCCTGCGTCACCTGGAGGCGCGTGACCGCATCGGCCCGGACCTTGATGAGGACGTGGTCGCGCTGGACCGAGTTCTCGGGCACGAGCTCGACGATCTTGATGACGTTCACGAGCTTGTTCAGCTGCTTCGTGACCTGCTCGAGGAGGTCGCCCTCCGCGTCGACCACGACGGTGATGCGCGAGACGCCGTCCACCTCCGTCGGGCCGACGGCGAGCGAGTGGATGTTGAAGGCCCGGCGGGCGAAGAGGCCGGCGACGCGCGTCAGGACGCCCGGCTTGTCCTCAACCAGCACGGACAGGGTGTGGCGGGACACTCAGTCCTCCTCTTCCCAATCGGGGGTGGAATTGCGGGCGACCTGGATCAGGTCGTTGCTCACGCCGGCGGGCACCATGGGCCACACCATCGCATTGGGGCTCACGACGAAGTCGATCACGACCGGGCGGTCGTTGATCTCGAGCGCTTCCTTGATCACGGCGTCGATGTCCTCCTCGCGCTCGACGCGGAAGGACGCGCAGCCGTAGGCCTCGCCGAGCTTGACGAAGTCCGGGATGCGCACGGTCTCGTGGCCCGTGTGCAGGTCCGTGTTCGAGTAGCGGCCGTCGTAGAAGAGGGTCTGCCACTGGCGCACCATGCCGAGCGAGGAGTTGTTGATGACCGCGACCTTGATCGGGATGTTGTTCAGGGCGCAGGTGGCGAGCTCCTGGTTGGTCATCTGGAAGCAGCCGTCGCCGTCGATCGCCCACACCACGCGGTCGGGGTCGCCCACCTTGGCGCCCATGGCCGCCGGGACCGAGTAGCCCATCGTGCCGAGCCCGGCCGAGTTGAGCCACGCGTGGGGGCGCTCGTACCGGATGAACTGGGCGGCCCACATCTGGTGCTGGCCGACGCCGGCGACGTAGACGCCCTCGGGGCCGGTGAGCTCGCCGAGGCGCTTGATGATGCGCTGCGGCGCGATGAGTCCGTCCTCGGGCTCGGTCCAGCCGAGGGGGTAGTCCTCGAGGAGGCGGCGCAGGAACGACCACCACGGTCCGAGGTCGGGAGCGGCCCCGGACGCGCGGACCGCCTCGGTGAGCTCGGGGATGATCTCCTTGACGGAGCCCACGATCGGCACGTCCGCCGTGCGGTTCTTGGAGATCTCGGCGGGGTCGATGTCCGCGTGGATGACCTTGGCGTTCGGCGCGAACGTGCTCAGGACGCCGGTGACGCGGTCGTCGAACCGGGCGCCGAGGGTGACGAGAAGGTCGGCCTGCTGCAGGGCCGTCACCGCGGCGACGCCGCCGTGCATGCCCGGCATGCCGACGTGCTGCGGGTGCGAGTCCGGGAACGCGCCGCGCGCCGTGAGCGTCGTCACGACGGGGGCGCCGGTCGCCTCCGCGAGGGCCAGGAGCTCGGCCGAGGCGTGCGCCTTGACCACGCCGCCGCCGACGTAGAGGACGGGCTTGGACGAGGCCGCGATGAGCCGGGCGGCCTCGCGCACCTGCTTGCTGTGGCCGCGTGTCACGGGGCGGTAGCCGGGCAGGTCGATCTTGGGCGGCCAGCTGAACGTCGTCTTGGCCTGCTGGGCGTCCTTGGTGATGTCCACGAGGACGGGCCCCGGGCGGCCGGTCGAGGCGAGGTGGAAGGCCTCGGCGAGCGTGCGCGGGATGTCCTCGGCCTTCGTGACGAGGAAGGAGTGCTTCGTGATGGGCATGGTGATGCCCACGATGTCCGCTTCCTGGAAGGCGTCCGAGCCGATGACCGCGCTCGAGACCTGGCCGGTGATTGCGACGAGGGGAACGGAGTCCATGTGCGCGTCGGCGATCGCGGTCACCAGGTTGGTGGCGCCCGGACCCGACGTCGCGATGCAGACTCCCACACGGCCGGTGACCATCGCATACCCCTGGGCAGCGTGGCCTGCGCCCTGCTCGTGGCGCACCAGCACGTGGTTGATCTTCGAAGCCATCAGAGGGTCGTAGGTCGGCAGGATCGCGCCGCCCGGAAGACCAAAGACATCATCCACGCCCAGTTCCTCGAGCGAGCGGACAATTGCTTCAGATCCAGTCATCTCTGTGGGCCCAACGACGCGGTTGGGCCCCAGGACGGCAGAGGCAGAGTCGACGGTGTCGACGGAATCCGCGGCCTTGGCCGCGGACGGCTTCGAAGCCATCAGCGATGGGCTGATCGGCGTTCCTTTGCTCATCAGTCTCTTCCTTAGGATCTTCGTGGCGAAGTGCTGTGCTCAAATAAAAACAACCCCTGCAGCCTTGAGGCTTTGCGAGGGGTTGCGCGTGACAGATCGTGCCAGACGGGCTCAGTGAGCCACGCGCTTGGCAAGGACGACGACATCGAGCACCATGCCGGTCGGTTCGGTCTGCATGCCCACAGTCTTGCCGCTGGCCCGCGAGAGTGTCAATTTGCCCCACGGGCATCTCACATTGCGGACCCTCTTCCAGTACGTGAGACCGCGCGGCGCGCTTCCGCGCACTGGCGCCCCCGCTGTCAGCCCACGACGGCGCCCTCGCTCGCCGAGTGGACGAGCTTGGCGTACTTCGCGAGCACGCCGCGGGTGTAGCGCGCGGGCATCGGCTCCCAGCCCTCCCTGCGCCGCGCGAGCTCGGCGTCGGCGACCAGCAGGTCAAGGGTGCGTGAGGGGATGTCCACGCGGATCCGGTCGCCGTCGCGCACGAAGGCGATGGGGCCGGCGTCGACCGCCTCTGGCGCGACGTGCCCGATGCACAGCCCCGTCGTCCCGCCGGAGAAGCGGCCATCGGTCAGCAGGAGGACGTCCTTGCCCAGGCCGGCGCCCTTGATCGCGCCGGTGATGGCGAGCATCTCGCGCATGCCCGGGCCACCCTTGGGACCCTCGTAGCGGATCACGACGACGTCGCCCGCCGCGATCCGGCCGGCGTCGAGCGCGTCCAGCGCGCCCTGCTCGCGCTCGAAGACGCGGGCCGTGCCCTCGAAGACCTCGGCGTCGAAGCCCGCCGTCTTGACCACGGCTCCCTGCGGCGCGAGCGAGCCGTGCAGGATCGAGATGCCGCCCGTCGCGTGGATGGGGTTGTCCAGCGCGCGGAGGATCTTGCCGTCCAGGTCCGGCGGGTCGATCTCTGCGAGGTTCTCCGCGACGGTCCTGCCGGTGACGGTGAGGGCGTCCCCATGCAGGAGCCCGGCGTCGAGCAGGGCGCGCATGATGACCGGCACGCCGCCGACGCGGTCGACGTCGTTCATGACGTAGCGGCCGAAGGGCTTGAGGTCGCCGAGGTGCGGGATGCGGTCACCGATGCGGTTGAAGTCCTCGAGCTCCAGCCCGACCTCGGCCTCGCGGGCGATCGCGAGCAGGTGCAGGACGGCGTTCGTCGAGCCGCCGAAGGCCATGGCGACGGCGATCGCGTTCTCGAACGCCTCGCGGGTCAGGATGTCGCGGGCGGTGATGCCGCTGCGCAGGAGGTTGACGACGGCCTCGCCCGAGCGGTGCGCGAACATGTCGCGGCGGCGGTCGGCCGAGGGCGGGGCGGCCGAACCCGGGAGCGACATGCCGAGTGCCTCGGCGACGCTGGCCATCGTGTTGGCGGTGTACATGCCGCCGCACGCGCCCTCGCCGGGGCAGATGGCGCGCTCGATCCGGTCGAGGTCCCCGTGGGACATCCTGCCCGCGGCACAGGCGCCGACCGCCTCGAAGGCGTCGATGAGCGTGACGTCCTTCTCGGTGCCGTCCTCGAGCCTGACCCAGCCGGGCATGATCGACCCGGCGTAGAGGAAGACGCTCGCGAGGTCCAGACGGGCGGCGGCCATGAGCATGCCCGGGAGCGACTTGTCGCAGCCAGCCAGGAGCACCGAGCCGTCGATGCGCTCGGCCTGCATGACGGTCTCGACCGAGTCCGCGATGACCTCCCGGGAGACCAGGGAGAAGTGCATGCCCTCGTGGCCCATCGAGATGCCGTCGGAGACGGAGATGGTGCCGAACTGCAGGGGGAACCCGCCGGCCGCGTGGACCCCTTCCTTGGCGGCCTTGGCGAGGCGGTCGAGCGAGAGGTTGCAGGGGGTGATCTCGTTCCACGAGCTCGCCACGCCGATCTGGGGCTTGGCGAAGTCCTCGTCGCCGAAGCCGACGGCGCGCAGCATGCCGCGCGACGGGGCCGCGTGGATGCCGTCGGTGACCGCGCGGCTGCGGGGCTTGATGTCGATGTCTCCGCTGGATCCTGGTGCTGTGGCCTGGCTCTCGTCGGTCATGGGCCACAGTCTAGGGTCGGCCCCACTGCCGGGTCAGCCCGCCGCGCGGTGACCCAGTATCGCTCGCGAGCTGCCCCCGCCATACCCCCTGTCCGTAGACTGGGGGCGGCGAAAGGAGCCTCCTGGCGTGAGCAGCGACGTGAGCACAGCAGAGTCCGGCCGTCCGGACGCGGAGTCCGACGACCGGCTGAAGGCCGCGCTCCACCGTGTCTTCGACGGCCAGATCCCGAACTACGGCGACTACAACCTCGTGTGCGCGACGGAGTGCGGGGGAACCGTGACCGGGCAGGTCCCGGGCGCGCCGGCGCCGCGGGGGCTCGTCCTCGGCTACCGGCGCCGGCCCGTCGAACTCGTGCTCGCGCCCTTCGACCGGACGAGTCTCGCCCCCGCCGGCCAGCCGGCGACGATCGACCTGACGAATCTCGCGTACGTCACCGTGGTCGGGCAGGGGGCGTACGACGTCGCCACGAGCACGGGCCGGGTCGTGACCTTCACGCTGCGCGCCGACTGCGCGCTGCCCCATGCGGGGGCGTCGGCCGGAACGCTCCACCAGGAGGACGACGCCGCCGACCTCGCCGCATTCCTCGAGGAGCTCGCCGCCCTCTGACCCCGCCGGGCCGAGCCCACAGCACGTCCCGGCGGCGAGCAGCGCGACACGCCGAATCTGCTCCGGCGCTGGTGGTGGACACGCCGAAACGGCCCATCGTTCAATGGCCTCATCCGCCCCCACAGGACGGGGGCCGCGCGAAGGAACCGCTATGGACTGGTTGCTCATTCTGATCTCGGCCTGCATCGCGCTCGCCCTCGGGACCTGGATGATCCTGCACGAGGACGCCTCGATCGCGCGCCGGGGGCGCCACCGGATCCTCGCGCCGCGCCGGACGGGCTGAGCAGCGCCGGACGGGCTGAGCAGCGGGCTGGCCCCTTGAACGCCGAAGGGCCCCGGCATCAGCCGGAGCCCTTCGTTCTCTTGTGTGCGCCCCCCGGGACTCGAACCCGGAACCCATTGATTAAGAGTCAATTGCTCTGCCAGTTGAGCTAGAGGCGCGTTCCGTGCGTGCCCTGCGCCGTCCCTTTCGGTCCGTCGCCGTGCCCCGCAACGACATGAAACTCTACACGACTTCCAGCGGCAAGTGAAATCGGCCGGGGCACCCTGACGGGTGAGGTGCATCACCGCCTCCGACGGCCGCATCGCCCGGCGCTACGCTGGGCCGATGACCACGTCAGCACCACAGCACCGCCTCACTGCGGGCGACCCCGCTCCCGGCTTCTCCCTCCCCGACTCGGCCGGCGGGACCACGTCCCTCGCGGACCTCTCGGGGCAGCGCGTCCTCCTCTACTTCTTCCCGCAGGTCGACACCCCGGCGTGCACGCAGCAGGCGTGCGACTTCCGGGACAGCCTCGCCTCCCTCGCCGGCGCCGGGTACACCGTCGTCGGCGTCTCCCCCGATCCGGCCGACGCCGTCCGGACCTTCGCCCGCGAGCGGGAGCTCGGCTTCCTCCTCCTCGCCGACGAGGACCACGCCGTCGCAGAGGCCTACGGCACGTGGGGCGAGAAGGTGAACTACGGCCGCACCTACCAGGGGCTCATCCGGAGCACGTTCGTCGTCGAGCCGGACGGGCGCATCGGGCTCGCGCAGTACAACGTGCGCGCCAAGGGACACGTGGCCAAGCTGCACCGCGACCTGAAGATCGCGGCCACGGCGGGCGCCTAGCCTAGGACGAGGCCAGTCGCGTGCCCCGCGCCACAGGAGTTTCTTCAGCACGGGCGCCCGGTAGACTGGCCGGGCGGTCCCGCCCGGCGCGGGAACACTGCGCGAGTGGTGGAATTGGCAGACACGCAGGATTTAGGTTCCTGTGTCTTCGGACGTGAGGGTTCAAGTCCCTCCTCGCGCACTCTTCGGATCTCCCGTCCACGGGCCCTCCGCCCGCCTGCCCTTTCCGCGGCTTGGCCGGCCGGAAGGCCGCCCGCGGGCAGGCGGGGACAGCACCAGCGGGCGGGGCGCAGGGAAAGGCAGGCAGTGGCAGGGAGCGCAGTGTCGGGAAGCATTGGTCGCAGGGGTGTACTGCAGGCGGCGGTCGGCGCCCTCGTCCTGACCGGGTGCACGCCGCAGCCGCAGCCCTCCCCCGCGCCCAGCCCCACGCCGTCGTCCGCGGAGCCCACCGAGGCCTTCGTCTTCGCCGTCCCGGCCGCCCCCGCATCGCTCGACCCAGCCGCGACGTCGGACCTCGAGTCGTGGCGCGTCTCGCGCCAGGTGCTCGAGGGCCTCGTCGCCGCGGACCTCACGACGTCGCAGCCCTCCCCCGCCCTCGCGACGTCCTGGACCGCGAGCGACGACGGCCACGCCTACACGTTCACCCTGCGCGAAGGCGTCACCTTCCACGACGGGACGCCCTTCGACGCGGCGGCGGTCAAGGCGAACGTCGACCGGTGGTTCGCCGCGCCGCCGGAGTTCCGGGCCGCGAACCCGACGATGGCTTTCACGTCCGTGTTCCGCGCGCACGCCGACCAGGCGGACCTCTCGGTCTTCAAGTCGTGCACGGTGGTCTCGGCCCACGAGGTCAGGATCGAGCTGACGCGCCCCCTCACGGCGTTCCTCGATGCCCTCACGATGCCGGCCTTCGCCATCTCCTCGCCCAAGGCGCTCGCGGAGGGCACAGCAGACCTCCTGGACCAGCCCACGCCGGCGGGCCCGATCTCCCGCTACGGCCTGCATCCGGTCGGCACGGGACCGTTCTCCTTCGCCGGGCGCTCGGCGGACCGGGTCGAGCTCGTGAGCTACCCGGGCTACTGGGGCGAGCGCGGTGAGATCGCGACGCTGAGCTTCGTCGTCTACGACACCCCCCAGAGCCGCCTGCAGGCCCTCGTCGACGGGCGCGTGGATGGCTTCGATCCCGTCACGGTGGACACGATGGAGGCCCTCGTGCGCCGTGGCCTCCCCGTGGCTCGCCGGGATCCGTTCTCCGTCTTCTACCTCGGGATGAACCAGGAGTCGTCGCCCCTGCAGAGCGAGAAGGTGCGCCAGGCGGTCGCCGCCGCCATCAACAAGGACGCCCTCATCCGCAGGTTCTTCGTCGACGACACATCCTCAGCCGGCCAGTTCGTCCCGCCCCGGGTGACGGGCTTCAACTCGTCCGCGAACTTCCCGGGCTTCGACCCCGAGCGGGCCAAGCGGCTTCTCGCGGAAGCCGGGTACAAGGGCGAGGAGCTCACGTTCTGCTACCCGCTCAATGTGAGCCGCTCCTACCTGCCGACCCCCGAGAAGATCTACGCGGAGCTCAGCGCCCAACTCACGACCGTCGGGCTGAACATCAAGCCGGTGCCCGTCGAATGGTCGGAGGGATACCTCACGCGCGTCACGTCCAAGGGCGACCACGCGTTCCACCTCCTCGGCCTCAATGGCTCGTACTCCGACCCGGACAACTTCCTCACCGCCCTGTTCGGGGCGAGGAACGGAGAGTTCGGCTTCTTCGATGCCCAGCTCTTCAGCAAGATCGAGCGCGCACGGTTCTTGGCCGACGGCGCCGAGCGCCGGAACGCGTACGTCGACATCAACAACCAGCTCGCCGGAACCGTGCCCGCCGTGCCCATCGCCTTCCCGATCTCCGCCGTGGCCACATCGGCCCGGGTCGAGAGCTATCCGACGTCGCCCGTGCTGCACGAGATGTTCAATCGGATCCGCCTCAAAAAATAGGCACAGAAGCCTTGACGCGGGGACCTGAGGGGATTTAGCGAACCGCTCGGGCGAGGGATATTCTGCCTCTGGTCCATTTGCGCAGGGAGACATCAGTGACCTTCATTTCCACCACCCGGTCCGCCGACGTCGTCTTGATCGGCGGCGGCATCATGAGCGCCACATTGGGAGCGTTCCTCAAGAAGCTGGAACCGAGCTGGAACATCGTCCTCTTCGAGCGCCTCGACGACGTGGGGCTCGAGAGCTCGGGGCCGTGGAACAACGCGGGAACAGGCCACGCGGCCTACTGCGAGCTCAACTACACCCCTCAGGCCAAGGACGGCTCCGTTGACCCGGCGAAGGCGCTGAGCATCAACGAGGGGTACCAGCTCTCGCGGCAGTTCTGGTCGCACCTCGTGACCGAGGGCAGTATCGGCGATCCGTCGCAGTTCATCCACACGGTCCCGCACATGAGCTTCGTGCTCGGCGACGCGCACTCCGACTACCTGCGGAAGCGCTACGACGCGCTCAAGCCGCACACGCTCTTCTCGTCGATGGAGTACAGCGAGGATCCGGCGGTCATCGAGTCGTGGGCGCCCCTCGTCATGAAGGGCCGCGGGGCGGGGCGCGTCGCGGCGACCCGCGTCGCCGAGGGCACCGACGTCGACTTCGGCCAGCTCAGCCGCGAGCTCGTCGGCTTCCTCGACCGCAGCGGGGTCGAGGTCAACTACGGCACCGACGTGACGGACCTCGAGCGCTCCCGCGGCGGCTGGAACGTCTCCACGAAGCACCTCGCTTCGGGCGAGCGCGGCGGCATCCACGCCAAGTTCGTGTTCGTGGGCGCGGGCGGCGGCGCGCTCCACCTCCTCCAGGCATCGGGCATCCCCGAGAGCCGCGGCTATGGCGGGTTCCCGGTGTCGGGCCAGTTCCTGCGCTGCACCGAGGACTCCGTGGCAGAGACGCACAACGCCAAGGTCTACGGCCAGGCCTCCGTGGGCGCCCCGCCCATGTCCGTCCCGCACCTCGACACGCGGTACGTCGAAGGCAAGCGCTCGCTGCTCTTCGGCCCGTACGCCGGCTTCTCGACGAACTTCCTCAAGAACGGCTCCCTCCTGGACCTGCCGCTCTCGATCCGCCTCGGCAACATCATCCCGATGCTCGCGGTCGCGAAGGACAACATGGACCTCACGGCCTACCTCATCAAGGAGGTCGCCAAGAGCCGAGACGCGAAGATCGACGCGCTGCGCGAGTACTTCCCGCAGGCCAAGGGCGACGGCTGGGAGCTCATCAGCGCGGGCCAGCGTGTGCAGATCATCAAGAAGGACGCGTCCAAGGGCGGCGTCCTCCAGTTCGGCACCGAGGTCATCACGGCGCGCGACGGCTCGGTCGGCGCGCTCCTCGGCGCCTCGCCGGGTGCCTCGACGGCCGTGCCGATCATGCTCGAGCTCATGCGGCGCTGCTTCCCGAAGTTCTACAAGGGCTGGGAGGGCCGGCTCCGGGAGATGATGCCGGGCTACGGCGTCAAGCTCGACGAGAATCCGACCCTCGCGGCCGAGGTCGCAGCGAGCACCGCCTCGGCGTTGCAGCTCGCAGCACCCGCCCAGTAGACGGCCAGCGGCCCGTGTCCCTTCAGGGCACGGGCCGTTCGCCGCGTGACGTGAAAGGGCACGATGTTCAGCCTCGCCCGCCTCTCCATGGCCAACAGGGCGCTCATCGCGCTCATCACGGTCTGCGCCGCCGCCTTCGGCGTCATCACGGCCGGGAGCCTCAAGCAGGAGCTCATCCCCTCGATCGAGTTCCCGCAGCTCACCGTCGTCTCGTCCATGCCCGGCGCGTCCCCCGAGGTCGTCGACCGGCAGGTGGGCGGGCCCGTCGAGAAGGCGCTCCAGGCGGTCGAGGGGCTCGAGAGCTCGGCCTCGACCTCCCGCTCGGGGGTCTCGACCATCCGGCTGTCGTTCGCGTACGGGACTGACCTGGATCGGGCCCGCAACCAGATCGACCGCGCCGTCTCAACCGTGAGGCGCACGCTGCCGGACGGCGTCGAACCCCAGACCGTCGCGGGCAGCATCAGCGACTTCCCCATCGTGTTCCTCGCCGCATCCTCGGACAGGCCGCTCAGCGAGCTCAGCGCGCAGCTGGCCGAGCTCGCCGTGCCGAAGATCCAGCGCATCCCGGGAGTGCGCGGCGCCGACATGACCGGCGGGGCGACCCGCCACCTCCAGATCACCCCCGACCCGGCGGCCCTCGCGGCCCGCGGCACCGAGGTCGCCGCCATCCGCACTGCGCTGGAGAACAACGGCTCCCTCGTGCCCGTGGGCACGGTCCAGGAGGAGGGCCGAACGCTCTCCCTCCAGGCCGGGAGCCCGCTCGAGTCGCCCGAGGCAGTCGGTGCGCTGCCGCTAGCCGGAGGCAAGACGCCGACGGCGATCCGCGACGTCGCCGCCGTCGCCCTCGAGGACGACGAGGCGACGTCGATCACCCGAACGGACGGCAGGCCCACGCTCGCCCTTTCGGTGACGAAGAAGCCCGAGGGTGACGCCGTCGCGATCTCGCACGCGGTCCGCGACCTTCTCCCCCAGCTCGAGGCCGAGCTCGGCTCGAACGCCCGGCTGGCGACCGTGTTCGACCAGGCCCCGTTCATCGAGACCTCGATCAAGGACCTCACGACCGAGGGCCTCCTGGGCCTCGGCTTCGCCGTCCTGACGATCCTCGTCTTCCTGCTCTCCGTCCGCGCGACGCTCGTCACGGCCGTCTCGATCCCGCTCTCCCTCCTCGCCACGTTCATCGGCCTCTACGCCGCCGAGTACTCGCTCAACCTCCTCACGCTCGGCGCGCTCACGATAGCGATCGGCCGCGTCGTGGACGACTCGATCGTCGTGATCGAGAACATCAAGCGGCATCTCGGCTACGGCGAGGAGAAGACGACGGCGATCCTCGACGGCGTGCGCGAGGTCGCCGGCGCCGTGACGGCGTCGACCCTGACCACCGTCGCCGTCTTCCTCCCGATCGCCTTCGTCGGCAGCCTCGCGGGCGAGCTCTTCCGCCCCTTCGCGCTCACCGTGACGCTCGCGCTGCTGGCCTCCCTCCTCGTCGCCCTCACGATCGTCCCCGTCCTCGCCTACTGGTTCCTGGGCCACCGCGCGGCGCAGGCGCGCGATCCGCGCGAAGCCGCGGCCGCGGCGATGGAGAAGGAGAAGGCCTCCCCGCTCCAGCGCGGCTACCTCCCGGTCCTGCGCACGACCCAGCGGCACCCCGTGCTCACACTCATCGCGGGCGGCCTCGTGCTCCTGGGGACCTTCGCGATGACCCCGCTCCTGCAGACGAACCTCCTCAGCGGCTCGGGCGAGAACAGCTTCACCGTCCGCCAGTCCATGGCGCCCGGGACGAGCCTCGAGGCCACCTCCGCGGCGGCAGGGCGCGTCGAGGAGCTCCTGCGGGGCACCGACGGCGTGCGGACCGTCCAGGTCACGGTCGGCAACTCGACGACGGGCTTCGGCGCGTTCCTCTCGACCGGCGCCTCGAACGCGACCTTCACCGTCATCACCGAGGAGGACCGCGACCAGCAGGCGCTCCAGGCCGAGGTGCGCGACGCCGTCGGCCGCCTCGACGGCGTCGGCACCGTGAGCGTGGGCCGGCAGCAGGGCGGCTTCAGGACCTCCTCGACCGTGGACGTCACGGTCAAGGCGCCCGACGCCGAGGCCCTCGCCGCGGCGAACGAGGACGTCCTCGCAGCGCTCGAGGGCGTCCCCGGGGCGACGGGCGTGACGAGCAACCTCGCCGCGGGCCAGCCCGTCGTGCAGGTGCGCGTCGACCGCGCCAAGGCCGCCGCCGCCCGGCTCAGCGAGCAGCAGATCGCGACGGCCCTCGCCGCCACGGCGAGTCCGCTGCCCGCGGGGACGGTGCGCTTCGGCACGACCGACTACCCCGTGCGGATCGGACGCGGGACGCAGTTCACCAGCGTTGAGGCCGTGCGCTCGCTCCGGATCCCCGGCGCCCCGGGCGGGCTCACCCTCGGGGCGATCGCGAGCGTGGACGCCGTCGACGTCCCCGTGACCGTCACGAGCACCTCCGGGCAGCGCACCGCGACCGTCTCGGTCGCCCCCGAGGACACGAACCTCGGGGCCGTGAGCGCCGAGGTCCAGCGCCGCGTCGACGCCCTGGGCCTCGACCGCGGCGCGACGGCCACGGTCGGCGGCGCGAGCACGCAGCAGGCCGAGTCCTTCCGCCAGCTCGGGCTCGCCCTCCTCGCGGCGATCGTGATCGTGTACGTCATCATGGTGGCCGCGTTCAAGAGCCTCGTGCAGCCGCTCATCCTCCTCGTCTCGATCCCGTTCGCCGCGACGGGAGCGATCGCGGCCCTGCTCGTCGCGCAGATCCCGCTCGGCCTGCCCGGGCTCATCGGCCTGCTCATGCTCGTGGGCATCGTCGTGACGAACGCGATCGTCCTCATCGACCTCATCAACCAGTACCGGCGGCCCTCCCCGGGCCGGGCGGCCCTGGACCTCGCCGAGGCGATCGAGCGGGGCGCCCGCCAGCGACTGCGGCCCATCCTCATGACGGCCCTCGCGACCGTCTTCGCCCTGATCCCCATGGCGCTCGGCCTCACGGGCGGCGGCGGGTTCATCGCGCAGCCGCTCGCCGTCGTCGTCATCGGCGGCCTCGTCTCCTCGACGGCGCTCACGCTGGTGATCGTCCCAGTGCTGTACCGGCTCGTCGAGGGCCGCCTCGAGCGGCGCCGGCTCCTGCGGGACCTGCGGCGCGCTCCGGTGACCATGGAGGACGGCGGCACGGACGACGCCGGGCGGACGCCGGGCGACGACGTCGCCGCACCCGCCGGGGACGCCCAGGCTGACTGGACGACGGGCGAGGTGCCCCGGGTCAGCGGACGGCGCGCGGCGAGGACCTGACGGCCCGGGGACTCGTCCCGGGGCGGGAATGGATCCGCCCCTGCCTCGGTTCAAGTAGATGCAAATGCATCTATCCTGCTAGACTCCCGGTAGACCGAGAGCCAGCACCCAGAGGAAGGGGTCCCTCCCATGCAGTTCGGAATCTTCAGCGTCGGCGACGTCACGCTCGACCCGACCACGGGTCGCATGCCGACCGAGGGCGAGCGCATCCAGGCGATCGTGAAGATCGCCAAGCACGCCGAGGAGGTGGGACTGGACGTCTTTGCGACCGGCGAGCACCACAACCCGCCGTTCTACCCGAGCTCCCCCACGACGCTCCTCGGGTACATCGGAGCGCAGACCGAGAGGCTCATCCTCTCCACCGCGACGACGCTCATCACGACCAACGACCCGGTCAAGATCGCCGAGGACTTCGGCATGCTCCAGCACCTCGTCGGCGGCAGGACGGACCTCGTGCTGGGCCGCGGCAACACAGCGCCCGTCTACCCGTGGTTCGGCAAGAACCCGCAGGACTCCCTCGAGCTCACGATCGAGAACTACGCGCTCCTGCGCCGCCTGTGGGACGAGGAGACGGTCACGTGGAGCGGCAAGTTCCGCACGCCGCTGCACAACTTCACGGTCACGCCGCGCCCGCTCGACGAGGTGGCGCCGTTCGTGTGGCACGGCTCGATCCGCACCCCGCAGGTCGCCGAGCTCGCCGCCTACTACGGCGACGGCTTCTTCGCGAACAACATCTTCTGGCCCAAGGAGCACTACATCCGGCTCATCAGCCTCTACCGCGAGCGGTACGAGCACTACGGGCACGGCAAGGCGCATCAGGCGATCGTCGGCCTGGGCGGGCAGTTCTTCATGCGGAGGAACTCCCAGGACGCGAAGCGCGAGTTCCGGCCGTACTTCGACAACGCGCCCGTCTACGGCCACGGCCCCTCGATGGAGGACTTCACGGCGCAGACCCCCCTGACGGTGGGCAGCCCGGCCGAGTTCGTCGAGAAGACCCTCGCCTTCCGCGACTACTTCGGGGACTACCAGCGCCAGCTCTTCCTCGTCGACCACGCGGGGCTCCCGCTCAGGACGGTCCTCGAGCAGCTCGACCTCCTCGGGGAGGTGCTCCCCCAGCTCAAGGCAGGCTTCGCCGAGGGCCGGCCCGCGGACGTCCCCGAGGCGCCCACCCATGACGCCCGGGTCGCGGCGAAGCGGGCAGCCGAGCTCGCCGGCGACGGCGGTGAGCCCGCGGACGCGACCGCAGGTGCCGGCGCGGGCGCGGCGGATGGCAGCGTGGGGCGACCATGAGAACGCCCACGGTGCGCGAGGCCGCCGAGGCCTGGGAGTCGCTCTTCCGGGCCCAGGTCGCCGTCATGCGCAGGCTTTCGCGCGACCCGGCGTTCCGGCGCCTCGGCATCAAGGAGTACGACGTGCTCTTCACGCTCAGCGCCTGTCCGGGCGGCGGCCTGCGCCTCAACGAGCTCAACGACCACGTGCTCCTGGCCCAGTCAAGCCTCTCACGTTTGGTCGAGCGGCTCGACAAGCAGGGCCTCGTGACCCGCGAGAGCGCCCCCGAGGACGGCCGCGGCATCGTCGTGCGGCTCACCGACGCGGGGCGCGGGCTCCAGCGGGAGATCGGCCGGGCCCACGTCCGCGAGATCGCGCGGATCCTCGACGGCGCCCTCGACAGCGAGGAGCTCGCGGCGCTTCAGCGACTCACTGCACGGCTGCGGGAGCACGTCGTCGCGAACCACCCGCTCTAGCGCAGGGTGCATCACCCATTCCAATCCTTCCCTCCGAATGAGCCGCCGGAGGATGATGGGAAAGCAACGATCGAGTGGGTCGGGGGACAGACAACAGGAGACTGTCATGGACCGGAAGACCCTTTGGATCACCAGCCTTGCCGCAGCCGCGGCCACCCTGGGCGGGGCGTCCGCAGCCGTTGCGGGCAGCACGTTGGGCGACAGTCAATCGTTGGCGGGACCCAGCACTGTGGCGCCGAACAGCTCGTTCCACGTCGTATCGACAGAGCAGGACGATGATGGATCCGACTCCGGGGCGCCTCTGAGCGCCGAGGAAAGGGACAAGGCAGGGCAAGCCGCGCTGGCGAAGGTTGGCCAGGGCCAGGTAGGCGAAGTGGAACGGGAGAACGAAGCCGGCTCCGCCTATGAGGTGGGGATCATCCTTCCGGACGGCTCCGAGGTTGACGTGGAACTGGGAGCAGATTTCCAGGTCCTCCGCACGGGAGCGCCGGAGCGCGACTGAACCTTGCGACGGGCTCCGTGGCGCTGTCGGACGGGGACCCGTCGGATGTGGTCCTGTCGGATGCAGCGCTAGCCCGTGCTGGCCAGAACCATATCCGTGAGTTCTGTTCGCTTGCCAGTGAAAATGTCCTCAATGAGGACCAGCGAACTGACCTCAGGGCAGTAGTACTTGTGCTCTCGGGAGGTTAGCTCAAGCGGCGTCCAGTCATAGACCTTGACGCAATCTCTGAAAGTGCCCATTCCCGTAGAGACGGTCAGACCGGTTTCGACAGTATCTCGCATATCCTCGGCATGACCCCGGTAGTATTCCTGTCTGTAGGAATCTCCGATCCTCTGTTCGGCCTTCATCCAGATGCCCGCTTTTGCGCCGTCCCTGCCGTGCATGAAGGATCCCCGATGATCCTTCAATTTTCCGTCCACAAAGTTGCTGACGTCTTCGCCGAAGTACCAGACATCGCCGCTCTTGTGCTGGGCCAGGTAGTCCCGGGTTTCCTCGACGAGCTGCCCGTTCTTGTATTCCCTGTCCAGATAGATGACAGTCTCGATGCCTTCGATGATCTTGGTCTCTTTGAGAATTTCTATCTCAATTCTCTCGCTGCCTCCCCTGTTCGTGGCTTCATAGACCAGCTTCTTGCCGAGGGGAAGGGCGAAGTACTTGTTGGAAATCTGCGTTGTGAAATCAGCCTGGCTGATCTGCGGATTGTACTCCGCCCAGCTCTGGGCAGGACGGATGCTGGTGTAGAGAAACAAGCCTCCGCCTGCGATCAGCAATAATGCGGCGACTCCCAAGAAGACCTTCATCTTTGACTTCATAGCGATCCACCCTCTTCTGGGCCGGTGGCGATCTGAGCCGTCCCGGTGGGAGTACCCGGTGCTCGATGGCCCAAACGGCTGTCCAGACCCGATGCCCGCCAGAGACACTGCACCAGTGGGCGCGGTCTCAGGCGAGGCGGACGACAGCGGCCGGGTCCTCGGCGGGGAGTTCGCCCTCGACCTCGGCGCCTACGCTGAGGCGCTTGAGCGTGAGGCTCCCGCCCACGGTAGACAGGAAGGCCGTGTCCGAGGCGTCGCGGCCGGCCGTGATGCGCAGCATCGCCGAGCGCGGCGCGAGGCCGGTTGGGTCGATGACGTGCCACGCGCCGTCGGCATAGGCCTCGGCCACCGCGTGGAAGTCCATGGGGCGCAGACCGGGCGCATAGACAGCGGCGAGCCGGGCGGGCACGTCCTTGGCACGCAGGAGCGCGATCGCCAGGTGGGCGTAGTCGCGGCACACCCCGCGGCGGTGCAGGAGCGTCTCGACAGCGCCGTCCGTGCCGCGCGAGGACCCGCTCACGTAGGAGAGCTGTCCGTGCACCCAATTTCGGACGGCCGTGACGAGGTCCATCCCGCGCAGCGAGCCGAACTGGGCGTAGGACGTCGGCAGGAGCCTGTCGCTCTCGGCGTACCGGCTGGGCCTGACGTAGCGGATGAGCTCCATCTCGTCGGCGGGCTCGGGCTCGCACGTGCCACCGACCCGGGCCGTGTAGACGACCTCGACCTCCGCTGGCTCCCCGAATTCGAGGACGTGGAAGCGGCCGCCATGCCCGTCGAGCAGCTCGCGCGCCTCGAGCCGCTCGCCGTCCGAGGTGATGAGGAGCTCCTCTTCGAAGGACGTGTAGCCGGGCTGGCGCGCGACGGCCACGGCCATCGCGAGCTTGGTCCGCGCCGCGGTCGTGAAGGACAGGCGGGCGCTGACGTTTCGCTGCATGGGGCTCCGAAAGGGGCTAGTGCTGGGACGTGAACTTCAGCGACATGATCATGCGCCGGGCGTCGGCGAACTCGGTCGAGGAGCTTGCGTAGGACGACACCTCGGCAAGGGTATCGAACATCGTCCGCGTGCTCCCGAACTCCGCCGAGCCCGGATCGACGAAGGGCTGGTCCGCGAACCAGAAGCCGCCCGTCGTCTCCGGGCCCGAGACCCGGTTCTGCAGCTGGCAGACCTTGCCCTCGACCGCCGTCGGCATGTTGGTGAGGCCGTAGGAGGCGATGAACGCCCTCGAGTGGACGGCCCGGAGGACGAACCGCGGCTCGATGGCACCGGGGATGTCGGCGAAGGGGACCTCGACCGGCTCGCTCGCGAGGACCGTGTAGCCGTGGCGTTCCCCCTCCGGGCACGACTCCGCGAACGCGACCGGCACGCCCGTGTGCAGCGTCGCGACCGGTTCCCCCTCGGCGGTCTTGACGTCGAAGCGCAGGGCCCCGGGCCGCGATCCCGGGTCCGGGGCCACGGACTGGACGATCCATGCTTCGGGAAGCTGGAAGCTCAGGGTCCGGCCGGGGTCGGTGAATGTCTTCCACGCGCCGGAGGTCGGGGCGGACGACGGCGTGGCGTCGCCGCTCGCGGTGCCGGTGGGGCTCCCGCTCGGGCTGGCTGAGGCCGAGCCGGCCGACGTGGCCGCCGGCGACCCGCTCGTCACGCCGGTCCAGACGGGCGTGTGGGGGGCCGCCGAGCACGCGGCGATGAGGGTGAGGGTGACGATGGCCAGGGCGGCCGTGGCGACGGGTCGGGGAAGGCGGCGGCGCGGCGGGACGGCTTCCATGGGGCCACCATAGCGAACCCGGGCCCGGACCTCCGCAGCCGGGCCAGCGCAACCCCCGGGACGGCCGGGGCACCGGGCCCGCCCCTAGGATGGCCGGGTGAGCATCCAGCCTGACGCCTCCTCCGCCCCGCTAGGACCTTGGATCGTCACGCGGCGGCCCGCGGACGACGCCGAGCTGCGCGTCGCGGTCGACGGCTCGCCGCTGTGCGCGGGGCGGATCGAGAATTTGAGCTGGGGCCTCGAAGAGATCCTCGTCCATGCGAGCTCGTTCATGACGCTCCACCCGGGCGACGTCATCCTCACGGGCTTCCCTCGCCGCGCGCTTGACACGCTCCTGTGACGACTGCCATAGTCGTTCGCGTGAACCTGTCAGACAGCACGACACCTCGACAGTCTGAGGGGCGGCTCGGAACGACGGATCGTCGGCCCCTCGCCCGCCTCAGCGCTGCCGAGGCCGTGCTCGCGGACCTCCGCTCGGAGATCGAGTCGGGGACCGTTCCCGTCGGGAGCAGGCTCCCGTCCGAGTCAGCCCTCGCGGCGCGGTACGGCGTGAGCCGCTCGGTCGTCCGCGAGGCCCTGCGCTCCTGCGCGGCGCTCGGCCTCACGGAGACCCACACCGGCAAGGGCACGTTCGTCGTCTCGGGCCGCGTCTCGGGCGACCTCGTCCTCGGCAGGTACTCCGCGCGGGACCTCACCGAGGCCCGCCCCCACATCGAGATCCCCGCCGCGGGCCTCGCCGCGGTGCGCCGGAGCGAGGAGGACCTCGCGACCCTCAGGGGGATCGTCGCGGACATGGCGCTCGAGGACGACCCCGCCGCGTGGGTCGCGCTCGATGCGACCTTCCACTGCCACATTGCCCGGACGAGCGGCAACAAGGTCTTCGAGTCGGTCGTCACGGACCTCCGCGAGGCCCTTGCCCACCAGTCCGAGACGCTCAATCTCATCGCCGACCGCCAGCACGCCTCGGACCTCGAGCACCAGAAGATCCTCGCCGCGATCGAGGCCGGCTCCGCCGAGCTTGCCAGCGCGGCCATGGCCGAGCACCTCGAGGCCGTCGGGCGGGCCCTCGGCTCCCTCGGCTCCAGCCCGCCCGAGGGCTGACGCCGCCGCCGGGCAGCGCCTGCCGCCCCTTTGACCCCTGATTCCGTCTCCGACTCCCCCAGGAACCATGACGCCTTCTCCCGCCCTGCCCGAAGCCACGCTGCCCGCAGCCCTCCGGCGCCCCGCTGTCGCGGGCGCCCTGCCCGCTCACGTCCCGCTCGCGGTCCAATGGCGCGGGGAGCTCATCGAGAGCGTGCACTATGGCAGCATCGCCGCGACGGACGCTGACGGCCGGCTCCTGTGGGCGGCAGGCGACTCCGCGCCGTTCTACCCGCGTTCCGCGCTCAAGCCCCTCCAGGCCGTTGCGCTCGTCCGCGCCGGGCTCAGCGTGACCGACGACCTGCTCGCCCTGGCTGCCGCGAGCCACAGCGGCGGGCCTGGACACCGCGAGGGCGCCCTGCGGATCCTCGGGCTGCACGGACTCGACGCGTCGGCCCTCGCCAACACCACGGACCTGCCCTACGGCGTCCCCGAGCGTGAGGCCTGGCTCCGCGCGTCCGGCCGGCCCGACCGGCTGTGCCAGAACTGCTCCGGCAAGCACGCTGCCATGGCCGCCGTCTGCACGCTCAACGGCTGGCCCGTCGCGGGGTACCTCGACCCGGGGCACCCGCTCCAGCGGCTCATCGCCGAAACCGTCGCCGAGCTGACCGGCGAGGAGCCGGAGACCTGGAGCACGGACGGCTGCGGAACCCCCGTGCCCGCGGTGAGCCTCGCAGGGATGGCCCGCGCCTACGGCCTCCTCGCGCGTGCCGCCGCCAAGCATGAGTGGGCCGCCACGCACGACGGCGACGCCGCTCGCCCGAGCGCGGAAGCCGCCGTCGGCCGCGCGATGCACACCCACCCCGAGATGGTCGCCGGCGAGGGCCGCGACGTCACGGTCCTCATGCGTCTCGTGCCGGGAGCCGTGGCCAAGGACGGCTTCGAGGGCGTCCAGCTCGTGGGCCTGCCCGACGGCCGCGCCGTGGCCGTCAAGGTCGCCGACGGCGGCGACCGCGCCCGCATGCCGATCACTGTGCGCGCCCTCGCCGCTCTCGGCGTCCCGGAGGCGCTCGACGGCGGGCCGCTGGCCCAGCTCGCGCGTCCCGACGTGCTCGGCGGCGGGCGGCCGATGGGCAGCCTCGTGGCCCTCGACGACGCGTTCCCGACCAGCTGACCGCAGCCACCTGACCCTGCCCGGCACCAGAACCGAAAGGCGACGCCGCCATGACCCAACCGACCACCCCGCTCGAGGACTCCAAGGACGGTGCACACCGGACCGACCATGACCTTCTCGGCGACCGGCTCGTCCCCGCCGAGGCCTATTGGGGCGTGCACACCCTGCGGGCCGTCGAGAACTTCCCGATCACGGGGCAGCCGCTCTCGACCAACGGCCATCTGGTGCGCGGCCTCGCCGCCGTCAAGCTCGCGGCGGCGCGGACGAACCGCGAGCTCGGGCTGCTCGACGCCGAGCGCGGCGAGGCGATCGAGGCCGCGTGCCGCGAGATCCTCGACGGGCACCTCGTGGACCAGTTCGTCGTCGACGTCATCCAGGGCGGCGCGGGGACGTCGTCGAACATGAACGCGAACGAGGTCATCGCGAACCGCGCGCTCGAGCTGCTCGGCCATGCGAAGGGCGAGTACGCCTACCTGCACCCGAACGACCACGTGAACCTGAGCCAGTCCACGAACGACGTCTACCCCACAGCCGTCCGGGTCGCCACGGTCGCCGGGATCGAGGAGCTGCTCGGCGCACTCGTGCGGCTCGAGGACGCCTGCGCGGAGAAGGCGGCGGAGTTCCGCACGGTCGTGAAGATGGGCCGGACCCAGCTCCAGGACGCCGTGCCGATGACGCTGGGCCAAGAGTTCGGCACCTACGCGGTCACGATCGGCGAGGACCGCGAACGCCTGCGCGAGGCCTCGACCCTGATCCACGAGATCAACCTCGGCGCCACGGCGATCGGCACGGGTCTCAACGCCCCGCCCGGCTACGCCGAGGCCGCCTGCCGCCACCTCGGCGAGGCGACCGGCCTGCCCCTCGTGACCGCCGTCGACCTCATCGAGGCGACCCAGGACATGGGCGCGTTCGTGCACCTCTCGGGCGTCCTCAAGCGCGTGGCCGTCAAGCTCTCGAAGATCTGCAACGACCTGCGCCTGCTCGCCTCGGGGCCGCGCGCGGGCTTCGCCGAGATCAGCCTGCCAGCCGTGCAGTCCGGCTCCTCGATCATGCCGGGGAAGATCAACCCCGTGATCCCCGAGGTGGTCAACCAGGTCGCCTTCGAGGTGATCGGGAACGACGTGACGATCACGCTCGCGGCCGAGGGCGGCCAGCTCCAGCTCAACGCCTTCGAGCCCGTGATCGTGCACAGCCTGCACAAGAGCATCACGCACCTCACGGCGGCGTGCGAGACGCTGACCGAGCGCTGCGTTCGGGGCATCACCGCGAACGAGGAGCGACTCCGGGCGTCCGTCGAACAGTCGATCGGCCTCGTCACGGCGCTCAATCCCTACCTCGGCTATGCGGCCGCGACCTCCATCGCGCAGGAAGCCCTCGCGAGCGGACGCGGCGTCGCGGAGCTCGTGCTCGAGCGCGGGCTCCTGACCGCCGAGCGGCTCGAGGAGCTCCTGCGGCCGGAGCGGCTCGCGAACCTGAGCCGGTAGGCGCCGGGCCTCCTCCCCGGCCGCCCTCCCCTGACCCTGTCCCCCTGCCCCCATCCCCCCAGTGAAAGGGACACTGATGTCCTCCATGCACCCTGCCCAGCCCCAGGGCGCCCAGCCCCAGGGCGCCGACATCCCTGACCACCTCGAGGATCATGGCCACGCGCACGCGGCGGACCACGTGCTCCATGCCGAGGACGCGGGCTACCACAAGGGCCTCAAGGCCCGGCAGATCCAGATGATCGCGATCGGCGGTGCGATCGGCACGGGCCTGTTCCTCGGCGCCGGCGGCCGGCTCGCCGCGGCCGGGCCCTCCCTCGTGCTCTCCTACGCGATCTGCGGCGCGTTCGTCTTCCTCATCCTGCGCGCCCTGGGCGAGCTCGTCCTGCACCGGCCCTCCTCCGGCTCCTTCGTCTCCTACGCCCGGGAGTTCTTCGGCGAGAAGGCCGCCTACGTCTCCGGCTGGTTCTACTGGATCAACTGGGCCATGACCACCATCGTGGACATCACCGCCGCGGCCCTGTACATGAACTTCTTCGGCCGCTACGTGCCCTGGATCGGCGCCGTCCCGCAGTGGGCCTGGGCCCTGATCGCCCTCGTCCTGGTCCTGGCCCTGAACCTGGTCTCGGTCAAGGTCTTCGGCGAGATGGAGTTCTGGTTCGCCCTCATCAAGGTCGCCGCCCTCCTGGCCTTCCTCGTCCTGGGCATCTACTTCGTGGCCTTCGGCACCCCCACCGGCGCACCCACCGGCC